>CAVTFN010000005.1:0-1259670 GCA_963734065.1 uncultured Actinomycetes bacterium
ACTTGCCGTCAGCGGGCAAGGGCGGGCAGCTAGCTCTCCGGCCCGGTTTCCTGGCGGATTCGTGACGGGCTCGAAGTCGGGCGACGACGAGCAGGAGGCTACCAGAGATGTTCTCCGAGAGATTAAGGCTGCTCGCCCTGGTTGAGGCCGGCAAGCAGATTCAGCCTTCGCAGGGCAGGTGGGCGCATTGGTGGTTGAACGCGTCCTCGGGGCGGACAACGAACTCGATGCTGTGGGCACCTCGACGAGTCGCAACGCGACCTCCTGGTCCCAAGTCAGAGGCGACCTCCTGGCCAGCTTCTAGGAGGTCGCCCGACGAGCTCCTTCAGCCGCGGTCGAGTGCCTTGCGAGGTGCCGTGTTGGCGAGCAGGTCTTCGTACAGCGAGACGATGCGCGTCGCGATCGTGTCCCAGGCATAGCCAGCGCGGATCTGCTCGTACGCCGTCTCACCACGCGCGCGACGCTCCGGAGCGTTGTTGACCACTTCGACGAGGGTGGCGGCGAGTGCGGTCTCGTCATCTGGATCCACGAACCAGCCGTTCGGGCGTCCGGCGACGGTGTTCACGAAGGAGAGCGGGCCGCCTGTAGGGGTCGTTACCACGGGCAGCCCGCAGGCCATCGCTTCCAAGTAGACCAGGCCGAAGGGCTCGTCGACCGACGGCGCCACGAGCACGTCAGCTGCGTTCAATCCTGCGGGGAGCTCATCGTGTCCCCGCCAGCCGCTGAAGAAGATTCCTTCTGTCGCGCCCGAGCGGGCCACGTCGACGGGATGCTCGCCTTCCCATTCACCCGGATGCCCACCCCAGATGACGAGCGGCGCCGGCCGCACGAAACTCGATCGTGCCCTCTGGTAGGCGCGCACGAGCAACGGCAATCGCTTGAACGCGAGGAAGCGCCCGACGAACAGCAGCACCGGGTTCGCCTCGGCCGTCTCCTGATCGACGAATACCGATATGTCCTCTTCTCCGTAGCGGATCGAGCCGGCCACACCAGAGGCGTCCCAGCCGCGAGGGTCGTCGACCAGCCACGCACGCCATCGTGCTTGTCGGTCTTCCGCGCCGACATGACGTCGGTCGAAGCGCGCGACGTCGACGCCGTTCGGAATCACCACGACGCTGGACGCATCGACACCGAGGAGACGGACGGCATGATCGCGATCGCGGGGCGAGAGCGCGACGAGTCGACCGGCGCGCCGTGCGTTGCCCTGCAGGCGAGCCTCCCAGGCGTCGCCGTGGCGCCACTCCTCCCAACGCGTGCTCTGAACGAGCTCGTGCTCGGAGTCGGTGAGGGCGGCTTCGACCCGTTGGCCTGCAGCGTCTGCGGCGATCCCGGTCAGATCGCTGCCGAGACGAACCGCCAGCTCACGGCGGCGACGAATCCCATCGAGCATCTTCAGCTCGGTGCCGTGGAGGTGCGCGACGACCGGCATGGTCGGTGCGACCCGGGCCAGCGCGTCGTGCTGAGGCGTGAGGTGATGAAGGTGCGCGATCGCCGCGCCCGCGGCCCCACCCTCGGCAAAGAGCCGCTGCCAGGCGGTGACCTGTCGCTCGGCGTCTCGATAGTCGAGCGACGCGAACAGTCGATCAGGCGCCCCGACGCGATCCTCGAACGACGGATGCAGCGGGATCTCACCTGCCATCGGGTCGTCGCCCCGCTGAAACGCCTCCAACGCCGGTGTGAAATCGGCCGCCCTGACATCGAGGCCGCCAAAGAACGCATCAGCGTTTGTCGTCGTCCCCGGCCCGCCAAGCGACCCCGCAAACAGCCGGACCGGCCAGCCCTTACGCTCGAGGGCTGCCGCGAGATAGCGGGCGACCTGCGCCGAACCGCCACGCGGATAGAACAACAGCCCCATCGTCACCGGCTCTCCCACAGAGGGGTTCTAGCTGACAGCCGGATAGCTACTTGTCTTCATCGAGTTAGCCCGGCGAACATCAGCTCGCACTGCCACCTCCTGCGCGAGCGGCTGCGGCGTCGTGACCGACAACGACGTCGGCTCCGCGGGAGAAGCTGCCGAGCGAGATCGAGACGCCGCCCGACCTTGCATGTCGGGCGCTCCGCTCGTCGTGATCGGCCTCGGGGTCGCGCTCGGCTCAGACCCGCCCCGAGAACGCATCAACCGATCGCCGATCTGCAGGGCTCAGGTCCGGGACCGCTCGAACGCCGCCTCGCAGCGACTCTATTACCTCGCCGTCGAACTCGAGCTCGACCTTCTATTCCTTGCCTGCGATCGCCGCGAGGACTGAGAAAGCGTGACCTTCGACGCCTGCGCGTCCTTCGGTTCCTGCTCAGGCGCGTACTCGTGCTTGGCTCCCTCCGCCAGCGTCTTCACCGTCGCCCGCAGCCTCGAGCCGTGCAAGTAGATCCTGGGGCATAACCGTCCAGTCCCCCGCCCGCCAGCGGTCGAGCAGAAGTTCGGAGAACACAGGGGCAAACGGCTGACCAGCCTCATACTCGAGGCGCCTGCGCGATGCGAGCACCTCGTTGACCGACTCGCGGCGGCGGAGCGCGGCAAGCGTACGCCACGCGGCAGCGCAGGGACGCGGACAGAGCGCATCCTCTGCGCTGGTCAGGTCACGCAGGAGCTGGTCGGCTCGTTCCTCGCCGCAGAGCGGGCAATGGGCATGACGCTCTTGGTGTTTGCGGGCGGAGGCAGACTCCCCGGGTTCGAGCATCCCTCACAGAGTAGATGCCTGAGGGTGTGCAACCGAGGCTGCCGACTGACGGTAGGAGGTGCGTCGCGGCCACGACTCGACCTCGACGACGGCGGACGGACGCGATATGGGCGACTTTCACCTGATCCACGCCGGAACGGTCGCGGTTTGTCGGAACGGTGACAGAGCCAGCCGAGGTGACCGCTTGATCCCCCTTCCCGCCCATTTTGCAGCCGGGACCATCGAGAAGGAGCAGGTCGACTAGCGCACGCTCGTCTGCAAGTAGATCGCAGCATTCGCGGTGGAGGCCCCGTACGCTGCACGCATGGTGATCCCGCGCCGGCCGTGGGAAGACCTCGCACCCGACAAGCTCAGATCGTCGAGTGGCGCTTCGATCAGTTCACCACGTTCCTGCACTCGGTCGGCCTTGCCGAGCGGCTCGCGCTCGCCGAGATCGACTACCACCAGGTGCAGGAGATGATCGAGGCGGGCTGCTCCGAGGAGCTGCTCGAGCGGATTCTGACCTAGCCAGGGCGACGAGCGGCGATGATCAGGCCACAGGCCATCGTGGCTGGGTGGCCAGGCGGCGGAGGCGTGGCGAAGTCGCACGTCTCCTCTGAGCAACGGGAACCCGAGCACAGCTTGGGCTGGGGCTTCTCCCCGAACGTAGACTGGCAACAAGAGACCTCCCGGGCTCGACGACAGCGGCGGCCTAAGGCCTGAGAGATCCCGCCTAGAGAGGAGGGAGCCGGTGGCTGCGCGAGCGAAGCGAGGCAAGACCCGGGATGCGCCATCGTCGGCCGGGCCGCGGAAGGACCGCAAGGGCGTGGATCGTCGCCGGAGATCGTGCTTCTTCTGCAAGGAAAAGGTCGCGGCTGTTGATTACAAGAACATCGCGCAGCTCCGCCGCTTCATCTCCGAGCGGGGCAAGATCAAGGGCCGCGGCAACACGGGCACCTGCCGAAACCACCAGAAGCAGGTCGCGGTCTCGATCAAACGCGCGCGTGAGATGGCGCTTCTACCCTACGTCGGTGATTCCCGGGAGCCGCAGACGCAACCTCGCTCGCGCTACGCCGGGTAGATCGCCTAGAACAGTTTGTCAAAAACGACGCGTCACCTTGTTCCTAACCGAGGCGAGGTACGATCGTCTCCCAGTCGGAAGCAAAGAATGAGTATCGGTTGCGCTCCACGCCTTCCCTACGCATTCGTGAGCAGTGAAGGGAGGTGTGTTCATGGCAACCGGAACCGTCAAGTGGTTCAGCAACGAGAAGGGCTACGGCTTCATCACGCCCGATGAGGGCGGCGAAGATCTGTTCGTGCACTTCTCGGCCATCGCCGGCAGCGGCTTCAAGACGCTGGACGAGGGCGCGAAGGTCTCGTTCGAGGTGACGCAGGGGCAGAAGGGGCCGCAGGCAACAGACATTCAAGTCGCGCGGGCAGTAGCGAGCCGAAGCACGCTCGGGTGCCAACATGTGGATGCCCCATGCTGCGCCGGTGTCGGCCGCACGAGTAGACGACAGGGAGCTGGCGGCCCGTCTGCCAGAGGCCGTAGCGTTCGGCTCGTGCAAGACCACGAAGCAAGCACCGACAATCAACTGAGAGATCGAGGCGAGCTTGGCCGGCTGCTTGCCTCGGCCGAGGGCTACCTCGTCCTGGACGAAGAGGGGCGCGCCTGCGGGCGCATCGATCACATTCGCTACGAGCGTCACGCCGACTATCCCGACGAGATCGTCGTACGCCGAGGGCTATTCCGGCAGAGGCGCGTTCTTCCTTTCGAGACGGTCGCGGCCGTCGACAGGAAGAACAAGACCGTGCTGCTGGGCATCAAGCCCTAGCTCTGCCGGCGTGTCGCAATCCGGGAAGCGCGACAGTGCCGCGTAGCGGCTGGCAGTTGATCCGCTGAGAAGCGGTTACACTCGCCGTCTTCGGCGAGTTCGCTCGGCGTAGGCGGTCTGCGGTGACGAGAGTTGTGAACTGTCCAGTTTGCGGTGTGGCGGCCGAGTTTTGCGGGCTGTCCGTCCTGTGGCGCCGAACTCGTTACCGGGCGTGTCACCGAGACCCGCGATTCTCTTGTGATTGATCGCGACCAGAGCGCGAGCGATCAGGATCAGACCCGGTCGGACCACGACCAGACGGCGAGCGATCAGGATCAGACCTGGTCAGACGACGACCAGACCGCGAGTGCGAGAGATCAGCAAAGCGCGGATGAGGATCAGCATGCCGCTGACGACGATCTCGCGGCTGGTGGCGACGAGGTCGCCCACCGCCGGAGCGCTCTGACTCGGGCGCGGACGAGTCACGACCGTGCCGCCGTGGAGGCACTACGCGACGAGACGGCCGCGGCCAGGTTGGAAACAGCAGAGGATCGTGATCGGGCCGCGACAGCTCGTGATCGAGCCGCAGAAGATCGTGACGAGCTCGCGCGTCAGCACGATCTGGAGGACGACGCAAACGCGAGCCGAGACGACATCATTGTGCGCGCCAAACGCGATCGGGCACGCGCGGCCGACGACCGTGCGCGAGCGGCAGCCGACCGCCGAGAGGCAGCCCGTGAACGTATCGAGGCGCTACGGCAACACACCGAGTCTGCGGCGAGCTTAGAGCTCGCGGCAACCGACGAATTGACCGGCGCCTGGACCGCAAGTTCGGTCTTGAGGAAGTGTCGGGCGAGCTCGAGCGGGCACATCGCACCGGCACCACGCTTTTGCTCGCGTTCATCGACGTCGACGGCCTCAAACAGATCAACGACACTCACGGCCACCAAGCCGGCGACGACCTGCTGCGACTCGTGGGCGAAACCCTCCGCGCAAATCTCCGCGCCTACGACGTAATCGTGCGCTACGGCGGCGACGAGCTACTCTGCGCGATGCCGAACCTCAAGGCGGCCGAAGCCAGAGCACGCCTCGAGAAGCTCGCCGCACCACTGAGAGCCGGCGACGTCGAGCAGTCAGTCACGTTCGGACTCGCCCAGGCTGAGCCTGGCGACACCCTCGAAGCACTGATCGCCCGCGCCGACATGGCCCTACTCGAAGCCCGACGCACAGCCAAGCGCAGCCACTGATCGCGCTGCCAGGCCAAGCCGAGCGACATCGAGCAAGCCTTCTCGGAACATCCAGAGGCCTCTCCCTGGATAGAGCCTCGAGGGTGAGCGCCATCTCGGCGTCGCGGGCGAGGTCGCGGACGATCTCGCCCGCGGGCTTGATGTTGTTGACGACGCTGCACGACTCGCCCGCCCACAGCGGCGCGTCGTCGATGTCGCTGGGCGCACGAGCACTGCGACGAAGACGCCGGCGGAGACGAGCTGGACCCAGACTGGCAGCCCTCCGGTGCGGTGCCACCCGCGGAGGCGGTGCGAGGGGAAGAGCTTCCGGCCGCCCGGCTGGGGCAGCGGGAGGACGTGCTCGAGGTCGGGGGCCGACGCTGCGAGCGCGCCGACCACGGCAGGGTCGCCCGGGCCGCGAGCCACAGCGAGCAGCGCGATCAGGGCGACTCCCGAGCCGATCTCGAATCGCCGGGAGCCGATGTCCTGGTGCGGCAGGCGGTCGCCGGCGAGATGTGCCAGCATGCCAAGCGCGAGCGCGCCGAACCGCGATCCTGCGGCGGCACCGGCCGCGCCGCCGGTCGCGACGTGAAGCGAGACGATCACGCGGCCTCGGCCAGGAAGAGCTCGGCGACGCCCGCCCGATCACAGCCTGAGAAGGCGGGCACGTTGCGATCGCGCCCGGCCGAGAGCGCCGGGCCGGCCCACTCGAAGAGACAGGGGCCGAGGATGGCTACGGCGCCCTTCGAGATCAGCGGATTCGCGCTCGGACCGACTGCGCGCTCGGACGAGCGCGTGTCGATCCAGTCGACCTCGATCTTCCTGCCGAACACGCCGCCGGCTGCGTTGATCTGCTCCGTCTGTCGGTGTCTGGTTCGGGACTTCACGCTCTTTGCGCCTTTCTTCCGTTCGCGGCCTCTTGCCGACCGGTCGCTCATCTCATAGGTTGGCCGTGCACCGAGCACGGAGCGCGATTAGGTCGAAGTCGCTCCGCGGGTTGTACGCGGAAGCCGCAAGGCCAGGCGGAAAGCTTGTGGGGGCGGTGGACGAAAGCGCCACCGGCTCGGTGTACTCCTTTCCTTCCATCGCCCACAGCGCGTCCCGGTTCCGGGCGGTGGAGATTCGTAATCCCGAGGTCGCTGGTTCGATTCTCGCGCGGCCGACAAAATACCTGTTAATCGGCGTCTTCTGACATCTGAGATGGTCGCCTGAGTGCCAACTACTTAGGCTTCATCCTGCTCGTGAGCGGGAACGTCGTCAGATCCGCTGAACAACCGGGGGCTCGTCGCTGGAGGTCAGACGGTGAAGCGCCGCCGATCGGGCGGAGCCGTGAGACTACGATTCTTGACGGTTGCTGGAGAGAGCCGGCGTGTCCGCCGGCGGCTCCGGGCAGGTCATTTCTCTTGGCCCAGGCGCGGACGCCGCGGCGAGGGCACCCAATTCCCGCCGGCTGGTGTCGGGCAGAATGCACGCTTGTCCGGCCGGAAGCGCAACGGTAAGATCGTCGACAATGCGTCGGGTTGTTGCGGTCGGTGTCGTTTTGGCGGTTCTTGCACTCGCGATGGGTGTCGGTGCCTGGGCGAGCCACGGCTCCCATCCGACGACGGCAGCAGCGACGCGCGCCGCGGGGAAGATCAACCCCCATGTCGCCGCAGGCGCCCACGATTTCGTCCAGTTCGCGTGTGCCGCGTGCCACGGCTCGCTCGGGCGGGGCGGCGCCTCGCCCTACGTGCCGGCGCTCAGCGGAATCGGGAAGTCGCTCACTGTCGCAACGCTGACGCGGATCATCACGCACGGTCTGGGTGAGTCGAAGAACCCGAAGCGGCCTTTCATGCCTGTCTGGGGGCCCGTGATCTCGAAGACACAGGTCGCCGACCTCGTCGCGTACATTCGGGCCGGGCTCCCGCAGGTGCAGTACGCGACCCCCGTCCCCATCCCGGGGAACCAGGGCGCCGTCGTGGCGGGCATGGCCGCCTACGTCCACTACGGCTGCATCAATTGCCACGGGCCGAACGGGCTCGGCGGCGTCCCGAACCCGCAGTCGCCGGACAAGGCGATCCCGCCGCTCTCCGGCCAGGACTTCCGCAAGGAGTTCAATACGGACGCGAAGATCCTCGAGTTCATCCGCTCGGGCAGCGTGATCGGCAAGGCCCCGATCACGAGCATGCCGCACTGGGGCGGGATCATCCCCAACTGGCAGCTGAAGGCGCTTGTCGCTTACCTGAAGACGCTCAAGTAGCAGCGAGTCAATCGGCGGCGACCAACGCCCGCACGGCCCGCGCGATCCTAGCCTTGCTACCTCGCTCGGTCGGCCCTAGCTGATCGTCTGAACCGGTACCTCGAAGAACTCAACGGAGGTGCGGCGTTCACTCGCGCCCGGGTTCATGGCGTTCAGCGCCTCGTCCCCTCGGCGCATAGCTTCCTCGCTCTCGAAGAGCGTCACGCCGAGGCCCTTACCTGTCTCACGGTTGACCAGCATCAGCATCTTCGCGCCTTCGAGCCCAGCCGGGGTGTTTCCGGACTCGACCTCGCCGCGAACCATCTTGATCGCATCATCGATATTCGCGGGATCGCTCTCGAAGGTCGCTACCCGTGCGTACATATCGACTCCTTTGCGTCGTGGACGCGCGGAGCATAAGCGAGCTGGAGTGTCTCGGGTCAGATGGGGTCAGCCGCTGACCCCATCGGTGTTCCTAACCCGCAGCCTTCGGCTTCCGACCGAAGTACACCGAGCCGGTGGCGCTTTCGTCCACCGCCCCCGCAAGCTTTCCGCCTGGCCTTGCGGCTTCCGCGTACAACCCGCAGGAGCGACTTCGACCTAATCGCGCTCCGTGCTCGGTGCCCTGCCAACGTAAGAGATGAGCGACCGTCCGGCAAGAGGCCGCGAACGGAAGAAATCCGCAGAGAGCGAGAAGTCCCGGACCAGACCCCGTCAGACGGAGAGGCGGTGCGGGTCTTGGCGAGCGACGAGTTGACGGGTTCATCGCAGGCTGCTAGTCCGGCTCTGCCGGTGTGCGATGGCCGGCGGGGTTCTTTCCTCGAGTTAGCGGAGGTGGAGCAGCGATGGAGTCCAGCAGTCAAACGACAGCCCAGCCGGCATATCCAGTGCGGTTCTCGGTCGAGTACCCTGACCGCGCGCTCAACCGGCTGACCACCGTTTTCAGGTTGATCGTCGCGATCCCGATCCTGATCGTCGCGGCGACCCTCGCGCAGTTACGGGGCGGGCGAGCAGGGCTGGAGGATCGCAGGCGGGACTGCGCGGGCTCCTGTTCCTTGGACCGCTTCTAATGATCCTGTTCCGGCAGAAGTACCCCCGCTGGTGGTTCGACTGGAACCTCGAGCTGCTCAGGTTCTCGAACCGGATCGGCGTCTATCTCGCACTGATGGACGACCGCTACCCATCAACAGATGAGCAGCAGGCGGTCGCGCTCGATTTCCCCTACCCGGACGCCAAGCAAGGACTCAATCGATGGCTGCCGCTGGTCAAGTGGCTACTCGCGATCCCGCATTACATCGTGCTCGTCTTCCTCTGGATCGCCGCCGTGGTCTCGGTGGTCATCGCCTGGTTCGCGATCCTTTTTACTGGCCGCTATCCACGCGGCCTCTTCGACTTCGTCCTTGGGGTCTTCCGCTGGACGAACCGCGTTGTCGGCTACGCGTTCATCCTGGTGACCGATGAATACCCGCCGTTCCGACTCAGTCCATAACGCCGGGGAGTGCGCCGTGTCGTCGAGGAGGTCGAGGATCGGCCAGAGGTCGTCGACGAGTCCGCGACCGGGCCGAAGGTGCGCTCAAGCCGTCATGCGCCGGAAACGCTCGTCGGCATGGATGCCATCGAGGGCATGTGGTGCACACCCCGGTGCACACTCTTGAACGTCGTGCGGGTCAATAGGCATCGTGCCGAAGCCGGACACTTCGGCCGATCCCGAACAGTCGGCGTTAGAGCAGCGATTGCGCCCGGGAGATCGTCGGGCAAAAGCGATGCCCGACCTCGACTGCGCCACTCTTGGTCTTGCGACCTTACGAACCGTCGCTTCGGTCGGGCAAGACGACTCTTTCATCTGGCTCGGTCGAACCATCTGGTTCGGTCGAAGTCGAGCGACGACGCGGGTCTCTCTTGCTCAGGGACGGGGCTTCGATGTCCTTGGCGTTCCGCCGGTGGTTCAACGAGTACTGAGACGCGAGGGAGCGGCGGGTCGAGCGGGCGGTTCCCTAGCCGGCGAGGGTGGTGACCAGGTGCCCGATTGCGTATCCGACGCCGGCGCTGACGGAGCCGACGATCACCACCTGGACGCCTGAGCGCAGCAGGGAAAGGCGGGTTACGCGGCCCTTTGCGACTCCGACCGCGAAGAGCGCGAGGAGCGTGCAGACAAGGCTGATCGCGAGCGCGATGTTGAGGGGGAAGAAGAAGTACGGCCAGAGCGGCACGATCGCGGCGCCGAGGTAGGTGGCGCCGACGACGAGCGCGTCGCCGAGTGCGGCGCCGCCGGCGTCGGGGGAGAGTCCGAGTTCCTTCTGGACTTTGGTGCGGAGAAACACATTCGGGTTCGAGGCGAGTCCGAGTGCGACCGTCTCTGCTTGCTGGCGGGAGAGGCCTTCGCGCTCGAGGACGATCGCGAGTTCGTCTGTTTCGCGGTCGGGGAACTCGTCGATCTCCCGTCCTTCCGAGGCGATCTCGGACGCGTACAGTTGCTCTTCGGCCTGGCTGGCGAGGTAGGAGCCGCCGCCCATCGAGATCGCCCCCGCGACCGCTTCGGCGAGGCCGGCGACGATGATCAGCGAGCGGGCGGGATGCGCGGCTGCCATGCCGGTGACGACACCGAGCGGGACGAGCAGACCGTCCTGGGCGCCGAGCACGAACTCGCGGATGCGCGAGAGCCGGCCGATCCGCGCCGCCTCACCGAGGGAATGCTCTTGGATGTGCCGTGTTGCTTCGGCGCGGGCAGCGTCGTCGATTTGCGCATCGTCGGGCTGGGGCGGGGGGTCATCTCCGCCGTGGCTCAATTCATCGGGCAAGAGCGCTCGCGGCTTGGGCCGACCGTACCGGGGCAAGATCGGGGGGTGTCACTGCTTCGTCGGTCGATGGCCGTTGTCGTCATTGATCGACTCGTGTCAGCTGGTGGGTGCCGGCGTGGGCGGCGTTGGTGTGGATTTGTGCGGCCAGAGATGCCAGCGTGAGGCTATGCGGATGATGTGCCGCTGTTGATGGCTGACGTGGAGGGCAAGGGGGCGGCCGCCCTGGTGTTTGAAGAAGAGGGCGACGCCGAGTTGGGCGAGGGCGAGGTAGGTGATGATCATGCCGGCCAGGACGGCGAGAAAGGAGAGTGGCAAGGGCTGGAAGCCGAGCAGATGGGCGATTGGTTCGATGTAGGGAATGGCGACGCCGAGGGCGGCGCAGCTGAGGGTGGCGATGAGGAGCGATTCGGCTGGACGCGCTCGAGCTGACGAACAGCCGCCAGCTCCTATCTCGGGCGGGCAGCCGTCAGAGCCCGAGACCGATCCCGATCCGCCCGCGCGCCTGACGCGCGGCCTGGCGCAGACCAACCATCCCGGTCGGCCGCTCGTCGTCGACGACGGGCAGGTGGTGGAGGCCGTACTCGGTCATCAGGGTCACAGCCGCCTCGATCGGCGTGGCTGCCGAGACGGTGACGGGCTCGGCCGTCATCCACTCGCGGACGCGCGCCTCGTTCGGGTGGACGCGGCCCGCGAAGGCGCGGAGTAGGTCGCGTGAGGTGAGGATGCCGATCAGCCGCCCGTAGTCGGCGACAAGGGCCGAGCCAAGGTCGCCTGCGCGCATCTTCTCGGCGACCTCCCCGAGCGTGTCCTCGGGGGCAACTAGGAGCGGATCGGTCGACATGACGTCGGCGACGGTGGCACCACCGTCAGCCTCAGCATCGCGCGATACCTCAAGCGCGGCGCGGCCAACCCGTGGATTTTTGCGGCGTCGAGTTCGACCTCGACGGGCACGGCGCCCGGGGCGGCCGGCGCCTCGGGTGGGCTCTCGACGCCGGCGAAGGCGCCGAGGAAGGGCGCGAGGTAACGGCCAACGATCTTCGCCGGCGGCCACCAGAGCGGCTCGGGACTGGCCATCGAGGGATCGCCCGCGCCGCCGGTGACTCGTGCCTGAGGTAGCGCGGCTGTCGTCCCGTCAGCAGCAGCCCGCGCAGCACCGGCCGGAAGGGCTGCGGCGTGAGGTCGGCGCCGGCGTTGGCCGCGATCATCTCGGCGGCCGCGTCCGCCTGCTGGGCAGCGATTCCGCCCTGCTTGACCGGGAAGCTGGTGATGTCGCCGGCGGCGAACACGTCGGCAAGACCGTGCACCTGGCCGTGCGCGTCGACGGGAAGGAACCCCTCGACCGTCTGCGGCAGGCCGTCGATCCGCGGCCCGAGCAGGCGTGGCAGGGCGACGACACGGTCGACCGCGATGATTCCCTCCGGGACGAGGCGCAGCTCCCCGTCCACCAACTCGACCGCGCAGGAGCCAGTCTGAAGGGCGATGCCCCACTCCTCCAGCAGCTGCCGCACCGCCTCGCTCCCCGCCCGCCCGAACAGCTGCAGCGGTGCCTCCTCCGGCGTGACGAGCGCCAACTCAACACGGTCGAGCTCGCGCTCGGCGAGGTAGGCCGCCGTCATCAGCGCAAGCTCGTAGATCGGCAGCGACCAAACCGCTCCCCAGGGCACGACGAAACCGACCCGCCCGACCTGACCGGCGACGATCTCCTCGAGCAGCGCGCGCATGCGCTCGGTGTCGGCTGGGCCGCGGAAGGTCAGGGCGCCAGCGACGGCCGGGGTCGGGCCGGCTCCGCAGGCGACAAGCAGGACGTCGTAAGGAATCGGGCTGCTCAGCGGAGGTGTGGGCGAAGCGTCCTCCGGCGTCGACGCCGGACAGCGCACCCGGCGAGAAGGTCGCACCGGCGGCCGCGGCGAGCTCAGCCAGGTCGAAGTGCCTCACTTCGCCGAGATCGAACGGCTCGGCGACAGCGAGCGGCCGATACCAAAATTGAGGCTCCGGCGCGAACAGCTCGACGCTGACGCGACCTCCTCCGCGAACTCCCGCAGGGCAAGAGCGGCCTCGAGGGCCGCGACGCCCCCGCCGGCAATCAGTACCCGCGTCGCCACCTCAACCATCTCCTCCGAGCAGCTTCGACGACGATAACACTCCACCGCCGGATCCGAGCCCACGCAGGCGCATCTCGCTCGGCCCCGGCGTGCGTCAGGCCTGGACAGACGTCACCCGATGACTGCGGCAAAACCACAGTACGATCAGCGCTTCCCCTGACGAGATGCGCCCGAAGAAGTGCAACCCTCCACGTGCACCGAGAAATAGATCGAAAGTAGGGCGAAGCTCGATCGACTTGATGAAGTAGGCGGAATCCGAAACACCCGCCGATCGAGTGGACGAAATCGAAACTACCTCGGCGAAGATTCCGGGCCCCGATGCGTCAGCATCGGGGCCCGGCCTTTCCTGCACGTGCAGCGAGGGTTGCTGTCAGCGGCCTTTACCGGCTCGGCCGCCTTGGCAGGCGACGCGTTGTGGAGGAACGCACGAGCGTCCAGGGCTGCATCAGCGCGGCTGCCGCTCCGTGTCGGAGGCGCCGACCGCGAGTCGGAGGCCGTATCAAGGTCAAGTGTCCACGTGTCCGCGACCGTCCGGGACGGACGCGCGGGGGCCGCATCAAGACGGGCCGGCCGACGTTCGACCTGCCCGAGGGCTCGATGGACATCGGCATGGGCGTTCACGGCGAGGCCGGGCTGCGCCGGGGAGAACTCGCCTCCGCCGACGAGGTTGCGGGCATGCTCCTCGACCTCGTCCTCGAGGATCTGCTGCTCGACGACTCGCAGTCGGTGTGGGTGCTCGTCAACACGCTCGGCGCCACGCCGGTGATGGAGGCCTACATCGTCCTGCGAGCCGTCTCCCGACGGCTGGACACGCTCGGGATTCCTATCGCGCGGGCGCTCGTGGGCGAGTACATCACCTCGCTCGAGATGGCCGGGCTGTCCGTCACGCTCGCCTCCGCGGACTCCGAGCTGACCCGTCTGCTCGAGGCTCCGGCCCAGGGTCTCGCCGCACCACCGCTCCGGCTGCCGTGGTGACCGGTGCTGGGACGGCGGACGTCGTCGCGCTCCTCGCGCGGGTGCTGGCCCGGATCGAGCGCTCGCAGGAGGAGCTCGACCGGCTCGACGCCGTCGTCGGCGACGGCGACCACGGAGTGACGATGGTGCTGGGCTGGCGCGCGGTCTGTTCCGATCTCGCAGCGTCCCCTTCCACGTCGCCCGGCTCGGCCCTCAGACAGGCGGCGGAGAGCTTCGCCTCCGTGGGCGGGACGTCGGGGCCGCTCTGTGGCACCGCGCTGCTGCGGGCCGGCCGGGCTCTCGGCGACGCGCCCGAGATCGACTCGGCAGGTGCCGCCCGCGCCGCCACCGCCGCCGTCCAGGGCATGGTCGAGCGCGGCCGGTGCGAGGAGGGGATGAAGACGGTCGTCGACGCGATGGCGCCGGCGGCGAGAGCGCTCGAAGACGCGGCCCGCCGCGGAGCCCCGCTCCGAGACGCGCTCGAGGCCGCCGCGCGAGCCGCTGCGGACGCCGCCGAAGGCACAGCTCAGCTCACCCCGCAACGCGGCCGGGCCGCCCGCGCGCCCGAACGCTCGCGCGGGCACGCCGACCCAGGCGCCGTCGCCTGCGCGGTCTTCTGGGCCGCCGCAGCCGACTGCGGGTAAACCGATCCGGGTTGGATCGCCCAGTGTACCTCGCCGAGCCTGGCCCGGCACCGGCTGAATCGCCGTCTACTCACCACAAACGCACCACAAGGCCTCGCAAGGAGTTCTTCGATGTCGGCGATCAATTCGGCATCCCGTTGCTACCACTCGGTCTTCTCGAAGCGCTTTCGTCCGATGCACCGGCTGCTGTCGCATCGGGCTCACACCGCTGGGTCTCTGGTCTTGTTGTGTCGCTTCCGGCTCCGAGCTTGCCTCTGCGGTCCAAAGGTCGCTTCTTGTGCGGCTCTGTCCTCCTCGGAGAGCTTGATCGGCTTGATGACGATCTTCGCGTCTGCGTACTTCGCGTTCCACGCGGCGATCCGCTCGGCCACGTTGGGCACCTCGATGCCGGCGGCGCATCAGTTCGTTCGCGGATTGACGGATTGCTGACGCCCGGGGTGGAGAGCTCACGCTTTTCACACAGAAGGAAGAGTGGGACGCACCCGGTTACGAGGCTCAATTACTAAGAACTGAGATCGCAACTCCTGGGAAGGTTTCGCGGAAGGCGGCAACCACCTCCGCCGGGACCTCACTCGCGTAGTAAGGCTCGACAGCGATCTCCTCGGGTCGATCCTTGCCTTCCACGAATACCGAGTACGCAAGACCCAGGACGTCACCGCGCTCGATGCTCGGCGGTCTCCCCCATCGCTCCTGCAGGTACTCGCGGTGCGCCGGCCCGCCGTCGGCGCCGCCGGCGACGGTCCAAACAACAGCCTCACGAGTGTCGACGTTCCAACCCCACTTGAAGCGGTCGAAGTCGTCCTGCCACTCGAAGTCGTCCGCCGACGACATGCTCATACGGACTTCAGAGGCCTCGATCCGCGCTTGATCCGAGCCTCAACCTTCTCGAACCTAGCTCGATCAGCGAGCTCGTGCTCAAGTAAGTCAGCGAACTCAGCACCCATCAGCCGATCAGTGGAGACTTGGAAAAGATCCGCGATCTGAATAGCGCTGTTCAAGGAGGGAGTCGCCTTGCCATTCATCCACGCGCTCATCGTCGCAGCCGACACCCCGAGCAGCTGGGCCGCGTAGTGCTGCGTTAGTCCGTGCAGCCCTAAGAGACGGTTGAAGTTCTCGGTGAACTGGGACTGACCCCGAGGCGACGACACCATTGATCTGAATTAAAGCACGCTTGACAAAACTTCGACGGCGATTTGAGGAGTTGGCGCTCTCCCAACTGAGGTTGCGGATCGCCAGCGTGCGGTCAGAACCTCGTCGACCTCCTGGTCACATAGCAGGAGGTCGTAGCTCAAACGATGAACTGAAGCGGTTCCTGCGCTGCGTGGTGAGCGTGTGGTGAGTACACCCGGCGTCGGGACGGCAGTCGACGGCACCCCAGTTCGCGAGCGCGATGGGCTCTCCAAGCGCGGGAGTCCCTAGGGTCAATCAGAGCAGGATGCGAACGGCCGTCTTGTGTGGGCAGCCGCGGAGCGGCAACTCGGTCGCTAGATGCAGGTCGATCTCCATCTGCTTTGCCAGAAGGAGCGCGTCATCCGGTTCGTAGCCTGCCGTGATCAGCTCCTTGAGGCGCCAGCTAAGGATGCCGTCTTCGGCTTCGACCTCGGCTGTACTGCCGCCCGGCTCGCGGATTCTCCCCATCTACGTCCCACTATCGTCGATACGACACGAAGATCAAGCGACTCCAGCTCCTCGAAGTCGCTCCGGCTCTGCTGATAGCCAGGGCGGGCAACTCACCGATAGGAGAGCGGTCGCGCGCTCGGCGGCCTCATCCCAGTCGGTCTGGCCGAGAAGACGCGGTGTCGGAGCACCCCCACCCCCGCGAGCGATGAGCCTATCCGGCGGCTGGAGTCCCCGGGCCAGCGAGAGACAGACCTCCTTCGTCCGTGTGCCAGGAGCACTCGACGTAGAGCATGTAGGCGCACGGCGCTGAAGTGGTCGAAGCGGATGTCTCGCTAGACCTCGATGCCGAGCTTGCGCAGTTCGAGGATCGCCGCTCTGCGCCAGCGAATCGTGTCGGGAGAGAACGGGAGCGTGAACGGCATCCCATTCTGCTTCCGCAGCGGCTTCCCGTCGCGAAGGACGTGGTAGTGGCCGGGCTTCGACTCGACCGTGAGCCCGACGGACTCGAGCCGGCGGATGAATTCGCGCACGTCCTTTCTCATGTGACCGCGTCCTCGGCGGTAGGGGGCGGCGAGTGACCCGACGAGTCTTGTCCGCCCTCGTGCGCGGAAGAGATGAGGCGGAAGACGGCGTGTCTGGGCAGCTCTGCCGCGATTACCTCGTCGGCTGAGTTGGGGGTGGCATCGAAGTAGGCGCGGGTGACGCGGATCTCGGCCATGTACTTGCGAAGCACAGGAACCGCCGCCGAGACGTCCGCTTCTTCGACTTCGAACCGCTCTGATCGTCGGCCGCGGCTGAGCATCGCCACGCCCGCGGCCCGCACATTCCGAACCCAGTTGGCAGGCCCGTAGCCGGCGACCAGCCAGCGCCGGCCATCGACCTCGATGATGTCAACCGGGGTCGAGTAGAGCCGTCCGGTCTTCCGCCCGGGCACGGTGAGGATGTGTCGGTACGAGGCTCCCAGTCCGAGCCGCGTCAGCGCGTGGAAGAGCGAGTTGATCAGTCGTGTACTGCGGCTCGGCCGGTAGGTCTTCGCCATCCCACTCAGGTTCGCCGACACGCTCGGCCACGGCAAGCTCGTGTTGCGGCAGGCGCAGCCTCCGCTAAGTCAGCGTGTGAGAGCGCCGACGACTAGCTAGAGCCGGCCATACCCCACCCCCGCGCGCGATGAGCCTCTCCCGCCGGAGTCCCCTGTGGGCGCAACGGAGGTGCTCGGGGCGGGAGGCGAAAGTCGGATGAAGCCGCCTTGTTCGCAGTCGCGCAAAGGGATTCAATCTGCGGGTGGGACGCCTAGGCCGGGTGCTTTCCGCTCTCACCGCCGCTGTTCGCAACGAGAACGTCAGGCGTGTGGAGCTCGCATGGGGCGCAGATGCGCCGCAACGTCGCTCTTCGCGGAGCATTCTACGGCAGGCTCACCGACGGCATCGACCGCGTCGAGTTTTACTTATGGCCGAAAGTGCAACTCGACCGACCGCCGTCTTACCGTCGTTGAAACGACGGCGCAACCAGGCGCTTGCGGCACGGTGCGAGAGGGCTAGAGGGCGTGGCGGGTGAGTGCGAGTTGCATCATGGTCGCATGTGTCCCCGCTGAGCCGGCGCTCGTGTCGGACTCGGGTTGGAGCTGGCGGTAGCTGCCGTCGGGCTGGAGTTCCCAGGCGTTCCGTTCGGTCGTCGAGGCAGGTCTCGAGGATCTCCCAGAGCCGAGCGCGGAGCTTGTGGTCGTTGACCGGGACGGCGGCCTCGACCCGGTCGGAGAGGTTGCGGTGCATCCAGTCGGCCGGAGCCGATCAGGAATGTCACCGTCGAGCGGGTCGTCCGAGCCAGCTGCGAAGTGGAAGATGCGCGAGTGTTCGAGGAAGCGGCCGACGATCGAACGTACGCGGATGTTCTCGGTCACGGCCGGGCACGCCGGGTGCAGGCAGCAGAGCCCGCGAACGATCAGCTCGACCGGGACGCCGGCGCGCGAGGCCCTGGAGAGGAGCAGCGCAGATCTCGGGGTCCTCGAGCTGGTTCATCTTGCAGACGATCCGGGCCGGGCGGCCGGCCTCGTGGTTGGCGATCTCGCGCTCGATCAGCTCGACGAACGCGCGACGCGCATGTGCAGCGGCGCGACCAGCAGCTGTCGAACGACGGCGTCCGCGAGCGGCCGGTCAGGAAGTGGAACAGCGAGACGACGTCGCGCGGTGATCGCCGGGTCGGCGGTGAGCAGGCCCGACGTCCTCGTAGAGCCTGCGCCGTGCGCGTGTGGTAGTTGCCGGTGCGCGATGTGGGCATAGCTGCGGATGCCGCCGTCCTCCTTGCGGACGACCAGCGCCGACCTTGCTGTGCGTCTTCAGGCCGGTCACGCCGAACATGACGTGGGCGCCGACCTTCTCGAGCTCGCGCGACCAGTGCAGGTTGCGCTCCTCGTCGAAGCGGGCGTTGAGCTCGATCACGCAGGCCACCTGCTTGCCGGCCTCGGCGGCCGCGATCAGCGACCGCACGAACGGCGTGTCGTCGCCGACCCGGTAGACGGTCATCTTGATCGACAGCGTCTGCGGGTCGTCGGCGGCCTCGCGGATGAATCGCTCGACGCTCGCGTAGAAGCTCTCGTAGGGATGGTGCAGCAGGATGTCGCCGGCTGCGGATCGCCGAGAAGATGTCGCCGTCGGCGCCTCGAGCGCCAGCGGCGGGAGCGGCGTCCAGGCCGGGTCGCGCAGCTCCGCGACTCGAGGCCGGCGATCTCGAACAGCGTCGTGTAGTCGAGCAGCTGCGCTCATCTCGTAGACGTCCTCGGCGTCGAGCCCGAAGCGCTCGACCAGCTCCGCCACCATCGCCGGGTCGGCGTTCGGGCTGCACCTCGAGCCGCACGACCGGCTCGAAGCGGCGCTGGCGCAGCTCCTCCTCGACCATGCGCCCGCTTGCTTGAGCCCGTCGTTCTCGTCGAGCTCCACGTCGGCGTCGCGGCAGACGCGGAACAGGCTGGCGCTGGCCACCACCATTCCCGGGAACAGCCGCTCGCGCGTTGGCGCGGATCACCTGGTCGAGGCCGACGAACACCCGCTCGGGCGGGAGTCGACGCCCGCTCACCCGCAGCCACTGCGGTAGGTCGCTCGGCAGCTTCACGCGCACCAGCACGGCCTCGCCGCTGACCGGGATCCTCGAGCTGGAACGCCCACGACGTCGAGAGGTTCGAGACGTACGGGAACGGGTGGGCGGCGTCGAGGCTGAGCGGCGTCAGCACCGGCGAGATGTCGCGCTCGAACACGGCCGAGGCCTCGTCGCGCTGGGCCTCGCGTCAGGTCGTCCCAGCCGACCAGGTGGATCCCGTGCTCGGCCAGCCGCGGGCGCAGCACCTCGCGGTAGCAGCCGGCCTGCTCGTCCAGCATCGACGTGACCACCTCCCGCTTCCGCGCTGAGCAGCTCCCGCTGCGCTGGCGCGGCCAGGCTCGGTCGCCGATCGGCCGGATCCGCGCCATCCGCTTCATGAAGAACTCGTCGAGGTTCGACGAGAAGATGGCCAGGAACTTGACGCGCTCGAGCAGCGGCGTGCGCTCGTCGAGCGCCTCGTGCAGCACCCGACGGTTGAACTCCAGCCAGCTCAGATCGCGGTCGAGCCAAACACAGCGTTTCAGCTCGGCGACGGTGAGGTCCAAAGTCTCTCCAGCCTCGGGGGCTTCGACGTCAATGGGCGAACTCGAACTCACGTCAACTCACGGTAGCGGCGGGAACATGGCCACGGCACGGTGCTGGCCTTCGGGATCTGGCTGGTCGTCGAAGTCAGCGCCGGGCTCATGAACCCAACCTGCCCTTTTTAAGCGGCTCGGCTGATGACGCTGCGCCTGTCGCTGCCGCGTCGTCGGGCCGCGCTGCGCAGCTGTCTCGGCCACGTACCCGCGGAGCGTGCGCAGCTCTCGCTCGACGTCGGCGGCGCTCCTGCACACGGGCGTGGCGATTCCGAGCACCGACTGCATCAGCGCCCGCGTGACCCGGTGCTCGAGCTCGTGGCCGCTCAGCTCGGGAGAGCAGCATGTCGTCCTCGGCCCCGGTCCGACTATGCGACGTGCGCGGGTACCACCGGTTGGAACGGGTGCAGCTCGTCCTGGCCGGGTTGGACGATCCCATAGCTCGCCTCGGGCACCTCGTTCCAGACGCCAGGCAGATCGCCGAGCGGCTCGGAGACGACCAGCCGCGTCTCCTCGTCGAACAGGGCGAGGCGCGGGTCGTCGGGGTAGAGCTCCTTGAGCGTCTCGTACGTGCTCGAGTAGAAGAGCGAGCGCGACCTTCCCTCGCTCGAGTAGCGAAACGCCCAGAGCCGCTCGCCGTTCGTCGTCACGATCGTCCCCTGGAACGGGAACTCGACGTCGTGCTCGTGACCGACCTCCTCGACCAGCCCGAGCGTGCGGGCGACCGCGGCGGGCGGATCCTCCTCGAGGCCAAGCGTCAACGCGAGGAAGAAGAGCACCTCCGAGTCGGTCGTGCCCTCGATGAACGGATAGAGCTCAGGATCGACCGCGAGCACGAGGTCGCGCTTCACCTGCAGCCAATCCGACACCACGCCGTTGTGCGCCCACAGCCACCTGCCGTGGCCGAACGGGTGGCAGTTCGTCTGCTGCACCGGCGTTCCCGTCGTCGCACGGACGTGGGCGACGAAGAGGTGCGACTCGACGTGGCCGGCGAGCTGGCGCAGGTTGCGGTCGTTCCAGGCCGGTTCCATGCTCTTGAAGGTGCCCGGCCCGTACTGGCTGTACCAGCCGATCCCGAAGCCGTCCCCGTTCGTCGGCTCGGCGCCCATGCGCGACTCGAGGCTCTGCTCGATCAGCGAGTGCTGCGGCCCATAGAGGACCTTGTCCATCAGGACCGGCTTTCCGTAGTACGCAAGCCAACGACACATGATCCGTCTCCCTTCTGAATGACCAATTACCGAAGTCCGCCTCTTCAAGCGGACAGAAGCGCGAGCGTGTCGCTGAGACGCCTCCTCCGGTAGGTCTAGTCGGTTGTAGCGGGCTTCTCCGGAACCACGCCTTGACCGTCTCCACGATGTCCTGCGACGGAGTCGACCCGTCGAGCGCGCAGAACACGACCGTCCACTTCTTGGTCGGATCGCGAATCGGATCCACCTGCCTCCTTTCGCAAGGCGAAGGCTCGGACGGGCGCTGCGAGTCTCGACGCGAATTGCCCGACCGAGCCGGCGACCCGACCGTCTCGCGCCCCTCCTACGGCAGTCTCAACATCAGTAAGCCGCCAGTCAAGCCGACCCCAGCCCGGCGGCGCCGTTCTCCTCGTCGTCCCAACCGGCCCCTGTTTCGACGAGAACATCCGGCCAGCTTGAGGCGCCGCATCCATCAGCACGATGCATTTGGCGAAGGGCCTATCCGTCCACGCTTGCCGCATCCACCTGCGCGACCAGCTCATCGCGTCCGACGAAGTCGGCGTAGCTCAGGATCATGAGGAGCGGGTCGCGCTCGATTGGCAGTAACGGGCGCGGAAGATCAGGACGGGCGTCCAGAACAGCTCCGATCTCCTTCGGGGTGAGCCCAGCGTCCTGTGCCGCCGCCTGCAACTCGGCGCGGCGATCGAGAAGCTCCTCCGTCGGGGTATGCGTGAGAGCTTCACTCGCCTCGTTTCTTCGCCCGCAGTCGCTGATTCGGAGCGAAGTCGTACCGCCGGCCCTTGCCAGGCGACCAGAACATGCGCTTCGGCCTCGAAGCGGAGGCGCGAGCCGATCATCAGAGGCAGACTAGGCACGAGAGGAGCTCGTCTCGTGGGTTGCGACGAGCGTCTCGTCGGTGAGCCGCGTTGTGAGGTCCACCGTGAGGCGCTGCTGCCAGAGCAGATGGAAGAGGACGGGGCGCACGAGTGCGCTCGGGCCGATCTCGTCCAGACCACGGTCGCAATGTTCGCGTCGCCAGCCGTAAGACAAGCCAACCGCGTGAGAACGCCTCGTCGTCTCGAACGCCGGCTGGGTCGAACGCGCGGCCGCGGCGCCGGGGATCGGCCCGCCCTTCGCGGTTTGTTTACGAAGCGGCGTCGTGCCCGCGGGGAGGCCCCATGCCAATTGAGACACGGCAGCCTCGATGCCGGCGCCGGCGCAAGGTGGCATGCTGGCGGAGGTTCCTCGAAGGAAGCGCATGAGGCAAACCCCGACGCTGGATGTCCAGCCGGAGCGGGATCCGCTGGCGACAATCGCAGTCTCGGCTGCACCGGTCGTGCTCGAGGGCCGTTATCGGCTGCTGATGCGAGCGCTCTGGCAGCTTCGACACTCGCGGAGGACGCGCTGGGGAGTCGGTGTCGGGTCGGCCGCTCTCATGCTCCTCCTCGCCTTCCTGGCTGTCCGTCATTTTGCGACAACCTCGTGGCCGCTCTCGCACGGCCAGCCAGGCTTGCTCGTGGCAGTAGGGCTGCTGCTCCTCCTTGCCCAGGCGCTCAAGGCACTTGGGTGGGGACGGCTGTTTACGAATCGTGAGCGGCCCTCTCCCCTTGCGCTCGTCGCCGGTAACGGCGGCGCGGCGCTGATCGGTGTCGTCCTTCCCGGCCGCTTCGACGATGCGATGCGGATCGCGGTCGTCCGCCGCTACCCGGGTTGTCCTGCCGGTCTGCGGGCGATCAGCCTCTCGCTTGTCATGCTCGGTCTGATCGACAGCGCCGCGCTGGCGCCGCTCGCCGCCGTCGCCGTCGCCTACCCGGGCGCCGGGATCGCTGCGCGTGCCGCACTCGTGGTCGTGACCGGAGCCGGGATCGCAGCCGCCGCGGTGATCGTGGCCCTGCCACGCCTCGCCGGAAGCACACGCGCCCTCCGCTCCCGGCTCGGCCGCTGGTTGAGCCCGCGCACCACCTCGCTGTACCGCGCGACGCAGGCGTGGGCGTTCGTCTTCGGCTGTTGGCTCGTTCGCGGGGTGGCGTACTTCATCATGCTCGGCACGCTCGGACTGGGCTATTCGTTCCCACTCGCGCTCCTGTTTCTCTGCGCCGGTGCCGCAGCTGCAGCGCTACCGATCGGGCCCGCGGGCGCAGCCACCCAGGCAGGCGTCGGAACCGTCGCCCTCGCCACCTCGGGTGTCGGAACATCGCAAGCGCTTGCTGCCTCCGTCTCCGTCGGCGCCCTGGGAGTCTTCTCCGGAGCAGCCGTCCTGCTCTTCGCCTTCGCGTGGCAAACCGGACGGTTGCTCCTGTCCGCTCGGGCCGCCGTCTGATCGCACCGCACTCCGGCCAGGAACCAGTCCTACGTCTCCTTTGACAGCAGCCAGTGAGATGCTCTCGACGCCGTCGGTGCTGCACGCATCCAGGGCGCGTTCGGAGATGAAGTTGTAGGTGTTCGCACGCGAAAGCGGCTGCTTCGGTCTACGTCCGCCGTCTCCGTTTCCTCGCACGCTTGGTGGCGCGCGCCATCAGCACTTCGTGCGTGGACACCCGCGGTGTGCGGGGCTCGGGCTCGACGCGGGTCCACGCGCCGTCGGGGTCGAGCTTCCAGGCGAACCGCGTGTCGGCCTCGGACCCGGGAATTCGGCGGTGGTGTTCGAGATCGCCGCGGACGCGGTCCCCACGGCCGAGGAGCTGCTGAAGACGCTGGGCGCGAAGGAGCTCGTCTCCGAGGATCTCGACTCGGGCGTCGCCGCTCTCTTCGACCAGGACGAGGCCCCTGCGCCCGAGCCCGGGGAGGCGCCGGCCTAGGCTCGGCGCGAACGCGCCGCGGCCGGCACGCCGGGCGCGGCCTGCGCCGGAGGAGCTGCGCGGGACGTCGACGTCGAACTCGAGCACGACCGTCGTCCCCTGCGGCGTTCGGTGGATGTGCACGTGCTCGCTGAGGGCGCGCATGATCTCCATGCCGTGGCCGCTCGACTCGGTGTGCGCCTGCGTCCGCCAGAGGCCCGAGTCGCGGATCCGCACGACCAGCCGCCCGTCGCTGCGGAGCCGTAGCTCGAGCGTCGCCTCGCCGGGCTGTTCGCCGTAGGCGTGGCGCACGGTGTTCGCGCAGCCCTCGCCGCAGGCCTGGATCACCTCGTCGATCCTGGCGCGATCGAGACCCTGCTCCGTGAGCCACGCTCGCACCTCCTGCCTGACTGCGTGCAGCGACTTCGGGACAGCCGGGAAGACGCGGCTGAAGATCCGGGAGTCGAGCGGTTCGCGGCGAAGGCAGAGGAAGACGAGGTCGTCGAGGCTGCCCTCGGCGAACTCGTCGACGATCTCGTCGCAGAGACGTTCCGGCTCGTAGCCGCTGCGGGCGACGGCCGCGTTCTTCAGCCGCTCCAGCCCGCTGTCGATCGAGTCGGCCCTCCGCTCGATCAGGCCGTCGGTGTAGAGGATCAGCGTCGAGCCCTCCGCCAGGAACGCGCGGCCCTCGGGCCTGCCGTTCCCGTCGTCGAGCGCGATGCAGAGCGGCAGGCCGGCGCCACCCTCCAGGAACTCGGCCTTGCCCTCGGGGTCGATCACGAGCGGCGGCGGGTGACCGGCCAGCGAGTAGCGCAGCTCTCCGGTCTCGGGCTGAAGCTGGACGGCGGCAACCGTGCCGAACCGGGCCTCCTCGATCTTCTCCGCGAACTGGTCGAGCCGGCTGATCAGCTCTGGCACGCTCTCGACCACGAGCCCGAGCGCGCCCATCGCGCTGCGCAGCTTGCCCATCGCGGTCGCCGCCTGGACGCCGTGCCCGACCACGTCGCCGACCGCGACCAGGATGCGCCCGTCTTCGCGATCGATCAGGTCGTACCAGTCGCCCCCGACCTCGAGCTCGGCGGTGCCGGGCAGGTACCGCCACGCCGCCGTCACGCCCGCGCTCGTCACCTCCGGCCGGCCGAGGAGGCTCTGCTGGAGCGCCTTCGACCGTTCCTGCTCGGCCTCGAACAGCCGCGAGTTCTCGACCGCCATCGCCGCTTTGCGCGCGACCTCCTTCGCGAGCTCGAGCTCGTCCTCGCCGTAGTCACGTTCGGCCGAGGAGGCGCAGACGACGAGGACGCCGAGCGAGCGGCGGCCGAGCGCGAGCGGGACCGCGATCATGCTGCGCAGGTCGAGCCGCGCGCAGAGCATGTCGCCGTCGTTGCCGAGCCCGAGCTCGCGCCAGGTGTCGGGCGTGACCGGCGCGACCAGCCGGCCTCGCGGCGTGTCGAACACCCAGGAGCCGAACGCCGAGAGGTTGCTCCGGGTGCCCACGAGCCCGCGGAGCGTCTCGTCCTGGACGCCCCGAGTGGCCAGCGCCGCGACCTCGACGACGCCGTCCGGCTCCACCAGCTGGACGAGCGCGACGTCGCCGAGCTCGGGAACGCAGGTGTGCGCGAGCTGCCCGGCACGCCCCTTGACGTCCAGACGCTTCTCCAGCGCGGCGGCGACGCCCGCGAGGAAGCGCGACCGGCGCAGGCGCTGCTCGGCCGCCTCGCGCTCGCGCCGCTCCTGCTCCTGCTCCCGGAGGAGCTCGGCCTGCCGTGCGATCTCCCGGGTCTTCTCGAAGAGCTCGATGAACACGGCCACCTTCGAACGCAGGATCGCCGGGTCGACCGGCTTGACGATGTAGTCGACCGCTCCGGCCTCGTAGCCGCGGAACACGTTCTCCGGGCTGGCGGAGATGCCGGTCAGGAAGATGATCGGGATCGAGCGCGTCTCGGCCCGGCCGCGGACGGAGGCGGCGGTCTCGAAGCCGTCCATCTCGGGCATCTGGACGTCGAGCAGGATGACGGCGAACGGCTCGGTCGTCAGCAGCCGCAAGGCCTCCCGTCCCGATCCGGCGGTGACGATCCGCGCGCCGAGCGGCTCGAGGAACGCCTCCAGCGCCTCGCAGGTTCTCGGGCCGGTCGTCGACGATCAGGACGGCCGCGGCAGCCGCGTCGATCCGGTCGCTGGAAACGTCTGCGTCGATCACGTCGTCACGGTTCGCCGAGCGCCGCCCGGGCCGTCGAGGCATCATCGCATCCGCGGCTGCCGACAGGTCGATCGGGCGCGCCGCTTCCCCGACTCCGGCCGCTTTCGAACGCGTTGCCGAGGCGAAAGATGTTTGGCGTGCTGTCAACGGGGGAAACGAGGCCAGATGCGCCTGGTTCGGGTGGCAATCGTGGCGGGGATCGGAATCGGCGCCGTCTCGCTGGCGTTGCTCTTCGCGCTCGCACCGCGGCAGCGGCGCCCACGCAGCGGCGTCGCAGCCGGCAACGCCGCCGGCCACGAGCTGCCAGAGCCGCTTGCTCCGCGACTGGGCCGACGGGCGGATCGACGGCACCTATCCGCTCGCGTGCTACCGCGCGGCGCTCAGATCCCTGCCCGCCGACCTGAAGGTCTACTCGAGCGCACCGGACGACATCCGCCAGGCGCTCTCACAGCGGATCGTCCAGAGCCACCACCGTCAGAAGATCTCGGGGCACCAGGGCACGCCCTCGGTCCGGAAGATCGCGTCGGCCAGGTAGACGGCGCCTTCGCGTCAGCTCGTCCAGGCGACCGGCGCGCTGCAGGTCGCGGAACGTGAAGCCGCCCAGGTAGACCGAGCCGAGATCGGAGACGTCGAGCGCGAGGTCCGCGTCGTCGCTCGTCCGTGCCGCCTCGCCGTCCGCGAGCCGCCAGCGGCCCTCGTTCCAGGCGCAGAACTCGTCGCGGACGTCCAGGACGACGGAGCCCTCGCCCGCGTACGTCCTCCCCGAGAGCGCCGCTCCGACGTCGACGAGCCGCACCCAGAGCCCGTCTGAGATCGTCGGCCTCGCCAGGCTCGGACGGGCAAGCAGCAGGAGCAGCGGGTGGTCGACGGGCTGCAGCCGCGGCCGAGACCGCCTTCGTCCAGTCGACGTCGAGGAGGTAGCGCCAGATCGACGCGGTCGCCGCGGGCGTCGCGGCGATCACCTCGAGGGTGCGCAGCTTCGTCTCCGGGCCCGAGGTCGCCGAAGGCGACGTGCAGGCGGTAGATCGCGTATGCCTGCGGCTCGCCGTCGACCTCGAGCACGGCGAGCTGCTTCGGGCCGCCGCCGAACCGGAAGTTCTCGCGGGTCGACGAGCTGCCGGTTCTCGCCACCAGGCCTCGGACCGCTCGTACATGCCCGGCGTGACCGCGCTGCACCGCGTCGTAGACCGGCGGCAGCTGCTGCGCGGCGCGTGTCGAAGTCGACGAGACGCACGCGGCCGACCGGCTCGCACGCCCGGGCGGAACGCGGCGAACGACTTCTCGACGTCGAGCTCGGGCGTTCGAGCGAGGCGAGCCCGTAGCCGTAGCGGCCGTAGATCGTCTCCTCGGATGCCCAGAGCGCCGCGAGCGGCTCGCCTCGCTCGTGCACGTCGTCGAGCTGGGCGCGCATCATCGAGCGGAGGACGCCGCGGCGGCGGTGCGTCGGCAGGACGCCGACGACCGTCACGCCGGCGCGTCGGCAGCTGCGCGCCGCCGGGCACGGTCATCCGGAACGTGAACGCGCCCGCGCCGCCGACGATCGTGCCGCCGTCGTCGACTGCGGCGAGCATGCGCTCGAGCTCGAAGATCTTCAGCCAGCGCTCGGCCCACGTCGTCGTCCGGCCGCTCCCGGCCGAAGTAGTGGACGATCGCGCCGACCGCGTCGCGGAGCTCCTCGGCGCTCGTGCAGGCGCGGATCTCGCATCAGGCGATCTTCTCCAGCGGCGCGTACTCGAGCATCAGCCGCCGCTCGGCGCCGTCGTCGGCGAAGCGCACGGTGACGACGCCGCCCGGCTCGATCGCGACGACGACGCCCTCGCCGAGGGTCGCCGTGGCGCACGGAGTCGCCGGTCGCGAGCGCGGGCACGTCGCTCGCGCGGGCGATCACGTCGCGCGGCGCCGTACTCGCACCACGAGGCCGGCCGCAGCCGCTCGCGCACGACGCCCTCCTCGCGGCAGCTCGTCGAGGAAGCGCGACGGGCAGGTTGAAGGTGCGGCTCCCCAGAGCGAGCGCGAGCGTGGCGTGGGTCAGCGACGAGCCGCTCCTCGCGCGCGCGTCATGCCGACGTAGCGAGGCGCCGCTCCTCCTCGACGCCCTGCTCCTCGATCGAGCGCGACGTGCGGGAAGATCCCCTCCTCCATCCCGATCATGAACACGGCGCTTGAACTCGAGGCCCTTCGCGTTGTGGAGCGTCATCAGCGTGACGAGGCTCTGCTCGCCGCGGATCGCGTCCTGGTCGGAGTAGAGCGAGATCTCCTGGAGGAAGCCCGAGAGGCTGCGGCTCCTGCGCCTGCTGCAGGTACTCGCGGCGCGACGCCGACGAGCTCCTGCAGGTTCTCGATGCCGGCCCTGCGCCTCGATCGTCCGCTCGGCCTCGAGCGCCTCGACGTAGCCGGTGCGCTCGAGCACGCGCTCGATCAGCTCGGCGACGGTCAGCTCCTGCGCGCGCCGACTGGAGCGACTGGAGCAGCGTGCGGAGCGCGCTGCACCGCCTTCAGCGGCGCCGGCGCCGAGCCCGCCTCCTCGGCGTAGGCCGAGCGCCTCCCAGAGCGAGATCCCGTGCGCGTCGGCGTAGCGCCTGGAGGCGCGCGAGCGCTCGCGTCGCCGATGCCGCGCCGCGGCCGGTTCGCGATCCGCAGCAGCGAGACGGCGTCGAACGGGTTGTCGAGCACCTGCAGGTAGGCGATCGCGTCCTTGATCTCGGCGCGCTCGTAGAAGCGCGGGCCGCCGATCACCTGGTAGGCGATGCCCTGGCGGACGAGCACGTCCTCGAGCACGCGGCGACTGCGCGTTCGTCCGGTAGAAGACCGCGATCTCGCTCGGCCGAGTAGCCCTCCTCGACGAGCGCGGCGATCTCGGCGGCGACGAAGCGCGCCTCGGCGTGCTCGTCCTCGACCTCGATCACGCGCACCGGCTCGCCCTCGCCGAGCTCCGACCAGAGGTTCTTCTCCTTGCGCTCGCGGTTGTGCGCGATGACCGCGTTCGCCGCGTCGAGGATCGTGTTCGTCGAGCGGTAGTTCTGCTCGAGCGCGATCGACCTGCGTCGCCGGGGAAGTCGCGCTCGAACTCGAGGATGTTGCGGATGTCGGCGCCGCGCAACGCGTAGATCGACTGGTCCGGGTCGCCGACCGACCACAGGTTCCGGTGCTCGCCGGCGAGCAGCTGGAGCAGCCGGTACTGCGCGTGGTTCGTGTCCTGGTACTCGTCGACGAGCACGTAGCGGAACGCCTTCTGCCAGCGCTCGCGCGCCTCGGGGAAGCGCTCCAGCACCTCGACGGTGAGCATCAGCAGGTCGTCGAAGTCGACCGCGTTCGAGGCGAACAGGCGCCGCTGGTAGAGCTCGTAGACGTCGGCGACGGTCTGGTCGTAGAAGGTCGCGACGCGCGCGCGCGTACTCGTCCGGGCCGACGAGCTGGTTCTTCGCGTTCGAGATCTGCGCGTGGATGCCGCGCGGGACGAAGCGCTTCGGGTCGCGCTCGAGCTCCTCGAGGCACTGCTTGACGAGCCGCACCTGGTCGGCCTGGTCGTAGATCGTGAAGTTCGAGCGGTAGCCGAGCCGCGGGGCCTCGCGGCGCAGGATCCGGCCGCAGGCGGCGTGGAAGGTGAGGATCCAGATCGCGCGCGCGACGCGGGCCGAGCAGGTCCTCGAGGCGCTCGCGCATCTCGCCGGCGGCCTTGTTCGTGAACGTGATCGCGAGGATCTCGTTCGGCTTCACGCCGCAGGCCGCGAGCAGGTGCGCGACGCGGTAGGTGAGGACGCGCGTCTTGCCCGAGCCGGCGCCGGCGATCACGAGCAGCGGGCCCTCGGTGGTCGAGCACCGCCTCGCGCTGGGCCGGGTTCAGGTCGGCGAGATAGTCCTCCGGCTTCGCGACGGCCATGCGGCCGATGCTAGCGGTGCGCGGCGGCGGTCTTTCCGGACGTGGCCGGCAGCGCATCGCGGACGGGGCGCCGCAACGAGGCTTTGTAAGAATCGGCGCCTTGGCGCGCTACGTGATCCGCGGCGGGAAGCAGGGCTACGACCGCCTGCAGGTCCTCCACCGCTCGCGGTGGCCGGACACCGCGAGACTCCTCGAGCGAGTCGGGGTAGCGCAAGGCCTGCGCTGCATCGACCTGGGCTGCGGCGGCGGCGAGGTCACCTTCGAGCTGGCGCGCATCGTCGGTCCGACCGGACACGTGATCGGAGTCGACCTGGACGAGGAGAAGCTCGCGCTGGCGCGAGCTTCGACGACCGCGCAGGGACTGCCGAACGTGGAGTTTCGTGCAGCCGACGTCAACGAGTGGGACGATCCAGGCCCCTACGATCTCGTCTTCTGCCGGTTTCTCCTCCAGCACCTGAGCCGGCCGGTCGACCTGCTGCGGCGCATGTGGGCGGCGGTCGGACCGGGCGGCGCGATCGCCGTCGAGGACGCAGACTTCGACGGACAGTTCTGCGAGCCGCCGAACGAGGCGTTCGCCGCCCACGAGCGGATGTACCGCCAGGTGCTCGAACGCCGCGGCGGTGACCCCACGTTCGGACGCAAGCTGTTCGGCGCGTTCCTCGAGGCCGGTATTCCGCGGCCGGACATCAGGCTCGTCCAGGCAGTCCATTCCGAGGGAGAAGCGAAGACGCTCGCGACCCTGACCCTCCAGGCGATCGCCGACGCGGTCGTCGCCGAGGGCGTCGCGACTCCCGAGCAGCTCGACGTGACCCTCGCCGGCCTCGAGGCGTTCGTCGCCGACCCGGAGACGCTGGTCGCGCAGCCCCGGATCTTCCAGGTCTCGCGCCGGCGCGACTAACCGCGACGCAGGGCTGCGCGGGGCAACTCGGCGAAACGGCGGCCGTAGAGCGCGAGGCCGACCAGCGCCGCGGACGCGGTGATCGCGGTCGCCATCATCGGCATGACGAGGCTCGCCGCGACGGCGGTCGCCCCGGCGTGACCGACCATCGCCAGCGCGCCGACGGCGGCGCCCTGGTACAGCCCCGCGTTGCCCGGCAGGATCGGCGCGACGTTGGCGAGCCCGGTGACCGTCATGTAGACCAGCGCGGTGCCGAGGCCGGCGTGGACGCCGAGGGCGTTCAGCGTCAGCGTGACGCCGAGCCAGCGCACCGCCCACGTGGCGAGGAGGATCGCCAGCGTCCGCAGGAGCACCGGACGGGGAGCGCCGGCGGCGGCGAGGAAGCCGTCGGCCCATGCCGGCAGCCGGTGACCGAACCTGTGGTGGAGAGCGGCGGCGGCGACGATCCCGCCCGCGGCGAGGGTGACCGCGCCGATCAGCGCGCCACGCACCCAGCCGGGAACCGGCAGGAGGACTCCGCGGTCGCGCCGACGAGACAGAACGCGATCGCCTCGGTCAGATGCGCGGCGAGGAGGCTGCCTCCCGCACGGGGCAGGCCAGGCCATTGCTTGGCCGAGGCGGCGCGGAGCACGCCGACCTTCGCCGCCTCACCGAGGCGGCCGGGGAGGACGGTGTCGAGAAAGGATCCGATCGCGCTCGCCGCGTAGATCGCGCGAAACCCTACGCCGGGCGCCGAGGGTCTGGCGCCAGGCAAGCGCGCGCAACGGCTGGACGACGGCGCCGACGGCGAAGCCGGCAGCGAGCAGGAGCCAGTCCGGGCTCGCCGCTGCCGAGACGGCATCGCCGGCCGTTCGGCGCGCGACCACCGCGAAGCGCGGCAACGGTCGCAACCGCGATCGCGCCCGGGAGGACGTACCTGCGCATGCGAGGGCCGGCCGGCATCTTCCTGGCCATCGGCCGGAAGCGCCCGCGACAGTTCCCCCGCCTGAGGGCTCTAGCCGGAGGTCGCCCGCTCCAGCGCAGGCTCGATCCACGCCGTCGCTGCGGCGAGCGCGTCCGGATCACCGGACTTGATCACGACCTCGACCTCGGCAACCGCCGCCGGCGAAGCTCGGGTACGAACCGACGAGCACGCCCGGGTGGCGCGCGGTCACCTCCTCGAGCACGTCGACGATCCGGCTCTCGGTCGTCCGGTAGGTCCGTCGCCAGGTGCCGATCGGCGCTCCGCCCGCGCACCTCGTCGGCGATCGTCTCGAACATCGCCTCCATCTCGGCCGGCAGGCCCGGCAGCACGTAGACGTTCTCGATCACGAAGCCCGGCGCCCCGCCGTTCGGGATCTCGAGCGGGCGGCTGCCCTCGGGGAGCAGCGCCCAGCGGGCCGCGTACTCCGGGTCGCCGGTGAAACGCGCGCGAAGCCGCGCGGCCACGTCGCCGATCTCCACCTGGCCGACGCCGAACGCGGCGGCGATCGACTCGCGGGTGACGTCGTCCGGCGTACCGCCGAGCCCGCCGGTGACGAGCACCACGTCCACGGCCGCCGCCTGCTCCCGGACGAACACCGCGACCCGGTCGATCTCGTCCGCCACCACCGCGATCAGCGTGACCTCGACGCCGAGCGCGGCCAGCCGCCGCGCCAGCCACGAGCCGTTCGTGTTCTCGACGTCCCCCGAGACGAGCTCGTTCCCGACGGTGAGGATCGCGGCCCGGGCCATCGCGAGCGAGTATACGAGCGTGCTCGAAGAGCTCCTGGAGCGGCGCGAGCGCGTCTGCCGGCTCGTACCCGAACACGCCCTGCAGACCCTGGACGAGGCCCAGGCTTTCCTGCTCGACCGCGGCCTGCTGACGCGCAACGCCTCGCTCTCGCTGCCGAGCCTCTTCGGCGCGTGCCACGAGGAGCCCTACAAGGCAGGCGCGGGCGGCTTCGGCGAGTGGCCGAGCAGCAAGTGGCCCTGGAGCTTCGAGCTGGCGCTGCGGCCGGGCGTCGTCGGCCCGAAGATCCAAATGGGCAAGACGCTCTACCTGAGCCCGGCGACGGCCCGGTTGGCCGACCCGATCATCCGCGACGAGATCGACCGGCTGAGACAGGCCGACCCCGACTGGGCTCTGGTGCTCGACCACCTCGCCGTCGCAGGTCCGTCGACCGCGGACGACCTCCGCGTCGAGCTCGGGCTGGAGCGCCGACGAGCTGAAGGCGATCCGCGCGCCGCTCGAACGGTGCGGTGCGATCGTCGGCCGATGGGAGGCGGATCACAACGTGCTGCACCGCTGGGACCAGCTCGGCGTCGAGCCAGGGTCGAAGACGGCCGACCTCGGCGCACTGGTCGTCGCAGCGGTCGACGCCGCCGTGGTCGTGCCCGACCGCGAACCGCGCCGCTGGTTCTCGTGGCGCTGGCGGTGGCGCGACGACCTGATCGAGCGCCTGGTGGAGGAGGGCCGGCTGGTCAGGCCCGAGCCGGGCTGGCTCGCGGCCGCCGACTCGTAACGGAGTCAGCGCAGGCCGAGGACTACGACCAGCACGACCGCCTCGGCGACCTGCGTCGCGGCTCCGAGGGTGTCGCCGGTGACGCCGCCGAGCCACACCCGGCAGCCGACTCCGGCCGCGAGTGCCACGAGCACGGCCGCACCGGTCGCGACCGCACCGTCCCAGCCGAGCAGCGCGACCGCGAGGCCGGCCCCCAGCGCCGCGGCGATCGCTGCGCCGCCCGCGGAGACGCGTCCGGAGAGCACGCTTCCCGGCCCTTCGTCGCTGCGCGCGTACGGCAGCAGGCGGGCGAGCGGCGGCGAGACGGCGCGCGACAGGGCACCCGCGGCTGCGAAAGCCGTGACGGCGTCGCCCTGCGTGGCGAGTCCGCCCAGCGAGGCCGCCTCCACCAGCAGGACGAGTACGAGGGCCGTCACGCCGTAGCTCCCCACCCGGGAGTCGCGCATGATCGCGAGCGCACGTGTCCGATCGACGCCGCCGAGCGCGTCGGCGGTGTCCGCGAGGGCATCGAGGTGGAGCGCCCCGGTGACGAGGGCAACGGCACCGATGCCCACGGCCCCGGCCACGAGGGCGGGCAGCGACCGCTCGAGGCCGGCGGCGACGAGGCCGCCCAGGGCCCCGACGCCCGCGCCGACGAGCGGGAAAGAGCACAGCTCCGCGCGCGACGTCGGCTCCGTCGAGCGCGATCCAGCCGGCCCACCGGGACACGCGTGAGGAAGGCGACCGCCGCCGCGGCCGCCTTAACGGCCGGCATCGGTGACGCCGGCGGAGTCGAAGGTGGCCATCTCGTCGAGGATGGCCAGCGCCGCGTGCAGGATCGGAAGCGCCAGCGCCGCGCCGCTGCCCTCGCCGAGGCGCAGGCCGAGGTCGAGGAGCGGGTCGAGCCCGAGGGCCTCGAGCACGAGCGCGTGCCCGGGCTCGGGCGAGCGGTGCGCCGCGACCATCGAGCGTACTCGTTCCCGGTCGGATCCGTTCGGCTGCCAGCGCCGCCGCGCCGCGTGATGAAGCCGTCGAGCAGGACGACCAGCACGGCGGTCGGCCGCGCCCGAGCGCGAGGCCCGCGAGGAACGCGATCTCGAATCCGCCGAGCGCGGCGAGGATGTCCAGCGGGTCGCATCCGTCCGGCTTGTTGACCGCCAGCGCCCGCCGCACGGCGGCGACCTTGCGCTGCGAGCCCCGCGGCGTCGAGCCCGGTTCCCGGGCCGCACACCGCTTCGGGCCCGGCGCGGAGGAAGGCCGCGGCGAGCGCGGACGCCGAGGTCGTGTTCCCGATGCCCATCTCGCCGAGCGCGACGATGCCGACGCCGTCGTCGGCGAGCTCCGCCGCGACAGTCGCCGCCCGCGGCGAGGCACCGCGTCCGCCTGCTCCGCGAGTCATCGCCGGGCCTTCGGTCAGGTCTGCCGGTGCCCGCACCGAGCCGGAGGTCGCGGACGCCGGCGACCGGCGGACCGGCGACGCCGAGGTCGAAGACCTGAAGCTCGGCGCCTGCCGAGTCGCGCGAGGACGCAGATCGCCGCGCCGCCGGCCGCGAAGTTCGCCAGCATCTGCGCCGTCACCTCCTGCGGGTAGGCGCTGACGCCCCGGCGGCGACGCCGTGGTCGGCGGCCGCGATCGACGACCGCGGCCTCGCAACCGCCCGGGCGTCGGCGTGCCGCGGATCGCCGCGACCTGCGCACGGCGAGGTCCTCGAGCCGGCCGAGGCTGCCGCGCGGCTTCGTCTTGGCGTCGAGCGCCTCCCGGGTCGCTGAAGCGACGGCGTCAGGCGTCGACAAGCGGAATCGCCTTTCCGGCGACGACGAGCAGCGCACGGTCGGCCGCCTCGGCCCAACAGCGAGTTGACCCGGCCGAGCACGTCCCGGTAGCGCCGGCCGAGCGCGTCGACCGGCACGATGCCCGAGCCCGACCTCGTTGGAGACGGCGAACGGTGCAGCCCGGCACGGCGGGCGGCTGCCCCGGCGACCCTGCCGGCGCGTCTCCTCGACCTCGGCGTCCGCCGCAGCCGGCCTCGAGCAGGTTGGCCACCCAGAGCGAAAGGCAGTCGACGACGACGCTCGACTGCGGGCTCACAGCGGCGAGCGCATCGCCGCAGCTCCATCGGCTCCTCGACCGTCGTCCACGCCGGCGGCCGCTCCGCTCGATGACGGCGGATCCGCTCCGCCATCTCGGCGTCCAGCGCAGCCGCCGTCGCGATGAGCGTCGCTTCCTCGCCGGCAAGCCGCTGCGCGAGCGCGGACTTCCCGCTGCGTGCGCCGCCGAGCAGTACGACCAGGCTCACCGCGCGCACCGGGATCACCGCGCCCTCGAGCACGCGGACGCGGGCGCCGTAGTGCTCCGCGATCAGCGGCTCGGTGAGCACCTCCGCCGGCGGCGCCCTCGGCGACGATGCGGCCGCCGGAGAGCAGGAGGAGCTTCGGGGCGTAGAGCCCGGCGAGCGTGAGGTCGTGCATCGCGGCGACGACGGTCAGCCCTGCGTCCAGACGCAGGCCGTCGACCAGCTCGAGCGCCTCCTGCTGGCGCCCGGCGTCGAGCGCGCTCGTCGGCTCGTCGAGCAGGAGCAGCGGCGCCTCCTGTGCGAGCGCGCGCGCGAGCACCGCCCGCTGCCGCTCGCCGCCGGAGAGCGTGCCCAGCTGCCGGCTCGGCGAGCTCGGTCAGGTCGAGCCGGGCCATCGCCGACGCGGCCGCGGCGAGATCGCCCCGCCCCTCGCGGCCGACGTACGAGATGTACGGCGTCCGGCCGAGCAGGACGTACTCCTCGACGCGTCATCCCCGCCGGCATCAGCGGCGACTGCGGGACGAGGGCGACCCGCCGGGCCACCTCGCGCCGGCGCAGCGCATGCAGCGGGTCGCCGTCGAGCCGGATCTCGCCTCGATGGCCGACGAGCCCGGCGATCGCGCGCAGCAGCGTGGTCTTGCCGGCGCCGTTCGGCCCGATCAGCGTCACCCAGTCGCCGGGCTCGACCGCGAACGACACGCCGTCCACGACGTTGCGCCCGCCGAGCTTGACCGTGACGCGTTCCAAAGCAAGGGCGCTCATCGGCGCCCCTGCCCGGTTCGGGCAGAGTTTTTCGCCGCCGCGACCGACATGGCGGGCGCGGGAGAGGTCGGTTCCGAGGGTGTGACGCTGGTTAGGGAGGGGGCTCGCGGGGCGCCGTTGGCACCCCAGGCGGGGGGCTCTGTTTGCCGGCGCCCTTCGCGCGCATGGCCGTTCCCCCGCGCGAGCGAGCCCGCGCGAAGCGCGGCGAGCGTTCACTAGGAAGCCATCCGTTTCGAGGTGCGGAGCACGATCGCGAAGAACGGCGCTCCGAAGAACGCCGTCACGACGCCGATCGGGAGCTCGCGCCGGCGACAGCGCCGTGCGCGCGATCACGTCGGCGAGCACGAGGAAGCCGCCGCCGACCAGCACCGACAGCGGCAACAGCAGCCGGTAGCTCGGCCCGGCGACCAGGCGGATCGCGTGCGGGACGATGATCCCGACGAAGCCGATCAGCCCGCTGACCGCGACCGCGGCCGCCGTCCCGACCGTCGCGCAGACGACCACGGCCAGCCGCACCCGGCCGACGTTGACGCCGAGGCTGGCCGCCTCCTCGTCGCCCACGCTGAGCACGTCGAGCAGCCGCCGGTGCAGCAGGATCCCCGTGATCGCGACCGCGACGTACGGCAGCAGGATGACCACGTCGTGCCAGCCCGAGCTCGGCAGGCGGCCGAGGATCCACGAGTAGACCTCCTGGAGCGTGTCCGAGTGCTGCTGCTGGACGAAGGTCTGGACGGCGGTGAAGAAGGCCGCGACCGTGACGCCGGCGAGGACGAGCGTCGCGCCGCCCGCGCCGGCGCCGGCCGAGCGGCCGATCGCGTACGCGGCCACGACCGCGACGGCCCCGCCGAGCGAATGCGGCGGGCGGCAGCGTGTTCTGGAAGTCGATCCCGCGCAGGTACACGACCGCGAGCGTCGCCCCGAGTCCGGCGCCCGCGGCGACGCCGAGCAGGTACGGGTCGGCGAGCGGGTTCCGGAACACGCCCTGGTACGACGCGCCGGCGACGCGCCAGCATGGCGCCGACGAGCGCGCCGAGCACGACGCGGGGCAGCCGGATGTCCCAGAGGATCGCCTCGTCGGTGGCCGAGAGCGGCGAGTGCACGTGGAGGAACGGGATCCTGGCGGCGATCGACTCGAGCACCGCGCCGAGGCCGATGTCGCACCGGCCCGACGAGCACGCCGAGCGACGAGCGAGGCGACGAGGAAGCCCGCCGCCGCCAGGATCCAGCCCCGCGGGCTCAACTGCCGCAGATGCGCCAGGCGCGCCGGCGATCGGCGCGCACGAAGTTGACGATCCGCGGCCCCCAGCGCGAGGCGATCGAGTCGTCGATGCGCACGATCGTCCCCGTCCGCACCGCTGCGACGTTCCTCCAGCCCGGCCGCGCGGCGACCGTCTGCGGCCGACTGCCCGCAGCAGTTGATGTCGGCGAGGACGACGATGTCCGGGCTCGCGCGAGACGACGTACTCGGCCGAGAGCTTCGGATAGCCGCCGCTCGCTCGGTGTCTGCCGCGTCGGCGATGTTCCTGAGCCCGAAGAGCGCGTAGACGCGGCCGATGAACGTCTTCGACGTGGCCGAGTAGAGGTCGGGGCCGAGCTCGTGGTAGACGGTCAGCCCCCGGGCGCGCGGCGTTGCCTTGGCGACCAGCGCGCCGATCTGCGTCTTCATGCGAGCGACGACGCGCGGTCGCCTGCGGGCAGCGTGGCCGGTGACCCTGCCGAGCGCGAGGATCTGCTCGTAGGCGTCGTCAGAGTCGCCGGCCGCGTTCTGGACGAGCACGCGGATCCCGAGCCCGCGCGAGCGTGGCGACGAGCCCGTTGGGGTCGTACGCGACGACACGAGGTCGGGCTTGTAGCCGGCGATCGCCTCGACGTTCGGCGTGAAGCCGGAGAGCTTGGTGCGCGGCGCCTGCTTCGGGTAGTCGGACTGGTCGTCGACGGCGACGACCTGCTTGCCGGCGCCGATCGCGAACAGCGACTCGGTGGCCGTCGGCGACAGCGAGACGATCCGATGCGGGACGGCGGCAGGCGCAGCGGGCGAGCCGGGCGCGCCGAGCACGCGCCACGAGGGCTGCGACGAGAAGTCCGAGGACGAGCCTGGACACGAATCCTCCTTCCGCGAGGGGTTCGATGGTGTGGACGGCGGGCGGCAGGTCTTCTGACTCGGGGCTCCCCCTCCGCCGCCTTCCCGGGCCTCGCGGCCCAGTGGCGTCCTGGCGACGGGCATCTCCCCTTACAGCGGCGGGACCGTCCCGGACTCGCACCGGGTTCCCTGACCGCTCGCCTATGTGGTGGCGGAGCCTACACCCTGCCCCATCGACCCCGCCACTCGTAGAATCGGGGGCGTGGAGCGCAAGAACGTCGGCGACAGGCAGCTGGACGCGCTGCTCGAGCGGCTCGACCGCCTCGTGGCCGAGATCCACGGCCTCAACCGGCGGCTGGACGCAGGCGAGAACCTCGCGCCGCTCGTCTACGAGCTGCGCGCGCTGAACGAGTCTCTCTCGGCCCTGGCGTACGCCGCGCTCGGCTCGCAAGGGCCGCAGGTGCGCCGCCGGCGCGCGAGCCGGTCTAGCCGGCGATCCGGTAGATGGTGCCGCCCTGCGACACGGCGTAGAGGCCGCCGCGCGCGTCCTCGCCGAACGAGCTGAGCGACGGGATGCTGAAGCGCTCGCTGCCGGAAGCGAGCGTGACCTTGCCCTTGACCACCTTGAAGCTCCAGACGGTCCCGGAGCAGTAGTCGCCGTAGAAGTAGCGCCCGACCAGGTCGCTGCCGCGCCTTGCCCCGGTAGACGAAGCCGCCGGTGACCGAGCAGCCGGCCCCGTGCGAGTAGACCTGGATCGGCCCGCGGTACGGCCCGCGCGGGTCGAGCTTGCTGCGAGCGGTCGTACGGCGCGCGCCCCTCGTAGACCGCCCAGCCGAAGTTCAGCACCTGGTCGAGCCTCGCCCGCGGGCACGTAGTCGATCTCCTCCCAGGCGCCCTGGCCGACGTCGCCGATGTAGAGGTCGCCGGTGGCGCGGTCGAACGAGAACCGCCAGGGGTTGCGCAGCCCGTACTCGGCGAGCACCGGCTGCGCGTCGGCGGCATTGACGTCCAGCTTCCAGATCTTGGCCAGCTTGTTCGTGAAGGTCTGGCCGTTGTTGTTCGGGTCGCCGCCGGAGCCGCCGTCGCCCATGCCGATGTAGAGCAGGCCGTCCGGCCCGAACGCGAGCTGGCCGCCGTTGTGGTTCGCGAACGGCTGGTTCTCGAAGAAGAGCTGCCGCGCCGACGACCGGATCGCACGGGTCCCGTCGGAGCGGTACTCGACCACCCGCGTATCGCCGTTCGTGTCGGTGTAGTCGACGTAGAAGAGGTGGTTCTGCGCGTAGCGCGGGTGGAACGCCACCGAGAGCAGCCCCTGCTCGCCGCCGCTCTGGATCAGCGTGCTGGATGTCGAGGAACGGCTGCGCCTGGAGCCGGCCGTTCTGGATCACCCGGATCGTCGCCCTTCTGCTCGACCACGTACAGCCGCCCCGGCTCGTTCGCCGGCGCCGCGAGGTGGATGGGCGAGGCCAGGCCGCGCGCGATCACGACGGGGCGGATCGGCTTCGGCGCGGCGGCCCGCGCCGGCCCGACCAGGGCGAGCGCGACCGCCATCAGCAGGAACGCGCTAGCTCTTGAGCAGGACACGGCGGAGCTCGTCTTCTTTCCCCGGCTGGAGGATGGCCAGCACCTGGTCGCCGGCACGCAGTGCGGTGTCGCCGTCGGCGATCTCGAACTGGCCGTTGCGCTTCACGGAGATCAGGCGGGCGCCGTCGGGAAGTTGCAGCCGGTCGATCGTGGTGCCGGCGCAGTCGGCGTCCGGCGGGATCAGGACCTCGACGATCTCGACGTTTTCCTTGGGCAGCTCGAGCAGGTGGACGAGGCCGTGCTCCGGCACCTCGTGCTCGATCAGCGCCATGATCGACGAGGTTGCGCAGACCGTCGGGGAGACGCCGAGCAGGTCGAAGTGCACCTGGTTGCGCGGGTCGTTGACGCGCGCGATCACCTTCTCGACGCCGTAGCGCTCGCGGGCGAGCTGGCAGATGACGATGTTGTCCTCGTCGTCGCCGGTGACCGCGACCACGATGCTCGGGGGGCCGCTGGATGCCGGCCCGCTCGAGCACGAAGATCTCGGTCGCGTCGCCGTGGACGACGACGTGCTCGAACTCGTCCTCCAGCCGCTCGAACTTGTCGCGCCGCTGCTCGACGAGGGTCACCTCGTGCCCGACGCGCAGCAGGCTGCGAGCGAGATTCGCGCCGATCTTGCCTCCGCCTGCGATCAGGACGTACATCGGGCCGTTCAGCCGACCTTCACGGGCTGAGGCACGTCGCACGCGCGGACGGCCTCGGTCAGCCGCTCGATCGCGTTCGAGGTCGGGCAGATCGTGCGCATGCCCTGCTGCTCGTAGAACTCGGCGCGGGCCGGATCGAGCAGCCGGACGACCACACAGTCGATCCCGAAGCGCTTCTGGACGACCTGGCCGACCACGATGTTGGTGTTGTCGCCGTCGGTGGCGACCACGACCGCGTCGGCGTCCTCGATCCCGGCGCGACGCAGGACAGACGTGTCCATGCCGTGGCCGACGACGAAACCGCCGCTCCAGCTCTCGCCGAGGCGGCCGAGCGCCTCCTCCTTCTCGTCGAGCGCGACGACGTCCCAGCCCTCCTCCTGGAGCTGGAGCGCGACGGTCGAGCCCACCCGGCCGCAACCGATCACGATCGCCTTCATGGGCTCAGCGTAGCCCAGGGGTCAAGCGTGTGAGCCAGGAGTCCTCGCCGCGACAACGTGGCGGTTTTCCGCAATCGACTCGTCGGGCCGCCACGTGGCCGCGCTCGCCCGTCGGCTCCACTCTGGAGTGAAACAAGCCTCGGGAGGAACCAAGACATGTTTAACCGCAAGACCACTTCGCTCGCAACCACAGCCCTTGCCGCCGCCCTGGCCATCGTCGTCGCCGGGCCGAGCGAGGGTTCCTCGACGGTACCGATCACGACCTGCGGCCAGACGGTGACCACCAATGCTGTCCTGACCAAGGACCTCGTCTGCGGCGGCAGCAACGGCATCAGCGTCGGCGCCGCCGGGATCACGATCGACCTGAAGGGATTCACTCTCAGCGGAGATCTCTCCCCTGGCCACTCCGGGATCGATGACACCGCCGGCTATGACCACCTCACCGTCAGGAACGGCGTCCTGCGCAACTTCGCGATCGGCGTGTTTGCGTTCAACGGCGCGGACGAGGTCAGCCTCTCGAACCTGGCCGCCTCCGGCAACACCGCCTACGGGATCTATGTCCACGGCGCATCGACGACGGTCAAGTCGTCGACCGCGTCCGGAAACAGCAAGGGCATCCAGGTCGACGGGGACTCGGCGACGATCCAGTCGCTGACCGCCTCCGGAAACAGTGCCCACGGGATCGTCGTCAACGGCGACTTGGCCGAGATCAAGTCGTCGATTGCCTCCGGAAACGCCGCCACCGGCATCATCGCCAACGGCGCTTCGGACTCGATCAGCTCGTCGACCGCGTCCGGGAACGGCTTCCACGGCATCCTCGTCACCGGCGCCTCGGCGTCGGTGACGTCATCGACCGCCTCCGGTAACGGAGCGAACGGCATGGCCGTCAGCGGCGCCTCCGCGTCGGTGAAGTCATCGACTGCCTCCGGGAACGACCAGACCGGCATCAGCGTCAGCGGCGCGTCTGTTTCGGTCAGCTCCTCGGCCGTTTCCGGGAACGCTATGAGCGGCATTGTCGTTTCCGGCGACGCGGCGGTGGTCAGGGGCAACCGGGCGGAGACGAACGGCTTCCCCGGCGGCATCTCCGATCTCAAGGGATTCGGCATCTATGCGACGGGCTATACGACTGCGCCGGTCGGCACGAATGTCGTCCGCGGCAACGACGACCCGAGTGAGTGCCAGCCCGCCCCGCTCTGCTGAGCTCGAGGCTCGACGAGAGAGGGCCGCTCGCCGGCGGCCCTGCTGCTCGCCGGGGAATGGGGGCAGCGACCTGCGGCACCCATTCCATTTGCGCATAGGATCCCGCCGCCGGTGCGACACCGGCGGGCAACCAAGCAACGGCAGGCGAAGGAGAGCCGTGAAATGCGCCATCTTCGGATGCTTCTCCTCGTGGCCGTCGCCGTCGTGACCGTCACGGTGGGGCCTGCGGCTCACGCAGCCGGCACACCGATCATAGCCTGCGGACAGACGGTGACGACCACCGCCTTCCTTGCTCACGATCTGAACTGCACCGACGACGGGATCGTGATCGGCGCCTCCGGGATCACCGTCGATCTCAAGGGATTCGTCGTTCGCGGCGACCGGGGGGTGGGCGACTACGGCATCGACGACAGCGCCGGGTGGGACAGCGTGACGGTCAAGAACGGCGTTGTCAGGAACTTCGACTTCGGCGTCTTCGCGCAGATCGCGGACAAGGTGACCGTCTCGGGCTTGGTAGCGGTGGGCAACCTCGGTGGCGGTGTCTCCGTCCAGGGCACCGGTGACTCGGTGACGAAGGTGACCGCCGTCGGCAACACGTACGGCATCGCCATCATAGGAGACGGCGCGAAGGTCACCTCCGCGACAGCCACGCAGAACGCGATCACCGGGATCTTCGTCAACGGCAACAAGGCGGTGGTCAAGTCCGCGATCGCGACGGGCAACATCTCCACCGGGATCGACATCACGGGCAGCTCGGGCCTGGTGACGTCGTCGACCGCGACCGGGAACAGCAGAGGCATCTTTCTCGACGGAGACTTCGACGGGGTCAAGTCGTCGACCATGAGCGGGAACGGCACCGGGATCGTCGTCGACGGCACCTTCGGCACGATCACCTCGTCGACCGCCTCCGAGAACAGCATCGTCGGCATCCACGTCGACGGTGACGCACCGACGATCTCGCACAACCGGGCGGAGACCAACGGGTTCGACACCGCCTCTCCTTCTTCCGACCTCAGCGGCCTCGGCATCCTCGCCGAGAACTTCACCACCCCACCGGTGGGGACGAACGTTGCCCACGCGAACGACGACCCCGCAGAGTGCAGCCCGGCCTCGCTCTGCTGAGCCGACCGGCTCGACACCCGGCGAAGAGGGCCGCTCCCAGCGGCCCTCTCTTTCGCCACAAGAACGGTGGCGGCTTTCCGCACCCAGCTGGTCGGTCTCCCACATGGGCGCCTCGGCGGTCGGACGTCAGGCTGACAGGGCAGGCGACACGACCGAAGGAGGCCAAAATGCTCGCAGAACTGATCCTTGACTTCCTGCCCTGGCCGGGAGGGTCTCGCGATCGATCCCACGATCGCGGCACCGAGCTGCTCGGGAAGTTCATGTCCGACCGGCTGTACGTCCCGGAGACGGATTCCCCCGGCGCGATGAGGCGCGCGCTGAACGAGAGCGGCTGGGTCGACGGCGAGGTGATCGCTGCCGGTGACCTGCGCCAGGGGAAGGAGCCCTCGGTCGTCGCCATGCTGACCGGCACAGCGCTGATCGAGGTGCTCCGGCCGCGCCGCTCGAAGTCGCTCCCGCGCCACTTCGTGCTCGCGATCACCGGCGATCGTGTCGTCGCCTTCAAGACGCTCAGCTCGGGAGACGACGATTCCGACCCCACCTACGAGCTCTGGATCCGCCCGGAAGAGTTCGGCTCCTGGCCGCGTGAGGCGGTGCGCCTCGGCGACGTCGCCCACACGAAGGCGTCGACGGCCGCGACGCTCGAGCTCGACGGCCTCGAGCGCATTCCTGTCTTCGCATCGGACAACGATCCCTCGACCCGCGAGCTGTTCGAGCTGCTCGGGGGGTGAGACCGGCCACACCGACGCAAGGGGCCGGGCTCGCCGCGGCCCCTTGCGTCACGGCAGCGCCGCCTCTTCCTCGAGCAGGCCCTGCGGGTAGGCGAGCACCATCACCTCGCAGGGCGCACGGCGCAGCACGTAGTCGACCGTGGGGCTGAAGAAGCGCGACTGGCGCCGCCAGCGAGGAGCCGAGCCCATGACGATCAGGTCGGCGCCGATCTCCCTCGCCTTCTCGACGATCGCCTCGCCGATCGCACGCGCGCGGACGGTGTCGCCCTCGATCGTCACGCCGTGCTCCCCCGCCAGCGTGCGCGCATCCTCGAGCGACGCGCTCGCCCGCTCCTGCTGGTCGGCCACCTCCGCGTCGAGCGGCAGCGACAGTGGAACGCGGATCACGTGCAGGGCGTGGATCGTGCCCCCTCGCTCCTCGGCGAGCTTCATCGCGGTCGCCAGCATCTCCTCGCCGATCGGCCCGAGCTTGACCGGAACGAGGATCCGCTCGTACTCGCCCTCGCCGGCGGGGACGAGGTCCGGCACCGGAGCCGCGACGTGCTCGAGCAGTCCCGCTCCCCGGCGGACCCGCGCGTACACGTAGAGGCAGGCGCCGAGGAGCAGCCACGCGGGACCGCCGATCCTGGCCGCGGCGTGCGTGGAGAAAGAGATCACCCAGAGCGCGACCACGAGCGGGATGCCGACCAGTGCGGCGACCGGAACCGGACGGCCCCGGATGCGGACGTTCAGCGGGACGACGTACGGCCGCGGCAGGTCCGGCTCGGTGAAGCGCAGACGGACGACCGCCGCCTGCGCGATCGCAAAGGTGATCAGCACTCCGAAGCTGTAGAGGCTCGCGAGGAACCGGGCCTCGCGGCCGACCGAGGCGGAGACGATCACGAGCGTGATCGAGACCGCGGCGGCGCCGAGGATCGCGGCCGGCGGCAGCGTGCTCCGCCGCCCGAACGTCCCGAACGCGTGCGGCAGCATCTGATGCCGGCCGAGCGAGTAGACGACGCGGCCGACGCCCGAGATCGACGTGGTCGCAGCCGCGAGCAGGACGCCCGCGCCGGTCAGGCCGACCATCACGCGCAGCATGTCGACGAGCAGGGCCGGCATGTGCCCGCTGAAGGCGGCGACGATTCCGACCAGCGGCGCCTGGATCCAGTCCGTGGCCAGGCGCGTGGTGACGGAGTCCGAGCCGGTGACCGCGGGGAAGGCGGCGACCGCGACCACGCCGACCAGCACGGACACCAGCACCGCCGCCCCGAGGCCGACGAACAGGCTGCGCGGCATGCTCTTGCCGGGCTCGCGCGCCTCCTGCGCCAGGTTGGCGAGCGTCTCCAGGCCGGTGTAGGCGAGCATCGCCACCGGCAGCGCGAAGGCGAGCGAGTGCCAGGTCGGCGCGACGCCCGGGTGGGCGCCGTGGCCGAGGTCGCGACGGCGAGAAGAGGAAGGCGAAGCCGAGCACGATCAGGATCACGTCGGTGACGAACGCGACCACCGCGACGACGATCGCGATCCGGTAGAGGCCGGGCCGGCGGATCAGCCGCAGCAGGCGTGATCGCCAGGATGATGAACACGGCGGCGACCACGTCCCACGGGTGGCGCGTCAATCGCAGCCAGCCGATCGCGTGCCCGAAGTAGTGCGGGCATGAAGAGGGACGCGAGCGCGATCACGATCGTGTAGTCGAGGAGGAGCACCCAGCCGGTCAGGAAGCCGATCGGGTCGTTGAACGCGCGGCGGGCGAGCATCGCCGCGCCGCCCGTCTCGGGGATCGCGGCCGTGCCCTCTGCGTACGAGAGCGCGACGAGCATGAACACCGCGCCCACCACGAGCAGCACCCACGGCGTGAGCCCGAGCGCGAAGAGCGCGACGATCCCGAGCGCGAAGTAGATCGAGGAGCCGACCTCGCCGTAGGCGACGGAGGCGAGGGACTCCCCGGTGAGGCTGCGGACGAGTCCCGGCAGGCGGCGCGGCATCTAGGCGCGGATCGAGAGGTAGAAGCGGAGGGCGCCGGCGGCGACGAGCATCGCGCCGAGGATCAGCCCGAGGCCGCCGCCGACGCCGGCCTGGATGGAGCGCGCGATCACCGCGAGGCCGAGGACGACCAGGAGCGCGCGAGATCGCCGGCGGTCCCGCGCCGTCTGCGCTCATGCGGCGTCTCGCCTGCTTGCCGGCGGCGACCAGGACGCGGCACGGCGCCTCGCGCAGGACGTAGTCGACGGTCCCGCCGAAGAGCGCCGCCGTCCGGCGACCGCCGGCGCGGCGCGCCGAGCACGACGAGCTCGGCGTGGCGGCGGCGCGGCCTCCTCGACGATCGCCGCGGCCGGCCTGCCGCGCGCGCAGGAGGCGCGTCGACCGCGCGCACGCCGTAGCGTCTCGACCGAGCGCCTGGGCGTCGTCGAGCAGCGCTTCGGCGTCGTCCTGCCTCGCGGCAGCCGGGCGTCGAGCGGCAGCGTCGAGCGGCACCTCGATCACGTGGAGCGACGACGACGGTCGCGCCGCGCTCGGCGGCGAGCCGCGCGGCAGCGACGAGCGCCTCCTCGCTCTCGCCGGTCCGCTACGACCGGCACGAGGATCGTCCGGTACTCGAGCGCAGCGACGGCCCGAGACGAGCATCGGCGCGCGCACGGTCTCGCGTCAGCGGCAGCTGCACGACGCCGCGTGCGGTAGACCCAGTAGAAGACGAAGCCCGCCGCGAGCCAGGCGAGCCCGGCGTAGCGCGCCGGCGGGTCCTGGACGACGACGACGAGCCAGGCGAGCGCGGTGCCGAGCCGCCGAGGATCGCGAACAGCGGCAAGTCGAGGCCGCCGATCCGGAGGTTCGGCCGCGCGCGGTACGAGCTCCTCGACTCGGCGGCGGCTTGCGGCGCAGCTGGATCATCGACGGCGTGCGCGATCGTGAACGACAGCATCGCGCCGAACGAGTACATCGTGCCGAGGAAGTCGACCTTGCCCGGCAGCAGCACGGCGATCGAGATGACCCCGGCGAAGACGATCAGCGACGAGCCACGGCGTCTTGAAGCGCGGGTGGAGCCGGCGGAAGACCTCCGGGCAGCTGCCGGTAGCTCGCCATCGAGTACGTGATCCGCGACGCGCCGATCACGCCGGCGTTCGTGGCGATGAAGAGGATCGTCGCGGCGAGGACGCCGACGTAGATCTTGGCGGCGCTCGAGCACGCAGCCGTGCAGGCCGAGGTTCTCGACGAGGCCGAGCACCGGGTCGTTCTCGAAGCCGCCCTGTCCGGCGGCAGCCCGAGCTTGCGTCACGTAGTCGCCGGCGGCGTCCTTGTAGACCGGCAGCGCCGAGAGCGCGACCAGCGGCAGCGTGAAGTAGATCGCGAAGACGGCGATCGCGACGAGCCGGATCGACGCCGGGATCGTCCGGCGCGGGTCGCGCGCCTCCTCGGCGAGGTTGGAGACGGTCTCGATCCCGGTGTAGGCGATCATCGCCACCGGGATCGCGAGCGCGAAGTTCGCCCAGGTCGGCGCGATCCCCCAGTGGACGTTCGCCGTCAGGACGTGCGGGTCTGAAGACGAGCGCGAAGCCGAGGATCACGAGCAGCAGCTGCGTCGCGAAGTCGACGACGGCGAGGAAGACGTTCAGCGCCGCCGCCTCCTTGATCCCGACGATGTTGATCGCGACGAGGATCAGGATCACCGCGCGCCGCCGATGATGTCCCACGGGTTCGTCCTCAGCGGCTCCCAGAAGATCGACAGGTAGTGCGGGACGAAGAACGCCGAGATGGCGACCGTGATGATGTAGTTGAGCATCTGCGCCCAGGCGGCCCCGAACGAGACGAGCTCGTTGAAGGCGTGGCGGGCGAAGCTCGACGAGCCGCCCGCCTCCGGGTAGCGGACCGTGCCCTCGGCGTAGGTCGCGGCCGTGCAGGCGAAGATCAGGCCCGCTGATCAGGAAGACGAGCGGCGTCAGCCCGAGCGCGATCGCAGCGGTGACGCCGAGCGCGTAGTAGATCGACGAGCCGACGTTGCCGTAGGCGGTCGAGAAGAGCGCGGGCGTCCCGAGGACGCGCTCGAGTCCCTGCTGCTGCCGCCGGCGCCTGTGAGGCACCGGCGAACTCTATGCTGGCGGCCCGTCGTCCCTGCAGCGCCGTGTCCGTGGAACGAAGAGCGTGTGACGACTCGCGCCACAGCCGATGTCGCGGCGCGCGCGGCTCCGGAACGCTGAGCCTCGGCGTCCCGGAGTAGCTCAACGGCAGAGCACCCGATTGTCCATCGGGAGCATGCAGCGTTCGAGTCCTGCCTCCGCGGCGCCTCACACGGCATGACGTCTGCGTCCCGATGCGACAGTCCGCGTTCGGTGGTCGGCATCCTCGAGAGGCCGGCGAGCCGGGTGAGCTACTCGAAGGCCCGGGAGTATCGCTCCCGGGCCTTCTCCGCTTCTCGGACGATGCCGCCGACTTCAAGTGACGCGTCGGCCGGCTCGACGTCAGATGACCGCCGGTGACCGACATGGCGGGCACGGCTCGACCGCCTCCTGTGGTGCGATCTCGGTGGCAGTGTGACCCGAGCCGCGCGGCTCCGCAAACATCTGTGCCGCGGTCCCGCTCGCAAGGAGGGGCTCACGGGGCCACCGATGCCACAACGTGTGAGTCGGTCGCACCGAGCTGCGCTCGGCCGGCGCGAGAGCCCGTTGGAATCGCAGACTCCGCCCGGAAGGACGGGCTCGCGGGGAAACCAGGTGGTTCCCCCGTGCTGCTAGCCGTGGATCGAGACGATCAGCGGGATGATCAGGATCGCGACGATGTTGGCGATCTTGATCATCGGGTTGATCGCCGGGCCCGCCGTGTCCTTGTACGGGTCGCCGACCGTGTCGCCGGTGACCGCCGCCGCATGGGCCTCCGAGCCCTTGCCGCCGTAGGCGCCGTCCTCGATCAGCTTCTTCGCGTTGTCCCAGGCGCCGCCGCCGGAGGTCATCGCGATCGCGAGGAACAGGCCGGTCACGATCGTCCCGATCAGCAGGCCGCCGAGCATCTCCGGCGCTGATGATCCCGACGACGATCGGGAACGACGATCGGGATCGCGGCGGGCGCCATCATCAGCTTGATCGCTCGAGCCGGTGACGATGCCGACCGCGCGGCGAGTAGTCGGGCCGCGTCGTCCCCTCCATGATCCCGGGGTTCTCGCGGAACTGGCGGCGCACCTCCTCGACCACCTCGCCGCCGGCGCGGCCGACCGCGGTCATCGCGAGCGACGCGAACAGGAACGGCATCAGCCCGCCGATGAACAGCCCGGCGATCACCCACGGGTTGTTCAGGTCGAAGTTCTGCGCGACGGAGGTGCCGTCGAGCCCGCTCGTGTACTGGTCGAACAGGATCAGCGCCGCGAGACCCGCGGAGCCGATCGCGTAGCCCTTGGTCACCGCCTTGGTCGTGTTGCCGACCGCGTCGAGCGGGTCGGTGATCGCCGCGCACCGACTCGTCGAGATCGGCCATCTCGGCGATCCCGCCGGCGTTGTCGGTGACGGGCCCGTAGGCGTCGAGCGCGACGATCAGGCCGGTCATCGAGAGCTGGGCCATCACCGCCACGCCGATGCCGAACAGCGACTGGCCGGCGGCGTAGTACGAGGCGATGATCCCGACGGCGATCGTGATCACCGGCAGCGCAGTCGCGCGCATGCCGATGGCGAGGCCGGCGATGATGTTCGTGGCGTGCCCGGTCTGGGACGCCTCGGAGATCGACTTCACCGGGTTCCAGCGCGTGCCCGTGTAGTACTCGGTGATCGCCACCAGCAGGAAGGTCACGCCGAGGCCGATCAGCGCCGAGCCGTACAGATTCCAGAAGCTGAACGGCCCGTCGTCGTAGGCGAGCGTGATCGGGATGAAGCCGATCGCCGAGAGGACCGTGGCCACCACGACCGCCTTGTAGAGCGCGTTGATGATCGCGTTCTGGCCGCGCCCGACCCGGGCGAAGAACGTGCCGATCACCGAAGCCAGAATCGAGATGCCGCCGATCGCGAGCGGGTAGAGCCAGAGCCCGCTCGCGCGGGAACTGGTTGGACGCGATCAGCATCACCGCCACCGCCGTGACCGCATACGTCTCGAACAGGTCGGCGGCCATGCCCGCGCAGTCGCCGACGTTGTCGCCGACGTTGTCCGCGATCACGGCCGGGTTGCGCGGGTCGTCCTCGGGGATGCCTGCCTCGATCTTCCCGACCAGGTCGGCGCCGACGTCGGCTGCCTTGGTGAAGATCCCGCCGCCGAGTCGCGCGAAGACCGAGATCAGCGAGCCGCCGAAGGCGAGGCCGACGAGGTCGTTGATCGCCGACTCGTGCGTGTGGCCGAGCCAGTCGGTCAGGGCCCAGTAGTACCCGGCGACGCCGAGCAGGCCGAGGCCGACGACGAGGAGGCCGGTCACCGAGCCGGCCCGGAACGCCACGTTCAGGGCAGGCTTGAGCCCGTCGCTTGGCCGCCTCGGCCGTGCGCACGTTCGAGCGCACGGCGACGTTCATGCCGATGAAGCCGGCGGCGGCGGAGAGCGTGGCGCCGATCAGGAAGCCGACTGCGGTGCCCCAGCCGAGCTCGTTGTAGAAGCCGAGCAGGAGGAACGGGACGATCGCGACGAACGCGATCGTCGTGTACTGCTTGCGCAGGTAGGCGGCCGCGCCCTCCTGGACGGCGCGCGCGATCTCCTGCATCCGCTCGCTGCCTGCCGGCTGCGACAGCAGCCAGTAGACGAGATAGAGGCCGTACACGATCGCGACACCCGAGCACACGAGGGCGAACAGCACGGCATGGTCCTTGAAGAAGTCCACTACGCTCCCTTTCCAGTCACAAAGTCGGCGCCGAACGGCGTCGGCGCGCCAAAGCCTGTCTCACAAGCGCGAGAGCGTATCCGATCACAGGGACGGTTCGCCCGGGTTGGCTACTCGGGTGCCGGCTCGGCGGTCGCCTTCGCGTACGCGAGCTGCATGTTCGCGACCATCTGATCGAGATCGCGGGCGAGCTCGGCCGGTACGGCGGCCTTGATCGCAGGCACGAGTGCGCGCAGGGCGTCGATCGCGAGCTTCGCCTGCTCGAGGTCGCGGTCCTCCGCTCCGAGACTCCGGTACCCGAGCGACGAGACGGTGAACACGGTCTGGACGAGGACGTCGCCGACCTTCAGCTGCTTGAACTCCGCCTCCAGCTGCCGCAGCAGCTCCTCCTGCGACGGCTCCTGCTCCGGCGCCTCGCCCTGAGCCTCGCCCTCGTCAGCCACGGACCACCTCGCCTGCGTGGACCTGCTCGGCGTAGATCTCCTCCAGCGACCAGCCCTCCTCGACCCGCGCGATCTGCCGCTCGGCCGCGGTCGCGGCGGGAACGGTGAGCAGCGACCCCGAGCTCGTCCGCCACGGGGCCGATCCACGTCGCGAGCCGTTCGAGCTCCGCCCGCGCCGCGCGGACCTCGTTCGTCTCCGGGTCGAGGAGCGTCCCGGACAGGCCGTAGCGGATCGCGCGCCAGAAGTTCTCCTCGATCATCCGCGGCGGCGGCTGCGGCAGCGGCTCGCCCTCGTCGACCGCACGCGCGATCCGCGCGGCGAGCGAGTAGCAGAAGCCGGCCAGCGCTCTCGACTCACCGAGGTCGGGCTGGCGCGTCGCAGATCCTGATCTCCACCGTCGGGTAGGCGAGGTGTGGCCGGACGCTCCACCAGAGCTGCGTGTGCTCGTCGATCGACCCGGTCTCGTAGAGCGTCTTCACGTACTCCTCGAACACGCCCCACGTCCCGTAGGGGTCCGGGACGCCGCAGCGAGGGAACATGCGCGTGAAGATCTCCGTGCGGGCGGAATGGAGCCCGCTGTTCACGCCCTCGACCAGCGGCGAGCTGACCGAGAGCGCGAGTAGGTGCGGCAGGAAGACCCGCAGCCCGTCGTGGACCGCCACCGCCCGGTCGGCGCCCCGGATCCCGACGTGGACGTGCAGCCCGAAGGTGTTGTTCCGCCAGACGACGTAGCGGAGCAGCTCGTCGTTCCGGCGGTAGTGCGGCGTGTCGATGATCCGCTGGTCCTGCCAGCGGCTCCACGGGTGGGTGCCCGTGGCGGCGAGCGAAATCCCGAGACCGGCGCGTCAGCCCGGCCAGCTGCGCCCGCCGCTCGCCCATCAGCGCCGACGCCTCCGCGAAGCTGCCGCAGCGGCCGGTGCGCACCTCGACCTCGCTCGCGATCAGCTCGCCGACGAGGTGGTCGTCGACCGGCAGGCCCGACGCGGCCGCCTTCACCTCCTCGAACCGGTTCGACCAGCGACAGCGTCTCCGGGTCGAGCAGGGCGAATTCCTCCTCGACCGCGACCGTCAGATCGGTGCCGGACTCGAACCCCGCGCGCGCCTGTGCGATCAGCTCGACGTACGGGAGCTTCTGGCCCTCACCCATGGAGCGGGAAGCCTATTCGAAGGGTTCGAGCAGGCGTCTCGCGACGCCCGCCCACGACCAGTGCTCGACGGCGACCCGCCTGGCCGCCTGCCCCAGCTCCGCGCGGGTCGCTGCCGGCAGGGCGAGCAGGCCGTGGAGCTTGCCGGCGAGGTCGACGGAATCGCCCGTCCGGAAGCTCGCCAGGTGCCGAAGCCCGACGGGATAGGCGTCCTCGATCCCGCGGGCGACCTCCTCGAGCCCCGAGTGCCGCGCGACGAGCGGTGGGCAGCCCGCTGCTGCGGCCTCGGCCGCGACCATCCCGAAGGCCTCCGGGAAGATCGACGGCACGACGTCGACGTCGGCCAGCGGGATCAGGTGGACGAGGTGGCGGTGCTCGAGCGGGCCCGTGAACAGCGTCCGGGGCGGGGCCATCCGCTCCAGCTCGCGGCGGTAGTCCCCGAAGCCGACGACGACCGCCCGCACGTCCATGCCACGCAGCGCCTCCAGGAGCACGTGGACGCCCTTGTTGTAGAGGAGCTTGCCGACGTAGAGGACGGTCGGCGCGTCCCCGGCGAGGAACTCGCGCAGCCGCCGCTCGTTCCCCTCGTCCGGCAGGCGTTCCTGAAGATTCCCCGGGTTGGGCGGGTCGGCCCGACACTCGGCCAGGAGCCCCGCGAGCGCGTGGTCCCTCGACTCGACGACGAACCGGTCGACGTCCACACCGGGCGGCACCTCGTGGACCCGCTCGACCGGCCCGACCACGTCGTGGAGCACCCCGCGAATGTGCTCGGAGCCGACGAAGACGGCGCCTGCGCCGCGGAGCGAGGCCGCCCCCAGCTCCTCGAGCTCGACGTTGCCACGCATCGAGTACTCGAGCTCCGAGCCGTGCGCCTTGACGGCGAAACGCCCGCCGGTCGCGGCCGCCACCGGCCCACCCATCACGATGTGGTTGGCGAAGACGAGGTCGGCCGGGAGGCGCTCGCGCACGGCCGCGGCGTTCGCCGTGACGTAGCGCTCCCGCTCCTCACGGGGCATGTCCTGGAGCAGGACCGGCTCGAGCCCCTCGTACCGGTCGACCACGAAGACGGGCAACCGGGTGTCGAGCTCCGGGCGGACGACCTCGGCGCCGGCGAGGTCGAAGCGCTCAGGCGCCGGGTCCTGGCAGAAGACGACCACCTCGTGCCCGGCCCGGCCCCATTCGCGCGCAACCGCCTGCGTGTAGATGTTCGAGCCCGGTGCCGTCCAGCAGGTATCCGTGCCAAAACAGGATGCGCACGGCTCGACTGTAGGCGAACTCCTGGCGCAACCGGTCGCCGCCGGAGCCGGGCTTTGCCCGGCGGGAGGCCCACAGGCGCTAGAGCACCGGTCGCATCAAACCCAGCTTCGGCGGCTCCGGTGAGACCGAAACCAGCGTCCCCGCTCGCAAGGAGGGGGCTCACGGGGGAACCAGGGGTTCGCCCGTGGGGCCGTCAGGCCAAATGGAAATACAGGAGGAGGAGTTCCTCTACCTGGCGTGCCTCCACGAGGGCACCGGCGTCGAGAGAGCCCGACTTCCTCGCCGTCGTTGACGCCGAGCGCGGCGAGATCGTCCACGAGCTCTCGATGCCGAACGTCGGCGACGAGCTCCACCACTTCGGCTGGAACCGCTGCTCCTCGGCCTGTCATGGGCCCGACCGCTCGCACCTGATCGTTCCCGGGATTCCGCTCGTCGCGAGTGCACATCGTCGACGTGGCCGGCGACCCGCGCGAGCCACAGATCGAGAAGGTGATCGAAGCCGGAGGAGCTCGTGGCGGAGACCGGCTACACGCGGCCGCACACCGTGCACTGCATGCCCGGCGACAACGTCGTCATCTCCATGCTGGGTGACGCCGACGGCAACGGCGCCGGTGGCTTCGCGGTGCTCGACGCGAAGACGCTTCGAGGTCAAGGGCCGCTGGGAGAACGGCGGCGAAACGCCGGGGCTCAACTACGACTTCTGGTACCAGCCGCGGAAGAACGTCCTCGTCTCGTCTGAGTTCGGCGAGCCGAACGCGTACGAGAAGGGCTTCGACCTCGGACGACGTCGCGGCGGGCCGCTACGGGCAGCCGGCTCCACTTCTGGAACCTCGCCGAGCGAACGCTCCAGCAGACGGTCGACCTCGGCGAGAGCGGGCTGCATCCCGCTCGAGGTGCGCTGGCTCCACGACCCCGACGTCGGAGCAGGGCTTCGTCGGCGCTGCGCTCTCCAGCACGATGTGGCGATTCCATCGCGACGAACGGCGGCTGCGCCGCCGAGCAGGTGATCGCGGTCGAGAGCATCGAGCTCGAGGGCTGGCCCTTCCCGGTGCCCGGCCTGATCACCGACCTCGTCCTCTCGATGGACGACCGCTTCCTCTACTTCTCGAACTGGCTGCACGGCGACCTGCGCCAGTACGACGTCTCCGACCCTGCCAATCCGAAGCTGACCGGTCAGCTCTGGCTCGGCGGACATCCTCGGCAAGCCGAGCGACGCGGGCCGCGAGCTGAACGGCGGGCCGCAGATGCTCCAGCTGTCCTCGACGGGCGCCGGCTCTACGTCACCAACTCGCTCTACTCGACCTGGGACAACCAGTTCTACCCCGGGCTGCGCTCGTGGCTCCTGCGCGTGAACTGCGACCCGAACGGAGGCATGGAGATCGACCACGACTTCTTCGTCGACTTCCACGACCGCCCGGGCGGGCCCGCCCGCGCCCACGAGGTCCGCCTCCAGAACGGCGACTGCACGACGGAGATACTTCGGCTCGATGGAGCAATTGCTCGTGCGAGTGCTCGAGCGCTTCACCGAGCGGCTCATCGAGCGGCAGCGCGAGATGTACGCGAGCGGACATCCCGTTCCTCGAGAAGTGGCGGACGGCAATGGCCTACCTCCGAGGAAGACAACGTCTAACTAACGAGAAGATCTGGTTAGAGCTGCAGGCGCTGGCCTGGAACGGCGCGGACCTGCAGAGAGCGGCTCGCCACGTAGCACGCCGAGTGGCGAGACGGTGCTCCCGAGGCGTTCGCGCGAGCGCCGACGAGTTCGGCCTCGACTAAGAACGATAACCGCTCGAGGCGCTCGTTCCGCTCGTGATCACCGTTCAACGAGGGGATCATGCTCGACCGGATGGACGGGATCGAGCTGGGACACCGGGAGCTACTCGACTGGATCGACGCGTGGCTCGACTCGCAGGAGCGGAAGAGAGAGCTTGAGCGCTGAGCCGAAGTACGAGTGAGAAACGGCTCCTAGAAAAACTGCGAGGTCGAGCAGACGCGCGCGCGCTACCCGGACGAGCGAGGGCTACGTCGAAGCGCGACGGCGTGCAGGATCTTCTACGAGGTCTACGGCGACGGCGAGCCGACGTCCTCCTCCTGCCGACGTGGTCGATCATCCACTCGCGCCACTGGAAGATGCAGATTCCCTACCTCGCGCGCCACTGCCGCGTGAGTCACGTTCGACGGACGCGGGAACGGCCGCTCCGACCGCCCGCCGAGCCGACGCCTACGGCGAGCACGAGTACGCCGCCGACGCGCTCGCCGTGATGGACGCGACCGCCACCGAGCGGGCCGTGATCGTCTCGCTGTCTCGTCGGCGCGCAACGGGCGCTGCTGCTGGCGGCGAAGCACCCGGACCGTGTCGACGGAGCTGGTCTTCATCGGTCGCCGCCGTCGCCGCTCGGCGAGCACATCGCCGGCCGCGGCGATGCAAGCGTTCGACGAGGACGCTCGACACGTACGAGGGCTGGGAGAAGTAGAACCGCCACTACTGGCTGCCCGACTACGACGGCTTCCTCGAGTTCTTCTTCCGCAGATGTTCACCGAGCCGCACTCGACGAAGCAGATCGAGGACAGCGTCGGGTGGGGCCTCGAGACGACGCCGGAGACGCTGATCGCGACGCAGCTCGGCGCGGACCTCGACGAGCGAGACCGTGCGCGACCTGCGCGGCCGCATGAGCTGCCCGATGCTGGTGATCCACGGCGCCGACGGACGCGATCCGACCGCGCGACGCCGGGCGATCGCGCTGGCCGATGCAGACCGGCGGCGAGCTCGTCGTGCTCGAGGGCTCAGGACACTGCCCGCACGCGCGCGACCCGGTCAAGGTGAACCTGCTCGCTGCGCGACTTCGTCGCTGCCGCGCCGGCACGCCCGCCGCACGGCTGGGCGCGCGGACGAGTCGCGCCGCAAGCGCGCGCTCTACATCTCCTCGCCGATCGGGCTCGGCCACGCGCAGCGCGACGTCGCGATCGCCGACGAACTTCGCAAGCTGCACCCGGACCTGGAGATCGACTGGCTCGCTCAGCACCCGGTCACGCGCGGTGCTCGAGGCGCGCGGGAGAGCGGATCCATCCGGCGAGCGCGCACCTGGCGAACGAGTCGCGACCACTCGAGAGCGAGTCGGCCGAGCACGACCTGCACTGCTTCCAGGCGATCGCGCCGCATGGACGAGATCCAGCTCGCGAACTTCATGGTCTTCCACGACGTCGTCTCGCGAGGAGCACTACGACCTCTGGATCGGCGACGAGGCCTGGGAGCTCGACTACTACCTGCACGAGAACCCCGAGCAGAAGCGGACGCCGTACGTGTGGCTGACCGACTTCGTCGGCTGGCTGCCGATGCCCGACGGAGGCGAGCACGAGGCATTCCTGACCGGCGACTACAACGAGGAGATGATCGAGCACATCGCGCGCTTCCCGCGCGTGCGTGACCAAGCGATCTTCATCGGCAACCCCGACGACATCGTCCGGACCGGTTCGGTCCCGACCTGCCCTGGATCCGTGACTGGACCGAGCGAGCACTTCGCCTTCGCCGGCTACGTGACGGGCTTCGACCCGGAGGAGTTCGCCGACCGGGCGGCGCTGCGAGCCGAGCTCGGCTACGGCGCAGGACGAGCGGGTCTGCATCGTGACAGTTGGCGGCTCCGGCGTCGGGCGCGTACCTGCTGCGACGGGTGATCGCCGCGTTCCCGGAGGCGAAGCGAGCGGGTGCCGGCTCTGCGGATGATCGTCGTCGCCGGCCCGCGGATCGACCCGGAGACGCTGCCCGCACACGACGGCTCGAGATTCGCGCCGTACGTGCATGACCTCTACCGGCACCTGGCCGCCTGCGACCTCGCCGTCGTTCAGGGCGGCCTGACCACCTCGATGGAGCTGACCGCGAACCGGCGACCATTCCTCTACTTCCCACTCCGCCAGCGCGTGCAGGAGCTCGACCGCGGGGTTGGACGTGTGCACCTGGACGTCCCCGGGGACGTCCAGCAGGCCTCGCTGTAGTTGAAGATGATCTTCACGCCGGCATCGACGAGGTCGTCGGCGACGTCCTGCGCGGCGGCGGCCGGCACGGCGAGAACGCCGACGATGATGTTCTTGTCGTGGACGGCGCCCTTCAACTCGGCGTACGGCTGCACGTCGACGTGGCCCGCGCGGTTGCCGACGAGCTCGGGGTCGCGGTCGAAGACGGCGGCGATGTTGATGCCGTGCTCGGCGAAGATCGGCGAGCTCGCGATCGCCTGGCCGAGGCGGCCGGCGCCGACGAGCGCGATGTTGTGCTGTCCCTGGGTCCGCAGGATCTTGCGGATCTCGCCGAGCAGGCTGTCGATGTTGTAGCCCACGCCGCGCTTGCCGAACTTCCCGAACGCGGACAGGTCGCGCCTGATCTGCGTCGCGTTGATGTTCGTGTAGTCGGAGATCTCCTGCGAGGAGATGCGCTCCTTGCCCATCTTCTTGGCCTGGGTCAGAACCTGGAGGTACCGGCTCAGTCGCGCGGCGACCCCGACCGTCAACCGGTCCGTCACACCTGCTCCTTGTGTCGCTGTTTGTAACACGGCAAGCATTGTGCCAGCCCGCTTCCCAGGCTGCGTCGGTCGTCCGTCAGGCGTGACTTTGTGCGCCCAGGCGGCGGAGGAACGCGGCCTCGTCCAGGTAGTAGACGAAGACCCGCTCGCCGTCGATCTCGACCACCGGTAACCACTCGCGATACCGGGCCTCCAGGTCGGCGTCGCCGGCGATGTCGACCTCGCGCAGCTCGAACTCGTGCTCGTGCCGCAGCTCGGCCAGCGTGCTCCGGGCGCGCTCGCAGAGGTGGCAGCCGTCGGCGTAGTAGACCGTGACGTCTACGGATAGAGCCCCCGAGTGGTCGTCGCCTCGGCAACGCGCTGCACGGCGAGCCCGTAGGCGGCGAGCCGCAGGCTGACGCCGCGCGACTGGTGGACGTGCCAGGTCTCGTCGAACGCCTTGTCGACGATCGCCTTGAGCTTCGCGTTGACCTCGTCCTCCTTCCAGAAGTACTCCTGGAGGCCCTGCACCCACTCGAAGTAGGAGACGACGACGCCGCCGGCGTTGGCGAGAACGTCGGGCAGGACGAGGACGCCCTTCTCCTCGAGGATCTCGTCCGCGGCGGGCGTGGTCGGCCCGTTCGCCCCCTCGCACACGATCTTCGCCTTGACCCTGTCGGCGTTCTCCTCCGTGATCACCTGCTCCAGCCCGCAGGGGGCGAGGATGTCGCAGTCGAGCAGGAGGAGCTCGTCGTTCGAGATCGCCTCGACGCCGGCGAGGCCCGCGAGCGGTCCCGCGCTCCTGCTTGTGCGCGATCGCCGAGGCGACGTCGATCCCGTCCGCGTTGTGGAAGCCGCCGCTCGAGTCGGAGATCGCGATCACCTTCGCGCCCTCCTGCTGCATGAACAGGGCGTAGTAGCTGCCGACGTTGCCGAAGCCCTGGACGGCGACCGTCTTGCCGTCGAGCTGCATCCCGAGCGCGCTCGACCGCCGCGAGCGTGCAGAACACGCCGCCGCGGGCGGTCGCCTCCAGCCGGCCCAGCGACCCGCCGACCGTCAGCGGCTTGCCGGTGACGACGCCGAGCACGGAGTGGCCCTTGTTCATCGAGTAGGTGTCGAAGATCCAGGCCATCTCGCGCGGGCTCGTGCCGACGTCCGGAGCCGGGATGTCCTTCTCCGGGCCGATCTCGTTGATGATCTCGGACGTGTAGCGGCGAGTCATGCCCTCGAGCTCCCGCACGGAAAGCTTCTTCGGGTCGCAGATCACGCCGCCCTTGGCGCCGCCGAAGGGGATCCCCATCAGCGAGCACTTCCACGTCATCCAGATCGACAGCGCCCGCACCTCGTCGAGGGTGACGTCGGGGTGGTAGCGGATGCCGCCCTTCGAGGGCCCTCGGGCGACGTTGTGGGTGACGCGATACCCCTCGAAGACCTCGATGTGGCCGTCGTCCATCGTCACGGGGATCGAGACGACGACGGCCTTCTTGCACCTGGAGAGCACGTTGACGAGGTTGTCGTCGATGCTGAAGGCCCTGGCGACCTTGCGGAGCTGGTCCTGGGCGATCTCGTAGGGGTTCTCGCGCAGATGCGAGACGGATTCCTGGACTGCGGTCACGTTCACACGCTCCTTCGTTGGCGATCACGCCGGTGTCGGCGGGAGTCTACGACGGTCACTTCCGTATCCGGAACGGCACCGACCGCACCGTCGGCCGGCCGCCGCCGGTCGGCCACGCGAACACGCGGAGGCGGTAGGCGCCGGGCGTGAGCACCTTCCCGCCGGGGGCGTGGCCGGTGAGGCCGATCGCGTACCGGCCGGGCAGAAGGTCGCGCAGGCGGGTGAGCAGCCCGAGGCGCTTGCCGTCGTCGGTCCAGAGCTCGACGTCCAGCCTGAGCACGGGGACGACGGTGTTGCCGTCGACGGTGCGCAGCACGCGGCCGACCCGCAGGACGACGACCGACGGCCGGGACTCGGACGGCTTGAACGATGCGCGCGTGAGCGTCAGCGGGCCGAGCAGGGCGCGCGCCGGGCGAAGGACGACCGCCCAGGGGACGTGGATCGCCGCTCCCGTCAGCGGGGTGACCGTCAGCGACCCGAGCGCGGCCTCGCCCCGGGCGATCGTGATCGGCGGAATGTGGACGGCGATCCGCGCGACTCCGCCCGGTTCGATCTCGGTGCGGCGCGGCTTGATGGCCAGGCGGAGGGCGGCGTCCGTCTGCCGGCCGGGGGCGACGTAGACCGTGAGCCTGCGGCCGGAGACGTTGCGGAGGCGGAGCACTTCGTCGCCGCGCCAGCCCTCGACCGTCCCGCGACCGAAGGTGAGGAGGGCGGGTCGGCGACGAGCTCCAGCGCGGCCGAGCGGCCGACGTCGAGCATCCCCGCGCCCTGGGCGGCCGCAGGAGCCCCGTCGAGCGGCCTGGCCCCGCCGACGAGCAGCGCGCGAAGCCGCGCCGCGCTCGATGTCGGGCCTGCGCCTCGGCCAGGAGCGCAGCCGCGCCGGCGACCACTGCGGCGGCGGCGCTCGAGCCGCTGACCGTCCCGAAGACAGAGCCGTCGTCCGGGGCGGCGCCGGGCTCGGCGGTCGCCAGCCCGACGCCCGGCGCGAGCAGGTCCGGCTTGATCCCTCCGTCGAACGCAAGCCCCCACGACGAGAACGGCGCAGCGGTCGTCCGCGCCGCGCCGCTCGGTCGTGGCGCGGCGATCACGACCGTTGCTCCGGTCTCGGTACGCAACGCACGCGTGACCTCTTGCGGGAGCACGACCACCGGGACACCGATGCGGCGGTCGAGAGCGATCGCGCCGGGCGCGACCGGGCGGCCGTGGAGGATCACGGCGGCCGCGCCGGCATCGGCGGCGGCTCGTGCGGTCGTGGCCGGATCCGCACCGGCGGCCGCGACCGCGGCGCGGTCGGCCACCTGCGAGAGCCCGCGCTTGAAGAAGGCTGCCCGGGCCGGAGCGGACGGAGAGAGCACGAGTGCCTGCGCGGGCGCGGTGCCGCCGACGAGGGGGACGAGGCGGTCGAACAGCACCCGCAGCCCGGCCCGGACGACCACCCTGACCTGCGTGAGGTTTCGACCGGCGTCGGCCGCTCCGACGGCAAGGGCGGCAGGAGCTCCGGCCGGGCCGCCGACGCTCCCGAAGGCGGGGCCGGCCGGGCCGTCGTTCCCGGCCGGCGGCCACGACGAGCGTGTCCAGGCGCAGCGCGCCGTCGACCGCGCGCGCGAGCGGGCCGTCGGTGAACGCGGCGAAGGGCTCGACGAGCGGCGACGAGCGCGACCCGGGCCGCGTCGTGGGCGTCGCCGTTTCCGTCCGGATCGACGGCCCGCTCGAGCCCGGCGAGCAGCTGGTCGGTGCGGGCGTAGACCGTGTATCCGCCCCGCGCGTCGGGCTGCCACCCGGCGACGCGGAGCGGAAGGACGGTGGCGGCCGGCGCGACCCCGGTCACCCCGCGCCGGCCCGCCGGCACCGACGAGCAGGCCGGCCATCTCGGTGCCGTGCTCCTCGAGCTGCGGATGGGTCGGTGGGCTTCGCCTGCGCCTGCGCGCTCGGCTCGGTGCCGGCGATGTCGAGCCCCGGGAGCACGTGCCCGTGGAGGTACGGCGTGCCGGCGTCGACGCCGGTGTCGAGCAGCGCGATCAGCACGCCGCGGCCGGCGATGCCCGCCAGGCGGACGCCCGGCCGCGCGGCCGACGCCGCCGCCACACGGAGCGCCCGAGGCGAGAGCGACGCAGGGAACGCGACCCGGACCGGATAGACGCCCTTCACTCCCGGTGTGCGCTCGATCAGAGCGATCGCACGTGGGTCGAGGACGGCCGAGAACCCGTTCAGGGTGCGGGTGAAGCGGAACTCGGGCCTGATCGCCACGCCCGCCCGGCCGACGTCCGAGATGAACTGCTGCTGCGCGGCCGCGGCGCCCGCCGTCCAGCGCCGTTCCTCGGCGTCGGTCGCGAGGCCACCGGCACGCTGCACGCGGTCGGCGAGGGAGAAGGCGGTCAGCACCACGAGGACGCGCTGCCCGGTGCCGACCTCGGCCCGCGCGCCGCCGACGAGACCGTTCCAGGCTGCGGCCGACGCCAGCCGGGTGGGCGTGGCCGGCGGCGCTCCGCCACCCCCGTCCGGGACGGCCAGCACCGCCGCCGCGACGATCGCCGCCAGCACGGCGATGCCGAGGCGCGCTACGCCACCGCATAGGCGTCCAGGCGAAGCGGGTCGGCCGCGGGCTCGGCTGAACCGCGCGGCGGAGGCGATCATCGCGGCATTGTCCGTGCAGAGCTCGAGCGGCGCGGCGGCGGCATCGGGGAGCGCCGCCCTGAGCTCGGAGTTCGCCGCGACGCCGCCGACGATCGCGATCCGGTCGGCGCCGAGGCGTTCCGCCGCCTCGATCGTGCGGCCGACGAGCGCCCGCACGATCGCGCGCTGGTACGAGGCGGCGAGGTCGGCGCGGCGCGCCTCGAGCTCGTCCGGCTCGAGGTCGCGAACGGCGTAGAGCAGCGCGGTCTTCAGCCCGGAGAAGGAGAAGTCGAGGCCGGGCACGCGCGCGACCGGGAAGTCGTACGCCTCGGGGTCGCCGTCGCGGGCGAGCCGGTCGATCTCCGCCCCGCCCGGGTAGCCGAGGCCGAGCAGCCGGGCACCCTTGTCGAACGCCTCGCCGGCAGCGTCGTCGAGCGTCGTCCCGAGCACGCGGAACCCCGAGCGGTCCTCGACGTCGAGCAGAAGCGTGTGCCCGCCGCTCGCGAGCAGGCAGAGGAAGGGCGGGTCGAGCGGGTCGGGCCGGAGGTACAGCGAGGCGACGTGCCCGTGCAGGTGGTCGACCGGGACGAGCGGCAGCCCGCGCCCCCAGGCGAGCCCCTTGGCGGCGGCGAGCCCGACCAGCAGCGCGCCGATCAGCCCGGGCCCCTGGGTGACGCCGATCCGGTCGACCTGCTCGAGCGTCGACTCCGGCTCGATCGAGCGCCTCGCGCACGACAGGGGAGACGAGCTCGAGATGCCGGCGCGAGGCGATCTCCGGCACGACGCCGCCGAAGCGGGCGTGCAGCTCCGACTGCGAGGCGACGACGTTCGACCGGATCTCGCCCTCCTCGGTGACGACGGCGGCGGCGGTCTCGTCGCACGAGGTCTCGAGCCCCAGGATCATGCGCTTTCGCTTCGCGAAAGCGCTAGAGGCTGCACATTCGTCACTTGGCGGGCACAAATGGACGCTTCCACTGCCGGTCATGCTCGCCAGGTGCGTGGTCCGGATCGCCATCGATACCCGCGAACCTGCAGGACGCATCGGCGCCACCAGGGCAAAGGCCCTCGAGACCATGTTCAGCACGCTCGACCACTTCTAGCGGTTCGCGACGGAGTCGCGAACCGCAGGGTCACGCCACATGATCAGCGCGTCCTCGCGGTTGTCCGTGTAGTAGCCGCGGCGGACGCCGCGGGGTTCGAAGCCGAGCCGCTCGTAGAGCGCGATCGCCGCCGCGTTCGAGACCCGGACCTCCAGCGTGTAGCCGCGGCGGTCGTCGTCGATGCCGTCAATTCGAACAGGCGGCCGAGCAGGGACGAGGCGATACCCATCCGCTGCCGGTCCGGAGCGACCGCGACGTTCATCACGTGCCATGCATCGACGTAGCGCGAGGTGATCAGGTAGCCACGCAGGGTCTGCTCCTCGAAGGCGCCGAGGCAGATCGAAGACGGCTTCGAGAGCTCGCCGGCGAACATCGAGCGCGACCACGGCGTCGGATAGGCGCTGCGCTCGATCTCCTCGATCGCCGTCAGGTCGCGGAGCTGCAGCGGGCGGATCTCGATCATGCGAGCGCCCTCTCGGCATCGGGAGCTCGCAGATAGACCGGCTCGACGAGCTCGGCCGGGCCGCCCTCGCCGGCCAGCCGGGCGTGGAAGCGTGCGCGCGGAACGTGCAGCTCGCTGCCGTCGGGAGGCACGACACCTCCGCCGTCCTGGATCGTGGCCCGGTAGCGCACGGCCCCGTCGCCCACGTACGTCCGGTCCCGGTCCACCTGGAGGTCGTCCGGTGCCAGGCACCGGGCGTCGCCGGAGACGAGGCTGAAGATCTCGCCGCGTCTGGCATCGACGACCGGGACGGCGCCGGGCGCTCCGGCGGCGAGCGCCTCCAGGGTCGATACGCCCGCCACCGGCACGTCGAGCGCGAGCGCCAGGCCGCGGGCGGCCGCGAGGCCGATCCGCACGCCGGTGAAGCTGCCGGGGCCGACGCCGACGGCGAGCAGGTCGAGATCGCCGGGGCCCAGGCCGGCTGCGCGGAGCAGCTCGTCGGCGTCGGCGAGCACCGCGGACGCGCGCCCGACTCGCTCGCCCAGCACGTCGCCGTCCCGGACGAGCGCGGTCGTCGCTGCACCGGTCGCCGTGTCAAACGCCAAGGTCAGCATCACCCTCGAGTACGATCAGCCGCCGCTTCTCGTCCACGTGCAATAACCGTACCCGGACACGCGGCTCGGGCAGCGAGCCGCCGGCCGCCTCCGGCCACTCGACGAAGCACGACGGCGTCGTCGAAGTACGGCTCCAGCGCGCCCCAGTCGGCCTCGGAAACGCCCTCGAAGCGGTACAGGTCGAGGTGGGCGACCGGCACGCGTCCCTGGTAGCGGTGGCCGATCGTGTAGGTCGGGCTCGTCACCGGCTGCGTCACGCCGAGCGCGCGGCACGCGCCGCGGACGAACGTCGTCTTCCCCGCGCCGAGCTCGCCGGAGACGGCGACCACGTCCCCGGGCGCGAGCCGCGGCGGCGAGCCGGGCCGCCACCGCTTCGGTCTCCTCTGGTGAGGCTGGTCTCGAGCCCGGGTCAGAACAGGCCGAGCTGGACGGCGACCGGCTCGGGCTCGGGCTCGGCGAGCAGCTCGGCCAGCGTCTCGAGCGGCTCCGCCTCGCGCTCCAGCAGCGCCGGGATCCGGGCGAAGTCCTCCTCGAGCACCTTCAGCATCGCCGGGGTGTAGAGCGCCGCGGCCGGGTGGTAGATCGGGAAGATCGTCACCGACATCGAGCCGTAGGTCGACCTGCTGCGGCTGGCCGTGGACGCGCGTGATGCCGGTCTCCTTGCCGGTCAGCTGCTTGGTCGCGTGGTTGCCGAGCGTGGCGATCACCTTGGGCCGGATCAGCTCGATCTGCTTGAACAGCCACGGCTCGCAGGCGTGCTTCTCCTCGGGCAGCGGATCGCGGTTCCCGGGCGGCCGGCACTTGAGCGTGTTCACGACGTAGACGTCGGCGCGGGTCAGCCCGATGCCGGCGAGCAGCTTGTCGAGCAGCTTGCCGGCCTGGCCGACGAACGGAATGCCCTGCTGGTCCTCGTGGAAGCCCGGCGCCTCGCCGACGAACATCAGGTCGGCGTCCGGGTGGCCGTTGCCGAACACGACCTGCGTCCGGCTCTGGCTCAGTGCGCACCGCGTGCAGGTCGAGGCTTCGATCCTGAGCGCGTCGAGCATCGACGCCGGAGTCTAGGTAGCTGCGGCCGGATGGCTGCGAGCAGAGCTAGTGGCCGCAGCCGCACGAGCCGCCGCAGCAACCGCCGCCCGCCGCGGTCTGGCCGAAGCTCGGCGCCGACTGCGCCCCGTGCGTGGCGAAGACGGAGAACTGCTTCTGCACCTTGGCGCTCGAGCAGTCGGGGCACTGCGGCTTCTCGCCGTTCCGGACGAGCTCCTCGAAGTGCGACTCGCACTTCATGCAGACGTATTCGTAGATCGGCATGCCTCGCGGAGTGTAGACATACGGCATGTGGAGCGGGACGACCAGCTTCGGCCGCGGCTCGAAGGACGGATCGTGACGCTCGAGCCGATCGAGCCGCGGCACGTCGACGGTCTGCGCGCGGCGGCCGCGGACGAGCGCGCCTGGACGTGGATGACCACCCGCGACACGGAGGCGTGGATCGCAGCGGGCCTGGAGGCGACCGACATGCACCACTTCGTGGTCGTGAGGACGGCACCGTGATCGGGTCGACCAGCTACCTGAACGTCTTCCCGGAGCACCTGCGGCTCGAGATCGGCAACACCTGGAACACCCCTTCGGCCTGGGGCACCGGCGCGAACACGGACGCCAAGTACCTGCTCCTCCGGCACGCCTTCGAGGCGCTCGGCGCCCGGCGCGTCGAGTTCAAGACCGACGCGAAGAACGACCGCGCGCGAGCGGCGCTCGCAGCGATCCCCGCCGAGTTCGAGGGGATCCATCGCAAGCACATGCTCGTCCGCGACGGCGAGCGCCGCGACTCGGCCTGGTACGCCGTGATCGACGACGACTGGCCGGACGTGAAGGCCGCGCTCGAGCGGAGGATCTCGGCCGCCCGTTAGACTTCGCCCTGCCCGGTATCCCCTGCGGAACTGGAGCTTCGAGATGGTCGACAGCGTCAACGTGATCGGTCGCGGCCGCGTGGGCTCGGCACTGAGCCGCCCGCCTGCGCGAGCGGGGCGTCGAGCTGCGCGACGGCGGCGCCGAGCTCGTCCTCCTCTGCGTGCCCGACCGCGCGATCGCCGAGGTCGCCGCCGGGATCGCGCCCGGGCCGTGGGTCGCGCACGTCAGCGGCGCGACGCCGCTCGCCGCGCTCGATCCGCACGTGCGCCGCTTCTCGCTCCACCCGCTCCAGACGTTCACGCGTCGACCGGGGGCCGGAGCAGCTCGACGGCGCCTGGGCGGCGGTCACCGCCGAGACCGACGAGGCGCGGGAGCTCGGCCGGGAGCTGGCGGCCACGCCTGGGCCTGCGGCCGTTCGACCTGGCCGACGACGTACGCGCTCTCTACCACGCCGGCGCGGCGATCGCCTCGAACTACCTGGTCACGCTCTACCGCTCGGCCTCGCGCCTGTTCGAGGACGCCGGCGCGCCGCCGGAGGCGCTCGTGCCGCTGATGACGCCGCACGATCGAGAACGGCTTCCAGCTCACCGGCCCGATCGCGCGCGGCGACTGGTCGGTGGTCGACGCGCACATCGACGCGCTGCACGAGACGCCGACCTGAGCTCGAGCCGATGTACCGCGTGCTCGCGGAGGCGACCGCGCTGTGAAGATCACGCGCACCGTCGCGGAGACGCGCGCGGCGTTGGCCTACGGCGCAGGTCGGGCTCGTCCCGACCATGGGCGCCTACCACGCCGGCCATCTCTCGCTCTTCGCGCGCCGCGGGCGAGGAGAACGACCTCGTGGTCGCGAGCCTGTTCGTCAACCCGGCGCAGTTCGGCGACCCCGCCGACCTCGCCCGCTACCCGCGCGACGAGGCGGCCGACGCCGCGATTGCCGAGGAGGCGGGAGTCGACGTCCTCTTCGCCCCGCCGCTCGAGGAGCTCTACCCGCCCGGCTACGAGACCTGGGTCGACGTCGACCGAGGCGTCGCAGGGCCTCGAAGGCGCCTTCCGGCCCGGCCACTTCCGCGGCGTCGCGACCATCTGCCTCAAGCTCTTCAACATCGTCCGGCCCGCGCCGCGCGTACTTCGGGCAGAAGGACGCCCAGCAGGTCGAGGTGCTCCGCCGGATGATCCGCGACCTGAACCTCGACGTCGAGCTCCGCGTGCTGCCGACGGTGCGCGACGCCGACGGCCTCGCGCTCTCCTCGCGCAACGCGCTGCTTTCCGATGGCGAGCGCTGCGGTCGCGCTCGCCCTCCCGCGCGCTCTGGCCACCGGCGACCTCGCGCTGGCGCGCGAGATGCTCGAGCGGCCTCGACGTCGACTACGTCGAGGTCGCGCCTTTCGACCCGCCCACGCTCGCCGCCGCCGTCCGCGTCGGCTCCGTCCGCCTGATCGACAACGTCCCTCTCGAAGGAGGCACCCCATGAGCGCCATGCCCGGCAGGAAAGCTGCCGCTGCCCGAGCTCGCCGCGATGAAGGCGCGCGGCGACAAGATCGTGATGGTCACCGCCTACGACGCGCCCGGGCGCGCGGTTCGCCGAGGACGCCGGCATCGACATCGTCCTCGTCGGGGACACGGCCGCCATGGTCGTCCTCGGCCACGAAGGCACGACCGTTCCGGTCACCGTGGACGAGATGCTCTTCCTGACGCGGACGGTCGCGCGCCATTCCAACCGGCCGCTGGTCGTCGGCGACCTGCCCTTCGGCTCGTACCAGGTCTCCGACGAGCGACGCCGTTCGCAACGGCGATCCGCTTCGTCAAGGAGGGCGGCGCCGACATCGTCAAGCTCGAGGGTGCCGGCCCGATGGTCTCGCGCGTCCGCCGGATCGTCGAGTCGGGCATCCCCGTGATGGGCCACATCGGCCTGACTCCGCAGTCGGCGACGATGCTGGGCGGCTTCAAGACGCAGGGCAAGACGGCCGAGGCGGCACGGCAGCTGCTCGTCGACGCGCGCGACGCTCGAGGCCGCGGGCTGCTGCTCGATCGTGCTGGAGGCGATCCCCGCGCCGGTCGCGGCGACGGATCACGCGCGAGCTGTCGATCCCGACGATCGGAATCGGCGCCGGGCCCGACTGCGACGGCCAGGTGCTGGTCTACCACGACCTGCTCGGGCTGACCGAGGGCCATCTCCCCCGCTTCGTCAAGCGGTACGCGAACCTCTCGCGCGAGATCCGCGACGCGCTCGAGGCGTATGCCGCCGACGTGCGCTCGGGAGCGTTCCCGGGCGAGGAGCACACCTACTCGATGTCGGAGGCCGAGCGGGAGGCGTTCGCCGAGAGGACGTAGAGCCAGCCTTCCTGCCACTGGAAGGGAGCGTCGACCAGCTCCTCGAGCGGCGTGCCGTCACGAGGTGGTCGAGCGCCCAGCGGTTGGCGGAGTGCGCGATCACGACGATCCGCTCGCCGTCGTGGCGGCCGGCGGCGTCGTCGAGGAAGGCGCGCGTGCGCTCGACCACCTGCCGGTAGCTCTCGCCGCGGGGAAACGGCTCGTCGACGTGGCGGCGGCGGACCGCGGCGACCTCGTCGACGGGCGCGCCGTTCAGATCGCCGTAGTCGCACTCGCGCAGCCGCGGGTCGTACCGCACCGGAATGTCCGTGCCGCCGAACGCGATCTCGGCGGTCTCCACCGCGCGGCCGAGGTCCGACGCGTAGACGGCCGAGATCCCGTCGTGGCGCCGGCGACGGCCGAGCTCGCGCGCCTGCTCGCGGCCGCGCGCGGACAGCTCGCCGTCGAGCCAACCGGTCGCGATCCCACGCTCGTTGTCGACGCTCGTCGAGTGCGTCTCGTAGACGATCTCGACCGCCACCGTCAGAAGACGAAGAACAGCAGCGCGAAGAGCGTGAAGACGGCCGCGCCGACCGCGACGCCGGCCAGCGAGCGGGCCCACGTCCAGCCGTTCAGCGCGCGCACGCCGACGAAGACGAGCACCGCCGTCCAGACGAGCAGGCCGACGTCGATCGTGCGGAAGACGACCTCGGCGGCGCCGTGGTCGGAGCCGCCGCTACGGAACGCGTCGGCGCCGAACATCGCCAGCCGGACCGGCCAGACGAAGAGGAGCGCGAGCACCCAGGGCGCCGTCGCGAGGCCGGTGACATGGCGGGCCTGGCGGTAGGAGGCCGCGCTGTCGGCGGCACGCCCGCCGAGGTAGACGGCGCCGCCGAGGACCCAGAAGTTCTGGATCGCGACGAGCAGGCCGGCGACCAATGCCTCGACGACGCACGAGCAGCCAGTCGAACTCGATGTCGTCGAACAGCCGACCGGCCGTTCGGGTGGACAGGAAGATCGAGATGCCCGACAGAAAGACGAGCGCCGTGATCGGCTCCTGCCGCGCAGCAGCGGCCTCGGCCGAGTCGTCACGCACCCAGACGAAGACCGACGTGGGCGCAGTCAGCACGCGCACCAGCCGAAGCCACCACTCCCGCTCGGCCTGGCCCGCCGGGGTCTGCGACCTCCGCGCTCATGCGGCCAGCCTACGAGAACTCGACCTCGACGAGCGGCGAGCCCGCGGTCCAGGCGTCGGCCTGTGCCGGTCGGAGCCGCTCGAAGATCGGCCGCCGCTCGGCGCGGTCGACGATGGGCCGCGCCCGTCCGGGGACGTCCGCTTGGACGCCGCGCTTCAGGTGCAGCGTGAAGTCCGGGTTCGCGCGCAGGTTGGCGTACCAGTCCCGGCGGCCGGGGCTACCGGTCAGGTAGAGGGTGTCGCCGTCCACCCAGGCCCAGGTCTCGATCCGGCGCGGCCGTCCGCTCTTCGCGCCGGTGGTCGTGATGTCGATCGTGCGGTTGCGCCTGAGCGCCTCGATCACGTCGGTCGGGCCCATTGCGGCCAGCGTACGCGTGCCCGAAGGGTCAAGCGCAGATCCGCAGATCCGCAGCGCCTCAGGCGGCGGCGACGGCGGCCTTGACCGGCAAGAGCTCGCGCAGGAACTGCCCCGTGTACGAGCCCTCGGCCTCGGCGACCTGCTCGGGCGTGCCGGTCGCGATCACCTCGCCGCCGGCCTCGCCGCCCTCGGGGCCGAGGTCGACGATCCAGTCGGCCTGCTTGATCACGTCGAGGTTGTGCTCGATCACGAGCACCGTGTTGCCCGCGTCGACCAGCCGCTGGAGCACCTCGAGCAGCTTCTCGATGTCGGCGAAGTGGAGGCCGGTGGTCGGCTCGTCGAGGATGTAGAGCGTCTGCCCGGTCGCGACCTTGCGACGAGCTCCTTCGGCGAGCTTGACGCGCTGCGCCTCGCCGCCCGACAGCGTCGTCGCCGGCTGGCCGAGCTTGATGTAGTCGAGCCCGACGTCGTGCAGCGTCTGCAGCCGCCGCCGGATCTTCGGGATCTTGGCGAAGAAGCGCAGCGCCTCCTCGACCGACATGTCGAGCACGTCGGCGATCGTCTTGCCCTTGAAGCGCACCTCGAGCGTCTCGCGGTTGTAGCGCGCGCCCTTGCAGGTCTCGCACGGGCACGTAGACGTCGGGCAGGAAGTGCATCTCGATCTTGATCTGCCCGTCGCCCTTGCAGGTCTCGCAGCGGCCGCCCTTGACGTTGAACGAGAACCGGCCCGGCTTGTAGCCGCGCACCTTCGCCTCGGGCGTCAGCGAGTAGAGCTCGCGGATCGGCGTGAACAGGTCGGTGTAGGTCGCCGGGTTCGAGCGCGGCGTGCGGCCGATCGGCGACTGGTCGATGTCGATCACCTTGTCGAAGCGCCTCGATCCCCTCGACCGACTCGTGGTCGCCCGGCTTCGTCGCGCATCTTGTGCAGCCGGTTCGCGAGCGCCTTGTAGACGATCTCGTTGACGAGCGTCGACTTGCCCGAGCCGGAGACGCCGGTGACGCAGACGAACTTGCCGACCGGGAACTCGACGTCGATGTCCTTCAGGTTGTGCTGCGACGCGCCGCGCACGGCGAACGAGCCGTGGTCGTCCGTGCGCCGCTCGGGCACCGCGATCGCGCGCGTCCCGGAGAGGAACTGCCCGGTGATCGACTCTCGCGTTCCGCTGCACCTTCGCCGCCGTGCCCTCGGCGACGACGTGGCCGCCGTGCTCGCCCGCGCCCGGGCCCATGTCGACGAGCCAGTCGGCCGCGCGCATCATCTGCTCGTCGTGCTCGACCACGAGCACGGTGTTGCCGAGGTCGCGCAGCCGCTCGAGCGTGCCGATCAGCCGGCCGTTGTCGCGCTGGTGCAGGCCGATCGACGGCTCGTCGAGGATGTAGAGCACGCCGACGAGCTGCGAGCCGATCTGCGTCGCGAGCCGGAGCCGCTGCGCCTCGCCGCCGGAGAGCGTCGCGCGCCGCGCGGTCGAGCGTGAGGTAGCCGACGCCGACGTCGTCGAGGAACGTCAGCCGCTCGCGGATCTCCTTCACGATCCGCGCGCCGATCAGCTGCTCGGTCTCGGTCAGCTCGAGCTCGTCGAGGAACGCGAGCGACGCGCGTCACCGACATCTGCGTGAACTCGTGGATGTTGCGCTCGCCGACCGTGACCGCGAGCACCTCGGGCTTCAGCCGCGCGCCGCTTGCAGACCGGGCACGGCCGGAACGACATGTACTCCTCGATCCGCTCGCGCTGCTGCGAGCGAGTCGGTCTCGCGGTAGCGCCGCTCGAGGCTCGCGACGATGCCCTCGAACGCGAGCATGTACGAGCGCTTGCGGCCCATCCGGTTGCGGTACTGGACGTAGATCGCGCTCGCCCTCGGTGCCGTACAGGAACAGGTCCTGCTGCTCCTCGGAGAGCTCCTGCCAGGGCGTGTCGAGGTCGATCTCGTAGCGCTCGGCGATCGCCTGGATCACCGACTCGTAGAAGCTCGAGTTGCCGACCGACCACGGCACGAGCGCGCCCTCGGCGATCGAGAGCGTCGGGTCGGGGACGAGCAGGTCGGGGTCGATCTCCTGCTGCGCGCCGAGGCCGGTGCAGCGCGGGCAGGCGCCGTGCGGCGAGTTGAACGAGAAGATGCGCGGCTGCAGCTCGGGCAGCGAGACGCCGTGCTCGGGGCAGGCGAACCGCTCGCGAGTAGGTCAGCTCCTCGCCGTCGACGACGTCGATCACGACCAGCCCCTCGGCGAGCGCGAGCGCGGTCTCGACCGACTGCGCCAGCCGCGTGGCGCAGGTCCTCCTTCATCACGAGCCGGTCGACGACGACCTCGATCGTGTGCTTGAACTTCTTGTCGAGCGTCGATCGCCTCCTCGAGCAGGTGCTGCTCGCCGTCGACCTTCACGCGCGTGAAGCCCTCGGCGCGCAGCTCCTCGAAGACGTCCCTGTACTCGCCCTTGCGGTCGCGCACGACCGGCGCGTTGACCGTGAACCGCGTCCCCTCCGGCAGCGCGAGCACCTGGTCGACGATCGCCTCGACCGACTGGCCGGCGATCGGCCGGCCGCAGATCGGGCAGTGCGGCCGGCCGACGCGCGCGTAGAGCAGGCGCAGGTAGTCGTAGATCTCGGTGACCGTGCCGACCGTCGAGCGCGGGTTGCGCGAGGTCGTCTTCTGGTCGATCGAGATCGCCGGCGAGAGCCCGTCGATCGAGTCGACGTCGGGCTTCTCCATCATCTGGAGGAACTGCCGCGCGTAGGCGGAGAGCGACTCGACGTAGCGGCGCTGGCCCTCGGCGTAGATCGTGTCGAAGGCGAGGCTCGACTTGCCGGACCCGGAGAGGCCGGTGATGCAGATCAGCGCGTTCCGCGGCAGCCGGACGGTGATGTCCTTGAGGTTGTGCTCCCGCGCGCCGTGGACGACGAGCTCGTCGGCCGCCATAGAGCGGCCATTCTATCGAGCGAACGGACGTTCGTGAAGGGATGGCAATCGGTTTGCGCAAGCGCCGCGCTGGAGACAACCGCAGACGATGAGTGACGTTGCCCGCAAGTCCTTCGTCGCCACCGTGGTGGCAGTCGCCGTGGTTGCCGGCGCGCTTTGCGCTCTGGCACCTGAAGGTGCTCGTCGCGCTGCTGCTGCTCGCGGTCGTGATCGCGTCGGCGATGCGCCCGGGCGATCGAGTGGCTGAATCGGCACTCGGGTGCCCGGGCCACTCGGCGTGCTGATCCACTACCTCGGATTCACTGGGCGTGATCGGCATGTGGTTCTGGCTGATCGTCCCGCGCGCGCTCGACCAGGTCGAGACGGCGATGGGTACGCTGCTGACCTCGAAGAGCCGATGTCGCCAAGGCTGCCCGAACTCGCACGGGATCAAGCACGAGATCCTCATCGGCTTCCAGCATCGGCTCGAGCGGCTGCCGCACGGCACGGAGCTGATCCATCCCGGCCGTCGCCTATGGCCGGACGGCGCTCGAAGTGGTCGTCGGCGGTCTTCTTCACCTTCGCGAGTCGCCGCCTACTGGGTGTTCGAGAAGGAGCGCGCGCAGGAACTGGTCGTCGGGCTCGGCCAAGCAGCGCAAGCGGGCGAAGACGCATCGTGCGACACTGGGATCTGATCGACGCGAAGCTCGGCGCCTTCGTCCGCGGGCAGCTGATCATGATCGCGTTCGTCAGCACGGTGCTCTCGCTCGCCTTCTGGCTGATCGGGCTGCCGTACTGGCTGCTGATCGGCGTGTTCGCGGGCATCGTCGAGATCGTGCCGGTGATCGGCCCGCTCGCCGCCGGCCTCGATCGCGATCGGCGCAGGGCTCACCGTCTCCGTGGCAGACCGCGGTGGCGGCGGCCGATCGCCGTCTACGGCCTGCGGCTGCTCCAGGACTACGTGATCGGGCCGACAAGTGCTCGGTCACGCTGTCGGCGCTGTCGCCGCTTGATCGTGCTCGATCACCGTCACCTCGCGTCGGGCTCCTGTTCGGCGGCTCTACGTGCTCCTGGCGACGCCGTTCGCCGCGGTGCTGGCGACAGTGGTCGACGTGCGTCGTTCGACAAGGACCCGGCGAAGCAGGAGGTGCCGGCCGTGATCTTCCCGGAACGGGACGCAGAAACCGGCTAGGCAGCGCTGCGCGTCAGCTTGCCGGTCAAGCCCGGCGCGTCACTTGCGGTCAGGCCCGGCGCCAGCGGCCGAAAACGAGGCCGCCGAGGGTGAAGCCGAGCCCGAACGTGCCGATCGCGAAGGCGCCGATCGCGACCGCCTTGCGCCAGCTCGACATCTGCCGCCAGCGGCCGAGCGCCTCTTCCTCCTCGGCTGTCAGCGGCTCGCCGCGGCGCTGCTTGCGGAGCGCGCCTCCGGCCCGGAGGCCGAGGTAGAGATCGTCGACGATCTCAGCCGGCTCGTCCGTCATGTCGATGAGTTTATAGGCTGCTTCGGCCGTGCCAGCGAGGATTCTCCACGTCTCCGACCTCCATGTCGGCGCCCACGAGAGCCGGGACGCGGGGGCGTCGCTCGCCGCCCTGGTCGAGCGACTGGGCCCGAGCTGATCGTCGCCAGCGGCGACCTGACCCACCGCGGACGCCGCGAGCAGCACGAACGGGCGGCCGCGCTTCTCCGTGACCTGGGCGCTGCCGTCGTTGCCGTTCCGGGCAACCACGACATCCCGTACACCTTCCCGGCCCGGTTCACGCGGCCGTGGGCGGAGTTCGAGCGGCTCTGGGGGACGACCCGGCCGGTGCACGTCACCGACGGCGTCTGCCTCGTCGGCATCAACTCGGTGCGGCCGTGGCGCCACCAGTCCGGCGCCGTCCGCGACGGCCAGCTCGACTGGGCGGTGGCGCAGCTCGCCGCCGCACCGCCCGGCGCGCTGCGCATGGTCGCGCTGCACCACCAGCTCGGCGGCGCGCCGTGGCGGACGCGGAAGCGGCCGGTCGCCCGGCGCGACGCGTGCTGGGGGCGCTCGTCGACGCGGGCGCGGAGCTGATGGTCTCCGGCCACACCCACCAGGGCGCGGTCGCCGAGCGGCACGAGTTCGAGGTCTGGTCGGCGAACAGCGCGGCGTGGTCGTCGCGACGGCGCCCGGCCTGGGCCAGCCGAGGCCGCACCGGCGCGGCGAGGCCCGCGGCCTGCTCGTCTACGAGGCCGACGAGCGCTCGCTCACGGTCCACACGCACGTCTGGCGGGACGGCGACTGGCGCCTGACCGCCGACCGGCGATTCCCGCGCGGAACCGGCGCGCTCGACTAGTACAGGCGAATCGTCCGGGAGCGCCCGAGCGGCTTTCCCTCGGCGTCGAGCGCGACCGCGGCGGCGTAACGAGTTCGCGGCGGGATCGCGAACGACGTCTCGAACCCTCGCTTCGGATGGGTGCCGCCCGGGCGAAGAGCCCCGAGACTTCTCCCGGTTTCGAGCCGCCAGGCGGCGAGCTCGGTCGAGCCGTTCCAGCGCGCGTAGACGACGCCGCACGGGCGCCTCCCGGTAGGCTTGAAGCGGCGGCACCGTGGTTTCGCGGCCACGGAACGGAACCTGTAGTTCTGGCCTTTGCAAGTGGGCATCGAGGCAGACATGACCGTCCGGGTCGTACTCGGTGAACCACCCCGTGATCCCCCAGGTGACGAGCCGGTTCGCGTTCGGCAGCAGCTGGTTGCTCGGTGCAAGCGAAAGCGGCCGCCGGTGCGTATTCGTCTTCAGTGTCACCTGCGGCGTCGCTGGTCGACCGCGAGCACGATCGCCCTCGACTCCGGTCGCGCCCCGGGCCGAGGCCCGTTGTCGAAGAGGCTGATCGCTGCCGTCCTCGTGCAGGCGCGCGTCGTGCTGGAAGGCGAAGTGCGTCCCTTGCCCATCGAGAAGTCGCTTCGCTTGCCGCCCAGCCGCCAGAGGATTTTCCCTGTCCGCGGGCGATCTTGTAGAGCGCGACGTGTTGCGGGCGGAGACGAGCAGGTTGCCGTCGCGCCCACTCGATGCGTTGATGTGAAAGTAGTCGAACGGCGAGCCGAGCTGGTCGCTCACGGTCTCGGTGATGTCGACGTGGTCGAGGCTGCGCCACTCCCACAGCAGATGCCCGCTCGGCACGGCCAGCTCCTGGACCACGCCGCCGTACACGAGGCCGTTGCTCGGGCCGCCCACCGCGGTCAGATCCGCCGCGCGGGTCTCGTAGGCGGTGACGAGCAACGTGCCGTCCTCGGTCAGCAGGACCTCGTGGAAGTCGGGACGGCGATGCCGGCCGAGAGAACCGCGCGAGCTCGCGATACGACTGTCCATATGACGTAGTCGCCGACTTTCCGACGCCGAACACGTACCGCCCCTCCCACCAGCTGAGGACCGGAGCCCCGCGCAGCGTCCTGTGCGGAAGTTCATCACCGTTCTCGGCGTGGTCGGTGGAAGAAGACCGGTTGCTCTGTCGTCTGCGATCAGCGCGCCGCGCATGCCGGTCCGGACGACGGCGCGAGGAACAGGTAGCCGCCGGCAGTTCCGCGCGCAGGCGTGACGACGATGATCACCGGCGGGCGGAGATCGGGACGGGTGACGAACCCGTGGACGCTCGGTCTCGTCGGCGGCGCGCTTCGAGCAGCCGCAGCCGCGGCCGGGACCCGCCGAGCACGCGAGCCAGACTCCGCCGCCGACGCACCGCCTGACAGCTCAGCCTGGTCAGCCTGGCCACAGACTGCGGATCTGCCGCGGAACCGGCAGGGGGTTAACGCGAACGGCTCACTGACCTCTCCTCTCCGGGTCGACGCCGCGAACCGGAGGAAATCGGTCATCCGGAAATCACCCTGGCTGTCTGCGGGAAGGCTCGGCCGCCAGTGCGGGTCGTGGGAGAGGTACGAGCCGGATCCGTCTGGAGGAGGCCGGCGATGATCGCGGCGGCGAGAGCCGAGGCCAGGAATGCCGTCCTCGATCAGCTCGGCCTCTCAGGATCGTAGTACCAGATCGGCATCGACGCTCAAGGCGAGCCGTAGGACGCGAGCTCGCCGACGTCGGTCGCACCGAGCCGGTCAGTCCCATCCGGCGGGCGAGCCTCGCCGGAGGGGAGGCTCCAGGTCGCTGCCGGAGCAGCGTGCGCACCGGGAGGGAGAGCGGCCGAGTGCGAGGCGATCGCGCCGATCGGGAGATGGAAGAGGGGTGTCGAGAGCTTCGTGTCGATGCGCTTGTTCCGCTTGACCTGTCCGTCGCCGAAGTCGAAGAACGTCTGCCAGCCGATGAACCGCCGTTGTGCCGGAAGCCACCGCGCAGGTCGCCGGGATCGGCGCTTTCGGCCAGGGAGGTGTCGAAGATGAAGCCGAAGAACGGCCGGCCCGGTCTCCAGCCAGGTTGGCGCGGTAAGACGGCCGGACCATCGAGTGACCGAACCGGTACGCCGCCCCTGGAACTCGACCGGAATGACGATTTTCCCTTGCCGGCCGGTAGAAGCGCCGACCACGCCGATGACGTCGTCCACCATCGCCTGGCCGACGAAGAGCGGCAGGAACTCGTGCAGGATCAACCACTGGTAGTGCCAGGTGGTCAGCCGTCGTGCCTCCGTGAAGATCGCCGACCCGTCGTCGGCTCCGCCGCGCGCAGCCGCTCGACGACGCGGTTGTGAAACAGGAGGAATGCGGCCTGCAGGCCTGCGATGACGACGTGCTCGTCGTTGCGGGGGTCGCCGATGATCGCCGTTCCGTCCGGCTGCGGGGCACGTCCTCGACAGACCGCCGACTCGACCTTCAGTTTCACGCGATCCGACGGGTCATAGAGCTGGGGCGAGCCGACAGGCCCAGCCCCGTAGACCGAGTCGAGATCGAACGACGGCGTGCGACCGTTCGGCGATCGCATGGATCGGCCGGGCGGCCGAGCGGCGACGCGAGATCGAACGTCATGTCGTGGTCCATGAACTGCCCCATGAAGGTCGTCCCGGCGGTGTGCGTCGGGTTGTCGGGGTTGTGCACCGACAGGGACGAGTCGGTGATCAACTGAACCAGCCGTCGCGAGCCGGTCGGCGGCGTCGATGACGAGGCCGGCGAACGATCTCGACAGCGTCGATAGCAGGCGACGCCAGAGGTCATCGGCGAACGGCGTCATGCCTACTCCGCGCGACGTCGCCTGATGAGGTCGACCTCGTCGAGCCTGCGCACGAGAACGGGCGACGCGGAGAGAGAGCTAGGCGGTCACGGCGAGCAGCTCGCGGCGCAGCTCCTTGATCTCGTCGCGGAGCTTGGCCGCGTACTCGAAGCGGAGCTCCTCGGCCGCCGTGAACATCTCCTCCTCGAGCTCGACGACGAGCTTCTCGAGCTCGCTCGCGGCTTCATGCCCTCGACCTTCGCCTTGCCGCGGCGGCGGCGCGCCGGGACGGGCGGCGACTCGAGCGAGAGGAACTCGGCGATGTCGGAGACGCCCTTCGACGATCGACTCGGGCGTGATCCCGTGCTCCTCGTTGTAGGCGAGCTGCTTCGCGCGGCGGCGGTTGGTCTCGTCGAGCGCGCCCTGGATCGCCTCGGTGCAGCTTGTCGGCGTACAGCAGCACCTTGCCGTTGACGTTGCGCGCGGCGCGGCCGATCGTCTGGATCAGCGCCGTCTGGCCGCGCAGGAAGCCCTCCTTGTCGGCGTCGAGGATCGCGACGAGCGACACCTCGGGCAGGTCGAGGCCCTCGCGGAGCAGGTTGACGCCGACGAGCACGTCGTACTCGCCGAGCCGCAGCTCGCGGATGATCTGGATCCGCTCGAGCGTGTCGATCTCGGAGTGGAGGTAGCGCGCCTTGACGCCGGCCTCGAGCAGGTAGTCGGTCAGGTCCTCGGCCATCTTCTTCGTCAGCGTCGTGACGAGCACGCGCTCGCCGCGCCTCCTCGCGCCGGCGGATCTCGTTCGAGCAGGTCGTCGATCTGGTTCTGCGTCGGCCGCAGCTCGACCTCGGGGTCGACGATGCCGGTCGGGCGGATCAGCTGCTCGGCGACGACGCGTCGAGTGGCGGAGCTCGAACGGCGCCCGGCGTCGCCGAGACGAACACGAGCTGCGGCACCTTCGCCGAGGAACTCGTCGAAGCGCAGCGGCCGGTTGTCGAGCGCCGACGGCAGGCGGAAGCCGAAGTCGACGAGCGTCTGCTTGCGCGAGCGGTCGCCCTCGTACATGCCGCCGATCTGCGGCACCGTCTGGTGCGACTCGTCGACGAAGACGACGAAGTCGGACGGGAAGTAGTCGAGCAGCGTGTGCGGCGCGCGAGCCCGGCGGCGCGGCCGTCGAGGATGCGCGAGTAGTTCTCGATCCCGTTGCAGAAGCCGAGCTCCTGCATCATCTCGAGGTCGTACTCGGTGCGCTGCCGGATGCCGGTGCGCCTCGAGCATCTTGCCCTGCGCCTCGAACATCTTCACCTGCTCCTCGAGCTCGTGCGCGGATCTCGACGACGGCGCGCTCGATCGTCGGCTTCGAGGTCACGTACTGCGTCGCCGGGAAGATGGCGAGGTTGTCGAGCCGCGCGAGCACCTCGCCGGTGAGCGGGTCGAAGTGCGTGATCGGCTCGACCTCGTCGCCGAAGAACGAGATCGCGGTACGCCGTCTCCGAGTACGCCGGCTGCACCTCGACGCACGTCGCCCTTGACGCGGAAGCGGCCGCGGCCGAGCAGCGTGTCGTTGCGCGACGTACTGGATGTCGACCAGCTTGCGCAGCACGATCGTCGCGGTCGTGCTCCTCGCCGACGTCGAGGAAGACGACGCTGCTGCTCGTACTCCTCCGGCGAGCCGAGGCCGTAGATGCACGAGACCGAGGCGACGATGACGACGTCGCGGCGCGAGAGCAGCGCGCGACGTGGCCGCGTGGCGCAGGCGGTCGATGTCGTCGTTCCGCGACGAGTCCTTCTCGATGTAGAGGTCGGCCTGCGGGACGTACGCCTCGGGCTGGTAGTAGTCGTAGTAGGAGACGAAGTACTCGACCGCGTTGTCGGGGAAGAACTCGCGGAACTCGTTGCAGAGCTGCGCGGCGAGCGTCTTGTTGTGCGCGATCACGAGCGCCGGGCGGCTGCGACCTTCTCGATGATCCACGCCATCGTCGCCGTCTTGCCGGTGCCGGTCGCGCCGAGCAGCGTCTGGTAGCGCTCGCCCGCCGCGAGCGCCGGCGGCGAGCTCGTCGATCGCCTGCGGCTGGTCGCCGGTCGGCCGGTACGCGTCCTGGACGTCTTGAGCTCCGGCATCGAGACACACGGTACCGGCCGGGATGGCGCCGACATCGGCCGGAGACACGGCCTACGGCAGCGTCTCGAGCACGACGACGCGGGATCCGGCGCTCCGTCTTCCCCTGGTAGTCGGCGTACGGCGGCCAGATCGCGACCATCTGCGCCCAGAGCGGGCGCGCTCGTCGCCCTCGGCGTCGCGGCGCCCGCATGCTGCGACGTCTCGCGCGCCGACCTGCACCTCGGCTTCCGCCGCCGCGGAGGTTCAGGTACCAGGCGGGATGCTTCGGGTCGCCGCCCTTCGAGGCGATCACGACGTAGTTGTCACCGTCGCCGCCCGTAGAGGAGCGGCGCCGTCCGCCGCTTGCCGGTCTTCCGGCCGCGGACGGTCAGGAGCAGGACCGGCGCCTTCTCCATGCGGCCGCCGACCTTCCCGCCGCTCAGCCGGTACGAGCGTCGTTGTGGAGCCCGCCGATCACCCTGAACACCAGCCGCTTCATCCGCTCCGTCCGCCAGCTCGCGCAGCGCCGCCTGGAGCGCTGCCGCAGCCTCACCGCGCTCGAACGGCCGGCCGTCGACCGCGACGACCGGCATCACCTCGCGGACGGACGAAGACGTGAACACCTCGTCGGCCTCGAGCAGCTCGGCGAGCGGGTACGCGCCCTCGTCGCACCTCGTAGCCGAGCGCAGGGGCGGCCTCGAGCAGCGCCGCCCGCGTCACCCCGGCGAGGATGCCGAGGTCGAGCGACGGCGTGAACAGCGTCGCGCCGCGCCGCCACCAGACGTTCGTCACCGGCCCCTCCAGCACGACGCCGTCGTCGCGGACGAACACCGCGTCGTCGGCGCCGCGCGGCGCGCGCCTCCGCCTCCGCGGCCATGTTCACCGCGTAGCTCGTCGACTTGACGCCGCCGAGCAGCCACGGCGCCTCGGCCCGGACGCCGAGCAGCGAGATCAGCGAGATGCCGCGCGCCCGCCGATCCTCGAGATCGTCGGGAAGGGAGCTGACCAGCGCGAGCGGACCGGGCGCGCCCGCGCCTCGCGGCCCGGCGTCAGGTAGAGGCGCAGCATGGCGTCCGGCGCGCCGGCGGCGTCGAGCGCCTCGGCGGCGAGCTCCTCGAACCGTCCGGACAACGCGATGCCCAGCCGGTCGGCCGAGCCGCATCCGTGCGAGGTGCTCGGCGAGCCGGAACGGCCGCCCGCCGTAGACGCGCAGGGTCTCGAACGCCGCGCGGCCCGCGGAGCAGCGCCTCGTCGTCGGCGCGCAGCACCGGCTCGTCCGGCGAGACGAGGCCGCGGCCGCCGACCGCCACCGCGAGCAGGCTCACGGCGGACCGGCTCCCGCAGGCGGCGCTCCGATCGCATCGAGCAGCGGCCGCGCCTTGACCAGCGACTCCTCGATCTCGGCCTCGGGGTCGGAGTCCCAGACGATCCCGCCGCCGACCCAGAGGTGGATCCGTCCTCGGCGACGGCGAACGTCCGGATCGTCAGCGCGAGGTCGAGGTCGCCGTTCGGATGGACACGCCCGATGCGCGCCCATCGACGCGCCGCGGCCGACCGGCTCGAGCGCGGCGATGTGGTCGATCGCCGAGATCTTCGGCGCGCCGGTCACCGAGCCGCCCGGGAACGTCGCCTCGAGCAGCTCGGCGAGTCCGACGCCCTCGCGCAGCCGTCCCTCGACGGTCGAGACGAGGTGCACGACCCCGGCCAGCTCGTGCTCGGCCATCAGCTCGGGCCACCGGACGCTGCCCGGCTCGCAGACGCGCGAGAGGTCGTTGCGCTCGAGGTCGACGATCATCACGTGCTCGGCGGCGTCCTTGTCGGACTCGCGGCGAGCTCGGCTCCGTCGCGCGAGCGGCGCGTGCCCTTGATCGGCTTCGTCCAGACCCGTCGCCCGCGGCGCGCGAGGAAGAGCTCGGGCGAGGCCGAGACGATCGCCCAGCCGTCGCCCGCGAGCGGGCGCGGCTCGAGCGGCCGCAGCGGCGCGAGCGCCGCGGCGAGGCCCGCCGGATCGCCGCGAACGGCGCCGAGAGATGCTGGACGAGGTTCACCTGGTAGACGTCGCCGGCCGCGATCGCCGTCGCGCACCGCCTCGACCGCGGCCGCGTACGACGCCGTCGTCCCAGGTCCGCTCCCAGTCGCCGACCTCGTACGCGGCCGGCCGGCGGCAGGCGGCTCGTCGGCGGGCCGGATCCGGACCGCCGCAGGCGGCAGCGGGCACGGCTCCGGCGGGCTCGGGCGCGTGCGTCGCGCCGGAGCGCCCGCGAAAGGCCGTAGCCGAGGTAGAGGTCGGCGACCAGCCCGTCGGCGCCGCCTTCGAAGAACCCCTCGCCACGAAGCTCGCGCTCGACCTCCGCGATGGAGCGCAGGGCTTTCATGGGATGAACGCTAACGGCTGGACGAGCCGTGCCTCACGAGACCGCGACGACCTTGCCGGCTGCCTGCTAGCCTGCTCGTCCGGCTCCTCGGTCGCCGGCAGCTCGCGCATCTGCGGGATCGGCGACGGCAGCAGGAAGAGAAACCGAGCATGCCGCCGACGACCGCGATCCACAGCGTCGTCTGGACTCCGATCGCGCTGCCGAGCACACCGCCGAGGAACGCACCGACCGGCCGCACGCCGTAGTTGACGACCATGTAGGCGCCGGTGACCCGTGCCCGCAGCCGGTCGGGGACGAGCGCTGCCTTGATCGCGCCGGAGGCGATGTCGAGCATCATCACGCCGAGCCCGGAGCCGAACTCCGCGAGGAAGAGGCACGTGAGCACGAGCCAGTGGGGCCCGCCCGCGAGCGGGACGAGCACCAGCGGCGCCGGGAACACGATGCAGCCGACGACGTAGGTCGGCCCGATTCCGATCCGCCGTGAGACGCGCCCGGTGATCAGGGCCCCGATCACGGCGCCGACCGCGCCGAGCCCGAGCACGAGCCCGAGCGCGCCCGGTCCGACCCCGAGGTAGCGATTCGCATAGAGGATGACCAGCGCGAAGAAGACGAAGTTGAAGAAGTTGATCGTCGCGGTCGCGGCGAGCGAGGCACGGATCGCCCGAGAGCCGGCGATGTAGCGCATCCCGGCCGAGAGGTGCCCGCTCTCCGCCGGCTCGGTCGGAGGCTCCTGAGGCCGGATCCAGGCGAGCGACACGGCAGAAGCGACGAACGACAGGGCATCGGCTGCCAGGGCGACCGGCGCGGTCAGCAGCTGGACGAGCGCACCGCCGAGGCTCGGGCCGACGACGGCCGAGAGCGCCCGGCTGCCGTGCAGCAGCGAGTTCCCGTCGACGTACCGCTCGCGCGGCACGAGCACGACGAACAGCGTGGTGTAGGAGACGAAGAAGAACACGCTCAGCAAGCCCGTGGCGAAGCCGACCGCGTACAGCTGCGCGAAGGTCAGCGCTCCGAACGCGTAGGCGATCGGGACGCTGGCGAGCGCGGCCGCCCGCCCGAGGTCGGCGGCGACCATCACCTGACGCCGCCGGCCGGCTGCGGTCGACCCAGGCGCCGGCGTGCAGTGAGAAGAGCAGGTTGGGCAGGAGCGCGGCGGTGACCAGGTAGCCCATCTGAGCCGGTGTCGCGTCGAGCGCGAGCACGGCGACGAGCGGGAGGGCGATCAGCGAGATCTGATCGCCGACCAGCGAGATCGCCTGGCCGGCGAAGAATGTCCGGAACTGCCGATTGTCCCGGAGCAGCTCCGGGACGATCCTCACGCGCGGACGATCCTGATGTCGCCGCTCATCGTCGTGCCCTTGACCTCGACCAGCGGGCCGCCGGTGGCCGATCTCGACGCCGCCGAGCTCGACCTCCGACGTGGTGTCGCCGCTGAGCGAGCGGGCATCGACGTGGAGGCGCGAGCCCTGCTTGATCCCGACGCGGACGTCGCCGGACGCGGACTTGACGTCGACCGAGCCCTCGGCAATCGAGCCGATCACCATGTCGCCCGACGCCGTCTGCAGCTTCACCTGCTTGGCCGCCTCGGCGATCTGGACGTCACCCGACGCCGAGCGGATCGTCCCGCCGCCGCCGGCCGAATCCGACCTGGACGTCACCCGAGGCGGTGTTGACGTCCGTGCGCCCACCGACCGAGCCCAGCTGGACGTCGCCGCTCGCCGAGTGGATCTTGACGTCGCGCTCGACGTTCTCGACCTGGACGTCGCCGGAAGCAGTGTTGACCTCGAGCTTGCTCAGCCGGCCCGTGGCCCGGAAAGGCGCCGACGCGACGTTGGCGTCGACCTCGGAACCGTACGGCGCCCGGACGCGGATGTCGAACTCCTGGTCGCTCTTGAGGCCGAAGCGCTTGCGGCCCTCGACGACGATGTCGCGGCCGTGCTGCTCGACCTTCAGGTCCTCGACGTTGCCGCGGATCGCCTCGACCTCGACCGTCGTCTCGGCGACGTCGGCCGTCTCGACCTCGACGCGGCCGGCGCCGATCCCGAAGCGCAGCTTCGGCGGGTCCGGGGTGGCGAAGTCGTACCTCACCGGGATCCCCTCCTCCGCCGCGACGTGCCGCGGATGCGGGTCGGCCGGAGGTCGACGCGGTCGTTGCGACGATCGGATGCCTCCCATTCCGGCAGATGTCCGAACAGTCCGGGCTGGTACCTCATGCCTCCTCCTTTCAGCTCTGGCCGTAGCCGGTCAGCCGGCTGCCGATGCGGCCGCTCGACGCGACCGCGCTCGTCAGCCCCCTGGCCAGGGCCTTGACGATCCAGGTGTTCACGGACACGCCCTCCTTCGCGGCCGCGCCCTCGACCGACGACCTTCAGCGAGTCGGGCAGGCGGAGCGTGATGCGGGCGGTGAGACCGTCCTCGGCGCGGAGGCGCGGGGCGCTCCTCCTCGTGCTCGACGTAGACGAGCGAGGGCTCCTGGCCGGCGAGGCGGATCTCGACGTGGCCCGCGCGGAGCTGCGAGCTGACCTCGAGCGCGGCCTCGGACAGGAGCTCGAGCAGGCGCAACCGCAGCGAGGGGGCGAGCGCCTGGCTCAGCCGATCCGCTGCGACCGCAACCTGCTCGTCGCCGATGCCCGCCAGCGCGGCGAGCTCGGTCTGCAGTGCCTGAACGTGCGTATCGAGTTGCATCGTGATGTCATTATGACATCACTTAGCTGTCTGTCAAGTGTCTTTCTGTTGTCGAAGTGACGAATAGGCGTGGCGGTAGGTGTCCTTCAGGTGCTCGACGCGGTCGACGAAGTCCCGCGTCTCGTCGAACTGGATCGGCAGTCCGCGCGCGCGCCAGCGGTCGACGTTGGCCTGGCCGGCGTTGTACGCGGCGAGCGCGAGCCGCTCGGAGCCGTACTTGTCCAGCAGGTGACGCGAGGTACCACGCGCCGTAGCGGACGTTGATCTCGGGGTCGTACAGGTCGGAGACGCGGAACTGCGACCCGCCGGTGCGCTCGGCGATGCCCTCCGCCGTCGTCGGGCAGCAGCTGCATCAGGCCGACCGCGCCCGCGGTCGGAGCGCGCGTCGGCGTGGAACTTGCTCTCCTGGTAGATCACCGCCGCGAGCAGCGCCGGGTCGAGCTGGTAGTTCCGCGCGTGGCCGAGGACGATGCTCCTCGTAGTGCAGCGGGTGCCAGAGACGCTCGTACCAGGCGGGCTGCGTGAGGTGGATCGTCCCGAAGGTGGCGAGCAGGACCGCGATCACGGTCGCGCCGAGGACGAGACGGCCGCGCGGACGGCGGTCACCCGGTCAGGCGGTCGAGCACCTGCCCGACGAACGCGTCGAGCTCGTCGAGCGTGCCGTCGTTCACGTAGGCGAAGTCTGCGCGCGCGACCTTCTCGGCGTCGGGGAGCAGCCTGGCCGCGCGCGCGTCGTCGGCGCCGCCCGGTCGCGTCCGGCTCGAACGCTCGGCGGGCGCGGTGATCACGACCACCGCGTCGAAGCGCTCCTCGCCGCCGGTCTCGAACAGGAGCGGGATCTCGGTCGCGGCGACCTTCGGCGTCGAGACCCGCGAGCCACGCTTCCTGCTCGCGCCGAACGCGGGGGTGGAGCAGACCCTCCAGCCAGCCGAGCTGCTCGCGGTCGGCGAAGACGACCGCGGCGATTCCGGCTCGGTCGGTCGGTTCCGAGCGCGCTCCTCGAGCGCGGCGCGCACCTCCGGATCCTCGCCGATCAGCGGTGGACGACGTCGTCGGCGGACAGCGTCGGGACGCCGCGCCGCGCGAACGCCGCCAGCGCCTCGGACTTCCCCGCTCCGATGCCGCCGGTGACGGCGACGGTGAGCGGCGTCACGGGCGCGGCTAGGAAGGCTCGTCGGTCGGGCTCGGCGCTCGGCGCCGCTGTCTCGGTCCGCCGGCTGCCGGCTCGGCTGTCGGCTCGCGTCGCGCTCCGGCCTCGGCTCGGCTCGGCTCTCTTCCGCGGCCGCCTCCGGCTCCTGCGCCTCGAGCTCGGCTCGTCGTCTTCCGCGACCTCGCCTCCGGCTCCTCGCGGCCTCGACGCTCGGTCGGCCGGCGTCGTCGGCGAAGACCTCCTCGGAGAGGTCGATCTGCGGGCGGAGCGGCTCGGCGCCCTCTGCCCAGCGGCTGCGACTGCGTCGCCGTCCTCGATCCGCTTCAGCGAGAGCGAGAGCCGGCGGCGCTCGGCGTCGACCTCGATGATCTTCACGTTGACGAGGTCGCCCTGGGAGACGACCTCGCGCGGGTTCTCGACGTGGTGCTGCGGCGAGCTCGGAGATGTGCACGAGACCCTCGACGCCGGGGAGGATCTCGACGAACGCGCCGAACGTGACCACCTTCGTGACGCGGCCCTGGACGACGTCGCCCTCGCCGTAGCTGTCGAGCACCTGCTGCCACGGATCGGTCTGCGTCTGCTTGAGGCCGAGCGAGATCCGCTGGCGGTCGCGGTCGATGTCGAGCACCTTGACCTTGACCGTCTGGCCGATCTCGAGCACCTCGGACGGATGGTTGACGTGCGTCCACGAGAGCTCGGAGATGTGGATCAGGCCGTCCATGCCGTCGAGGTCGACGAACGCGCCGAAGTCGACGATGTTCGAGATCTGGCCCTCGACCACGTCGCCCGGGTGCGAGGCGGTCGAGGATCGCCTGGCGCATCTCCTTGCGCTCGTCCTCGAGGACGGCGCGGCGCGAGAGCACGACGTTGTTCCGCGAGCGGTTGAGCTCGATCACCTTGCAGCGCAGCTCCTTGGCCGAGGAACTCGTCGAGGTCCTGGACGCGGCGGATGTCGACCAGCGACGCCGGCAGGAAGCCGCGCACGCCGAGGTCGAGGATCAGGCCGCCCTTGACGACCTCGATCACCTTGCCCGTCACCGGCTGGCCGCTCTCGGCCGCCTGCTCGATCGCCTTCCACGCCAGCTCGAAGCGGGCGCGCTTCTTCGACAGGATCAGCCGGCCCTCGGCGTCCTCCTTGGTGAGCACGAGCGCGTCGATCTCGTCGCCCAGCGCGACCTCGTCGGCCGGGTTGATCGAGCGCCGGATCGAGAGCTCGGCGACGGGGATGACGCCCTCCGACTTGTAGCCGATGTCGACGAGGACCTCGTCCTTGTCCACGCGGACGACCTTCCCGTGGACGACCTCGCCCTCGTTGATCGTCGGGAACGTCGAGTCGTAGTCAGGGATCAGCTCGCCGTCCGGACCGGTAGTCCAGACGCCTGCGTCGCTCGTGTCGATCGTCTCGTTCTGCATTGGAAGCGGGTCAGTATACCGGGGCCTCCATAAGACGCCCTCTTCGTTGGCCGGTTAGCGGGGTACCGTCACGCGGCCGCCTCTGGGCCGCCTCGGCCACCGGGTTTTCACCGAATCCGCACCGATCCGGTCGGGCGAGGTATGTCAGCATTCGCCCCGCATCAAAGGCAAGCGACCTCAAAGGGGGGAATGCGTTGAGACACGCTTTCGACAGAAGATGGATGCGCTGGACCGTTCCGCTGGCGCTCGCAGCGGCCGTCGGCGCCGTGCTCGTGGCGACGCTCGCATCGCCCAAGAGGGCATCGGCCGACGTCGTGATCGCAGGCGCGCGGTCGATCTCGGACCCCGTCTCGATCGCCTACGGGGTGCAGAAGAAGGACGCGACGACGAACGTGCACGTGCTGGCGTTCAACGACCTGCACGGGAACCTGGAGGCTGCCGGGAACAACATCTACGGCCACTTCGCCGGGGGTGCGGCCTACCTCGCGAAGACGATCAAGGACCGCCAGGCCCAGTACGGCAGCCAGGAGGCGACCATCTTCGCGGGAGACAACATCGGAGCCAGCCCGCTTGCGAACGGGCTCTTCTTCGAGGAGCCGATCACCGTCGCGAGCGAACCTGATGAACGTCGACTTCGCCTCGGTCGGCAACCATGAGTTCGACAAGGGCAGCGCGGAGCTCCTCCGGATCCAGAACGGCGGCTGCCGCCCGGTCGAGGGCTGCACGGCTGCACCGTACGCGCTGGCGAACGGCGGTAGCACGAACGTCTATCCGGGCGCCGATTTCCAGTACCTGGCGGCCAACGTCGTCGTGGACGCGACCGGCAAGACCCTCTTCCCGGCCTACGCGACGAAGACGTTCCGGACCGACCACGGCAACAAGAAGCTCGAGGTCGGCTTCATCGGCGAGGTGCTGCGGGACGACGCCGACGATCGTCACCCCGACCGGCGTGGCCGGACTGACCTTCGAGGACGAGGCCGACACAGCCAACGCCCTCGTCCGGAGCAAGAATGCGAAGCATGTCGGCGCCTGGGTACTGGTCATCCACCAGGGCGGCCAGCAGTCCGGAACGGCGGCCCTGAACGGGTGCGCCGGGAATCTCGCCGGCAGCGACATCGACAAGATCGCCCAGCGCCTCGACCCGAGGATCAAGGTGATCGTCTCGGCTCACACGCACAACGAGTACCGCTGCACGGTCACGGCGGGCGGCGTCACGCGCCTGGTCACCAGCGCCGCGTCGTTCGGTCGGATCCTGACGCGACATCACGCTGACGCTCGACGACAAGTCGGGCGACGCTGGTGCAGGCCAGCGCGCAGAACTAGATCGTGGACAACGCGCTCAACCTGCGGGTCGAGCGCCACGACGATCCGCCAGCCCGATCCCTCGAAGGAGGATCCGGCCGTCGCAGGCGGTTGTCAACCAGTACGTGACCGCGTCGGCACCACTGGCGAACCAGGTGATCGGAAGCATCCAGGGCGACCTGACGCGGACCGGCTCGCCGCTCGGCGAGTCGACCCTCGGCGACGTGATCGCCGACGCGCAGCTACGTCGCCACCCAGCCGGCCGGCCTGGGCGCGGCGCAGCTCGCCTTCATGAACCCCGGCGGGATCCGCGGTGACATGCGGCGTCAACGACATCTCCGTCCGGCGGCGAGGCCCCGGGCCAGGTGACCTACGGCGAGGCCTTCACCGTGCAGCCGTTCGGGAACAGTCTGGTCACGAAGACGATGACCGGCGACATGATCCGGCGGCTGCTGCAGCAGCAGTTCCTGGGCTGCGGAGGGACCGCCCCGGCGGCCGGACGATTCCTGCAGATCTCGTCGACCTTCTCGTACGAGTCGGCTCCCGGCGCAGCCGAGCTGCACCGACAAGATCGGCCGGATGTTCGTGAACGGCGCCGAGGTCGGCCCGACCGAGTCGTTCCGCGTGACGATGAACAACTTCCTCGCGGCGGGCGGCGACGGCTTCACGGTCTTCAACGAGGGAACGGACGCACTCGGCGGGGCCCAGGACATCGACGCCCTCGTCGAATACTTCACGGCGGCCGGACCGGCCGGTATCGCGGTCCCGCCCCTCGACCGGATCGTGCCCAAGCCATAGGCAGGCTCGAGAGCTGGCCGCGCACCGGCGGGTGCGCGGCTAGCTCTTCGCCTCGTTCCAGTCGGCGCCCGCGCCGACGTCGACCGCGAGCGGCGGGTCGAGCGGGTAGGCGCCGCACATCTCCTCGCGGACGAGCTCCTTCACGGCGCGTCAGCTCGGCGTCGGGCGCCTCGAGCAGGAGCTCGTCGTGCACCTGGAGCACGAGCCGGGCGCTGCGGCCCTCGTCGCGGAGCCGGCGGTGGATCGCGGATCATCGCCACCTTGATGATGTCGGCGTTCGAGCCCTGCATGACGAAGTTGACGGCGAGCCGCTCGCCGAGCGACGCGGGTCTGGCGGTTCTGAGGCGCGGATCTCCGGCACCGGCCGGCGCCGGCCGAGCAGGCTCGTCACGTAGCCGTCCCGCGCTGCCTCCTCGATCGTGCGCGCGATGAAATCCTGCACGTGCGGGAAGCGGGCGAGGTAGGCGTCGATGTACTCCTGCGCCTGCTCGCGCGGGATCTCGAGGTTCTCGGAGAGGCCGAACGCGGAGATCCCGTAGATGATCCCGAAGTTGATCATCTTCGCGACGTCGCGCTCGCCCTTGGTCAGCGTCGCCGGATCCTTGCCGAGCACCTCCGCCGCGGTCGCCGTGTGGATGTCCTCGCCGCGCGCGAACGCCTCGCGCAGCTTCGGCTCGCCGGAGACGTGCGCGAGGATCCGCAGCTCGATCTGCGAGTAGTCGGCCGAGAGCAGCTTGCGAGCCCGGCTCGGCGACGAACGCGGAGCGGATCTCGCGGCCGAGCTCGGTGCGGATCGGGATCGCCTGGAGGTTCGGGTTCGAGGTCGAGAGCCGGCCGGTGGCGGCGACCGCCTGGTTGAACGTCGTGTGCAGGCGGCCGTCGCTCGCCGATCAGCGCGGGCAGCGGCCCGAGGTAGGTGTTGAGGAGCTTCGAGCAGCTCGCGCCACTCCTCGATCACGGCGACGATCGCGTGCTCGTCGCGGATCGTGCGCAGCACGCGCGTGTCGGTCGAGTAGCCGGTCTTGCCCTTGCGGCCCGGCGGTCAGGCCGAGCTTCTCGAAGAGGATCGCGCGCGACCTGCTGGGTCGAGCCGAGCATGAACTCCTCGCCGGCGAGCTCGTACGCGCTGCGACTCGAGCTCCTCGACGCGGTCGGCGAGCCGCGCCGTGATCTCGCCCATCCGGTAGGTGTCGATCTTGACCCCGGCGTCCTCCATCGCGGCGAGCACCGCGGTCAGCGGCAGCTCGATCGTCTCGTAGAGCTCGAGGTCTGCCGCGCTCGAGCGAGCCGCGCGCGCATCGGCGACGCGAGCCGGAGCGGCAACGCCGCCGCGGCGGACGAGCGCGGCGTCTCCTCGTCGGCCTCGGGCTCGGGCCGGACGCTCGACCCCGTACTCGGCGGCGAGGTCGTCGAGCTCGTACGACGCCCGCCCGGGCTCGATCAGGTACGCGGCGAGCAGCGTGTCGTCTGCGCGGCACGACCCGCTGCGCCTTGGCGTCGTGAGCCACGAGCTCGAACACCTCGTAACACAGTGTTACTCGGCCTCGGGCCGACGACGACGCCCTCGTCGGTCGCGATGGCGACGCGGCTCGTCGTCGACCGCGAGCCCGACGGTCGCACCTTGTAGCACCGTGTTACTTGCGTCGTCGGCCTCGCGCCAGGCGACCGCGTCGCCCTCGACGACCCGCGGCGGCCGCGGCCGGGAGCGCCTCGTCGAGCTCGTCGACGCGCTTGAGGAGCGCCGCGGAACTCGAAGCGGCGGAACATCTCCTTCAGCTGCGAGCGGTCGGGCGGCGCGAGCACGAGCTCGGCCGGGTCGCAGTCGATGTCGAGGTCGCGCCGCATCGTCGCGAGCTCCTTCGACGCGCGCGCCTGGTCGGCGTGCTCGGCGATCGCCTTCGCGCCGCGCCGGGCGACAGCTCGTCCGACGTGCTCGAGCACCGCCTCGAGCGAGCCGTACTGCGGCGATCAGCTGCGCCGGCGGTCTTGTCGCCGATCCCGGGGACGCCGGGGATGTTGTCGGAGGTGTCGCCCTTGAGGCCGATGAAGTCGGGCACCTGGTCGGGCCGGATCGCCGTAGCGCGCCTCGACCCGCTCGGGCGTGTAGACGTGGACGTCGGCGACGCCGCGCGGCGTCATCATCAGGCAGACGTTCTCGGAGACGAGCTGGAAGGCGTCGCGGTCGGTGGAGACGACGCAGGTCGGATCCCGGCCTCGTCGGCCCGCGTCGCGAGCGTGGCGATCACGTCGTCGGCCTCCCAGCCCTCGAACTCGAGGTTGCGGTAGCCGAACGCCTCGACGATCGGCCGGAAGTACGGGAACTGCTCGCGCAGGAGGTCCGGCATCGGCCTGCGGCCCTCCTTGTAGTCGGCCGAGCAGCTCGCGCCGCGGTGCGACGGGCCGCGTGTCCCACGCGACCGCGACGCCCTTCGGCCGGTAGTCGGAGAGCAGCTTGAAGAGCATGTTCGTGAACCCGAGCAGCGCGTTCGTCGGGAAGCCCTCGCGTCGTCGCGAGCTCCTCGGGCAGCGCGAAGAAGGCGCGGTAGGCGAGGTTGTTGCCGTCGACGAGGAAGAGCTCGGCACTCGCGGGCGGGCGCGTCGTCGAGCTCGAGCTCGGCCCCGGTCAGCGTCTTCGGGGACATGGCGCAACGCTATCGGTCCCGAGCCTCGAGTGACGCCGCGTCCCGCTCCTCTCCGGCACGCGGCTGCGTCGTCGCCGACGCGCCGCGACGACGCGGTCGTGCTCGCACCGCCGCCGCCCGCCCGACAGGCGATCGCGCGACGTCGGCGCCGCCGTTCGCGACGCGCTCCGCTTCCCGCTCGCCGGCGACCTCGCTCGCAGCGCTCGTCCCGCCGCGGCGGCCGCGCGACGATCGTGGTCGAGCCGCCGCGCGCTGCCCGATCCCCGGCGCGCCCGCGACCCGCGGCAGGCTGCGATCGCCGCCGCCGTCGGACGAGCTCGAGCGGCTCGGCGTCCCCGACGAGCGACAGACGATCCTCGTCGCGGCCGGGCTCGCCCGCCGGCCGGCGCAGGCGCGAGATCGAGAGCGCTCGTCACGCCGGAGTTCGCGCTGCGCTTCCGCGGCGACGTCGTCGTCCACGACGTCGAGGACGCCGGACCTCGTCGAGCTCGGCGCAGCCGGCGACATCGCCGCTGCGCGTCGCGCCGCGCGCTCGTCGAGACCGACGCTCGTCGTCACCGTCAGCGCCGCGCGAGACCGTGCTGCACGGCGGGCCCGGCGTCGCTGCTCGCGCGCCTGCGGGCGCGGAGGCGCTCGCGGGCCGCCGGCGCCGACTCGCTGCTCGAGACCGCAGCGTCGCACGGGCTGGGCGCTCGCGCGTCGCGCTCGAGCGCGCGCTCGCGCGCGCGGGTGCCGCTGATCGGCGTCTCGCTCGCGCTCGACCTCCCGCGCCTGTCCGGAGCCGCTGCGCGGCTACCCGTACGAGCCGTCGGCCGCTCGAGCGGATCGCCCGCTCGCCGGCTCGCGCGCGCCTTCCGGCTCGTGCCCGGCGCCGCTGCGCATGCGCGTGCTCGCGGTCGCTGCCGCGTCGAGCTGACCGCCGGCGGCGGCGTTCGGCGGCCCGCCGTCGGTCGCGCACGCCGAGGCGCTCCTCCGCGGCGATCGAGTGCGGCGCGCCGACCTCGACGAGCCGCTCGACGCGCTCTGCATCGGCATCCCGCGGACGACGCCGCACCTCCCGCGCGAGCGCCCGAACCCGCTCGCTCGGCGGCGTACCTCGGCCTCGGCTCGCGCTGCCGGCTCTGGCGCGACGCGTTCCCCGTGCGTCGAGGGCGGGACGGCGATCCTCGCTCGCACCGCTTCCGCCGGCGCTTCGCCCACCCGACGCAGCAGCCGTACCGCGCGTTCTTCCACGCGACGCGCGCGGGCCGCGACCGCGAGGCGCTCGCGAGCGCCGAGCGCGCGGCGGCGGCCGACCCGCGGGCGATCGACGGCCTACCGCGTCGGCCGCACCTGCCACCCGCTGCTGCCGTTCGCCGACTGGGACGCCTGCCGCCCGGCGCTCGACCGGCTCGGCGCCGTGCTCGTCGCCGGCTGCCGCGACGCGAGCGCGGCCCGGCAGCTCGGCTTCGTGCCCGCGCACGGGATCTCGGCTGCGCTCGCAGATGGCCCGCGGCCGCGGCGGCGAAGCGGCACGCGTCGGCTTCCTGCTCTCGCCGCCGTACTTCCCGGTCCGGGTCGGCGAAGGGCGACCGGCGGATGGCCAACCGTAGGCGCTGCCCCTGCGGGTCGAGCCTGACCGGCAGGCCGCTACGCGGCCCGGCTTCTGTCCCACCCAGGTTGTGGGCATGGCTACTCCTCGCCGAGGTAGGTCTTGCGCACCTGCTCGTTCGTCGCGCAGCGCCTTCGCGTCGTCGGCGAGCGCGATCCGGCCGGTCTCGAGCACGTAGCCGCGGTCGGCGACGTCGAGCGCCATCAGCGCGTTCTGCTCGACGAGCAGGATCGTCGTGCCCTGCTTGTTGATCTCGACGATGATCTCGAAGATCCGCTCGACGAGGATCGGCGCGAGGCCCATCGACGGCTCGTCGAGCAGCAGCAGCTTCGGCCGGGCCATCAGCGCGCGGCCGATCGCGCACATCTGCTGCTCGCCGCCCGACAGCGTCCCGGCCTTCTGGGTCGCGCCGCTCGGCGAGGCGCGGGAAGAGCGCGAAGACGCGGTCGATGTCGCTCCTTGATCCCGGCCTTGTCCTTGCGCTGGAACGCGCCCATCTCGAGGTTCTCGAGCACGGTCATGCGCGGGAAGAGCCGCCGGCCCTCCGGCGACTGCGCGATGCCGCGCTTGACGATCGTCGTGCGGCGGCGTCGTGCGTGATGTCCTCGCCGCTGGAAGCGGATCGTGCCGCTGCCGCGGGTGGTTGAGCCCGTTGATCGAGCGCAGCGTCGTCGACTTGCCGGCGCCGTTCGCGCCGATCAGCGTCACGATCTCGCCCTCGTCGACGCTCGAGCGAGACGCCCTTGAGCGCCTGGATCGCGCCGTAGTACGTGTGGACGTCCTCGAGCTCGAGCATCGGCGGCGCCGGCAGTCGTCGCGGCGGTCCGCGGCTCGCTCACGACCGTCGATCGCCGCCTTCCCGAGGTAGGCCTCGATCACGCGCGCGTCCTTCTGGACGTCCTCCGGCGTCCCCTCGGCGATCTTCTCGCCGTAGTCGAGCACCGTGACGCGGTCGGAGACGCCCATGACGACCCGCATGTCGTGCTCGATCAGCAGCACCGTCAGCCCGCGCTCGTCGCGCAGCTTGCGCGACGAAGGCGGTGAACGTCGGCCGTCTCCTGCGGGTTCATGCCGGCGGTCGGCTCGTCGAGCAGCAGCAGCTTCGGCTCGGTCGCGAGCGCGCGCGCCACCTCGAGCCGGCGCTGGTCGCCGTAGGCAGGTTGCGCGCGGACTCGTCGCGCCTGCGCGCCGAGCCCGACGTAGCTCGAGCAGCTCGCGCGCCCGCTCCGCGCGCCTCGCCTCCTCGCGCCTGCACGCCGCGGCGTGCGGAGGATCGACGTCGAGGATCCGCCTTCAGCCGCGCAGTGCATGCCGACGAGCACGTTCTCGAGCGCGGTCATGTTCTGGAACAGGCGGATGTTCTGGAACGTGCGGCCGATGCCGCGCTCGGTGATCGCGTGCGGCGGCTTGCCCGGTGACGTCCTCGCCGTCGAAGACGACGCGCCCGCGGTCGGCTTGTAGACGCCGGTGAGCATGTTGAAGAACGTCGTCTTGCCGGCGCCGTTCGGGCCGATCAGGCTCGACGATCGCGCCGCGCGGGATCGTGAAGTCGACGTCGGTGACGGCGACGAGGCCGCCGAACTCCTTGCGCAGCGCCTCGGCGTCGAGCAGGATGTCGGCTCATCGGCCGTCAGCGCCTCCGTCGTGCGTGCGACGTCGTAGAGCGGCTCGTCGTGCGACGCCCTCGTCAGCTCGGCGCGCGCGTCGTCGCGCTCGGGATCAGCCCCTCGGGCCGGAAGAGCATCACGAGCACGATGATCACGCCGTAGATCCCGGCCGCGTACTCGCGGCACGTCGATGTTCGGCGTGCCGAACGTGGATGTCGTTGATCCAGCGCGCCGACGTTCGCGAGGCCCTCGCTGGTTCAGGTAGGCGAGGAACGCCGCCGCCGAGGATCACGCCCCAGACGTTGCCCATGCCGCCGAGGATGACCATGCAGAGGATGAAGACCGAGATGTTGAAGAAGAAGTCGCCGCGGGAACGTCGAGCTCTTGAAGCGCGCGAAGTACGCGCCGGCGACCCCGCCGAAGAACGCGCCGATCGCGTAGGCCCAGGTCTTCGTCCGCATCAGCGGGATGCCCATCGCCGCGGCGGCGATCTCGTCCTCGCGGATCGCGATCCAGGCGCGGCCGAGCCGCGAGTCGCGCAGCCGGATGCGAGCAGAAGATCGTGAAGGCGAGCAGCGCCAGCGCGGTCCAGTAGAAGACGCGCGTCGCTGTTCGCGTCGGTCAGGTAGTTCGCCGGCAGGAAGCCGCCGGTCCAGCTCGAGAGGTTGTTGCCGAAGCCGGGCGAGTCGATCGGCGTGATCCCGCTGCGGGCCGTTCGGTGAGGTTGAAGCCGCCGAGGTTGTCGCCGTTGCGGGCGATCTGCGGGATGATCTCGCCGAAGCCGAGCGTGACGATCGCCAGGTAGTCGCCGCGCAGGCGCAGCGTCGGCAGGCCGATGACGATCGCCGACCAGCGCGGTGAGACGCCGGCGAGCGAGCGAGGAGCGAGCCAGATCGAGATGTGGATCCCGCCGATGCCGGGCGTGACGCCGACCGCGCCGAAGTGGAAGTTGCCGCCGGGACGGTCGCACGGGCAGTTGTCGATGCCGAAGCCGGCCTTCGGGCACTTCGCGCCGCGAACTGCGTCGAGGCGAGCCAGGCGGCGGTGTACGCGCCCATGGCGTAGAACGCGACGTAGCCGAGGTCGAGCAGGCCCGCGTAGCCGACGACGATGTTCAGCCCGACCGCCATCATGATGAAGACGAGCATCACGACCCCCGTCTCGACCGTCGGGAACTCGCCGAAGATCGGGATCGTGAACATGTGGCCCGACCAGTACGGGAACGTGATCGCGAGCGCCACGGCGGCGAGCGGGAGCGCGATCTTCCCGATCAGCGGCACGTTGCCCCACTCGGGCACGTAGATCAGGCCGACGACGAGGAACGCGAGGTACGCAGAGCCGTCGAAGGTGAGGATCGACGGATTGCCGCGTCGAGCCGAACGACGCCTCGAGCACGTTGACGAAGATCGAGATCAGGAACGCGATCACGCCGGCGACGGCGAGCTTGCCGAGCCGCTGCTGCCAGCCGGGAGCGCGTGGAAGCGCTCCGGCGTCATGCCGATCGAGCGAGAGCCCCCTCCACCACGCGGAGCCGAGCTCGGAGGCGACGTGGAAGCGGCCCGGCATCAGCCTCCCTCGGGCGTCCGTTCGCCGAGGAGGCCCTCGGGGCGGAAGACGAGGATGAGGATCAGGATCACGAAGATGATCGTCTGACTTCCAGTCGGAGCCGGGCGTGAACCAGCGTGAGACCGTCGTTGAAGTTCTCGATCAGGCCGATGAGGATCGCGCCGAGGACGGCGCCGGGCAGGTTGCCGATCCCGCCGATCACGGCCGCGGTGAAGGCGAAGAGGCCGAGGCGGAAGCCGGTGTCGAACTGGACGTTCGTCGCGTAGAGCGCGTAGAGCACACCCGCGAAGCCGGCCAGGCAGCCCGCGATCAGGAACGTGAACGAGATCGTCCGGTTGACGTTGATGCCCATCATCGCGGCGGCGTCCTTGTCCTGGGCGATCGCGCGCATCGCCTTGCCCGGCTTGCGTCCGCTGCACGAGCCAGACGAGCGCGAGCAGCGTCGGGATCGTCACCACGAAGACGATCAGCTGGTTCCACGTCATGGTCGCCTTGCCGATGTGGAAGATCTCGCTGCTCGGGAGGATGTCGTCGCGGATCGAGACCGGCGCCGGGCCCTTCCAGACGAGGCCGACGTTCTGGAGGATGAACGAGACGCCGATCGCCGTGATCAGCGGCGCGAGCCGGGGCGCGTTGCGCAGCGGCCGGTAGGCGACCGCTCGATCGTCGTGTTGAGGAGCCCCGTGAACGCCGCCGTGATCGCCAGCATCGGGACGATCCAGACGAGCACGTTGCCCGACGCGCCGCAGGCCGAACGCAGCTCACCAGCGTGACGGTCATCATGCCGCCGAGCATGAACACGTCGCCGTGCGCGAAGTTGATCAGCTCGAGGATCCCGTAGACGAGCGAGTAGCCGAGAGCGATCAGCGCGTAGACCATCCCGATCGTCAGCCCGACCAGGAAGAGGTCGAGGAAGTGCGTCGGGTCGTCGATCAGGTTGGCGCCGAGCCAGAAGACGATCAGCCCGACGAAGACGAACGCGAGCACCTGCACCGGGGAGACACGAAACCTGCGCCGCTGGGGAAGGGCGTCTACGGACGTCTGGGTCGCCACGGGAAGCGGCAAGCTTAAACGGCTCGGGTGTGGTTTTCGAGCAGGTACGGCCGCCCGTGGACCGGAAGCGTGGCCTCTACAATCGACGTGCGCGCGGCGGTGTCGGAACTGGTAGACGAGGCGGCCTCAAAAGCCGCTGCCCCTCGGGGCGTGTGGGTTCGATTCCCACCCGCCGCACACGCTCACCGCGCCTCCGGCGCGAGTTCGGCTCCCATGGGGGAAACGGCCGGTTTCCCCCATGAGCCTCCTTCCCCGAGCGCGTTCGCACCCAAGGCGCGTCAGGAGCCGCGCCCGTTCATGTCGGTCGCGGCAGCGGGAATAGACTGACCAGCGATGAAGCGAGTCGGAATCCTCACGGGTGGCGGCGACTGCCCCGGGCTGAACGCGGTGATCAGGGCGGTCGCGCGGCGCTCCTTCGGGCGCGGCTACGAGGTGGTCGGCGTCCGCAACGGCTGGCGCGGGCTGGTCGACGCCGACATGACAGCGCTGACCAGCCGCGAGGTCTCCGGGACTCCTGCCGCGCGGCGGCACGGTCATCGGCACCTCCAGGACGAATCCGTACAAGGTCGACGGCGGCGTCGAGGGCGTGATCCGGCACTTCGCCGAGGCGGGGCTCGACGCGCTGGTCGCGATCGGCGGCGAGGACACGCTCGGCGTCGCCGCACGCCTCTACGCCGAGCACGAGCTGCCGGTCGTCGGCGTCCCGAAGACGATCGACAACGACCTCTCCGGCACCGACTACACCTTCGGCTTCGACACGGCGGTCGCGATCTGCACGGAGGCGATCGACCGGCTGCACACGACGGCCGAGTCGCACAACCGCGTGATGGTGGTCGAGGTGATGGGCCGCCACACCGGCTGGATCGCGGTGATGAGCGGGATCGCCGGCGGCGCCGACGTGATCCTGATCCCCGAGCAGCCGATCTCGGTCGAGGAGGCCTGCGTCGAGCTGCGCAAGCGCCACGAGCGCGGCAAGGACTTCTCGATCGTCGTCGTCAGCGAGGGCTACAGGCTGACCTACGACACGGGCGAGCAGCGGGAGGTCACGCAGGAGGCCGAGCTCGACCAGTTCGGCCACGTCCGGCTGGGCGGCGTCGGCGAGCAGCTCGCCCGGGAGATCGAGGAGCGCACCGGCTTCGAGACGCGGGTGACGGTGCTCGGCCACGTCCAGCGCGGCGGCTCGCCCACGGCCCGCGACCGCGTGCTCGCCACCCGCTACGGACTGAAGGCCGCCGACCTCGTCCACGAGGGCAAGTTCGGCCGGATGGCCGCGCTCCACGGCGACGCGATCGTCGACGTCTCGCTGGCGGACGCGACCACCGAGCTGAAGACGGTGCCGCCGGACTGGTACGAAGTGGCGCGCGCCTTCTTTGGCTAGCTCGACAGCGCGGCTCCGGCGAGTGCTGGTCCGCCGGCCGCCGGCCGATTGCTCGGAGTGGCGCGCGCTCGGCTGGCGCGCCGAGCCGGATCCCGCCGCGCTCGCCGGCGAGCACGAGGCGCTGTGCCTCCTGCTCGAGGAGGCGGGAGCCGAGGTCATCGTCGCCGACCCGGCCGGGCTCGACGCGATCTACACCTACGACGCCGCGATCGTCGGCGACGCGGGCGCGGTGCTCGCCAGGCCCGGGAAGGAGCTCCGGCGGCAGGAGCCCGATCTGATCGCCACACACCTCGAGCGGGCCGGAGTGCCGATCGTCGGTGCCCTTGCCGCCCCCGAGATCGCCGAAGGAGGGGACTTCTTCTGGCTGGACGCGACGACGCTCTGCGCCGGGCGCGGGTACCGCTCCGATGGGCTCGGGATCGCGGCGGCCGCGGGTTTGCTCGGGGTCGAGGTCTACGACTTCGATCTCCCCCACTTCCACGGCCCCGCCGAATGCCTCCACCTGCTCTCGTTGATCAGCCCACTAGCAGACGACCTCGCCGTCGTCCACCTGCCGCTGCTGCCCGTTCCGCTCGTGCGAGCGCTGTCGGATCGGGGAATCGCGCTGGTCGAGACGGATCCGGACGAATACTCGACGCTGGGGCCGAACGCGCTCGCCCTCGAGCCGCGCGTCGCCCTTCTGCCGGAGCACAACGTCGGAACCCGCCGGCGGCTCGAGGCGGCCGGCGTCGAGACGCTCGTCTACCGCGCAGCCGAGCTGAGCAAGGGCGACGGCGGCCCCACGTGTCTCACCCTTCCTCTCCTGCGGGGGTAGGCCGCCACTCGTAGCGGACGTCAGGCGTCTTCTCCTCGTTCTCGGTCCCGTCGGTCTCGTAGACGAACCGTCCGCCGAGGGACTCGTAGAAGCGGCGGGCGCGCACGTTGTCGCGGAAGACCCACCAGCCGAAGCCGTCGGGGCGCGCCTCCTGTGCCTGCCGGAAGAGCGACGGCCCCGACCCGCGGCGCTGGGCGTCCGGCGCGACGTAGAGCGCGTCGAGGTCGTCCTCGCGCACGAGCGCGAAGCCGACGACGCGGCCGTCGAGCTCGCAGACCCACGCCTCGCCGCCGAGCCGCTCGCGGTACCAGGCCGTGTCCTCGGCTCGTCCGTGTGCAGGACGGGCAACCATGGCATCGCCTCGGCCCGCGACTCGCGGAAGATCCGAACGACCGCCTCCGCATCTTCCGGGCTGCGCCCGACGGATCACGCCGCGTCCGAGCTCGTGGCGTTTGCAACCCAGTCTCTGAGACTGGGGTTGGAACAAAACTGGAACAGTTCGTCCACAGGGTCAGGACAAGAGCTCGACCAGCGGGAACGACCGGTGCCGCCGCGGGGGGACGAGGAAGTTCTGCCGGTGGGTCGTGCGCAGGATCGAGTTGAAGCCCTGGCCGCGGTCACGCGGGGCGAACGGCAGCTTCGTCCCGTCCGGGAGCACTCCGTCCATCGCGAGGCGGCCGCGGTTGAAGTCGTCACTGGAGGGATTGAAGACGACGAAGTGGACGCCTGCCGCCGGGCTGTCCGACATCGCGTCGCGCACGGGGTCGGCGCTCCATGCGAAGGGGTTGTCGAGCGTGTTGAAGTCGGCCCGGTGCGGGATCGCGGTGCCGGGCCCGTACACGGCGCCGCTCGCGCCGACCGCGGTCGTCGCCAGCCGCGACACGGTCTGCAACGACGCCGAGTGCCCGATCTGCTTCGAGGCGACGAAGTCGCGCTTCACCTTCGCCTCGCTCGAGACGTCGTCCGGGCCCTGGGGGACGGTGAGCACGTCCTCGGAGACCTTCAGCCCCGGCCGGAAGACGGTCGAGACCCGCTCCTCGTGCGGGAAGTTGACGTACCACGCCTCGAGATCCTCTCTGATGTGCGACACGGCGAGGTGCGTCCCCTCGGCGAAGTAGCCGCCCGGACTGAAACCCAGCTCCTCGATGTTGGCGATCTTCTCGGGTCCGAGGCCGGCCCTCTGCGTCGACGTGAACCCGAGAAACAGCTCGGCCTCGTCGGGGATCAGGTACGAGCCCGGCACCTGGGCCGCGACCGCCATCCGCTTCGGGAGGCTCCGGCCGCCGTCGAATCCGCCGCCGGCGAAGCCCTTGCGGATGCTCGTCGCCCGGAAGAGGTCGAGGTCCTGGAAGAGCGCTTTCGAGGCCGCGGCGATGTGGTCCAGGTGGTCGCTGCGCAGGAGCACCGCGACGTCGTTGGCCTCGAAGATCAGCTCGGGCGGGTCGCTCGGGAAGCGCCGCGAGTCGAGCAGGACGCGGACCGGCTTGCTCGCCGTCTTCGTCGCGCGCCGGTCGAGGGGCAGGTGGAGGTCGGCCAGCTTCGGGACGTAGGAGCGGAAGTACGGCAGGCCCCAGGCGACGGTGACGCCGAGCCCGGCGGCGCTGGGCTCGAACTGCGCCTCCAGCTCCTGCAGCGCGTGTTCGAGCTCCGACCGGGCCTCGGCGAGCGCGCTCCGCCGCTCCGCGACCGCGAGCTTCGCCGTGACGAGCTGGTGGTGGAGCGGCGGGACGACCACCTCGACCCCGTTGTCCTCGACCAGCCGAACGTCGCGGAGAACGTGCTGCTCCGGCGGCAGGCCGCCCGCTGCCGGTCGGGAGGGAGCGCCGGTCAGCTGGTCGACCAGCTCGTAGACACCGCCTGCGGCGAGAACTGCACCGGCGCCGCCGGCGAGGAGCAGCTTCCGTCGCGTCAGGCGCATCGCCGGCTACTGCTGGGGCTCGACCAGAACGAGCGAGGCGAGCTCGCGGTTCAGGTTGCGCACGACCATCGGGAACGTCAGCGGCGGCGCGACGTGCTGGCTGAGCGTGTACAGCGTCCCGTCGTGCCGCCAGGCGTAGAGCACGTGCCACTGGTCGGCGTCCTGGTTGACCGTGTACTCGGTGACGCGGAAGCCGGCGATCGTCTTCCGGCCGTGCGAGTCGTCGAAGCACGGCACCTTCGTCGTGTGCCTCTTGCCGCCGACGAGCTCGACCGAGCGGCAGATCGGGATCTTCGTCACCCCGGGGTAGCCGCGGAGGTTGATGTGGATCTCCTGGCCGATCTCCTGCCAGACGAAGCCGATCAGGTAGCTGCGGTCCTTCCCGACCGAGTCGATGTTGTTCCAGCGGCCGCCGATCTGGCCGGTCAGCGGGTCGGGCAGCCAGCCCGGGCAATAGACGGGCGCGTCGATCCGGTTGGCCAGCTTCTGCCAGCTCCTCTGCCACGCAGCGGGGCACGACTTCGCCGTCGTCGCGGCCGCCTCGCCCTTCGACAGGCGGGGCGCATCGGTTGCGCCACAGCCGGCGAGCGCCGAGACGGCGAGCAGGAGGAGGAGCGGCGTCGTTCTCACAGGCGGTAGACGGAGACCCAGGGCCCGGTCAGCCCGTGCCCGGCCCGAACATGGTAGACGCGTTTTCCCTGCATCCGCAGCTGGTCGTAGAAGCGCACCTCGCGCGGGTAGCGGTCACGGGCGGCGACGACGCGGTCGGCGACGGCGCCGGTGACGAGGACGTAGCGGACACCCTCGGCGCGCAGCCGGCCGACGTCGCGGTCGGGATCGAACGGCCGTCCGGGGCCCGGCAGCGCCAGCCCGACGACGCGATACCCGTCGAGCGCCGGGGTCGACGACTCGGCCGCGACCGCGGCGCCGTGTGGCACGTGGCGGACGATCCAGCCGTGCGCGACCGCGCGCGTGTCGGTGCGGGTCAGCCGCACGTCGTCGGCGATCGCCCAGACCAGCGGGACGATCGCGAGGCCGAGCGTCAGCGGCGCCAGCGCCCGGAACCGCCCCGCGAGCACGGCGAGCGGCGGGACGAGCGGGAGCACGTACCGGTCGAAGTGAGCGCGGATCGTCAGCAGGTCGGCGAGGTAGACCAGCACGAAGGCGGCGAGGATCAGGTCGGTGCGCGTGTGCCGGCGAAGCGCGAGGACGAGGCCGGCGACGGCGATCACCAGCACCGGGCCGAGCCCCGCCCACAGCTTCCCGCTGAACGAGAAGAGCGCCCACGAGTCGTGCTCGAAGCCGAGCCAGCCGTCGCGGGCGAGCCGCTGCACCCGGGAAGCGTCGCTCCACGCCTGATGCGGGTGGACGAGGACGAACGGGCTGGTGGCGAGGAAGGCGAGGGCCGCGAGTCCGACGGCGATCGCCAGCCGCCGCCACTGTCCCCAGGCGGCCACGACCAGCGGCACGAGCAGGAAGACGGCGGGATACTTCGCGCTCGCGGCCAGGCCGGCGGCGACGCCCGCCCACTCGAGTCTTCCCGTGACGGCGAGCGCGAGCGACACCGTGATCAGCGCGGTCATCGGCACGTCGGTGACCGCGGTGTGCGAGTACGCGACGCCGATCGTCTCGACCGCGACGACGGCAGACGCGACGAGGCCGGCGGTCGCCCCGTAGGCGGCCCGACCCAGCCACCAGGCGGCCGCGACGCCGCCGACGCCGAAGGCCGCGATCACGAGGCGGGCGGCCAGGTACGACGGGCCGCCCTGCCACGCCTGGAAGGGGGCGAGGACGTAGAGCAGCAGCGAGGGGTAGTCGAACCAGTGCGGGTCGAGCCCGCCGCCGTGGACGATCTTCCACGCCCGCGGGACGATGTTCTGCTCGTCGGGGTCGAGCAGGTTGCCGAACGGCAGGCCGTACTCGATCCCGATCAGCCGCAGGGCCGCCGCGAGCGCCAGGATCGCGCCAATGAACGGAAGCGTCCTTCGAACGCGTATCCGCACCACCCTGTGCCTGCGTGGCGCGCGCGGCGGCGTGACCGCGCTCTCGGCTTCCTCCAACGTCCTAGACTGGAGGCGGCGCGCCGCCGACGAGGTGGGCGACCTCGGCCGAGCCGATGAGGACGGCGTCGATCCCGGCCCGTTCGAGCGCGAGCACCTCCTCGCGCGTGGTGGTCGGCAGGTCGGCGATCGCGAGCTTGCCGGCCGGCACGTCGGGCAGCAGGTCGAGGATTCGCTCGACGTGAGTCTCGTCGTCGTCGGCCTCCCGCGGCGAGAGCAGGAAGATCTCAGGGTCGATCCGCTCGAGCGAGTCGGCGAGGGACTCCTCGTCGTGGACGTCCACGACGATCTCCAGCCCGAGGCCATGCGCCTCGGCGCTGGAGCTCCTCGAGGTGCTCCTCGTCGTCGTGGTCCTCGACCACGATCAGGCACGCATCGGCGCCGGCGTCGCTCGCGGCCTCGGGCGAAGCGTCGACGCGGAACAGGATCGGCAGACCGGTGGCATCGCGCACGTCGGCCGCGGGCGCCTTGACGGCGAGTCCTTCGGCGCCCTGCTCCTCGGCCGCTCGAGCCGTGTTCGAGTCGGCGACGAGCGCGATGATCGAGATTCCGTCTCCCTCGGAGATCGCCTGGCTGAGGCGCCGGCCGCCGGTCACTGACGGGTGATGCTACTGGACTGTAAGTCAGCAGTCGGTGCCGGGCAGAGCCCGGCACCGATGCGAAAGGCGGGCATTCTACGTGCCGATCGGGTGCCAGACGGTCTTCAGCTCGAGGAAGGCTGCGATCTCCCAGGGGCTCTGCGCGGTCGGCTCGGCGCGGACGACGCGCTTCACGTTCTCGGCGGCGAGCTTCTCCAGCTCCGGGGCGAGACCGTCCGCGCCGGTGACGTCGATCGCGTTCACGTCCATGTGCCCGGCGAGCCACGGCGCGAGCTCGTCGCGGTGGCCGGTGAGGATGTTGACGACGCCGCCGGGGACATCGGCGGTCGCGAGCACCTCGCCCAGCTCGACCGCTGCGAGCGGGTGCGGCTCGGAGGCGACGACCACAGTCGCGTTCCCGCCCACGATCGCGGGGGTGAGCGCGCGAGACGAGACCTTCGAGCGCGGGCTCGTCGGGCGCGAGGATCGCGACGACGCCGGTCGGCTCGGGAATCGTGAAGTTGAAGTAGGGGCCGGCGACCGGGTTCGTCCCGCCGATCACCTGCGCGAGCTTGTCGGCCCAGCCCGCGTACCAGACGAAGCGGTCGATCGAGCGGTCGACCTCGTCTTCGCCGGAGCAGAGCTGCGCGAGCTCGGCGCGGCGTGCCTCCAGCATCTCGGCGATCCGGTAGACCACCTGGCCGCGGTTGTACGCGGTGGCGCCCGCCCAGCCGGCTGGGCGGCGCGGGCCGCCCTGACGGCGTCGCGCAGATCCTTGCGGGACGCGCGGGCGACGTTCTGGCCCTCGGCGAGGTACGTGCGCCCGGACTCGGAGCGCGGGAACGCCCCGCCGACGTAGAGCTTGTACGTCTTCTTGACCGGAAGGCGGCTCATCGCCGTCATGCCGTCAGCCTGCTCGGGCGGCAGCGCAAGGCGTTCCCGGCCTCCTCCCCACTGCGATCGTAGAAGGAAGTGTGCCGTGTCAGTCACGCGGCGAGACGCGTGACACCGTCGCGAGTGCGCAGCACTCTCACGATCGAACTCCAGGTACGGCTCGAGCCCGTGGCGGCCGCCCTCCCGGCCGAAGCCCGACTCCTTGTAGCCGCCGAACGGCGAGGCCGGGTCGAAGCGGTTGTACGTGTTCGCCCACACCACGCCGGCGCGTAGCCGCTCGGCCATCCAGAGGATCCGCGAGCCCTTCTCCGTCCAGATACCGGCGCTCAGCCCGTACGGCGTGTTGTTCGCCTTCTCGACCGCCTCCGCCGGCGTGCGGAACGTCAGCACCGAGAGCACCGGCCCGAAGATCTCCTCCTGCGCGATCCGGTAGCTCTGCGCCACGTTGGTGAACACCGTCGGCGCGAACCAGTAGCCCTTCTCGGGCAGCCTGCAAGGCGGCTGGTAGATCTCCGCGCCCTCCTCCTCGCCCGCGGCGACGAGCTCGCTGGATCTTCTCGAGCTGCGCGCGCGAGTTGATCGCGCCGACGTCGGTGTTCTTGTCGAGCGGGTCGCCGACGCGCAGCGTCTTCATCCGCCGCTTCAGCTTCTTGACGACGCCTCGTCGATCGACTCCTGCACGAACAGCCGCGAGCCCGCGCAGCAGACGTGGCCCTGGTTGAAGTAGATCCCGTTGACGATCCCCTCGACCGCCTGGTCGAGCGCGCAGTCGTCGAAGACGATGTTCGCCGCCTTGCCGCCGAGCTCGAGCGTCAGCCGCTTGCCGCGTGCCGGCGAGCCGCCGCTGGATCGCCTTGCCGACCTCGGTCGAGCCGGTGAAGGCGATCTTGTCGACCTCGGCCCTCGACGATCGCGGCGCCCGCGCGGCCGTCGCCGGTGACGATGTTGACGACACCGGGCGGCAGCTCCGCCTGGCGGACGACGTCGCAGAAGAGCAGCGCGGTCAGCGGCGTCGTCTCCGCCGGCTTCAGCACGACCGTGTTCCCGGCCGCGAGCGCCGGCGCGATCTTCCAGGCGAGCATCAGCAGCGGGAAGTTCCACGGGATGATCTGGCCGGCGACGCCGACCGGGCGCGGCGTCCGGTTCGGGAACGCGTACTCGAGCTTGTCGGCCCAGCCCGCGTAGTAGAAGAAGTGGGCGGCGGCGAGCGGGAGGTCGACGTCGCGCGACTCCTTGATCGGCTTGCCGCCGTTCAGCGACTCGAGCACCGCGAACTCGCGCGAGCGCTCCTGGAGGATGCGCGCGATCCGGAACAGGTACTTCGCCCGCTCGGAGCCGGGCAGCGCCGACCAGCCGTTCTCGAACGCCTCGCGCGCGGCCGCGATCGCGCGCCTGGACCTCCTCCGGCGTCGCCTGGCCGACCTCGGCGAGCGGCTCCTCGGTCGCCGGCGCGATCGTCGTGTACGTCTCCCGCGGCTCGAGCCACTCGCCGCCGACGAAGTGGCCGTACCGCTCGCTCGATCCGGACGATCTCGCGCGACTCGGGCGCGGGCGCGTAGTCCCACTCGGAGGGGACGGGCGCGGCCTTCGCTTCTTCTCGAGCTCGAGCTCAGTCGACGGTGAAGTAGTCCGGGCTCTGGTACCGGCCGGTCCGCTCCTTGCGGATCTGCATCAGCACGTCGTTGAGCAGCGTCGAGGCGCCGAGGCGGTACAGGTCGGGCGTCAGCCACTCGGCGCCGAGGGTCTCGTAGAGCTGCACGAGATACTGCACCGCCTGCTTCGCCTGGCGGATCCCGCCCGCCGGCTTCATCCCGACCATCCGGCCCGTCTCCTCGTGGACGTCGCGGATCGCCTCGAGCATGCAGAGCGTGCACCGGCAGCGTCGCCGCGCCGGAGAGCTTGCCGGTGGAGGTCTTGATGAAGTCGGCACCGGCGGCCATCGCCAGCAGCGACGCGCGGCGCACGTTGTCGTACGTGCCGAGCTCGGCCGACCTCGAGGATCACCTTCAGATGAGCCGTCGCCGCACGCCTGCTTCACCTGGACGATCTCGTCGTAGACCTTCGCGTACCGGCCGGAGAGGAACGCGCCCCGGTCGATCACCATGTCGACCTCGTCGGCGCCGAGCTCGACGACCTCCTCGGTCTCGCGACCTTCACGTCGAGCGGGGACTGGCCGGACGGGAACGCGGTCGCGACCGACGCGACCTTCACGCCGCGTGCCGCGCAGCCGCGCGACCGCGGTCGGGACGAGGTTCGGGTAGACGCAGAGCGCCGCGCAGGAGGGATCGACTCGTCGGTCGGGTCGGGCCGGACCGCCTTCGTCGCCAGCGCGTGCACCTTGCCCGGCGTGTCCGCGCCCTCGAGCGTGGTCAGGTCGGTCATCCGGATCGCCAGCTCGAGCGCGAAGAGCTTCGCCTCCTTCTTGATCGAGCGCTTCGCGAGCGATCGGCCGCGCGCTCTCGAGCGCGACCGCGTCGACGGAGCCGATCCGCGGCAGCCGCGGCTCGAGCGGAAGCTCGAAACCGCGGGCGAGAGCAGGCGCTTTCGCCACATACTGAGTCTAGCCCCGCCCAAGGGACAGACCCCTCGCCGGGGGCCTGTCCCTGCACGAGCGGGCTACTCGTACGACAGCGACTCGAGCACCCGCAGGCGGGACGCGCGCCGCGCCGGGGCGATCGCGGCCAGCACGCCGGCCGAGAACGCGACCCAGACGAAGTACACGAGCAGTTTGCCCGGGATCGCGTACGAGACGCCCTGATCGGAGAGCGCCGTCGTCACCAGCCACGCCAGGAAGAGCCCCAGCGGCAGCCCGAGGGCTGCGCCGATCAGCGCGGTGACGATGCTCTCGTGGCGGATCATCCGCCGGACCTGCCGGCGGGTCATCCCGACCGCCCGCAGCATCCCGATCTCGCGCGTCCGCTCGAAGACCGAGAGCACGAGCGTGTTCACCATCCCGAACAGGCTGACCACCACCGAGAGCGCCAGCAGCACGTAGAGCAGGTTCAGGAGCTGGTTGACGCCCTCCGCCCGGGTGTCGACCCAGTCGGCCCGGGTCGCGACCTTGGCATCGGGGTACGCGGCCAGCGACGCCTCGAGCGCGCGCGGTCGTCGCCGGCGTCGCGCCGCCGCGCGACGTTCAGGAACGTGTAGGCGTTCTGCGGGCCGGTCGAAGGCCGACGTCGAACGCCGGGTGCGAGATCGCGATCGAGCCGACCACCGGGTCGATCGACCCGAACTTCGGCTGCGTGTAGATCCCGCGCACGACGAAGCTCGACCGGCGGCCGGCCGGGTTCATCACGGTGATGCGGTCGCCGACGCCAACGCCGTGCTCCTTCGACCACTTCTCGCGGACGACGGCGCCGTCCCCGCCGAGCGTCGCGAGGGTGGCGTCGGAGCCGGACACCCAGTCGTAGTGGAAGACCCGGCGCGATCGACGCGGTGTCGACGCCGTCGACGCGCACCTCGTCGCCCTTCGACCTTCGCCTGCTCGTTCCAGACGCTCGACGCCGTCGTCACGCCGGGCACGGCCGCGACGGCCTCGCCCGCCTTGCGGGAGAACGGCTCCCAGCCGTCCTTCGAGGTGACGACGTAGTCCGCCTGCACCTGGTGGCGCAGCGCGTCCTTGTCGGAGGCGATCAGGCCCTTCCCGAGCGTCGCCACCATCGTGACGAGCGCGAGGCCGATCATCAGCGCCGCCGCGGTCGACGCCGTGCGCCCCGGGTTCCGCATCGCGTTCTCGCGCGCGAGCGACCCGGAGACGCCGCCGATCCGGGCGAACGGGCGTCCGAGCACCGAGGCGAGCGGCCGGGCGAGCTTCGAGCGCGGTCATGCCGATACCGACGAACAGCCCGATCACGCCCAGGGCGAGGGACAGCGAGGCGCGGTCCGGCGCCGATGCCGTGGACGAACAGCCCGTAGGCGAGCAGCGCCAGCGACAGGCCGGTGAGGCCGAGCGCCGACCAACGTCCGGAACCGCGCGAGGCGGCCCGGCGGCAGCGTGGCGCCCTCGCGGACGGCCGCGATCGGCGGCACCCTCGTCGCCTTGATCGCCGGGGCGATGCTGGCGAGCATCGTCACGGTCACGCCGAGCGACGATCGAGACGATCGCCGTCCGCGCCTCGAAGACCGTGCCGGCCTTCGGGCAGGTCGAGGCTCATCGCCGCCATCAGGGCACCGAGCCCCTTCGCGAGCCCGACGCCGAGTGCGAGCCCGAGCAACGAGGCGAGGAGACCGATGGCGAAGCCCTCGACCAGCACCGAGCGGCAGCACCTGCCGCCGGGACGCGCCGAGGGTCCGGAGCGTCGCCAGCTCGCGCGTCCGCTGGGCGATCGTGATCGAGAGGGTGTTGAAGATCACGAAGGCGCCGACGAACAGGGCGACCGCCCCGAACGAGAGCAGGAAGTACTGGATGAACCTGGTGAACTCGGAGATGTCCTTCGCGCTCGCCTTCGCCTGCTCCGCCCCGGTCTGCACCTGGGCAGACGGCGGCAGGAGCGGCCGGATCTCGTCGACGAGCATCCGGTCGGAGACGCCGGGCTTGCCGGAGACGGCGATCAGGTCGTAGCCCGACTTGCCGAGCAGGCGCTGCGCCGTCCGCGTGTCGAAGATCGCGATCGTGGCGCCGCCGAGCGAGTCGACGGAGCCGAACTTCGCGATGCCGACGATCCGGTAACGCTGGATCGGGCCGTCGCACCGACGCCCCGATCGTGTCGCCGACCTCGAACTTGCCGCTCTTCGCGCTCGACGAGTCGATGACGATCTCCTTCGGACCGGCCGCCCAGCGGCCGTCCGTCAGGCGTCATCGGGTTGAGCTTCCCGATCCCGGGGTCGAGCCCGAACGCGAACGTCGGGTTGCCGCTCGAGCCGAGCGGCTTGCCGTCGCGCCCGATCAGCTTGCCCTGGTCGGAGCTGTCGTTCAGGTTGAAGATCTGCCCGGTCGCGGTCTGGACGTCGGGCAACGCCTTGCACCTTCACCGAGCAGCGGAATCGGGCACGGTCGGCGACGCCGCTCTGGGCGAACGAGACTGCCGACTTGCCCGTGATCACCGCAGAGGTGTCCTTGTACGAGCCGGCGAAGATCTGGTCGAAGGCGGACTGGATCGTGTCCGTGAGGACATAGCGTGCCGCTCACCATCGCCACTCCGAGGACGATCGCGAGTGCGGTCAGGAACGGCACGGAGCTTGCGCCCTGCGAGCCCCTTGAGCGCGACGCGAGATCATGGCCGGCCCACCTCCTCGACGGCGGACACGATCTCCGCGGCGGTCGAGGGGCCGACGTCCTTGACGATCTCGCCGTCGGCGAGGTAGACGATCCGGTCGGCGATCGTCGCCGCGCCGGACGTCGTGCGTGACCATGACGAGCGTCTGGCCGTAGTCGGCGACCGCCTCGCTGAGGAGGTCGAGGATCTCGGCGCCCGTGCGCGAGTCGAGATTGCCGGTCGGCTCGTCGGCGAAGACGACTGCCGGCCGGGCGACCAGGGCGCGGGCGACGGCGACGCGCTGCTGCTGGCCGCCCGAGAGCTCGGCCGGCCGGTGCTTGCGCCGGTCGCGCGAGGCCGACGCGGCCGAGCAGCTCCTCGATCCACGCCTTGTCCGGCTTCTCGCCGGCGATCGCGAGCGGGAGGAGCGACGTTCTCCTCGGCGCTCAGCATCGGCAACAGATTGAAGAACTGGAAGACGAAGCCGACCTGGCTCGCGCCGCAGCCTCGTCAGCTCGGCGTCCTTCAGGCCGGTGATCTCGGTGCCGTCGATCGTGACCGTGTCCGGCGGTCGGCCGGTCGAGCCCTGCGAGCAGGTGCATGAGGGTCGACTTGCCGGAGCCGGATGGCCCCATGACGGCGGTGAGCTCGCCCTGTGGCGATCTCCACGTCGACGCCGCGGAGGGCGTCGACGGCTGTGTCGCCCTCGCCGTAGCGGCGACGGAGCTCGGTGGCGGTGACCACGGCCGGCGAGCCGGGCGCGTGGAGCGCCTCGATGGCGCTGGTCTCTGCGTATGCGATTGCCTGGCTCAACGTTCCTCCCTGGATCAGGTGGTGGACTGGTGCATCGAGTGTGCGGCGTCGAGGTCGGCCCGGCCATGGAGACAGCTGGCCTCTCGAGGTGGGGCTGGCCACACCCCGGACAGGCGAAGGGCCGCCCATGTCTGTGGCGCGCGGACGGGCTTTGCCCGGCCGCGCAAGCCGGCCAGGTCAGACGGGCCCTTCGAGCGCCGGTGGACAGGTCAGGCCGGCGCGATCGGGTGGTTCGCCCGGAAGAGGTCGGCCGGGTCGAACGCCCGCTTCACCTCGCGGAGCCGCCGGTACACGGAGGGGGTGTAGAACCGTGCCGGGTCGATCCGCCGCTCGGCGAAGTTCAGGTACGAGCGATCGTTGTCGTACGGGCCGAGCGCCTCCGCCAGCCTGTCGAGCTGGGAGCGGTTCGCCCGGTACATCTCCTCGTTCAGCACCATCCCCACCGCGAACGTGAGGTAGTCGGCGTCGAACGTGGACAGCGCGCCGTGGTGCGGCTGCGGCCGCGAGAGCGCGCCGCCGACGTGCCGGATCTCGGCGGAGAGCGAGCGGCGAGCCGGACTCGGGCCCGGCGGCGGCGACGAAGCGGTCGATCGCCTCCCCGTCCAGCGGCCCGAGCATCTGCCCTTCGCCGGTGTACGGCACGGGCTGCGGGGGATCCATGTGCAGCTCGGCGATGTCGGCGGGCGCCACCATCGCGAAGGTGTCCATCGCCGGGCCGAGGCCGCGGAGCGGCTTCAGGAGGTCCGATCCGGAGGCCTCGTCGCCCATGTACACGGCCTCGACGATCGCGAACTTGCCGCCGCGCAGCGGCTCGGGGATCTCCTCGAGCGGCGGGAACTGGAGGATGCGCCCGACCGAGGTGACCTCGTCGGGGACGCTGGCCGTCCACTCGAGCCACGCGTGCAGCACCTCGGACGACCGCTCCCACGGGAAGAAGAGGACGCCCGCGTAGATGTCCGGGATCGAGTAGAGCTCGACCTCGAGCGCGGTGACGATGCCGAAGTTCCCGCCGCCGCCGCGCAGCGCCCAGAACAGATCGGCGTCGGTGTCGGCGTCGACACGGCGGAGCCTGCCGTCGGCGGTGACGAGCTCGATCGCGGCGATGCTGTTCGCCGAGAGCCCCAGCTTGCGTGCGTACCAGCCGACGCCGCCGCCCAGCGAGTAGCCGGCGACGCTCACGTCGGGGGTCGACCCGTGCAGCGCCGCGAGCCCGAGGTCGGACGCGGGCGGCACGACGTCGCCCCACTTCGAGCCGGCGCCGACGCGCGCGATCCGGCGCTCGGCGTCGATCTCGACGCCCCTGAGCTTGTCGGTCTTGACGAGGATCACGTCGTCCAGCGTCCCGAGCGGCTCGGCGTTGTGTCCTGTGCGCTGGGCGGCGACCTGCATCCCGTTCGCGCGGGCGAAGTCGACGATCTCGATCACGTCCTCCGCGTCGGCCGGCAGGGCGACGAGCGCCGGCTGCTGGACGACGGTGAGGTTGAAGGCCTGCGTGGCGGCGTCCCAGCCGTCCCGGCCCGGCTCGATCACGGTGCCCTTGAAGCGAGAGCGCAGCGAGCGAAGGGCAGGAACCGGGGAGATCCGCGGCGATTCGTATGGAAATGCCTGACTCACGATTCCTCCTTCTCGTAGTGACGTGTCCCGAGTCTGGGCCCGACGCGGCCGGGGCGGAATCGAGCCAGCAGGCGTCCGGGGGTGGGGCTGCCCGCACCTGAGGCGGATCGGCACGAAATCGGCACAGATGCGCGCGCTTCGCTCCGCTAGCCTCGCCGGCAGGGGAAAGGGGCAATCCCCCACCCTGGGTGGGGGTATGGCGTGGGGTTATCGCGTGGGGGCATGGCGCGAGGTGTGTCGTGGGCTGAGGCGCTCGAGCGGGGAGTCGCGGCGGAGTCGGCGTCGGGCCGTGGCGGCTCCGGCCTCACGATGGCCGGCTCCCGCCGGTCGAGCCGGGCTAGGCGCGCAGGAACGCGAGCACGGCGAGGACGCGACGGTGCGTGTCCGAGTCGGCGCCGAGCTGGAGCTTCCCGAAGATCGAGGTCACGTGCTTCTCGACCGCCCGCTCGGTGACCACCAGCCGCTCGGCGATCGCGCTGTTCGACAGCCCCTCCGCCATCAGCTCCATGACCTCGCGCTCGCGCGGGGTCAGCTGCGAGATCGGGTCGTCGCGGCGGTGACGGCCGACCAGCTGCGAGACGACCGACGGGTCGAGCGCCGAGCCGCCCTCGCCGACGCGCTTGACGGCGGCGACGAACTCGGGGACGTCGGCGACGCGGTCCTTGAGCAGGTAGCCGACGCCCTCGGCGCTCTCGGAGAGCAGCTCGAGAGCGTAGGCGGGCTCGAGGTACTGGGAGAGGACGAGCACGCACGTCTCGGGATGCCGGTCGCGGATCTCCTTCGCCGCCCGCAGGCCTTCGTCGGTCTGCGTCGGCGGCATCCTGATGTCCACGATCGCCACGTTCGGCTTGTACGAGCGCACCTTCAGCATCAGCTCGTCGGCGTTGCCGGCCTGGCCGACGACCTCGAGCCCGGCGTCCTCGAGCAGCCGCGCGATCCCCTCACGGAGCAACACGGAGTCCTCGGCCACGACCACCCGCATGGCGCCTGGGTTCGACGCCTCCTCGAGCATTCCCGCCGCCTCGGGGCCGAGTCGGAGCGGAGGGAAGTCCTGCCGCAGGCCGTCCGCGATCACCTGGTAGATCCGCTCCGGCTCGGGCAGCCCCTTGAACGGCTGCGAACCGAGGTCGATCACCTCGCTGCCGGCGAGCCGGTACGTGCGCTCGGAGAGCAGCACCTGCCCGCCGTGGCCGGCATCGCTGATCCGTGCGACGCGATGGACGTCCAGACCGACGTACGTCGATCCCTCGACGGACGGCTCGCCGGTGTGCAGGCCCATACGCACGCGAACCTCGTTCCCTTCCGGCCACGGCGTGCGACGCGAGCGCCCGCTGCGCCTCGACGGCGCCGCGCACGGCGTCCCCGGCGTCGACGAAGACGAGGAGCATCTCGTCGCCGCGGCAGTCGATCTCGCTGCCGCCGGCGGCGACCACTGCATCCCGGACGAGCTGGCGGTGCTCCTCGAGCACGTCGACGTAGCCGCCCCCCAGGCGCCCGACGATGCCGGTCGATCCCTCGATGTCCGTGCAGAGCAGCGTGACCGTGCCTGTTGGGAGCGTGCGCGCCATGGCGGACTAGATTAGAGCCTCTGAGAGCCAGAGCGGGCATGACACGGCGTCCGCGGGACGCGTCGTGCCCCGCGCGCTCGACTGCGCGCGCTCGTCACCTCGAGCTCGCCCTCGAGCGCCTCCACCCTGTCGGCGAGACCGCGCAGGCCCGAGCCTCGGGCCGGATCGGCGCCGCCGACGCCGTCGTCCTCGACCTCGACGACGACGCGGCCGTTCTGCCGCTCGCGCGCGGACCTCGACCGCCGAGGCTTCGGCGTACTTCGCGACGTTCGTCAGCGCCTCGGCGACGACGTAGTACGCGGCCGCCTCGACGGGACCCGGCAGGCGCTCCTCGAGATCGGCGGAGAGCTCGACGGGGAGCGGAGTGCGGGATGCCAGCGCCTCGAGCGCGGCGGGCAGCCCACGGTCGGTGAGCACGGCCGGGTGGATACCGCGGGCCAGCTCGCGGAGCTCGGCGAGCGCCTGCTGGAGCTCCTCGGTCGCGCCGCTGAGCAGCTGCTCGGCGCCGTCGGGGTCCTCGCGCAGGCGGGCCTGCGCGAGCCGGAGCGCGAGCGAGAGCGAGACGAGGCGCTGCTGAGCGCCGTCGTGCAGATTGCGCTCGAGGCGCATCCGCGCGTCGTCGGCCGCCTCGACGATGCGCGACCGGGAGGCGCGCAGCTCGGCCTCCTGCGCGTTCCGCTCGGTCACATCCGTGCCGCAGACGATGTACTTGCCGCTGAAGGCGCCGAGCGGCCGCAGCCACCACGCGACGATCCGCCAGGTGCCGGACTTGCCGATCCAGGCGGTCTCGTGCTCGACGCTCACGCCGGTCTCGACCTGCTCCTCGAACGCACGCCGGACCTCGTCGACCAGCTCCGGAGGAGCGACGAGGTCCCAGAACTTCGCGCCGATCGACTCCTCGTCGGTGTAGCCGGTGAGCTCGCGGAAGGCGTAGTTGACGCCCTCGACCGTGACCGTCCCGTCCCGCTCGACGGCGATCAGCAGGCTCGGCGTCGCCCGGGCGACGACGGCGAGGAAGTCGCGCTGGGCCATCAGCTCCTCGCGCTGGCCGACGAGTTCCGTCAGATCCTGGCCGCAGATCAGGAGAAAGACGTTGCCGTCGCCGCCGATCACACGCCTGACAGACGCGTCGATCACCAGCCGCCTCCCGTCCGCCGCCTGCCATTCGGCGCGGCCCTCGATCTGGGTCTCGCCCGCGTTCATGCGCGCGCAGTACCCCTGCGCCACCGGTTGCTGGTCCTCCGGGAGGAAGACCTCCCACCAGAGCTTCCCGCGGACGCGCTCGTCGTCGGGTATCCCGAACAGCTCCTGGGCCGAGTCGTTGAACCGCACGATCCGGCCGTCGGTGTCGACGAGCAGGAAGACCACAGGGGCGACATTGACCACGTCGCGCGTGAACTTCTGCTCGCGCTCGAGGGTCTCGAGCTTGTGCGACAGCTCCTCCTCGAGGCGGGTGCGGTCGGTGAAGTCGCGGACGATCACGACCACCTCGTCGTCTCCGGAGGGGACGAACCGCCCCTCGAAGTCGCGCTCCTCGCCCTCGATCGTCAGCCGGTACTCGACCGTCTGCACGCCCCGCGCGGCCGGGACGGCCAGTGCCCGCACGAACTGGGAGGCGACATCGGGCGGCAGGATCTCGCGCACGTTGCTGCCGACGATCTCCTCTGTCGAGCGGACGAGCGACTCCCGCCGGCCCTTCGCCTCGAGGTACGTCCCGTCCCGGGCGATCCGGAACATCAGGTCCGGGATCGCGTCGAGCAGCGCGCGGCTGCGGGTCTCGCTGCGCTGAAGGGCCTGGCGGCCGCGATCCTTCTCGATCGCGAGCCGCGCCGCGGAGACGACCTCCTCGAGCAGGCCCCGCTGGTGCAGGAGCGCTGCGTCGTGGACGAGCGCGGCGAGCGGGTGCCCGTCCGACTCGCGGTCGATGCGCGTGGTCACACGGCGCGACGTGTCCGGCTGGAGCTCGACCGGGTTCCCGCGGGCGTCGACGTAGCCGTCGAGCTCGTCCAGCCAGGTGAGGAAGTGCAGCGTCGGGTCGCCGAGGACGTTGCGGAGCCCCTCCTGCGCCTGCTCCGGCGTCGGCTCGTCGGGTACCTCGCGGAGCAAACGGGCCGCGGCGCGGTAGAGCCGGTCGCGCAGCAACCCTGCGAGGAAGAAGAGCGGGACGGTGCCGAAGGCGATGAACGCGACGACCCCGAGGACGCTCCCACCCCGGTCGGAGAACGACGCGACCACGAACAGGGCTCCGACGAGGGCGACGGTGATCCCGCCGGAGAGATAGACCGGCCCGAGGATGCGCCGCTGGGCGGGTGTCGCTCCGCGCCAGCGCCGGATCAGCAGGACGATCACCCCGACGAAGATCGCGCCGCCGACCACCGTGAACGAGCGCCTGGAACACGTCGGCGACCGACCGGCTGTCGTGGATCACGTAGGGGTTGGCCGGGACAGTCGTCGCAGCCGGACGTGTGCCTGGTGAAGAGGGCGGGCAGGACGTTCGCGACCAGGGCGATCACCCAGACGGCGACCACCGTCCTGCGCTCGAGCTTCGTCCCGAGCCGGCCGTCCGGGAAGGCGAGCATCAGGTGGACGAACGCGGCGAGGAACAGGCTGCCGGCGAAGGCGCCGAGCCCGTAGACCCAGCCGTCGTTCGCCTCCCAGAGCGCACTCAGCATCCACAGGAAGCCGACGAGGACGAGCAGGCGGCCCGTTCCGTTTGCCGGTCGGAGCGTCCAGGCGATCAGGCCGCTGACGACGAACGAGAGCCCGATCACCGGGAAGGCGATCGCCAGGGAAATGGGGCTCGACTCGTGGTCCGAGCGGGCTGCGATCACGGCCGTCCCGGCCGCGACCAGGAGCATCAGTGGGAACAGCCCGAACCAGAGCCGGTGGGAGAGGCGCATCAGCGGTCGCAGATCAATGCCGTGACGGCCTCGCCCGAGAGCTCGCTCTTCGGGACGAAGCCGCAGGCGCCGCTGCCCTCGACCAGAGGGCCGAAGTCGGAGCCGTCACGGCTCGAGACGAGGACGACGCAGGTGTCGCCGTCGTTCGTCATCAGGCGGCGGGTGACCTCGAACCCGTCGAGGTCCGGGAGCTGCACGTCCAGCAGGATCACGTCCGGATGCAGGCGGCCTGCTGCGGCGATCGCCGACTCACCGTCCTCCGCCTCGCCGGCGACTTCGAACCCGTCCGCCTCCAGGATCGCCCTGGCGCTGGCACGGAAGCTCGGATGATCGTCGACGATCAAGACTGTGGGCACGCCCACATCGTGGCACAGCTCCATTTCGGCGCGCCATACGGCTAGCCACACCATTCGACGCTCGCTCCGCTCGCTTCACGGGGGAAACGGCCACGCACGCGGAGCGTGCCCAGAAGCAGAGCCCCCCAAGCGGGGCGCCGCCGGCGCCCCGTGGGCCCCCTTCCCCCGCTCTTGTCCTCGGCTTCGCCTCGGCAATTGCGCCCTTTCCCTAGCTGCGGCGTGGGCCGCGCCGCGCATGTCGGGCGCGGCGGCGAACGGCGCAGCGTCGCGGCGCTGATGTCGATCACGGTCGTTTCGCCCGCGCCGAACGGGCCGCTCGCCGGTGACGGGGCGGTATCCGACGAAGTCCGAGTCGAAAACACCCTCGCCGCCCGTCAGCACCGGCAGCTGCCGCTGGAGCTCCTGGACCCGGGCGGCGGGGAGCTCCGCCTCGACGATCGCACGACTCGTCTCGGCCGACGGCGTCTGCCCGGACGCGCCGAGACGGCCCAGCGCGCTGAGCAACAGCACCGGTGGAGCGGCCGGGACCTCGAGCCGGACTCGGAGGACGGGCTCGCAGACGTCGTCCGCGCCCGCTCGAGCGCCTGCCGTACGACGATCGGCGTCAGCTTGCGGAAATCGGCGGCCGTGCTCAACGGGCCGCGGGTCGCGGCCGGGCCGTCGGGCGACTGGTAGGTGCACCGATTCATCGTCACGACGCAGTCGGTGACCTGCCAGCCGGCCAGGCCCTCCCGGAGGGCATCGCTCACGTACCGGGCCATGCTGTCCCTGAATGCCTCGAGCGTCTTGTAGACGTACAGCGGTACCGATCGGGGATCGACGTCGAGCTTGAAGGCCGCACCCGACCCGATGCGTGCCGGGTCGACGCGCAGGCCGATCGTGGCCGCGAAAGGGTTCGACGCGGCGTGGAGGATCTCGACGGCCTCGCCCGTGCCGAAGGGCCGCTCCACGCAGATCACGGTCGTCTCGCGGAACGTGACGCCGAGGCCGTAATCGCTCGCGAGAGTCGCCTGGATCACCTCTTTCTGCACCTCCCCGTAGAGCGAGACCGAGAGCTCTTCCCATTCGTCCTGGCGGACATCGATCAGCGGGTCCTGCTCGGCGAGCTGGCCCAGCGCGAGACGGAGGCGGGCGCCGTCGGTCGCGTCGACGGGAACCACCACGGTCTCGAGGGTCGGAGGCGCGAAGTGGTGCTCCGGCACCGCAGGCGGCTCGCCGATCGGGTCGCCGATCCGCAGCTCGGCGAGACCCCGCAGCTTCGCGATCTGGCCCGCGACGACGCAATCGCGGCGGGCGGCGCCGCCGTCGGCGAAGACGTGGATCGCCGTCACCTTGCCCTCGGACAGGCGGTCGCGCACCCGCAAGGTGCCCGAGAACATGCGCACGTACGCGACCCGCCCGCCGTCCGGGTCGCGCTCGATCTTGAAGACGCGGCCCGAGACCGGCCCGGCCGGATCTCCGGCGGCTGCAGGCAGCAGACCGGCGACGCCCGCCTTCAGCGACTCGATGCCGGCGCCGGTCAGCGCCGAACCGAAGTACACGGGGTGCAGAAGAGCGCAGCGCGACCGCTCCACGAGCTCCTCGTCGGCCGGACCGTACGCCGCGAACGACGCGGCCGCAGTGCCGAGATCGGCCGGCGCGCCCATGGCGAAGACCGCCGGCGTCAGCCGCTCCTCGATCGCGGCGAGCGTCCGCTCGGCGTCCGCCCCGCGCCGGTCGATCTTGTTCACGAAGATCAGCGTCGGCACGCCCAGCCGCTGCAGCGCCCGCATCAGCAGGGGCGTCTGCGGCTGGACACCCTCGACGGCCGAGATCACGAGCACCGCCCCGTCGAGCACGCCGAGCACCCGCTCCACCTCGGCGATGAAGTCCGGGTGGCCGGGGGTGTCGATCAGGTTGACGATGACGCCGTCGAGCGACGAACGAGACGACGGCGGACTTGATCGTGATCCCGCGCTGCCGCTCGAGCGCGAGCGTGTCGGTCTGCGTCGTGCCGTGCGTCGACGCTGCCGGGCTCGTCGATGACGCCGGCGGCATGGAGCAGCCGCTCGGTGAGAGTCGTCTTACCGGCGTCTACATGCGCCAGGATCCCGAGGTTCAGCGTTGGCTCCGACAAGGTTCATACCCTCCGAATAGGTCACAAAGGCCATTCCGTTGGAGATGAACCTGGGCCCCACTTCGCCCTCCTCGGTCGCTGACGACGCGATCGCTACAGGCCGAGGCGCTCGAGCATCGCCTCGTCGCGCCGCCAGTTCGGGCGCACCTTCACCTGCAGCTCGAGGAAGATCGTCTGGCCGAGCAGCTGCTCGATCTCCGGCCGGGCGCCGGCGCCGATCTCGCGCACCATCGCGCCGCCCTTGCCGACCAGGATCTCTTCTGCGACTCGGTCTCGACGAAGAGGTTCGCGCGCACGAGCTTGTCCTCGATCTCCTCGACCTCGACCGAGACCGCGTGCGGCACCTCCTCCTTCGTCAGCCGGAGCGCCTGCTCGCGGACGAGCTCGGCGATCTGCGTCTCGACCGAGAGGTCGGTGCGCTGCTCCGGCGGGAAGTAGAGCGGCCCTTCGGGAAGGAGCCCGACGAGCTCGTCGCGGAGCTCGCCGATGCCGTCGCCGGTCTTCGCGCTGACCGGATGCAGCGCGTGGAACTCGCCGAGCACGGCCGCGGTCTGCATCTGCGAGGCGATGTGGCCGGGCTTCAGCCGGTCGACCTTGTTGACGGCGATCACGACCGGGACGCCGAGCGCGAAGACGCGCGAGGCGATGAAGCGGTCGCCGGCGCCGATCCGCTCGCGCGCGTCGACGACGAACAGCACGGCGTCGACGTCCTCGAACGAGGCGTCGACGGTGCGCTGCATGTGCTCGGTGAGCGGGTCGCGGGGCCGCTGGAAGCCCGGCAGGTCGGCGAGCACGAGCTGGTAGTCGTCGCCGTTGGCGATCCCGAAGATGCGCCGCCGGGTCGTCTGCGGCTTGTCGGAGACGATCGCCACCTTGCCGCCGCAGAGCGCGTTGACGAGCGTGGACTTGCCGACGTTCGGGCCGTCCGGCGACGGCGACGAAGCCGGATTTCATCAGCAGAACGAACGTGTCCGGCAGCAGCTCGGCCGGCGTGTGCTCGACCAGCTCGCCGTCGCCCGTCGCGTAGACCACGCGGTCGACCCCGAACTCGACGTGCCACTGGCGGCAGCCGCCGCACGGCGAGGCGTTGATCACCGAGCAGGTCGAAGTCGCCCGGCTTGTACCCGGCGGTGACGGCGGCGACGTAGGCGCTCTTCTCGCCGCAGACGCCGAGCGGGTAGGCGGCGTTCTCGACGTTGACGCCCTCGAACAGCGTCCCGTCGCGGGCGCGCAGCACCGCCCCGACGAGGAAGTTCGAGTACGGCGCATACGCCCGCTCGCTTCAGCTCGGCGTGCGCCGGTAGAGCTCGCGTTCGACGTCGCCGATCAAAAGAAGAGCTGGAAGACGACGAGGGTGATGCGCGCGCCGAGCAGCGCCGCCGTAGACGACCTCGAGCGTCGAGTGGATGCCCGACTCGATCCGCGTCTGGGCGACGAGCACCGCCACGCGAACATGATCGTCGAAACGAAGAACCGGTGCTCGTCGGGCCGAGCGATGAGCGTGACCGCCATCCAGGCCGCGAAGGCGACCGCGGCGTGGCCGGACGGCAGCCCGCCGCGCAGCGGCGTGCCGCGGCCGGTGAGCGCCTTCGTCGCGATCACGATGATGATCACGAGGATCAGCGCGATGACCGTCAGCTTGACCGGCGCGTCGCGCAGCCGGTCGAGGAAGTTCGTGGTCGACTCGCTGACGTGGCCGGAGAAGACGAGGTAGCCGACGGCGATCGCGTTGATCGACGCGATCAGCACGGCGCCGGCGGCGATGTCCTTCGCCAGCTTCGCGCAGCGGGTCGAACGAGCTGGTGGCGACGTCGATCGCCGCCTCGATCGCCGTGTTGACCATCTCGGCGATCGAGCACGAACGCGATCGCGAGCAGCAGCGACGAGCAGCTCGATCCGGTCGACGCCGAGCCAGAGCGCCGACGACCAGGACGGCCGCCGCCGCCGCGAAGTGGATGCGCATGTTCCGCTGCGTGCGGAGGACGTGGATGATCCCCTCGAACGCGTAGTTGAAGCTCTCGACGAGCGGGATGCGCGGCGGCCCTCGCCGGTGCCGGGCAGCAGCGGCGCCGGCGCCGTTCGCGGCCCGGCTGCGTCGCAGCCGCTCGCGGAGCGGGGCATCCGGCTGCGGTGCTCACGTCGCCAGCGCCCGTTCGCGCTGCTCCATCTCGGGCCCGTGGTCGTAGCCGAGCAGGTGCAGCAGGCCGTGCACGAGCGGACGCGCGCCAGTCGTCGCCGACCACCTGCGGGCAGAGGACGACGTCGCCGAGCTGGCGCGGCAGGCCCGTCCGGCAGGTCGTCGCGGCCGTCGATCGGGAACGAGAGCACGTCGGTCGCCTCGTCGATGCCGAGGTGCTCGCGCTTGAGCGCGCGGCTCTCGTCCGGGCCGACGAAGGCGATGCCGAGCTCGCCGTCGTCGATGCCCTCCGCCGCGAGGACGCGACGGGCCAGCTCGGCGGCGGCCTCCTCGTCGACCTCGACGCCGCTGCGGTTGTCGACCTCGATCTCGAGCATCGGCGCTCACGCGCGGCGCTCGGTGCCCGTCGCCTCGGCGTGCTTCCGGTAGGCCTCGACGATCCGCTGCACCAGCTTGTGGCGGACGACGTCGGCGTTCGAGAACGCACGAACGCGATCCCTCGATCGACGCCGAGGATGTCCCGGCACTGTGATGCAGCCCCGAGGCCTGGTCGCGCGGCAGGTCGATCTGCGTGACGTCGCCGGTGACGACCACCTTCGAGCCGAAGCCGAGCCGCGTCAGGAACATCTGCATCTGCTCGGGGCTCGTGTTCTGCGCCTCGTCGAGGATGATGAAGGAGTCGTTCAGCGTGCGGCCGCGCATGAACGCGAGCGGCGCGACCTCGATCATGCCCTTCTCCATGTACGCGGTCAGCCGGTCGGCGTCGAGCATGTCGTAGAGCGCGTCGAACAGCGGGCGCAGGTACGGGTCGACCTTGGCGAGCAGGTCGCCGGGCAGGAAGCCGAGCCGCTCGCCGGCCTCGACCGCCGGCCGCGTGAGGATGATGCGCGCCGACCTCGCGCTCGAGCAGCGCCGCGACCGCGAGCGCCATCGCGAGGTAGGTCTTGCCGGTGCCGGCGGGGCCGATCGCCGAACGTGACCGTGTCGTCGCGGATCGCGTCGACGTAGCGCTTCTGGCTGACCGTCTTCGGCGAGATCTTCTTGCCGCGGTGGCGCCAGACGACGTCGTCGAAGACGTCGCGGATGTCCTCGGCCTGGTCGAGCACGCCGAGCACCGCGTCGACCGTGCCGGGGCCGATCTCGTGGCCGCCTTCGACCAGCTCGACGAGCTCGTCGACGACCGCGCGCGCCTCGGCGACGCTCGTCGTCGCCCTCGAGCGTGAGCTGGTTGCCGCGCAGGCGGATCGTGCAGTGCAGCCGCTCGCGCAGCGCGCCGAGCACGCCGTCGCCGACGCCCGCCAGCTCGGCGGCGACGTCGTTCGAGATCGAGAGAACTTCCTGCAACGCGGCACAGTGTAGGCTCGCCCCGCGATGGCGGCTCTCACCGGAACACGTATCCGTCACACCGTCTCCTTCGACCTCCGCCACGCTCCGTCGTCGCCGGAGGAGGCGGAGTTCCTCGCCGCCGCGGAAGCCCTGGCTGCCGTTCCCGGCGTCGAGGCCTTCCAGGTGGTGCGCGAGGTGAGCCCGAAGAACGGCTTCCGTTTCGGGATCTCGATGGAGTTCGCCGACGAGGACGCGTACGCCGCCTACAACGCGCATCCCGACCACGTCCGGTTCGTCGAGCAGCGCTGGCTCGCCGAGGTCGCCGACTTCCTCGAGATCGACTACGCCGCGCGGTAGCCGATGACGCCCGAGCCGGGGCTGCGGTTCGACCGTGTCGCGGAGGAGTACGACCGCGTCCGGTTGGACTACCCGGCAACGCTCGTCGACACGGCCTGCTCGCTCGCGGGCCTGCGTCCGGGATCGCCCGTGCTCGAGATCGGCTGTGGCACGGGCAAGCTGACGGCGGCGCTGGCGGAGCGCGGGCTGCTCGTCGAGGCGGTCGACCCGGGCGCCCGGATGGTCGTGCTCGCCCGCCGGCGGGTCGGGGGCTCGGCGCGGTGAACTTCCGGATCGGTCGCTTCGAGGACGTCGATCTGCCAGCGGCCGGGTTCGACGCGGCGTTCTCGGCGACCGCGTTCCACTGGGTCGACCCCTCCGTCGGCTGGGCGAAGGTCGCCCGGTTGCTGCAGCCGGGCGGCGTGTTCGCGCTCCTGACCCACGTCGGCATCTCGCCGCTGGACGAGCAGCTCCACGCGGTCTGGACCGACGTGCGGCCGAAGTCGCTCGAGTGGGTGCCGCGCGACCGGCAGACCCTGTTCGACGGAATCGAGAGCCGGCTCGGCAACGTGTCCGAGGTCTGGGCATGGCTCAACCAGCGTGACGTCCTCGCCCGCGAGGAGACGGCCGGTCTGTTCACCGACGTGCGGCTGACCACGGTTGCGAGCGAGGAGCAGGAGACGGCCGAGCACCTGGTTGCCGTCACGCGCACGACCTCGATGTATCTCGGCCTCGACGCCTCCGACAGACAGCGGCTGGAGCAGGGGCTGGCCGCCGTGGTCGACGAAGCCGGCGGCAGCTTCCCGCTGACCGTCTACGCGGTGCTCGTCACCGCCCGCGGCGCCGGTTAGGCGAGCTTCTCGCGGACGAGCTGGCTGACCGCCGAGCCGTCGGCGCGACCGGCGATCTGCGGCATCACGTCCGCCATCACGCGGCCGAGGTCGCGCATGCTCGTCGCCCCCACCTCGGCGATCGCGTCGTCGACGATCCGCTCGAGCTCGTCCTCGGAGAGCGGCTCGGGCATGAACTCCTCGAGCACCTCCAGCTCGGCCTCCTCCTTCGCCGCCTGCTCGTCCCGGCCGGCGCTCTCGAACGCCTCGATCGACTCGAGCCGCCGCTTGCGCTCGCGCTGGAGCACCTGTAGCTCCTCGTCGTCGTGCAGCGGGCGCTGCAGCTCCTTCTCGGCGGAGCGCAGGCTGGACAGGATCAGCCGCAGCGCATCGCGCCGCGGCGTGTCGCGCTCCTTCATCGCCGTCTGTCAGCTCGTCCTCGAGGCGCGCGATCAGGAGGTCATGCCGGCATCCCCCGGAACGGCCGCCGAGCACGTGCCAGTGCAGGTGGAAGACGGTCTGGCCGGCGCCCGGCGCCGCAGAAGATCATCAGCCGGTACTCGTCGAGCCCGCCGTCCTTCGCGGTCTCGGCGACGAAGTCGAGCATGCGCTTCGTCCTCGTCGGCGGACAGCTCGCCGACGTCGCGGAAGGTCTCGATGTGCCGCTCGGGGATGACGAGCAGGTGGACGTCCGCCTTCGGGTTGATGTCCTCGATCGCGAGCAGGCCCTCGGCCCGGTTGACCACCGTCGCCGGCAGCTCGCCGCGGTGGATCTTGCAGAAGATGCAGTCGGATCACGCTCAGCGTCACGGCCAGGATCCCCTCCTCGGTGACGCGCGGCGCGCCCGCACGCGGACGAGCTCGCCCACCGGCGCGTCGACGAGCCACGGCGAGTAGTCGTCGCCGTAGCCGCGGCCGGGCCGGTCGACCAGGACGACGTCCTCGCGCGCCGACCTTCTCGCGCCAGCGGCGCAGGCACGCCTCGTGCGACAGCGCCCGCAGCCGGGCGCTCCGCTCCTTCTTGACCTGCTTCGGCACCGTGTCCTCGCCGGCGGTGACGGTGCCCGGCCGCGGCGAGTACGGGAAGACGTGCACCTTGGTCGCGCCGGACGCCTCGACGACCCGCAGCGTGCGCTCGAAGGCGCGGTCGTCCTCGTCCGGGAAGCCGACGATCACGTCCGTGGTCAGGTTGAAGCCCTCGCGCGGCGCGATCCGGCGCAGGTACGTGGCGGCGTCGTAGCGGCGGCGCCATCGCCCGCAGGACGCCGTCGTCGCCCGACTGGAGCGGGACGTGCAGGTGCGGCGAGACGGTCGGCGTCTCGCGCAGCGCGGCGAGCGAGCGGCTCGGTCAGGTGGTTGACCTCGATCGAGGACAGCCGCAGCCGCGCAAGGCCCGGCGTCACGCCGGCCTCGCGGATCAGCCGCGGCAGGTCGTAGCCCGCCTCGCGGTCGCGGTAGCAGCCGAGGTTGATCCCGGTGAGCACGACCTCGCGGTGGCCCTGCTCGACGCGGCGGCGCACCTCGGCGAGCACGGCGTCGGCGCGCCGGCTCCGCGACGCGCCGCGCACGAGCGGGATCACGCAGAAGTTGCAGGAGAAGCTGCAGCCGTCCTGCACCTTCACGAAGGCGCGGACGCGGTCGAGCCGAGCGTCGGCCTGGACGCAGCGCGATCGCACCGACGTCGCCGGCGACGAAGTCGGCGGTCTCCTCGCTGCGCCTGGCCACGACGACGACGTTGTCCGGCAGGCCGGCGAACGCGTCGGCCGAGAGGTTGGCGCCGCAGCCGGTGACGTACACGCGCCGGTGCGTGCGGGCGGCGCGCGAGGCGGCATGCCGCGACTTCCGGAGCGCCTCGTGCGTGACGCAGCACGTGTTCAGCACCGCGACGTCGCCGCCGGCGCGCTCCTCGTGCCCGTCGGCAAGCAGCCGCTCGCGCACCGCCTGGGCGTCGGCGTGCGAGACCTTGCAGCCGAGGAAGTCGACCGAGAACGTCGCCATCCGCGCGGACCTTACTCCGTCCGCACGTGCAGGTCGGCGGCCCAGCCCTCCGCCTCGCGCCGGTCCTCGCGGCGATAGCCGGGCAGCTCCGGCGACTCGGCGAGCGAGGTAGCCGGAGGTGATCGACGCGCTCGCAGTCGAGCCGCGCGACGATTCGGCCGTCGACGTCGAGCGCGACGTTGACGACCGCGGTGGCGGTCGCCGGCAGCGCGGAGTCGGCCGCGTCCGCGAGCCGGGCCTCGACGGCGACGCCGTTCGCCGCCGCGTTCCGCATCGTCGCCTCGATCGCCTGCGGGTCGAGGTCGACCGCGTGGACCGGCTCGAAGCCGAGCTTCGCCGCCGCGATCGAGAGCACTCCCGAGCCGCAGCCGACGTCGAGCAGGCTCGCCGCGCGGAGCGTCGAGCAGCAGCTCGAGGCAGAGCCGCGTCGTCGCATGCGCGCCGGTGCCGAAGGCGCGGCCCGGGATCGATCACGACCGGGATCGCGCTCCCCGTCGGGCTGCTCCCACGGCGGCCCGACCCAGAGCGGCCCGATCCGCACCGGCCGGTGGAAGGCGCGCCAGCGCGTCCTCCCAGCCCTCCTCGACGTCGGTCGACGCGCGTCCGCCGAACGCCGACCAGAGCCGCTCCTCGCCGCGGTCGTCCGTGTAGGCGGCGAGCTCGACCCCGTCGGCGACGTCGCGCTCCTCGAAGCCCTCCGGGAAGAGCTCGAGCATGATCGCGCGCGCCGCTCGGCTCGGCCGGCGGCGACGGTACCGAGACGCGACGCAGCGTCAGCGGAACGCGCTCTTCAGCTTGTCGAAGAACCCCTCGTCGTCCGGCCGGTACGTCTCCTCGTCGGCCGTCCGCTCGAACTCGCCGAGCAGGCGCGCGCTGCTCGTCGGTGAGCCGGCGCGGCACGGTGACGTTGACCAGCAGGCGGTGGTCGCCCCGGCCGCGGCCCTGGAGGACCGGCATGCCGGCGCCGCGCGATCACGCGCACCTCGCCCGGCTGCGTGCCCGGCTCGAACTCGAGCTCGATCGTCGCCGTCGATCGTCGGCACCGTCACGGTCGCGCCGAGCGCGGCCTGCGTGATGGTCAGGTCGACCTGCGAGATCAGGTCGTTGCCCTCGCGGACGAAGCGCGGGTCCGGGCTTGACGCGGACGAGCACGTACAGGTCGCCGGCGCGCCCGCCGAGCTCGCCGGCGTGCCCCTCGCCGCCGAGCCGGATGCGCTGGCCGTCGTGGATCCCCGGCGGGATCTCGACCGCGAGCGTGCGCTCCTCGAGCGACGCCGCCCGTCGCCGCCGCAGGTCGTGCACGGGTGCTCGACGACGCGGCCGGAGCCGCCGCAGCGGGGCACGCCTGCGCTGCGGACGAACTGGCCGAAGACGGTGTTCGAAACCTGCTGGACGCGCCCGGCGCCGCCGCACGTCGGGCACGTGACCGGCTGCGTGCCCGGCTCGGCGCCGTTGCCGCCGCAGCGTCGCGCAGGGGACGGCGACGCGGAGCGGAACGTCGCGCGTCGACGCCCCGGGCCGAGTCGACCAGCTCGATCGCGACCTCGGCGGCGATGTCGGCGCCGCGCGCCGCGCCGCGCGGCCGGCCGCCGACGCCGAAGAGGTCGTCGCCGAAGAACGCGGAGAACAGGTCGCCGAGCGTCCCGAAGTCGAAGCTCGTCGGCGTCGAAGCCCCGGCTGCGCAGGCCCGCGTGGCCGAAGCGGTCGTAGAGCTCGCGGCGCTCGGGGTTCGAGAGCACCTCGTAGGCCTCGACGACCTCCTTGAAGCGCGCCTCCGCGTCCGGGTCCTCGGAGACGTCGGGGTGCAACTCGCGGGCGAGCCCGCGGAAGGCCTTCTTGATCTCGGTCTCGGTCGCGCGTGCGCGTCGACGCCGAGCAGCTCGTAGTAGTCGCGTTCGGTGGTCGCCATCAGCCGAAGCGTAGCCCCGTGCGCCGCCGTCGAACCCGACGGCTTCGCCACGCGGAGCTACTCGCCGTAGATCACCTCGGCGAACCGCGACAGCTCGGAGGCGGCCGAGCGAACCGTGCGGATCGCCTTGTCGTAGTCCATCCGCGACGGGCCGATCAGGCTGACGGCGCCGAGCGTGCGGTTCGCGATCCCGTACGCCGCGCCGACCAGCGCGAGGTCGCGCAGCCCCGGGTCTGCAGCTCGTCGCCGACGCGCACGAACGGCCGCCGCGGGTCGAGCGCCTCGGCGAGCATGTCGAGCAGCGTCCGCGCGCCGCTCGAGCAGGTCGATCAGCGAGCGGTACGAGCCGAGCTCTTCGTCGCGCACCTCGTCGAGCAGGCCCGCGGCACCGCCGACGTAGACGCGCTGCTCGTCGCCCTCGGCGTCGGTGAAGGCGGGCTCGCACCACCTGCAGGAAGGCGCGACTCGGCGGGCGGCAGGCTCGGGTCGTCGAGCCGCCGGCGCAGCTGTCCGCTGCCGAGCGAGAGTCCGACCACCTGGTCGTTGAGGTACTGGCGCCGCCCAGTGCGACGAGCCCCGGGTCGACCGGCGTGTCGAACGCGTAGACGCGCTTGGTGACGCCGCCGCGTCGACGTGATCACGACCACCATCGCCACCTGCGGCTGGAGCAGCAGCACCTCGACGTGGCGGACGGTCGGCGGTCTCGAGCGGCGGCGCCGAGACGAGCGCGATCAGCCGCGTGACCTGCGAGAGCATCTCGGTGGTCGCCTGGAGCGCCGACTCGACCTCGCTGCGCGCGGCCGTCAGGTCGAGCGGGAAGCGTCGGCGGCCGCGGCGCCGGCCGCTCGAGCAGCCGGTCGACGTAGTAGCGGTAGCCGCGGTCGGTGGGAACGCGTCCCGCCGACGTGTGGGGGTGCGTGAGCAGGCCGAGCCGCTCGAGCTCGGCGAGCTCGTTGCGAACCGTCGCCGGGGAGACGCCGCATCCCGGTGCGCTCGACGAGGTGCTTCGAGCCGACCGGCTGGCCGGTCGCGACGTACTCCTCGACCACCTGGACGAGGATCTCGCGCTGGCGTTGAGTGAGGTCCGGGGCTGGCGAAATCACGTCTGTGCAGGGAAATTCTACGCGAGCAGCTCTGCGGTGACGCCGCCGCCGAGGAAACGGCCGCGCTCGGTGAGCGCAAGCGTCTCGGCCGTTCACGCCGGTGCGCGCGACCAGGCCGAGCCGTTCGAGCCGCTCGAGCGCCTCGCGGTCGATCGCGGCCTCGAGCCCGGCGGTGAGCAGCGGCTCGTCGAGCCGCAGCCCGAGCATGACCCGCTCGCGGCGCGCGCGTCTCGGCGTCCAGCGACTCGAGCTCGCGCGGCGGCTGCCGCCCGTCGGCGAGCGCCGCGAGGTAGCGGCGCGAGCCGCGGCGCGTTCCGGCGCCGGACCCTCGATCGTCGAGACCGCGCCGATCCCGAGCCCGAGGTAGTCCCGCCCGAGCCAGTAGCCGAGGTTGTGCCGGGCCCGGAGATCCCGGCGGTCCTCGTGCGCGGCAGAAGTTCGCCGTCTCGTACCAGCGGTAGCCGGCGCCCCGTCAGCGCGGCGACGACCCGCTCGAAGTAGGACTCCATCGACTCGGCCTGCCGCTCGAGCTCGACGCCGTGCGCGTGGGTGAAGCGCGTGCCCGGCTTGGCCTCCAGCTCGTAGCAGGACACGTGCTCGGGCTCGAGCGCGAGCGCCTCGGCGAGGTCGGCGTCGAGGTCGGCGGCGGTCTGGCCCGGGATGCCGTAGATGAGGTCGAGCGAGATGTTGTCGAATGCCGGCATCACGCAGAATGTAGCACGGCGCGCCGGACGTCTTCCGGCTGCGCGCGCCGCTCGAGCACGGCGAGAGTCGCGGCTGGAAGCTCTGCGCGCCCAACGACACACGGTTGACACGGTTCCGCGACAGAAGCCGGGCCGAGCTCGGGCGTCACGGTCTCCGGGTTCGCCTCGACGGTGACCTCGTCCGCGTCCGGCAGGCCGGCGAGCAGCCGCTCGAGCGCGGCCGGCTCGGTGAAGGTGGGCGTCCCGCCGCCGAGGAAGATCGTCTCCAGCCGCGGCGCCGAGCACGCCGCGCTCCAGCTCGAGCTCCGCGAGCAGCGCGTCGACGTACGCGCCGTGCTCGGCCTCGCCGGCCGACTGCGGTGACGAAGTCGCAGTAGCCGCAGCGGTGGGCGCAGAAGGGCAGGTGGACGTAGAGGTGGCGAGCGTCTCTCAGCGTCGATCTCCGGGGCCGCGGCACCAAGCTCGCCGCCGCAGTTCGGGCACACGTGCTCCATCGCCTCCGCGCAGTCGGCGCAGAACGTGCACTCGAACGAGCAGATCGCGGCCGGGCCGTCAGCCGCCAGCGCACCACCGCACCGCTCGCACACGCCGCGCATCTCCAGCGCCATGCCTTATCTCTTTTCCTGATCAGGTTGAGCACCGCGAGGAACGCCTCCTGCGGCACCTCGACCGAGCCGACCTGCTTCATCCGCTTCTTGCCCTTCTTCTGCTTCTCGAGCAGCTTGCGCTTGCGGCGTGATGTCGCCGCCGTAGCACTTGGCGAGCACGTCCTTGCGCTTCGCCTTGACCGTCTCGCGGGCGATCACCCGCGAGCCGATCGCCGCCTGGATCGGCGACGTCGAAGAACTGGCGCGGGATCTCCTCGCGCAGCCGCTCGACGAGCGCCCGCCCGCGCGCGTACGCGCCGTCGCGGTGGATGATCAGCGACAGCGCGTCGACCGGCTCGCCGGCGATCAGGATGTCCACCTTGCACGAGCGTCGCCGGGCCGGAAGCCGAGCGAAGTCGTAGTCGAAGCTCGCGTAGCCGCGCGTCCGCGACTTCAGCTGGTCGTAGTAGTCGAGGACGATCTCGCCGAGCGGCAGGTCGTACGAGAGCAGCACGCGATCCTCGGACAGGTACTCCATGTGGTCGAAGCGGCCGCGGCGCTCCTTGTTCAGCTCCATCACCGCGCCGACGTACTCCTTCGGGACGATGATCGAGGCCTTCACGTACGGCTCCTCGACCTCCTCGACCTCGCGCGGCATCTCGCGCCGGGTTGTGCACCTCGACCCACTCGTCGCTCGGCTCGCGCACGCGGTAGGCGACGTTGGGCGCGGTCGACGAGCAGGTCGAGGTCGAACTCGCGCTCGAGCCGCTCGCGGACGATCTCCATGTGCAGGAGCCCGAGGAAGCCGCAGCGGAACCCGAAGCCGAGCGCCTGCGAGGTCTCCGGCTCGTAGAAGAGCGAGGCGTCGTTCAGCTTCAGCTTCTCGAGCGCGTCGCGCAGCTCGGGGTACTGGTCGGAGTCGGTCGGGAAGAGCCCGGCGAAGACCATCGGCTTCACGTCCTTGTAGCCCGGGCAGCGGCTCGGCGGCCGCCGCGCCGCCGGCGTCAGCGTGTCGCCGACCCGCGAGCTCGCGAGACGTCCTTCAGCCCGGTGATCGACGTAGCCGACCTCGCCGGCGCGAGAGCTCGCCGACCGGCGTCATCGTCGGCGACAAGAACGCCGAGCTCCTCGCGCGTCGAACTCCGTGCCCAGCGCCATCGCGCGCAGCGCCTCGCCGCGGCCGGAACGACGCCGTCGACGACGCGCACGAACGCGACCACGCCGCGGTACTGGTCGTACGAGGAGTCGAAGATCAGCGCCCGCGGCGGCGCGTCGGGCTCGCCCGCGCGGCGCCGGGATCCGCTCGACGATCGCGTCGAGCACGTCCGCGACGCCCGTCGCCGGTCTTCGCCGAGATGCGCAGGACGTCGTCGGGCGTCGTCGCCGACGAGCTCGGCGACCTCGAGCGCCGCCGCCGTCCGGATCGGCCTGCGGCAGGTCGATCTTGTTCAGCACCGGGACGATCTCGAGGTCGTTCTCGATCGCGAGGTAGGCGTTCGCGAGCGTCTGCGCCTCGATCCCCTGCGCCGCGTCGACCACGAGCACCGCGCCCTCGCACGCGGCCAGGCGAGCGCGACACCTCGTACGTGAAGTCGACGTGGCCCGGGCGTGTCGATCAGGTTCAGCTCGTGGCCCTTCCACGTGCACGCGCACGGCCTGCGCCTTGATCGTGATGCCGCGCTCGCGCTCGAGCTCCATCGAGTCGAGCAGCTGCTCGCGCATCTCGCGCTCGGTGACGGTGTCGGTGACCTCGAGGATGCGGTCGGCGAGCGTCGACTTGCCGTGGTCGATGTGCGCGATGATCGAGAAGTTGCGGATCTTGCCCTGGTCCATGGGGGAGCGATGATCGTAGCGCGAGGCGCGCGGCATCTCGACCGCGGCTAGGCGGGAACCTCTGCCGGCGCGTCGACCTCGAGGGCGTCGAGCCGTTCCAGCCAGGGCTTGGCCTCGAGCCGCTCGAACGTCGCCCGCGCCTCGGCCAGGAACGGCTCCGCGTCCTCGTTTCGGCCTCGGGCGACGAGCCATTCGCCGTGCTCGAGCAGGACGACGGCGAGATGGAACGGAAGCTCGAGCGCTGCTCAGCTGAGCTGTTGCCGTCGCGTACGCGACGTCGGCGGACGGGTCGTCGCCGGCAAGCCGGGCGCGAAAGCGGTGGGTGGCCGCGTCGAGAAGCGGCGGCCGAAGGCCGACCGGAAGCTGCTCGACGATCGTGAGGAGCTCGTCCGCCTTGCTCGAGTTGCCGAGCGCAAGCGCAGCCTCGAGCGCGCGCACGAACCCGAGCTTGACGTCCTGGGCGGCGATTCCGATTGACCTGTGTGCCTCGAATGCCTGCTCGGCGGCGGTGAGCGCATCGGCGGGATTCCCCTCGGCGAGACGAACGGCAGCGACGGCGCCGTAGTAGGCGCTCTCCTCCTGCACGTCGCTGGAGCGGCCGAGCTCGTCGTACCGGGCGAGCAGCCGGCGTGCCTGGTCGAGCTCGCCACGGTGCAGGTAGATGTCGAGCACGCCGGACAAGGGGCTCGACAGTGTCGCGCTGCGGCCGATCACCTCTTCGGGGATCTCGACCAGCCGGGCGAGCGCCTCCTGCCAGCGACCGAGCATGGTCAGCGCGTAGCTCGTCTCGCTCAACGCGAACAGCTCGTTCCGCCGGTTCCCGGTTCTGCGGGAATGCTCGATGAGGAGCTCCAGCTGCGAGAGCGAGTCCGAGTATCGGTCGCGCTGGAACCCGAGGTCGGAGAGGTTTGCATACATCGACCCGGCGAGTATCGGCAACTCGTGCTCCAGGATGGTGTCCAGCGCAAGCCGGTAGAGCCCTCGGGCTTCTTCCGGGTCGACGCGGCGAGATGATGCCCGCCTTGACCATCCAGCCGCGCACGAGCATCTCCGGCAACTGCAGCGACTCCGCGATGTCGAGGGCTTGCTCGATCCGCTCGGCCGCCTGTTCGGGGCGACCGGCAAACCAGAGCGCCTGACCGAGCCGGTTGAGCAGCAGGGCGAGGTCCTCATCCGGAGCGTCCCCGGCAACGACCTCGTAGGCGCTCTCCATTCGCTCGATCGCCTGCTCGAGCCGCCCGGCCATCTGTTCGGCGAACGCGAGCCAGCTCGAGACCCGTGCGGCGGCGTGCGTGTCTCCGGCCGACTCGCAAAGCGCGATCGCCCGTTCGAACAGCGACTCGGCCCGCTCGACCTCCAGCTCCCGCATAGCCATCTCGCCTGCGCGAGCAAGGGCCGCCGCCTGCATCGACGGGTCGCCGGACAGCTCGACCGGCCTGCTCGAAGTAGCGCCGGGCCTCCGTCGAGGCGCCGAGTGACGACGCGCGTTCTCCCGCCTGGACGAGCGCACCCTGCGCCTTCGCCCGGAGGCGCTCCCCGTCGGGGGCGTCGGGCTCGAGCCGGTAGGCCTCGAGGAGGTGGGAGGCGACGACCTCGGCGACCTCGTCCTCGCCCATCGTCGCGCGCAGATGATCGGCGGCCTTGAGGTGTTTCGCGCGGCGCTCTCGCTTCGGCAGCGTCTCGTAGGCGACCTGGCGGAGCAGATCCTGCAGGAACCCGTACTGGCCGTGCTCGGGGGAGCGTGGATCGGATTGCAGCCCGAGCACCTCCTTGCGCACGAGCGCGCCGAGCAGCTGGTCGAGCGCAACCCCGTCCGATCCGGTCAGCTCGGCCAGCGCCGTGCGGCGTGAACGTCTTGCCGAGCACAGCCGCGTCACCGAGCAGGCGGCGTTCGTCTGCGGACAGACCGTCGAGGCGGGCGGCGATCAGCGCGTGGAGCGTCTCCGGGACCTCGAGCGACTCGATCTCGCCCGCAACCTGGTAGACCGAGCCCTCCTGCGACGAGCAGCGCCGCGGTCGAGCAGCATCCGCACCGTTTCCATCGCATACAGCGGCACGCCTTCGGCGCGGGCGAGGATCTGGTCGCGCAATGCCGCCGGCAGGCCCGGGCACGAGGCCGGCCAGAAGCTCCTCCATCGCCGCCGGGGCGAGCGGCTCGAGATAGAGCGAGGTGAAGTTGCGATGGCCCGCGCCCCAGGTCGGCCGCCGCTCGGCCAGCTCCGGCCGGGCGAGCGTGACCACGAACAACGGATGGTTGCGCGACCACTCGAGCAGGTGTTCGACGAAGTCCAGCAGCGACGCGTCGGCCCACTGCATGTCCTCGAAGGCAAGGACAGTCGGATACGTCTCAGCGAGCCGCTCGAAGAACACCCGCCAGGCCGCGAACAGGTCCTGCCGATCGCGCGCCTCGTGCTCGCCCAGACCGAGGAGCTGCGCCAGCCGTGGCTCGACGAAGCGCCGCTCCTCCGCGTCCAGGATGTGCTCCTCCAGCGCCGCACGCAGCTTTCCGAGCGCCGTGGCGTGCTCCTCGTCCTCGGCGATCTGGCAGCGCATCCGCACCATGTCCGCCAGCGCCCAGTACGTGACGCCCTCCCCGTAGGCCAGACAGCGCCCGCGGTGCCAGTACGACGAACTGCGTCGAGCCCGTCGAAATACTTGTAGAACTCCCACGCGAGCCGAGACTTGCCGATGCCCGCGATTCCGGTCACGGACACGAGCTGCGCCCGCTGCTCGTCGGCGCAGATGTGGAAGAGATCCTTGATCTGGCGCAACTCACGGTCGCGGCCGACGAACGGCGCTTCCAGACCCTGTGACTTGAGCTGGCCGCCCACGCCCGAGACGACCCGCAGCGCCTTCCAGAGTGGAGTCTCGCCTTCCTTGCCCTTCAGCTCGAACGCGCCCGCGTTCTTGTAGACGATCGCCCGCTCGCTTGCTCGCCGCGTGGCCTCGCCGACGAGAACGCTTCCGGGCTCGGCCACCGACTGCACCCGCGAGGCGGTATTGACGACGTCGCCGGCAACCATGCCCTCGCCCGTCGGCGGCGAGGTTCACCGCGGCCTCGCCGGTCAGCACGCCGGCTCGGGCCCGAAGCTCCTGCGCCCCGACCTCCTGCCCGAGCGCCGACACCGCCGCGACCAGGTCGAGCGCTGCCCGGACCGCCCGCTCGGCGTCGTCCTCCGTCGCCGTCGGCGTGCCCCACACGGCCATCACCGCGTCGCCGATGAACTTCTCGACGGTGCCGCCGTACAGCTCGATCAGCCGCCGGCAGGTGTCGAAATAACGGGAAAGGAGCGCCCGTACCTCTTCGGCGTCGCGCGACTCCGACAACGCCGTGAACCCGACGAGGTCCGCGAACAGCACCGACACGAGGCGGCGCTCCGTCGGTTGGTCGGAGGTGCCGTTCGCCGGGGCAGCCACGGCTTCGGCCGACACAGCCTGCGAGTCCCCGAGCGACACGCCGCACTCGCTGCAAAAGCGGGCGCCGGGCGTGTTGCTGGTGCCGCAGGAGGAACACGCCTCCGCGAGCGAGGCCCCACAGCCGTTGCAGAACTTCGCACCGGCGGGGTTGTCGTTCCCACAAGTCGCGCACGCGGCCACGTGCAAAGCCCAGAGCGCGCGGCTCGCACCGTCAGATGGAGCGATCGAGACGCATCAGGCGGTGCGGAAAGCCGTCCTCCTCGACGTCGCGGATGTGTCGGAAGCCCGCCTTCTCGAATGCGCGCCAGGAGCGGCGGTTCGCTTCCTCGACGGTCGCGACGACGGCCTTCGTGGACGGATCGCGCGAACACGACGTCGCGGAGAACGTGGCCAGCACCGCGAGGCCCGAGCCGCGGCCGACCAGCTCGGGCTCGCCGATCATGAGGTCGACACCGGCCACGCCCGTCGCCGGCCTGGACGATCGCCTGCCACTCGGGATGGTCGGCGACGAGGTAGGTCTGGATCATTCCGGCAGGACGGCCGTCGAGCTCGATCAGGAAGTGCCGCGTCGGATCGCCGGCCCTCGATCCCCGGCGGTACCGCGCGATCGCCTCGCCGACGGGCTCTCGCCACCAGCGCGCGACGTGCTCGCGCTGCAGCCAGCGCCTCGACGAGCGGCAGGTCGTCTTCGCCAGCGGGCGAAACGCGATCACGACCGCGGGGGCGCCGCAGCAGGCGCAGCGCTCGCAGCTCGTCGACCCGGAGCAGCCGGCAACGAGGACGTAGACCGCTGCCCCGCCGGCGAGCGCGAGGCCCGAGCGAGACCACCTGCGCGATGAACCGGCGCCCGAGCTCGTGGTCGAGCGGCCACCAGATCCCGTAGGCGACGCCGGCGAGCACGACCGACGCGAGGCTGATCCGGAGCGACGGAGCTCATCGTCCGCGGTGACGTCCAGGCGGCCGAGCCGCCGCCGGAGCAGGATCAGGAGCACGATCGTCCCCGCGATGTTCACCAGCGAGGTCGAGAGCGGGATCCCCCAGATGCCGAGCCGGTAGAAGGCGGCGTCGAGCACTGCGTTCAGCCCCAGGTTGGCGAGCGCAACCCCCGTGGGGACCCAGGCCGCCTGGAGGGAGAAGAAGGCGCGGTTCAACATCAGCATCGCGCCGTTGAAGGCGAGGCCGAGCGAGAAGGCCGCGAGGCAGGCGGCGACGACCGTGGTCTGGGAGGCCGTGAAGTCGCCGCGCTGGTAGACGAGCCGGACGATCGGCTCGGCGAGGACCGCGCAGATCACACTGGCAGGGATCAGCAGGAACGCGATCTGGCGCAGGCCGCCCGTGACCATCGAGCGGAAGCCGTCGAAGTCGCGCCGGGTCGCAAGCCGCGAGAGCGACGGGAAGAGGACGGTCGCGACGGCGACCGAGAACATCCCCTGCGGGAAGATGTAGAGGCGGAACGCGGCGTTGATCGAGCTGGGCGCCTGGTACTTGTCGAGGAGGCGCGCGGCGAAGATCGTGTCGACGAACGCGTTGAAGTTGATCAGCCCGAGACCGAGCGTGATCGGGACCATCAGCTTGAACGTCCGCGCGACCGCCGGGTCGCGCCAGTCGATCACCACGTGCAGCCGGTCGTCGCGGCCGCGCAGCCACGGAAGCGGCAGCAGGAACTGCAGGACGGTCGCGATCAGGATCGAGAACGCATAGACGTAGAGCTGCGCGTCGATCGTGTCCGCCTTCGGGACGCCGATCACGAGGCCGACGATGATCGCGACGTTCCAGAGCACCGGCGACAGCGCGGGCACGGAGAAGTGCTCGTAGCTGTTCAGGATCCCGACGACGATCCCGGTCAGCGCCGAGGACGAGGACGATCGGGAAGAGCACGCGCGACAGCCCGACCGCGACGCCCGAGTAGCCGAAGATCTTCATCACCCACGGCGCGATCACGATGAAGAACGCGGTCAGGCCGCCGAGGCCGAGCATGATCAGCCAGAAGAGGCTCGAGGCGACACGCCACGCGCGCTTGCGCTCTCCCTTCTCCAGCAGCTCGCTGAAGACCGGCACGAACGCGGACGAGAGGGCGGCGTCGGCGACGAGCGCGCGGACCGTGTTCGGGACGAGGAACGCGACCTCGAACGCGTTGATCGGGCCGACGGTGCCGAAGTAGTAGCGGACGACCGACTCACGGACGAGGCCGACCACCCGGGAGAGCCCGGTGGCGCCGGCGAAGACGACGGTCGAGTAGGCGAGGCGGCGGCGGTGCTGGGCGCCTCCGGTCGGCAGCGGTTCGGGGGTCGGCGGGGCGGCGTCCTCCGTGGGAGCGTGCTCATCGGCTCTGAGCATAGGGAGCGGGCCTGTTGCTACCCGGCTTCCCGAGTGGCGTTTCGGAACACCCGGATGCGGAACGCCAGTCCCATGACGTCAGCCTCGCCGCACGAAACGACCCCGCTGGCCGGAACGCTCGAGGGGCTCCACCGGCGGACGACGGCGCTGCTGACTACCTACCGGCGCGACAGGACGCCGGTCGCGACGCCGGTGATGATCGCCGTGGTCGGCGACCGGCCCGTCTTCTTGACCTTTCACTCGGCCGGGAAGGCGAAGCGGCTGCGACGCGACCCGAGCGTTCTCGCCGCACCGTCGACGTTCCGCGGAGCGCCGCGCGGCGAGGCCGTGTCGGGCAGGGCGCGCCTACTCGCCGGAGACCAGGCGCGGGCTGCCCGGAGGGCGCTTGCGCACCGCAGCCCGGTGCTGGTCGGCGTGCTCGTACCGCTGGTGTTCTGGCTCGCGCACCTCCGGCCGCTGTACTACGTGGTCGAACCGGCCTGACGCCGCCACGCATCGGTTGCTACCATCGTCGAGCCCGCCCGTGCGGGCCTTTTCACGCCATGCCGAACATCGAGCAACAGAAGAAGCGCGTCCGGATCGCCGGGCGCCAGCGGGACGAGAACATCCGCTACCGCTCGACGGTCAAGACGCTGACGAAGCGCCTCCAGGCCGCCGTCGAATCCGGCGACGCCGATGCAATCGCCGCCGAGCACCGCACGCTCGTCCGCTGGGTCGACCGCGCCGCCTCCAAGGGCGCGCTGCACGCGAACACCGCAGCCCGCAAGAAGGCACAGGCTGCGCGTCTGGTCGCCGGCGGCTCGTCCTAGCCCCGAGTGACGCTCCGCCTGCGGCCGCTGCGGGCGGATGAGCTCCCCGCGTACATCGAGCACGGGCGCGCCGCCTACGAGCGCGATCTCGCCGCGCAGGCGGGGCTGACGCCTGCCGCCGCCCGGCAGAAGACCGAGAACGACTGGTCGCGGCTCTTCCCCGACGGCGCCGTCCCACCGGGCAACGAGCTCTACGCGATCGAGGACGCGGAGACGACCGAGCGCGTCGGCGACCTGTGGTTTGCCGAGCGCGACGACGACGTGGGCGAGAAGATGCTCTACGTCTATTCGGTCGAGATCGCACCGGAGCACCGCGGGCGCGGTTTCGGCCGGGAGGCAATGCAGCTGTTCGAGGAGGAGGCGCGCCGGCGCGGGCTGGCACGGACGAACCTGACGGTCCTCGGCGGCAACGAGGTCGCGCGCTCCCTCTACCGCTCGCTCGGGTACGTCGAGCGGGCGGTGTTCATGTCCAAGGACCTCTAGACCGGTCCGTCCGCGAAGCGCCACCGGGTGGTGTCGCGCGGGAAGTCGCTCCAGCCGAACGCCACCCTGGGTTCCATCGCCCAGAGGCCACCGCGGTCCCACTGCTCCGGCGGCGGACGGTACTCGTACTTCGTGGCCGCGTACTTCGCGGTGAACGCCGTCGGAGAGCCGCTCGGCGAGCGCTCGCTCGGGCTTGCCGACCTCGCGGGTCTCGCCCTCGAGGATGACCACGTCGTCGCCGCTCTCGAGGTGGACGACGACCGCCGGGTTGACCGCCAGGTTGCGCGCCCGTCTCGTCATCGGACTCCCTTCGAAGTAGAGCGCGCCGTCGAGCCAGACGGCCCAGGCGGGCATGGCGTGCGGCCGGCCGTCGGGACGCGTGGTGGCGAACCAGTAGTTCAGCGCCGACTCGAGGCGCGTGACCGCCCAGCTCCAGTCGAGCACGCCCTCGTCCGTCTCCGGGACGCCGTAGCCCTCCGGCATCGACGGGCGGCTCGCCCGTGGCTGCCGTTCCTCGGTCACGGCGCCTCCGAGGAGCGCGTGATCGCGACCAGCGTCCGCTCGAGCTCCAGCTCGGCCGGGAGCCTGCTGCCGCCCTTGACCGCCAGGTCGAGATCGGAGAGGCGCACGATCGCATCGCGCAGCTCCTCGACCGAGAAGTTGCGCGCCTGCCCGAAGGCCTTCTCGGCCGCGAACGGGTGCATCTTCAGCTCGGCGGCCGCGTCCCGGGGCCTGACACCTTCGGCCTCGAGGCGCTGGCACGCTTGCACCCGTCGCACGTGCGCCGCCAGCCGGCCGACGAGCATGTGGACCTCGCCGGAACGCGTCGACCGCTCGAGCAGCGTCTCGCACGCGGCCAGGACGCCGACGACCTCGCGCCTTCCCCACGCGTCGGTGAGCGCGAACGGCGGTACGTCGGCCCGGGCAGCCACGAGCAGCTCGATCTCGTCCTCGCCGATCTCGTCGCCCCCGGCCCAGACCGCCAGCTTGTCGATCTCTCCGGCGAGCTCGTGGGGGTTGTCGCCGGCCAACTCGATCAGCGCGCGGCAGGCGTCCGGCCGAGACCTTCACGCCGTGCCGGGCGAACTGCTCCGCTACCCACTTGGGCAGCTCTCGCTTCGAGACCTCGTACACCAGCACCGCGCCGGCCTTTCCACACGCCTTCGCGAGCGGCGAGTCCTTGCGGATCTCCTCGCCGACGAGGGCGAGCACGGTGTCGGGCGCCGGCGAGGCCAGGTACTCGGCGATCGGCTTCGCGTCGGGCGCCTTCCAGCGCTCGACTCCGTCGACGAGCACCAGCCTGCCGCCCGCTCCGAAGAGGCCCATTGCGTTGCAGGCCGCAACCACGTCCTCGCCGGAGACGTCCTGGGCCGACAGCCGCTCCACCGAGTCCTCGCCGAAGCGGTCGCGGAGCCGGCGGACGGCGCGCTCGATCTTCGGACGGTCGCTGCCCGTGAGCAGGTATACCGCCTTCAGCTCCTCCGCCACGCGAGGCAAGCATAGTCACGGCCTCCGCCGGTAGCGGTCGGCGCCGCCGACGGCGAGGAGCGCGAGCGAGGAGCCGACCAGCAACAGGCCGCCGACGCCGGCGCTCGACGAGATCACCGCTCCGGGTAGGCCGCCGACGAACCGTGCGCACCAGGCCAGGTAGGCGGCCAGGCAACCGTTCGCCGAGGCGATCAGACCGGCGACCGGCGGCGAGACGGCGTCGGCGATCGCAGCCGCGAACGACAGGCCGAGCAGCGGGCCGACCACCGGCGCCGCGAGGGCGTTGGCCGGCACCGAGTAGAGCGGGATCCGCCCGAACTGGAGCCAGAGCACGGGGGCCGTGGCGAGCCCGCAGGCGAGCGAGACCGCCACCGCCTCGCCGGCCAGCCTCGGCACCGGGTAGCCCTCGAGCAGGCGCCGCACGCGCGGCAGCGTCACGAAGATCGCGACGACGGCGGCGAACGACAGCTGGAACCCGGCGTCGAGCAGGGTGTACGGGTTCCACGCGAGCAGCACGAGCGCCCCGACGAGCAGGAAGTGCCAGCGGTCGTGCTGCCTGGCAGCCAGCCACGCGATCGATCCGAGCGCGCCGGCGATCCCCGCCCGGATCACGGACGGCTGGGCACCGACCGCGAGCACGTACGACCCGATCCCGGCGAGGGCCCCTAGCTCGCCGAGCCAGCGCGGCACGCCCATCACCCAGGCGAGCCCCAGAATGCCGACCGCGACGAAGATCACGTTCTGACCGCTGACTGCGAGCAGGTGGTAGAGGCCGGAGGCCCGGAACGCGTCCCGCAGGTCGGGCGACAGCCCCTCGTCCTCCCCGAGCACGATCCCCTCGAGCACCGCGTGCCGCTCTCCCGTCAGACCGGGCGCGAGCGAGCCTGCGAGCCAGGCGCGAACATGGTCGGCGTAGCCGCCTAGGCCGCTGCGCCGCCCAACGATCCGCCACTCCTTGCCGATGGCGACGACGTGGACGCCGTGCCGCCGGAGCCAGGTGCGCTCGTCGAACCCGTGCGACGCTGGTCGCGGAAGCTTCAGCCGCGTGACGAGCTCCAGAATCGCGCCCTGGGGCGGCGACCGGCCCACCGGGAGCTCGAGGAGCACCGGCTCGCTCACGCCGATCCGACCGAAGCGGACGAGGCGGGCCGGCACACGCAGCTCGAAGCCGTTGTTGCGGGCGGGCCCGGTGACGACCAGCGACGTCGGCTCCGCCTCGCCGACGTGTTCGATCAGGACGCTCGCGTCGAGGGCGTCGAGCCGGGCGCTTCCCCACCACCAACCTGCCAGCAGGAGCGCGACCGACAGGGCGACGATCCGCGCGCGCGGGTCGGAGGCGAGCGCGGCGAGCGCGGCCGCGCCGGCCGCGAGCACCGCTCCTGCTGCGCTCACCCGGCCGGCGTTCGCAGCGGCAAGCCCGAGACAGCAGCTACCCGCGAGCGCGTACGGATAGGAGCGAAGCAGGTGGTCGGCGCCGAGCACGCTGCTCTCGGAGGCACGCGCTCGCGCTCACGGGACGACCAGGCCGCGGAGCTGCTCGACCCGTGCCGGGCCGATGCCCGGAACCTCGTCGAGCTCCTCGACCGAACGGAAGGCGCCGTGCTCGGCGCGGTAGTCGAGAATCTTCTGCGCCGTCGCGGGGCCGATTCCAGGCAGGGAGTCGAGCTGCTCGGCGGTCGCCGAGCTGAGCTGGATCGGGCCGGAAGGCACCCCGGGCACGGCAGCGCCCTGGGACGCGGCGACCGCGACCGGCAGCCTTGCCGGCACCAGCACCTGCTCGCCGTCGGCGATCGGCGCCGCCAGGTTGAGCGCCGCAGGATCGGCCTTGCGGGTGACCCCGCCCGCCCGTGCGACCGCGTCGGCCACCCGCGAGCCCTGGGGCAGCCGGTAGAGGCCCGGGCGCCGGACGGCGCCGACCACGTAGACGACCAGGCGCGTCGTGGCCGCGACCGGAGCCCCGGCGGAGGAGGACGTCGACGCATCTGTCTCGGCGGAGCCGACGATCGGCGGTGCGGCCGCTCCGGCCGGGGTGCCGGCCCGTACGACGAACCGCGCGCCGACCAGCAGCGCGACCACCAGGAGCAACCCGCCGAGCAGCACGCGGCGACGCGAGAGGACGATCGGCTGCATGTCGCCAATGGTGGCAACCGACCGTTCACGCTGGTGTCACGAAAACGTGTCGAGAGCGCAACTTCTACGCTACTGGCGATGCCTTCGACCCACGCCTTCGCGGTTTTCGTTCCGGCCGCGCTCGTCCTGCTCGCGATTCCCGGGCCGGCGGTCCTGTACATCGTCGCCACCAGCGTCGACGGAGGCCGGCGGAACGGGCTGCTGTCGGTGGCGGGCGTGCACCTCGGCTCACTCGTCCACATCGCCGCCGCGGTCGCCGGCCTGTCTGCCCTCATCGTTTCGTCGGCGATCGCGTTCAGTGCGGTGAAGTACGTCGGAGCCGCCTACCTCGTCTACGTCGGGATCCGCAAGCTGCTGGGCAAGGACGACCCCGTCGAAGCCGAGGAGCGCGCGCCCCGCAGCGGCCGACGCGTCTTCAGCCAGGGGGTGGTCGTCAACGTCCTGAACCCGAAGACCGCGCTGTTCTTCCTCGCCTTTCTGCCGCAGTTCGTCGACCCCGACCGGCCGGTGTGGACGCAGACGATCGTGCTGGGGCTCTGCTGGATCGGCCTCGGACTTCTCAGCGACGGCGCCTATGCCCTCGCGGGGGGCACGATCGGCGGCGTCCTCCGGCGGCGCCGGAAGGCGGTCCGATACGCCTCCGGCGGGATCTTCATCGGCCTCGGCGCGGTCGCCGCCTCCAGCTGAGGGCACGTCCAGGCCGACGGCGCGGTCGAAGCCCGCGTTCGAAAATCGCCGGCTCTGGGCACGGTGTGACCATGAGCTACACGAAGACCAACGTCCGCGACGTCGAGGACTCGGCACCGAAGTTCGACATGCCCGCCGAGATGCAGGCGCGCTTCGCCCGCCGGGCGATCGAGGGCGAGACGCTCGGGCTGAGCCTCTTCACGCTCGAGCCGGGGTTCCGGATCCCGTTCGGCCACAAGCACGAGTCCCAGGAAGAGGTGTACGTCGTCGTGCGCGGCTCCGCCCGCGTCAAGGTCGACCAGGAGGTCGTCGAACTCGCAGAGTGGGACGCGATCCGCTTCCCGAAGGACACCATGCGCCAGATGGAGGCCGGGCCCGACGGAGTCGAGTACCTGGCCTTCGGCGCGGGCGACGATCCGGCGGAAGTCGAGATGGCGCCCGGCTGGTGGAGCGACTGAGCCGTCATGTACGTGACCATTCGCAACTACACCGGAGGCAGGGCGTTCGCGGACGCCCTCGTGGCGCATCAGGACGAGATCCGCGAGATCCTCACCGGGATCGAGGGCTTCCGGGCCTATTACCTGCTCCGCACGACCGAGGGGGCGACCACGATCAGCGTCTTCGCCACCGAGGACGGCGCACAGGAATCGACGAGCGCCGCCGCCGCGTGGGTCGGCGAGAACCTCGGCGACGTCTCGCCCGGCCCGCCGCAGGTGACGAGCGGCCCGGTCGCGCTCAACTTCTAGGGCGCCGGCTCACGGTCAGAGCCGCGTCGTCGCGATCGACGCCGACCAGGCCGCCCACTGTCGGCGCACGGCAGCCGCCCGCGCCACCACGGTAGCCTCGGACGATGCGCCGGCTGCTCCCCTTCGTCTGTGTCGTCGTCGTCGTCGACACCGCTCTGTACACGGCGCTGACGCCGCTTCTGCCCCATTTCGAGGAGACGTACCACCTCTCCAAGGGCGGCGTCGGTGCGCTCGTGGCCGCGTACGGCGTCGGCGTCCTGGCCGGTGCGATTCCCGGCGGCATCCTCGCGGCGCGCCGCGGCGCGAGGGGCGCCGTCCTCGCAGGGCTCGTCCTCGTCGCCGCAGGTAGCGTCGGCGTCGCCGCCGCCGGGAGCTACTGGCCCCTCGTCGCGGCGCGGTTCGCCCAGGGCTTCGGCTCGTCGCTGACCTGGGCAGGCGGGCTGGCCTGGCTCGCGCTCGCCACCCCGCGCGAGCGTCGCGGGCAGACGATGGGCACGGCGATGGGCGCCGCCGTCTTCGGCGCGCTGCTCGGCCCCGTGGTCGGCGCCGCCGCGAGCCTGGTCGGCGTCCGCGGGACGTTCGCCGTGGTCGCAGGCCTCGAGGTGGTGCTCGTGCTCGTGGCCCTGGGGATGGAACCCGTCGCCCGCCGAGCGCCAGCCGCTCGGATTGATCGTGTCGGCGATCCGCGACCGCGACTTCCTGCTCGGGCTCTGGCTGATGACCGTACCCGCGCTCTTCTTCGGCACGCTGAACGTGCTCGCGCCGCTGGCGCTCGACCACGACGGGCTGGGGGCCGTCGCCATCGGCGCGATCTGGGTCGTGGCTGCGGCGATCGAGACGGTGATCAACCCCTGGCTCGGACGCGTCTCCGACCGGCTCGGCCCGGCCAGGCCCGCCCGGATCGCGCTCGCAGGCTCGACGGCAGTGGCGCTGGCACTGGCCGTGTCCGAGTCTGCGTGGGTGCTCGTGCCGCTGATCCTGGTGGCGGCGACGGCGGTCGGCGCCCTCTACTCGCCCGCCCTGACGATGCTGTCGCACGCCGCCGACCACGTCGGTCTCGCGCAGGGGCTGAGCTTCGGGGTGATGAACGCGGCGTGGGCGGTCGGCAACGCGGTCGGCCCCGCGGGCGGCGGCGGACTCGCCGAGCTGACGAGCGACGCCGTGCCCTATCTCGCGTGCGCCGGAATCTGCGCCTTCAGCGCCGTGATGCTCAGGCAGCCGCGCGAGCGGCGCGTCGCCTCGGACCTCGGCGAGATCTGAGCCGCCGGCCTACTCCCAGAGCCGGAAGCCGCCCACGAACGCGAGCTCGTTGCCGCCGGCACGAACGCCCGCGGGCAGATCGTCGAGCTCGTCGGCGAGCCCGCCGCCCAGCACCACGTAGTCGGGCAGGAGCGCCGCCGACAGGTGCTGGATGGTCTCCAGCACCGCAGCACGCCAGCGCTTGGGCCCGAGCCGCTGTCGTCCGGCGCGCCCGACGTACTCCTCGAAGGTCGCGCGCCTGAACGGGAGATGGCCGAGCTCCATCGGGACCGTCACACCGTCGACGATCATGGTCGAGCCGAGCCCGGTGCCGAGCCCGAGGAACAGCATCCGACCGCCCTCGTAGCTCCCGAGCGCCTGCATCGCGGCGTCGTTCACGACCTTCGTCGGTCGGCCGAACGCTGCCTCGAAGTCGAAGCCCTGCCAGCCCGAGCCGAGGTTGACCGGCTCGCGGACGACCCTCCCGTCGACCACCGGTGCCGGCACGCCGATCGAAACGTGATCGAACTCCCAGCCGTCGACGAGCTCGAGGGTCTGCGCGACCATGCGCTCGGGCGTCAGTGGCGGGTCGGACTTGAAGCGCCTGCGCTCGCTCTCGCCCTGCACGAGCGCCTTGACATGACGCCCGCCGACGTCGACTGCCAGGACGCGCATGCGGGAACGCTAGACGATCGAGCCGCGGGCAGCCGCGGGCCGATCAGCGCACGGTGACGTCGTACCTGACTGCCCGGTAGGCCTTGGCGGTCTCTCCTCTGGTCTCCGCGAGGACGATCGACGCGCGCCCGGGGGCGACCGCCACGAAGACGAGCACGACGTCGCGGCCGACGTCCCCCTCGCCGACCTGACGGACGACGCGCGCCGCGATCGGCCGGGCGACCCGCCAGACGTAGCCGCGTCTGGTCGGGAGCGCGATCGAGACGAGCTGACCGCGCGTCGTGTTCACGGTGGTGACCTTCGCCGGCGGCAGCGGCCCGACCGGCGGGGCCGAGGCGGACGCGGCGCCCGCCGCGGCGAGGGCGCCGGCGGCGAGCAGGACGACCAGCGGTTTGACCATCGAGACCCTTTCGGTGGAGGACGTGCCCTAGGTACGACGCACGGCGCCGCAAGGTGACAGTGCCAGACGGGCGTCAGCCGACGACGAGGTTCACGAGCTTGCCCGGGACGACGATCGTCTGCCGGATCTCCTTGCCGTCGAGATGCGCCTGGACCCTCTCCGACGCCTGCGCACGCTCGACCAGCTCCGACTCGGCCAGGTCGGCCGGCACCTCCATCCGGTCGCGCACCCGGCCGTTGACCTGGACGACGAGCTCGAACGTCTCGTGGACGAGCAGCGCCGGGTCGGCCTGCGGCCACGGCTGCTGCCACAGGCGGTCGGCGTGGCCGAGCACCTCCCAGAGCTCCGCGGTCACGTGCGGCGCCCAGGGCTGGAGCAGCGAGACGGCGGTCTCCGCGGCGAAACGCGCGCCGTCGGCGGCGGGGTCGTCGGCCAGCTCGTTGACCAGTTCCATGACCGCGGAGATCGGCGTGTGGAACTGCATCCGCCGGCCGACGTCGTCGGTGACCCGCTCGATCGTCTGGTGGGCCTTGCGGACGATCGGCCCGTCGCCGGGGTCGCCCTCGGGCGCCTGGTCGGCGACCTCGTGGACGACGCGCCACAGGCGCCGGACGAACCGCGAGATGCCCTCGATCCCCGTATCGGTCCACTCCATGTCCTGGTCTGCCGGGCCCATGAAGAGGATGTAGAGGCGCATCGGATCGGCGCCGTACGCATCGAGCAGCGCGTCGGGGCCCTCGACGTTGCCCTTCGACTTCGACATCTTGGTGCCGCCCATCGTCACCCAGCCCTGGTGGAAGAGGCGCGCGAACGGCTCGCGGAAGCCGAGCATCCCCATCTCGTTCATCACCTTCACGAAGAAGCGCGAGTAGAGCAGGTGCCCGGTGGCGTGGTCGATGCCGCCGATGTAGTGGTCGATCGGGCACCAGTAGTCGATCAGCCGCCGGTCGAACGGCGCCTCGTCGTTGTGCGGGTCGACGTAGCGCAGGAAGTACCAGGACGAGTCGACAAAGGTGTCCATCGTGTCGGCCTCGCGGGTGCCGGGGCCGCCGCAGCGCGGGCACTCGACGTGCAGCCACTCGGCGTTGCTGGCCAGCGGCGGCATCCCCTTCGGCCGGTAGTCCTCGACGTCCGGCAGGAGCACCGGGAGCTGGTCGTCCGGGACGGGCACCCCGCCGCAGTCCGGGCAGTGCACGATCGGGATCGGGCAGCCCCAGTAGCGCTGGCGGCCGAAGCTCCAGTCGCGCAGGCGGTAGCTGACCGCGGGCGCGCCCATTCCCTGCCCGCGCAGCTTCTCGACGATCGCCTGCTTCGCCTCCTCGAACGGCAGCGCCGTCGAACTCCTGCGAGTTGACCAGCTTCCCATCCTCGTCCACCACCTCGACGATCGGCAGGTCGAACGTCTCGGCGAACTCGCGGTCGCGCTCGTCGTGCGCGGGGACGGCCATGATCGCGCCCGTGCCGTAGTCCATCAGCACGTAGTCGGCGACCCAGATCGGGCAGGCGCTCGCCGTTCACCGGGTTGGTCGCGTGCAGGCCGGTGAAGACCCCCGTCTTCTGCCCCTCGGCGGCGCGCTCCTCGGTCTTCTTCTGGGCCGTGTGGCGGACGTACTCGTCGACCTCGGGCGTCGCGATCCGCTCGACCAGCGGGTGCTCTGGCGCCAGCACGAAGAAGGTGGCGCCGTACAGCGTGTCGGGTCGGGTCGTGAAGACCGGGATGTCGACGTCGAGCTCTTCGACCCGGAAGAGGATCTCGGCGCCCTCGCTCCGCCCGATCCAGTTGCGCTGGATCGTCATCGTGCGCTCGGGCCAGTCGGCTCCCTCGAGCGCAGCAGCTCGTCGGCGTACTCGGTGATCTTGAAGAACCACTGCTCGAGGTTCCGCAGCTCGACCGGCGTGCCGCAGCGCTCGCAGCGGCCGTCGATCACGTACTCGTTCGCGACCACCGTCTGGTCGTGCGGGCACCAGTTCACCGGCGCCGCCTTGCGGTACGCGAGCCCGCGCTCGAAGAACCGGATGAACAGCCACTGCGTCCAGCGGTAGAAGCCCGGCTCGTGCGCGCCGACCTCGCGGTCCCAGTCGATCGCCCAGCCGAGCCGCTTCATCTGCTCGCGGATCTCGACGATGTTGCGCTCGACGATCTCGCGCGGGATGGCCGCCCTCTCTGATCGCCGCGTTCTCGGCAGGCAGGCCGAACGAGTCCCAGCCCATCGGCCGCAGCACGCTCAGCCCGTGCCGGCGGTGGAAGTGCGTGAGGACGTCGCCCATCGTGTAGTTGAGGACGTGGCCCATGTGCAGCGTCCCCGACGGGTACGGGAGCATCTCCAGCTGGTACCAGTGGTTCGGCGGCTCCTCGCCGGGCGCAGGGTCGGGGGTGTGGTAGGTCCGCTCGTCCTCCCAGACCTGCTGCCACTTCGCCTCGATCGCTCTGGGGTCGTACCTGTCCACCGGTTCCAAACTTGCAGGGCTCCCTTGAAATGAAAAAGCCTCTCGTGCGAGAGGCCGTGGGAAGCTCGCGCGGCCCCGCCGCGTCGGCTTCCTGGACTATGCGAGCAGCCGCTCCATCGCGCCTATCGTACTCGACCAGCGCAACGAAAGGAGGCTCTCCATGCGGATTTCCAAGTCGATCGGGGCAGGGGTCGCCCTCTTCGCGGCCGGGGCCGCCGCGGCGGTCGCCGTGGCCGTTGTCGCCCGCCCCGGCGCCGCACACGCGACGCCGGCGAGCGTCGGCCTCTGGCAGGTGTACGACCAGTCGCTGAAGCGGGCCCGCTACGTCGACCTGACCCACTCGATCACGCCGAACATGCCGGTCTGGAAGGGGTTCGGGCCGGCGAAGTTCGGCCCGACGCTCGACCCGAAGACGGGCAAGGCGTACACGTACGCCAAGGACGGCTTCGAGGCGACCGCCTACCGGCTGTCCACCGACCAGTTCGGCACGCAGCTCGACCCGCCGGCGCACTGGGCTCCCGAGTACCCGGCGATCGACGAGCTGCCGCCGACCTATGCGGTGCGGCCGCTGGTCGTCATCTCGATCGTCCCGCAGGTGAAGCAGGACCCGAAGTACGCGCTCCAGGTGGCCGACATCCAGGCGTTCGAGCGGCAGCACGGACGCATCCCGGCGGGCTCGGTCGTGATGGTGCGGTCGGACTGGTCGAAGAAGTGGACGGAGAACGCCGCGAAGGCGAAGGCGCTCGCGGCCGATCCGGTCTTCCCGGGCGTGTCGCTCGCGGCGCTGAAGTTCCTGCACCTCCAGCGCCACATCCTGTTCCACGGCCACGAGCCGCTCGACACGGACACGACGCCGACGCTCGAGGGCGAGTCGTGGCTGATGCACCACGGCTACACGCAGGCCGAGGGCGTGGCCAACCTCGAGGGCGTGCCCGCGACCGGCTGCCTGGTCGCGCATCGGCTACCCGAAGTTCAAGGGCGGCGTGGGCGGCTACGCGCGCTACGTCGCGATCTGCCCCGCGTCGACGGCAAGGGCGTATCGATCCCGGCGCGTCGACGCGCCGCTGCCTCGGAGCGGTGGCGACGCTGCACTGGGACGCAGCCAGGGGATACCGCGCGCGCTGATGCTGGAGCTGTTCCCCGATACGGCGCGGGTCGAGGACGGCGAGCTGACGATCGGCGGCGTGCGCGCGTCCGCGCTCGCAGAGGAGTACGGCACGCCGCTGGTCGTCTACTGCGAGGAGACGCGTGCGGTCGGCGGCGCGCTCGTGGCGCCGCGGGCGCGCCCGACGCGATGGTCGTCTACGGGACGAAGGCGTTCCCGAACGTCGCGCTCGATGCGCGTGCTCGCCGAGGAGGGGATCGGCGCCGACGTGTCGACGCTCGGCGAGCTGCGCGTTCGCGCAGGCGGCGGGGATGCTCGCCGTCGCTGCTCGTCGTGCACGGGAACAACAAGTCCGACGAGGAGCTCGCCGCCGCGGCCGAGGCGGACGCGTGGCTCGTGGTGATGGACGAGCCGGGCGAGGTCGAGCGCTGCGCGGCCGCCGGCGTGAGGCGCGTGCTGCTGCGGATCACCCCCGGCGTCGAGGCCGACACGCACGAGAAGATCCGCACCGGCCACGTCGGCTCGAAGTTCGGCGTCGCGCCCGAGGAGGCGCTCGAGGTCGTCGAGCGGGCGCCGCGCGGCCGGGCTGGAGATGCTCGGCCTGCACGTCCACCTCGGCTCCCAGGTCGCGCGACGCGGCAGCGGCGACGCGCGGCGTCGAGCTGGCTCGCCGGGCTCTGCGTGGACGCCCGGGCGCGAGCTCGGCTGGACGCCGCGCGATCGTGAACCTCGGCGGCGGCCTCGGCATCCGCTACGTCCTGGACGAGCCCGCAGCCGCCGAGCCCGGAGGAATACGCGCGGACGGTGCTCGGAGCGGCTCGAGCGAGGCCTGGTCGGAGGCGCGGCCTCCCGAGGCCGCAGCTGATCTTCGAGCCGGGCCGCTCGCTCGTCGGCCGGGCCGGCCTCACGCTGTACCGGGTCGGCGTCGGTCAAGCGGCAGCGGCGGCACGACCTGGGTCGCGGTGGACGGCGGCATGTCCGACAACCCGCGCCCGGCGCTCTACGGCGCGCGCTACTCGGCGCTGCTGGCCAACCGCGCGGACGAGCCGCCCGCCGGGCGCGTACGCCGTCTGCGGCAAGCACTGCGAGAGCGGCGACGTCCTGATCGAGCGGGCAGAGCTGCCGGAGCCGCGGCGCGGGCGACGTGCTCGCCGTCGCCGGCGACGGGCGCCTACACGCTGGCGATGGCGTCCACCTACAACGCGGTGCCGCGCCCGGCCGCCGTGCTCGTCGGAAACGCGGCCGGTCGGCCGTGATCCTGGAGAGATCCCGGCTCTCCGGGTTCGAGCCGGTCGAGACGCAGTAGTCTAGGTCAATCCGCGCTCGCGACCTGCAACAGGCCGAGGCACATCTCGTCCGTCGTGCCCTCGCCCCAGAGGACGTACCGTGGCGCGAGTCGCCGTCCTCCCACGACGGGCTGCGCGCCGGGCGAGTTGTCGAAGCGGCAGGTGACGCGGATGGTGTCGCCGGGCGCGGCGACGACAGGCTGCTCGAGGTAGTACGCGTCCTGCCAGTGGAAGTGCCAGTGCGGGATGTGGAGCAGCACGCGGGCGGTCGGCGTCCCCGGGTTCAGGTCGATGCGGATATCGACCCCCCGGAGGTGCATGTGGCCGGCGACGCCGTAGATGCGCAGCGGGCGCCTGACCGCCCGGTCGCAGGACGTGCGGACGTCGTACGCACCACCCACGTTCTGGGGGTAGTCGGCGATCGTCTTCCGGCAGAGGAACAGGAGTCCGGTCGGGATCAGTGCCGCCTCGGAACCGTATTTCCGGGCCTCGTCCGCCAGCGCCCGCTCACGGGAGCAGAGGCCGGACCGCCGGCCGCCGGGGCAGGGGAGCTCGACCGGTGCCGCGACCAGCATGGTGTCGAGCGGCGTCAGCTTCGACCCGGCCGCCGGGACGACGCGCAGCACCGCCCGCGAGCGATCGGGCTGCGCCGGGTGGATGAGGTTGTAGTGCACCTGCAGGACGACCGCGGCGCCGGCATGCAAGAGAACGCCGGTCCCGGCCGGAGTGTCGTTCGTGGTGTGACCGGGCACCCACGCTCCGATCCACTGCGGTGAGCCGAGCCGCTCGCTCGCGGCGGCCGATGCGTCCGGATGGGTCTCGCTGAGGCCCGGACCGCCGAAGCACGTCCACCCGCGTCCGTGCGATGCGGCGTTCAGACGGCGGGCCTCGGTCGCGTTCGCCCCCGCGGCCTCGAAGAGGATCACGTGGTGGACGATTCCCGGTCGGCCCGGCCGGATGGCCGCCGACGTCACGAACGCGTCCTGCTTCAGATGAGGCTCGAGGACGAAGCAGTGGTAGTCGTCGAACCCGCCGACAGCGGCATGCGGCATGTACGCCTTGGCCGGAGCAAGCGTGAGATTCCGTCCCGGCGCGGTCGAGCGAACCGGAGGCGGCGAGATCGAGCGGCCGGCGCCGATCGGCGCGCCGCCCTTCGCCCACCGCGCGATCAGGTCCTTCTCCTGCGCTGTGAGGATGCGGCGTGAGGCACCGAGGAAGGCGGGGGAGTCCGGCCCCGGCGGCCACGGCGGCATCACGCCCAACTGCGTCATCGTCAGGATCGCCGGTGCATGCGCCGCCGCCGAGCGGGCCGACGTGATCGGGAACGGGGCGATCCCGCCGGTCATGTGACAGCTGGCGCACTTGGCGGCGAAGATCGGCGCGACGTCGGCCCAGCCGGGCGTGCTCGTCCGCGGCGAGGCCGTCGACGGCGAAGAGTCGCGCGCGATCGCCGCGGCGAGCCCGGCGCCGACGGCAACCGCGACGGCGAGGACCACGACGAGCCTTCGGAGGCGCATCCCGGGAAGGTAGCGCCTAGCTCGACCGCAGCCCAGCGTGCGCGGCTGCGATCGCCTCCTCGCGCGGCGCGGCCCCGCCTTCCATCTCGAGCTCGTCCACCCGCTGCTCGCCCAGCCCGGCGACGAGCGTGCCCCGCAGCGCCAGGTAGTCGTCCTCCGTCTCGCCGACCAGCCGGACGCCGATCTCGTCGAAGATCGCCAGCGATGTGCCCGAGAGCCGCGCTGCTCGTTCGAGGTCGCCGGCGCCGGCAGCGAGCTCGGCGCAGCCCTGGAGGCAGTTTGCGATCACCTCGCGATAGCCGAGCGCCAATGCCAGCTCGATCGACTCGGTCAGCAGCGACGCGGCCACCTCCGTCCGGCCGCGCTTGATCTCGGTTCGGCCGAGGTTGTGCAGGCTGATCGACAGCCCGTCGCGGTCGCCGAGCTCGCGCTGGAGGGGGATCGCCTCCTCCTGGTAGGCGGGCGGCCGTGTCGAGATCGCCACGCATGCTCGCGATCGCGCCGAGGTTGCTGAGCGCGATCGCCTGCCGCATGGGCTGGCCTTGCGCCTCGAACTGGGTCACCGACTGCTCGTACAGCGTCGCCGCCCGCTCGAGATCGCGCTCGACGACCGCGACCGAGGCCAGCTCGGCGAGGCACCGCCCGGCCTCGCCCTCGTCACCGAGCTCCACGTAGAGATCGTGCGCCTGTGTCCAGATGCGTTTCGCCTGCTCGACGTCGCCCTGCCGGTACGGGAACAGCCCGCCGTGCACAAGCGCGGCGCGTGCAGCCTCGGATCCGCGGAGGCCGAGCGTTCGATCGCGCCCTCGAACACGCGCCGGGCCTCGGCGAGCTCGCCGCGCAGGAGCCAGTACTGCCGGAGCGCAACCGCCATCCGCACCTCCCCTCGACTCGCCGGCAGCCGCCGCCCAGGCGATCGCCCCGCGCAGGTTGTCGTGCTCGGCGTCGAGCTCGGCGAGCGACGTCGTCGTACACCGTCCCCGCCGTCAGGGTCTGAGCCGGCGGCCTCGGCCCGCCGAGGAAGTAGGCCGCATGCCGGCGCCGCGCATCGCCTCCTCCGCGCCGGACGCTCGCAGCCGGGCGGCCGCGTACTCGCGGATCGTCTCGAGCATCGCGAACCGCGGGCCGACCGGCCTGTCGACGCGCCGCAGGAGGCTCTCGTCGACCAGCGACCCGATGCGGCCGAGGATGTCCGGGCCCGTCCGCGACCGCCTCGGCGGCCTCGATCGTGCAGCCGCCGCCGGAACACGGCCAGCCGCGCGAAGAGCTGCTCTCGCCGCCGGGTCGAGCAGCTCGTGGCTCCAGTCGAGGGTCGCCTCCAGCGTCTGCTGGCGCGCAGGCAGGTCGCGCGCGCCGGCGGTCAGCAGCTCGAGCGACCGCTCCAGCCGCCCGGCCATCGCCTCGGGCGGCAGCAGCTTGCTCCGCGCGGCGGCCAGCTCGAGCGCGAGCGGCAGGCCGTCGAGCCGCGTGCAGATCTCGGCTCGACGCTGCCGGCGCGTTCCGCCGTCAGCTCGAAGCGCGGGTCGACCGCGCGCGCCCGCGCGGCGAAGAGCTCGACCGCCTCGCGCAGCGGCAGCGGCGGCACCGGGTACTCGTGCTCGCCCGAGAGGCGGAGCGGCGCGCGGCTCGTCGCGAGCACGCGCCAGCCCGGCGCGGCCGCCAGTAGCGCGCGCGACGAACGGCGCGCCGGGGAGCAGCTGCTCGAAGTTGTCGAGCACGAGCAGGAGCCGGCGTGTCGCCCAGCCGCTGCGCGATCGCCTGCCGCGGCCGGCTGCGTCGCCGTCCTGGAGCGCCGAGCGCCTGCTCGACGGTGGCGGCGAGCAGCTCGGGATCCCGCAGCGGCGACAGGTCGACGAAGCGCGCCGGCCGGCTCGGCGGAGAGCTCCTCGGCCACGGCCAGTGCCAGCCGGGTCTTGCCGGTCCCGCCGGGCCCGGTCAGCGTGACCAGCCTCGCCTCTTCGCGGAGCAGCGCCGCCACGGCGGCGAGCTCGAGCCGGCGGCCGACGAGCGGGGTCGGTGCCGTCGGCAGACCGCGTCTCGAGCTCGCCCGGCCGGCTCCGGCGCGGCCAGCCCGGGATCCTGGCGCAGGACGGCGCGCTCGAGCTCGCGCAGCTCGGGCGACGGCTCGATGCCGAGCTCGTCGAGCGCGTCGCGCGCCGCCTGGTACGCCTCCAGCGCCTCCTTCTGGCGGCCGGCGCGGTAGAGCGCCAGCACCTGCTGGCGCCGGAAGCTCTCGCGGTACGGATGCTCGGCGACGACGGTCTCGAGCTCGCCGAGCACCACGTCGTGGCGTCCGGCCGCGAGCTCGGCGTCGCCGAGCAGCTCGAGCGCGTGCAGCCGCTCCTCCTCGAGCCGCTCGCGCTCGGCCCGGACGAGCGGCTCGTCCGCGAGGTCGGCGAGCGCAGGGCCGTGCCAGAGCGCGAGCGCCTCGCGCAACGCAGCCGCCGGCCGACTCGGGCCGGCGCGGCGTCGAGATCCCGGCCCGCGCGCGAGACCAGCGCCTCGAAGCGCTCGAGGTCGAGCTCGCCCGGCTCGAGCACGACGCGGTAGCTCGTGCCGCGCGTCTCGATCCGCTCGGCGCCGAGCGCCTTCCGCAGCCCGTGGACGTAGACCTGGAGCGACTGGATCGCCGAAGCCGGAGGCGCCTCGCCCCACAGCGCGTCCACGAGCGCCTCGCGCGGGATCGCGGCACCCGCGCCGCAGCAGCAGCGCCGCCAGCAGCGCGCGCTGCTTCGGGCGGCCCAGGCCGACCGGGCCGCCGTCCGCGCGGGCCTCGACCGGCCCCAGGATCCGGAATTCCACGGGTTCTCTCTCCCCTGCTGACCGCCCGCCAAACGAACGCCAAGCGGATGTTAAGCGCTCCCGCCGATGGTGCCCCGGACAGCGCCGCCGAGCCCCGGCGGCCACACGAAAAGGAGCGAGACCATGATCCGCACCGGCACCGTCATCGAGAACCCCGTCACCGGCGAGCGCATCGTCTTCCGCAAGACCTCGCGGCGACACGGGCGGCCAGGCAGTCGTGATCGAGACCTTCGTCCAGCCGGACGGCTTCGTCGCCGCCGGCCACGTCCACCCGAGCCAGGAGGAGCGCTTCGAGGTGCTCAAGGGCTCGGTCGGCTTCAAGATCGGCCGCGACAAGCTCGTCGCCGGGCCCGGCCGGCGCGTGACCGTCCCGGCCGGCACGCCGCACAAGTTCTGGAACGCCGGAGACGACCGAGGCCCACTTCGTCTGCGAGGTCCGCCCCGCGCTCCAGTTCGAGTCGCTGCTGGAGACGATGTTCGCCCTCGCCGTCGACGGCAAGACGAACAAGAAGGGCATGCCGAACCCGCTGCGCCTCGCCGTGATCGCCGAACGCCCACTTCGACACCGTGCGGCTGCCCTTCCCGCCGGCGATCGTCCAGCGGATCGGCCTGGCGCTCGGCTCCCCGGCCGGCCGGCTGCTCGGCTACACGCCGACGTACGAGCCCGGCGCCGGCGTGCCCGCCACGCTCGGGGTCTGAGCATGAAGCAGAAGCTGATCATCGCGGCTCTGTTCCTCGCACTGCTCCTGCTCGCCGGCCTGGGCATGGTGCTGCGGAGATTCGACGGGGCCTGAATCGGTCGAAAGCGGGCGCTCCTCCGGGGGCGCCCCGCGGCGTTCACCGCCTAGCGCGGGCGCCGGTCGACGACGCGCACGGCCTTGCCCTCGCTCCGCGGCACGGACCCGGGCTCGAGCAGCTCGACCGTGATGCGGACACCGGTGTGCTCGCGCAGGACGGTCTCGACCGTCGTCCGGAGCACCTCGGTGTCGACCTCGGGCGAGAGCGGCTCGCAGTGCACGGTCACCTCGTCCATCGTGCCCAGGCGGTCGACGACCAGCTGGTAGTGCGGCGCGACGTCGGGCACCGACAGCAGCAGCGTGCTCGACGTTCGAGGGGTACAGGTTCACGCCGCGGACGGTGATCATGTCGTCGCGCCGGCCGCGCAGGCCGCGGATCCGCGCCGTGGTGCGGCCGCACAGGCACGGCTCGTAGGTGAGGGAGCCGATGTCGCCCGTGCGATAGCGCAGCATCGGCATCGCCTCTTTCACGAGGGTCGTGAACACGAGCTCGCCCTCGTCGCCCTCGTCGAGCGGCGCGCCGGAGTCGGGGTCGATCACCTCGACGAGGAAATGGTCCTCGTGGACGTGGAGGCCGTCGCGCACCTCCAGGCACTCGGTCGGCGACACCCGGGCCGCACATCTCCGAGAGACCGTAGAAGTTGACCGCGCGCAGGCCCGGGAGCCCGCGCTCGATCTGCTCGCGCAGGCCGTCGGTCCACGGCTCGCCGCCGAACAGGCCGAGCTCGAGCGCGAGCTCGGCCGGGTCGATCCCGGCGTCCTGGACCGCCTGCGCGATCACGAGCGCATACGAGGGCGTCGCCACCAGCACCTGCGGGCCGAGGTCGTGCAGCAGCAGCGCCTGCCGCGCCGTGAAGCCGCCCGAGACGGGGAGCACGGGACACCCGATCCGCTCGGCGCCCTGGTGGAAGCCGTGGCCGCCGGTGAAGAGGCCGTACGTGTTCGCGTTGTGGACCAGCATCCCCGGCCTGACGCCTGCCATCGTCAGGCAACGCGCCATCAGCTCGGTCCACGCGTCCAGGTCGGCGGCCGTGTAGCCGACCACCGTCGGCTTTCCGTGCGTGCCGCTCGACGCGTGCAGGCGCGCGAGCGACCCGACCGGCACGCGCAGCAGGCCGAACGGATACGCCTCGCGCAGCGCCGACCTTCGTCGTGAACGGCAGCGACCCGACCTCGTCCAGCGACCCGACGGCGACGCCGAACGTCTTGCGCAGCCGCTCGAGCTGCAGCGCCCGCAGCTCCGTCGCGCGGGAGCTGCTCGGCCGGATCCCGGATCACGGGCTCAAGCGCTGCGCTCGTGGGCGTTCCAGTGCTGTTCCAGGTTGCGGACGAGCGCGGGGCTGAAATGGCAGTACGCCTGTTCGCGGCAGAACACGGACATGTACTCGCCGGAACACGTCGAGCGGCTCTGCGCCGACCCGCAGCGCCCTCCGGTTGCCGGCCGCGTTCACGAGCCCCGAGTCGGTGAGCTCCGCGACCCGCGCGGCGAGCGCCGCGTCCATCTCGTCGTCGGTCTCCACGACCTCGTCGATGAGCAGGTCGCCGCCCGGCGTTCCGGCCACGAACTCGAGCCCGGAGAGGATCGCCCGGCGCGCGATCCGGTCGCCGACCGAGCGCGGCAGCCGCAGGTTGGACGCGCCGGGGAGGATCCCCTCCTTGCGCGCGGGCAGGAACAGCCGGGAGCCGCGCGTCGCGATCACGTGGTCGACCGTGTGCAGGATCTGGCACGCGCCGCCGATGGCGAACGTCTCGACCGCTGCGATCCAGAGCTTCTCGATCGTCTCCTCGGGCTCGTCCGGACGGTGTTCCTCGGCACTCAGGCCGCGGAAGAGCTTGTTGACGTAGCCGAGGTCGCGGGTGACGAAGAACATGAAGTCGACCCGTCCCTGGTAGAGGTGAGTGAGGTTCACCCCGGCGCCGAACACCCGCCGGCCGGCGTACCGGGGATGCGAGACGACGGCGCCGCGGATCACGCCGACGTCCACGTCGGGGTCGAGCAACGCCAGGTCGACCGCGACTTCGGTGGTCGGCAGCGTCAGGGAGTCCTCCGCGTTCAGGTACGTGTCGTTCCGGATCTCGAGATAGGCGACCCCGTCGCGCCGCTCGAGGTACGTGCCGCCGAGGTCGGCGACCCCGGTCGCGCGGAAGTCGTCGAGCCGCTCGAGCGACTCCGGGGTCGGCCGCAGCATCGCCCAGACGAGGTGCGAGCCGCAGCGCTCCGAGGCGAGGACGTACGCGAAGAAGAGCCCCTGCGCGATCTCGACGCCCTCCTTGTCGGGCAGCGCCCGCTCCCGCTCGGCGGCCACCTGCTCGCGCGTCGGGACGAGCCCCGGGAAGCGCTCGGCCGCGGCGTAGACCAGATCTTCGTCGCGAATCGCGAGCTGGAGGTCGTCCGTCAGCGACGAGGTAGACGTCCTCCGCGTGGTCGCGCAGGAAGCGGATGCGCTCGGCGTCGAGCGCCCGCTTCAGCCGCGTCGCCGCCTCCGCCTCGGCGTCGGATCGCCCGGGCCGCTCGGGCAGGCGCGCGAGCAGCCGCTCGCCCTGGGTCAGGTATTCCGACGACTCCTGCGCCGCGGCGACGAAAGCACGCCCGCCGGCCGGACGCGACTCCTCCCAGGCGGCGATCTCCGTCGACGAAAGCCCCGCTGCCTCGAGCATCGACGCACAGCCTATGAGTTAGCGTCAGCGGATGGCCGAGCACGAGATCGCCGTCTGGTCGGATTACCTCTGACCCTTCTGCCGGATCGGCCAGGGGCTGGCCGACTGGATGAAGGAGCGCTTCGGGGCGACGGTCGAGTGGCTGCCGTTCGACCTGCATCCCGAGTACCCGCCCGAAGGCGTGCCTCGCAACCCCGAGCGGGCGGCCCGTGCAGCCGAGCTCTTCGCCTCGCACGGCCTGACCTACAACCCGCCGCCGGTCTCGCCCCGCTCGCTCGACGCGCAGCGGCTCGCCGAGCACGCGCGCTCGCAGGGGCTCTACGTCCCGTTCTTCGAGCGGACGATGGACGCCTACTGGGCCGAGGCGCAGGACATCGGCGACCACGGCGTGCTGCGGAAGCTGGCCGCCGAGGTCGGGGTGGGCGACGCGGACGAGATCCTCGGCGCCGACACGTACGCCGACACGGTGCGGCGATCGACCGCCGACGCGCACGCCGTCGGGATCAACGGCATCCCTGCGTTCCTGCTCGACCGGCGGCTCCTGGTGCTGGGCGCCCACCCGCGAGAGACATTCGAGCGGGCTTTCGAACAGCTCGGATCCTGAAATAGTCTGCTCGACAGGCACTGCGGCCTCAGCGGTCGCTTCCGTTTGTATAGTGACCCTGCACTGAAGCGTCGAAGGAGGAACCCATGGCCTTGCAGATCGGTGACACCGCGCCCGACTTCGAGGCCGCAGACCACCGAGGGCCAGATCGACTTCCACGACTGGATCGGCGACTCCTGGGCGGTGCTGTTCTCGCACCCGAAGGACTTCACCCCGGTGTGCACGACCGAGCTCGGCTACATGGCGAAGATCAAGCCCGAGTTCGACAGGCGCGGCGTGAAGATCATCGGGCTCTCGGTCGACCCGACCGAGCAAGCACGAGCAGTGGGCCGAAGGACATCGAGGAGACGCAGGGCACCGCGCCCAACTACCCGATCATCGGCGACTCCGACTTCAGCGTCTCGAAGCTGTACGGGATGCTGGCGGCCGACGTCTCGGGCGACGCGGCCGACCGCACGCCGGCCGACAACCAGACCGTCCGCAACGTCTTCGTGATCGGCCCGGACAAGAAGGTCAAGCTGATCCTCGTCTACCCGATGACGACGGGCCGCAACTTCGACGAGGTGCTGCGGGTGATCGACTCGCTCCAGCTGACCGCGAAGCACAAGGTCTCGACGCCGGTGAACTGGAAGCAGGGCGAGGACGTGATCATCGCCGGCTCCGTCTCGAACGACGAGGCGAAGGAGCTCTTCGGCGAGTGGGAGGAGCCGAAGCCCTACATCCGGATCGTCCCGCAGCCGAACTAGGCCGTTGCGGGCGCCCGGTCCGGCCGGGCGCCCGCACTTCTTCCCCTCAGAGCCGGAAGTACGGGTCGAGCACGCTGATCCGGGTGATCCGGTCGACCGGCAGCTCGTTGACGGCCGCCGCCTTCCTGATCGCCTCCGGGCTCGGCCCGTCGTAGACGCAGTACGTCCTGTTCCCGTCGTCGCTGACGTACGAGTGGAGCCAGGTCACCCCTTCGTCGGTGTTGCGCAGGACGACGGCGCTGCACACCTCGGAGCCGGCGGCGTCGGCCCGAATCGGCAGTCCGCCGTCGAAGGTGCGCTCGACCACGTATCTGGGCATGCGTCTCCTTCCCCGGCTCAGCCGTTGTTGAAGGGCGTGACCAGCGGGTTCGTGCCGGAGTAGATCCCCGCCGGGTTCTGGTACCAGAGCCAGACGTGCATCGTGACCAGGTTGGGATGCCAGAAGCCGAACTTCGCGCCGCTCTGCGGGCTCGTCTTCGCGCAGTCGTCCTGCGACGTCGCCGGGACGAACGTGCCGTCGACGTAGTGGCAGGCCGCTCCGAACGCCCCGTACCTGGCGCCGGGGAGCGGCGGCTTCGCCGGCTTCGACGTGAACACCCACTCGAGGGCGCCGAGCAGGTACTGGTTGCCCCGCTTCTGGTAGACGAGGATCGGCGGCTTGGAGACGTCGAAGCCGCTGATCTTGGCGTTCATGTAGTGGATCCCCATGTCCGGGATCATCGGGGTGATGATCTTGTAGCCGTCCGCCTTCGCCCGGTTCAGATTCGTCGCGTACTTCGCGGTCGCGAGCCGCATGGCGGCGAGCGACTGGGCGAGCGGCACCGCCGACGTGCGGCTGTGTGCGTGGCGGGCGGTCCCGCCCGAGGCCAGGGCCGCCGTCACGCCCACTGCGAGCACGGCGACGGCCAGAGGGATGAGCTTGCGCACGATGTGCACCTCCTGTCGTTTTTCCGTCCCGATCGACGGTAGGGACGGCCCCTCGCACCGGCATCGGTGCGCCTGCCCAGGTTGCGCGCGCGGGCTACCTATCTTGGGAGACGAGCCCGAGGCGCACGGCTGCGGCTGCAGCCTGGCCTCGGTTGCGGACCTCGAGCTTCCGCAGGATGGCGCTCACGTGATGGCCGACCGTCCGCTCAGACACGACCAGCCGCGCTGCGATCTCCGAGTCCCGCAGACCTTCGACCACCAGGGCGAGCACCTCGAGTTGCCGCGGAGTCAGGCCCGCCGGGTTCTCGCGCGTCGCCCGTCGCGGCCCCCGCGGCAAGCCGCGCGCACCGCGCTTGCGCAACCGCCCCGCGACGATCGCCGCCGCCGGCCGCGCGCCGAGCCGTTGGAGCTCGTCGAACGCACGGCGGAGCTGCTCCTCGTCGCCGGAGTCCGCACGCGCCAGCGCAGCCTCGTACGGGCAGCCGGCCTCGTCCCAGAGCTCAGCGGCCTTGGCCCAGTTCCCGGCGAGCTGAGAGGCAAAGGGCTCCGCGACAGGCGGCACGTCGTCGTCGATGCCCGCCCGGCGGCGCCAGAGGAGAAGTTCTCCGAGCGCGCAGGCGTCCTTCTGCTTCGCGGCGAGCCGGAGCGGGTGCTCGGTCACTTCGGCGACGCCCTCGCGGGCGCCGTGCAGCCAGCCGGCCTCGGCACGCGCCGCGGCCACGGGGCCGAGGCGCATCACCTCTTCGGTCGGCGCGGCCAGTGCCCACGCCTCCCCGAAAAGCTCCTCGTAGCCGGGATCGCCGCGCCGTGCGCGGACGAGCCCGAGGACGACCAGTCCCCAGATGCGCGGGAGGATCGACGCTCGGCGGATCGGGAGGACGGCCGACGCCGCCTCGGCCGCCTCATCCCAGCGACCCTGGTCGAGCTCCGCGCGCGCCCGATAGCCGAGTGCGTAGAAGCGGTAGAGCTCGAGACCCCGTTCGCTGCAGTAGTCGACCGCCCGGTCGGCCCAAGCGACCGCGACCTCGTACTGTCGGGCGGCGATCGCCGCGCCGATCGCGTTGGAGAAGATCCAACCCGCCAGCTCGACGAGGCCTTTCTCCTGCGCCAGCTCGATGCACTGGTCGATCGTCTCCCGTCCGCCGTTCGTGAACCTGCGGTTCCCGATCACGGACAGCGCGCGGATCGCCACGTCCGTGTCGCCGAGCTCCATCGCCAGGTCGAGAGCGCGTGTGACGTCCGCCACCGACCAAGAGTTCATCCGTGCCTTCGCGAGCTCACGACTCGGCGGTAGCGTCTCGAGGAGCTTGACCGCCTCCTCTCTCGCGTGCTGCGACTCCGCGGTGCGGCCGGGGCACCAGAGGATCTCCGACAGCCAGGCCAGGGCCTCGCCTTCCTCCTGCGGCTGGCCGAGCGTGCGCCGGAGCTCGAGCTCCTCCTGCCCGGCCTCGATCGCGTCGTCGATGTCGTCGGTCAGGTAACACTCGCGGGAGCGCCGATGGAGCAGGTCCGCGCGCTCCGACGGCCGCAGCCGTGCATCGAAGCGCAGGGCCCGCGCGTACTGGGCGGCTGCCTCTCGATGGGCACCCACGGCCTCGGCACGCTCGGCCGCGGCAGGCGCATAGCGGAGCACCGCGTCCGCGTCCCCGGCCGCCTCGGCATGGTGTGCGAGCCGCGCGAGGTCCAGGGCGCCGCCCGGCGGCTCGGCGAGCGCAGCGAGCGCCGCGCGGTGCAGCTCCAGCTTCCGCTGCGGCGCAACCGAGTCCTCGATCGACGAGCCGGGCCAGCTCGTGGCGAAAGGCGACTCCCGCTGGTTCGACCCGGAGCATGCCCGAGGCGAGGCAGTCGTCCAAGCCGTCGATCGACGCCCCGGCGATCGCCTCGAGCAGCCAGAGCTCCGCCTGAGGCGGAACAACAGCGACCGCTTCGAGCAGCGCCCGTCCCGAGGGGCTGAGCCGAGCCGCCCGTGCGAGCACCGCGTCGCGGACCGTGTCGGGGATCGCGTCGGCACCTGCGGCGAGCGCCTCGACGACGAAGAACGGGTTGCCTGCGGTCTTGGCGTAGAGCTCGTCCGCGTCGGCGCCGTACGGCTCGGCCAGCTCAGCGACCGCCGACGGGGACAGTCCTGCACAGCTTCATCGCGGCTGATCGAGGGGCTCGTGGCCAGCTCGCCGAGCACGATCCGGAGCGGTGGCCGGCGTCGAGCCCGTCGTCGCGGTAGCTGGCGACGACGAGCGCCGGCAACGTCTCGATCCGGCGGACGAGCAGCCGGAAGACGTCGAGCGTCGCCTCGTCCGCCCAGTGGACGTCCTCGAGCACGAGCAGGACGGGGCCCTGCCGCCTCAGCTCCTCGGCCAGCGCCGCGACCACCTCGTACGGCATCGCGCCGCGTTCGACGAGGGCGACGAGGTCGCCCTCGAGCGCCTGCGCGATCTCGAGCAGCGGCCCGAGCGGCCTCGGCGTGAACAGCGGATCGCAGGCGCCGCGGAGGATCTCCGCCGAGCCCGCCTGGCCGTCGCAGAACTCGCGGATCAGCGCGGTCTTCCCGACCCCGGCCTCACCCCGGAGCAGGACGACGTGGCCGCGGCCGCTCGCTCTCCACCTCGGCGAGGCGGTCGGCGAGCGCGGTCAGCTCGGCGTCGCGCTCGAGCAAGCCCGCCTGCCGCGTGCGGCGATGCCTCAGCCAGATCTGTGACATCGCTCACGAATGATGCACGGGTGGCATTCGACGTTCAAGCACGAGGCCGGACCGCGAGGCCGATATCGTCCCGCACGATGCAAGCGACGGGGATCCCGGCCGCCGAGCTCGCCGAGCGGCGCGAGCGGCTGCTCGAGCACGCCCGCGCGCGAGGGGCTGAGCGGCGTACGTCCTCTTCGACCAGGCCTACATCCAGTACTTCACCGGCTTCAGCTTCCTCTCGAACGAGCGGCCGGTCGTCTTCGCGCAGAGCGTCGGCGGCGAGACGGCGGTGTTCGTGCCCGAGTTCGAGGTCGAGCGCACGCGCGCCGAGGTCGACTTCGAGCGGATCGAGTCGTACCCCGAGTACCCGGGCACCGAGCACCCGATGCTGGATCTTCGCGCGCGTCGCTCGCCGACCTGGGCATCCGCGGACGCGATCGGCGCCGACTCCGACGGCTACCCGGGCATCCTCGGCTACCAGGGGCCGCCGCTCTGCGAGGTGACCGGCGCGCGCGGTCGCGCCGCTCGGCGACGTGATCGAGAGCGATGATGGCGCGCAAGAGCGCCGGCCGAGGTCGAGCTGATCCGCGAGAGCGCGCGCTGGTGCGAGCACGCCCACCGGCTGCTCCAGGAGTACTCGGTGCCGGGCGCGACCGAGGCCGAGGCGAGCCTGCGCGCCGGCTACGAGGCGACGCTCGCGATGCTGGCCGCGCTCGGCGCCGGACTACGGCGGCCAGCTCGGCTCGCAGCGACGGCGCCACCGCCGGCTACCGCGGCCAGATCGGCCGGCGCAGCGCCTGGGCGCACGCGGTCGCGCACAACATCGAGTTCCAGCCGGGCGACATGCTCGTCACCGAGACGCGCGCGCCGATCTGGGGCTACAACGCCGAGCTCGAGCGCGGCGATGGTCGATCGGCCCGCCGACGGACGAGCATGCGGCGGCTCTTCGACCACACGCGTCGCCGCGCAGCAGGCCGCCTTCGACGCGATCCGGCCCGGCGCGACCTGCGCCGACGTCGACAGGCCGTCCTGCGACTACTTCGCGGAGCACGACCTCCTGCCGCTCTGGCGCCAGCACACCGGCCACGCGATCGGCCTGCGCAACCACGAGGCGCCGTTCCTCGACGTCGGCGACCACACGCCGCTCGAGCCCGGGATGGTGTTCACGATCGAGCCCGGCGTCTACGACGGACGGGCTCGGCGGCTTCCGCCACTCGGACACGGTCGTCGTCACCGAGGACGGCATCGAGATCCTCACCGACTACCCGCGCGACCTCGAGAGCCTGACCATCCCGGCCTGACGAGCGCGGCGAAGCGGGCGGAATGCGCCGCCGCCCATATTCGTTGAAAGAGGATAAACCCAGAGAAGGAGTGATTGACCCTGAACGCAGAAATCACGTCGATTGTCGAGGAGGAGCCCGAGGAGGAGCGCCTCGACACGTCCTACGACGAAGCCGGCGAGCGGCGACTCGCTCACCCTGTTCATGAACCAGCTCGGGCGCTACCCGCTGCTCACGGCCGCGGAGGAGGTCGAGCTGGCGAAGAAGATCGAGCGCGGCGACCGCGCCGCGAAGGAGCGGATGATCAACTCGAACCTGCGCCTCGTCGTCCACGTCGCCCGGCGCTACATGGGCCAGGGAGTGCCGCTCGGCGACCTCGTCCAGGAGGGCGTCATCGGCCTCAATCGCGCCGTCGAGAAGTTCGACTGGCGCAAGGGCTTCAAGTTCTCGACCTACGCCACCTGGTGGATCCGGCAGGCCTGCCAGCGGGCGGTCGCGAACCAGGCGAAGACGATCCGCATCCCCGTGCACGTCGACGAGCGCCGGCGCAAGCTCGCCCGCGCGCGCCAGCGCTTCGAGGTCGCGGAAGGCCGTGAGCCGACCGTGGAGGAGCTCGCGCGCGCCGCGGACCTGGAGGTGCGGCACGCCCAGGAGGCCCTCGAGGCCGTCGAGGCGACCGTCTCGCTCAACCGGCCCGTGGGCGACGACACCGACGGGGAGCTCGGCGACCTCTTCGCCGACCCCGACGTCGTCGACGCGGTCGAGGAGGCCGGGCGGATCCTGCGCGACGCCGGCGTCCGCCGTGCGGTCGCCGCGTTGCCCGAGCGCGAGCGCCGGGTCGTCGAGCTGCGGTTCGGCTTCGACGGCGAGAGCCTCACGCTCGAGGCGATCGGCCGGGAGCTCGGCCTGACGCGCGAGCGCGTCCGCCAGCTCGAGAAGAGCGCCTTCGCGAAGCTCGCAGGCGACCTCGAAGGCGTGGTGGAGTCGAGCGGCGACGACCTCGCCGACGCGGCGTAAGAGCGCCTAGCCCGCTGCGGGAGCCGGAGCCGGCGGCGCTTTCGAGAAGATCCGTCCGAAGCGCTGGATCAGGGCGAGCACGGCCGGGTGCTCGTCCGGCTCCCACCCGTCGAGAAGCCGCCGGATCTCGCCACAGCGCACCTCGGCGATCCGCGACGCGGCCTCGCGTCCGGCCGGTGTCAGCGCGGGCCGGTCGGCCTCGACGAGCGCGCGGCGGCGCAGGCCGTCGAGCTGGGGCGCGAGCTCGTCCGCGAGCCGGGTCGGGTCGCCCTCGTCGGCGTCGAGCCGGAGCAGGAGCCAGGTCTCGCGCGCGTCGAGATCGAGCCCCGCCTCGGCCGCCAGCCGGTCGTAGACGAGGTGGCGGTTCTCCTTGCGCGCGAGTGAGCTGAGCCGTGCCTCCAGCTCGTCCATCGACGCGGGGTCACGCGGCGCGGCGAAGCTGTCGCCGAGCCCCTGGTCGGCGACCGTCTGGCGCAGCGGCCGCTCCTCCAACAACCACGTGAGCGAGGAACCCGAGCGCCGCGATCACGCCGGCGATCAGGAAGACGGGCTTCAGCGCCGCCGCGTAGGCGGCCACGTACGGATCGCGGATCACCGCCGGCAGAGCATCGATCTGCTGGGGACCGAGATGCGCCGGAAGCGAAGCCGCCGCGTCCGCCGGGAGCTTCGCGGTCAGGTGCGACGAAAGCTGGTTCGCGAAGATCGCCCCGAAGAGCGGGACGCCGATCGCCCCGCCCATGGAGCGGAACAGCGTCGCGGTCGACGTCGCGACGCCGAGGTTCTCGTAGTCGACCGCGTTCTGGACGGCGAGCACGAGCACCTGCATCGACGAAGCCGAGCCCGAGGCCGAGGACCAGCATGTAGAGGTCGGCGACCACCGGGCTCGTGTCGGCCCCGAGCCGCGAGAGCAGCAGCAGGCCGACCACCATCAGCGCGGTGCCGACGATCGGGAACACCTTGTAGCGGCCGTAGCGCGTGATCAGCTGGCCGCTGCCGATCGAGCTGACCAGCACGCCCGCCATCAGCGGCAGCATCTGCAGGCCGGACGCGGTCGGCGCTCGAGCCCTTCACCACCTGGAGGTAGAGCGGCAGGTAGGTCACCGACCCGAACAGCGCGATGCCGACGATGAACCCGACGGCGCTCGCGACGCGAACACGCGGTTGCGGAAGAGCCGGAGCGGGACGAGCGGCTCCGCGCGCGAGCCGCTCCACGACGACGAACGCGACCGAGAGCGCGACGGCGAGCGCGAGCAGCGCGACCATCGGCGGCAGACCACCAGCGGATAGGTGGTGCCGCCGAGGCTCGTGAAGAGGACGAGCGCGGTGAGGCCGCCGGCGAGGAGCGCCATCCCCAGGTAGTCGATCGCGTGGCGAATCGTCTGCGGAGGCGACGTGGAGGACCACCTGCGAGGACGACGAACGCGGCGATCCCGATCGGCAGGTTGACGTAGAAGATCCAGCGCCACGAGAGGTGGTCGACGAAGCAGCCCGCCGATCAGCGGGCCGACCACCGTCGAGACGCCGAAGACGGCGCCGATCAGCCCGGAGTAGCGCCCGCGCTCGCGCGGAGAGACGACGTCGCCGATCACCGCCTGCGCGCTGACCAACAGTGCGCCGCCGCCCAGCCCCTGCACCGCCCGGAACGCGATCAGCTCGGGCATGTTCTGGCTGAGCCCGCACAGCGCCGAGCCGACGAGGAAGACGATCAGGGCGGCCTGGAGCACGAGCTTCCGTCCGTAGACGTCGCCGAGCTTCCCCGCAACCGGTGTCGTGATCGTCGACGCCAGCAGGTACGCAGTGACGACCCACGAGAGCTGCTCGATCCCGCCGAGGCTCGCCGACGATCGTCGGGAGCGCGGTTGAGACGATCGTCGAGTCGAGCGACGCGAGCAGCATGACCAGCATCAGCGCCGCGAAGATCGGGCCAACGCGGACATCCGACCGTGCCTGGGGGGTGACCGCTGCGGCGGTCGACATTCCGCGAGCGTACTAGCGGGCGAGCGGCGGGGTGAAGACGCGCCAGCGTCCGGCGGACCAGCGCTGGAGCGCGACCTGGTGGATGCCGCCGCGGACGACGACGCCCGGCACCAGGAACGGGTTGTCGGCCTCGACCGACCGGCGGAGCGCGGTCAGGACGGCCGCCCGCGTCGGGCCGGCGCCCGCGCGGCGCAGCGCGCCCACGACCGTGAAAGCGGCAGCGAGGCCGAGCGCCTGTTCGCCGTTCGCAGGCCGTAGCCGCGGCGGGGTCGGATCGCCCACCCAGGCCGGATCGCCCGGCATGCGGACGAAGACGGTCGAGACTGCGCCCGGGAACGGTTCCGCCGCGGCGGCGTTGGAGTACACGAACCAGTCGCGCACGGGCAGCGCGAGCGGGTGCGAGGAGAGGACGACGAGCGTGTCCGCCCCGGACGCGCGCAGAACGGCGGGGTCGGTGGAGGCGGCGGTCACCCGGGCGGATCGCCTGAACCGCTCCAGCAGCTCGCGCCCGTCTGCGTCGTCCGAGTACAGCACGGCGATCCTGGCTCCGGGCCTCGTCTTGGCGATCTGGCGCGCGAGCACGGCGGCCTCGAGCCGATACCCCGGCAGGTAGCCCACCGCCCACGCGCGGCCGCGCGCGGCGGCCGAGCCGCTCAGGACGAGCTGCGGCACGGGCTCCGGCGCGCCCGCCGTGGCGAGCACGGCCAGCGGGTCCTCGGCCGGCGTCGCCGCCCGGAACGCGATCCGGCGGCCGTTGACGCCGCCGCGGGAGTCGATCCACGCGAAGTAGCGGGCGGCGCCGGCCCTGACCGCCGCCGGAAGACCGTTGTCCCCGATCAGGAGCGGCGGCGGGGTGGCGGCCGAGGAGCCGGCCGACGAGGCGAGCGCCGCCAGCACGAGGGCGATCGCGAACGGCCGCATCGGCCGGGAAGCCTAGCCGTGCGGCCGTCGTTGAAGATGGCATCGTGTCTGCAGTCGAGCTGCGCACGCGCTTCCGCCGGCTTCACGAGGGGGACCGGCTGTTCCTGATGCCGAATCCGTGGGACGTCGGCTCGGCGCGGCTCCTCGAGACGCTCGGCTTTCCCGCGCTGGCGACGACGAGCGCCGGCTTCGCGTGGTCGCTCGGCAAGCCCGACCAGCAGGTCACGCGCGACGAGCTGGTGGCGCACGTCGAAGCGGTCGCCGCTTCGGTGAGCGTTCCGCTGAACGTCGACAGCGAGCGTCTGTACCCCGACGAGCCGGGCGGGGTCGCCGAGACGGTCCGGCTGCTGGCCGAGGCGGGCGCGGCCGGCTGCTCGATCGAGGACTACGATCCTGCGAGCGGCGAGATCGACGACGATCGAGGCACGCAGCCGCGCGTGTCGCAGAGGCGGCCGAGGCGGCCCGGGAAACGGGCATGGTGCTGACCGGCCGCTGCGAGCACCACATCCGCGGGGTGGACGACCTGGACGGGACGATCGAGCGCCTGGTCGCGTACCGCGACGCGGGCGCCGACTGCCTGTATGCCCCGGGCCTGACCGAGCTCGACGACATCCGCCGAGTCGTCGACGAGGTCGGAGCGCCCGTGAACGTCCTCGCCCTCGCGACCGCCCCGCCGATCGGCCGGCTCGAGGCGATCGGGGTGCGGAGGATCTCGACGGGCAGCCTGCTCTCCGGCGCCGCCTACGGCGCGCTCGTCGCGGGTGCGCGCGAGCTGCTGGACGAGGGCACGTCGCGAGTACGCGGCCGGGCACGTGCCGCGCGAACTGCTCGGCCGCGCGCTCAGCCCGTAGGCACCCGGTACAGCAGGCCGCTGGTGTTGTCGGCGAGCCACACCGCGCCCGGCGTCCCGACCAGACCGTGGACGTCGACGCGTCCCGTCGAGCGGGTGACCGTCGTCACCCTGCCGGCCGTGGTCACCTTGCGCAGCGTCTTCAGTCGTTCGGCCGTCAGGCCGCTTCTTCCGAGCCCAGGTAGGCCTCGATCACGGCCGGGTCGCGCTGGACCTCCTCCGGCGTCCCGGCGGCGATCTTGCGGCCGAAGTCGAGCACGTGAACCTGGTCGGACACGCCCATCACGAGGTTCATGTGGTGCTCGACGAGCAGGATGGTGAGGTCGAAGTCCTCGCGCATGCGGCGAAGGAACGCGGCGAGCTGCTCGACCTCCTCGTGCGAGAGCCCGCCGGCCGGCTCGTCGAGCAGCAGGAGGCGCGGCCCGGACGCGAGCGCGCGGGCGGTCTCGACGCGCTTCAGGATCGCGTACGGGAGCGACCCGGCGGGCCGTTCGGCGACGTCGCCGATGCCGACGTAGTCGATGATCTCGTCGACGGAGCGCTTGCCGGCGCGGGTGTGCGTGCCGACGACCACGTTCTCGCGCACGGTCATCGTCTTGAACAGCTCGAGGTTCTGGAAGGTGCGTGCGATGCCACGCGCCGACGACACGGTGCGGCGGCGTCGAGAGCAGCGTCTCGCCCGCGAAGTTCAGCTCGCCGCCGTCGGGGCGGTAGAGGCGGGTGATCACGTTGAACGCCGTGGTCTTGCCGGCGCCGTTCGGCCCGATCAGCCCGACGATCTCACGCTCGCCCACCTCGAAAGAGATGTCGTCGAGCGCGACGATGCCACCGAAGCGGCGACTGACGTTCTTCACCTCGAGCAGCGCCACGGGCGTACCTTACGGCCATCGGCGATGGAGTCGCATGACGTGGTGATCGTGGGCGGCGGCGCGATGGGGCGAGCGTCGCGTGGCACCTGCGCGAGCTGGGCGTGGAGGACGTCGTGCTGCTGGAGCGCGACTCGCTCGCGGCCGGTTCGACCTCGCGCTCGGCCGGCGGGATCCGCGCGCAGTTCTCCGACGAGCTGAACATCCGCATCGCCCTGCGCTCGATGGCCGAGTTCGACCGGATGGACGGGATCGACTTCCGCCGGTACGGCTACCTGTTCCTGCTCGACCGCGACGAGGACGTCGCCTCGTTCCGCGAGGCGCTCGCGCTCCAGCACCGGCTGGGCGTTCCCTCGCGGGAGCTCTCGGTCGGAGGAGGCGCTCGCGATCGTCCCCCAGCTCGAGCCGGACGGCCTGCTGGCGGCGACCTTCTGCGAGCTCGACGGCTACGCCTCCCCGGAGTCGGTCGTCCAGTGGTACGCGCGCGGGATCGACGTCCGGCAGGGCTGTGACGTGACGGGCGTGCGACGTGGAAGCCGGGCGGGTGGCGGGCGTCGAGACCTCGAAGGGGCCGATCGGCTGCGGCACGCTCGTCTGCTGCGCCGGCGCCTGGTCGGCCGAGGTGGCCGCGATGGCCGGCGTCGAGCTGCCGGTCGAGGGCGAGCAGCGCTGGATCTGGTTCTCGCCGGAGGACGGCGGCCTGCCCGAGCGGCTGCCGCTGACGATCGACTTCTCCACGTCGTTCTACTTCCACCGCGAGGGGCCGGGCATCGTCTTCGGCGGAAAGGAGCAGACGCTGGAGGAGGTGGCGGAGGCGGGGCTGCGCCGGCTGCCGCTGCTGGCGGACCTGCCGGTGCAGACGTCGTGGTGGGGCTACTACGAGATGAGCCCCGACCACAACGCCCTGGTCGGCGCAGGCGGCCGAGCCGGAGGGCTTCTTCTACGCCACCGGATTCTCCGGCCACGGCTTCCAGCAGGCGCCCGCGGTCGGCGAGCACGTGGCGGAGCTGATCGTGGGGCACGAGCCGACGCTCGACCTGTCGGCGTTCGACGTCGCGCGGTTCGAGCGCGGAAGCGCCCGGCCCGAGACGTTCGTCGTCTAGGTCACCGGCGCCCGACAGGCGAAGCGCTCGCAGACGTAGAGCGTCGGCTTGCCGTCCACGCGGGTCTTGCCGGCCAGGAGCGGCACGTCCTCGCTCGGGCCGAAGGCGACCACCGCGTTCGGGTCGAACGGCGCCAGCGCGGCGCGCGCGATCTCGTCCGCGGGCGCGCCGACGATCGCCAGCTCGCGCGGCGGCGAGAGGTACAGGTCGAGCGCGCAGAGCGCCCAGCCGAACGCGGTCGGGATCCGGCTCAGGTCGGCGTGCAGCGAGTCGCAGGACGCCGGCCGCCCGGTGCTCGAGCTCGTCGTCGCCGTAGATCCGCGCGAGCCGCAGCAGCACGAACGCGAGCATCGAGTTCCGCGACGGGACCGGGTTGTCGTCGAGATCCTTCTTGCGGGCGACGAGCTGCTCGCCGTCGCGCGGCGGTCATGGAAGAAGCCGCCGCGCTCCTCGTCGGCGAAGAGCTCGACCGCCAGCCGGGCCAGCCGGCTGCGCCTCCTCCAGCCAGCGCAGCTCGCCGGTGGCGACGTGGAGCTCGTAGAGCCCGTGCGCGACGTCGGCGTAGTCCTCGAGGTAGCCCGGGATCGCTCGCCCGCCCGTTCCGCCACGTCCGGTAGAGCCGGCCGTCGGGCGACGAGAGCGCGCCGAGCAGGAAGCTCCCGAGCCGCTCGGCGGCTTGTGACACCGTGGCGCTTGCCGAGTCTCCGGCCGCGCTTCGGCGAGGGCGGCGAGCGCGAGGCCGTTCCAGGCGGCGATCGCCTTGTCGTCGCGGGCCGGCTGCGGCCGCGCGCGCGCGCTCGTCGAGCAGCCGCGCCCGCAGCTCCGGCGTCGAGCTCGCCGCGGATGATCGAGCGGCCGTGCTCGAACGGGCTGGAGCAGCTCGGCCGGGACGCCCTCGGCCTCCGTCCAGGTGTACGTGAGCCCCTCGACGCCGTCGGTGTCGGCGTCCTGCGACGAGGCGAAGCCGCCGCCCGGGGAGCGCGAGGTCGCGGAGCAGGTAGTCGAACGTCTCCTCGACCACCGCGCCGGTAGCGCTCGTCGCCGGTGACGACGCCAGCGCGTGCAGGTACGCGGGGACGAGCAGCGCGTTGTCGTAGAGCATCTTCTCGAAGTGCGGCACGAGCCAGCGCGTCGTCGACCGAGTAGCGGTGGAAGCCGCCGCCGACCAGGTCGTACATCCCGCCGGCGGCCATCGCGTCGAGCGTCGCCGTCGACCATGCTCCGGCTCGCCGCGGCGCGAGCAGGAACTCGAGCGCCGAGGCCGGCGGGAACTTCGGCGCGCCGCCGAAGCCGCCCCACTCGGCGTCGAACGCCCGGCGCGAGACCGCGCGCACGCCTCGCGACAGCACCGAGTCGGTCAGCGGCTCGCGCCGACGGCGCGACCTCGCGCCGAGCGCGCGAGCGCCTCGACGAGCTGCGCGCGCCGAGCGCGTCGACGTCGTCGCGCCGCTCGCGGTAGGCGTCCGCGACCGCGTCGAGCACCTGCCGGAAGCTCGGCAGCCCGTGCCGCGGCTCCGGCGGGAAGTACGTGCCGCCGAAGAACGGCTCGCCCGTCGGGCGTGAGGAAGACGGTCATCGGCCAGCCGCCGCTGCCCGGTGAGCGCGACGACCGCGTCCATGTAGACCGCGTCGAGGTCGGGCCGCTCCTCGCGGTCGACCTTGACGTTCACGAAGTGCTCGTTCATCAGCGCCGCCGTCGCCGGCGTCCTCGAACGACTCGTGCTCCATCACGTGGCACCAGTGGCAGGCCGCGTAGCCGATCGAGAGCAGGATCGGCTTGTCCTCGTCGCGCGCGCGCGCGAGCGCCTCGTCGCCCCACGGGTACCAGTCGACCGGGTTGTCGGCGTGCTGGAGGAGGTACGGGCTGGTCTCGCCGGCGAGACGGTTCATCCCGCCACGATAATCACGCGATGTCCTCGTCGTACCCGGCCGGCACGGTCACGTTCCTGTTCACCGACATCGAGGGGTCGACGAAGCTCCTGCAGGAGCTGGGCGCCGACTACGGCGCGGTCGTCTCCGACCACCGGCGGATCCTCCGCGAGGCGTTCGGGCGGCAGGGCGGACGCGAGGTCGACACCCAGGGCGACGCGTTCTTCTACTCGTTCGCCCGGGCGCGCGAGGCGGTCGCCGCAGCGGTCGCGGGGCAGCGCGCGCTCGCCGCCCACGAGTGGCCGGGCGGCGCCGAGCGTGCGGGTGCGGATGGGGCTGCACACCGGTGAGCCGGCCGTCGGCGACGAGGGCTACGTCGGGCTCGACGTCGTGCGGGCGGCGCGGATCTGCTCGGCGGGGCACGGCGGGCAGGTGCTGCTCTCCGAGACCACCCGCGCGCTCGTCGGCGGCGACCTGCCGGCCGGGGTGTCCGTGCGCGACCTCGGCGAGCAGAAGCTCAAGGACGTCCGCGCCGAGCACATCTACCAGCTCGAGTTGGACGGCTCGCCGACGTACTTCCCGATGCTGCGCACGGAGGGGTCGAGCTCCGATTTCGGCGACCGGATCAACAAGCACGTCGAGAGCATGGTCGAGGCGCAGCTGAACTCGGTGTTCGCGGGCGGCAAGCCGCCGACCGTGAAGCTGGCCGGGCTGACCGCCTTCGGGCTGATCACGCTGTTCGTCTTTCTCGGCGTGTCGGCATATCGTCGGACATCGCGCTTCCTCGATCAAGACGTGGTCGTTCTTCTGAGCTGGCGCTTCCGCTCCGCTCGCAGGCGTACGGGTGGTGGACGTCACCACCTCGTACGCGGGCCCGACCTGCACGCAGCTGCTCGGCGCGCTCGGGGCCGACGTGGTCAAGGTCGAGCCGCCCGCGGGCGACGAGGCGCGCGCCTGGGGGCCGCCTTTCGCAGGCGATCTCGGGACGCTGTTCGTCGCGGCGAACTCGGGGAAGCGCTCGGCCGCAATCGACCTCCGCCGCGGCACGCGAGGTGCTGCTCCGGCTCGTCGACCGCGCCGACGTCTTCGTCCAGAGCCTGCGGCCCGGCCTCGCGGACGAGCTCGGACTCGGCGCCGACGCCCTCCGAACCCGGCGGCCCGAGCTCGTCCACTGCACGATCTCGTCGTACGGCCGCACCGGGCCGAAGCGGACGCTCCCCGGCTACGACCCGCTGCTCCAGGCGGCCGGCGGCCTGATCAGCGTCACCGGCGAGCCGGGCGGCAGCGGCGTCCGGGTCGGCGTCTCGCTGATCGACCACGCCACGGGCATGTACGCCGCGTTCGCGATCCTCGCTGCGCTGCACGAGGGCGGCGGCCGGACGCTGGAGGTCTCGCTCTGGGAGACGGCCCTCGCGTTCGTCTCCTACCACCTGATCGGCACGATCGAGACCGGGCGCCGTGCCGGCGCCGCAGGGAACGGCGCTTCCACGCGATCGCGCCGTACCAGGTCTTCCCCGCGGCGGACGGGGGGCTGATGATCACCGCCGCGAACGACGGGCTCTTCCGCAGGCTGGTCGAAGCGATCGGGCTGCCGGAGCTGGCAGGCGACCCGCGGTTCGCGACCAACCCCGACCGCGTGGCCAACCGGGCCGCGCTCGTCGAGGCGCTGTCGGAGCGGCTGCGCGAGCGACCACGCGCGGCCTGGCTGGAGGCGCTGGCGGCGGCCGGAGTCCCCGCGGCCCCGGTGCAGGACATCGGCGAGGTCGCGGCCGACCCGCAGACGGAAGCGATCGGGATCCTCGAGCGCCTCGGCCCCTACACGACGCTCGGCCCGGCCTTCTCCGCCGACGGCGAGCGCCCGCGCTACGCCTCGCCGCCGCCGGCACTCGGCGAGCACACGTCCGAGGTGCTCGCGGAGGCTGGGCTACTCGGCCGAGGAGATCGCCGACCTGGCCGAAGCGGACATCATCCGCCTGGCGTAGGTCGACCGTTCAGCGCAGAACGCGCGGCGGGGTGATCGTCCCGGCGATCAGCTGCTGCCGGATCCGCTCGACCGCCGCGACCTCCGATCTTCGGCACCTTCGGGCTGATCTTGCCGAGCCCGACGCCCCCTTCTCGGAGACCGAAGACGGCATTGCCGCCGCGGAAGGTGCCCTTTTGCGCCGACCTGGACTGCGAGGAACACCGCGCGGTCGACCTTCTTCGTCGCGCTGGTCAGGATCTGCGGGCCGAGGAACGACTGGTCGGCATCGACGCCGATCCCCCACACGTTCCGCTCACGGGCGGCGTCGAGCGCCCCCAGACCGCAGGCGCCGGCAACGGCGAAGACGGCGAGCGAACCGGCGGAGATCTGGTTCAGGGCGATCGACTTGCACTTCGCCTGGTCGGTGAAGTCCTGCGAGTACGCGTTCGCGACCGTGATCTTCGGATCCGCCTTCTTCGCGCCGGCCTGGTAGCCGGCGATGAAGCGATCGACCGGAGGCTGCTTCTCGCCCGCCACCGAGCTGATCACGTCCTTCCCCGGCTTCCGCTTGGCCTCGAGGCCGGCGAGGTAGCCGGCCAGGTAGCCGACCTGCTCCTCGCGGAAGAGCAGGCCGAGCACGTTCTTCGGCTTGCCGGCGAGGTCCCCGTTGGCGACGTCGACGATCGCGAAGCGCGTGCTTCGGGAAGCGCTTGGCGACCGCGCCCATCGCACCGATCTCCGTGTACCCGACCCCGACGACGAGGTCGTACCCCTGGCGGGCGAAGGCCGCGAGGTTCGGGATGTAGTCGGAGGGCGACCGCGACTCGGCGACCCGGAACGTGATCCCCAGCCGCTTCTGCGCCTGCTGGAGACCGACGTAGGCGAGGTGGTTGAAACCCCGGTCGTTCAGCCCGCTGGCGTCGGTGACCATCCCGACCTTCAGCGTCTTCCCGGGTGCCGCGCCTCCGGCGCCGGCCGAGCCGGCCGCCAGCAGCGCGACTCCCCACCACCAGTACCAGGACCTTCTGCATCGGACTCCTCCGCTAAGTTTACGACTGTGAAGCGAAAACCTCGCGACCAGCCTACCACCCATACGCACGAGACCGTCGCAGTGGTGCTCCAGATCCGGCGCGAAGCGCTGCAGGTGCTGCTCTGGCGCCGGGCCCTCGCCCCGTTCGCCGGGCGATGGGCGCTGCCGGGAGGGCGCCTCGAGCGTGAGACGTTCGAGCGCTCGATCCGGCGGCATCTCGCAGCGAAGGTCGACGTCCGCGAGCTCTCGCACCTCGAGCAGCTCGAGACCCGGGCCGACCCCCGCACCGGGCTGGTCGCGACCGCCTATCTCGGGCTGATCCGCACCGGCATCGACCCGGCCGTGCCGGACGGACACCGGGTGGCACCCGGTCGACGATCTCCCGCCGACGGCGTTCGACCACGGAGCGCTCGCCCTCGCCGCCCGAGAGCGCCTGCGCGCGAAGCTCTCCTACACCAACCTCGGCTTCGCGCTCGCACCCGAGACCTTCACGATCTCGGAGCTCCGCGAGCTGTACGCAGCGGCGCTCGGCCACGAGGTGTCCGCGACCAACCTCCAGCGCATCCTCCTCCGTCGAGGCGTGCTCGAGCCGACCGGCGAGCGGCGGCCGCCCGGACGCAGCGGCGGCCGGCCGGCCGAGGTGTTCCGCTTCCGCACGGACGACCTCGAGATCACCGACCAGTTCGCGGTGCTGCGTCCCCCGGGGCGCTAGGCAGCGGCCCCCGCGGCGGGAACGCGCAGAAGCACTTCGGCGACTTGCAGCGCCCACGCGCGGATCCGGTCCCAGTCGCGCACGTCGGCGGCCGGCATGTGGTTGAAGGGAAATCGCAGCTTGCGCCGGGTCGACCGCGCCGCCGAACAGGGCCGTAGCGACCGGCTCGAAGGGCAGCTTCTGGACCGCCGCGCGGAACTGCTTCTCCGCCCCGCGGCGATGCTCGGGAACGTCGTCGACCGGCCCCAGCGCGAACACGGCGACGGGCAGGTCGCGCCAGCTCGTCGGCGAAGTGCCTGGCGAAGCCCCGCGCGTCGCGGTGCCAGCGGCCCATGTAGATCCCGCCGCCGAGCACCACACCTGCGTACCCCTCGACGCTCTCGACCTCCGCGGCCGGGCAGACGTCGACGCGAAGCAGCCGTCCGCGGAGCGTTCCGGCGATCGACTCCGCCACCTCGCGCGTGGAGCCGTACCTCGAGGCGTACGTCACCAGAATCGTCCCAGTCATCTCGACTCCTTTCCTGTCTCCGCCATCGTGTCGCGCGCGGCACCGGCGGCCATCGGGGACGACACGGAGCCGGGCTCCGCAGACGCCCGGAAGGCTGCGGAGGTCAGCCGCGGCGCAGGACGACGATCGAGCGCGCGCCGACCTCGAGCTCCGCCCGCGCCGGGTACGGGCGGCCGTCCGGCCTCCGGCTCGGCGGTCGAGAGCTCGAGCAGCCACCGGGAGCCGAACCGGCGCGGCGGCAGGAGGAACGATCGCCGGCTCGTGGTGCGCGTTGAAGAGGAGCACGAACGAGTCGTCGACGACCTGCTCGCCCGTCGGCGACCGCGTCGGGATCTCCTCGCCGTTGAGGAAGACGCCCGACGCGTGCGCAGCCCGCCGTCGTCCCAGTCGCGCCGCGTCATCTTGCGGCCGTCGGGCCGGAACCACCAGCTGTCGGGCAGCGCCGGAGCCGAGCGGCGACTCGCCGGTCGAGGAACTCCGCGCGCCGGAACACCGGGATGCGCGCGCGCGCAGCGCGATCAGCCGGCGCGTGAACTCGAGCAGCCGCTGCGGCGCGGTCGTCGAGCTCCCAGTCGAACCAGCTGATCTCGTTGTCCTGGCAGTAGGCGTTGTTGTTGCCGCGCTGCGTGCGGCCGAGCTCGTCGCCGCCGAGCAGCATCGGCACGCCCTGCGAGAGGAGCAGCGTGGTCAGGAAGTTGCGCTGCTGCCGCTCGCGCAGCGCGTTGACCTCCGGGTCGTCGGTCGGGCCCTCGACGCCGCAGTTCCAGGAGCGGTTGTCGTCGCGTGCCGTCGCGGTTGTCCTCGCCGTTCGCCTCGTTGTGCTTCTCGTTGTAGGAGACGAGGTCGGCGAGCGTGAAGCCGTCGTGGGCGGTGACGAAGTTGATCGACGCGGACGGCCGGCGGCCGTCGCGCTGGTACAGGTCGCTCGAGCCGGTGAAGCGCAGCGCGAACTCGCGCGACGGTCGCCTGCGCCGCGCCAGAAGTCGCGCATCGTGTCGCGGTAGATGCCGTTCCACTCGGTCCAGAGGATCGGGAAGTTGCCGACCTGGTAGCCGCCCGGCGCCGACGTCCCACGGCTCGGCGATCAGCTTCACCTGCGAGAGGACCGGGTCCTGGTGGATCGATGTCGAAGAAGGCCGAGAGCCGGTCGACGTCGTAGAACTCGCGCGCGAGCGCCGAGGCGAGGTCGAAGCGGAAGCCGTCGACGTGGCAGTCGATGACGAAGTAGCGCAGCGAGTCCATGATCAGCCGCAGCACGCTCGGGTGCACCGGGTTGAGGCTGTTGCCGGTGCCGGTGAAGTCCATGTAGTAGCGCGGGTCGTCGGGCATCAGCCGGTAGTAGCGAGGCGTTGTCGATGCCCTTGAAGCGCGAGCATCGGGCCCGAGGTGGTTGCCCTCGGCGGTGTGGTTGTAGACGACGTCGAGGATCACCTCGATGCCGGCGCGGTGGAGCGCCTTGACCATCCCCTTGAACTCGCGCACCTGCTCGCCGCGCGTCGCCGGTCGCGGCGTAGAGCGCGTGCGGGGCGAGGTAGCCGATCGAGCTGTAGCCCCAGTAGTTGGTCAGGCCCCGCTCGACGCAGGAAGCTCTCGTCGGCGATGTGGTGGACGGGCAGCAGCTCGACCGCCGTCACGCCGAGCGACGTGCAGGTGCTCGATCGCCGCGCTCGGAGGCGAGCCCGGCGTACGTGCCGCGCAGGTCCTCGCGCACGCTCGGGTGCAGCTTCGTGAAGCCCTTGACGTGCGCCTCGTAGATGACGGTCTCGTGCCACGGCGTGCGCGAGCGGCCGGTCGCCCTCCCAGTCGAAGCGCCGGGTCGACGACGACGCACTTCGGGATCGCGGCGGCGTCGTCCTCGTCGTCGGCTCGAGGTCGGCGTCGTCGCCGCCGGGGACGTAGGGCAGACGTGGCGCGGCCTCCCAGCGCGATCGGGCCCTCGATCGCCTTCGCGTACGGGTCGATCAGCAGCTTGCGTCGGGTTGAAGCGGTGCCCGCGCTCGCGGCGTCGTAGCGGCCCGTGGACGCGGTAGCCGTAGCGCTGGCCCGGGCCGACGCCCGGGCAGGTAGCAGTGCCAGTTGAACGCCGTGCGCTCCGTCAGCTCGATCGCGCGTCTCGCTGTCCGTCCTCGTCGAACAGGCAGAGCTCGACGCGCTCGGCGTTCTCGGAGAAGAGCGAGAAGTTCGTGCCTTCGCCGTCCCAGGTCGGCGCCGAGCGGGAAGGGCTGGCCCGGCCAGACGCTCACGTCTCGCAGCTCCACGGTCCGGGCGTCGAAGTCGGCGACGAGCGTCGCGTCGCCCGCGCCGCATGCGTCAGCGCTCGGTCCGCGTCGCCTCCACGTGCACCTCGCGCGGGAGGCGTGCGACGCAGCGCGAGCAGCCTGCGGTAGTGGTCGCGCAACGCCGGGCGTCTCCGCGCCGCGAGAGCTTGCGAGCGCAGGAAGGTCTCGCTCGCCTGCGGATCGGGGACGTCCTCGCCGGAGAAGGCCGCGAACGCGGCGAACTCTCGCTTGCGGCCTTCCCGCGTGGCCGTCGGCGATCGTCGGGTCGATGTGGTCGGTGAAGAACTGGAACGGGTTCGGCTCGCCGTACTCCTCGCCCATGAAGAGGAGCGGCGTCTGCGGGGAGAAGAGGACGACGGCCGAGGCGAGGCGGAGCTCGTCGGGCGGCAGCCGGTCGCCGAGCGGCGCGGTTGCCGACCTGGTCGTGGTTCTGCGCGCAGACGATGAGCCGCTCGGCCGGCCGGCGCCCGAGCTCGCGCGACGAGGTCGTCGAGCGAGCCGTACGGCGCGTAGTAGCCCGTCGCGCTCGCCGGTGAGCGAGGGCGTGCAGCGCGTGGTGGAGCCCGTCCGCCCACTGCGCGTCGTGGCCCCAGTCCTCGAGCGGCTGCGTCGTCGCCGACGCTCGTCTCCGCGATCACGAGCGCGTGCGGCGCGGTCGCGTGCACACGGTCGGCGAGCTCCGCGAGGACGTGTCGCGGCGCGGTCGTCGCGGATCGCGTGCGACGGCGTCGAGCCGGAGGCCGTCGATCCGGTAGTCGTCGCACCCAGCAGCGCGCGTTCTGGATCGCCCACTCGCGGACGCCGGCCTGCGAGTAGTCGAGGCCCGCTCCCCAGAACGTCTGGACGTCCGGTCGCGTGAGGTAGGGGCCGAACGCGGTCAGCGCCTCCGATCCCGGGCCGAGGTGGTTGTAGACGACGTCGAGGATCACGCCGAGGCCCTCGCCGTGCGCTGCGTCGACGAGGCGGGCGAGCCCGTCCGGGCCGCCGTAGGCGGGGTGCGGCGCGTACGCGTAGACGCCGTCGTAGCCCCAGCCGCGATCGCCCGGGAAACGTCGCCACCGGCATCAGCTCGATCGCCGTCACGCCGAGCTCGCGGAGCCCGCCGAGGTGCGGCACGACGCCGTCGAAGGTCCCCTCCGCCGAGAACGTCCCGACGTGGAGCTCGTAGACGACGAGGTCGTCGAGCGACAATCCGAGACGCGGCGCCCGAGAGGCAGATCGACCACCCGCGAGGGCCCCGAGGACCCCCTCGGGCTGGAACCGCGAGCAGGGTCCGGGTACGCGCGGCCGCCGTCGAGGACGTAGACGTAGTCCTCGCCCGGCGCCGCCCGCAGCACGCCCGCGAACAGGCCGCCGCGCTCGGGAGCGAGCGGTCGGCTCTCGCCGCCGAGCCTGACGTCCACCCGCGCCGCGGCCGGCGCCCAGACCCGGAACGTCGTCGTCCCGCCCGGATCGGGGATCGCGCCGAGACGACCGGTCACGCGCCGACCGAGGGCAGAGCCGCCCCGCCCCGCCGGGCCTGGGCCGCGCGAACGGCGATACGCCCGTGGCGGCCGCGGCGACCGAGACGCCCGCGAAGAACAGCCACGCCGCGTTCTCCCCGTACACGTCCTGCAGGCGAAGGCCCGTGAACGGCCCCAGCGCGAACCCGATCGCCGCCGTCGAGCCGAACGCTCCCATGTAGGCGCCGCGCACGTCCTCCGGTGCGAGCCCGGCGACGATCGCCTGGGAGGTCGGCACCCACAGCATCTCCCCGAAGACGAACACGAGCACGACGACGGCGTAGGTCGCGACCGAGTTGCTGCCGAGCAGGAGCAGGAACGACCCGCCCATCATCAGCATGGCGGTACCGAGCTTCGGCCCCGGCGCGAACCACGTGGTCGCGCGGGTCAGGCGAAGCTGGAAGAGCGTGACCATCAGCGGGTTGAGGACGACGATCAGCCCCCAGGTCCAGGGAGCGACGCCGTGCGTGTCGACCGCGGAGATCGGCAGCACAGTCTCGATCGCGACGTACACCAGATAGGCGAGCGCGCCCGACACCAGGAAGACGAGGAAGGCATGGTCGCGCGCGATCACCCCGAGCGACCCGCGGGTCGGCGGCTCCTCCGGCGCGTACGCGCCGCGCCGCGGCAGGTATCGCCACGCGATCGCGATCGCGCCGACGCACATCGATGCGACGCCGCCGAAGAGGATCGGCCAGTGCCCGCCGACGAGCAGGAGCCCGCCGATCGGCGGCCCGCACACGACCCCGAGGTTCGAGGCCACCCGCACCGACGCGTATGCGGCCTCGTGACGCTCCGGCGGCACCAGGTCGGCGACCATCGCCTGGTCCGCCCCGCCTCCGATCGATCCGCCGATCGACGAGAAGACGAGCAGCGCCAGGCCCACGTACGTCCGGTCGCCGACGAACGCGAAGAGGAGGAACGCGAAGCCGAGGAGCGCCCAGCCCAGCAGGATCATCGGCCGGCGGCCGACGTAGTCGGACGCGTGGCCGCCGAGGTAGCCGGCGACCATCCCGACGAGCGCGGCGATCAGGAAGGCGACCCCGAGCTGGCTCTTGGTCGCGCCGAGCTCCCTGATCGCCCAGATGCCCACGAACGACCACCCGGCCGAGAAGCAGGTGGAGCCGACGAAGGACACGGCGAGCACCGGCCGCAGCGGACGGTCGACGTCGCCGCCCCAGATCAGGCGGAAGAGCCGGGCGAAGAGCCCCATCCGTGGGAGGCTAGCGGCGCATCGATGGTGCAGTCCGCCGGCGCGCCTAGCCGGTTCGCCGGCGCGTCCGCCGCCGCCGCGACACTCCGGCTGTGATCCGCGAGGAGCTCGACCGGATGCTGACCTGGGAAGAGCGGCACCGGCGGCTGCTCTCCCGGCTGCTGATCGCGCTCGCCCTGACCCTCGTTGTCGACGCGGTGGGCGCGATCCTCGTCTGGATCGTCGAGCGCCACGCTCGGGGCACCGACATCCACGGCTTCGGCGACGCGCTGTTCTTCTCGACCGTCCAGCTGTTGACCATCTCCTCGCAGCTGAAGAACCCGCTCACCGCCGCCGGCCGGGTCGTCGACGTCGGCCTCCAGGTTTGGGCGATCGTGGTCGTCGCCTCGATCGGCGGGTCGTTCGCCGCCTTCTTCACTTCAGGCGACCGGAACTAGCCAGAGGACGCCCAGCGGCGGCAGCGTCAGCTCCGCCGAGAACGGCTGGTCGTGCCACGGCTTCTGCTCCGCCGGGAGCTCGCCCGCGTTCCCCACGCCGCCGCCGCCGTAGCGCGTCGTCGTCCGTGTTCAGCAGCTCCCGCCACGCGACCGCCTCGGGGAAGCCCGACGCGATACCGGGGACGAGAGACCGGCGAGAAGTTGCAGATGCAGACCAGCGCCCGTCTGCCGTCGGCCGCGAGGCGGGCGAAGGCGATGACGTTCGCATCGGCGTCGTTCGCCTCCAGCCAGCGGAAGCCCGCCGGCTCGAAGTCGACCTCCCACAGCGCCGGCTCCTCGCCGGTAGCGCAGGTTGAGATCCCGAACGAGCTCCTGGATCCCGGCATGCTCCGCCTGCTCCAGCAGGTGCCAGTCGAGCGAGCCGTCCGAGCTCCACTCGCGCTCCTGCGCCGAGCTCGCCGCCCATGAACAGGAGCTTCTTGCCGGGGTGCGCCCACATGTAGCCGTAGCAGCGCGCGCAGGTTGGCGAAGCTGCTGCCAGGGGTCGCCGGGCATCTTGCCGAGCAGCGAGCCCTTCCCGTGCACGACCTCGTCGTGCGAGAGCGGCAGCACGAAGTTCTCGGTGAACGCGTAGATCATGCTGAAGGTGAGCTGGTCGTGGTGGTAGCGGCGGTGGACGGGGTCGCGCGCGAAGTACGCGAGCGTGTCGTGCATCCAGCCCATGTTCCACTTGAGCCCGAAGCCGAGACCGCCATGGTACGACCGGCCGCGAGACGCCCGGCCAGGCCGTGGACTCCTCCGCGATCATCAGCACGCCCGGGCTCGCGGGCGTGCGCGACCGTCGTTCAGCTGCTTGCAGGAACTCGATCGCGTCGAGGTTCTCGCTTGCCGCCGTGCTCGTTCGGCACCCACTCGCCCTCCTTGCGCGAGTAGTCGAGGTAGAGCATCGACGCGACCGCGTCCACGCGCAGCCCGTCGACGTGGTATTCGTCGCAGCCAGTAGAGGGCGCTCGCGAGGAGGAAGTTGCGCACCTCGTTGCGGCCGTAGTTGAAGATCAGCGTGCCCCAGTCGGGGTGCTCGCCGCGGCGCGGATCCTCGTGCTCGTAGAGCGCCGTGCCGTCGAAGCGGGCGAGCGCCGAGTCGTCCTTCGGGAAGTGCGCCGGCACCCAGTCGAGGATCACGCCGATGCCCGCGCTGGTGCAGCGCGGTCGACGAAGGCACGGAAGTCGTCGGGCGTGCCGAACCGGCCGTCGGCGCGAAGTAGCCGGTCACCTGGTAGCCCCACGACGGCGCGTAGGGGTGCTCCATCACCGGCAGCAGCTCGACATGCGTGAAGCCCAGGCTCGGAGACGTACTCCGCGAGCTCCTCGCCGAGCTCGGCGTACGTCAGCGGCCGGTTGCCCTCCAGCGGGTTCAGGCGCCAGGAGCCGAGGTGCACCTCGTAGATGGACACGGGCCGGGCGAGTGGGTCGCGCCGGCGCGCCGGTCCAGCCAGTCCGCGTCCTGCCACTCGTAGCGCAGACTCGAAGACGACCGACGCGGTCCTGGGCGGCAGTTCGGTGCGGAAGGCGCAGTGGGTCGGCCTTGAGCCTGAGCTTGCCGCCCGACGTGCGGAGCTCGAACTTGTACTTCGCGCCCCGGCCGGAGGTCGGGAACGAAGAGCTCCCAGATGCCGGACGCACCGAGGGAGCGCATCGGGTGCAGCCGCCCGTCCCAGCCGTTGAAGTCGCCGACCACGCTGACCGAGCGGGCGTTCGGCGCCCAGACGGCGAAGGAGACGCCGGCGATGCCGTCGACCACGCGGGGGTGCGCGCCGAGCCGCGCGTACAGCTCCTCGTGCCGCCCTTCGCCCGCCAGGTGGACGTCGAGCTCACCGAGGGTCGGCAGGAACGAGTACGGGTCGTGGAGGACGTACGAGTCGCCCGCCGGGTAGCTCGACCTCCAGCTCGTAGACAAGCGGTAGCTCGGCTCCCTTCACCACCCCTTCGAAGACGCCGTCCTGCTTACGCTCCAGTTCGACCCCCATCGGCAGCACCCTCACCGAATCTGCCTCGGGGCGGTAGGCGCGGACGAGCACGCCGTCCTGAGCGGGATGTGCGCCGAGGTACGCATGGGGGTCCGCGAGCGTGAAGGGCTCGCTCATGGGCCGAACTGTTCATCCCGGCAGGCAGTTTTCGCCGCCGCGACCGACATGGCGGGCGCGGCTCCTATCGGCTGCTGAGGTGCTTGATGGGTCGGGGAAGGGGGCTCGCGGGGGAAACCGGCCGTTTCCCCCGCGAGAGCGAGGCTGGGCCGAGCGGCGGTCACGTGGTGACCGGCTCCTCCTCGAGGATGCGCAGGATCCCGGCGACCGGGATCGGCAGCCAGTCGGGGCGCATGGTCAGCTCGTAGCGAAGCTCGTAGACGGCCTTCTCGAGCTCGAACACGGACAGGAGCTTCTCGAACGCCTCCGGGCCCGGCGGCACGAGCATCGGATCGACGCCGCTCGTGTACCCGTGCAGGAACTCGGCCCGCGCGCGCTCCTCCCAGCCGGTCGGGGCCTCGCCGCCGCGCAGCGGCGCGACCGCGGACGCGGCGTACGCGAACGAGCGCAGCATCCCGGCGACGTCGCGGAGCGGCGAGCGTTTCCGGCGCCGCTCCGGCAACGACCGCGCCGGCTCGCCCTCGAAGTCGAGGATCACCCAGTCGCCGGAGCCTGGAAGCGCCCCCGGCGTCCGGGGAGCCCAGAGCGTCTGGCCGAGATGGAAGTCGCCGTGGTGCCGGATGATCTTGCCGCCGGCGCCCGCATGCGTCAGCTGGCGGAGGCGCTCGCGGATATCCTCGCCGCGTCGTCTGATCGGCTCGAGCGCCTCGAGGTCGTCCGGGAGGTCGACGAAGGCGCGCTCGATCTCCTCGTCGATGGTCGCGGTCAGCAGCCCGAGCGACTCCAGGCTCGGCTCCTCGGGTGCGAAGGACGGATCCGACGGGTCCGAGGCGAGGCAGGTGTGCATGGCGCCGGTCACCTCGCCCAGCCGGCGCAGACGGCCGAGGAACCGTTCGGGCGCTTCGACGAGCTCGTCGAGCGCGAGCTCCCAGCCGTCGAGCCCGTCGGGCACGAACGCCTGGAGGATGCCCAGCGTCGACTCCGCGGGCCGGCCGTGGTACGCGTACCAGCCGTGCAGCGGCGGCACGTTCTGGAACTCGTGCCCGCTGAGGAAGCGGAGCATCTCCAGCTCGGGGTTGATCCCGGCCTCGAGGCGGCGGTAGACCTTGAGGATCGAGCTCCTCGTCGAACACGACCGAGGTGTTCGTCTGCTCGCTCTCGATCACGCGCACCGTCGCGAGCTCGGCGCCGACGCCGGTGAAGCCCTCGACCACCTGGAAGAAGATCGTGCCGCCGTCCCGCGTCAGCTGCGACGTGCCGGAGCGGATCCGCTGGACGAGCTCGCGGGCGACCCGGGGCTCGGCCAGGCCGTCGAGCCGGTCGCCGGCGACGAGCTGATAGGTGTCGTGCGTCCCCTCCGGGAAGCGCACCTCGACGAGCGCGATCACCGCGCCCGGCAGCTCGCGCGCAGTCGACGACGGCCGCGTGCGCGACCTCACGCCCCTTCGACCCGTACCACCGCTGCGCGGCGATGTACTCGACGAGCGTCTCTTCGGTCAGGTCGGCCGAGGTCGTCACTCCTCCTTCCGCAGCTGGAACCAGAACCACCCGCGCGGCGCGAGCGTCAGGAGATAGGGCAGCTCGCCGATCCGGGGGAAGGCCGAGCGGCCGAGCATCTCCTCGGGCACCCACCCCTCGAACTCGCCGAGGTCGAGCTCGACCGCCTGCGCCGAGCGCGCGAGGTTGTGGACGCAGAGGACGACGTCGTCCTCGTAGCGACGGACGTGGGCGAAGATCCGCGGGTTCTCCGGCCGCAGCGGCTCGTAGGTGCCGAGCGCCGAACACCGGATGCTCCTTGCGCAGCGCGATGAAGCGGTGCAGCCAGCGGAGCAGCGACGTCGGCGTGCGCAGCTGGGCCTCGACGTTGACCGCCGGAAGCCGTAGACAGGGTCCATCAGCGGCGGCAGGTAGAGCTGTGCGAAGTCGGCGCGCGAGAAGCCGCCGTTCCGGTCGCCGGTCCACTGCATCGGCGTGCGGACGCCGTCGCGGTCGCCGAGGTAGACGTTGTCGCCCATTCCGATCTCGTCCCCGTAGTAGAGCACCGGGGCACCGGGCAGGGAGAAGAGGATCGCGTGCATCAGCTCGATCTCGTCGCGGCCGTTGTCGAGCAGCGGCGCCAGCCGGCGGCGGATGCCGAGGTTCAGCTTCATCCGTGGGTCCTTCGCGTACTCGGCGTACATGTAGTCGCGCTCCTCGTCGGTGACCATCTCGAGCGTCAGCTCGTCGTGGTTCCGGAGGAAGAGTCCCCACTGCGCGATGTCCGGAATCGCGGGCGTCCGGTCGAGGATCTCGAGGATCGGCTTCGCCTCCTCGCGGCGCAGCGACCATGAACATGCGCGGCATCACCGGGAAGTGGAACGCCATGTGGCACTCGTCGCCGTCGCCGAAGTAGTGCGACGACGTCCTCCGGCCACTGGTTCGCCTCGGCGAGCAGGACGCGGTCCGGGTAGCGCGCGTCGACCTCGGCCCGGACCCGCTTCAGGTACGCGTGCGTCTCGGGCAGGTTCTCGCCGTTCGTGCCGTCGCGCTCGTACAGGTACGGGACGGCGTCGAGCCGGAAGCCGTCGATCCCGAGGTCGAGCCAGAAGCGGAGCACGTTCAGCATCGCCTCCTGCACCTCGGGGTTGTCGAAGTTCAGGTCGGGCTGGTGCGAGAAGAACCGGTGCCAGTAGTACTGCCCTGCGACCGGGTCCCACGTCCAGTTCGAGGGCTCGGTGTCGATGAAGATGATCCGCGCGTCTCGGGGTAGCGGTCGTCCGTGTCCGCCCAGACGTACCAGTCGCGCTTCGGCGAGTCCGGGCTCGACCGCGACTCCTGGAACCACGGATGGTCGCTGGAGGTGTGGTTCATCACCAGGTCGGCGATCACGCGGATGCCGCGCTGGTGGGCGGCCTCGACGAACAGGCGGAAGTCCTCGACCGTTCCGTAGTCGGGATGGATCGTGGAAGAAGTCGGCGATGTCGTAGCCGCCGTCGCGCAGCGGGGACGCGTACATCGGCAGCAGCCAGATGCAGTCGATCCCGAGCCACTGGAGGTAGTCGAGCTTGTCGGTCAGCCCGCGGAAGTCGCCGGCGCCGTCGTCGTTGCCGTCGAAGAACCCGCGGATGTGGATCTCGTAGAAGACGGCCCGCTTGAACCACTGCGGGTCGGACTCGAACCAGGCGCCCGGCTCTGACATCTCAGAAGATCCGGCGCTGCGCGCCGACGATCTTCTGAGATCGCCGCACGGCAGCCGTGGTTGAGGGGTCGGGGCGATGGTGGGCGGCGGGCAGAGCCCGCCGCCGGCGGCTGGTCTTCCACAGGCAATGCCTGGCACCAGAGGTGTGACGTTTTCTTGGCGACACGTTGTCCACGGATCTTTAGCGGGTCTCGACCCGAAGGATGTGCGATTGGCCGGGCTCGAGGCGGAGGAAGTTGCGGCCGAGGCGCCAGCGGAAGGCCTCCCCCGAGAGAAGCTCTGAGGCACTGAACGCCGGCGGCAGGCCGAACGAGGCGGGCACGACCGCGACACCTTCCTGCGCCGACGCCGGGTCGAGGTTCACGCAGACGATCAGGACGTTGCCCTCGGCGCGGCGCAGGTAGGCGAGCAGTTGGTCGTTCTCGGTCTCGAGGAAGTCGACCGCCTCGAGCCGCTGCAGCGCCGCGTTCTCCGCCGGATCGCGTTCAGCTTCCCGACGAGCGGCAGCAGCGGGCCGTCCAGCGCCCGCGCGCTTGACCTCGTACTTCTCCGAGTCGAGGTACTCCTCGCTGCCCGCCCGAACCGGGACGTTCTCGACGTGCTCGTAGCCGGAGTAGATGCCTAGCTCGGCGACAGCGTCGCGGCGAGCACGAGCCGCGCCTCGAACGCCGGACGGCCCGCCGTGCTGCAGGTACTCGTGGAGGATGTCCGGCGTGTTCACGAAGAAGTTCGGCCGGAAGAACTCCGGCAGCTCCGAGCGCGTGAGCTCGGTCATGTACTCGATCAGCTCCGCCTTCGTGTTCTTCCAGGTGAAGTACGTGTAGCGACTGGCTGAAGCCCGCCTTGGCGAGCGCCGTCATCATCGCCGGCCGCGTGAACGCCTCGGCCAGGAAGACGACGTCGGGGTCGACCGCGCGCACCTCGCGGATCAGCCACTCCCAGAACGCCAGCGGCTTCGTGTGCGGGTTGTCGACGCGGAACACCTGCACGCCGTGCCCGACCCAGTAGCAGGACGACGTCGCGGAGCGCGTGCCCACAGCCCCTGCCAGTCCGCGGCTGTCGAAGTTGACGTTGTAGATGTCCTGGTAGCGCTTCGGCGGGTTCTCCGCGTACTTGAGCGTGCCGTCGGGCCGCCGGTGGAACCACTCGGGATGCTCGCTTCAGCCAGGGATGGTCGGGCGAGCACTGGATCGCGAAGTCGAGCGCGATCTCGACGCCGTGCGTCCGCGCCCGCGGCGACGAGCCGGTCGAACTCCTCGATCGTGCCCAGCGCCGGGATCGATCGCCGTGTGCCCGCCCTCGCTCGCCGCCGATCGCCCACGGGCTGCCGGGGTCGTCCGGCCCGGCGGCCAGCGCGTTGTTGCGGCCCTTGCGGTTGGTGACGCCGATCGGGTGGATCGGCGGCAGGTAGACGACGTCGAAGCCCAGCTCGGCCAGCTCCGGCAACACGCGCTCGACGCCCGCGAACCCGCCCCACGATCGCGGGAACAGCTCGTACCAGGAGCCGAAGCGGGCGCGCTCGCGGTCGACGTCCACGCCGAGCGTGCGTACGAGCCGCGTCGTCTCCGAGCCGGTCGGCCTCGGTCGAGGCGAGCGCCGTCTCGACGTCGATGTCCTCGACCCCGAACAGCACCGCGCCCTCCTGCAGCTCGCTGTCGAGGTCGGTCTGGCCCGCCTCGACCTTGCGCCGGAGCTCGTCGCGAAACGACTCGAAGCGGTCGATCCACGCCTGGACGGTGAACTCCCAGCGGCCGGGCGCATCGACGCGGAAGGATCCGGTCCAGCGATCGTTCCCGGCTGCACGTAGCGGCGTCTCGCGCCACGTCGCCGAGCCGGGTGCCCGGTGGAGGACGGCCGCGCCGAGCGATTCGTGCCCGTCGCGGAAGATCGTCGCCCTCACCTCGACCTCGTCGCCGACCGAACGCTTGACCGGATAGCGGCCGCAGTCGAGCTGGGGCCGGACGTCCTCGATCTGGATCCGGGGCGGTTTGTTGTTCGGCGGCGGCATCGCGTAGCGTCAGGTCTCGACCAGTCGGCGAAACCGAACCGTATTGCGAATCCAGCGATCCAGCGGCGTCCTGCTGCACGTCTCGTCGCTCCCGGGCGGACGCCTCGGGCGCGAGGCGTACCGCTTCGTCGACTGGCTCGTCGAGGCGGGCCAGTCGTGGTGGGCGCTGCTGCCCGCTCGCCCCGCCCGACTCGACCGGATCGCCGTACGCGTCGCCCTCGGCGTTCGCCGCCCACGCCGGCTTCCTCGAGCGAGCCGGACGCACGCGTGACGCCCGACGAGCTGGAGGCGTTCGTCGCCCGTGAGCGCTACTGGATCGCCGACTGGGCAGCCTTCGCGGGCACCGGCGCCGTCGCCGGCCAGGTGCGCTTCGAGCGCGAGTGGGGCGCGCTGCGCGCGTACGCGGCCGACCGCGGCGTCCGGATCTTCGGCGACGTCCCGATCTACGTCGCGCAAGGGCGGCGCCGACCTCGCGGCGCATCCGGAGCTCTTCCAGACGGGCGTCGTCGCCGGCGCGCCGCCCGACGGGCTGAGTGCGCTCGGCCAGCACTGGGGCAACCCGCTCTACGACTGGAGCGCGATGCGAGCGCCAGGGCTACCGCTGGTGGATCGAGCGATTCCGGCGGACGTTCGAGCTCTACGACGTCGCCCGGATCGACCACTTCCGCGGCTTCGTCGCGTACTGGGCGGTCCCGGAGCACCACAGGACCGCCAAGCACGGCCGCTTCCGGCCCGGGCCGGGCGCCGAGCTCTTCCGGGCGGCGGAGGGGGAGCTCGGGCCGCTCCCGCTCGTCGCCGAGGATCTCGGCGTGATCACGCCGCCGGTGGAGCGGCTCCGCGACCGGCTCGGCATCCCCGGCATGGTGGTGATGCAGTTCGCCTTCGAGGGGCCGCCGTCGAACCCGCACCGGCTCGAGAACCACCGCCGGCGGAGCGTCGTCTACGTCGCCACCCACGACTGCGACACCGTGCTCGGCTGGTGGCGCACGTTGCCCGCCCGCGTGCGCCGGGCGACCGGCCTCGCCGGGATCGAGCCGAACTGGGAGCTGATCGAGCTCGGGCTGTCGTCCCGCGCCGAGCTGGCGGTCCTCCAGGCGCAGGACATTCTCGGCCTCGGCAGCGAGGCGCGGATGAACTCGCCGGGGACGATCGGGGGCAACTGGTCGTGGCGGCTGCGGCCGGGTCAGCTGACGAAGCGCCACGCCGCACGGCTGCGCGAGGCGACGGCCGCCGCCGGCCGCCTCCCCTGACGCTTCGGGCCGGTTCACCGGCCCGACACCGGACGCTCACCGCACCGCCGCCAGGACGCGCCCTACGCTGGCCGAAGAGACGAGCATGAGCGGACGCCCTCTTCTGTGCGAGCTGCACGCTCACTCCACCTGGAGCGACGGCGACCTCTCCATCGCCGAGCTCGTCGACCTCTACGGCACGAGCGGCTTCGACGTCCTCTGCGTCACCGACCACGTCGGCCGGAGCGGCGCGACCTGGCACGACCCGCGCTGGCGGATCACGGACGCGGGGGCATTCTCCGACTACCTTGCCGAGATCGAGCAGGAGGCCTGGCGTGCGGAGGTCGAGCACGGACTGCTGCTCGTCCCCGGGCTCGAGCTGACCTACGACGACGTCGACCCGGCGCTCGCCGCGCACGCGGTCGCGATCGGCCTCCGCACTCTCGTCTCGCTCGACGACGGGCTCGAGAGCGCGCTCGGCGGCGCCCGGGCCGACGGCGCAGCGCTGATCGCAGCACATCCGTATTCGCCCGACGATGCCGCGACGACCGCCCGTGGGACGGGCCGCTGGGCAGTCGCCGGGCATGCGCTCTCCGGCCTCGTCGACCGGTACGAGCTGATCAACCGGCGCGAGCTCTTCCCGTGGGTCGCCGACGCGGGCCTGCTCGGCGTCGCCAGCGGGGACTTCCACCGCCGCGAGCACCTGCTGACGTGGAAGACGCTCCTCTGCTGCTCACCCTCGGAGCGGTCGGTGGTGGCGTACCTGCGCTCGAACCGGCCCGCCTATCTCGTCGACCTCGCCGAGCCCGCGCTGCTCGAGGCCGCCTAGCGTGGAACGGTGTCAGGACAGGTCTGTCGGACTTTCCCTCGACGCTACGTCCTCCTGAGCGGCTCGAACTTGTAGCCGACCCCGTAGCGCGTCTGGATGAACGTGTGACGAGCCCCCGGCAGGTCGAGCTTCTCGCGCAGCTTCTTGACGAACACGTCGACCGTCCGGTCGCGGTGCGTCTCGCGGCGGCCCCACAGGCGCTGGAGCAACTCGTCGCGCGAGACCACGCGGCCGTCCTCGAGCGCGAGCGCGTAGAGGAGCCGGAACTCGGTCGGGGTCAGGTCGGCGCTCTCGCCGGCGACGTACGCCTGCACCTCGCGTGGGTCGATCCGGAGCTCCTCGACCTCGATCGGCTCGCCGCGCGGGGTCTCCTGGGGGGAGACGCCGCGACGGACTGCGACGCGGACCCGGGCGACCAGCTCCTTCATCGAGAAGGGCTTGACGAGATAGTCGTCTGCGCCGATCTCGAGTGCGTGCACGCGGTCGTGCTCCGTTCCCCGCGCGCTGACCACGATGATCGGCGTGCCGATCCCCTCGGCGCGGGCGGTCTCGATCAGGCTCCAGCCGTCGCGCTCGGGAAGCATCAGGTCGAGCACGCAGACGTCCGGGCTCTCGTACCGCAGGCGCGCCAGCCCCTGCTCGCCGCGACCGACGACGATCGGGTCGAAGCCCTCGCCGGCAAGGTGGACGGCCATGCCCTGCGCGATCACCTCGTCGTCCTCGACGATCAAGACCTTCGACATATTGCGGCGAGCTTAGCGACGGGCGGGGCTACGATCGTCGCGTGAAGAAGACGCTGGAGCGCGAGCTGAAGTTCGACGTCGACCCGGGCTTCGAGCTGCCTGAGCTCGGCGGCCGCCGCCAGGCGGACCGAACGTTCACCTCGACCTACTACGACACGCCGGACCGGCGGCTGCTCGGCTGCGGGATCACATTGCGGCGGCGCGTCGAGCAGCGGGCCGGCCTCTGGCAGCTGAAACTGCCCTCCGAGGACGGCGGCTTCGAGCTCGAGGAGCGCGGCGGTCCCGGGCGGGTTCCCTCACCCCTGCTCGACCTCCTGCTGGCGTTTCGCCGCGACGGCGCCGACCTCGAGCCGGTGGCCAGGCTCCGCACCCGGCGCCAGGTCTCCACGCTCACACGGGGCTCCGATCGGATCGAGGTGGTGCTCGACGACGTCACTCTTCTCGACGGCGCCAGGGTCACGGGGAAGTTCGCAGAGCTCGAGGCCGAGACGGTCAGAGGCCGTGGGAAGGCGCTCGCTGCGATCGGGAAAGAACTGCGCAAGGCAGGCGCGCGCCGGACGGACGGGACGCCGAAGCTGGCGCGCGCCCTGGCGCACGAGGAGGCTGCGGCTCCCTCCGAGCCGATCGGCGACGAGCCGATCGATCGCCTCCGCTCCCTGCTCGTCGCTCAGTACCGCGCGCTGCTGGAAAACGACCCGGGGGTGCGGCTCGGCGCCGACCACGAAGCCGTCCACCAGGCCAGGGTGGCCACGCGGCGGGCCCGGGCGCTGCTCCGGGCGGCCGGCACTCTCGTCGATCCGAGCTGGGCAGAGCCGCTCCGCGCCGAGCTCGCCTGGCTCGGAAAACTCCTCGGGCCCGTGCGCGACCTCGATGTCCTCACCGGCCACGTCGCCGAGGAGGCGGCCGCGCTCGAGCGCGCCGACGCGCGCGCGGCCGGGACGATCCGCAGCCGACTCGGCCGGCAGCGCGGAGCCGCACGCCGGACGCTGCTCACGGCCATGTCCGAGCCGCGCTACTTCCAGCTCCTCGACGCCCTAGCCGCCGCCGAGCATGCCCCTGCAGGAACGGGCACAGCCTCGCTCGGGCAGATCGCCGCGGACGCCTTCAGGCGTGCGCGCAAAGCGATGAAGGTGCTTCCCCCCGACCCGACCGACGACGAGCTCCATGGCGTCCGGATCGAGGCCAAACGCGCGCGCTACGCCGCCGAACTCGCCGAGCCGGTGCTCGGCAAGGCCGGCGCCCGGTTCCTCCGCCGCGCGAAGGTCGTCCAGGACGTGATCGGCGAGCACCAGGACGCCTGCGTCGCCGAGGCCCACATCCGGGAGCTCGCGGTCTCCGGCGGCGCGTCCGCGGCGCTCGCCGCGGGCAGGCTGATCGAGCGCCAGCAGGCGCGTAAGCAGGCGGCGCGCGCCGCGTTGCCCGCCGCCTGGCGCGCGTTCGCGAAGGCCGGCCGGGCGGCCTTCGCATGAAGGACGGCGTCGTCCGGGCAGCGGGCGGGGCGGTCGTCCGCGAGGGCGACGGGGGGCTCGAGGTCGTCATCGTCCACCGGCCGAAGTACGACGACTGGACACTGCCCAAGGGGAAGACCGAGCGCGGGGAAAGCGACGAGGACTGTGCGGTCCGCGAGGTCGAGGAGGAGACGGGGCTCCACTGCGAGCTGCTCGAGGAGCTGGAGAGCTCGTCGTACTCGGACGCGTCCGGCCGCCCGAAGGTCGCCCGCTACTGGCTGATGCGACCGGTCGGCGGCAGGCTGCGGCCGACGCGGGAGATCGACGACGCCTGCTGGGTGCCCCTGGCTGAGGCCGAGATCAAGCTCACCTACGACCGCGACGTCCGTGTCCTCGACTCGATCGGCCGGGACTGAGCCGTGCGCGCGCTCCTCGTCCGGCACGCGCGAGCGGGCGACCGCGACGAGTGGACGGACCACGACGGGCTCAGGCCACTCGACCAGAAGGGGCGCAAACAGGCGAAGCGCCTGGCGAAGAGGCTCGAGGAACTGGGTGCGACCCGGCTCGTCTCCAGCCCGGCAGTGCGCTGCGTCCAGACCTTCGAGCCGGCAGCGGAACGGCTGGGTCTTCCGCTCGAGCAGCGCGACGAGCTGGCGGAAGGAGCCAGGAGCGACGAGGTGCTCTCGCTGATCGAGGATCTCCCCACGTCCGTGCCGGCGCTGTCCACCCACGGCGACGTGATCGCCGAGATCGTCGGCTGGGACGCCCCCTGCAAGAAGGGATCGATCTGGATCCTCGAGGTCGAGGCCGGCGTGATCCGGCCGGAGACCTACCTGCCGCCGGCCTGAGCCGCCGGCAAGGAGAGCCGGTCGAGCAGCTCGAGCACGACGCCCTCGCGCAGACCGCCGCGACCGACCTCGAGTGGGACGCCGAGGAGCCGCTGGAGGGAGGCGACGATCGCGGTGCCTGCGGGCAACGCGCGGGCGCGCCAGAGGTCGATGCCGTAGCGTCCGGCAAGCTCGGCCGTCGGCGTCCTCCGCAGCAGGCCGAACGCCTCGCGGAGCTCGTTCGGCCCGAGCGCCGGGCCGACCAGCTTGCGCAGCGACCGCGCCGTCCCGCCGACCACGATCGCCCCACGGGGCAGCGGGGGCGTCAGCGCGGACACAGCCGCGCGAGCCTCCCCGCAGAGCGCCGCCAGCTCCTTCTTGCCCGGCGGATCTCCATGCGGGATGCGCGCGCTCAGGCGGAGCGAGCCGAGGTCGATCGACCGGAGCCAGGCCGCCCCGTGCTCGACCGTTCCGATCGCGACCTGGGCGGAGCCGCCGCCGACGTCGCAGACCGCGACCGCGCCGTTCCGGCTGAGTCCGGCCAGGGCGCCCTCGAACGCGAGGCAGGCCTCGTCCTCGCGCGTCAGGACGCGTGCCTCGATCTCCGTCGCGCGCGTGAGCAGGTGGATGAGCTGCGGGGCGTTCCGCGCCTGCCGTCCCGGGGAGGCGACGACGACGTCGATCAGCTCGGCGCCGGCGTCGCGCGCGTTCTCGACGAAGCCGGCGACGCACTCGACCGTCTCGGCGAGCTTCGGCGCGGAGATCGCGCCGAAGCGCTCCACGTCGGCGCCGAGCCCGACCACGCGCTTGCCGCGAAGGACCTCAGCGATGCGGTCGTCCGCCCGCGCTCCGACCAGCAGGCGGATGGTGTTCGACCCGATGTCGACGACCGCGACGCTCATCGTCCCCATTCTCACGAGCACTCCGGCTGTGAAGCGGGAACGGTCCGGTAACGATTCGGTGAAAGCGCTCAGGCGACCCGGCGCGGGCGCCGGCGCCTCGCGGCGCGCATCAGCACGGTCTGGCCCGAACGCGGCTGCTCGCCCTTCTTCGGGCGTAGGCGCTTCCAATTCCCATCCGGCTGGAGCTCCCAGGCGGTGTCGTCCTCGAGCAGGGCGTCGAGCGCGGCGGCGAGTCGCTGCTGGAGCCGGGCGTCGTCGACGGGCGTGACCGCCTCGAGCCGATGGTCGAGATTCCGCGGCAGCAGGTCGGCGCTGCCGATGTAGTACGACCGGTTCCCGCGTGCCTCGAAGTGGTAGACGCGGCTGTGCTCCAGGAACCGGCCGAGGACGCTGCGCACGCGGATGTTCTCGCTCAGGCCCTTCACGCCGGGGCGCAGCGTGCAGACGCTGCGGACGATCAGGTCGATCTTCGCCCCCGCCTGCGAGGCGAGGTAGAGCTCGTCGATGATCGCCTTGTCCGAGAGGTTGTTCACCTTCAGCCGGATGACCGCGCGCTTGCGGGCCGCGGCCGCCTGCGCCACCTTGCGGATCTCGTCGATCACGCGGTCGCGAAGGTTGAACGGCGCGACGAGGAGCTTCCGGAACGCCTCCGGCTTTCCGAACCCGGTGGCGTAGTTGAACAGGTTGGCGACGTCCTCGGCGATCTCGGGATCGGCGGTGAACAGCCCGAAGTCCTCGTAGACGCGTGCCGTCACGGAGTGGTAGTTGCCGGTGCCGATGTGGACGTAGCGGCGAAGGCCGCCCGGCTCGCGGCGCACGACGAGGGCGGCCTTGGCGTGGATCTTCAGGTTCGGCCAGCCGTGCACGACGTGGACGCCGGCCCGCTCCAGCGCCTGCGACCACTCGATGTTCCGGCGCTCGTCGAACCGCGCCTTCAGCTCGACGAGGCAGACGCTCTGCTTGCCGTTCTCGGTTGCCTCGACCAGTGCGGGAACGAGCGGCGTCTCGTCGCTCGTCCGGTACACCGTCGCCTTCAACGCGATCACATCCGGGTCGGTCGCAGCGCCGGCGACGAAAGCCCCGAAGCTCGACGCGAAGGAGTCGTATGGATGGTGGACGAGGATGTCCGACTTGGCGATCTCGGAGAAGATCACGCCCGGCACCGTGCCGAACCTCGTGCTGGCAACGGGGACCCACGGCTCGTCCTTGAGCTCGGGCCGGTCGAGCGCGGCCAGCTGCATCGCGTCGGCGAGGTCGAGCAGGCCCGGGACGAGATAGACCTGGTCGTCCTCGACACGCATCCCGCGCTTCAGCCGATCGAGCAGGTCGGGCGACACGGAGTCGGCCACCTCGATGCGGACGATGTCACCGAAGCGGCGCCGGTGCAGCTCGAGCTGCACCGCCTCGAGCAGGTCGTTCGCCTCGTCCGAGACCTCGAAGTCGGCGTCTCTCGTCAGCCGGAAGGCCGCGCACTCCCGGATCTCCATCTGAGGGAAGAGCGACTCGAGCAAGTGGGCGATCACGTCCTCGAGCGGCACGAACAGGCCGCGTGTCCCGACCTCGACGAAGCGGGCCAGCCCCTCCGGGACCTTGACGCGGGCGAGCCGCTCCTCCCCGGTCTCGGAATCGCGGACGAAGACCCCGAGGCTGAGCGAGAGGGCGGAGATGTACGGAAACGGCTGGCCCGGCCCGACCGCGAGCGGGGTCAGGACCGGATAGATGTCCTGTCGGAAACGGACGACCAGCTCTGCGAGCTCCTCCTTCGTGCAGTCGGCGATGGTGCCGATGCGGATACCTTCCGCGGCGAGCGCCGGGACGAGCTCGTCGGCCCAGAGCGTCGCCTGCCGCGCGGTCAGCGCCTCCACGCGCGTCCGGATATCGGCGAGCATCGCCTTCGGCGTCCGGCCGTCGTCGGAGCGCACGTTCAGCCCCGCCGCCGCCTGGTCGAGCAGCCCGGCCACGCGGACGGCGAAGAACTCGTCCATGTGCGAGGAGAAGAACGCCGCGTACTTCACGCGCTCCAGCAGCGGCGTGCTCTCGTCGAACGCCTGCTCCAGCACCCGCGCGCTCCAGTCGAGCCGGGACAGCTCCCTGTTCAACAGCCGGCCCGCTTTCTTTGGGCGCCGGGCGGCGGCCGGCCGGGCGGCGGTCTTCGAACTCGGGGTCACCCGCTTACTTTGACTGGGCTTCGAGCTTGTAGCCAACTCCGTGCCGCGTGTGGATGAAGGTGTGATGGGATGCCTGCCGGTCGATCTTGTCGCGTAGCTTCCGCACGAACACGTCCACAGTGCGGTCACGATAGCGCTGGCGGCGACCCCAGATGCGCTGCATCAGCTCCTCGCGGCTGACCACACGGCCGCGCTCGAGCGCGAGCGCGTGGAGGAGCCGGAACTCGGTCAGCGTCAGCTCGGCGCTGTGCCCGTCGACGTACGCCTGCACGTTGGCGGGGTCGATCACGAGCTCCTCGATCTCGATTCGGTCGCCGCGATCCGGTGCCTGGGCCCTGACCCCGCGCCGCACCGCCGCCCGGACACGGGCGACGAGCTCCCCCATCGAGAACGGCTTCACCAGGTAGTCGTCGGCGCCGAGCTCGAGCGCGCGGATGCGGTCGCCCTCGGTTCCGCGGGCGCTGACGACGACGATCGGCGTGCCGATCCCCTCGCCGCGGACGGTCTCGATCAGCTCCCACCCGTCCAGCCCGGGGAGCATCAGGTCGAGCACGCACGCGTCGGGGCGCTCGTAGCGCAGGCGGGCCAGGCCGAGCTCTCCCCGCTCGACCGCCACGGCGTCGAAGCCGCCCGCCTCCAGGTGACGCGCCATGCCGTCGGCGATCACGTCGTCGTCCTCGACGATCAGCACACGAGGCATGACGCCTACGATAGATCCGGCCTCCGCTGAGAGCCGGTGATCATCTGGTGACAATCTGGTGAAGCGTTTTCGACGCTCTGCGGTGCCTGCACCCGCGCAGGCGCCCGAGTCGCCGCGGGCGGACGTCGACCGCGCCCGCGCCCTGATCGAGGAGAGCCGCGAGATCGTGATCGTCCTCGACGAGTCCCGCCGAGTCGTCACCGCGAGTCGGCGCGCCCGCGAGTCTCTCGACGGGCTCGTCGAGGGTTCGGTCTTCGCGGACGACCTGCTCCATCTCGGCGGGCGCACGCCGATCGAGATCCCCTACATGCTCGGCGAGCGCCAGGAGACGCTGGTGTACCTGAGCGCGCCCGGCGAGCTGGCCGCCTACCAGGAGCTCCGGGCGGGCTTCACCGCAGCCGTCTCGCACGAGCTGCGGACGCCGCTCGCCCGGCTGATGGCGCTGCTCGAGAGCGCCCTGCTACCTGGGGCCGACCAGGACGACCTGATCGGACGGGCCAAGGTCGAGGTCGAGCGGATCGGCGAGCTGATCGACGACGTGCTCTTCCTCAGCGAGCTCGAGAGCGGGCGCGCGGTGGTGGCGCTCGGCTCGATCAGGGCCTTGCCGGTGATCGACCAGGTCGTCTCCGAGGCGGCCGACCGGGCGGCCGCCGCCGGCGTCGAGCTCAGGGTAGAGTGCACCGCCTCGTTCGACCTCCCGTTGCGGGCTCGGATGCTCCAGGTGGTGGTCGGGAACCTGGTCGAGAACGCGATCCGGTATGCGGGCCCCGGCGTGAGCTGCACGATCTCGTGCGCCGAGGACGCCGACGCGCGGCGCCTGGTCGTCTCGGACGACGGATCAGGGGTCCCCGAGGACGACCTGCCGCGCCTGTTCGAGCGCTTCTACCGGGCGGACCAGGCCCGCTCGAGCCGCGGCACGGGTCTCGGGCTCGCGATCGTCAAGCACGTGGTCGCCGCCGCCGGGGGGGCGGTCGAGGCGACCGCGACCTCCGGCGGCGGCCTGACCGTCACGTGCTCGTTCCCAACCGGGCTCTGATAGACACCGGCCGTGCGGATCCGCTTCACCCCCGAGCGCACGGAGTTCTTCGACCTGTTCTCGCGCGCGTCTTCGAACGCCGTGGACGTCGCTCGGCTCGGGCTGGAGCTGTTCGAGCGCTTCCCCCAGGACGGCGCCGAGCTGATCGGCCGGATCAAGGAGCTCGAGCACACGGGCGACGACCTCACGCACGAGATCGTCGACCAGATCAACAAGACGTTCGTCACCCCGTTCGACCGCGACGACATCTACCGGCTCGCCGCCGCGATCGACGACGTCTGCGACTTCGTCGACGAGTCCGCGGACCACCTCGGCTCGTGGGGTTTCTCGGAGGTGCCTCCCGACGCGCGGGCGCTCGCCGACGTCGTCCTCCGCCAGACGATCCTCCTCGACGAGGCCGTCCAGCGGCTGAAGGGGTTCAAGGACTCGAGCCGCCAGCTGATCGAGCTGCGTGATCTGGAAGACGAAGGCGATCGCCTGTTCCGCGACGGCGTGGGCGCGCTCTTCCGCTCGGGTGCCGACCCGCTGACGGTGATCCGCTGGAAGGACATCTACGAGGGGCTCGAGGAGGCGGTCGACGCCTGCGAGAACGCGGCCGACGTGCTCGAGGCGATCGTGGTCAAGAACCGGTAGCGCGACGCCGTGGAAGGGGACGTCCTCCTCGTCGTCGTCGTGGTCGTCGCGCTCGGGTTCGACTTCACCAACGGCTTCCACGACACGGCGAACGCCGTCGCGACCTCGATCTCGACGCGGGCCCTCCCGCCGAGGCTGGCGGTCGCGATCGCCTCGGTCGCCAACCTCGTCGGCGCCTTCGTCACCACCGCCGTCGCCACGACGGTCGGGAGCGGAGTGCTGGACACCCAGCTCGTGACCACGAAAACGGTGCTCGCAGCACTCTTTGGCGCGATCGCCTGGAACCTCGCCACGTGGTGGCTCGGGCTGCCGTCGAGCTCGTCCCACGCGCTGATCGGCGGTTTGGTCGGTGCGGCCCTCGCACAGTCCGGGGTGGACGGCGTCCAGTGGCACAACCTGGCTCACAAGGTGATCATCCCGGCGTTCATCGCCCCGACGATCGCCTTCGCAGCCGCGTTCGTCCTGCTGATCGCGATCTTCTGGATCTTCCAGCGGATGCCGTCGGCACCGGCGAACCGGACGTTCCGGATCGGGCAGCTGTTCTCCGGCACGTTCGTCGCCTTCACACACGGCGCGAACGACGCGCAGAAGACGATGGGCGTGATCGCGCTCGCGCTGCTCGCGAACGGCTCGATCGACCACGTTCTACATTCCCGACCTGGGTCAAGATCGCGCCGGCGTCGCGATCGCCGCCGGCACCTATGTCGGCGGCTGGCGGATCATGCGGACGATCGGACAGCGGCTGTACAAGATCGAGCCGCCCGCCGGGTTCGCGGCCCAGGCGACGGCCGGCGCCGTGATCGATGTCGCGACCCGTCTCGGCTACCCGCTCTCGACCACCCACGTGATCTCCGGGGCCGTGCTCGGCTCCGGCTCCACGCGCCGCTTCCGCGCCGTGCGCTGGGGCATCGCCGGCAACATCGTCGCCGCCTGGTTCCTGACCATCCCAGCGGCCGCGCGTCGTGGCCGCGGCTCTGTACTGGCCGGTTCAGGCGATCTTCTAAACCGAACCTTCCCCCGCCGTTCACCGTCCCCGTACCCACTCTGGCCGCGTCCGGAACAGACTCCGAAGCCGTGGAGTCCCAGCGCGCGGAGAGCGGCTTCGTCCTCCTCCTGACAGCGGAAGAGCGCGCCGCTCTCGTGCGCGTCCTCCGCGTGGTCGGGGACAACTGGTGGCTGGACGAAACCGAGCGCGAGGTCCTGGAGCGGCTCGAGAATCCCGCCGCCGAGCTCGTCCCCGCCGCCTGATTCCTCCTCGAAAGCGCGGCCGAGTGCCTTCGGGGGAGGGCCAGCGACCGTGTCGCGTAGACGAGACGCGAGCCCCGGAAAGGCACCGCATGAGCGCCATGGACGACGGCCGCGCGCGGACGCCTGGACGTGCAAGATGCGGGTACACGGCGCGGGTTGCCTACAGGCTCGTGGCGTAGCTCCGAGGGGCAACTGGAGGCCAGAAGCGACGTGCCCAGAGGGCGACGTAGACCAGCGCGACCAGCACCGGCACCTCGATCAGGGGGCCGACCACTCCCGCGAGCGCCTGGCCGGATTCGGCGCCCCAGATCCCGACCGCGACGGCGATGGCGAGCTCGAAGTCGTTCGAGGCGACCGTGAAGCCCATGCTGGCCGTCTGGGCGTACGGCAATCCGATCACCTTCCCGATCACGAAGCCGGCGACCCACATCACCGCGAAGTAGACGAGCAGCGGGACGGCGATCATCGCCACGTCCTGGGGCTGTGAGGTGATCGTGTCGCCCTGGAGCGCGAACAGGATCACGATCGTGAAGAGCAGGCCATAGAGGGTGATCGGGCTGATCCGCGGGATGAACTTGTGGTCGTACCAGTCACGCCCTTTGTGCTCGAGCCCGATTCGGCGGGTGAGGAATCCGGCGGCGAGCGGGATCCCGAGGAAGATCAGGACGGTCCTCGCGACCTCCCAGATGCCGACCTCGAAGCCTTCCGTGTCGAGGCCGAGCCAGCCCGGGAGGACGGTCAGATAGAAGTAGCCGAGGAACGCGAACGCAGCGACCTGGAAGAGCGCGTTGAAGACGACGAGCATGGCGGCCCGGTCACGGTCGCCTCTGGCGATGTCGTTCCAGATCAACACCATCGCGATGCAGCGGGCGAGACCGACGACGATCACACCGGTCCGATACTCCGGCTGGTCGGCGAGGAACAGCCATGCCAGGGCGAACATGAACGCCGGCCCGATCACCCACGAGAGAAAGAGGGAGATCCCGAAGAATTGGCGGTCGGAGACGCCGTCGTGTCGTCGGTGGCCGAGTTCTTCGTAGCGAACCTTCGCCAGCACCGGATACATCATCAGCAGCAAGCCGAGTGCGATCGGCAGCGAGACGGTCCCGACTCGGAGCTTGTCGAGACCGTCGTTCAGGCTCGGAACCAGGGCGCCGAGGCCAAGGCCCGCTGCCATTGCAACCCCGATCCAGAGTGGCAGGAACCGGTCGAGGGTCGAGAGCTTCGCGACGACGCCGTCCGATTCCGGCGGCGCCGGCGTCGTGGTGCGGGAGACCTCAGCAGCTGCAGTCATCTGGACCGGCCTCGACTGACTCGGCAAGGAGGCCGCCGATGACCTCGTGCAGCTCGGCGAGCCGTTCGCGGCTCGCCCAGTAGCAGGTGCGCATTCCATCGATCTCACCGATGATGAGGCCCGCATCTTTGAGCACCTTGAGATGCTGAGAGACGGTGGCCTGGGCGAGTGGCAACTCGTCGACGATTTGACCGCAGCAGCAGCCCTCGCGGGCAAGCAGGAGGCCGAGGATGCGGACACGAGTCGGATGGCCGAGCGCCTTCGCGAGACTCGCAATATCGGTCTCGACCGCCGGAGAGATGTCGGCGATCACTTGGCGGCCGCCGTGTGGTGCCGGCGGGCAGCGACGATGCCGGCGGGTACGGAATCCAGTGTTTTCACCGTCGGCAGCTGGTGAGGGCAGCCCCAAATCGTGCCGCCAATGCGATGCTCACGTGCCTCGACGAGGTGGTCGACGCAGAGCCCGACCCCGCAGTGACGGCATATCCCGACGGCCGCGACGCTGTCGTTGACCTTGGCACACTCGAAGCAGTTCATCGTGCCCTCCTCGGAACCGGTTGATCGTCCATCGCAGATCTACGATCGCCCGCGGGGCGGGACGGAGCATCGGTAGATCAGCCACGCGCCGATCCGTGGTTTCTACGGGGACCAGGGGACGGGCGCCCCGGGAGAGGCGCCCGTCGTCACCAGCACCGGAGCGGAGGGTGCTAGGTCGAGGACTGGACCTTCTTCAGGGTCTTCTCCGACGCCACCAAGACGTGCTTCGGGATCGGCACGTACCGGAGCTTCACCCCGTACTTCTGGCCGCCGGTGAGCGCCCAGAAGATGAACTTCCTGAGCGGCGCGGCGTTCGAGGTGCTTGCCGGAATGATGACGTACGTGTAGGTGCAGATCGGGTACGCCGACGGCGCCGACTTCGGCGGGTTCACGATGTGCACCTCGTTGTTCGCGCCGATCTTGGTGATCGCCACAGACGCAGCGGTGATCGACTTGATGCCCGGAGTCGTGTACTTGCCGGCCGCATTGCGGACCGCCATGACCGGAATGTGGTTCGTAACAGCGTAGGCAATGTCCGCGTAGCCGATCGCGCCCTCGGTGTTCTTGACGACGCCTGCGACGCCGGATGAGCCTCTCCCGCCGACGCCCGTGGGAAACGGAGGCTGTGTGGAGATCCCGACCTTGGACTTGAAGGCGGGACTGACGGCCGACAGGTAGTCGGTGAAGTTGTACGACGTCCCGGACCCGTCCGAGCGGTAGACCGGGGTTATCGTCGTGGCGGGAAGCGAGACACCCGGATTCAGCTTTGCGATTTGCGGGTCATTCCATTTCTTGACCGTGCCGAGATAGATCGCCGCCAGGACCGGCCCCGTGATCTTGAGTGGGGCACGGGCGTTCGTCTTGACATTGACCATCACCGAAGTCCCACCGAGCGCCCACGGGATCTGGAGGCATCCCTTGCACGCAGTGATCTGATCCGGGGTCAACGGCGCGTCTGAAGCACCGAAGTCGACGGTGCGATTCGTGATCGCCTGGATCCCGCCACCTGAGCCGATCGGCTGGTAGACGATGTCGACGCCGGTGAGCGACGGGTAGGCAGCTTGCCACTGAGAGACGAGTGGCTGGACGAACGTGCTGCCTGCACCCACCAGTCGACCAGCCGAACGCTTGCTGTGGCTCGCTGCGGCCGCAGTCGCGAGGCAGCCGGCCAGCAACGCGCACGCGACCAGAATCGACGTCGTGCGCCCTGTGACACTAAACCTCATCTTGAATCTCTCCCTTCCCTCGTTTTCGCCCCATCTAGGCGGGACGAGTGTGCCCCGTTCGACGAGCCGCGTGGGCTTAGCCGTGGTGACGTTCTGGTGACGACTTGGTGTTCGAAAACGTGTTTTCGAAGCTATCTGGCCTTGAGCTTGCGCTCGTGCCGCGACAGGAGGTACCGGGCCGTCAAGCTCAAGATGAGCACGAAGATCATGAGGACGAACGCCGCCGCCCACGCCTGGTTGTTGAGGGCGGGGTCAGGCGACTCCGAGTCGAAGAGAATCAGGAGCGGTACGGCGGCCATGGCTTGGCTCGGATCGGTCGTGACCTGGTTCGGCAGAAAGATCGACGTGGTGAACAGCAGCGGCGCCGTTTCGCCGGCCGCCCTGGCGATCGCGAGCGTGGCACCGGTCAGGATCCCGCCGATCGCAGAGGGCATGACGACGAAGAGCACTGTGCGCCACTTGCTCACACCCAGGGCGAAGCTGGCGTACCTGAGCGAGTCGGGTACCAGACCCAACACCTCGATCGCCGAGCGGGCCACGACCGGAAGCATCACGATCGACAACGCCACCGAGCCCTTCCACGCGGCGTATCCCGAACCAACGACCAGCAGCGCGTAAGCGAAGATGCCAACGACAATCGAAGGCACTCCATTCAGCACGTCGAGGGCCAGCCTGACGAAGCGCCCGACACTGTTGGTGCCGAACTCCGCGACGTAAATAGCGATCAGGATGCCCACTGGCAATGTGATCGCTGTGGCAATCCCCACCATGATCGCCGTTCCAACGAGACCGTTTGCGATGCCGCCGCCAGTCTCCCCGAACGTCACCTGGCTCTGTGTGAAAAGGTCGAGGTTGAGCGCTTTTATCCCGCGCAGGAAGACCGAGCCCACAACCAGGGCGAGCACACCGATCGCCAAGAACGCCGCTAAGACGGAAACCAGCTTCGCGATGCGGTTGACCCACAGTCGCCGCCGGGACCTTCCGGTGGCTCTTAGTGAGAACGGCTCGGTGCTTGCGGCTTCCACGCTCAAACCCGCTGTGCGATGTCGTACCGACGCACGATCAGCAGCGCGGCAAAGTTGACGACGAGTGAGATGACGAGCAGGATCACTCCGAGATAGAACAAGGACGCGACTTGCAGGTTCGATGCTGCTGCTTGGTACTGCGCTGCGATTCGACTGGCCAACGTGTCTCCCGTATCGAACAAGTTCGCGGTCAGGTGCGCCGTCGTACCGATGACCTGCGTGACGGCGATCGCTTCACCGAGCGCACGGCCGGCTCCCAAGAGAACGGCCGAAATCAAACCACCGCGCGTGTACGACAGTACGACTCCCCTGACCATCTCCCATTGCGTCAGGCCGAGACCCAGCGCTCCTTCTTTGATGTCCGACGGGACTTGGAGAAAGAGGTCGCGACTGATCGAAGCGGTGATCGGCACGATCATGATCGTCAGTACAAGGACCGCCGTGAACATGGTGCTGCCGGAGATCGGCCGTGTGGCAAAGAACGGCGTCCAGCCGAATGCCGAATTCAGCCACGGCCCGAACTCGTGATGCACGATCGGACCGAGCACGAGGATCCCCCAGAGCCCCAGGACGACGCTCGGGATCGCAGCGAGCATTTCGACCAGCGAGCCGACCACGCCGCGAACGCCGTTCGGCGCCAACTCGCTCAGGTAGAGCCCGATTGCGATTGCGACCGGAGCGGCAAGAAGGACGGCAAAACCAGTCACGTAGAGCGTGGTAACCAGGAAATCGAGTGCCCCGAACTGGTTCGTGACCGCATTCCAGGTTTGATCCCAGACAAACGAGATCCCGAACGTGCTGATCGAGAGCCGCGCGCCTGCGATGACCTTGTAGATGATCAGACCAATCAGGGCCACCACGCCGACGGCGGCCAGTGCGGAGACCCAGCGAAGGGTGAAATCTCCTATCCGGTCTACGAGCGAACGCTGCGATTCAAGCGTCTGCCGTTCGACCTCGGTCGACGGGACGTCCATGCGTGCTGAGCTTTACAGGTGGACTAAGGGCCAGAGACCTCGTTCACCAGGTCGACACAACAACTTCACACCTACTAGACGCGAGGCGGCCGAGGATGCGCGAGACTCGAAACGTGTCTACACCGACGCAGACCGCATCGATCGACATCACTAGCACCCTCAGGCGGGATGAGGCGCCCGTCGCAAAGGGTGAGGTCGTATTTGGGATCCAAGACTTGAGCGTCCACTATGGGTCGCATCTCGCGCTCGAGAGCGTCGATCTCGACATCTACAGGAACTTGGTCACGGCGATGATCGGTCCATCGGGCTGCGGGAAGAGCACTTTCATCCGTTGCCTGAATCGGATGAACGACCTCATCCCCGGGGTGAAGGTCGGCGGGCAGGTGCTTTATCACGGCCACGACATCTACGGCGGAGACGTAGACCCGGTCGAGGTGCGCCGGCGGATCGGCATGGTCTTCCAGCGACCGAACCCATTCCCGAAGTCGATCTACGACAACGTCGCCTTTGCGCCGAAGAAGCTCGGCCTCGGCGGGAACATGGACGAGCGCGTCGAGCGAGCACTGTCCGATGCCGCCCTCTGGGAGGAGGTCAAGGACAGGTTGAAGCGGAGCGCGCTCGCCCTCTCCGGCGGTCAGCAGCAGCGCCTCTGCATCGCCCGCGCGCTCGCAGTCGAGCCCGACGTGATCCTCCTCGACGAACCGGCCTCGGCGCTCGATCCGATCTCGACCGCCGCGATCGAGGACCTGATGCACGAGCTCAAGCGCGACTACACGCTGGTGATCGTCACGCACAACATGCAGCAGGCTGCCCGGGTCGCCGACATGACCGCCTTCTTCAGCCTCGAAGTTGCGGGTAGCGACCGCCACGGCATCCTCGTCGAGTACGACGAGACCGCGAAGATCTTCACCCACCCATCCGACCGGCGAACAGAGGACTACGTCACCGGTCGATTCGGATGAGAAGCGAGTTCCAGCGGGAGCTCGACCACCTCGAGTCCCGGCTCCAGTTCGAGAGCGACCTGGTCATGCGCTCGCTCCGGGCGGTGCTCACCGCGCTCGCCGAGGCAGACGGCAACCTCGCCGACGAGGTGATCCACTTCGACGACGAGGTCGACGCCGTGCATCTCGAGATCGAGCAGGGGATCCAGAACCTGCTGGCGCGGCAGACGCCGGTCGCGGGCGACCTCCGCCTCGTCCTGGCGATCCTGCACGTGAACCTGCACCTGGAGCGGATGGCCGACTACTGCGTGACCATTGCCAAGCTGGTCAAGCTCACCGAGCACCTGCCGCAGGCGCCGAACCTGATCCAGGCCTTCGGGGAGATGGGCTCACGGACCGAGGAGATGATCCGCGTCGCAGTCGACTCGTTCGCGGCCCGCGATGTCGCTCGAGCCGAGACGCTGGTCGAGCTCGACGAGCTCATCGACCGGGCGGAGCGTCATGCTGTCGAGCAGGTGTTCGCGATCGCCGACGACGTCGATGCCCGGCGCTGGGGCCTTCGCATGCTGATCGTCTCGCGCTGCCTCGAGCGGATCGGCGACCACGCCGTCGACATCGGCGAGCAGACCGCCTACCTGGTCACGGGCGAGTTCCGCGAATACACCGACGCGGCGCGCCCGAGCCTGTCCGGGGCGTAGCGTGAGCGAGGGACGGGCCGTCGAGACCGCCGACGCGCTCCGACGCACCCGGCTCGCGTCGGAGCGGACCTACCTCGCGTGGTGGCGCACCGGACTGACGGCGATCGCGGTCGGCGTCGGCACGGGCGGCATCGCACCCAAGCTCGCCGGCGAGCGCCACTGGGCATATGTGGCGGTCGGCATCGGCTTCGCCGCGCTCGGAGTCGCGCTGCTCGCCTACGGCCTGCGCCGCCAGCTCGAGGTCGACCGGGCCGTGAACGAAGGTGACTTCGCCCCGCCCGACACGCGCGTCCTGGCGTTCCTCACGATCGCGGCCGCCGTCCTCGGGGCCCTGACCGTGATCCTGCTCTTCTCGACGTTCTGATTCGGGGTTAGCATCGACGCCATGGAGAGCCGCCCGTTGCGGGTCACCTTCCACGAGGAGCTGGCCGGGCTGGAGGATGCCCTGCAGCGGGAGGGAGAGCTGATCGTCCGCTCGGTGCAGGCCGCGACACGGGCGATGGTCGAGCAGGACCTGGAGCTGGCGGACGAGGTGATCTCGTTCGACGACGAGGTCGACGGCGCGTACTTCGCGATCCAGGAAGGCGTGCAGTCGCTGCTCGCACGCCAGACTCCGGTGGCCTCGGATCTGCGGCTCGTGCTGGCGATGCTGCATGTGAACCTCCACCTGGAGCGGATGGCCGACTACTGCGTCACGGTCGCGAAGCTGACGAAGCTGTCCGCGAGCGCGCCGTCGGACTCGCGCATCGTCGCCGCGCTCGCCGAGATGGGCGTCCGGGCCGAGGAGATGACCCGTGTGGCGCTGCGCTCGTTCCAGCACCGCGACCTGCAGCGGGCCGAAGCGCTGGTCGATCTGGACGAGCTGATCGACCGGACGAACCGCCGCCTCTCGGGCCACGTGCTCGAGCTGAACGCGGAACACCGCGAGTGGGGCCTGCGGATGCTGGTCGTGTCGCGGTGCCTCGAGCGGATCGGCGACCACGCGGTCGACATCGGCGAGCAGACCGCCTACCTGGTCACCGGCGAGTTCCGCGAGTTCACGGACGCCTCCCACCCGGAAGAGATCGGGTAGGCCGTCCCAACGTTCACCAGCTGATCGCCTCTCGTTAACCCATCGTGCCGGCGCCCGCGCCTAGCCTCGGCGCCGATCGCGCCGGGCTCGCCGGCGCACGACCAGGGAGAACGATGAAACTCACGCGCAGGAGAAAGCTGCTCGCGGCTGCTGCCCTGGTGCCGGCCGCCGTCGGCGTGGCGGTGGCGATCGCCGCCCCGCCCTCCACCGGCTTCGCCAACGTGCCGTCGGCGAACACCAAGTCGCAGGGCTTCGCGCCGGCCACGATGCTCTCCGCCGGACTGGCCCAGATCGCGGTCGCGCAGGGCTCGACCAAGGCCGAGAACCCGTCGGCGGCCGTGTCCTACTACGGGTACGACAACGACACGCTGAACGCCGCCGGCGATCCGGTGATGGTCGCCTCGACCGCCACCGGCAATGCCGAGGCGCACAAGACCGAGCCGGACAAGAACGTCTATCTCTCCTTCGACCGGGGCCTGAACGGCGCCGACCCGGGATACGACTACGGCGAGAACTTCCTCTTCCAGGGCCACGAAGGCGGCTTGCCTGGGTACATCACGCGGATCAACCTCGATGCCGACGCAGCCCACCGCGTGACGGTGCTGGCGACGCAGGACTCGGACGGCAACCCGATCACCACGATCGACGGCGTGACCTGGGACCCGTGGGCACGGCGCCTCGTGCTCACGACCGAGAACCAGAATGCGCCCACCTACTCGGCGACGCCCGGCTACCCGTCGACGGTGGCCGACATCTCAGGCGCGCTCGGCCGCGGCGGCTACGAGGGCATCCAGGACGACTCCGACGGCAACCTCTGGATCGTCGAGGACATCGGGGGAGCCTTCAAGGGCGCCACGAAGGCGAAGGTGCCGAACAGCTTCGTCTATCGGTACGTGCCGAGGCGGCCCGGCGACCTAGCGAACGGAAAGCTGCAGGTGCTGCAGGTCCTGAACGCTGCCAATCAGCCGATCACGCAGGCGTCGCAGACGGCGCTCTCGTCACCCGACCAGGTGGCGCTCCACACCTACGGCAGCGTCTTCAACACGAAGTGGATCACGATCCACGACACGGCCGTGGACGGGAACGCGCCGTTCAACGCGAACCTGGCCGCGAAGGCCAAGAACGGGACCCCGTTCAAGCGGCCCGAGAACGGCGCCTTCCGGCCGGACGGCCGCTTCGACGAGTTCTACTTCGACGAGACGGGTGACACCGACGCGACCAGCCCCGAGAACGACTGCTGCGGGGGCTGGGACTCGGTCTTCAAGCTCACCCAGGCCGATCCGTCGTCGAGCACCGGCAAGCTGAGGATCTTCTACAAGGGCGATCAGGCGCACGCCGGCTTCGACAACGTCGCGTTCATGACCGGGAACCTGATCACCTTCGTCGAGGACGCCGGCGACGGGCTGCATACGGCGCGGAACGCGCTCGATTCCGGCTTTCTGCTCGACGTGACGAAGAGCTACGCCAACGGGGCGAACACGCCGGTCCGCTGGCTGGCCGAGGGACGCGATGCCTCCGCGACGCTGGATTCCGACAACGCCGGCTTCGGCAAGAACGAGGGGGACAACGAGCTGACCGGCATCCATGTCTCGGACGGCGACCCGACGACGAAGGGGATCCTCGGCGCCAAGGTGCCGCGCCCCTTCCAGCCATCCGGCGACGAGCGCGGCTCCAACGCGTGGCGGGTCTTCTACACGCAGCAGCACGGCGACAACACGACCTGGGAGGTCGTCCGGCCCTGAGCCGAGGGCCGGTGGGGGCCCGCCGCGCGGCGGGCCCCCGGCCGCCCGGGTACCCTGCCCCGCGTTGACGGCGCGGCTCTCACTCGGTCTGCTCCTGGCGGCCGCGGTCTTCGCGGTCGCCGGCGCAGCGGGCAGCGCCACTCCCGCGCCGGTCGTCCGGTTCACCTTCACGGGAGACATCGCGATGGTGGCCGGGCCTGCGGACGACTACTTCCGATCGGTGCGCAAGCAGCTCGCCGGCGATGTCGTCCTCGGCAACCTGGAAGGGACGCTGACGGAGCGGGGAACGCCCAAGTGCGGGACGGGCAGCTCCGACTGCTTCTCGTTCCACGCGCCGCCGTCGTACGCGCGCCTCCTTCGGGGAGCGGGGTTCACGGTCATGAACCTCGCCAACAACCACGCGCTCGACTACGGCGACGTCGGGCAACAGGACACCGTCGCCGCCGTCCGCGCTGCCCACCTCCTGACCACCGGCCGCCCGGGTGAGATCGCATACGCAAAGGTGCGCGGCGTGCGGATTGCGGTGCTCGGCTTCGCGCCGTACCCGTGGGCGCAGAGCCTGCTCGACCTCCCCGCGGCGGAGGCGCTCGTCCGGAAGGCCGACCGCTGGGCCGATCTCGTCGTCGTGACGATGCACGCGGGCGCGGAGGGGTCCGACCACCAGCACGTCCGGCCCGGCAACGAGTGGTTCCTCGGCGAGAACCGTGGCAACTCGATCGCCTTCGGGCATTCCGTCGTTCGCGCCGGCGCCGACCTCGTCGTCGGCAGCGGGCCGCACGTCCTGCGCGGGATGGAGTGGTACCGCGGCAGGCTGATCGCCTACTCGCTGGGCAACTTCGTCGGGTACCACACGTTGAACACGTCGGGGGTCACGGGGGTGAGCGGAATCCTGCACGTGACGCTCCGCCGTGACGGGTCGTGGAAGACGGGACGCCTGGACGCGGTCACGATCGTCGGCAGCGGCATGCCCCGTCCCGACCCCGAGGGCGCCGCTCACGGCCTCGTCCGGACGCTGTCGCGGGACGACTTCGGCAAGCGCGCGATGCATGTCTCGGCGACGGGTTCGCTCGACGGCACTTGACATTGATCGACGGTTGTCGATATAGATAGACGTCGATGTCTGCGCTGCCCGTGCTCGCCTGCTGCCGGCCGCTGGCCGCGCCGTCGCTGTCGGACGGCGAGGCCGCCGAGACCGCTCGGCTGTTCAAGGCTCTCGGGGACCCGGCGCGGGTGAAGATCCTCAACCTGCTCGTCTCGGGCGGGGAAGGCGCCTGCGTCTGCGACCTCACCGAGGCGCTGGGGCTTTCCCAGCCGACCGTGAGCCATCATCTGAAGAAGCTGACCGAGGCCGGCCTCCTGCGCCGCCACCGGATGGGGACGTCGGCCTGCTTCACGCTCGACCCCGACGCGGCCGGGCGGCTGGCCGCGGTCACCGACCTGAAAGGAGGCGCATGATGAGTTGCTGCGACGGTTGCTGCAACTGCGGTTGCGACTGCTGCAAGTGAACGTCCTGTTCGTGTGCATCGGAAACAGCGGGCGGAGCGTGATGGCGGAGCGGCTCTTCCGGCAAACGGCCGGCGGCCGCCACCGGTCGCGCTCCGCCGGAGCCGACCCGCATGGCTCGGGCGCCGAGCCTGCGGTGGTCGAGGCGCTCCGCGAGGTCGGAATCGATGCCTCCGACCACGTCCAGCATCGCCTCGACGACGATGACCTCGCCTGGGCGGACATCGTCGTCGCAGCCTGCGACGGCGCCTGCCCGATCGTCGCGGGAAAGCACTACGAGAACTGGGGCATCGCCGATCCCTACGGCCTGCCGGTCGAGGGCGTGCGCCCGATCCGCGACGAGATCGCCGGACGCGTGGCGCGGCTCGTGAACGAGCTCGACTCTGGCCTCAGCGCGTAACTCACACCGACCGGAGGTGGATCGGTTCGACGACCGGCTCGAGCCGATCCGGATAGTCCTCGGCCAGAAAGCCGGTGAGCAACGGTCGGGCCCACGGCATGCCGAGCGGCCACGGATCGAGTGTGACCGTCCCGGCGCCGTCGAAGGTGAAGGAGATCTCGACCGGGGCCGCGCCCACGCTCGGCGGCATGGAAAAGCTCCATTCGGAACGCTCCTCCACGCAGACGTCGAAGGCAACTCGATCGCACAGATCGGTGATCGCGTCCGTAGCTCTTGCCTCGTCCTCGCCGATCCCGGCCGCCACTCGGAGCGCCTGGAGGTCCTCGTCGAGGGCGGGTAAGGCGACGGCGACCGTAGGGTTCCACGGCTTCGACAGCAGGCGGCGGACATGCATCGCGACGACGAGATCGACGACGGAATCCTGGTGGCGCGGCTCGAAGCCGCGGCGCTGGATCTCGATCCATCGCTCCGACTCGACCTCGCCGATCGCATCCATGTCGAGCTCGCCGTAGCCACGGTCGTGCTGGGCGACGCCCCGCACGAACGAATCGAAGTCGAGCGCCGGCCGCTCGAACCGGTCGTTGCCCCAGAGCGCGGCGATCGCCCCCGAGAAGCGCGCGTGCTCGGCCTGCGGAAACACGACACCACGGCGACTGGAGCGGAACACCTTCCTACCTCCGTGCAGCTGCGAGCAGCCCGGCGCGACTCGCGTCGCGCATCGACGCGTCGAGGAGCTCGACCGGATGCAGCGCCGGCAGCGGTGTGCCGGACCGGCGCAGGTACGTCGAGACCTGCACGAGGCAGCCGGGGTTCCCGCTCGCAAAGACGTCGGCCCCGGCGGCGGCGACGTTCGCCGCCTTGCGCTCGCCCAGCTCGGCCGCCGGCACCGGCTGGACGAGGTTGTAGATCCCCGCGCTGCCACAGCAGATCGCCTGCTCCGCCGGCTCGGTCAGCTCGAGGCCGGGAATCGACCGCAGGACCTCCCGCGGCGCGTCCCTGATTCCCTGCGCGTGGCCCAGGTGGCAGGCGTCCTGGTAGGCCACGCGGACGGGGAGCTCATGCCGCTCGGCCCGCGGCTCCAGCTCGGCGAGCAGCTCGCTCACGTCCACCACCCGCACGGGCAGGTCCGCCTCCTTCAGATGCGACCCGCAGCCGGCCGCGTTGACGACGATCGCGTCGACGTCGCTCAGTGCGTCGGCGACCCGCCGGGCGCGGCGCCGACCTTCGCCGAGCCGCCCGGCGTGCAGGTGCAGCGCCCCGCAGCAGCCCTGGCTCCTCGGCGCGACCACCTCGCACCCCTCTGCCGCCAGGACGCGGGCGGTCGCCGCGTTCACGTCGCCGAAGACGACGCGCTGGACGCAGCCGAGCAGGAGGCCCACGCGCAGCCGCTTCTCCCCCACGGCGGGCGTCACCTCAGGTGGCAGTGCGGCGGACCGCCACTGCGGCCTCAGCCGCGCGAACGGCGCCAGCGGCCCCGGCAGCCGCGGCGGCGTCAGAGCCAGTGCGAGCCGGAGCCTCCGCGGATACGGAACGGTCGCGAAGACCAGCGCCCGCAACAGCCGCTCGTCGTCGGACCGCTCGTGGTGCTCTTCGACGTGGGCGCGGGTCTGCTCGATCAGACGGTCGTACTGCACACCGGACGGGCAGGACGTCACGCAGGCCATGCACCCGAGGCAGCTGTCGAAGTGCGTCACGGTCGTCGGCGAGAGCTCGACCGTCCCGTCGACGAGCCCGGACATCAGCAGGATCCGCCCGCGCGGCGAGTCCATCTCCTCCTGCCAGAGCGGCCCGTAGGTCGGACAGGTCGGCAGGCAGAAGCCGCAGTGGACGCAGTCGTCGAGGAGATCGCGTGAGATTTCGGCCATCAAAGCGAACCGCGCGGCGCCAGCCAGCGCATCGGCTGCCCGGTCACCTTCCCGATCGTGTCGTAGTCGGAGTCGTAGTGGAGGAGAGACACGCCCGCGGCCTCGGCCGCCGCCGCGATCAGCAGATCGGGATGGGAGACGCTGCGGTGGTAGTCGTTTCCGGGCCCCGAGCGACAGATCTCATCGTAGACGTCCAGCGCCCGATTCCATTCGCGCGGTCCGAGCGGGCAGTTCCAGAGGCTGTCGAGCTCGAAGCGGATGTCCTCGAACTCTCGCAGGTTGCGTGCGGTCCTCAGGAGCTCGAGCTTGACCATGTCGCAAATGGCGACGGAACCGGTGGCGACGGCGCGCTCGAATCGTTGCCGAACGGCGGGCTCTCGCCGGGCGACGAGCCAGGCGCTCGTATCGGCGAGGTCGGGCACTACTCGCCCGGGAACGACCGACCCTTGCGTACCTCGAACAGCTCATCGAGCGTCATGTCCCAATCACGCGAGGCGAGCGACGTCAGCGCCTCCCGGCGAACGACCTCCTCGAGCGCCTGGTGAACCGTGTCCGTCGTATTCGCCGTGCCGAGGATCGCCTTGGCTTGCCGGACGAGACCGACGTCGATGTTCATGCTCGTACGCTTCTTGGGACCTGTCTCGTATGTACGTTCAGTCGCCATATGTATGCATGCTACACCAGGATCCCGTCGGGATCGAACTGCGCGCGGACGCGTTCCGCCAGGGCGATCTCCGCCGGGTCGCGTCGGTCGGCGACCGGCGTCGGCACGTATGCCAACCCCGCAGACACCCGAACGGCCGCCCCTTCGAGGCCGCCGAGTGCTGCCGCGAGCCCGCCGGGATCGAACGACATGCGGCCGCGAGACGACGACTGCCGGGCCTCGATCTCCGCCCACACCGACTCGTCCTCGTCCCCGCCGGCGACCGCGCGGACGATCACGACCTGCTCCTCGACGCCCCGCCGACCGCCCTCGAACAGGACCGCCAGTCGCCCGGGCCAGAGCAGGTCGACCGCGGACGCCGCGATCGGGGTACGCAGGATCGCCCGCGCCTTGGTCGCGGCATCCTCAGCCGAGCCGACCGGCACGACCAGCGTCCTCGTCGCCTCCGGCAACGGATGGAGCCGCACCGCCACGCGCGCGATCAGGCCGAGGCGTCCCTCCGAGCCGCAGAACAGCTTGCCGAGGTCGTAGCCCGCGACGTTCTTGACCACCTTGCCGCCTGAGCTGGCGATCGTTCCGTCCGCGAGCACGACCGTCACGCCGATGACGAGGTCGCGCGCCGTCCCGTACCGGTGACGCCGCGGGCCGGACAGGTTCGCGGCGATGCAGGCGCCGATCGTCGGGTTGCCGGGAGGATCGAGCGCCAGCATCTGCCCGTGGCCCGCAAGCCGCTCGTTCAGGTCGCGGATCCGGACGCCCGCCTCGACGATCGCCGTGAGATCGCCGGCCTCGTGCTCGAGCACCCGGTCGAGCCCCGCCGTCGAGAGGACGACGTCGCCGCCGTCGCGGCCGATCGAGACGCGCTCGCCCCGCCCCGCCGCGCCCGCCAGCACCTCGGCCGCCTCCTCGACGCCGGCGATCTCAGAGACGCTCGGCAAGCCCTGCCTTCTCCAGCGGATGCGCACGGTACGGCCCGGGCACCTCGCCGCAGAGCCGCGGGGTCGGGAACACCTTGCCGGGGTTGCACAGCCCTGCCGGGTCGAAGGCTCGGCGCACGCGCTGCATCGCCTCGAGGTCGTCGGCGCCGAACAGCAGCGGCATGGAGCACGCCTTGTCGACGCCGATTCCGTGCTCCCCGGTGAGCGAGCCGCCCGCGTCGATGCACGCCTCGAGGATCGCCTCGGCCAACGCCCGCGCCCGCTCCGGCTCGCCGTCGACGCGCGCGTCGTAGAGCACGAGCGGGTGGAGGTTTCCGTCGCCGGCGTGGAAGACGTTGCCGACGCGAAGGCCGAACTCGCCCTCCAGCTCGGCGATCCGGCGCAGCACCTCGGGCAGCTTCGTCCGCGGGACGACGCCGTCCTGAACGTAGTAGTCGCTCGACACTCGGCCCATCGCAGCGAAGGCCGACTTGCGCCCCTTCCAGAGCAACGCCCGCTCGTGGTCGTCGGCCGCCGTGCGGATCTCCCACGCGCCGCAGCCGCGGCAGATCGCCTCGACGGCGGCGAGATCCTCCTCCACCTGCGGCGCAGGACCGTCCAGCTCGACCAGGAGGAGCGCGCCCGCAGCCGGGTAGCCGGGGTGGACGGCCGCCTCCGCCGCCTCGATCGTCAGCCGGTCCATGATCTCCATCGCGGAGGCGAGAATCCCGGCCGAGACGATCCCGGACACCGTCGCCCCGGCCGCGTCGATCGAATCGAACGCGGCCAGCACCGTCCGCACCGCCTCCGGCCGGCGCAGCAGGCGCAGCGTGATCTCGGTGGCGATCCCGAGCGTCCCCTCCGAGCCGACGAAGACGCCGAGCAGGTCGGGGCCCGGCGCGTCCGCCGAGAGCCGCACCGTCTCGCCGTCCGGGAGCACCAGGAGCAGCCCCAGCACATGGTTGACCGTGAACCCGTACTTCAGGCAGTGGGCGCCGCCCGAGTTCTCGGCGACGTTGCCGCCGATCGTGCACACCTGCTGGCTGGACGGATCGGGCGCGTAGTAGAAGCCGTCGCCGATCACCGCCTCGGTCACCTGCAGGTTGGTCACCCCCGGCTGGACGACGATCCGGGCTCCCTCGAGGTCGACCTCGAGGATCCGGTTCATCCGCGTGAGCGCGATCACCACTCCGTCGGCCACCGGCAGAGCGCCGCCGGACAGTCCGGTGCCCGCCCCGCGGGCGACGAACGGCACCCGCGCGGCCTGGCAGGCACGCACGACCGCCTGCACCTGCTCCGTCGTCTCCGGCAGCACGACGAGCGCGGGGATCATCCGGTGCCCGGTCAACCCGTCGCACTCGTAGGTGCGGAGCTGCTCGGGCTCCTCGATCACGGCGCCGGCGGACAGCAGGCGCCTCAGCTCACCGGCGAGCTCCATCCCTGTCAATCTACCGCGGTGCCGGGCGGGCTCCCAACTGGCGTCGAGCTCCGCGGCGACGCCGACTCCACGATCCTCTCGGGCGACGCGCTGGAGTTCGTCGCCGACCTCCAGCGCACGTTCGGCGGGCGCCGGGAGGAGCTGCTCGCCGCGCGGGCAGCACGCCAGCAGCGGTTGCTCGGGGGCGAGATCCCCGACTTCCCGGAGGAGACGCGCGAGGTCCGCGAGAGCGAGTGGCAGGTGGCGGAGGCGCCGCCGGATCTCCGGGACCGTCGCGTCGAGATCACCGGCCCGACCGACCGGAAGATGGTGATCAACGCGCTCAACTCGGGCGCGCGCGTCTTCATGGCCGACTTCGAGGACGCGAACTCGCCGACCTGGTCGAACCTGGTCGAGGGCCAGCAGAACCTGATCGACGCGAACGAGCGGACGATCGCGCTCGACACCGGCGAGAAGAGCTACCGGCTGAACGACGAGGTGGCGACGCTGCTCGTCCGTCCGCGCGGCTGGCATCTGCCGGAGCGGCATCTGCTGGTCGACGGCGAGCCGGTGTCGGGGAGCCTGTTCGACTTCGGCCTGTACATGTTCCACTCGGCCGGACGCGCGATCGCGCGCGGCAGCGGGCCGTACTTCTACCTGCCGAAGCTGGAGAGCCACCTCGAGGCGCGGCTCTGGAACGACGTCTTCCTGCGCGCCCAGGACGCGCTCGGCATCCCCCGCGGGACGATCCGTGCGACCGTCCTGATCGAGACGATCCTGGCCGCGTTCGAGATGGACGAGATCCTCTACGAGCTGCGCGAGCACTCGGCCGGGCTGAACGCGGGCCGCTGGGACTACATCTTCAGCGTGATCAAGAAGTTCCGCCACCGCGACGACTTCGTGTTGCCCGACCGCTCGTCGGTGACGATGACCGTCCCCTTCATGCGCGCGTACACCGAGCTCCTCGTCAAGACGTGCCACCGCCGCGGCGCCTTCGCGATGGGCGGGATGGCCGCCTTCATCCCCAACCGGCGCGACCCGGAGGTGACCGAGGGAGCGCTGGCGAAGGTGCGCGACGACAAGGCGCGCGAGGCAGGAGACGGCTTCGACGGCACCTGGGTGGCACATCCGGACCTGGTCGAGACCGCGGCCGCCGAGTTCGACGCCGTGCTCGGCGACCGGCCGAACCAGATCGACCGGCAGCGGCCCGACGTCTCCGTCACGGCCGGGCAGCTGCTCGCCGTCCCGGACACGCCCGGAGAGATCAGCGAGGCCGGGATCCGCCAGAACGTCTCGGTCGGGATCCGCTACCTGGCCGCCTGGCTGAACGGCACCGGCGCCGCCGCGATCGACAACCTGATGGAGGACGTCGCAACCGCCGAGATCTCCCGCTCGCAGATCTGGCAGTGGATCAACCACGGCCGCGCCGATCGAGAGCACGTGCTGACGATCGTCCGCGAGGAGGCCGGCGCGGCGCCGGACCAGCCACATCTCGGCGAGGCGACGAAGACCTTCGAGCGCGTCGCTCTGACCGGCGACTTCGTCGAGTTCCTGACGCTGCCGGCGTACGAGCTCCTCCCGTAGGCAGCCCCACAACGGCCCGCGCCCGCTCCGCCGAGGGAGTAGTCTTGGCTTTCCCCGAACAAGGAGAGAAACATGGAAGTCGGCCCAGTCGACGTCTACATCATTGGCTTCCCGGGCAACAAGTTCTCCGGCAAGATCGCACCGGCGATCAAGGAGCTCGTGGACGACGGAACGATCCGTGTCCTCGACCTGCTCTTCGTGATGAAGGACGAGGAAGGCGTCGTGACGACGCTCGCGATCGAGGATCTCGACCAGGAAGGCGCGGCCTACGCGGAGCTCGACATCACCGAGCCCGGCGCCCTCAACGACGAGGACGCCGACGAGGTCAGCGATGACCTCCCGGCCAACAGCTCGGCGCTGCTGATCGCGTTCGAGAACCTCTGGGCAACGAAGGTGGTCTCGGCCCTCGCCGACGCGGACGCCGTCCTGATCGACTCGATTCGCATTCCCGCCGAGGTCGTCGCGCAGGCGCGCGAGGCCGGCTAACCCGTCCAGCCACGAGAAAAGGAGACGAGATGGGACTTCTTCGCATGGCAGCCAGAACGGCCGTCGTCGCCGGCACCGCCACCGCCGTGTCCGGCCGAGTCGCCCACCGGCAGAACGAGAAGTGGGACGCGCAGGATCAGGCCCAGTACGACCAGCAGCAGGCGGCCGCGGCGGCCGCAGCGCCCCCGGCGCCCGCGGACGACCCGAACGCACAGCTCGAGAACCTGGCGAAGCTCCACGCCCAGGGCGTGCTCACGGACGAGGAGTTCGCGGCCGCCAAGGCCAAGGCTCTGGGGATCTAGGCGCTCCGCCCGGTCGAGCCCTACACGCGGCTGGCGGGGGTCTACGACGAGGTCGTCGTCGACCCCTGCCACGACGCGATCGCAGCCTTCCTCGACGAGCTCTGGACCGGCGACGTCCAGGACGTCCTCGACGTCGCCTGCGGCACCGGGCTGCTGGCCACCGAGTTGGTCGGGCGCGGCTACCGGGTCGTCGGCGTCGACGCCTCGGCGGAGATGCTCGCCCGCGCCCGACGCCTGGTCGGGCCGGGCGTCGAGCTGATCCGGGACTCGCTCCCCGATCTCGGGGTCGACGGCCGGTTCGACGCCGTCGTCTGCACGCTCGACGGGATCACCTATCTCGAGCCCGTCCACCTGCCGCCTGCGTTCACCTCGCTCTCGACCCGGCTGCGGCCGGACGGCTGGCTGGTGTTCGACGTCCACACGGACGCGATGTTGGCCCTCACCGCTTCGAGGCCCGTCGTCACGGGCGAGAAGGACGGGTACCGCTTCACGATCACGAGCGCGGTCGACCCCGACGCGCGTGCGTCGGACACCCGGATCGAGATCACGCCGCCCGAGGGCACCCCCTTTGGCGAGCAGCACCGCCAGTACTTCCACCGCGACGAGGACATCCGGGCCGCGCTGGCCGACGCCGGGTTCGAGGCGACCGCAGTCAGGGACGGGTACTCCGACCGGCCGGCAGACGAATCGACGCTGAGCGCCACCTGGATCGTCCGGCGGCGATGATGCGCGTGCGGTCCCGATGAGTGGGTTGGCGTTTGCGACCGCGCTTCTCGCCACGCTCGATGCCCGGGATCGCTACACGGCGGGTCATTCCGTCGCCGTCGCGATCTACGCGCGAGACATCACGGGGCGACTCGGTCTCTCGGAGAACGATCAGCAACGTGCCCACGTATGCGGCCTGCTCCACGACATCGGGAAGATAGGCCTCCCGCCGGGTCTCCTCGAGAAGCCCGGCTCGCTGACGCCGGACGAGCGTCGCCAGATGGAAGAGCACTCCGTGATCGGAAAACGGATCCTCACCCGGGTGGAGGGCTACGAAGAGATCGCCCGAGTCGTCCGTCACCACCACGAGTGGATCGACGGGACGGGCTACCCGGACGGCCTCGCGGGCCAGGAGATCCCGCTGATCTCACGGATCGTCGCCGTCGCCGAGGAGTACAACGTGATGACCTCCGATCGTCCATACCGCGACGCGATGCCCAGCCGCGTCGCGCGGATGCGGCTCGTGCAGGGCGTCGACAGGCAGTTCGACGGCGAAGTGGTCGCCACCTTCGAGGCGATCCTGGCCGGGGCCGACGAGGACTACCGGACGGCCCGCCGTGCAGACTTCAGCCTGGACGGGTACGGACGAGACTGAGCATGGACACGTTCCTCGCGATAGCGAGCAGGCGGGAGACCCGGGACTATGCCGACCGGCCGATTCCGGACGACGTGGCCCTACGCATCCTCGACGCCGGCCGTCTCGCCGGCAGCGCCAAGAACCGCCAGCCTTGACGGTTAGCCCTTTCGCGTCATTACGCGGCCCCTGGCGGCGCGGCGAACCTCAGCCCGACGTCTCACGCGAGCCAGCACCTTTGGAACGCAGCCAGTCGATCACGTTCTGCCGGCGAGTCCCGAGGCCAGTCGCGGCGTCCAACGCCGTTCCTTCCGCGTAGTCGGGAACCCAGTTGAGATCTGCTCCTGCGCTCAACAAGCGCTCTGCAGCGCGGCGTTGGCCCCCTGCGCAGGCGTGCCAGAACGCCTGCGAGATCTGCTCGGGGTCGATTCCCGGCCGCATGAGATCCTCCAGTTGATCCAGCATGCCGAGGGCGGCAGCCTGCCAGAGCTTGTCTACTCGGGCGCCTCGGGCGACCAGAAGGCGAGCCACGTGCCAGCAGCCGTAGCCGATCGCGTTGTCGAGTGGCGTCCCGATAGACCCGTCCGGCGTCTCGAGATCGGCGCCCCCTTCGATGAGTGCCAGCGCGACATCAACGTCGTCGCTGCTCGCTGTCCAGTGAAGTGGCGTCTCGCCGTGGTCGTCGTCGTCGCTCCTAACGTTCGGATTCGCTCCGGCCTCAACGAGCAACGCGACGACGGCAGGCCCGTTCGCGAAGTACCCCGGCCAGTCACTAACAATGTGAAGCGGAGTGCGACCTCCGGCGACCCCAAGCCGCAATCCGGCAAGCGCGGGTTCTGCTTCAACCAACGCTGCCAAGACAGCGACGTCACCGCCTCGGATGGCTGCGACGGCCGCTAGCGCGTCGCTGTCCTCGATCACAACACCCAGCGTACATCTACCCGATCGGCAGGATTCCCGGCCCGGCCTGAGCGCCATCTGCCAGGCGTCATCCCCACACGCTCGGGCATCCGACGTTCGCCTACCCCGGGTCAAGAACGTGCGCGGCAGCGAGCTTGAGATCGAGTTCGAGTATGGCTGGCTTTCATCGTAGATCTGTGTCTGGCGTGCTCGATCCACCACTACCATTCCCGCCAATGGACACGTTCCTCGCCATCGCGAGCAGGCGGGAAACTCGGGATTACTCCAACCAGCCGATCCCGGACGAGGTAACCCAGCTCATCCTCGATGCGGGACGCCTCGCAGGTAGTGCGCGCAACAGGCAGCCGTGGCGGTTCCTGATCGTCGAGGACGCGACAGCGCGGGCACGGCTCGCCGAGGCCATCTTCGAGCCGACCAACGTGCAGGGTGCGCAGCTGGTGGTCGCGATCGTCGGCCGCAGCGGCCTCGACACCGGCCGCTGCGCGCAGAACATGTTGCTCGCCGCGTGGAACGCCGGCGTCGGCTCGTGCCCGAACGGGCAACGCGACCCGGAGGCGGCCCGCGCGGCGCTCGGGCTCGGCACCGACGAGGAAATCGCGATCGTGCTCACGTTCGGCTATCCGGCGCGGGAGCGGGATCCCGACCGCCGGACGGCCGAGGAGTGGAGCGCCCGCGCGGACCGCAAGCCGCTCGACGAGCTCGTCGAGCGGCTGTAGGCGGCTCGGGCGCGCCGACCGGCCGCGTCCCTTCAGGACACGGCCGGAGGACTGTCCCCGGGACGAGCGCTTCGGGGAAAGAGCAGTGGACATCGCCGCCGAAACCGTGGACAACCGCGCCTGCCCCTGTCTCCTTCGGGCCAATCGCCCCGCCCATTCCAGCCGAGTCCCAGGGACTGTCCCTGGTGAACGGCCCTTCCTCGGCTGCGCAGGGCGCTGTCTTAGGGTCTGACCCCGAAGGGGTCTGACCCTGAAGGCTGAGCTCGCTGCGGTTTCTTTGGGGACAGTCCCTCCGGGGACAGTCCCTAATCGGTGGCGCGTCCCTAGACGGTGAGAACGAGCTTGCCGAAATGCTCGCCGGCTGCCATCCGGTCGTGCGCAGCCTCCGCGTCCGCCAGCGGGCGGACGCTGTCGATCACCGGGCGCCAGGCGCCGCCCTCGACCATCCGCAGCAGCCCGGCGAAGTCGCGGGCGGAGCCCATCGTCGTCCCACGGATCGACTGCCAGTTGAGGTAGAGCGCCCGCACGTCGACCGTCACCTCCGTCCCGCCGGTGCCGCCGAAGACGACCAGCCGTCCGCCGCGCCGCAACGCCTTCGCCGACTCGCGCCACGTCGAGCCGACCGAGTCGAGCACGACGTCCACCGGCCCGGCCGCCTCGGCCCAGCCGTCCTCCGTGTAGAGGACGCCGCCCTCCGCGCCGAGCTCCTTCGCCCGGTCGATCTTCTCCTGGCTCGACGACGTCACCAGCACCCGACAGCCCGCCTGGAACGCGAGCGACACGGCCATCGTCGACACCCCGCTGCCTGCGCCGAGGATCAGCACGCTCTCGCCGTCAACCAGCCCGCCCACCTCGAACAGGGCCCGGTAGGCGGTCAGCGCCGCCAGCGGGAACGCGGCCGCCTCCTCCCACGAGAAGCGGGCCGGCTTGGGGAAGACGTTCTCGGCAGGCACCTTCACCAGCTCCGCGTAGGTGCCGTCGTCAGGCCCGCCGAGGATCCGCCAGTCGGGCCCGGCCGCGTCCTCACGCGGCCCCCAGGCGAGCCCCGAGTAGATCACGACCTCCTCGCCGGTGTCGCGGCGCACGCCGGCGCCGTCGGAGCCGGGGATCAGCGGCAGGTCGAACCGGTAGGCCGGCCCGGGCGGGTTGCGGACGAGCAGGTCGCGACGGTTGACCGCCGCGGCACGCAGCTCGACGACGACCTCGCCCGGCCCCGCAACGGGATCGGGCGCCGCCTCATAGCGAAGCTCGCCCCCCTCGTGAACCCGGACCGCGCGCACGCGGAAGATCCTACGCTGCCGCCTCCCGCACGGTCTTGACCACCTTCACCTTCATCGACCCCGGCTCGCGCTCGATCTCCGCGACCGGCTGGACCACGATCGGCGGCGGAATCGCGCCCGCGGCCTCGAGCGCCACCTTTATTCCGGAGCGGACGCGCTCGACCGTCTCGACCGACGCATCCGGCCGCAGGACGATCCGGACCGCCAGCCGCGTCGGCTCGTGGACGACCTGGTACTGGACGACGTCGGGCAGGTCGAGGAACGGTGCGCGCAGCCTGTACGGAAGGACGAGGGCCTCGCCGCCGCCCGGCTTCGGCAACCTTAGGAGGTCGTCGTTACGCCCGTCGACCCGCTCGATCCGGAGGTAGGGCCGGCCTGCAGCGTTGCCGGCGGCGAGCGTGACGCTGTCGGACAGCTCGTAGCGGATCAGCGGCAGCGCGCGCCCGATCAGGCTCGTGAGCAGGACGCGGTAGCCCGGGACGCCCGGCGGCACCGGTCGATCGTGCTCGTCCACCACCTCGAGCACGACGAGGTCGTCGCTGATCTCGAGGCCCGGCCCGTCCGGCGAATCCGAGGCCATGATCAGGTGCCGAACGCAGTGAACAGCTTCTGCGTGATGTGCAGCGGCGTGGGCGCGCCGATCCCGACGAGCCGAGTGCCCTCGTGGAGCCCGTGCCGGTGCCGCACGCGCCAGGAGGCGGCCAGCCAGCAGCGGAACTCGGCGCTGGATTGCGGAAAGATGCCCCGCCGGCCGGTCGTCCCCGACGTCGAGAAGACGTGGAACTCGCCCGCGAACAGGGCGCTGGGGTCGCCGCCCGTCGCGTGCGCCTCGAGCGCCGCCAGCCGCAGGCGGGGATCTGCGACCACCCGGTCGAACTGCTCCATCAGGGTCTGCTTCGAGAGCGCCGGCAGCTCGTCCAGGCGAACGTCCACGGCGAGGGCGTCACGGCCCAGCGTCTCGCGGTAGTAGGGCGACGACTCGACCGCGTGGCCGATCAGCTCGCGCAGCCGGTCGCGCTGGTACGCGAGCAGCTGCTCGCGCGGCCAGTCGTCGTGGGCGAGCAGCCCGTCGGTCGCCGTAGGTGGGGATGCGGTCACGGCCACGACTGCTCCTCCTCTCGCTGCTTCTGCTTCGTCAGCCCGCGGATGTACGCGACGTGCATCTCCTCGAAGGCCTCGACCGACAGCTCGGGGTCGAGCAGCTGCTCGACCGCCAGGCCGCGGTTGAGCGCGCCCGAGCCTCGGACGAGCTCCGTGATCGGAACCGTGTACTCGACCCCGTGCCGCTCGGCGAGCTGCTCGACGAGCTCGACGATCCGGTCGAGCCCGCGCCGGCGGACCTCCTTGACCGCCTCGCGCAGGTGCTCGTGCCTCGAGGCGTGGGCCATGAACTCGATCACGAGGCGCGACCATTCCGGCTCGCGCTCGTTCGCGTCGTGCCAGTAGCGGGCGACGGCGCGGTAGGCGTCCTCGACGCTGTCGGTGGTGAAGATCAGCCGCTCGTACGCGTCCGCGCGGTCGCGGAAGTGCTCCTCGAACACCGCGACCAGGGCGTCGTCCTTGCTCGCGAAGTTGGAGTAGAAGGCGCCCTTCGTGTAGCCCGCGTCCTCGGCGATGGCGTCGAGCGACGCGGCGTGGAAGCCGTCGCGGAGGAACGCCCGGCGGGCTGCGGCGAGCAGGTCGGCGCGGGTCTGCTCGCGTCGCTCCTGCCGGCCCAGCCGGTTCGAGGTCACTGACATACCGCCGGTATTCATATACCGGCGGTATGCGACTGTCAAGTACGGCTCAGCGCAGCGAAGCCCAGGGCTCCTCGGCGGAGACGTCCACAGCGACGTACCCCCCGTCGGTCACCGGCGGCGCCAGGACCACCTGGAGCTCGACCGGCTCGTCGCCGTCGTTGTAGGTCGCGTGGACGACGTCCTTGTCGATGTAGACCGAGTCCCCGACGTTCAGCTGCCGGCTCTCCTGCTCGAGGTACTGGGTGGCGATGCCGCGCTTGACGATGATCATCTCGTCCTGGTCGGGATGCTTGTGGAAGCCGTGGGCGAAGCCGGGGTCGAGCCGCACGTCCATCACCACGAAGGTCTCGCAGCCCGTCCCGGGCGGCGCGCACCGCATCCCCGCGCTGCCCCAGTCGAAGTCCTCCGTCGGCACCTCGCTCCCCATCACGAACCTGCTCACGCCACTCCTTCCGTCGAGATTGCCTTGAACCGTTTCATGTTCTCCGTCATCGCCGTCTCGGTCGGCAGCCGCTCCATGCTGGAGGCGCCGAAGAAGCCGACCACGCCGGTCGTCCGCTCGAGCACGTACGCCGCGTCGTCCGGCTCGGCGATCGGCCCGCCGTGGCACAGCACGATCACGTCGTCGCGCACGACCTTCGCCGCGTCGCACATGGCCTGGACCAGCTCGACCGACTCGTCCAGCGTCTTCGCCGTGGTCGCGCCGATCGCCCCGCCGGTGGTCAGGCCCATGTGTGGCACGAGCACGTCCGCGCCGGCCTCCGTCATCGCCACCGCCTCCTCGGGGGTGAACACGTAGGGCGCGGTCAGCAGGTCGGCCTCGTGCGCGGCCCGGATCATCTCCACCTCGACGCCGTAGCCCATTCCGGTCTCCTCGAGCCCGATCCGGTGGTTGCCGTCGATCAGTCCGACCGTGGGGAAGTTCTGGACGCCCGAGAAGCCGATCCGCTTCAGCTCCTCGAGGAAGACCGGCATCAGCCGGAACGGGTCGGTGCCGCACACGCCCGCGAGCACGGGCGTCTCCTTGACCACCGGCAGCACCTCCGCGGCCATCTCGACCACGATCGCGTTCGCGTCGCCGTAGGGCATCAGCCCGGCCAGCGAGCCGCGGCCCGCCATCCGGTAGCGGCCGGAGTTGTAGATGATGATCAGGTCGCAGCCGCCGGCCTCGGCGCACTTGGCCGAGAGGCCCGTGCCCGCGCCGGCGCCGATGATCGGCTTGCCCGCGTCGATCTGCGTCCGTAGGCGCGCGAGCGCCTCAGCCCTGGTCACGGACCATCTCGTCGAGCCGGTTCGCCATCGCGTCGGCGAACGCCGGATCGTTCACATCGAGGTCGAGCTCGTGCAGCTCGACGTTCTCGCCCAGGCCCTCCCGCAGCGCCGAGAACAGCGCCTCGTCGGCGGCCGGGTCGTGGAACGGCCCGCCCTCGGTGGCGATCATCGAGACGCCCTTCAGCGGCACGAACAGCGCGGTCGGGCCGGTCGCCGCGGAGAGCTTGCGGGCGATCTGCCCGCCGAGCTCCGCGCACTCCTCCGGCGTCGTCCGCATCAGGGTCACCGTCGGGTTGTGGACGTAGATGTTGCGATCCTCGAACTGCGGCGGCACGGTCTCGCGCGGGCCGAAGTTGACCATGTCGAGCGCACCGAGCGAGACGACCTGCGGCAGCCCGAGCTCACCGGCCGCCTCGAGACGGTCCGGCCCGGCCGAGAGCACGCCGCCGACCAGCTCGTCCGCCAGCTCGGTCGTGGTCAGGTCGAGCACGCCGGCGAGGAAGCCGCCGCGGGCCAGAGCCTCCATCGACTGCCCGCCGGTGCCAGTGGCGTGGAAGACGAGCACCTCGTAGCCGAGCTCCTCCAGCCGCTCGCGGGCCCGCGTGACCGCCGGCGTGGTGACGCCGAACATCGTGGCGCCGATCAGAGGCCTCGCCTCCCCGCTCTCCGGGACGCTCACCTTCGCCATCCCGGCGATCGCGCCCGCGGCGTTGGAGAGGATCCGCTCCGAGATCCGGTTCAGACCGGAGATGTCCACGACCGAGTACGTCATCGAGACGTCGGTCGCGCCCATGTACGGCCGGGTGTCGCCGGAGGCGACGGTCGAGACGATCAGCTTCGGAACGCCGACCGGAAGCGCCCGCGCCGCAGCCGCGCCGATCGAGGAGTTGCCCGACCCGCCGACGCAGAGAAAGCCGTCCAGCCGCCCATCCGCATGCAGGCGCCGTACGACCTCCGCCGCACCGCGGCACATCGCCTCGACCGCCGCGCCGCGGTCGCCGGCGTCGCGAAGCGCGGCGAGGTCGGCTCCGGCAGCACCGGCCACCTCCTCCTGCCCGACGCCCGCGTCGATCTGCGGCTCGAAGACGCCGGCGTCGACGAGCACCACGTCCACCCCTTGCTCGAGCAGCCGGTCGCGGAGATATCCGTACTCCGCGCCTTTCGTGTCCAGCGTGCCGAGGAGAACGACCGTCGCCATGCAGTTCGCGATCCTACTTCGACTCGGCCGGCCGCCAGGCCGGAGCCGAGTCGTTGTTCTCGCCCGAGGTGAGCTTCGTCTCCTTGCCGTTCGCGATCGTGACGAGCGCACCGTCCCTGGAGAACGTGATGCCGCTGCCGTCCGGCGTCCAGTCGGGCTGGATCGCGTCGATCGTCGAGGTCGTGACCCGCTTCGGCGTGCCGCCCGTGACGGGCACCGTGTAGATCTCGTTCTTCCCTCCGCCACCGCTGCTCTGGAAGGCGAGCGTCTTGCCGTCCGGTGACCACGCGGGGGCGGTGCTGACGTCGTGGAGGTCGGTGATGCGGCGGACGTTGGTGCCGTCGTCGTTCATCACGAAGATCTCCTTGATCGAGTACCCCGGCCGCCGGTAGTCGTAGGCGATCAGCCGCCCGTCGGGGCTGTAGGCCGGGTCGGCCGCCGCGCCGAAGCCCGAGCCGACACGCCTGGCCGCGCCGCCGCTCTCGCGCACCCGGTAGAGCGCGCCCTCGCGGGCGAACACGATCCAGCGGCCGTCGGGCGACCACGAAGGGTGCTCGTCGCTGTGCTCCGTCTTCGTCACGGGGCGGGTGCCGGTCCCGTCGGCGTTCATGACGAAGACGTGCGTCCGGCCGTCGCGGTTCGACGTGAACGCGATCTCCTCGCCGTCCGGCGACCAGGCCGGCTCGTTCTGCCAGAACAGGCCCTCGGGCGTCGAGGGATCCGCCTGATGGTCGGTCAACCGGTAGGCGTGCTCGCCGTCGGCATCGGCGCCGTAGATCGCGTAGTCGCCTTCCTTGACGCTGACGAAGACGAGCGCCGGCGGGCCCTTCGGCCCGGACGAACCGCCGCAGCCCGCCGCGAGCAGGGCCGCCAGGGCGACGACCACGGCCGGGCGGCTCAGGGTCAACGCGCGACCGGCTCGACGCCGAGGTAGCGGCGCTGCAGCTCCGGGTCGCCGGCGATCTGGGTCGCCGTCGTCTCGGCCGCGATCTCGCCGCCGACCATCACGAGCTGGCGCTCGGCCAGCGAGGTGGCGACGCCGAGGTTCTGCTCGATCAGGAGGATCCGGAGGCCGTCCGCCTCCAGCCTGCGGAACGTCTCGACCAGCATCTCGATGACCGCGGGGGCGAGCCCTTCGGAGGGCTCGTCCATGATCAGCAGCTTCGGGTTGAGCATCAGCGCCCGGCCGATCGCGAGCATCTGCTGCTCGCCGCCAGAGAGTTGCGCGCCGCCGTTCCGCTTCCGCTCGGCGAGACGCGGAAAGAGCTCGTAGACACGCTGCATGTTCCACCGGCTGCCGCCGGTCCGGCCCGCGACCATCCGCAGGTGCTCGTCGACCGAGAGCGACGGGAAGAGCCGGCGACCCTGCGGGACGTATCCGATCCCCATCCCGGCGATCTTGTGGGAGTTCTTGCCGACGAGCTCCTTGCCCTCGAACCGCACGGACCCGGACACCTGCGGGGGGCGGATGCCCATGATCGCGGCGCAGAGGGTCGTCTTCCCCATGCCGTTGCGCCCGATGACCGCGACGGCCTGCTCGCCGAGCTGGAACGAGACGTCCTGGAGCACGTGGGCGCTCCCGTAGTGGGCGTTCAACCCCTCGACCGCGAGCAGCGGGGGGCCGTTCTCGCTCAGTGCCTGTCCCCGCGGCCGAGGTACAGGTCGTGGACGAGCTCATTGGCGCGGATCTCGTCGGGCGTCCCTTCGACGATCACGCGGCCGTCGTGCATCATCGTCACCTGCTCGGCCACGCGCAGTGCGACGTCCATGTCGTGCTCGATCACGACCAGGGTCAGCTCGTGGCCGAGGGCGAGCAGGAGGTCGGTGATGAGCTGCCGCTCGCCGCGCGAGAGCCCCGAGCACGGCTCGTCGAGCATCATCAGCTGCGGCTCGGCGGCGAGTGCGACCCCGAGTGCGACCTGGCGCTGCTCGCCGTGCGAGAGCGAGCCGACGATCTCCGAAAGCTTGTGGTCGATTGCGACGCGGCGCGCCGCCTCACGGGCGCGCTCGCGAATCTCGGCGTCGCGCTTGAGCACGACCGGTCGAATGTGTCCGCCGCGGACGCCGATGATCGAGAGATAGATGCTGTCCTCGACGGAGAGTCCGACGAAGAGACGCGACTGCTGGTAGGTGCGCGCGAGCCCCATCTTCGCCCGCGTGCGCGCAGGAGCCTGCGTGACGTCGCGGCCGAACAGCTCGACCGTCCCGGAGGTGGCCGGGAAGTCGCCGCAGATGACGTTGAAGAGGGTCGTCTTGCCCGCCCCGTTCGGGCCGAGGATCGCGCGCCGCTCGCCGGCAGGCACCTCGACGTCGACATCCGAGACGGCGTGGAGGCCGCCGAAACGCCTGCCGACCCCCCGCAAGCGGAGGGCCGGCACGGCGTGTTCGGCGAGTGGTGCTTCGGTCAAGCCCCTACTTCAGGATCTGGTTCGTGATCTTGCCGTTCGTGACGACCTTGATCTTGCCCTGCCAGGGGGTCTTCAGCTTCTTGCACGGGGGCTGCGTGCGACCCGGGGGCGGGCTCGTCGGCTTGAACAGTCCGCCGAACGACTGATCGACACCCGGGACGTAGGCGATCACGACCGGGGCAACCGAGCCGTCGGGCTGCTTGACGAGCTGGAGCTGGTACTGGTCCTGGATCGCCTGGCGGCGAGAGTCGAGCTTCACCATCCCGCCGTTCGAGATCTGGAACGGACCAACGATCGACCGCGGCAGCGACGCCTGGAGCTTCGCCCCGACCGCGCCGCCGGACCCGGCGAGACCGATGGTCAGCGCCTTGGCGGCCATGTAGTAGTTGTAGAAGAAGCCGTCGTCCACGTTCTGCGCCGGATACATCTTCTTCGCGTAGGCGCGATACGCATCGACCTTCGGGTTGTGGACGCCCGGCATGTTGCCGAAGCCGCCGACGTAGGAGCCGACGAGCTTCGGGGCGACGACCTTGTCGGCGCCGAGGAAGCCGAAGAACAGGTTGCCGATCCACTGCTTCGGCACGAGCGGGCCGTACGCCTGCTCGAACGCCTTCAGCACCGCGGCCGTGCCGGTGCCGCCGACTGTCGAGAAGTACCCGTCCACCTGGTTCGGCGGCGGGAGCTGACGGACGAACGGCGCGTAGTCGGTCGTGTTCAGCGGCGGGAACACGCGCTTGACGATGTTGCCGCCGACGGCACAGAAGTCGGCGATCATCCCGGCCGACGACGTCCAGCCGAAGCTGTAGTCGTCCATGATGATCGCGGCCTTCCGCCAACCGAGCTTCTTGTAGGCGATCTCCCCGATCCCCGCGTTCCACTGGGCGCCGTCGCCGTGGTAGCGGAACAGGTTCTTCGGAGCGATCTGCATCGTCGGGTCCTGCGACCCGGCCGTCCCGATGATGAACGTCTTGGTCGGGTGGGCCTTCGCGTAGTTCGCGACGTACACCGCCTCGTCACCCGACAGCGGGCCGATCATGACGTCGGCGTTCAGCTTCTCCATCAGGCGCTTCGTCTCGGTCACGGCGAGCGGAACGGTGTCGTTGCCGCAGCCGTACCCGACGATCTTGATCGGCGTGGCGCCGACATGGATGCCGGTCATGCCGGCCGACGGCTTCGCGTGGCTCTTCGTGACACCGTGGGCGAACTGCGCGAACGCAGTCTGCGCACCGCCGATGTCGACGTCGTAGCCGAACGCGAAGGCGCCCTTGCAGTCGGTCATGATCGCGACCTTGACGACCTTGGCATGCGATGACGCAAACGCGCCCGTCGCGAACACCGCCACGGCAGCCGAAGTCACGACCAACAGAACTGCGGCTGTCTTCCAGCTCCGCAGATTGGGTTTCATCTGGTAATGCCCTCCTCCCTCTCGTGTTTCGAAGGTGCGCGCGATTCTCGCGCAGTAGAGACCCAACTTTCAAGCAGGTAGTGGATTGACGGTCAGTTCGCGGGCTCGACCGTGGGAGCAGCGCTTCTCTCTCCTCCCTCGGGTCGGCGCCGGATGCGGAAGAGCCTGCCCCACAGCCCCATGAGCCCATCTGGTGAGACGACGACGATGGCCAAAAAGATAATTCCGATCAGCGTGTTGAAGCTCCCGCCGAAGATCGTGCCGCCGAAGCCGATCAGCGGGACGTGCGTGCTCGAGGTGATGTAGTTCTGCATCAGGAAAAAGACGAAGGCTCCGACCCAAGCACCCTCGATCCGGACGAGCCCGCCGATCACGGCCATGATCAGGAGGTTGATCGTTTGCGGCAGGTCGACGTCGCCGGGGGAGACCTGGCCGGCGAACCAGGCGTAGAGGACCCCGGCCAGTGCAGCCAGGAAGGCGCCGAAGCCGAACGCGAGCGTCCGATGGAGCGGGACGTTGAAGCCGAGCGATGCGGCGCGGATCGGCTCGTCCCGAACGCCCTGGAGCGCGATGCCGAAGGGCGTGCGGACGATGTAGCGGATGACCACGTACGCGAACAGCGTCACGCCGAGGGCGACGTAGTACAGGCGGTTCGGATGGGCGAGGACGTCGCCGATCCAGCCCGGCGTGTAGTTGTTGATGCCGCCGATCCCGGAGAAGCCCGAGATCTTCGTCACCTGGCCGAGGGTGTAGACGGCGATCACCGAGTAGGTGAGCGTGATCATCAGGAAGTAGATGCCGGCGCTCCGGGCTGCGACGGCGCCGCCGATGAGGCCGAGCATCGTGGTGAGAACGATCGCGCCGATCAGCGCCACGGTCGGATCCCAACCGAGGTGGAGACCCTTCGACGTCCCGCCGGGGCCGCCCTTCGTGGCGAGGTTTCCGAAGATGATCCCCGCCATGCCGAAGAGGGCGGTCTGCGCGAGCGAGACCATTCCGCCGTAGGCCGACAGGAAGACGAGACTCGCGGCCGCCATGCCGAAGATGAAGGTCTCGAGCAGGATCGTGTGGCTCCAGTAGGAACTCCAGCCCGCGGCCGGCCAGATGATCACGATCACGAGCGCGACCGCGGCGATCCCGCGCTCGACCTGCTGGCGGAGCGTCCAGGTCCTGGGGTTCACCCGCCCCTCCCGAACAGGCCGCGAGGCCGAAACGCAAGCACGAGCGCGATCAGGACGAAGGTGAGGATCGACGAGTACTGGGTGCAGCAGTCGGAGCCGGTCGTGGGCAGGTAGGACGCGCCGAAGTTCGCGACGAAGGCGAAGAGAATCGCACCGGCGGCTGCGCCGAAGATCGAACCCATTCCTCCGACGATCACGACCACCAGCGAGTTCAAGAGCCACTGGCCGTCCTGACCCGACGAGATGTTCGACTGCGACGCCCAGACGACTGCGCCGAGGGCGGCGAGCATGCACCCGACCACGAAGGCGATCGCGAAGGTCTTCTGGATGTTGATCCCGAGCGCCTCGGTCATCTGCTCGTCGTCCACACCGGCGCGGATGACCATCCCCGTCTTCGTCTTGTAGAGCCAGAGCCAGAGGCCGACGCCGACGGCGATGCCGATTCCGATCATCACGAGCTTCGCGAGGGAGTACTGGACGCCGCCGACGTGGAGGTCGACGAACCGGTCGGTCCACCCCGGCCACGTCAGGTCGACGGCATTTCCGCCGAACTTCTGGGTGCCCGCCCCGACGTTGCGCGGGAAGTGGGCGATGATCTGGTCTGCGACGATTACCGAGACGGCGATCGTGATCAGCGCCTGGCGGAGCTCCTGCCCCTGGTTCCAGCGGAGGAACGCCTGCTGCATGACGTAGCCGACGACGGCGATGCACGGCGCGGCCACGAGCAGCGGAACGAGCCACTCCCAGGTGTTCACCTCGCTCGACTGCAGCGAGAAGCCCTGCCCCGTCATGCCCTGCTGGACCTCGTAGGCGATGTAACCGGCGAGGAGGTAGAACGCGCCGTGAGCCATGTTGACGACGCGCATCAGGCCGAAGATCAGGGCGAAGCCACTCGCGACGATGAAGAGCGCCGCGGCGAAGCTGACCGAGTCGAGCACGATCTTCAGGAAGCTGGACGGATCGTGCACCGCCGAGCCGAACGTGGTCGTCCGCCAACTCGTCTGGCCGTCGACCCCCGGAATCGTCGCGACGAAGAGGACGAAGACGAAGGCGAAGACGATGCAGCCGAGGGCGATCAGGACCGGCATGCGCCGCCAGCTCAGGAACGAGCTGACCTGATCGCGGGACGGTGCTCTGGCGGCCAGCGCGCTCAACCTGGGACGACGCTAACAGCCGCCCCTATCGCTTTCAAACGCTAAGCGTGTTAGGCGGTGAAGAGGGTGGCGGTCGCCGCCTCGCCGTCCTGGCCGTCGAGCTCGCCGGCATCGGCCAGCGTCTCGGGCGAGAGCGTGCTCACGTCGGGCCAGTCGACCTCGATCAGGTTGCCGGCCGGGTCGCGCAGGTAGAGCTGCGCCCACCCCGCCGGATGGACGCGGAGCGGCGAGCCGAACGCGCGGGTGTCGAGGATCCCCAGCTCCTTCGCCTTCGCGTAGAGCGCGTCGAAGTCGTCCACGTCGAACGAGACGTGTGCGCGGAGCGTCGCCGTCTCGTCGGCCTCGAACAGATGGAGCTGGTTCGTGCCGGCACGGAGCCACAGCACCGGGTCGGGGAAGATCGCCGTCGGGATGCGCTCCATCCCGAAGACCTCCTCGTAGAAGCGGGCCGATTCCTCGAGCGAGTTCGCGACGATCGACGTGTGGTTGATCCTGGTGGCGGTCATGGACCGAGACGGTATAGCCTCCGGTCGTGGCTCGGCTGAAGATCCCGTACGAGTCGCTGGACCCGCTGACGATCGGGGCGTCCGGGGACGAGTCGAAGGTCTACCGCGAGGAGCTCGAGCTGGAGGTTCCCGACGGCAACCTGCTCGCCGCGGTCTATCCCGAGGAGCCCGAGCCGGTCGCCGACGCGACCGAGGCGGCGCGGGCGGCGCTCGAGTCGCCGTTCTCGGGGCCCCGCTTCTCCGAGCTGCTCGCGGGCGCGGCCAGGGTCGCGGTGATCATCGACAACCAGTTCCGGCCGACCCCGCAGTCGCGCCTCCTGCCCGCCGTCTTCGACGCGATCGAGGCGGCTGGAAAGCCGGCCGTGGTCGCGTGCGCGAACGGCAAGGTCTTCCCGATGTCCGAGTCGGACATCGAGCAGAAGATCGGGCGCGAGAACCTCGACCGCATGGAGCGGCTCGGCATCGAGTTCCACCAGAACGAGCCACGCAACGCCGAGGCCTACACGTACGTCGGTGTCTCTTCGCGCGGCACCCCCGTGTGGCTGATGACGGCGGTCGCCGAGTGCGACCTGAAGATCACGATCGGCCAGGCACAGGCCAACCACTGGGGTGCAGGCGGCGGCGGCAAGCTGATCCTGCCGGGGGTCGTGTCCGACGAGACGATCGAGTCGAACCACTGCGCGTTCGTCCCCTCGCCGCAGACCCACTACGGAGCGTACGCCGGGCCGATGCGCTCGGACATCGACGAGGTGGCGACCATGTGCGGCCTCCAGTGCACGATGAACGTCGTCCTCGACACGCGCGGCCGCGTGATCGAGTGCATCTTCGGCGCGCACCCCGACGCCCACCGGCGCGCGATCGAGCGCTTCAACGAGATCTACGCGTACGAGCATCCGGGCACGCAGGCCGACATCGCGATCTGCGGCGTGTTCGCGCCGACCGACCACCTGTTCTTCCACACCGGCTGGGGGTGCATGTCGGCCGACTTCGTGCTGCGCGACGGCGGGACACTGATCTACGCGTCGCCTTCCCCCGGCGTGAACACCGCCGTCGGCGACTTCCCGGGCCTCGCGCTGATGGATCTGATGAAGCCGTACATGCCGCCGACGCCCGAGAACTACGAGCGCGTTCTGCGCGACATCCACGGGCGGGTGATCCAGATGTGGGCGGGGTGCATCTGGGTGCCGATCTACGAGGTGATGACCCGCAAGCACCTGAAGCTGGTCACGCTCGAGGAGAACCTGGAGATGGCGGCCGACATCGGCATGGACGCCACCACCTCGCTGGACGAGGCCTTCGCGGAGGCGATGGAGCGCCACGGGCCGGAGGCAAAGGTGGTCGTGCTCCCGTTCGCGCGCTACCAGCTCCCGCGGAACATGGTGCGGATGGACGCGGAGCCGCTCCGGTTCCCGCAGGAGGCGCACGCGCGCTGAACCGGCCGGCGGCTTTGCTTCGCGCCGCCGATGCTGTACAAGGGGTCCCCGAGCATGGCTAGGCGGCGACCTCTGGCTTCACTCGCGATGCTGATCGCCGGCGCCGCTCTTTTCTTCGCGGCCTTCAGTCACGCCGGCGGTTCGGTGCGGTTCAGGGACGGAGGGACGTTCAACATCAGTCTCCAGGCCGACTCCGACTACGTCGATCCAGCGCTCTCGTACTCGTGGACCCTGCTCGATGTGACCTGCGCACGGCTGATGAACCACCCGGACAAGCCTCCGCCAGAAGGGCTTCGACTCGTGCCCGAGGTCGCAGCCGCCTTCCCGCGGGTGTCCAGCGATGGCAAGAATTACACGTTCACGCTTCGCTCGGGGTTCCGCTTCAGCGACGGAACTCCGGTGCGTGCAAGCGCATTCGCACACGCGATCAACCGCATTCTGACAAAGGGGATCAACTCGCCGGCCGAGCAATACGTGCAGGACATCGTCGGCGCCGGTGCCGTTCGGGCCGGGACGAGACTGACCGCTGCAGGCGTCGTCGCGGACGGGAATCGTCTCGTCGTCAGATTCACACGGCCGCACTTCGACTTCGCCGCACAGACGGTGATGCCGTTCTTCTGCGCAGTGCCGCCGACGCTTCCCAGCGACCCCGAGGGCGTCCATAGGTTCGCGGGGTCGGGACCGTACTTCATCTCGGAGTACGTGCCAAAGCAGCGCATCGTGCTCGAACGGAACCGCTTCTACGGAGGCACGCGGCCGCACCACGTCGACCGCTACGTCGTCGATCTCCGGGAGAAGACGCCCCAGGACGTGTTCAGGCAGATCGAGCGAGGCCAGGCCGACTGGGGCTGGGTGTCCCCACCGTTCGTCTACTTCGACCCGACGTACGGGCTGATCCGAAAGTACGGCGTGAACCGGTCGCAGTTCTTCATCAAGCCGGGGCTCGCCCTGAGGGGCTACTACCTGAATGTCTCGCGTCCGTTGTTTCATGACAACCTCCAGTTACGGCGGGCCGTGAACTTCGCCGTCGACCGGCCGGCGATCGTGAGCCGAGGGGGTCTCTTCAGCCCCCTCGCCGGCCAACCGACCGATCAGTACCTGCCGCCGAGCATGCCCGGATTCCGGGACGCACACATCTACCCACTCGACGGGCCCGAACTGGGCAAGGCGAGAGCGCTGGCGCGCGGCCACCTGCGAGAAGGCAAGGCCGTGCTGGGGACAATCGACAATGCTCCTGCACTTGCTGCCGCCCAGATCGTGAAGCAGAACCTGCACCGGATCGGGCTCGACGTCGAGATAGAGGCATTGCCGTTCGAGGCGTTCTACCGAGAGGCCGCGAAGCCGGATGCGCCGTTCGACCTGGCGCTCGGCAACTGGGTGGCCGACTTCGTCGACCCCTACCAGTACATCAACGTCCTCTTCGACGGCCGGTCCATCCTCGGGACCAACATCGCGCACTTCGACCTGCCGAAGTACAACGCGCTGATGCGACGTACCGGCCGCCTGAGCGGCGAGGAGCGCGATCGAGCCTTCGGCCGACTGGATGTCCGGCTAGCCCGTGACGGAGTGCCGATGATCGCGGTTGCCTTCGACAGCGATGCAACGCTGGTCTCGAAACGGGTCGGCTGCATTCTGCTTCGGCCAGCGTCCAACGGCCTGGCCGGCCTGGACCTGACAACCGCCTGCCTGAAGTAGCGGCGCTATGGCGCCTGCACGGTCACCCAGACGAGGCCGTTGGCGACTGCGATTCCGGAGGGAGCGTTCCCGACGTGGATCGTCTTCGTGACGGTGCGCGTTGCAGGATCGATCCTGGAGACGGTGCCACCCGTCTCCGCCACCCAGACCGCGTCCTCGCCGAACGCGATCGCTGCCGGACCGTGTCCGACCGGGATCGTGGCGGTGGCGTAGGTATCTGGATCGACCCTCGTCACCGTGTCGTCTCTGTTGGCGACCCAGATCGCCCCGTCGCCGAACGCGACCGCCTGAGGCCCCTCGCCGACGGAGGTCACCTTCACCGGCCCGGCCTCGAAGGTTCCAGGGCTGAAGCGGGACACCGTCTGCTCTCCGCGGTTGGCGACCCAGACGGAACCCACTGCGTACACGATCCCCGTCGGGCTCGCAGTCAGACCCCGGCCACGCACCCGACCCTCGACCGGGTCGACTCGCGCGAGCGTCGCGTCGCCGTAGGCCGCCCAGACCGAATCGCCTCCCACCGCCACCACTCCGTCGCCGGATGGGTCTCGGCCCGCGAGGTCGAGCGTCTTCGTCACCTGGTTGAACTGAGGATCGACGCGCGACAGCTTCCCGAGCAATCCGTGGGCGACCCACACCGCCCCCGGCCCGACTGCGATCCCGGTCGGGGTCTCGTTGTCCAGCGTGACCGTGCCGGCATTCGCGAAGGTCTGCGTGTTCACGCGTGTCAGCGTCCGATCGTCGATGCTCCCGACCCAGGCCGAACCCTCGCCGGCGGCAATCGGGCCTGGCCGGATGCCGACCGGGACCTCGGCGACGATGCGGTTCGTCTTCGGGTCGATGACTCCGACGTTGTTCGGGTGCACGAGCGACAGGCCGCCGCTCCCACCCCCGCGCGAGAGCAGCACGGCCGCAAGAGCGGCCCCGATCAGGAGCAACGCACCGGCGGCAAGCAAGAACCACGGGCGTCGCAGACTGTGCCGCGGCCGGGCCACCGCCACGGCCTTCGGGTCATCCTCGCCGCGGAGCGGAGGAAACCGGGTCGCCAGGCCCGGCGCGGCCACCTGGTAGAGATGGACAGGACGATCCAGGCCCTTGAGCGGTTGCGAACCAAGGTCGCGGAACTCGATTCCGAGGTCATCCTCCTCGTCCTCGAGCAGCGTATGGGTAGCCTGCGAGACGAGCACTTGACCGCCGTAGCCCGCGGCGCCGATGCGCGCAGCGCGGTGGACGGCGACACCGGTGTACCGGCCGTCCGCCGGGGAAGCCTGGCCGGTGTGAACACCCATTCGCACCTTGACCGCGGCACCTTCCGGCCACGCGTGGGCCGCGAGCGCGCGCTGCCCCTCGACGGCGGCCAGGACTGCATCGCGCGCGTTCGCGAAGGCGACGAAGAAGGCGTCGCCCTGTGTGTCGACCTCGTGCCCGCCGTGGTGCACGAATGCTTCCCGCAAGAGCCGTTGGTGCGCTGCGAGCACCTCGTGGTATCGATCACGGAGTTGCTTGACCAGCCTGGTCGAGCCTTCGATGTCGGTGAAGAGGAACGTGACTGCGCCGCGAGGCAAGTCGGGCATGCGCGCAAGCCTGACAGCGCGATCACCCTGCCGCTACCGGCGCAGCCTGTCTCCCGTCTCCCCGTGTGCCGCGGCTCGGTTGCGCAACCGGGCGCCCCGCTGCAACCATTTCGGACCGGAGCCCGTAGTCCCCGAGGTCTTGGCAACCGTCACGCTTCCCACCGATCTCCTCGAGCGAGCCGAGCAGCTCGAGACGCTCGCCGAATCGTACGCGGCAGTCGCCGCCACTTCGCGGGGCAGGTTGGCGCTCGTCCACGGCGAGGCCGGGATCGGCAAGACCGCCCTCGTGCGGCGGTTCTGCGACGAGCACGCCGGATCGGCGCGGCTCCTGTGGGGCGCCTGCGAGTCGCTGTTCACGCCGCGGCCTCTGGGGCCGATCCTCGACATCGCCGCGGGCGACAGCGGCCGGCTCCCGGCCGACCTCCACCCCGAGGACGCCCAGCCCTACGAGATCGCGGCCGCGCTGATGGCGGAGCTGCGCGCGAACGCCCCGACCGTCCTCGTCGTCGAGGACCTGCACTGGGCGGACGAGGCGACGCTCGACGTCGTCCGGATCATCGGGCGCCGGGTGGAGACCGTGCCCGCGCTCGTCGTCGCCACCTACCGCGACGACGAGCTCGACCGCGCGCACCCGCTGCGGATCGTGCTCGGCGAGCTGGGCACGAGCGGATCGGTCGGCCGTCTGGACGTCACCCCCCTGTCGCCGCGGGCAGTCGCCGACCTGGCGGCGCCGCACGGGCTCGACGCGGACGAGCTGTACCTGCGGACGGGCGGCAACCCCTTCTTCGTCACCGAGGTCCTCGCGTCGGGCGAGGAGCACATCCCGGCGACCGTGCGCGACGCGGTGCTGGCCCGGGCTGCGCGGCTGGGCTCCGGCGCGCGGACGGTCCTGGATGCGGTGGCGATCGCGCCTCCCCAGGTCGAGCTCTGGCTGCTGGACGCGCTCGCCGACGACGCGGCGGCGCACCTCGAGGAGTGCATCGGCTCCGGAATGCTCGTCGCGGGCGACGCCTCGGTCGCCTTCCGGCACGAGCTCGCCCGGCTCGCTGTCCAGGAGTCGCTGCCGCCGACCCACCGTGTGGCTCTCCACCGGGAAGCGCTGCGGGCGCTCTCGGCTCCGCCGGACAGCATCTTCGACCTCGCCCGGCTCGCCCACCACGCCGAGGAGGCCGGCGACGCAGAGGCGGTTCTGCGGTTCGCTCCGGCGGCGGCCGCCGCGGCGACGATGGTCGGCGCCCATCGCGAAGCGGCGGCGCAGGTGGCCAGGGCGCTGCGCTTCGGCGACGACCTTCCGCCGGAGCGGCAGGGGCGCCTGCTCGAACGGCTCTCGTTCGAGTGCTACCTGACCGATCAGTCCGCGGAGGCGATCGCAGCGCTGAACCGCGCGGTCGGGCTCTACCGGGAGCTCGGCGACCCGCGGAAGGAAGCCGCCGCCCTCTGCTCGCTCTCGCGCCGGGTCTGGTGCGCGGGGGACCCCGAGCAGGCCGAGTCGACGGCCCGCGAGGCGGTCTCCATCCTCGAGCGCTACCCGCCCAGCCGTGAGCTCGCCATCGCCTACAGCACCGTCGCCTCCGACCGCATGAACGCGGAGGACGCGGCCGGCGCGGTCGAGTGGGGCACCCGCGCGCTCGAGCTGGCCGAACGGTTCGACGACACGGAGACGAGAGCCCACGCGCTGAACAACATCGGGACGACCGAGGCGCTGAGAGGGGTGCCGACGGGACTCGAGCGGCTGGACGAGAGCCTGAGCATCGCCCGCGCGCAGCGGCTGGAGGAGCACGTCGGCCGCGCTTTGATCCACCTGGCCTGGGTCGTCCAGCGCACGCGCGGGTACGACCTGCTGTGGCGCGTCGACGACGGCATCGACTACTGCGCGGAGCACGGGCTCGACCTCTGGTGGCTGTACCTGCTCGCCTTCAGGGCCCGGATCGATCTCGACCGCGGGCTCTGGACCGAGGCGGCGAACGAGGCGTCGTTCGTGCTCGGCCATCCGCGCAGCGCGGTGCTGCTGCGCATCCTGGCACTCTCCGTCCTCGGCCTGGTGCGGGCACGGCGGCGCGACCCCGACTACCGGGACCCGCTCGACGAGGCGCTCGAGCTGACCCGCACCGCAGGCGACCTGCAGCACGTCGCGCCCGTGGCCGTTGCGCGGGCGGAGGCGGCGTGGCTGGAGGGCGACCCGGACGCGGTGGTCGCGGAGAGCGACGCGCCCCTCGCCTTCGCGATCGACCGGGAGGCGTCGTGGGTGGTGGGCGAGCTCGCGTACTGGCGATGGCAGGCCGGCGTCAGCGAGCCGGTTCCGGCCGACGCCGCCGAGCCGTTCGCTCGGCAGATGCGGGGCGACCGGCGAGGAGCCTCCGCGCTCTGGCAGGACATCGGCTGCCCCTATGAGGCGGCGCTCGCTGCCGCCGACGCGGACGACGAGCAAACCGTGCGCGCGGCGGTCGACGACCTGCGCAGGCTGGGCGCGACCGGCGCGGCCGCGATCGTCTCGCGCCGCTCACGGTCGCGAGGGCTGCGGGGCCTGCCCCGCGGCCCGCGGCGGACGACCCGGGCCCGCCCGGGCAACCTGACCCAGCGCGAGCACGACGTGCTCCTGCTCGTCGCCGACGGGCTGCGCAACCGCGAGATCGCGGAGCGCCTGTTCGTCTCGCGCAGGACGGTCGACCACCACGTCGCCGCGATCCTGCGCAAGCTCGCCGTCCCGACGCGCGGCCAGGCGGCGGCCGAGGCCGCCCGGCTTGGGCTGCTCGACCGGCCGTAGACTTGCTCGAGTGACGCAGCAGCGCGTCCTGGGGCTCGACGCGCGCGGAACCGCGCCGGATCGCCCCGCGTCCCGCGAGGTGAAGGGCTCGACCACGATCGTCGAGCTCCTCCGGATGTATCCGGACGGCGAGGCCGGCCGGCTGATGTCGACGCTGGCGCTGCCGTGCGCGCACTGCGGCGGCGCCTTCCACGAGCCGCTGACGCTGGCCGCGAAGCGGCACCGGCGCGACCCGCGGGCAGTGCTCGATGCATTCCGAGCACTCGAATCCGGCGGGCCTTCGGCGGATCAGATCGACGCCGCCGGCCGGCGGGTGACCTGACTCAGGTCTGCTCGGCCAGCGCGCGATGGAAGGCAACCTCGGCCCGGTGAGGCTCGGGGTCGACCGCATAGAGCGCCTCCAGCACCTCCGCCACGCGGCGGTGCAGGCGCGCTCGGTGTGCGGCAGGAATCTCCCCGTAGAGCGTCTCGCGCTCGAGGGCGTGGGCGAAGCGCAGCAAGCCCAGCGAGCCGGGGGCCTCCTCGACGACCCGCGCTTCGATCGCCTCGTCGAGCACGCGCAGCAGCCGGTCGATGCCGGTGTAGTCCGCAACCCGCTCGAGCGCGACGAGCCCGAACTCCTGCCCGAGCACGGACGCGAGCGATAGGACACGCCTGCACTCTCCCGAGAGCATCCGCAGGCGGTCACCGATCACTTCGTCCTCGGCCGGCGTCGCCGCAGCCCCCGTAGCGCTGTCGTGCAGGTCGAGGGCGGGATCCTGGTTGAGCATCCGCTGATGGAAGCCCCGGAGCTCCCGACCCGGCTCGATCCCGAGCTCGTCGACCAGCGTGCGCCGTGCGTCCTGGTAGACGTCCAGCGCCTCGGCCTGGCGGCCCGCCCGGTAGAGCGCCACCATCAGCAGCCCGCGCAGCCGCTCGCGCAGTGGAAACTCGGCGACGAGCGGCTCGAGCTCCGCGATCAGGTCGCCCCGGCGGCCGGCCGCCAGCTCTGCCTCGATCCGTTCCTCGAGAACGGCGAGCCGCAGCTCCTCGAGACGCGCGATCTCCCGTCGCGCGAAGCGGGCGTCGGCGACGTCGGCGAGCGGCGGCCCGCGCCACAGGGCGAGGGCGTCGACCAGCTGCCGGCCTCCCGCGCCGGCGAGCCGCTCGAACCGCTCGGCGTCGAGCTCGTCCGGCTCGACCCGGATCGCGTAACCCCCCGCCCTGGTCACGATCCGGTCGCGGCCCAGCCGTTTCCTGAGCTTGGCGACGTGCACCTGGAGTGCCTTCCGGGCCGTGTCCGGCGGGCTCTCCTCCCAGAGGGCGTCGATCAGCCGGTCCTGGGACACGACCTGGTTCGGATGGATGAGCAGCACGGCGAGGAGCGCGCGCGGCTTCGCGCCGCCGAGATCGAGCGCCTGCCCGTCGGAGATCACCTCCAGCGGGCCGAGAATCCGGAACTCCACCCCACCTCCCGGGTCAGGTGCTACGGCGACGTTAACCGCTCGAGGCCGCGCGGAAAAGCGCCGCGTAACCCGGCCTTTGCCGATCGTTAGCCGTCCCCGCGTCCTCGTTGTCGAAAGGGTCGCAGGAAGCGGCCCGAGAGAAGGAGGCAAGATGCGGCGTTCCAACCCCCTCACCAGCTTCGGGAAACTGTTGGTTCTCGGCGCGGTCGTGGCCGGCGTGACCGCCTCGGCGGCAATGGCGATCCCCGTCGTGGATCCCCAGGACAGCGGCACCGCCATCACCGCGGCGCCGGTTTCGCGCCCGCCGGACGTCCAGGACGCGGCGACGGCGCAGAACGCTCCCACGGCCGCCGGGCTCAGGGCCGACGGCCAGCGCTTGCAGGGAATCGCACAGGCCTACGGGCAGCTGAAGGCCGCCCCCGACGTCGTCGAGCGCTACGCGGCGACGCATTCGAGCGGCTCGGGCCTGTCGCCGGCACCGACGGCGTCCGCCACCCGGCCGCCGGACGTGAGCGACACCGCGCTGGCAGTGCGCTACGGATCCACCTCGACGGTCAAGTCGGACGGATTCGACTGGAACGACTGGGCGATCGGGATCGGCAGCGGCCTCGGCCTGGCGCTCCTCCTCGGAGCCGCCCTGCTGATGGGCCGGCAGCTCCGGCACCCCGTGCAGACCGCCTGAGAGTTCGCCTCAGCGAACGGACGGAGCGGGCCGACCGGCCCGCTCCGTCCGCATGGCGGCGCGGAGATCCGGCGAGTGCGTAAGGTTCCGCCGGATGACCGACGCCCGCTACGCCGAGCTGCGCGACCGCCTGGCCGAGACGTGGGACCTGGCGAAGCTGGGCGCGATCGCCGCCTGGGACCAGCAGGCGATGATGCCGGGCGCCGGCGCGGAAGTGCGCGCACAGCAGCTGGCCACGATCTCCAAGGTCGTCCACGAGCAGATCGTCTCCGAGGAGCTCGGCGAGCTGCTCGATGAGCTCCGGCCGTACGAGGAGTCGCTCGACCACGACTCGGACGAGGCGAGCCTGATCCGCGTCACGCGCCGCGACCGCGACAAGGAGCTCCGCGTCCCCGGCAAGCTGCGGGAGGCGCAGGCGCGAGCCGGGGCGGAGGCGTTTCCGGTCTGGGTCGAGGCCCGCCGCACGAACGACTTCGAGCTGTTCCGCCCGAACCTGGAGCGGAACGTCGAGCTCCGGCGGGAGTACGCGGCCTGCTTCGAGGCCGACGAGCCGTACGACGCACTGCTCGACGACTTCGAGCAGGGGATGAAGACGGCCGAGGTGCGCGAGGTGTTCGCGCAGCTCCGCGACGGTCTCGTCCCGATCGTCGCCGAGGCGTCGGAGCAGGACGTCGACGACTCCTGTCTCCGCGGCCACTTCCCGGTGGAGGCCCAGCGGGAGATGCAGAGGATCCTGCTCTCGCGCTTCGGCTTCCGCGAGGACACGTGGCGGATCGACCCGGTCGCGCACCCCTTCGCAACGTCGTTCGGCACGTCGGACATCCGGATGACCACGTACTACCCGGAACACGAGATGCGCGGCGTGTTCGCAGCCATGCACGAGGGCGGGCACGCGTTGTACGAGCACAATGTCGCCCCGGAGCTCGAGCGGACGCCGCTCTGCCGCGGCACCTCGCTCGCCCTGCACGAGTCGCAGAGCCGCATGTTCGAGAACCTCGTCGGCCGCAGCATCGAATGGTGGAGCTGGGCCTACCCGGAGATGCAGCGCCTGTTCCCGGACCAGTTCGGCACCGTCGAGCTCGAGCAGTTTCACCGCGCGATCAACAAGGTGCAGCCCTCGCTGATCCGGATCGAGGCCGACGAGGCGACCTACAGCCTGCACATCATCCTCCGCTTCGAGCTCGAGCAGGACCTGATCGCAGGCACGGTCGCTCCTGCCGACCTGCCCGGCGTCTGGAACGAGCGGATGAAGGAGTACCTCGGCGTGGACGTGCCGGACGACGCGCACGGCGTCCTCCAGGACGTCCACTGGTCGCGCGGGACGATCGGCTACTTCCCGACCTACGCCCTCGGCAATGTCATCTCCGTGCAGATCTGGGACAAGGTGCTCGAGGACGAGCCGAGCTTGATGGAGCACGTGGCGCGCGGCGACCTGACGCCGCTGACGGACTGGCTGCGCGAGAAGCTCTGGCGGCACGGCCGCAAGTTCACGCCGCAGGAGACGCTGGAGCGGGTGGTCGGCGGCGGCCTCGACTCCGGACCGTACCTGCGTTACCTGAGCGACAAGCTCGGCGCGCCGGCCGCCTGAGTTAACACAACCTTCACGGTCTCCTCCTACCCAGCGAACACCCGCTGTGGCACTGTGAGTCCATGGAGACGGTCGAACGGGAGCGGCGAGAGCTGGACCATCGCATGGGCGACGGGTTCGAGGTCAGGCTGCTCTGGGGCGCTGACGACGGCGAGCTGACGGTCGTCGTCGACGACTGGCGGACCGACGAGCACTTCGAGATCAGGGCCCGCGCCGACAACGCGCTCGAAGTCTTCAAACATCCGTTCGCATACCGTCCGGCGTAACCTCGACGCAACATGGCGGTGCGCTTGCGCGCGGTCGGCGAGCTCCTTGTCGACGTGATTGCCACGGGCGCCGGACACGGCGCCCGCATCAGCGTGCGGCCTGCCGGATCGGCATTCAACGCTGCGGTCGCGGCGGTTGCGGCGGGAGCCGAGGCATCCGTGATCGGCACGGTCGGCGACGACGCCGCCGGCCGGATGATCCTTGCGGAGCTGGCCGCGCTCGGCGTACATGCCGAGGTGACGGTTGCTCGCGGCTCGACCGGAACGTTCCTCCTGTCGGATGGCCAGGTCCGGGTCGACCGCGGCGTCGCCCACGACCTCGTTCTGCCGGCACGGGTCGAGGCCGATGTCGTCCTCGTCTCGGGCTACGTCCCTGCGGCCGCGGAGGCGCTCGCGTCCGCCGAGGCGGAGTGGGTCGCTCTTGACGCCGGCCGGCTCACCGACCCGCCTCCCGGTGGGAACGCCTTCTTCGTGAGCACCGAGGCGACAGAAGGCTACTCCGTCGACCAGGTTTCCCCTGGAGACGACGCCAGGTTGGTGTGCGTGACGCGAGGGAAGCTCGGGGCGACGGTCTGGCTGGACGGACGCACCGAGCGCGTTCGTCCGACCAGGATCGCTCGCGACGGGCCGGGCTCGGGCGACGCGTTCGCCGCCACCCTGCTTGTTGCGCTGTCGCAGGGCGATGACCTCCGTGCAGCCGTCGAACGCGCTTCGCAGGCCGCTCTGGACTCGCTCGCGTGAACCTGGCGCTCAGCCTCCTGTACGCGGCCGAGCGGCACCCGGACGCCGAGGCGGTCGTCGACGGTGGGACGCGGCTGACGTACGCGGAGCTGCGCGGCCGGGCGGCCCGGCTCGCCGGGGGGCTCTCGCGGAAGGGTCTCCAGCGCGGCGACCGCCTGACGGCCGTCGTCCGCTGCCGCCGCGAGTCGGTGGAGCTCTACTGGGCATGCCAGTGGCTCGGAGCGACCTACGTCCCGCTTTCGCCGCGCGTTTCGGCCGCCGATCTCGCGTACTGCCGCGAGGACTCGGGCGCGGCGCTCTTCCTCGAGGCGGACGTGGATCTGGAGGCGTTGCTCGGCGAGGAGCACCCCGGCGCACTCGACGCCCGCGACGAGGACGAGTCGCTGATGCTCTACACCTCGGGCACGACCGGCCGGCCGAAGGGCGTCCCGCGCTCGCACCGTGCCGATCGGGCGGCGGCGTTGTCGCAGGTCGTCCATCAGAGCTCCCGGTGGGGCGACCGGACGCTGGGCGCGATGCCGCTCTACCACACGATGGGCATGCACTCGCTGCTCGCCATGCACCTGGTCGGCGGCTGCTACGTGTGCCAGCCCGAATGGGACGCGGAAGCCGCGCTGGAGCTGATCGACCGCGAGCGGATCAGCTCGCTCTACCTCGCCCCCACGCTTTACCACGACCTGGTCACGCACCCGCGGCTCGGCGACTTCGACGTCTCGTCCGTCGAGACGCTCGCCTACGCGGGCGCGGCGATGACAGGCGCTCTCGTGGAGCGCTGCGTAGCGGCGTTCTCGCCGCGGCTGTTCGTCAACCACTACGGCTCGACCGAGATCTACACCTATTCGATCCACCGCGACCAGGCGGCGAAGCCCGGGTGCGCCGGGCGACCTGCGCTGAACGCCCGGCTGCGACTCGGCGAGAACGGCGAGATCCTCTGCCACATGTCTTCGGACGAGGCGTTCGGCGGGTACTGGAACAGGCCGGACGCGGACGCAGCGGCCATCCGCGACGGCTGGTACCACACGGGCGACGTCGGCCGGCTCGACGAGGACGGCGACCTCTGGCTCGACGGCCGGCTCGACGACATGATCGTCTCGGGCGGCGAGAACATCCATCCGCTCGAGGTCGAGGACGTGCTCGCCCGCCACCCGCGCGTGCGCGAGGTCGCCGTCGTGGGCACGCCCGACGAGCGGCTCGGCCACCGGGTGGTCGCGGTCGTCGTCGCCGGCGACGCGGTGACGGCGGACGAGTTGACGGCGGACGAGCTCGACGCGTACTGCCTCGCCTCCGACACGCTCGCCCGCTTCAAGCGCCCGCGCGAGTATCGCTTCGTGTCCGAGCTCCCGAAGAGCCCGTCTGGGAAGATCCTGCGCAGGATGCTGCGCCAAGGAGACACGGCGTGAAAGGCCGATTCCGGGGGACAGTCCCAGGGCCACGGCCCGGAGGGACGACTTCGACGTCCGAAACGGCCAGCTTCTCGTGCCGTCAGACGTCCGTTTCGGCCCTCCTCTCGGCCGCTTCCGGCCAGATCCGGGGGACTGTCCCCCGAAATCGTCCGGAGCGGGCATGACCGACTACAGCGGCTTCCGCGTCGAACGCGACGGCGCACGCGGGCTGGTCACGATCACGCTCGACGACCCGGCGAAGATGAACCGCGTGCCGCTCGCGGCGCGTGGGCAGCTCGCACACCTCTTCGCCGAGCTGGCCGGCGACGACGGCGTCCGCTTCGTCGTGATCACCGGCGCAGGCGGGAACTTCACCGCAGGCGGCGACGTCGCTGCTTTTCTCGAGGCCACGCCGGAAGAGCTCTCCCGGCTCGCCTGGAACGTCGCCGCCCCGGAGCGGTTCCCGAAGCCGGTGATCGCGCGCATCCAGGGCTACTGCCTGGGCGTCGGGCTCGAGCTCGCGCTCGCGTGCGACTTCCGCGTCGCCGCCGACGACGCACAGCTCGGCCTCCCGGAGGTCGGCCTCGGGATGATCCCCGGCTCGGGCGGCACGCAGCGGCTCGCGCGCCTCGTCGGGCTCGGCCGCGCGAAGGACGTGGTCATGCGCCGCCGCCGGATCGGCGCGGCCGACGCACTTGCCTGGGGGCTCGTCTCCGAGGTCGTTCCGCCCGGGGAGCTCGACGACTCCGTCGACCGCGTCCTCGCCGACCTCGACGGGCTGCCGCCGCTCGCCCTTCGCACGGCCAAGCGCGTCCTGAACCACGTCTACGACGCGCCGCTCTCGGTCGGGCTCGAGCTCGAGGGGCTCGCCTACGGGATGCTCCGCACGACCGACGACTTCCGCGAGGGCGTCGAGGCGTTCGGCGAGAAGCGAGCACCGGAGTTCGAGGGGCGGTGAGGCCATGTCGATTTCGGCCTCATCCGTTCGTCGTACTCACGACACCCTTCGAAAGGAGCCGAAATGCAGTACCTCTGCCTGATCTACGACGACGAGGCCACGTGGGCGAACATGCCCGAGGACGAGCGCAACGCCGTCTACGGCGAGTACATGGCGTTCACACAGTCGATCAAGGACAGCGGCAACCACCTGGCCGGGGACGCGCTCCAGCCGATCTCGACCGCGACCTCCGTCCGGGTCCGCAACGGCGAGACGCTCGTCACCGACGGGCCGTTCGCCGAGACGAAGGAGCAGCTCGGCGGGTACTACCTGGTCGAGGCGAAGGACGTGGACGAGGCACTGAAGATCGCCGAGCGGATCCCCTCGGCCCGCTACGGGACGATCGAGGTGCGCCCGGTCGTCGTCTGGGAGGAGTGAGCGCCGACCCAGTCGCAGCGGCGTTCCGGGAGGAGTTCGGGCGCGCGGTCTCGATCCTGATCCGCGCGCTCGGTGACTTCGACCTCGCCGAGGACGCCGTCCAGGAGGCCTTCGCGGTAGCGGCGGAGCGCTGGCCGCGCGACGGCGTCCCGACCAGCCCCGGAGCATGGATCGTCACCACCGCCCGCAACCGGGCGATCGACCGGCTTCGCCGCGACCGGACACTGGAGACGAAACGGGGCGAGCTCGCGCGTCTCGCCGAGCTCGCCCCGGACGAGGAGGACGACGACGTGAGCACGATCCCCGACGAGCGCCTCGCGCTGATCTTCACCTGCTGTCACCCCGCCCTGTCGGTCGACGCGCAGGTGGCGCTCACGCTCCGGCTGCTCGGCGGGCTGACCACGCCCGAGATCGCCCGCGCCTTCCTGACCGGCGAGGCGACCATGGCGCAGCGGCTGGTCCGCGCCAAGCACAAGATCCGCGCGGCCGGGATCCCCTTCCGGGTGCCGCCGGACGACGCCCTCCCCGAGCGGCTCGAGGCCGTCCTCGCCATCGTCTACCTGATCTTCAACGCCGGCTACTCCGACACCCGGAACGAGCTCAGCGCCGAGGCGATCAGGCTCGGCCGAACAGTCGCGGCCCTGATGCCCGACGAGCCGGAGGCGCTCGGGCTGCTCGCCCTGATGCTCCTCCACGACTCGCGGCGCGGGACGCGGCTCGACGACGCGGGCAGGATCGTCCTGCTCGAGGATCAGGACCGGTCGCGCTGGGACGGGGCCGAGATCGCCGAGGGTCGGGTGCTGGTCGAGGCGGCGTTGCGACGGCGACAGCCGGGCCGCTACCAGCTCCAGGCCGCGATCGCCGCCTGCCACACCGGCGGGACGAGCGACTGGCCGCAGATCGTGCTCCTCTACGACCGGCTGCTCCGGATCCAGCCGTCGCCCGTCGTCGAGCTGAACCGGGCGGTGGCGGTCGCCATGGATCGCGGCCCCGAATCCGCACTCGCGGAGATCGACCGGATCCAGGGGCTCGACGGGTACCTGTATCTCCACACGACGCGCGCCGACCTGCTCAGGCGGCTCGAGCGGCACGACGAGTCCCGTGCCGCCTACCGGCGCGCGCTCGAGCTCGACCCGACCGAGGCCGAGCGGCGGTTCATCGAGTCGCGGCTGTCGCTGCTCAGCCCGGGATAGCGGCGACCGCTTCGACCTCGAGCAGCGCGCCGGGTACCGCCAGCGCCGAGACCTCGACCAGCGTGGACGCGGGCCGGGCCTCGCCGAAGAACTCCATCCGCACCGGGTTGATCTTCGGCCGATCGTCGACGTCGAGCAGGTAGTGCACGACCTTGACCACGTCGTCGAAGCCGCACCCGGCAGCGTTCAGGCACAGCTCCATGTTCCGGAACACCTGCCGCGTCTGCTCGGCGACGTCGCCGTCTCCGACCAGCTTGCCCTCGGCGTCGATCGGCACGATCCCCGAGACGAACAGCAGCCCGCCCGCCTGGACCGCATCGGTGTAGTGGCTCATCGGCTCGGCCAGCCCCTCGACCCGGAACTCCTCGCGATGGTGCGTCATCACCCGGATCGTACAATCGCCAGGTGGATCCGCAGTTCGTTCACTTCCCGGACGTCAAGTCGTTCGAGCTCGCCGCCGGCGTCTCCGGCCGGCCGCTCTTCGGCGAGGGGGCGATGCTCAACGTGATCGAGTTCGAGCCGGGCTCGACCGTCCCGTTGCACAGCCACGAGCACGAGCAGCTCGGCGTCGTGCTCCAGGGCATGCAGGCGCTCGTGATCGACGGAGAGCCGCACGAGCTAGGCCCGATGGACGGCTACGTGATCCCGGGCGGCGTGGAGCACTCGGCCTACTGCGGCCCCGAGGGCGCGTTGGTGCTGGACATCTTCCGGCCGGTCCGTGAGGACTACCGGGACCGCTGGCACTCGCTGCCCTAGCGATCGAGAACGGCCCGCAGCGCGTCGTCGAGCGGGGCTGGGCGCCCCTCGGCGTCGACGTGCACGACCGTGTGACGGCCCTTGACGTGCGGATCGCCGTCCTTGGCGATCGCCCAGGCATACGTGACCGAGGTGCGGCCGACGTTCTCGACCCGCAGCCGGACCTCGATCTCGTCGTCGAAGCGAAGCACCTTCAGGTACTCGGCCTCGACCTTGCGGCGCGGGAAGCTCCCCCACTGCTCGCCGAGCACGCCGACCCGGCGCATCAGCTCGGTCTCCGCCTCCTCCGCCCACCTGAACGCCGATGTGAAGTGGATCCGGCCGCCGGCGTCGGTGTCGACCCACGCGACCCGGGTCCGGATGACCTCTTCGACCACCCCGGAAGCCTACGTCTCGGCGACGGGCTCGGTCTCGAGCACCCAGACCGTGCCGTCGGCGCACTCGACCGGCCTGCCCCCGCCGGGCTCGAGCGAGACCCGCAGTACGCGCACCCGCTCACCGTCCAGCTCGGTCAGTGCCCCCTGCAGGTCGGCACCGGAGCTGCCGAACCGCCAGGCGCGCACCTGCCGCTCGATCTCGGCGGCGGGCCGGCTCCAGTCGATCTCGGCGTACTCCGGCTCGAAGAACGACCAGTACTCGTCCGACTCGCCCTGCGGATCGCCCGGATCGCCGCGCTCGGCACGCTCGAGCGCCGCCGGCAGGATCTGCTGCACGACGCCGGCGATCCGCGGCCCGAGCTCGTCCCACGACCACTCGTCGCCCAGCGTCAGCGTGCCCTGGGACAGGATCGCCCCGGTGTCGAGCTCGGCGGCCATCCGGTGGAAGGTGACGCCGATCTCGCGGTCGCCGTTCCGGATCGCCCAGCCGACCGGGATCGGGCCGCGGTAGCGCGGCAGCAGGGAAGGGTGAAAGTTGACCACGCCGAGCCGTGGAACCTCGAGCGCATCGGCGGGCAGCTTCCAGGGGAAGCCGGCGCAGAGGGCGAGATCCGGCTCGAGCGCGCGGAGCAGCGGCGCGATCCGGTCGCGCGAGGCCGGCATGACGACGTCGACCTCGGGCGGAGCGGCGAGCACGTGCGCGCCGAGGTCGAACCCGTAGCGACTCGTCGCGCGGACGCAGAGCAGGCCGACGGGCTCGTGACCCATTGCGCGCAGACCCGCGACGTACCCCTCGACGGCCGGCTGGATCTGGGAGATCAGGGCGACGCGAAGCGCCATGCCTACGCGCCGGGCGTGACGAGCACGCGACCGGGCGAGCCTGCGAGCGAGGCGTCGAACGCCTCGTTCACCTGCTCGAGCGGGTAGCTCGGGCCGAGCAGCTCGCGCAGCTTCAGGCGGCCCGCGCGCGCGTGCTCGAGCATGAGCGGCAGCGCCACCGCCGGATCCTCGGAGCCGTACATCGTCCCGGTCAGGAACTTCTCGCGCCGGTTGAACTCGCCGAAGTCGAGGTCGAGCCGCTCGCCCGTCGCGGGGATGCCGACGATCACGCAGGTTCCGCCGCTCCGCGTGAAACGGAGCGCGGTCGCCGACGTCTGCGGGTTGCCGACGACGTCGAGCGCGCGGTCGGCGCCGTCCGGCGCGATCTCCTTCATCAGCTCCTTCAGGCCCTCCGGAGCCGTCGTGTGCGTGGCGCCGAGGCTGCGAGCGAGCTCGAGCCTGGCCTCGAGCGGATCGACGACGACGATCGCCTCCGCCCCCGCGATCCGGGCGCCCTGGACGCAGAACTGGCCGACGCCGCCGGCGCCGATCACCAGCACGACCTCGCCCGGCTCCGTGCGGGCGGCGAAGAGCACGGCGCCGACACCGGTCAGTGCGGCGCAGCCGAGCAGGGCCGCCTCCTCGAGCGACACACCGTCGCCGATCGGCAGCGCGCAGCGGTCGGTGACGGTGATCCGCTCCTGGAGACAGCCGGTCGCGGTGCCGCGGTAGAGCGTCTCGCCGTCGATCGTCATTCCCGTCGTCCCGTCGACCAGCGTGCCGTTGCCGATCGCCCGGTGGAGGTTGATGCACGCGGCCGGCCTGCCGCGCCGACAGTCGGTGCAGTCGCCGCACGACGGCGCCCACGAGAGCACGACCTCGTCTCCGGGCTTCACGGAAGCGACGCCGTCACCGATCGCCTCGACCACGCCGGCGCCTTCGTGCCCGAGCACCGACGGCGTCGGCCGCTCCCACTCGCCGCGGATCGAATGCAGCTCGGTCCCGCAGATCCCGACCGCGGACATCCGGACGAGGACGTCGCGGGGGCCGGGCTCGTCGAGGTCGATCTCACGGACCTCGAGCGGGGACCCGGCCCCGCGGAAGACGGCCGCGCGCGACTTCACGCGCCGAGCGCGGCGGCGACAGATTTGCCGTCGGTCACCGTCGACACGTTCTGCAGCGCGTAGTTGATCGACGCGTTGTGCCAGTCGGCGTTCATCGTCGAGCAGCAGTCCTCCGGGACGACCATGACGTAGCCCTTGTCGGCGCCGGTGCGGGCGGTGTGCTCGATCGACATGTTCGTCCAGGCGCCGGTGACGACGACCGTGTCGACGCCGAGGCCACGAAGCAGCGTCTCGAGCTTCGTGTCCTGCCACCCGCTCATCCGCATCTTCTCGACGACGAAGTCACCGCGCTTCGGCTCGAGGCCCGCCGCGGGCTTCGCGCCCCAGGAGCCGCGCACGAGGGCGTTCTCGCCCTTGACGCCCTCGAACAGCGGCGCGTTCAGCTTCAGGCCGGGCGCGCCCTTCTCGACGATGAACCAGACGTGGATCACCGGGGCTCCGGACTTGCGGAACGCGGCCGCCAGCCGCTTCACGTTCGCCACCGACCTCTGCGCCTTCGCGTGCTCCGGCGCGCCGGTGTCGGCCCAGGCGCCCTTCTCGATGATCACGTCGTTCTGCATGTCCTGGATCAGCAGCGCGGTTCGCCTGGGATCCAGCTTCAGCTTGGCCATGTTGGGTCTCCTTCTAGGACATGTAGGGCTCGCGGCGCGGCCCGACCTTCGTCTCGAACGCGTACACGGACGTCGAGCTCGGCACGAAGAGCGTGTGCCAGTCGGGGCCGCCCCACGTCAGGTTGCCGACGTTCTCGGGGAGGCCCACCGTGCCGAGGTGCTCGCCGCCGGCGCTGATCACCCAGACGCCGCCGGGGCCGGTGACCCAGATGTTTCCCTGCTCGTCGGATTTCATCCCGTCGGGGATGCCCTCCGCGATCACGCCCGAGCCGATGCCCTCGAAGAACATGCGGCCGTTCGAGAGGCTGCCGTCGGAGCCGACGTCGTAGACCTTGATCCACGCCTTCGGCGTGTCGTTGATGTAGAGCAGTGACTCGTCGGGGGAGAAGCACAGGCCGTTCGGCTGCTCGTACTCGTCCTGCTCGACGACGAGCTCCGGGTCGCCGCCGCCCGGCGGGATCCTGAACACGCCCTGCCAGCCGAGCTCGCGCTCGCGCTCGACGCCGAAGCCCGGCATGCGTCCGTACCAGGGGTCGGAGAACCAGGTCGAGCCGTCGGATTTGACGACCACGTCGTTCGGGCTGTTCAGCTCCTTGCCTTCGTAGTGGGAGGCGAGCACCTCGCGATTCGTGTTCTTGCCGTCGGGGTCCATGCGGACCAGCGAGCTCGTCGTGTGCTCGCAGACGATCAGCCGGCCGGCCGCGTCCAGCGTCATCCCGTTGCCCTTGTTGCTCGGGCTGAGCACCTCCTCGACGCCGTTCGCCTCGTCCCAGCGCCGACGCGTGTCGCCGGGCATGTCCGAGAAGAGCAGGAACTGCTCCTTCGGGTTCCAGATCGGGCCTTCGGTGAAGGTGAAGCCGGTGCCGAGCCGCCTCACCTCGACGTTTTCGTCGACGAGGCTCGCGAGCTTGTCGGACCTCACGTCTACGCCCACGCTCTCCTCCCTCTTGCCGCGGCCTCGGTAACAGGATCGCTCCTGCCGCCAAGACAGTTTTTCAAGACGGGAGCGAAACTAACAGACGGCGGATCGTCTACTCGTCGTCAGACGGCTCGAAGTCGAGCGCGAGCGAGTTGATGCAGTACCGCTCGCCGGTCGGCTGTGGGCCGTCCGGGAAGACATGGCCGAGGTGCGAGTCGCAGGCGGCGCAGCGCACCTCGACGCGGCGCATCCCGAGGGACGTGTCCACCTCGGTCACGACCGCACCGTCGTCGGCGGCCTGGAAGAAGCTTGGCCAGCCCGAGCCCGAGTCGAACTTGGCATCGGAGCGGAACAGCTCCGCCCCGCAGGCGCCGCACCGGAAGACGCCGTCCACCTTGACGAAGTTGAGGTCGCCCGACCAGGGCGGCTCGGTCGCAGCGCAGCGCAGGATCTCGTAGCGGTCGGGGTCGAGCTCGGCCTGCCACTCCTCGTCGGTTTTCCTGATCTTGTCCATAGCCGACAGTCTCGCAGCTCGGCCGTTTGTGACACCGCGAGGGACAGTCCCTAAGGGACTGTCCCCTGTCGCAACTTTGTAACAACCACAGTCGACCGTCGGTCGCGCCGCTAGCGTCGACGTCGGATGCCACGCCGACCGCGACAGAACCTCGAGGGAACTGTCTTCCATGTCGTCAGCCGCGGCGTCGCCGGCCAGCTCATCTTCGAAGACGACTTCGACCGGAGCAGGTTCGTCTGGCAACTGAACGAGGTTTCGGAGCGGTTCGGCTGGCGAGTGATCGCCTGGTGCCTGATGGGAACGCATTTCCACCTCGTGGTGGAATGCGACCTGGAACAGCTATCGCTCGCGGTGCACCGACTGAACTGCCTCTACGCCATGTACTTCAACCGACGCCACACGCGTCGCGGCCACCTCTTCGAGAACCGATTCTCCTCATGGGTCGTACGCGACGAGGCGCACCTCGAGGCGACCGTCGGCTACGTGCTCGAAAATCCCGTCCGCGCCGGACTATGCCGCCAGGCCTCCGAGTGGAGGTGGAGTTGGCCGAGACTCCGGGCCGATCTCGAACTGGCCGCTTGGGCCGGAGCCGTCTCGGACACTTCGAGGGACAGTCCCTCAGGGACTGTCCCTCGAGAGGTCGTTCTGGGCTAGTCCACTTCCGCGTGGATTCGTTTCTTCGCCGTCTTCAGCGGCCCGCCGTCGCGACCGGCCCGCACCGCGAGGATCTCCGCCAGGATCGACAGCGCCGTCTCGGCCTGGGTGTCGGCGCCGACGTCCAGTCCGCAAGGGCCGGAGATCCGGTCGAGGGCGTCCTCCGACACGCCCGCCTCGAGCAGCCGCTCGCGGCGACGCTCCTGGTTGCGCCGCGAGCCGAGCGCACCGACGTAGAACGCCTCGGTCTCGAGCGCCCGCTTCAGCGCCGGCTCGTCGAACTTGTCGTCGTGCGTGAGGACGACGACCGCGGTCTGGTGGTCGGGCGCGACCCGGTCGAGCGCCTCCTCGGGCCACTCGACGATCAGCTCGTCGGCGCTGGGGATCCTCTCGGCGGTGGCGAACTTGGCCCGTGCGTCGGCGACGATCGCCGTCCAGCCGAGCAGCTTCGCCGCGCGGCAGAGCGCCTCGGCGGTGTCGACGGCGCCGTACACGAAGAGTCGCGGCGGCGGCCCGTACCACTCGGCGAACACCTTCGATCCGTCCTCGAGCTCGAGGAGCTGGTTCCGCCCACGCCGGATCAGCTCGTCGAACTGGCACAGCGCCGCGTCCGGCACACCGTCGCCGAGCGGCTCACCACCCTCGATCACGAGGCGCTTGGCGCCGGCGCCCGGCCCCTCGACGACGGTGAAGAGCACGCCGCGCTCCCCCCCGTCGATCGCCTGTCGCAGCCGGTCGAGCAGCACGCCTACAACCTACTCCGCGACGCCTTCGAAGAGATGCCAACCGCTCGAGCTCGGCGTCGCCCCGACGAAACGGAAGCCGGCCGACGTCAGCAGCGCTGCAAGCTCCGCGGTCGTCCGTTCGCAGCCGCCCGGGTTGACGAGCATGTTCAGATCGCCGAACTTGACGGCCGGATCCGCGTTCGGATCGCCGAGCTCCCGCTCGACGACGAGCACCGATGTGCCGGGACGTGCAGCGCGGCGGCAGGCGCTCAGGATGCGGAGTGCCTCGGGGTCTTCCCAGTCGTGGATGATCGCCTTCAACAGGTACGCGTCGCCCGACGCAGGCACGCCGTCGAAGAAGCTGCCGCCGACGACCTCGAGGCGCCCGGCGACCGCCGGGTCGAGGCCGGCGGCCACGCCCTCGACGACGTCCGGCTGGTCGAACAGGACACCCCGCATGACCGGGTACGCCTCGAGCAACCCGGTGAGGAGCGCGCCCCGACCACCACCGACGTCGACGACCTTCGAGAAGCGGCCGAAGTCGTAGGCGTCGAGCAGCGACCGGTTGATGCCGCGGGTGAGATCGTCCATCGCGCGATCGAACACCGCTCTCTCCTCCGCGTCGCCCGCGCGCGCCTCCCAGACGTCGACCCCGTGAACGTGACGGAACGCGTTCTCGCCCGTGCGCACGCTGTGCAGCAGGTCACCCCACGCCTGCCAGATCGGCGGGCGTCCGACGAATGCAGCCCAGCCGTGCAGCGTGTCCGGAGAGCTCTGCTGCAGCCGCTCGACGAGCGGCGTCGAGGAGAAGCGTCTGCCGTCTTCCTCGTGGAAGATCCCGATGCTCGCGAGCGCCCGCAGCAACCGGTACAGGGATCGCTCGTCGGCTCCCGAGGCCGCGGCGACGTCGTCGATCGCTCTCGGCCCGTCCGCCAGGAGGTCGGGGATGCCAAGGGTCACGGCGACGTGGATCGCCTGGGTGACCTGGTAGCCGTTGATCAGCCTACGCAGCTGATCCAGCTCCCCTTCCTCGACCTTCACTCCTCGAGCCGCTCGACGAACACGTCGATCTCGCCGCCGCACGGAAGGCCGACCGACCAGGCCTCCTCGTCCGCGATCCCGTAGCTGAGCAGCTTCGGCGTTCCCGTCGCCATCACCTCGCGCGCGTTCTCGTAGACGTCCGACTCGACGCACCCTCCCGAGACCGACCCGCACATCTGGCCCGATTCCGAGACTGCAAGGCTGGTGCCGACAGGGCGCGGCGCGGAACGGCGGGTGGCGACGACGGTCGCGACGACGACCTTCTCGCCCTGCTCCCGCCAGCGCTCGACCTCGTCCAGGATCTCCTTCATGCCGCATGCCTCCTCTCGATGCCGGCGAGGACGCCGGCCAGGTCTTCCAGGCTGGACAGATTGTGCCCCGGCACGAACCGGTCGACGAACGGCAGCGCAGCGCGCATCCCGCCCGCGAGCGGCTCGTAGTCGGGGTGCCCCTTGAGCGGGTTTACCCACACGACCGAGTAGGCGCAGCGGGCAAGCCGCGCCATCTCGCGCGCGACCGTCGCGGTGTCGTCGCGCTCCCAGCCGTCCGAGACGATCACGACGACCGCACCGCGGGAGAGCGCACGCCTGCCCCAGAGGTCGTTGAACGCCTTCAGCGACGCGCCGATCCGCGTGCCGCCCGACCAGTCGACCACGCGCCTCGAGGCCTCCTCGAGCGCCTGTTCCGGGTCGACGCCGTGCAGCTCCTCGGTCAGCCGGGTCAGGCGCGTGCCGAACGCAAACGCCTCGACCCCGCGGCCGCTTTCGAGCAGCGCGTGCACGAACAGCAGGATCGCCCGCGAGTAGGGCTCCATCGAGCCCGACACGTCGCAGAGCACGATCAGCTTCCGGTGGGTCTCGACCCGGCTCCGGAACGCGCGCTCGACCGGGTCGCCGCCGGTGGCGAGCGAGGCGCGGACGAGCCGGCGCAGGTCGAGCGTCGTCCCATTCGGGTTGCGGCGCAGCCTCCGTGAGCGACGCTGCGGGCGGGCGGACGCGAGCTCGGCGATCAGCCGCCGGATCCGGGTCAGCTCCTCGTCGGTCAGCTCCGAGAAGTCCTTCTCGCGGAGCAGCTCCTGGGCGCTCCAGCCCGCCTGGCGCTCGTCCTCCTCTGCGGCTGCACCGGTCTCCTCGGCTCCGTCGCGAGAGCTCACCTTCGTCGCCCGCACCCGCTCGACGCGGGGCGTTCTCGACGGCGCGAGCTCCGGCGCGCGCAGGAACCACGCGGCGAAGGCCCGGTCGAAGGCGTCGATGTCGTCGGCCCGCGAGACCAGCGTCTGCCGGAGGGTCCAGTAGACGTCGTCGCGGCGGCCGAGGTCGATCGCGTCGAGGCCCTTCATCGCGTCGGAGATGCGGCCCGGGCCGACCTCCAGCCCGGCCTCGCGCAGCACCCGGCCGAACGTGACCACCTGCCGGACGAGAGCGCTACCGCTCACGCGCGCGCCTCCTCGAGGAGCGTGGCGAGCGCGGCGTCGCGGACCGTCTCCAGGTCCTCGTGGTACTTCAGCACCGAGCCCAGCGTCTGCTCGACGATCTCGGCGTCGAGGTCGTCGCGGCCGAGCGCGGCCAGTGCCTGGGCCCAGTCGATCGTCTCGGCGACGCCGGGCGGCTTCGCGAGGTCGAGACCGCGCAGGCCCCGCACGAACCTTGCCGCCTGTGTCGCCAGCCGCTCCGGGATGCCGGGCACGCGCAGCACGACGATCTCGATCTCGCGCTCGAGCGCCGGGTGCCCGATCCAGTGGAACAGGCAGCGCCGTTTCAGGGCGTCGTGCAGCTCGCGCGTGCGGTTGGAGGTGAGAATCACGCTCGGCCGACCGACCGCGGCGATCGTGCCGATCTCCGGGATCGTGATCTGGAAGTCCGAGAGCACCTCGAGCAGGAACGCTTCGAACTCCTCGTCTGCCCGGTCGATCTCGTCGATCAGGAGCACGACCGGCTCCTCGCTCTCGATCGCCTCCAGCAACGGCCTGCGGATCAGGAACTCGGGCCCGAAGAGCTCCTCCTCGTCGACGGTTCCCTCCTGTGCGGCGCGGATGTGCAGGAGCTGCCGCGAGTAGTTCCACTCGTAGACGGCGTGCGCGACGTCGAGACCCTCGTAGCACTGGAGGCGGATCAGTCGCGCGGGCAGGGCACGGGCGAGCGCCTTCGCCGCCTCGGTCTTCCCCACCCCCGCCTCGCCCTCGAGCAGAAGCGGCTTCCCCAAGCGGAGGGAGAGGAAGAGCGCGGTCGCCAGGCCGCGATCCGGCAGGTAGTCGGCGCCGCGGAGGGCACCGTCGAGCTCGTCGATCGACGCGAAGGCCATCGAGATAACTCTAGTGCGGCGTTGACTTCCCGCGCCTGCGGGCATATGAAGGCGCCGTGGCGACGCACGAGATTCGCCTCCTGTCGCTGATCGACGTCTTCGTCGAGTCGAGCTTCCTCGTGCTCGCGCGCAACATGGGCACACCGGTCTGGGCGCACACCTGGGGGTTCCTGATCCTCGGCAACCCGGCGGGGCCGATCCTCGTCGACACCGGCGCGCGCGATCCCGAGATCATGCAGCGCCTCGGGATGGAGGGGCGGATCGACGAGGAGATGCGGCTCGAGAACGCGCTCGCCGCGCACGGCGTGGCGATCGACGACGTGGCGGCCGTGCTGCACACGCACTGCCACATCGACCACGCGGGCCAGGACGAGCGCTTCCCGATGGCCACGCCGGTCGTGATCAACCGCCGCGAGCTCGAGCACTCGGTGTCCGGGCTGATGGGTGGGCAGTATCCGCCGGAGTACGTGAAGCACCACGTCGACCGTCTCCACGCCCCGGGCGCCCTGCGCCTGCTCGATCTCGAGCTGTCGGGGCCGGACGAGATCTTCGAAGGGATCGTGTGCGAGGCGGCCGGCGGGCACACGGAGGGCTCGATGAACGTCCTGGTGGAGACCGCCGAGGGAACGGCGTGCCTCTGCGGCGACATCGTCTACGACGTCCAGAACCAGATCGTCGAGCCGTGGCACATCGGGCTGGATCACGAGCCACAGACGACCGGCAACCACACGATGCGGAAGCGCGAGGAGAAAGCGGCGATCAAGCGGGCGCTGAACCGCGACTTCGTCCTGCCGGGACACGACTTCCCGGCCCGGGTCGAGGGCGGCCGCGTCGTCGCCCGGCTGAAGCACGAGGTGCCGGGGCCGGAGTTCGACGTCGCCGAGTTCGCAGCCGAGGTGGCCGTGCCGGTCGCCGCCGTCTGAGCTACGGATTCTGCGCCCGGCTCGTGTAGCGTCAGCGACCACACCCGAAAGGAGCTCCCATGGAATTGCCCGAGAACGTCCGTAAGCGTCTCGAGGAACCGAACTTCTGGCATCTGGCGACGGTGAATCCGGACGGCTCGCCCCAGTCGAGCACCGTCTGGGTCGACGTCCGCGACGGCAAGATCCTCGTCAACAGCGCTCTGGGCCGCAAGAAGCCGCGGAATCTCGAGCACGAGCCGCGGGTCGCGCTCTCGTGGCACGGGACCGGCGACGGCGGCTACCTGAGCTACGGGATCCAGGGACGGATCGTCGACAGCTACACCGGCGATCAGGCCGAGTCGGACATCGACTCGCTGGCGCAGAAGTACATCGGCCAGTCGCCGTATCCGTGGCGGAGCCCCGGCGAGCAGCGGATCAGCTACCTGGTCGAGCCGACGCACGTCTTCGGCATGGGGGACTGACTCGGGCAGCGCGCTCGGGGCACCCGTCCCCTTCACCGGCCGCTACGCCCTGCAGGGCCGGTCGATGCGGGCCGGGGTCGAGCTCTGGGCCCGCGACGCCGGTCGGGAGCTCTTCGTTCTGGACGACGGGAGCGACGCGCAGCTGGCGGCCACGGTCCACCGCCGGCTCGTCGAGCAGGGCTGTGAGCCGGTTCTCGGCCCGTACGGGAGCGACACCACACGGACGGTCGCGCGCGCCCGCGGTGGCCGTGTGGTCTGGAACCACGGCGCAGCGGCGGACGACGTCCAGCAGCTGCCGGGCGTCGTCTCCGTGGCGACTCCTGCGAGCGGCTACCTCGTTGCGCTCGCGCAGACGGCCGCCGGGCTCGGAGCGGCGCGCCTCGCCGTCCTGACCGCCCCCGGGGCGTTCGCGGCGGCGGCGCGGGAAGGGCTCGAACGGAAGGCACCCGCCCTCGGGGTCGAGCTCGTCGGCGATCCGACCGGCGCCGACGGCGTGCTCCTGTGCGGCCCGGTCGAGTGGGAGGCGGAGCGATTTCGAGAGCTGGACCGCCGTGGGCTTCTCTTCGGCGGCGTCTCGCCCGGGCTCCCGGACGCCCCACGCGCCTGGCCGGACGGCACGCTCGCGCCCGTCCAGTGGCATCCCGACCTGGGCGGGCCGTCGAGACTGGAGGACTACGTCGCGGCGCAGGCGTACGCCGCGGCGCTGATCGCCGAGCGCTGCCTCGCGCTCGACCCTGCAGATCCGCTGTCGGCCGCCCTCTCGCTCGCCACCGACACCTTCTTCGGCCGGTTCGAGCTGGACGAAACGGGCCTCCAGAGCGGCCACCGACTCTCCGTCGTCCGCTGGCAACACGGCCGCCAGACCCTCGTGCAGCCGGCATAGCCGGTCGGCCGCGACCACGGTTTCGCCTCGTAGAGCGCATGACCGTTCCTGGTTTGACACAGGGGGCGGTATGACTGGAGAATCGGATGCGGTGGGCCTGAGCGACGTCTCCGTGTTGATCCCGTCCTCGGCCGACGAGGCGGTCGCGGCGTTCGGCGACGGCAAGGACGTCACGGTGGTCGCCGGCGGGACGATCGTGCTGCCCGACCTCGTTGCCGGACGGCTCCGGCCGAAGAGCGCTCTGTTCCTCGGGCGGGCCGGCCTGTCGGGAATCGCACGCGCCGACGGCCGTGTGACGATCGGGGCGGCGACACCGGTCTCGGAGCTCGCCGACGCGGATGCGCCGCTCGCCGAGGCCGCCCGGCACGTCGGCGACCTCGAGGTGCGCGCGCAGGCGACCGTCGGCGGCAACCTCTGCTCCGTCGCCTCCGACGACGCACCGCGCGGCGACCTCCAGGCGCCGCTGCTCGCGCTCGCCGCGAGCGTGCGCTCGACCGGGAAAGACGGCGAGAAGACAGAGCCGCTGGAGGACTTTCTCGCAGACGGGGCGGGCCGGCTCGTGCTGGACGTCTCCTACGACGACGCCCCTCGGCAGGCGGGCTACGCGTCGGTCTGGCGCCCCCACACACACCACTACACGATCCTCGCGGTCGCGGCCGCGAAGCGCGACGGCGAGCTCCGGGTGGCGGCCACCGGGGTCGGCCCGAAGGCCGTCCTCGTCAGCCCGGACGACCCGCTCGCGGCGCTCGACCTCCGCGACGATCCGCTCGCCTCGGCGTGGTATCGCGCCCGGCTGTTGCCGCGCCTCGTCCAGCGCGCGCTCGCCAACCTCGAGGAGGCCGGATGAACCTGAAGGTGAACGGCGTCGAGCACGAGGTCGAGAGCCACGCGCTCCGGCCGCTGCTCCACGTGCTGCGCGAGGAGCTCGGGATCACGAGCCCGAAGGCCGGCTGCCAGCAGGGCGGCTGCGGGACCTGCACCGTGCTCGTCGACGGCGAGCCGCGGCGCTCGTGCCTCCTCCCGCTGGCCGCGGTCGACGGCGCTGCGATCACCACGGTCGAAGGAATCGGCACGCCCGAGCAGCTCGGGCCGGTCCAGGCCGCGTTCCACGACAAGTACGGCTCCCAGTGCGGGTTCTGCACCCCGGGGATGCTGCTCGCGACCCACGCGCTGATCGAGCGCTCGCCGAAGGCCGGGCGCGACGAGATCGAGGAGGCGCTCGCCGGCCACGTGTGCCGCTGCACCGGCTACGTGAAGATCCTCGAAGCCGTCGAGGCGGCGGTCGGGAGCGCGTCGTGAAGGCCGTCGGCGCCCGGCTGCCGCGGTACGACGGGGTCGCGCACGTCACCGGCCGCACGGAGTTCGTGGACGACGTCCGCGTTCCGAACATGCTCTGGGCAAAGGCGCTCCGCTCGCCCGTCCACCACGCGGGGATCACGAAGCTGGACACGAAGAAGGCCGCGGCGATGAAGGGCGTCCACGCAGTCGTCACCTGGGAGGACGTCCCGCGCCTCGTCTACGGCCACCTCGAAGCGCTCGGCATCCCCGGCGACGAGCCGCTGCTCGCCAAGGACGAGGTGCGCTACAAGGGCCAGCCGATCGCGCTCGTCGCAGCCGAGGACGAGGAGACCGCGCAACTCGCCACCGAGGCGATCGAGATCGATTTCGACGAACGCCCGGCGCTCTTCGACATCCGCAAGGCGGCCGACCCCGACGCTCCGCAGATCCACCACTGGGGGAACTGGTATCCCCACTTCGAGGCGGAGATGGATGTCCGCCAGATCCGCAAGGGCGACATCGAGCGCGCATTCGACCAGGCCGACACGATCGTCTCCGGCGTCTACCGGCCGGCGGCGATCGAACAGGCGCCGTTGGAGACCCAGATCGCGCTCGCGGTGCCGGAGCCCAGCGGCCGGCTGACGATCTACTCCTGCACCCAGGCGCTGTACTTCTCGATGGGCGTGGTCGCCGCACACCTCGAATGGCCTCTGAACAGGCTCAAGTTCGTCGGCGGCACCGTCGGCGGCGGCTTCGGCGGCAAGGTCGACACCGCGGCCGAGACCGTCAGCGCGCTGGCCGCGCTGAAAGCCGGACGCCCGGTGAAGTGGCGCTGGACGCGCGAGGAGGAGTTCCTCTGCTCGTCGACCCGCGCGCCGTGGCACATGGAGATCGCCGACGCGGTCACCAAGGACGGCTGGATCCTGGGCCGCAAGATGCTCACGCTCCACGACTCCGGCGCGTACGCGCGGTTCTCGCCGTACGGCGTGACCAAGCACAGCTTCCACCACACCGGCGCGTACACGATCCCCAACCTCCACTTCGACGGCTACGTCGTCTTCACGAACCGCGTGCCGACGACCGCGATGCGTGGCTTCGGCGTCACCTCGGTCTCCTTCGCGACCGAGACGCACGTCAGCCGCACCGCCGAGGTGCTCGGCATGGATCCCTTCGAGCTGCGGCTGAAGAACGCGAACCGGATCGGCGACACCTCGCCGAACGGGATCGCCTACACCGACCCGTCCACCGTGCCGACCATCCACTCCATCGCGGAGGCGATCGGGCACGAATTGCCCGGCGACTACCGCGCGATGACCCGCGACCCGCGGGGTGGCGACCTGCTCCCCGAGCACCTCGTCGCCCAGGTCGGGGAGGTGGATCACTGATGGCCAAGCACCGGGGCCGGGGGATCTCGGCGATCGAGTATCCGACGGGGATGAACCAGAACGGGGACCCGTCGCAGGCGTGGATCAAGATGAAGCCGGACGGCCGTGTCGACGTCTTCTCGGGAACGTCGGACATCGGCAACGGCTCGAAGACGATCCAGAGCCAGATCGTCGCGGAGACGCTGGGCGTCCCCTACGAGTGGATCACGTACGACAACTCGAACACCGACTCGTCACCGGTCTGCACGGGCACCTTCGCCTCGCGCGCGACCTTCGTCGCCGGCAAGGCCGTCGAGAAGGCGGCGTTGAGCGCCAGGCAGAAGCTGCTCGAGATCGCGGCCAAGGAACTGGAGATCGCGCCGGACGACCTCGAGGTCGTCGACGGCGAGGTGATCGCCAAGGGCGCGCCGCAGAAGAAGATCGGCGTCCCCGATGTCGCGGCCGCCGCGACCTGGACGCACGGCGAGCTGATCACCGGCACCGGCGCGCATCTGAACCCGTACGCAGCAATCGTCGAGCCCGAAACCGGCAAGGTCGACAGCCCGCCGCACGCCGCCATCTCCTACGCCGCCTGCGCCGCCGAGGTCGAGGTGGACGACGAGACCGGCGAGGTCCGCGTCGAGCACCTCTGGCAGTGCTTCGACGTCGGCCGGGCGATCAACCCGACGCTCGTCGAGGGCCAGATCCAGGGCGGCGCCCTGATGGGCCTGGGCCTGGGCGTGCTCGAGGAGTGCTACCCCTACTATCCGAGCGCCGAGCACCGGGGCGGCGAGTTCGGTTCCTACCTCGCGCCCGGGATCAAGGGGCTGCCGAAGATCGACACGATCATCATCGAGAACCCGTCCGAGGCCGGCCCCTACGGGGCGAAGGGGATCAGCGAGATGGCCAACAATCCACAGCCGCCGGCGATCGTGGCTGCGGTCTACGCCGCCGTCGGCGTCTGGGTGACGGAGCTCCCGGTCACGCCCGAGCGGGTGTTGCGCGCCCTCGAGCAGAAGGATCGCGGGCCACGTGAGGACGGCAAGTGGGTGATCTTCGACGAGGACATCTCGGTCAACACGGTCGCGGCCGAGGGTTCGCGCTTCCACTTCCCGGTCGGTGGCTGACAGCTCGTTCGGCACCTGGAACGGCGTCGATGCCTGGGAGTTCCGTCCGGGCGTCAACATCCACGCCGCCGGCGGCGAGCAGGCGCTCGTCTGCCGCGTGAACTACGACCCCGGATTCGGCGTCGACACGCACGCGCACGAGCACACCGAGCAGGTGATGATCGTCACCGAGGGCGAGCTGGAGCTGACCGTCGCCGGCGAGACGCGCACCCTGCGCGCCGGCGACTGGGCGGTGATCAACCGCGGGGTCGAGCACGCCGTCCGCACCGAGAACGGCGCGCAGTTCATCGAGGCGCTCGCGCCCGTGCCGCTCGACCACGTTCCGGACCCGGAGCGCGATCTCGTGCTCGGCCCGGACGGCGGCTCGCAGCACGTCGACGCCTGACGATCGAAGACGCCCTCGGCATCGCGCCAGGAGCGGAGATCGAGAGCCAAATCGACCCACAACCGCCACGGTCCGGCGCGCATTGAACCGATAGCGTTTTCGCCAGAGGGCGGCGGGACGGCTCCCCACCCATGGGTGGGGGTTTGGGGCAAGGGCCGGCGTTCAGCCGGGCCGCACGACCGGCTCGAAGACGCGGAAACGGCGGTAGAGTCGGCTCTTCCCGGCCAACCGAGCAGAGGAGATCACCATGCCCTGGATCGACGTCAAGCTGTTCGACACACGCGTGAACGAGGAGTCGGTGCCGAAGATGATCGAGGCGCTGACGAAGGCGCTCGCCGAGACGAGCGGGGCGTCGCCCGACCACATCCACGTCCTCATCCAGGGCGTTCCTCCCAAGAACTGGGGAACGGCCGGCAAGCAGCTTGTCTGACGGCGACAGCCGCGTCTTCCTGATCACGGGCGCCTCGAGCGGCATCGGCGAGACGACCGCGAGACACGCAGCGGCGGCGGGCTACCGGGTCGTCCTCGCCGCCCGCTCCACCGAGAAGCTGGAGGCACTCGCCGGCGAGCTGGGCGGGCTGGCGGTCACCTGCGACGTGACCGAATGGGCCGACCAGGAGGCGCTGGTCGAGCGCGCGCTCGCCGAGTACGGCCGGATCGACGTCGCGTTCGCGAACGCGGGCTTCGGCGGCAAGCGCGGCTTCAAGGCCGACACGCCGGAGCTCTGGCGGGCGATGGTGCTGACGAACGTCTACGGAGCGGCGCTGACGATCCGCGCCTGCATGGACGCGCTGGTCGAGACGAAGGGACACCTGATCCTCACCTCGTCGCTCGCGGGGCGCCGCTCGCTGCCGGGCTCGCTGTACTCGGCGACGAAGTTCGCGGTGACGTCGATGGGTGAGAGCGCCCGCCTGGAGCTGAACGGCACCGGCGTCCGCGTCACGCTGATCGAGCCCGGCATGGTGGACACGCCGTTCTTCGACGAGCGTCCGGTCGGAATGCTCGAACCGGACGACGTCGCGCGGGCGGTGATGTTCGCCGTCTCGCAGCCGCCGCACGTGGACGTGAACGAGATCCTCGTCCGACCGACGAACCAGGAGACCTGATCGGCGGTGGAGGACCTGACCGAGCGCGTCCGGATGGCGGTGGCGCAGCAGCCGTTCATGACGACGCTCGGCGTCACCGTCGCGCACGCCGCGCCGGGCGAGGTCGACCTCGAGCTCCCATTCGACGAGCGCCTCGCCCAGCAGCACGGCTTCCTGCACGCCGGCGCGGTCGCGGCGGTGCTCGACAGCGCCTGCGGCTATGCCGCCTGGGCGGCTGCGGACGGCGAGGTCGACGTGCTCACGGTCGAGTACAAGATCAACCTGCTCGAGCCCGCGGTCGGCGAGCGGGTGCTCTGCCAGGGCCGCGTCGTCCGCTCCGGCGGCCGATTGACCGTCTGCCGCGGGGAGGCGTACGCAGACGGGAAGCTCGTGGCCGCGAGCACGACGACGATGGCGGTCCGCGCCCGATGACGCCGGCGCGGTTCAACTTCGCGCGCGACGTGGTCGAGGCGCAGGATCCGGCCCGGCTCGCGCTGCGCTTCTGCGACCGCGAGGGGGCCGTGGAGGACATCACGTTCGGCCGGGTGGGCGAACGGGCCGCGCGCTGGGCAGGAGTGCTCCGCTCGCGCGGAGTCACGCCCGGCGATCGCGTGCTCGTCCTGGTCGGCAAGACGCCGGAGTGGCACGCGGTGATGCTCGCGGCGCTGAAGGTCGGCGCGGTCGCGATCCCGTGCTCGGAGATGCTGCGGGCAAAGGACCTGGACTTCCGCGTGCGCCACTCCGGCGCAGGGCTGCTGATCGCCGACCCGGGCTCGCGTGACGAGATCGACGCGATGGCCGAGGCCCCCGACGTGGTCTACGTCGGCGAGACCGAGCTGGGCGAGCCGGACCCGGCCACGGCGGACACGACAGCCGAGGATCCGGCGTTCATCCTCTACACGTCGGGCACGACGAGGGACCCGAAGGGCGTCGTGCACACGCACCGCTACACGTGGGCGAAGCGGGCACAGGCCGAGCTCTGGCTCGACGCGAGGCCGGACGACCTCGTCTGGTGCACGGCGGGAACCGGCTGGGCGAAGTCGATCTGGAACGTGCTGCTCGGCCCATGGAGCTGCGGATCGGCCGTGATCCTGCACGAGGGCGGCTTCGACCCGGACGAGCGCTTCCGGCTGATCGGCTCGCTCGGCGCGACCGTGGTCTGCCAGGCGCCGACCGAGTACCGGCTGATGGCGAAGCTGGACGGCCTCGAGCAGTACGACGTGTCGGTCGTCCGGCACATGGTCTCGGCCGGCGAGCCGCTGAACCCCGAGGTGATCCGCACGTTCGAAGACGCGTTCGGCCGGACGATTCACGACGGCTACGGACAGACCGAGAACACGCTGCTGGTCGGCAACTTTCCCGGCGCGGAGATCCGGCCCGGGTCGATGGGGCTCCCCGCGCCGGGCTACGACGTGCGTGTCATCGGCTTCGACGGCGAGGAGTGCCCACCCGGCGAGGAGGGCGATATCGCCTTGCGCGGCGACGCGCCCGCGCTGTTCGCCGGCTACTGGAACGCGCCCGAGGAGACGGCGGCCGTCTACCGTGGCGACTGGTACGTGACCGGCGACCGGGCGATTCGTGACGAGGACGGCTACCTCTGGTTCACGGGCCGGGCGGACGACGTGATCCTGTCGGCCGCCTACCGGATCGGGCCGTTCGAGGTGGAGAGCGCCCTGCTCGAGCACGTTGCCGTCACCGAGAGCGCCGTGGTCGGCAAGCCGGACGCCGACCGCGGCCAGATCGTCAAGGCGTTCGTCGTCCTGCGTCCCGGACGGTCCGGGAACGAGGCGCTCGTCGCGGAGCTCCAGGAGCACTGCAAGCGAGTGACCGCGCCGTACAAGTACCCGCGCGAGATCGAGTTCGTGGCCGAGCTGCCGAAGACGCGGAGCGGGAAGATCAGGCGTGTGGAGCTGCGGAGGCTGGAGGAGGAGCGGGCGGCAGGTTAGGAGGCCTGTTCGGCCTGCGCGTGGCGGGCTTCCCGGCGCCTCTCGTCTGCCTTGCGCCGAAGCTGTTCGGACAGATCGGCCAGCTAGCGCAGTACGCGCTCGTGGCGCTCGTACGCTTCGTCGCCGCCGTTCAGCGCCCGGATCTCCGCTTCAGTCGGTTTCTTCCTCTTCCTCGCCATCGTCGTCCTCCACCAGCCTGCGGATGAACGCGAGATGGTCGCGAATGTCCGCGAGCTCGACGTTGATCTCGAACAGCGCATCCATGGTAGCCCGCTGATAGTCCTCTTCGAATGGCTGCCAGGCCACGACCGCAAGGCTGCCGCCTGGGTCGCCGGCTCGCAATCCGCTCTTCGGGACGCGTCAGCGCCAGCCGTCTAGCAGGGCCTGCGCTTCGTCCAGCGAGGCGACGATGCTTCCGGCCGCCTCGATGCAGCCGACGACGAACAGGTTCAGCCCCTTGACCTCGCCCTGACGGTTCGAGTCGCGCGTCGCGCGCAGGTCGTGCGTCATCCCGACGATCCCCTTCTTCGCCGGATCGCCCTGCATCAGCCCGTAGAAGATCCCGATCTCGCAGGCGGTCCCGTCGTCGATCACCGGCCCGTCGAGGATCGCCAGCACCGCGTTCGCCTCCGAGAGCGCCGCCCAGTCCTTCGCGAAGATCCGCTCCGCCGTCACGGTGCCGTCCAGGGCGAGCTCGTGCTCGTGCGGGACGAAGACGTCGAAGCCGGCCTCTCGCAGCTGCGCGGCGCACTCGTCGATGAACCGGCGCTCGGCCGGAGTGAAGAGCGGCCCGGCGAAGTAGACCTTCACGCGTGGTCTTCGGTGAGCTCGAGCTCGATCGGCTCGGCGCCGCGAACGACCTCCGCGGTCTCACGCGCGTGCAACAGCGTCGTCCGCACGATCAGCTTCGCGCGGGCGAAGTTGTCGAGCTGGGTCGGCACCGGGCCGACCGCGTGCCCGAGGGCGTAGGCGGCCGCGTTCCGTCCCATCGCCCGGTACGAGTCGAGCGAGTAGAGCGGCGACATCCCGAACAGCTCGAGGTTGTCGAGCGGCTGGAGGTCGGCGCGGTGGATGACCGCCGTGCCCTTCGACTGCAGACCCACAGCGATCCCCGAACCCGACAGCCTGGCGCCGTCATGGGCGATGAAGGCGACGTCGGAGCTGCGTCGCACCCGCACGAGCCGCGGCCGGCCGCCGCCCTCGCGAACTCCTTCGACAATCGCCCGCAGGACGTCCGCATGGGGCAGGCCGTTGATCGTGGTCCGCAGCGCCGCCGCAAACGCCGGCCCGACCGCCACGACCACGTCGTCCGGATCGTCGTCTACAGTGGCAACATGCGTTTCCAGAACAGACGACGGTACGCCGTCCGACGAGGTTTCCTCTTGCGGGTCGAGCACGTACGGCAGCTGCTGCAGACGCTGCCAGCGCTCGCCCTCGAGGCGATAGCCCGTGCCCGGGCCCTCGTACGCGTTCGGATCGCTCACGGCCGAGCGCACCGCCCCGTCCGGCTCGATGATCGCGGAGGTCTGCAGGTAGTCGGCCGAGACGCGCTGGCGCTGCATGCCGAGCACCGCCTCGGCCACGTCGGTGAAGCCGGCGCGGTCGAGCTCGTGGACGACGTCCAGTGCCGAGACGGCCCCGTCCATCACCCGGTCGGCGGCCGCGACGTCGGCTGCGCGATCCCGGTCGGGCAGGTCGCGGCTGGCGTAGCCGTAGGTGGCAGCCTCCACCTCCGCGTCCGTGATCGACGGAAAGCCGAGCCCGGCGAACACCGCCTGCACCGCCCGCGCCGCCTTGGCTCGCACCGCGACCACGTCGCCCTCCGCGACCGGCTCGATCCCCGCATCGACCTGCCAGTCGCGCTGCACCGTCATCCACTCCTCCAGATCGTCTGCGTCGTAGTTGCCGCCGCCGAAGGTGTTGTCCTCGCGCGGCATCACCGAGTAGCCCGACGTGACGAAGTCCGTGCCGGGCAGGAACTGACCCATCAGCTTCGCGGTCTTGCGGATCTCCGAGTGCGACGCAATCGCGTCGTTTCCCGACGCGACCTCGAGGTCGAGCCAGGCAGCGAGGACGTTCTCGGCCAGGATCTCACGCACGCCGCCCGGAACCGAAAGCACCAGCGCCACGCACGAGATCGACCCGTTCTGCACGCCCTGCGAGCCGGCAGCGCGGATCGAAGCCAGGCAGCGAGCTTCGAGATACAGCATCGAGCAGCCCTGCGCGTGGCCCATCAGCGCCTCCGAGCCTCCGCCCGAGGTGAAGCGAACCTTGACGCCGCGCGAGGCGTAGGCCGAGGCGAGGAACGCCTTCGACCACGGCGTGTCGTCGCCGTCCACGAACACCGGCTCGGTCCCGTAGACAGACAGCGTCTCCGCGTAGGTGACGAGCCCCTGGATGGCGAGCTGCAGATTGCGCCGCTCCTCGACGGCGCACTGCGTCATCACACCGGGCCGCCCGGTCTGCGAGCCGACGAGGATCGCGACAGCGTTCAGCGGCGCGTAGCGCGAGACGCCGACGGTGGTCTCGACCTCGGCGAAGCCGCGGGCCGCAGCCTCGGCCGCGTCCGCGGCGAGCAGCGCCGGGTTCTCCTTCAGGTTCGTGACGTGCGCCTGGTTGGCCGGGGCCCGCCGGGCGCGGAGCTTCTTCAGCGCGAACATCAGCTCCACCGGGTCGAGCAGCGAGACGACCCGCGCGAGCCGCGCCGGCGTCAGGCCGCGGGACAGCCGCACGAGATCGGCGCGCGGGACGCCGACGTCGACGAGCCGGTGCGCGATCTCGTCGTCGGTGAGCTGCGCGGCTTCCGCCGCGACGTCGAGGTCGAGGCCGTAGCGCGCAACGAACCGGTCGATGATGTCGAAGTCCTCTGCACGGCGGCCGTCCATCGCCACCACCCGGCCGTCCTCGAGCTCGAGCCCCGGCTCCGGGTCGTTGGGACCGTCCATCGCGACAAGCCCCAGCTCGGGGTAGGGCGAGATCAGGACCTCGCGGCGAAGGTCGCGGCGCTCGCGCGAGGCGAACCGCTCAGACCGGCGCGCGCTCACCCGTCTCCAGCAGGCCGCGCTCGGAGTACGCGGTCGCCGCCTCGCGCACGAACGCAGCCGTGAGCGGAGCGCCGAGCTCCGTCTCCAGCCGCGTTGCCCACGCTTCGAGCTCCTCCGCCGTCGAGCGGTGCGGGCGGAGCGCGGTGTAGATCTCGAGGATCGTCTCGGCCGGCACGTCCGCCAGCTCGGCCGCGCGGGCGAGGTTGTCCGCGAGCTGCGTCCTCCCCGCCGCGAGCGCGACCGCGGACTGGCGGCGCAGCGTCTCGGGTGTCGCCCGTAGCTCGTCCGGGCCGAACCGGCCCGCGCGCGCCGCCTCGAGGGTGAGCTCGGTCAGCGCCAGCCCCGACGGGGTGCGGACCAGGTCGGGGCGCCGCGAGCCGAGCGGGTAGTCGGAGGCCGGGTCGAAGCCCATCTCGGACATCGTAGAGTTGGGCATCCAAGCCCGACAAGGAGGACGGCCGGAGATGAGGAGGATCACGCTCGGAGCAGCACTCGCGGCGATCGCGCTGGTCGCAGCGACTGCGACGGCAGCGCCCGCCGAAAGGTCGCGCCCCGCGGCGATCGGACCGCACGTGTACTCGACCAGGATCGTCGGGGCGAAGCCGGCCGTGCTCAACGGCACCTGGCGCCTGACGGTCAACCGCAGGAGCTTTTCCGTCGCCAAGGGAACGATGCTCGCGGTCTCCGGCACGGCGCGGATCGTCGGCAACCGCATCACCTTCCACGACCTCGAGGGGCCGTTCTCTTGCCGCGGAGCCCAGGCGACCGGTGTGTACTCATGGCGCGTGAGCGGCAAGCGCCTCACGCTGACAGCCGTCCGTGAGCCTTGCGCGGGCCGCAGGACGATCCTGACGAAGCCGTTCACGCAGATCCTCTAGCGGGATGCCGAACACCTACGACTTCCACGGGCGGGCGGCGCTGGTCACGGGTGGCGCAAGCGGGATCGGCGCGGCCACTGCGGAGCGGCTACGCGCCGGCGGCGCGGAGGTCGCGGTCTTCGACCGCGAGCCGGTCGACGGCTACCTCTCGGTCACGGGCGACATCGCCTCTTCGGGCGAGGTCGACGCGGCCGTCCAGCGGGTCGAACGCGAGCTCGGCCGGGTCGACGTGCTGGTCAACTCGGCAGGGATCCCCGGCGAGTCGATCCGCACCACCGAGGTCACCGACGAGGAGTGGCAGCGCGTCTTCGCGATCAACGCGAACGGATCGTTCTACATGTGCCGGGCGGTCCTGCCCGGCATGGTCGAGCGCGGCTACGGCCGGATCGTCCTCGTCGCCTCGATCGCCGGCAAGGAAGGGAACCCGATGGCTGCCGCCTACTCGGCGAGCAAGGCCGCAGTGATCGCGATGACCAAGGCGATCGGCAAGGACGTCGCCGACAGCGGCGTCCTCGTCAACTGCATCGCGCCCGCCGTGATCGAGACGCCGATCCTCGCCGGTCTGTCCCAGCACCACATCGACTACATGGTCGAGCGGATCCCGCTCGGCCGGATGGGGAAAGCCCAGGAGGTGGCCACGCTTGCCTGCTTCCTCGCCAGCGAGGATCTCTCGTTCTCCACCGGCGCCACCTACGACATCTCCGGGGGACGGGCCGTCTACTGATGCTGCGGTTCCGCCACCACGCCGACGGCGGGATCGCCGAGGGCACGGTCGAGTCGCCCGAGGAGCTCGCCCGCTTCCGGCTGGCGATTCCGGTGGAGCCGCCCGAGGTCTGGTGCGCGGGCGTCACCTACCTGCGCAGCCGCGACGCGCGGGTCGAGGAGAGCATCGTGAAGGACGTCTACACGCTCGTCTACGACGCCGAGCGGCCCGAGCTGTTCATGAAGGACGCCGGCTGCCGGCGAACCGTCGGACCCGGGGAGCCGATCGGCGTCCGCGCCGACTCGGGCTGGGACGTCCCGGAGCCCGAGATCGGAGTCGTCCTCGGAGAGGGCGGCGCCCTCGCGGGCCTGACGATCGGCAACGACGTCTCCTCGCGTGCGATCGAGGGCGAGAACCCGCTCTACATCGCACAGGCGAAGACGTTTGCCGGCGCGTGCGCGATCGGGCCGGCGATCCTCGTTCCCGACGACTGGGACGCGCCGCTCGAGATCCGGATCCGGATCACCGGCCCCGACGGCGCCGAGCAGTTCGCCGGCGAGACGTCGTCGGCAATGATGCGCCGCTCGTTCGTGGAGCTGGTCGACTGGCTGTTGCGCGACAACCCGGTCCCGGCCGGCAGCGTGCTCCTGACCGGCACGGGGCTCGTTCCGCCCGACGACTTCACGCTCGAGCCCGGGCATACGGTCGAGATCACCGTCCCCGAGATCGGCACCCTGACGAATCCGGTCGTCTCGGCGACCGAGCTGACCACGAGAGCAAGGAGCGAAGCCCATGTCTAAGGACAGACGATGAGCACGGAGAGGGACAGGTCTGTAAGACCTGTCCCCGGCTCCGTCGTAGCAGCGCCGCGGCCGGCGTTCGCGAACTTCGTCGGCGGCGAGTGGAGGCAGAGCTCGTCCGGCAAGACCTACGAGAAGCGCAGCCCGTGGCGGCCGTCCGAGACGATCGGCGACTTCCCCGCCTCGAGCGCAGAGGACGTCGACGCGGCGGTCGAGGCCGCGGCCGCCGCCTTTCCAGCGTGGTCGACACGCCCCGCGGCTCAGCGCGCGGCGATCCTGATGGGCGCCGCCGACGCGATCGAGCGGCGCGTCGAGCAGATCGCGCAGGACATGACGCTCGAGATGGGCAAGCCGCTGCGCGAGGCGCGGATGGAAGCGGCCCGCGGCGCGGCGATCCTCCGCTACTTCGCGGGCGAGGCCTGGCGGCCGAAGGGCGAGCTGTTCGAGCAGTCCGCGACCGGCAGCTCCGTCTACACCGTCCGCCGCCCGCTCGGCGTCGTCGGCCTGATCACCCCCTGGAACTTCCCCGCGGCGATCCCCGCCTGGAAGACCGCTCCTGCGCTGGTCTACGGCAACACGGTAGTGATGAAGCTCGCACAGGAAGCACCCCTCACCGGCCTCCACCTCGCCGCCTGCCTCGAGGAGGCGGGTATTCCCGCCGGTGTCTTCAACATCGTCGTCGGCCGCGGCTCCGAGGTCGGCACCCCGCTGGTGCAGCACCCGAAGGTGAAGGCGATCTCGTTCACCGGGTCGGTCGCGGTCGGACGTCAGGTCCGCGAGGAGGCGACGGCGCTGGGCAAGCGCGTTCAGCTCGAACTCGGCGGCCACAACCCGCTGATCGTGATGGCCGACGCCGATCTCGACCGGACCGTCGAGGCGGCCTACGCGGGCGCCTTCTGGTCGGCCGGCCAGAAGTGCACGGCCACCCGGCGGATCTACGTCCAGGACGCCGTCTACGACGATTTCCGAGCACGGCTGCTCGAGCGGATGGAGCAGGGCACCGTCGGCGACCCGGCCGACCCGGACATCGAGGTCGGGCCGATCGTGAACGAGAAGCAGCTCGACGAGATCCTGGCCGGCATCGAGCGCGGCAAGGCGGAGGGCGGGACGATCGCGGCCGGCGGCGAGCGGATCGACGACGACGCCTACCTGCTCGCACCGACCGTGTTCGAGGGCGTCGACGACGACGCGTTCCTCTCGTGCGAAGAGGTTTTTGGACCGGTCACGTCCCTCTACCGCTTCTCCGACCTGGACGAGGCGCTGCGGCGCGCGAACGCGGTGGAGTTCGGCCTCTCGGCCTCGATCTTCACGAGCGACCTGGCGAGCGCGCAACGGTTCGTGAACGAGCTCGAGGCAGGGATCCTGCACGTCAACTCGCAGACCGCCGGCGCCGACGTCCACGTCCCCTTCGGCGGGATCAAGGGCTCGGGCTTCGGCCCGCACGAGCAGGGCCGCGCCGCGATCGAGTTCTACACCGAGGTGGTGACCGTCTATCACGACGCGTGACCGTCCGAGCCACGGCCGCACCGGGCGTGGCCGGGGGACTGTCCCTTGTCACGGAACCGTGACGGCGGTACCACCGAACGCCATTTCCCGGGGACAGTCCCATGGCCTTGGCCCGAGGGGACACGGCGAGAGATGACGGAGCACTGGCTGGTCACCGGTGCGCTCGGCTGCATCGGCGCCTGGACCGCGATCACACTCGTCCGGGAGGGTGCGGCCGTGGTCGCGTTCGACCTCGGCGACGACCTCCGCCGCCTCCGGCTGATCGCGACGCCGCAGGAGGTCGACGGGATCGACTTCGTCCGCGGCGACATCACCGACCTCGCGACCGTCGAACGCGTCCTCGCCGAGAACGAGATCACGCATGTCGTCCACCTGGCTGCCCTCCAGGTGCCGTTCGTCCGCGAGAGCCCGGTGCTCGGCGCGCAGGTCAACGTGACCGGCACGGTCAACGTCTTCGAGGCGGTGAAGCGGCTCGGTCTGACGACCCCGATCGCCTATGCGAGCTCCGCGGCCGTCTACGACCGGAACGGGAGCGTCGCGCCGAGCACGCTCTACGGGGTGTTCAAGCTGGCGAACGAGGGCACCGCCGCCGTGTTCGCGGCCGACCACGGCATCGCGAGCGTCGGGCTCAGGCCCTTCACGGTCTACGGGCCCGGGCGCGATCAGGGCATGACGGCGGGACCGACGCTGGCGATCGCGGCCGCCGTCCGCGGGGAGCCCTACCGGATCGCGTTCGGCGGCACGACCCAGCTGCACTACGCGGGCGACGTCGCACGCGCCTTCGTCGACGCGGCGCGCTCGGAGCGGGCCGGCGCACAGACGTTCTGCATCGGCGGCCCGCCGACGTCGATCGCGGACTTCGTCGCCCTGGTCAGCGAGGCCGTACCGGGCGCGGAGATCTCCTTCGACGAAGCGGTGTTGCCGTTCCCCGACCAGCTCCCGGAGCCCTGGTTCGGTTCGCCGCTGACGCCGCTCGAGGAGGGCGTCCGCGAGACCGCCGCGATCCTGCGAAGCCTCGTATAGTCGAGCGACTGCGACCGGAAAGGGGCGAGCACATGGCGGAGATGCGCGGCTGCGACCTCGTCGTCGAGTACCTGATCAAGGAGAAGGTGCCCTACATGTTCGGCTACGCCGGACACGGGGCGGTCGGGCTGCTCGACGGCGTCTACAACCACCAGGACGACATCAAGATCATCTTCCCGCGGATCGAGTCGGCGGCGGGGTACATGGCCGACGCCTACTTCCGCGCGTCGGGCCAGGTGATCCCCGTCTACACGTCGACGGGCCCAGGCCCGATGCTGCTGACCGTGGCGATGGGCAACGCGTTCTACGACTCGTCCGCGTTCATCGCGATCACGGGCCAGGTGGCGACCAACCAGTACGACTCGGGCGCCCTCCAGGAGGAATACCGCCACCACCAGGCCGATTTCCCGAGCGTGGCCAAGGTGATCACCAAGCGGAGTTACCAGGCGCAGAGCGTCGACGATCTCGGCAAGTTCCTGCCCAAGGCGTTCAAGCTGGCGCGGACCGGACGCCCCGGCCCGGTGCACATCGACGTCCCGTACGACCTCTGGATCCGCACCGCCGACGTCGAGGTGCCCGAGCCGGCGGAGCGCTCGCAGCACCTCGAGTGGCGCACGCCCGGCTCGCCCGAGGCGGTCGCCCGCGCGCTGGCGATGCTGATGAAGGCGAAACGGCCGCTGGTACTGGCCGGCGGCGGCGTGATCTCGTCGGACGCGACCGAGCAGCTGCGGCAGTTCGCCGAGCACGTCAACGTCCCCGTCTACTCGACCTTCATGGGCAAGGGCGCGCTCTCGGCGCGGCATCCGCTCCACCTCGGGATCGCCGGCTGCTGGGGCGAGTACCCGGCCTCGGAGGCGGCGAAGAACGCCGACGTGATCCTCGCGATCGGCTGCCGCTTCTCCGACATCCACTGCTCGTCGTGGGTGCCGGGTTACACGTACAACATCCCGCCGACCAGGCTGATCCACGTCGACCTCGACCCGCAGGAGATCGGCCGGAACTACCCGACCGAGCTGGGGATCGTCGGCGACGCGCGCGAGGTGCTGAAGCAGCTGATCGAGCTCGCTGGCCGCGAGCCCAAGCGCGAACGCTCGCCCTGGAACGACCAGGTCGAGGCGTGGAAGGAGGAGTGGTCGAACTTCATCGAGCCTGAGAAGGCGAGCAACGAGAGCCCGATCGACCCGCGGCGGGTGATCTCCGAGCTGCGCAATGCGGCGCCGGACGACACGCTGATGATCACCGACACCGGCAACCACCAGACCTGGGTGGAGCAGTACTGGGACGCCTACGAGCCTCGGTCCGTCTTCACCCCCGGCGGCTTTGCAGGCATGGGCTTCGGCACGTGCGGCATCCTCGGCGTGAAGCTCGCGCGGCCGGACCGGCCCGCCGTCTGCGTCACAAGCGACGGCAGCTTCATGATGTTCCCGGGCGCCGTCGCCACCGCCGTGGAGCACGACATCCCCGCGGTCTGGGTGATCATGAACAACTACTCGATCGGCGTGATCCGCGACCTCCAGCGCTTCTACATGGACAACCGGGAGATCGCGACCAGCTTCGTGAAGCAGTCGACCGGCGAGTTCTGGAACCCGGACTTCGCGGCGATGGCGCAGGCGATGGGCGCAGGCGCCGTCTCGGTCGACCAGCCGGGCGACCTGGCGGACGCCTTCGACACGGCGCTGAACGCGGGCACCCCCTACGTCGTCGACGTCAAGGTCAACCGCGACACCGCGGTGCCGCTGATCGGCACCTGGCAGTTCCCGCCGATCACCCAGGCCGAGCCGACGTTCGGAAAGCGGCTGGTGATCACATAGAGCTCCGCTACTTCCCGTTCACGGCGATCGTCTGGCAGGAGCGCCTCGTTCGGGCGCTCCTGCTCAACGCGGTCAACCCGGCGGTCGGCGGGGTCCTGATCAAGGGGCCGAGCGGCACCGGCAAGTCGACCGCGGTCCGCGGCCTGGCCGAGCTGCTGCCGGAGATCTCGGTGGTGGCCGACTGTCCGTTCTCTTGCGACCCGCACGATCCTTGCGGGCCGTGCCGGGAGCGGCTCGCGGCCGGCGAGGAGCTGCCGGTGATCCGCAGGCGGCGGCGGATCGTCGACCTGCCGCTGAACGCGACCGAGGATCGAGTCTCCGGGAGCGTCGACGTCGCCCGGGCGCTCGAATCGGGCGAGCGGGCACTGGAGCCGGGGCTGCTGGCGGAGGCGAACCGCGGCATCCTCTACGTCGACGAGATCAACCTGCTCGACGACCACCTGACGGACGTCCTGCTCGACGCGGCCGCGCTCGGCGTGAACGTGGTCGAGCGCGAGGGCGTGTCGGTGTCGCATCCGGCGCGCTTCCTGCTCGTGGGGACGATGAACGAGGAGGAGGGCGAGCTTCGCCCACAGATCGCCGACCGGATCGGGCTCGAGGTCGAGGTCGAGGCGCTCGCCGACCCGGAGTCCCGAGCGGAGGTGGTGCGGCGGCGCGAGGCGTTCGCCGCGAACCCGGACGGCTTCCGGCAGGAGTGGGCTGCGGCGCAGGCCGAGCTGGCCGAGGCGGTCGCGGCCGGGGAAGCGCGCCTCGCGTCGGTCCGCGTCCCCGATCCGCTCTACGGCGCCGTCGGGCGGCTCGTGGTCGGCTCCGGCGTCAGCAGCCATCGGGCCGATATCGCCGTTGTTGCGTGCGCGAAGGCGATCGCTGCGCTGGCCGGCCGCGATCTGGTCGATGCCGACGACGTGCTCCAGGCGGCCGGGCTTGCTCTCGGCCACCGCCTCGAGTCCGATCCGTTCGGCCCGCCCGCCCGGGCCGAGCCTCACGTGCTCCGCCGTCTCCTCGACGACGCGCTCGAGATCGAGGTGTCCCGAAAAAAAGTCGAGGGGAGGGCGAGCTAGCGCTCGAGGTCGACTCGGCGCCGGACGGCGTGCCGGCAATCGAGAGCGTGCGGGTCGACCCGTCCCGCGTGTTCGAGCACCGCCGCCGGAGCGACCGGGTCGAGCGCGCTCGTTCGGGCCGCCGGGCGCGGTCATTCGTCGGGCGCCGGCGCGGGAAGTACGCGCGTCACCGGCTCGCGCGCCCGGGAGACACCGACCTGGCCCTCGACGCCACGCTGCGCGCGGCAACGGTGCGCGGCCGTCGGGTCCCTGTCGAGATCCGGTCGGAGGACCTCCGTCGGAAGATCCGCGAGCACCGCTCGCCGTTCAGCGTCTGCTTCGTGGTCGACAACAGCTGGTCGGTGCATGCGGAGCGGATGGTCGAGAAGGTGAAGGGGGTCGTGTTCGAGCTGCTCGACGATGCGACCAGGCGCGGCGACAAGGTGTCGCTGGTCGCGTTCAAGGGCGGGCTGGCCGAGGCTACCGTCGCGTTGCCGCCGACCTCCAGCCGAGCGCGAGCGCGGCGGCGACTGGAGGAGATTCCCCTCAGCGGGCAGACGCCGCTCGCGGACGCGCTGCGACGGGCACGGCTGCTGCTGCGCGGCGAGCTGCTGCGGCATCCGAATGCCGTGCCGCTCGTCGTGGTCGTCAGCGACGGGCTGCCGACCGTCCCGGTGCGCCGAGGGGCGGATCCCGTCGCCGACGTTCTGGCGGAGGGCCATGCGCTCCGGCGCGCCCGGGTCGGTTGCGTCGTCGCCGAGGTCGAGGGGCCGGGCGAGGGCTGCGCGGTCGGGCTCGCCCGGGCGAGCGGCGGGACGCGGATTCCGCTGTCCGAGCTCGCCGCCGGCCTCGTAGTGGAAGCCGCGGAGGGACCGCGGTGAATGCGGTCGCGGCCGAGGCGCTTGCGGATCCCCGGACGGGCGCCGAGGCGGCGGGCGCGGCGCTGGACGCCGAGCTCGCGCGCTGGGATCCCGGGCCCGAGGTGCCCGCCGACGCCGACGTCGACGCCTTGCGCCGCGATCGGACGATCGAGTGGGCGACGCATACGTTGACTCAGGGGGAGATCCTCGACGCCTTCGCCGCGTATTGCCGCGACGAGCTGGACGACGTCGAGGTCCTCGATTCGGGGCCGAGCCGCCTCGCGCTCGCCTGGCGTCACGAGCGGAGCACGATCGAGCTGCGCCTCGGCTACGCGTTCTGCGAGCGGCTCGCCGAGGAGAGGCCCGTACTGCTGCTCGGCCCGATCGGCCCGAAAGCGGTGGAGCGGTTCCTCGAGGACGAGGCGCTCCGGTCACGGGTCGCGGTCCTCGATCTCGCGCGGCTCGAGAAGATCGCGGCCGTCCGCTCGAGCGTCTTCGTCTACTTCGAGTGGTTCCTGCGCGACGCGTACGGCGTGAAGATCCTGCCCGAGTCCGCGTTCACGGGCGGCCTCGTCGGACGCGGGATCATCTCGCTCGGCATGGGGTAGGCCGCTCCGGGGAGGTGGAGAGGCATTCGCGTGCGCAACGCGGAGTGCTCCATACCCCCACCCAGGGTGGGGGCCTTGCCCCTTTCCCCTGCGGCCGACGCTACCGGCTCGGGGCGCACATCTGTGTGCCAGATGTGTGCCGATTCAGACGCGAGGCTCAGGTGAGGAGCCGCGTGAGGGCCGCCGCGGCCGCCGCGACGACGACGACCGCCAGGATCGGCGCCCGCAGCGCGACCGCGATCGCTCCCGCGCCCAGACCCACCAGCCGGGCGTCGGCGACGATCTCCCGGTGGCCCCCGAGGGCCTGGGTGACCACGAAGGCGGCGAGCACAGCAGGCGCGAGCAGGGAGACGGGGCCGGCCAGCCATGAGGGGAGCTCGCGCCGACCGAGGAGCACCGGCCCGGTCGCCTTGAGGACGATCGTCGCCGCGCCGACGCCGAACACCGAGGCCCAGACGGGGCTCATCCGCGCATCCAGCCGACGAGCGACCCGGCCGCCCCGGCGACGATCGGCACGCCGACCGGCACGAAAGGGATCAGCGCGAGCGCGATTCCGCCGCCGAGCATCGCGGCGGTGACCTCGCGCCGACCGCGAAGCTGCGGAACGAGCAGGGCTAGGAAGAGCGCCGCGAATGCGGCATCGAGGCCGAGGTCGTTCGGGTCGCTGATCACGTTGCCGAGGATCAGGCCGAGCGCAGTCCCGACGTTCCAGCAGAGATAGAGCACGGCGCCCGCGCCGAGCAGCACCTGGAGGTCGAAGCCGCCCTTTCGGCGGATGGTCATCGCCCAGGTCTCGTCGACGATCAGCTGCGACTGCAGCAGACGCCGCGGCAGCGAGCCGTGGAACGCCGGAGCGATCGAGATCCCGATCGGTGCGTAGCGCGCGTTCAGCATCACGGCGGCGGCGATCGCGGCTCCCGCCGATCCCGCGCTGCCCAGCACCGAGGCGACCGCGAACTGGGCGGAGCCGGCGAAAGTGGTTGCGGACATGACCAGCGGCGCGGCCAGACCCATGCCTGCCGCACGCGCCAGGACGCCGAACGACAGCGCGAAGAGGAAAGCCGCAACACCGACCGGAGCGATCATCCGGGCGCCTTCGAGAAAGCGCGACCTCATGCCGGCTCGGGCGTCACGACGCCGCGCGCGATCCGCTCGGGGGTCATCGACGCGCAGAGCGAGAACAGCACGGCGCCCGAGCCGACGATCAGCCAAAGGGTGGTCGTGAACGAACCGGTCGCATCGCGAACGGCGCCGAGCAGCAGCGGTGCGACGGCGCCGATCATGTAGCCGACCCCGAGCATCAGCCCCGTCACCGAGGCGACGTCGGCCGACCGCTTCCCGACGTCGATGGGAAGCGTCATCACCAGCGGGAACATCGCGCCTGTGGAGAGACCGACCACCGTCGCCCAGGCCCACGCGCCGCCGGGCAGAACGACGAAGCCTGCGACGGCGAGGGCCAGGGCCGCGCTGAACGAGACCAGGTAGACCCGGCGGGAGCCCTTCCGGTCGGAAAGCCAGGGAATGATCACCGTCGTCACCAGCGCCGCGATGTTGAGAACGGCAAGCAGAGCGCCGGCCTTCCCGTCGCTCCAACCGCGCTCGACGTACGCGTCCGGAAGCCAGCTGTTCAGGCCGTAGAACACGCAGGCCATCGAGCCGAAGATCCCGACCAGGACCCAGGCGGTGCCGCTTTGGAAGGGCAGCTTGATCCGGGTGACGTCAGAGCGTTTGTGCCGCGGCTCCCCTCGCGTCAGCCACATCCAGGCAGGAACGAGCGCGACCGTCACCGCCGAGAAGACCAGGAGTGACCAGCGCCAGCTTCCCGTCGCGTCGGCGATCGGGACTGCGAGGACCGACGAGAGCGCCGAGCCGATGTTGAACCCGAGTACGTAGATGCCGGTCGCGAAGGCGGGGCGCAGCGCGAAACGCTCCTTCACGGCGGCCGGCATCAGCGCCTGCGCCAACCCGAGGCCGACGCCGACTCCGAACGTGAGCAGGATTACCGCCGCCGCGCCGGGCGCGAGGCCGCGGGCGATGCCGAAGGCGCCGATCAACCCCAGGCAGACCGCGATCGCAAGGCGGGTGCCGTATCGGCGGGAGACCTCGGGGGCGGGCAGCGCGAAGATGCCCATGCACAGCACCGGGATCGTCCCGAGCAGGCCGGCAACCGCGTGTGAGACGCCGAGGTCGTCCTGGATCCGTGGGATCAGCGGCCCGACGCCGACGATCTGAGGCCGGAGCGCCAGCCCGGCGAGGAACAGCCCCGCGAGCAGGCCGAGCCGGCGGTGCACGCCTAGCCGGCGACGACCGGGTTGGTCAGCGAGCCGATGCCGTCGATCTCGATCGTGATCTCGTCGCCCGGCTTCATGAAGAGCGGTGGGTCGCGGAAGGCGCCGACACCGGCCGGCGTGCCGGTCGCGATCAGATCGCCGGGCTCGAGCGTGATCGTGCGCGTGACGTACGCGATCACGTCGGCGACGCCGAAGATCATGTTCGCGGTCGTCGACTCCTGGACGGTGTTGCCGTTCAGGATCGCCCGGATCGGGAGCGCCTGGGGGTCGGGGATGTCGTCCCGCGGGACGAGCGCCGGCCCGACGGGGCAAAAGGTGTCCGGCGACTTGCCGCGCGTCCACTGGCCGTCGGCGAACTGGAGGTCGCGGGCCGAGACGTCGTTGACGCAGACGTAGCCCGCCACCGCCTCCAGCGCGTTCTCCGCCGAGACGTCCCGGACCTGCGCGCCGATGACGACGCCGAGCTCGGCCTCGTAGTCGCACTTCGTCACGACGGGCGGGATCACGATCGGGTCGCCGGGGCCGATCAAGGTGTTCTGCCACTTCGCGAAGAGGAGCGGCGCCTCGGGCAGCGCAGTCCCCTGCTCCTCTGCGTGGTCGCGGTAGTTCAGCCCGACGCAGATGATCTTCCCGGGGCGATCGATCGGCAGCATCGTCTGAGCCTAACGTGGCCGCAGGGGCCAGTGTCCGGGGGACTGTCCCCTGTAACGGATGTGTGCCGATCCGAAGAGGTGACGAACGAGCGCGCTACCGTCGGACGAGATGCCCCGCCGACCCCGCAAGCTCCTCCACGAAGGTCGCCGGTTCCACATCACCGCCCGCGGCGTCGCGGGCTCGATGATCTTCACGGACGACTTCGACCGGCGGCGGTTCGTCCTGTATCTCGAGGATGTTTCCGAATATCGGGGCTGGCGGGTGATCAGCTGGTGCCTGATGGGAACGCACTATCACCTGGTCGTCGAGGCGACGCAGGAGCAGATGTCTCTCGCGGTCCATCGGCTCCACTGCCTCTACGCCATGTACTTCAACCGCCGCCACGAACGCCGGGGTCATCTGTTCGAGTGGTCGTCGTCGCGGATCAACGTGGCCGAGAACCGGGCGGACGCTCGCTTACATCGAGAACAACCCGGTCACAGCGGGGTTGTGTGTCGAGGCGGCCGACTGGGCCTGGACGTGGCCGCGGCCGGCTCCGGAAGTCCGGCCGGCGGCCTGACCTCCTCTTCGGTCGTGTCTCTTCGAGCCAGGTCCAAGGGACTGTCCCCGGGACTACGCCGGAACCGCCTCGTCCGAAGGGGGCACGAGGACGACGTGCACCTCGCCCGGGCCGTGGACGCCGACCGCGAGCTTCTGCTCGATGTCGGCGCTCCGGCTCGGACCGCTGACGATCGCGAGCGCGCTCGGGAGCTCGTCGCCGAGCGCGGCGAAGAGCTCGCTCAGGCCGGGCAGGATCAGATCCTCGCGCAGCAGCGTCACGTGGACGTAGGGGAGCAGCGAACGCGCCCGCGGCTCCTCCGGCGCAGCCGCCAGCACGACCGAACCGGTGTCGGCCAGGCCGTAGATCGCGGTCGATACGCCGGCCCCCTCGATCGACGGAGCCTCGCCGCGGTGGACGCGGAACCCGACGGCCGCGGCATTCGCCGCGAAATCGTCGACCAGGTCGATCAACGCCGGTCCCGGAATCGCCGGCCGAAGCGAGGCAGCGCACGGCCCGCCGACCACACACGGCCCGGCCCCGCCAGCCCGGCCAGGGGTTGCCCCAGCCGCGCGAACCGCGTCACCAGCCGGTACCCCCACACCGACGACCACGCCCACGACCAGGCCCAGAACCCGAGCCGCTCCCACCACGGCGCCACCCCCTCGTCGACCAGGTCTCGGCGCAGGTCGAGCAGCAGCTCGTGCAGGGGGATCTTCACCGGGCACGCCTCGGTGCACGCGCCGCAGAGCGACGACGCGTGCGGCAGCGACGGCGCCTCGCCCAGGCCCACGAGCAGCGGCAGCAGCACCGCCCCCATCGGACCCGAGTAGACCGGCCCATACGCTGCGCCGCCCGTCTTGCGGTACACGGGACACACATTCAGGCAGGCCCCGCAGCGGATGCAGGCGAGCATCTCCCGGTACCGGCCGTGCAGCAGGTTCGTCCGCCCGTTGTCGAGGATGACGACGTGCTGCTCCTCCGGCCCGTCCTCCTCGCCAGGGCGGCGCGGCCCGGTGATCAGCGTCGTGTAGACGGTCAGCTTCTGGCCGGTCCCGGACCGCGCCAGCAGCCGCAGCAGCACGGCGAGGTCGGCGGTCGTCGGCACCAGCCGCTCCATTCCCATGATCGCCACGTGCACGCGCGGGAGCGAGCTGACCATTCGACCGTTGCCCTCGTTCGTGACGAGACAGACCGAGCCGGTCGAGGAGACGCCGAAGTTCGCGCCGGTGATCCCGACGTCGGCCTGCAGGAAGGTCTCGCGGAGCTGCCGCCGCGCCGCCGCCGTCAGAGCCTCGAGCTCGGCCGGGACCGGCTCGCCGTCCACCGCGGTCAGGAGCTCTGCGACCTGCTCCGCCGTCTTCTCGATCGCCGGCGCGACGATGTGCACCGGATGCTCCCCCGCCAGCTGGAGGATGTACTCGCCGAGGTCCGTCTCCACCGGCGTCACGCCGACCGCCTCGAGAGCTGCATTGAGCCCGATCTCCTCGGTCGCCATCGACTTCGACTTCGCCGCCAGCTTCGCCCCGGCCCGCGTGCAGACCTCCGCGACGTAGGCACTTGCCTCCTCGGCCGTGCGGGCGAAGAAGACATGACCGCCGCGGGCCTCCAGCGCAGCCGTGAACCGGTCGACGTGCCCCTGGAGATCGTCGACCACCTCCATCCGGATCGCATGCGCGCGCTCGCGTAGCGCCTCGATGTCGGCGAGCCCCTCCCACGCCGACAGCCGGTGCGACCTCAGCCGGTCGGTCGAGTCGTCGAGCGCCTGCTGTATGTGCGCGTCGGCGAGCTTGCCGCGCGCGATCACCCGGAACCGCCCCGCCGGCTGGGCGAGGTCAGGCACCGATGCCCCTGGCCAGCGCGGTCGCGAGGTGGACGACCCGAACGGGCGAACCGCTCTTCTCGGCCCGGCCGCGCAGGTGCATCAGGCAGCCCGGATCGGCGGTCACGATCGTCCCGGCTGCCTCGCCGCCGGCCAGCTTCTCGTCGGCCATCGCCACCGACACCTCGGGCTGGCGAACGGAGAACGTCCCGCCGAAGCCGCAGCAGAGATCGGGCCGCGCGAACGGGACGAGCTCCGCGCCCGAGCCGCCGAGCAGGCGCCGGGGCTGGGCGGACAAGTGCAGCTCGCGGAGCATGTGGCAGGAGTCGTGGTAGGCGATCCGGCGCCCGGCGTTCCGCGGCAGCGGCCGGAACCCCACGGAGGCGAGAAAGGCGGACAGCTCCCACACCTCGAACGGCTCGACGCCGAGCAGCTCCGGCAGGTAGTGCGACGCCATCGTCGCGCACGAGCCCGAGGGGGTGACGATCGGCGCCTCGCGCGAGAACGCGCGCGCGAACGAGCGGGCGACCCGCCGGGCCGCCGAACGATGCCCTGCGTTGAATGCCGGCTGGCCGCAGCACACCTGGCGCGGCGGAAACGCGACCTCGAACCCCGCCTGCCGGAGCAGCGTCTCGGCGTCGGCGACCGCCTCGGGGAAGGCGAGGTCGCCGAGGCAAGTCGCGAACAGCTGGACGGTCGGCATGGTCGGGACTGTAGTCGGCCGATCGGCAATTCCACGCAGCCGCGGATCAACCATCTACGGATTCAGTCGAGCCGGAAGATCTCCTCGAGCGCGGGCGGGCCGGCGTCCGGCACGCGCTCCTCCAACAGGTCGGCCATCGTGTCCTGCCACCGCGTGCACACGTCCTGCCCCGCCAGGTGGGCAGCGGCCCGCTCGAGATCGTCGGACTCGAAGTAGCCGAACACCCGGGTGCCGTCCCTGAAGATCGAGTAGTTGCGGATGCCCGCGTCGCGCAGCGCCTGGAGCATGTCGGGCCAGACCGCCCGGTGCGCCTCGACGTAGTCGTCGATGCGGTCGGGCTTCACGCGGAGGACGAACGCCGTGCGCTGCGTCATGTGCGCTCGTACGCGCTCTCGACCGAGGCGGTGCCGCGCTCCTCCGCGAGCCGCGCCCCGTAGCCGCCGGCGCGGAAGGCCTCGACCGGGTCCGGCGCGACGCCCACCTCCGCGCGCACGCGCGCGAGCAGAGGCCGCACGTCGGTCTCGAATGCCTCGAGCAGGATCCGGTGCGCGCCGAGCACGTCCCCGGCGGCCTGCGCCTCCGCGAGGCGCCCCTCGTCCACGAGCAGGGCCTTCGCGTAGGCGGTCTGGATGTTCATCACCGACTGGATCATCGCGTCGATCTTGCCCTCGACGTTGTGGGACTGGTCGATCATGAAGGCGACCCCGGCGGAGTCCGCGAGGGCGATCTCGCGCATGATCCGGAAGAGCTCGAACGGGTCGACCGAGCCGACGATCAGGTCGTCGTCCGCGTACTTGCGGTTGTTGAAGTGGAAGCCGCCGAGCAGCCCCTCGGCGAGCAGGACGGCGACGATCTGCTCGATGTTCGTGCCCTGCGGGTGGTGGCCGGTGTCGACCAGCACCTGTGCCTGCGGGCCGAGCCGGCGGCAGACGAGCGCCGCCGTGCCCCAATCGGGAAGGTCGGTCGAGTAGAACGCCGGCTCGAAGAACTTGTATTCGACCAGCAGCCTCGTCCGGGCCGGCAGGGCTGCGTAGACCTGCTCGAGCCCTTCGATCAGCCGGGTGTGGCGGGCGCGCAGGTCGTCCTGACCCGGGTAGTTCGTCCCGTCGGCGAGCCAGAGGCTGACCAGCGTCGAGCCCACCTCCTTCGCGATCTTGACGCAATCGAGGCAATGCCGGACCGCGGCGGCGCGCACTTCGGCGTCCGGGTGGCAGAGGCTGCCGAGGCGGTAGGCGTCGTCGCCGAACAGGTTCGGGTTGATCGCGCCGAGCCGGACCCCCTGCCCGTCCGCGAAAGCTCGGAGCTCGCCGTAGTCGTCGACCGCGTCCCAGGGAATGTGCAGGGCGACGCTCGGGCAGCAGCCCGTCAGCCGGTGGACGAGCGCCGCGTCCGCGATCCGCTCGTGGACGTTGCGGGCTGCGCCCGGCCACGGGTAGACGTGGAACCTCGTACCCGAGTTGCCGTACCCCCACGACGGCGTCTCGATCTCCAGCGCCTTCAGGCGCTCGACGACGGCTGCCTCGTCCATCGGGCGCAGTCTGACGCATCCGCGCTGGATTACGAATCCGCTTTCGATTCGTATGATTTCGAAAGCGCGATTGACTTTCGCGCCTCGCCGTTCTAGGGTCGCGCGCATCGACGGCGACCAGTCGATCCAGGCGTTTTCGCAGCACGAGCGGATGCAGCACGTCCTCCGCCTGCTCGAGTCGCGCGATTCCGTTCAGGTTGCGGAACTTGCGGAAGCATTTTCGGTTTCCGAGGTCACGGTGCGCAGCGATCTGACCGAGCTCGCGCGCCAGGGGCTCGTCGCCCGCGTGCGCGGCGGCGTCCGTGCCCTGCAGCAGGGCCAGTCCGAGGTCGGCTTCGACCTCCGGCTCCGCCTCGAGGTCGAGCGCAAGCAGGCGGTCGCGCGGGCAGCTGCGGCACTGGTCGGCGAGGGCGAGGCGGTCGCCCTGGACGCGAGCACGACCGCGTACTACCTCGCCCTCGAGCTGCGCACCAAGCGGGAGCTGGTGGTCGTCACCAACGGGCTGTTGGTCGCGACCGCACTCGCCGACGCGCCCGGCATCTCCGTGCTCGTCACCGGCGGGATGCTCCGCCTGTCGGCGATGTCGCTCGTCGGCGACCTCGGCACCGACGTGCTGCGGACGACCCGGATCAACAAGGGCTTCCTCGGCGCCCGCGGGCTGAGCATCGAGCGCGGCCTGATGGATCTCAACCCGGACGAGGTGCGGATCAAGCAGGAGATGGCGGATGCCTGCGAGCAGGTCTACGGCATCCTCGATCGGACGAAATGGCACCGGAGCGCGCTGCTCAGCTTCGTCCCGCTCGACCGGCTGACGGGGATCGTCACCGACTCGGGCGCGCCGGAGGCCGAGGTCGAGGCCTGGCAGGCGGCCGGAGTGAACGTGATCACCACCGACCCCGGGCCGCGCGAGGCGCCGCCGGTGCGGCCCCGCGATCTGCGGCGGGCCGTCCGCAACGACGAGCTGGTCGGCTGATGCCGCGCCTGGCCGCCGTCGACCTCGGAGCCCAGAGCGGCCGCGTCGCCGTCGGCACGTTCGACGGCGAGCGGCTCACGGTCGACGAGGTGCACCGGTTCGAGAACACGCCCGTGACGCAGGACGGCGTCCTGCGCTGGGACTTCGAGCGCCTCTACCGCAACACCCTCGACGGCCTCGCCGCCGCCGCCCCCGTCGACTCGGTCGCGGTCGACTCCTGGGCCGTCGACTTCGGGCTCGTCGACGCGGACGGACGGCTGCTGGCGAGCCCCGTGCACTACCGCGACGGCCGCCGCGCCGCCGCCGTCGAGCGCGTGTACGAACGCGTCCCGCCGCGCGAGCTCTACGAGCGGACCGGCATCCAGCTGCTGCCGATCAACACCGTCTTCGAGCTGGCCGCGCTGGTCGGTGAGAACGACCCGGCGCTCGCCGGCGCGGACACGCTCCTGCTGATCCCGGACCTCGTCCACGCGCGGTTGTGCGGAAGCCGCTCGACCGAGCTGACGAACGCGACCACCACGCAGTGCTTCGATCCACACGCGGGCACCTGGGCCGGCGACCTGCTCGAACGGCTGGAGATTCCGGCCGACGTGTTCCCCGAGGTCGTCCCGCCCGGGACGCCGCTCGGCCGGACCGCGGACGGCGTGGCCGTGATCGCGGTCGCCACGCACGACACCGGATCCGCGGTCGCGGCGGTGCCGTTCGGCCATCACGACTCGGTGTTCGTCAGCGCCGGCACGTGGTCGCTCGTCGGGCTCGAGGTCGACCGGCCGCTGATCACCGACGCGACGTTCGCGGCCAACCTGACCAACGAGGGCGGCGTGGCCGGCACGTTCCGACTACTGCGGAACGTCACCGGGCTCTGGCTGCTGCACGAGTCGCGCCGGGCCTGGGCGGACGCCGGCCGGGATCACTCGTTCGACGACCTGAACGAGCTGGCGGCGGCGGCGCCTCCCTTCCAATCGCTCGTCGACCCCGACCACGAGTCGTTCGCGGCGCCGGGCGACATGCCGGCCCGCATCGCCGCCTTCTGCGAGCACACCGGTCAGCCGGCCCCCGGAGATCCGGGCGCGACCGCGCGCTGCATCCTCGAGAGCATCGCCCTGAAGCACGCCGTGACCGTCGACCTGCTCCGCGAGGTCACGGGCGCCGACCCGGTCGAGCTACACGTCGTCGGCGGCGGCGCGCGGAACGAGCTGCTCTGCCGCTGGACCGCGCAGACGACCGGCCTGCCGGTCCTGGCCGGGCCGGAGGAGGCGACGCTGGTCGGAAACCTGCTCGTCCAGGCAATGGCCCTGGGGGAGCTCGCCTCGCTCGAGGAGGCCCGAACGGTCGTCCGCGCCTCGTTCGTCCCGACCGTCTACGAGCCGACGCCGTCGGCCGGATGGAGCGAGGCCAGGCAGCGCTTCGCCGAGCTGGTGCCGTCCACGCCGCTGGAGGTCGCGTAGTGAGCGAGACCACGACCGTGCTGCACGGCATTCCGGCGCCGGAGGACCGTTGGGACGAGAGCGCCACAGCGGGCGACAGCGTGCTCGACGGCCTCGTCCGCCGCTCGAACCTGCTCGGAGCCGACCGCGCGCTCGCCAACGTCGGCGGCGGGAACACCTCGGCGAAGGAGACGATCGCCGACCACACGGGCCGAGAGGTCCGCGTGCTCTGGGTGAAGGGCTCGGGCACCGACCTGGCGACGATCACGGCAGCGGGCTTCGCCGGGCTCCGGCTCGACGAGGTCCTGCCGCTCGGGGAGCGCGAGGCGATGAGCGACGCCGAGATGGTCGAGTACCTCCTGCGCTGTGCCGTCCGCCACGACCAGCCGCGGCCGTCGATCGAGACGCTGCTGCACGCGTTCGTGGCGGCCGGCCACGTCGACCACACGCATCCCGACGCGATCATCGCGCTTACCTCGACGCCGGACGGTCGCAGGCTGGCCGAGGAGGAATTCGGCGACGAGGCGGTCTGGCTCGACTACCAGCGGCCCGGCTTCGACATGTCCCGGCGCATCGCCGAGCTGCTCGACGCCCAACCGGAGGCGCGCGCGGTCCTGCTCGAGCGCCACGGCCTCGTCACCTGGGGCGCGACCGGCGAGGAGAGCTACCACGCCACGCTCGAGCTCGTCCGCCGGGCGGCCGAGGCGATCGCCCGCGCGGCGAAAGACGGGTTCGGGCTGGGCGGCAGAAAGGTGGCAGAGGCGCGGACCGACGAGGCGGCCGCCCTCCTGGTGCCCGCGCTGCCCGCGCTCCGCGGAGCTCTCGCCGCCGACGGCGGCAGCGTGATCCTCGAGGTCGACCGCAGTCCGGAGGCAGTCGCGTTCGCCTCGTCCGTCCGGGCGCCGAAGGTGAGCCAGGTCGGCGCGCCCTGCCCCGACCACCTGATCCACACGAAGCACAAGCCGCTCGTGGTCGACTTCGACGCCGAGAGCGAGGACGCCGCCGAGCTGCGCGAGGCCCTCACCGCCGGCGTCGAGGAGTATGCGCGCTGGTACCGCGCCTACTACGAACGCAACGTCGACGACGAGACGCGGCAGTTCCCCATCGACCCCGCCGGCCCGCGGGTGGTGCTCGTCCCCGGCGTCGGCATCGTCACCTCCGGCCCTGACGCCGGGCGAGCCCGCGTCACCCGCGATCTCTACCACCGCGCGATCGCCGTCCAGGACGCCGCCGACGCGCTCGGCGGTTTCCGCTCGCTGAGCGAGAGCGAGGCCTTCGCGATCGAGTACTGGCCACTCGAGCGGTACAAGCTTGCCCAGGCGCCGCCTCGCGGGGAGCTCGCCGGGAAGGTCGCCCTGATCACCGGCGGAGCGAGCGGGATCGGGCGGGCGGCTGCGCGCGCGCTGGCCGCGAGCGGCGCCCACGTCGTCGTCGGCGACCTGAACGTCGACGGCGCCCGCGAGGTCGCCGAGGAGATCGTCGCTGCCCACGGCCTGCGCCGCGCTGTCCCGGCGGCGGTCGACGTGACCAGCGAGGCGGCGGTCCAGCAGCTCGCCAGGCGGGCGGTGCTCGAGTACGGCGGCATCGACATCCTCGTCGCCTCGGCCGGGCTGGCGACGAGCGCGCCGATCACCGAGACGACGCTCGAGGACTGGGAGCGCAACTACGCGGTGCTCGCCCGCGGCTACTTCCTCGCCGCCCGCGAGGCCTTCAGGGTGATGGTCGAGCAGGGCGGCGGCGGCTCGATCGTCTTCGTCGCCTCCAAGAACGCGCTGGTCGCCGGCGCCAACGCGGCCGCGTACTCGTCGGCGAAGGCGGCGTCGCTGCACCTCGCCCGCTGCCTGGCCGAGGAGGGCGGCCCGCACGGCATCCGCGTCAACACCGTCAACCCCGACGCGGTGATCGAGGGCTCGGCCATCTGGTCGTCCGACTGGAAGGCCGAGCGCGCGAACGCCTACGGCGTGGCGGCAGACGACCTCGAGTCGTTCTACCGCAGCCGGACCAAGCTCGGCGTCAGCGTCTACCCGGAGGACGTCGCCCAGGCGATCGCCTTCCTGGCCGGCCCGCGCTCGGTCAAGTCCACCGGCAACGTGATCAACGTCGACGGCGGCGTGACGGCCGCCTACCCGCGATGACCCGCACGCGAAAGGAGGCCGACATCACGAGTTCCGGACGGCGAGGAGCCGTCGAAGCAGCAGTGACCGGAATCAGTCCCACGAGAGAGGAGGAGCACGCATGGTGAAGGCCAACTCGTCACGCGGCCGCCTGGTGATCGTCGTCCTGGCCGGGCTGCTCGTGACTGCGGTGGCGGCCGCGGCGGCGCTCGCCGCCGGCGGCAGCTCGACCAAGGGCAGGACGTTCTACTTCATCCCGAAGGACACCCTGAACCCGTACGAGGTGATCGCCGACCACGGCGGGAAGCTCGCCCTGACCGCGCTCGGCGAGAAGCAGGTGGTCTCGTCCGGGACGGAGGACACCGCCGCGGCGCAGCAGCCCGCGATCCAGGCGGCGATCCAGAGCCACGCGGCCGGCATCGTCATCGCCGGGAACGACCCGCAGGCGGTCTGCCCCGCGCTCAAGCAGGCCCAGGCGCAGGGGACGAAGGTCGTCGCGTTCGACTCGGACGTGAACTGCCGCCAGCTGTTCATCAACCAGGCGGACACCGAGACGATCGGCCGCAGCCAGGTTGCGCTGCTGGCCAAGCTGATGCACTACAAGGGCCAGTTCGCGATCCTGTCCGCCGCCTCGACGGCGACGAACCAGAACGCCTGGATCAAGTACATGAAGCTCGAGCTGAAGAAGCCCGTCTACAAGAACATGAAGCTGGTCAAGATCTACTACGGCAACGACAACCCGGCCCAGTCGCGCCAGGCGACGGTCGCCATGCTGCAGGCGTACCCGAACCTGAAGGGGATCGAGTCCCCGACGACGGTCGGCATCTCGTCGGCAGCGCAGTACCTCTCGACCTCGAAGTACAAAAAGAAGGTCGTGCTCACCGGGCTCGGGCTGCCGAGCCAGATGAAGAAGTACGTGCACGACGGCACCGTGACGGCGTTCGCGCTGTGGAACCCGGAGGACCTGGGCTACCTCGCCGGCTACGCGGTCACCGCCCTCGCGGACGGCAAGATCACGGGCAAGGTCGGCCAGACGTTCACGGCCGGCAAGCTCGGCAAGTACAGGATCGTCAAGGGCCCGGACGGCCGGCCGCAGGTGATCCTCGGCCCTCCGTACACCTTCACGGTCAAGAACGTCGACAAGTTCAAGTTCTAGGAGATCGACGGAAAGGCGTGTCGATCCCCTAGAAATCAGGGGGCGCCGTGGAATCGCGGCGCCCCCTTCCGTCCCATGAGCACATCCGAGCCGCCGATCCTCGTCCTCGAGCACGCGCAAAAGAGCTTCGGCGCCGTCCACGCGCTCGAGGACGGTGATATTCAGCTCTTCGGCGGCGAGGTACATGGCCTCGTCGGGGAGAACGGCGCGGGGAAGTCCACGCTCGTCAAGATCCTCGCGGGCGTCTACCGGCCGGACGCGGGCCGGCTCCTGCTCGACGGCGAGGAGGCGATCTTCGACAACGCCAAGCAGTCCCAGGACGCCGGAATCGCGATCATCTTCCAGGAGCCGACGCTGTTTCCCGACCTGAGCGTCGCCGAGAACATCTTCGTCGGGGCGCAGCCGCTCAAGCGCTTCCGCCGGATCGACGGCCGCCGGATGCGCCGGGACGCGGCCGCCGTCTTCGATCAGCTCGGCGTCCGGCTCGATCCCGACCGGCTCGCCCGCGGCCTCTCGATCGCAGACCAGCAGCTCGTCGAGATCGTCAAGGCGCTGACCACCAACGCGCGCGTGATCGTCATGGACGAGCCGACCGCCGCCCTGACCAGCACCGAGGTCGACCGGCTGTTCGGCATCGTCGAGACGCTGCGTGCGCGCGGGAACGCGGTGCTGTTCGTCTCGCACCGGCTGGAGGAGATCTTCGCGATCTGCCGCCGGGTGACCGTGATGCGCGACGGCCGCCACGTCCTGACCAGGCCGATCGGCGAGCTGACGATCCCGTCGGTGATCCGGGCGATGGTCGGCCGCGACATGGAGGCGCTGTTCCCGAAGGTGCCCGCGGAGGCCGGCCGGACCGTCCTGAAGGTCGACCGGCTCACCCGCGAGGGGGTCTTCACCGACGTGTCGTTCGAGGTCCGGAGCGGCGAGATCGTCGCCCTCGCCGGCCTCGTCGGCGCCGGGAGGACCGAGGTCGCCCGCGCGATCTTCGGGATCGACCGCCGGGACGCCGGCTCGGTCGAGATCGAGGGCAGACGACTGCCGTCCGCGTCGCCGACGGCGGCGATGGACGCCGGGATCGCACTCGTCCCCGAGGACCGCCGCCAGCAGGGGCTGGTGATGGACTTCTCGATCGAGCGCAACATCGCGCTCGCGTCGCTCGACCAGGTCAGGCGCGGCGGACTGATCCCGCACGGCGCCGAGCGGCGGTTCGCCCGCGACTGGGCGCTGCGCCTGCAGCTCAAGTACGGCAGGCTGACCAACCCGGTCTGGACGCTCTCCGGCGGAAACCAGCAGAAGGCCGTGCTGGCGAAATGGCTCGCGCGCAGGCCTCGGCTGCTGATCGTCGACGAGCCGACCCGCGGCATCGACGTCGGCACCAAGGCCGAGGTGCACAGACTGCTCTCCGAGCTCGCCGCCCAGGGCGTCGCCGTGCTGATGATCTCGTCGGAGCTGCCGGAGGTGCTCGGCATGGCCGACCGTGTGATCGTGCTCTTCGAGGGCCGTGTCACGGGCGAGTTCACGCGGGCGGAGGCGACCGAGGACGCGATCATGCACGCCGCCACGGGGATCGCGGAGGAGGCGGCCGCGTGAGCGCCGTCGCCGAGGAGCGCACGGCGATCGAGCAGCGCTCGAACTCGCACGCGCTCGCCGAGCTCCTGTTCCGGTTCCGCGAGCTCGGGATCGTGCTCGCGCTCGTGATCGTCGTCGGCGCTGCTACGGCAGACAACCACCGCTTCCTCAGCTCGACGAACGTCCAGCAGATCGCCTCCGGGGCGGCGATCATCGCGCTGCTCGCGATCGGCGAGACGATCGTCGTCATCACGCGGAACGTCGATCTCTCGATCGGCTCGGTGCTGGGCATCTCCGCCTACGCGGCCGGGGCGCTCTACCGCAGCCACCCGCACGTCTCGATCGTGCTCGTCTTCCTGCTCACGCTGGCGATCGGCGCGGCGTTCGGCGCGATCAACGGGCTGATCGTGACCGTCTGCCGGGTGCCGAGCCTGGTCGTGACACTGGGGACGCTGTACATCATCCGCGGGATCGACGGTGCCTGGGCGGGCGGCAACCAGGTCAACGCCTCGATGCTCCCGCAGAGCTTCAACAAGATCGGCTACGGCACGGTCGCAGGCGTTCCCTATCTGGCGATCATCGCGATCGTCGTCGTCGTCGTCGCCACCTATGCGATGCGCAGCTTCCGGACCGCGCGCGACTTCTATGCGATCGGGTCCGATCCGGCCGCGGCCCGGCTCGCCGGCATCCCGGTCGGCTCGCGCGTGTTCCTCGCGTTCGTGCTCTGCGGGGCGATCGCGGGGGTCACCGGCGGGCTGTGGCTCTCCTACTACGCGTCGGTCGACGCGATCGCCGGCGTCGGCTACGAGTTCCAGGTGATCGCCGCCGTCGTCGTCGGCGGGGTTGCGATCTTCGGCGGCAGCGGCACCGTGCTCGGCGCAACGCTCGGCGCGCTGCTCCTGGCGACGATCTACAGCGCGCTCGTCGTCGTGAACGTGTCGTCCTTCTGGAGCGCGGCCATCTCCGGGGGCTTGCTGCTCGCGGCGATCGCCTTCGACCGGCTGATCGCGCTCCGCGTCGCCCCCGCGCTCCGCACGCGGAGGAGGTCCCGTGGCTGAGCTCGAGGACTACAAGCCGGGCGACGAGGCGACGGCGAGGGCGCCGCGGCTGCAGCAGCTCGGCGCCGTCCTGCGCTGGGAGACGCTCCTGCTCGTCCTCCTCGGCGCGACGATCGCCTACGGCGCGAGCGTCTCTCCGTACTTCCTGCACTCGACCAACCTGTTCTTCATCGGCCTGAACGTCGGCGAGGTCGCGATCATGGCGTTGCCGCTCACGCTGATCGTGATCACCGGGGAGATCGACCTGTCCGTCGCCTCGATGCTCGGTCTGTGCGCGGTGTTCATGGCCGAGCTGTTCAAGCACGGCTGGCCGATCTGGCCGGCGATGATCATGGCCGTCGTCCTCGGCGCCTTCCTGGGCGCCTTCAACGGCTTTCTGGTCACGCGGCTCGGGCTGCCCTCGCTGGCGGTGACGATCGGCACGCTGACGCTCTACCGCGGCATCGCCCAGGGGATCCTGCCGACGGACACGATCGGCGGGTTCCCGGCGAACCTGTCGAATATCGGCGTGATCCCGATCCCGCACACGCACATTCCGTACTCGATCGCATTCTTCCTGGCCCTGGCGGTCGTCTTCGCGGTCGTCCTGCACGCTACTCCGCTCGGGCGCGCGATCTTCGCGATCGGGGCCGGCCGGGAAGCCGCCTTCTTCGCCGGCATCCGCGTGCGGCGGATCAAGTTCTGGCTGTTCGTCCTCTCGGGCGCGCTCAGTGGGTTCGCCGGCGTGCTCTGGACGCTCCGCTTCGCATCGGCCCGCTACGACTCCGCGATCGGGATGGAGCTGTTCGTCGTCACGATCGTCCTGCTCGGCGGCGTTTCGATCTTCGGCGGCCGCGGCACGATCGCCGGGGTGGTCCTCGCCGTCGCCGTGCTCGGCTGCCTGCAGACCGCGCTGACCGCCGACCTGATCCCGGCGCAGGACCAGAACATCGTCGTCGGCGGCCTCCTCCTGGCCAGCGTCATTGTCCCGAACGGCGCCGACATGTACCGGCGCGCAAGGGAACGGCTCCGGAGCGCCGTCGCCCGCCGGCACGCAGCCGCCGCCGCGCACGCGGAGAGCCCGTGAGCCGCGATGGCGCGCCGCGCGTCGGCGTGTTCGGGATCGGCCTCGCCGCCTACTGGCCGCAGTTCGACGGCCTGCGCGACCGCCTGGCGGGCTACCAGGGCGGGGTCGAGGAGCGGCTCGCGGGGATGGGCGCCGACGTCGTCTCCGCCGGCCTCGTGGACTCCGCCCAGGCGGCGCGACAGGCAGGCGAGACGCTGGCGGCGGCACGCGTCGACCTCGTCCTCGTCTACACGGCGACCTACGCGACCTCGTCGCAGGTGCTCCCGGCCGTCCAGGCGGCCGGCGCGCCGGTGGTCGTCCTCAACCTGCAGCCCACCCGCACGCTCGACTACGAGACGATGACCACGGCCGAGTGGCTGGCGAACTGCTCGGCCTGCTGCGTGCCGGAGATCGCCGGCGCCTTCGCGCGGGCCCGCATCGCCTGCAGGATCGTCACCGGGACGCTGCTCGACGGCGACCCCGCGTGGGAGGCGCTGCAGGACTGGCTCGCCGCCGCCGGGGCGGTACGCAGCCTGCGATCCGCCCGCATCGGCTTCCTCGGGCACACGTATCCGGGGATGCTCGACCTCTACTCCGACTTCACCCAGGTGCAGGCGCAGACCGGCGCGCACGTCGAGGTGCTGGAGATCGACGACCTCGTCGAGCGGGTCGAGGCGGTCGACGCAGCGACGGCCGACCGCAAGGCCGCGGAGATCCGGGACACGTTCGAGCTCGCCCAGGGAGGCAGCGACCCGGTCTCGGCCGAGATCACGCCCGAGACCCTCGACTGGTCAGCCCGCGTGGCCGCCGGCCTCGACCGGCTGGTCGCCGACTACGAGCTCGACGGCCTGACGTACTACTACCGAGGGGCCGAAGGGAGTATCGCCGGGCGCGTCGCCGCCGGCCTGATCGTCGGCAACTCGCTCCTCACCGCGCGGGGCATCCCCGCCGCGGGCGAAGGCGACCTGAAGACGAGCATCGCGATGCTCCTGCTCGACCGCCTGGGCGCCGGCGGCTCGTACACCGAGTTCTACGCGCTCGACTTCGACGAGGGCTTCATCCTGATGGGCCACGACGGCCCCGGCCATCTCGCGATCGCCGAGGGACGGCCGGTGGCGCGAGCGCTCGCGCTCTATCACGGGAAGGCCGGCGCCGGCCTGTCGATCGAGATGAAGGTGCAGCTGGGGCCGGTGACGATCCTCGGCCTGACGCAGACCGCCGACGGACGCCTGAAGCTGATCGCCGGCGAGGGCGAGTCGATTCCAGGCCCGACCTTCCGAATCGGCAACACGAACTCGCGAATCCGGTTCGGCTCCGGACCCGCCGCCTTCTTCGACGCCTGGTGCGCCGAGGGGCCGACGCACCACGTCGCGCTCGGCGTCGGCCACCACGTCTCGCGCCTGCGCAAGGTGGCCGACCTGCTCGGGCTCGAGCTGGCCGTCGTCGACTGAACGGTTCCGCGGCATACTTTGCCCGTGGATGCAGGGCAAATCGACGAGCTACGCCGTTGGGGAGAGAGGCTCTCCGGCGACTCCTCGCACCCCGAGCTCCAACCCGCCGGCCGGGCGATCCTGCTCCTGATCGGCGAGGTCGAGCAGCTCCGAGCGCAGATTCCGGCCGGCGGGCCGCCCTCCGGCGACGGCGACGGCGACGGCACAGCGGCCGAGACGGCGGCCCAGCCCGAGGCAGTTCCCCGACCGCAACGGAAGAAGCCGGGCCTCTTCCACCGGTACCGCCGGCTGGCGGTCGCCGTGGTCGCGCTGGGCGCGCTCGTCTTCGCCACCTACGCGCTCGGCGCGCGCATCGGCGCGCCCGGGCTCGACCCGCAGGGCCCTGCGAACGCTGCCGTCGGCCCCGCGACCCTGCCCTCGCTGAAGTTCTCGGTCGGCGCCGACCAGTCGGTGCTCGACCGCGTCCACTGGAAGCTCGATGGTGCCGACGTCACCGGCAAGGCGTACATGCAGGACGGCCGCTTCGTCCTCGACGGGAACCGGCTCGCCGACGGGCAGCACCGCGTCCAGGCGACCGCGGCCGGAGGCTTCCCCGGGTCGAGGACGACCAAGAGCTGGAACGTCCGCGTGGACACGCGCGGCCCGACGATCTCGTTCGACCGGCCCGGCGTGATGATCGCGTACGGCCATCCGATTGCGCTCGCCGGCACGCTCGAGCCGGGGGCGACGCTGACCGCGAACGGGCGGCCCGTCCTGGTCTCCAAGGCCGGTCGCTTCCGGCTCTCGTGGGCGAAGCGGCCGGCCGGCCCGATCACGCTCGTCGCCACCGACACGCTGAGGAACGCGACCACCCGCCGCGTCTGGATCTCGATGCAGCCGCGCAGGCCGGCCCACCCGGTCCGCGCCGTCCACGTCACCTTCGACGCCTGGGCCGATCCGACGCTGCACAAGGGGATCGTCGACCTGATCGACCAGGGCCGGATCAACGCCGTCGAGCTCGATCTCAAGGACGAGTCGGGCACGGTCGGCTGGAACGCGCCCGTTCCGCTCGCGCACACGATCGGGGCGGTCGAGCCGATCGTCGACCTGCCGGCGGCGGTGAAGTTCCTGCACGGGAAGGGCGTGCGGGTGATCGGCCGGCTCGTGTGCTTCCGCGACTCGATCCTCGCCGGCGCAGCGTGGAAGGCGGGCAAGCGCGACGAGGTGATCCAGACTCCGGACGGGCAGATGTACGGCGGCTACGGCGGCTACACCAACTTCGCCAACCCCGTCGTCCGCCGCTACCAGATCGCGGTCGCGGTCGCCGCCGCGAAGATCGGCGTGGACGACGTCCTGTACGACTACGTCCGCCGTCCGGACGGGCCGCTCTCGACGATGACCTTCCCCGGCCTGAAGGGGACGCCGGAGCGGTCGATCGCCTCCTTCCTCGCCGAGACCCGTGCGGCGTTGAAGCCGTACAAGACCTACCTGGGCGCGTCCGTGTTCGGCGTGGCCGCCACGCGGCCGGAGGAGGTCGCGCAGAACATCCCGATGATGGCGTCGCACCTCGACTACGTCGCGCCGATGGTCTATCCATCGCACTGGGGCCCCGGCGAGTACGGCGTCGCCGATCCGAACGCGCAGCCCTACGACATCGTCCAGCGCTCGCTCGAAGACTTCCAGCGTGACGTCCACGGCTCCGGCGCCCGCGTCGTCCCGTGGCTCCAGGACTTCTCGCTCGGCGTCGACTACGGGCCGACGCAGGTCGAGGACGAGATGCGCGGCGCACACGACGCGGGCATCGACGAGTACCTGCTCTGGGATCCGGCGGTGACGTACACCGCGGCGGCACTGCCCACGAATGCGCTCGAGGCGGTCTTCCCGAAGCAGCTGACGGCGGCGGCGCGGGCGCGTTCGCTCCAGCCGAACGAGCTCGGCCTCGTTCCCGTGCTGATGCACCACCAGATCCGGCCCGACGGCTCGACGTACGACCTGACGGCCGGCCAGTTCCGGGCAGAGCTCGTGCGGCTCTGGCGGGACGGCTACTACCCGGTGCGCGCGTCCGACCTCGTCTCCGGCCGGCTCGACGTGCCGAAGGGGAAGACGCCGGTGGTGATGACGTTCGACGACGCGACCAACAACCAGATCGCGTTCCTGCCCGACGGCCGCGTCGACCCGAAGACAGCGGTCGGGATCTTCGAGGACTTCGCGGCGCAGCATCCCGGCTTCCCGGCGACCGGCACCTTCTACGTCCCGCGGAACGCGTTCGACGGCGACGGCGGGAGCGCGAAGCAGACCTTCGACTGGCTCGTCGGCCACGGGTTCGAGCTGGGGAACCACACGAAGGACCACCTTGCGCTGAACACGCTCGACGCGACCGCGGTCCAGCGGCAGCTCGTCCTCGGCAACCGCCTCCTCACCGACCGGCTGCCGGCGTACCGCGTGCAGACGATGGCGCTGCCACTCGGCGCTCTACCGCACCCGTCATCGCTCGCGGTCAAGGGCAAGTGGGACGGCCAGTGGTACCGCTTCGCCGGGGTGTTCCTCTCCGGGGCGGAGCCGTCGCCCTCGCCCTTCTCGACCAAGTGGAACCCCGGCGAGATCCCGCGCATCCTCCCCAACCCGCGCTGGAACGGCGCCCGTGACTTCACCTGGGGCATGTGGCTCGACACGCTCGAGCGGAACCCGGAGCTCCGCTACGTCTCCGACGGGAATCCGCAGACGATCAGCTTCCCGCGGGCACGAGCGGCGGATCTTGCTGCGAAGTACGAGGGGCAGGCTCGGCCCTACTAGGGTCTGACCCCGAAGGGGTCTGACCCTGCCGGGTGGTGACGCAGACGTTTCTTTGGGGACGGTCCCCTTCGGGGACAGTCCCTACTCGAAACGGACGTATCCGCGCACCCGCGCCGCCAGCTCCGCCGGCTGCACCTCTTCCACCACCCGCCCGGCGCCCTCCCGGCCGGTCGCGTGCAGGATCCGGCCGTCGCCGAGCCAGAACGCGATGTGGTCTCCGTAGCAGACGAGGTCGCCGCGATGCAGGTCCCGCGCCGCGACGGGGGTCCCCGCCGCCTCCTGCCGGTCGGCGTCGCGCGGGACGAGCCGGCCGAGCCTGCGATACGCCATATGGATGAGGCCGGAACAGTCGATGCCCCGTTCGGACATGCCGCCCCACTCGTACGGGCAGCCGAGGTACCCGCGGGCCTCCTCGACCGGGTCGCCCGCACGCTCCACGAGCCAGCCGTCGTCGACCGCGCCGTCGAGCGCCTCCGCGAGCACCCACCCCGCATAGTCGTACGCGGTCCGCACGCGCGCCCAGCCGCTCTCCTCTGCCTCCACGGTGAGCGGCTCGCCCGGCAACGCCTGCGTCACCTGCTCGGCATCGTCCCCTGGCCCTGCCCGCACGGCCGTCAGGGCCGAAACCGATCGAACGATCACCTCAGCCGTAGAGATGGCACTCGACCTCGACCGGCCCCGAGGCCACGAGCCTCGGCTCGCGCGGCTCGTTCCACTCGATCTCGAGCGCGTCCGCGCCCGCGTGCATCGCCCGCACGCCCTTCCAGAACGGGTCGTCGGGCTCGTCGGCCCGCACCCGCTCGAGGATCGCGAGCAGGTCGCCGCCGGTGGCGCCCGCGCGCGCCGGCACGCGGACGGCAACCCCGTTCGAGGCCGAGAGCGAGTCGAGATCGCCGAAGAGCGGCCGCTCGGCCTCGTACTCCTCCGCCCCCGTCCGCGCCCAGTGCGCCTCGAGCAGGTCGCGGAGGTCCCGGGTCTCCCACCCGCAGATCTCGAACGCACGCGGGCAGCGCGGGTGGAACGAGCAGCCGCGCGGCGGCCGGGCGGCGTCGGGCACCTCGCCGCGAGGCAGGTCGCGCGGGACGCTGCGGAGCGGATCCGGCTCGGGGATCGCCCGCAGCAGCGCCTGCGTGTACGGGTGCTTCGGCTCCTCGTAGATCGCCGCCGAGGGGCCGATCTCGACGATCCGGCCCAGATAGAGGATCGCGATCCGGTCGCAGAAGAACTTCGCCGTCGCCAGATCGTGCGTGATGTACAGGTAGGACAGGTCGAACTCGTGCTTGAGGTTCAGCATCAGCTCGAGGATCTTGGCCCGGACGCTCATGTCGAGCATCGAGACGGGCTCGTCCGCGACGAGCAGTACCGGGTTGAGGATCACCGCCCGCGCGATCACCGCGCGCTGCTTCTGCCCGCCGGAGAGATCCGACGGGTACTTGTCCAGGAACTGCTCGGCCGGCGAGAGGCCGACGATCTCGAGCGCCTCGGCCACGCGACGGCGCATCTGGTCGCGGCCCTGGACGAGACCGTGGATCCGCAGGGGGTGCCCGACCGCGTCGCCGATCGTCATCGCCGGGTTGAGCGACGCGTGCGGGTCCTGGAAGACGATCTGCATGCGGCGACGGTGCGCGCGCAGCTCGCGCTCGCTGAGCTTCGTGATGTCGCGCCCCTCGAACATGACGCTGCCGTCCGTCGCCCGGACGAGCCCGAGCAGCGTGCGGCCGAGCGTGGTCTTGCCGCTCCCGGACTCGCCCACGAGCCCGAGCACCTCCCCCTTCCGCAGGTCGAAGGAAACGTCGTCCACGGCCTTCACCTGACCCGCCTCCCGGCCGACGAGCCGGTCGCCGAAGCTGCCGCGAATCGAGTAGTACGTCTTCAGGTTGCGGACGGAGACCAGCGGCTCGGCGTCAGGCTTCGTCGGCAACGGCGATCTCCTCGCGCTCGAGCCCGGCGGCCTCGCCCGGCGGGATCTCCGCTTCCGGCCCGTGCAGCCAGCACTGGACGCGCCTGTCCGGTCCCGGCACGACGTCGATCGGCTGCTTCCAGGAGCAGACGCGCATCACATCCGGGCAGCGCGGGTGGAAGTGGCACCCGGCGGGCGGGTCGATCAGGTTGGGCGGCGCGCCCGGGATCGAGTGCAGCTCGGTCGTCTCCAGCGAGATCGTCGAGCGAAGGAGCTCCCGTGTGTACGGATGCGCAGGATCGGCGAACACATCGCGCGCCGGCCCGTCCTCGACGATCTTGCCCGCGTACATGACCGCGACCCGGTCGCAGGCCTCGGCGATGATCCCGAGGTTGTGGGTGATGAGCAGGAGGGCTGTGCCGAAGTTGCGCTTCAGGTCGGCGAGGATCGCGAGGATCTGCGCCTCGACGATCACGTCCAGTGACGTCGTCGGCTCGTCGGCGACCAGCAGCTTCGGCCGCAGCACCAGCGCGAGCGCGATCATGATCCGCTGCCGCATGCCGCCCGAGAACTCGTGCGGGTACTGGCGGAACCGCGTCGGGGGGATGCCCATCCGGCCGAGCGTCTCGAGCGAGCGCTGGCGGATCTCCCGCTCGGTCAGCTGCGGCTCGTGCTGCTCGAGCGTCTCCTTGAAGTGGTCCTCGATCCGGAGCAGCGGGTTGAGCCGCGTCATCGGCTCCTGGAAGATCAGGCCGAGCTCGGGGCCGCGCAGGCCGGACAGCTGCCTCGTCGAGAGACCGACGAGGTTGCGGCCGCCGTACAGCACCTCACCGTCGGACGCCGCGCCCTCCGGCAGCAGGCCGAGCACGCCGCGGCCGAGCGTCGACTTGCCGCACCCCGACTCGCCGACCAGGCCGAGCACCTCGGCCGCGCCGATGTCGAACGAGACACGGTCGACGGCACGGACCGTTCCGCGCACCGTCCCGTAGTGGACGCGCAGGTCGCGCACCGAGAGAACGGGCGCGTCGCTCACGACCCCTCGACGGCCTCGACGATCGGCGGCTCCGGCTCCTGGTCGAAGTTCACCCTCTGGACCCTCCGCCTGCGGAGCACCGGGTTCATCGTCTCGTTCAGTCCCTCGCCGACCAGCGTGAGCCCGGTGACGAGCAGCACGATCGCGACGCCCGGGAACAGCGCGGTCCACCAGATCCCCGAAGCGGCGTCCGACACCGCGCGCGAGCTGTCGTAGCCCCACTCGGCCGCGTCGGTCGGCTGGATGCCGTAGCCGAGGAAGCCGAGCGCGGTGAGCAGGAGGATCGCGTCCGCGGCGTTCAACGTGGCGATCGGCGGCACGTTCTGGACGACGTTGTGGAAGACGTACTTGCGGATGATCGTCAGGGGCTTCGCCCCGAGCGCCCGCGCCGCCTCGACGTACGACTCCTCCCTGAGCGCGATCACCTGGTTGCGGACCACGCGAAAGTACAGGGGCACATAGGTCGCCGAGATCGCGATCGCAGCGGTCAGCACTCCCTTGCCGAGGCTGTTCGAGAGCAGGAACGCGATCACGATCGCGAGCAGGAGGTACGGGAACGCGTACAGGGCGTCCATCACGAGGACGAGCCCCCGGTCGAGCTTCCCGCCGAAGTAGCCGGACAGGAGCCCGAGCGGAACGCCCAGCGTGATCGCGAAGACGAGCGAGATGAACACGACCTTCAGCTCGGTCTGCGCGCCCCAGATCACCCGCGACATCACGTCCGTGGACTGGACGGTGGTGCCCATCCAGTGGCCTGACGACGGCGAAGCGAGCTGGGGGAACCTGTGGCCGCCGGACTGGTACTGGTCGAAGTCGTAGGGCGAGATCAGCGGGGCGAGCAGCGCGAGCAGGACGAAGAAGAGGGTGATCGCCGCGCCGATGTAGAGCATCACCCGGGGGAAGCCACGCGCCTCCCGGATCGGGCCGACCGCACGGCCGAGCCCCCGCGCCCGCCGACGGAACGGCGACTCGATGGGTTGCGCCGGTGCGGCCATCAGTACCGGATCCTCGGGTCGATGAAGGCGTTCACGAAGTCGATCACCAGGCTGACGAAGACGACGACCAGGCCGAAGACGACGACGATCCCCTGCACCGCGCTGTAGTCGCGGTTCTCCAGGTACAGGACGAGCTCGTGGCCGATCCCCGGCCAGTTGAAGGTCGTCTCGGTGACCACCGCCCCGCCGAGCAGCAGGGCCAGCGACAGCCCGATCACGGTGATCACGGGAACCAGGGCGTTCTTGAACGCATGCCGGTAGACGACGTCGCGCTCCCGGATCCCACGGGCCCGCGCCGCCTCGATGTAGTCGTCCTTCATCGTGCGGATCACGTTCACCCGGATCAGGCGGATGAAGACGCCGGCCGTGACCAGCCCGAGCGTGACCGCCGGCAGGATCAGGTGCAGGCTCACGTCCTTCAGGGCGCTCCAGTTGCGGTCGTAGATCGAGTCGATCACGAACAGGTTCGTGTGTGTCTGCAGTGTCGCCTGCGTGATCGGGCTGGCGCGCCCCGATGTCGGCAGCCAGCCGAGAACCGAGCCGAACAGGAGCTGGGCCATGAGCCCGATGAAGAAGATGGGCATCGCGTAGATGACGATCCCGAACATCCGCCCGCCGACGTCCACCGCCGTGTCGCGAAAGCGGCCGGCGAGCAAACCCACGAACACGCCGACCACGAGCGCGACGATCATCGCGAAGAAGGTCAGCTCGAGCGTCGCGGCGCCGTTCGTGAGGATGATGTCGCTGACCGGCCGCTGGTCGGTGATCGTCGTGCCGAAGTTCCCGCGGAAGATGTTCCCGAGGTACTCGATGTACTGCTGCCAGAGCGGCTTGTCGAAGCCGAGCCGGTGCTTGATCTGATCGATCACGGACTGGGGCACGTTGTGCCCGCCGAGCGCCGCCGAGATCGGGTCGCCCGGGGCCACCCGCATCAGCAGGAAGACGAAGGTGAGCAGGATCAGGACCATCGGCACGACCAGTACGAGCCGCGTCAGCAGATATGACTTGAGCGATGTGCCCTGGGCAGCAGCGGCCATCAGTGCCGCTTCCAGTGATGGTCTCGCGTTTCTGGCGAGTGACCGGGGCCGTCAGGCAAGGACGCAGGGAGCGCCAATATCGAAATCAGATATTGGCGCGACTGAGGACGCGGCGTGACGGTTCCGGGCGCCGCCAGAGACGCCCTGACTATTGCTGGAAGCGGCACTAGCCCTCCGAGGTTAGACGTCCCCTGCCGCACGACGCGGTGGAGGGGCGCCGCCGGCGCCCCTCCACGCGTGCTTCGGTGCCCTGCCTACTTCGAGATCAGCCAGAACCGCATGAGGAACGCAGCGTCGAGCGTGCTGTCGATCCCCTTCACGTTGCTCCGGGAGACGGCGACCATCTTGCCCTGCCAGTACGGGATGATCGGCACCTCCTTGGCTGCCTGCACCTGCGCCGCCTTGATCACGGCGAGGCGGGCCGGGGTCGTGCGAGCGGCGTACTCGGCCTTGATCAGCCGGTTCATCGTCTTGCTGCTGTAGCCGTTCGCCATGAAGTTGTCCGGCTGGTAGAACGGGACGATGTAGTCCTCGCCGTCCACGTAGTCGGGGAACCACCCGAGCTGGAAGGCGTTGTACCGCTTGCCGGGCTGGGCGCTGTACTGCGCCCACTCCGCCGACTTCAACGTCACCTTGAACAGACCGCTCCCGTTCAGGGCGCGCTGGATCTCGGCGTACTCGTCGGCCGACGCGTCGCCGTAGTGGCTCGGCGTCCACCAGATGTCGATCGCGACCGGCGTGGTCACGCCGGCCTTCTTGAGCACCGCACGGGCCTTCGCCACGCTCGGAGTCCGGCCGTACATCGTCGCGAACGCGTCGATGTGACCGTCGATGCCGGCCGGCACCATCGAGTAGAGCGGCTTCACGAACCCGTGGTAGACGCGGGTCGCGATCGTCTGGCGCGGCATCAGGTAGGCGATCGCCTTGCGGACGGCGATGTTGTTCGTCGGAGCCCGCGTCGGGTTGAAGACCATGTAGCGGATCGCGACGCCGTTGCCGGCGTGCACCTTGATCCCGCTCGCCTTGCCCAGCGAGAGCAGCTCGGTGGGCGTGAAGTCGCGGAACGCCATGTCGATCTCGCCGCGCTGCAGGGCGAGCTTCATGGTCGACGACTTCGAGTAGTAGTTGATGATCAGGTTGTCGGTCTTGGGCTTCGGGCCCCAGTAGTTCGAGTTCGCCTTGAAGACCGCCTGCTGGCCGGGCGTGTACTTGACCAGCTGGTACGGGCCGGTGCCGACCTGCGACTGGGAGTTGTCGCGGATCTTGTCGGCGGGATAGAGCGACTTCGGGACGATGTAGCCCGCGCTCGTGGCGAGGATGAAGGGCCACGTCGACTGGGCTGTCTTCAGGTGGAAGGTGACCCCGTAGGTCCCGTTCACGGATGTGCTCTTCAGGTTGGAGAGCAGCGCGTAGATGCCCTGGTCGCCCTTGATCTTGATCACCCGGTCGAACGTCCACTTGACGTCGGCCGAGGTGAACGGCGTCCCGTCGGCGAACTTGACGTTCCGCCGCAGGGTGCAGGCCCAGGTCGCGTTGTTGCCCTTGGGTGCGCACTTGGTCGCCAGCACGGGCTCGAGCTTTGCGCCGTGCGGGTAGCCGTACAGCCCCTGGAACATCAGCAGATCCAGAGTCGCCGACCCGTAGTCGTACTCGTTGGCCGGGTCGAGGTTCGTGACGCTGTCGGTGGTGCCGTCGACGAGCGTGCTGGCCTGCGCATGGCCGCCGCGGGCCCAGGCCGACGCCGCGACTACCGCGGCGGCGACCAGGCCGAGAACTGCGACGACCATTGCCGCCCGCCAGCTGAATCGGTTCTTGGTCATGTACTCCCCTCCGACTGGTGAAAGGTGCGAGCTCCGCGACGAGCCGGGAGCCGTGAGAAAGCGACGGTCGAGTATGCCACTTCCCATGAGGACGGACGCGAGTGCAGGAAGTTTGCGGGCAACCGTCGCCAGCGGCGGCGACGCGGTCGTCTCGACTCCCCTGGACGCGTCGCTTCGGGACGGGTCCGGAGGACTGTCCCTGGGTCCTGTCGTTCGGTGGAAACCGGCGGCGGATGCCGTTACATCTCCCGTCCGAAAGGGGCACAACGGACACGGCCACCAGGCTCGGCGGACGGTCGAAATAGGCCCGGCCGGCCGTGTCCGGGGGACTGTCCCCCGGAAAACCGGCCCTAGCGCCGCCGCGCCCGGCCTGGCGCGGCGCGGCACACTCGCGCTCAGGGCTCCTTCGGGTGCGCGCAGCGAGCGACCCGAGCCGGCACAGGCCCCGCGGGAGAACCCTGGGTTCTGTCCACGCGCTTCGCGCGTGAGGCAGGGCGCCGGCCGCGCGAAGTCAACCCGTCGCGGCCGGCTTTGTCCCGGACTTACGCCGCGACCGACTGCAGGTCGCGCAGCGCCGCGAGCCGGGCCAGGGCCTGGCCCTCGAGCTGGCGGACGCGCTCCCGCGTCAGGTCGAGCTCGTGGCCGATCGCCTCGAGCGTCCACGGCTCGCCCTCGAACCCGAAGCGCAGCTCGAGGATCCGCCGCTCGCGCTCGGGCAGAGCGTCCAGCGCCTTGCGGACGCCCTGGCGGCGGAGCGACTCCTCGGCCTCGTCGAACGGGTCGGCTGCCTCGCGATCGGCGAACAGGTCTCCGAGCTCGCCCTCGTCGTCGGCGCCGACGGTCTGGTTCAGCGAGACCGACGCGTGCGCGGCGGAAAGCGCCTCGTCGACGTGCTGGATCGGCAGGCCGGTGGCCTCGGCCAGCTCGGCCTTCGTCGCCTCGCGGCCGAGCTCGACCTCGAGCCGGCGTGCGGCCCGGCCGAGCTTCTGCTGCCGCTCGACGACGTGGACGGGCACGCGGATCGTGCGCGCGTGATTGGCGACTGCGCGCTGCACCGATTGCCGGATCCACCAGGTGGCGTACGTCGAGAACTTGTAGCCGCGCCGCCAGTCGAACTTCTCGACCGCGCGGTTCAGCCCGAGCGTGCCCTCCTGGATCAGGTCCAGGAACGGGACGCCGAGCCCGCGGTAGCCCTTCGCGATCGACACGACCAGGCGCAGGTTGGACTCGATCATCCGCCGCTTGGCGGTCGGGTCGCCGCGCTCGATCGCCTTCGCGAGGTAGACCTCCTCGGCGGCGGTGAGCAGCTTGTGTCGGCCGACGTCGGCGAGGAAGAGCTGCAGGCTGTCGGCGGCGCCGCTGACCGGGCCGGCGTCGTACGTCGCGGTCGCGGTGGCGGCGGGCGCGGCCTCTGCCTCTTCGGCGGGCTTGCCGACCTCGAGTCCGATCGTCTCCAGCTCGCGCGAGAGCTGCTCGACCTCCTCTTCGCCGAGGTCGTGCTCCAGGGCGAACGCCTCGAGCTCTGCGGGCTCGACGAACCCGCGCTCCTCGGCGCCCTCGATCAGCACGCGGGCCTGATCGCTTTCCAGCAGTTCGTGTAGCTGATTCTGGGTCAAGTGACTCTCTTTCCCCTATCTACCGCTCGTTTTCGATTCCCCAAACTTTCTCACCCTAACGGGAATCTCCTGGGCTTCCAAACCGCAATCCACCCTAGGACGCCCCCGTTAGCGGAGTGTGAAGAAAGCAACGCGTGGGTGTGAATACGTATTCCGGGCGTCCGGGTCTGCTGGATTCCAAGACGTGGTTCGCCGGAAAAGGTTGGCAGGTCGGGCGGCCGGTGTGGGTGACTACTTCCGACCCCGCGGGCGCCGCTTGGCCGACGGCCCTTTCGAGCGTCGCTCAGCCAGCAGCTCGACCCCCCGGTCGAGCGTGAGCGATTCAACCGCGTCCCCTGAGCGCAGGCTCGCATTCGTCTCCCCATCCGTTACGTACGGTCCAAATCGGCCGTCCTTGACCACGACTGAACGCCCGGACGAGGGATCCTGGCCCAGCTCCCGCAGCGGCGGCTTCGCCGCTCCCCGGCCGCCGCGGGTCTTCGGAGCGGCGAGCAGGGCGAGCGCCTGGTCGAGATCGACGGTGAAGAGCTGCTCCTCGCTCTCCAGCGAGCGGGTCTCGGTGCCACGCTTGATGTACGGCCCGTAGCGGCCGTTCATCGCCAGGACCTCCTCGCCGGCGTCGACCCCCACGACCCGCGGAAGCGAGAGCAACCGGACGGCGGCGTCGAGGTCGACCGTCTCCGGCGACATGCTCGCGAACAGCGACGCGGTGCGCGGCTTCTCCTCGGCGCCCTCGGGCGGCTCCTCCGTGACGTACGGGCCGTAGCGGCCGCTGCGCAGCACCACCGGCCGGCCGGTCTCGGGGTGGAGGCCGAGCTCTCGGGCATCGCCCGGCGCTGCGAGCAGCTCCTCGGCACGCGCCGCCGTGAGCTCGTCGGGGACGATGTCCTCGGGAAGCGAGGCCCGCTCCTCGCCGCGCTCGAGGTACGGCCCGTACCGGCCGACGCGGACGACGATGTCGCTTCCGGGCAGCTCGATCGAGTTGACCGCCCGCGCGTCGATCTCGTCCAGACCCTCGGTGACCATCGCGTGCAGGCCGGGCCACTCGGGTGCCTCCGGCTCGCCGTTCGTTCCCTGGTAGAAGCGGGTCAGCCAGTCGACGCGCTGCTCCTCGCCCGCGGCGATGCGGTCGAGATCGTCCTCCATGCTCGCGGTGAAGTCGTAGTCGACAAGCCGCTCGTAGTGCTGTTCGAGCAGCTGCGTGACCGCGAAGGCCAGGAACGTCGGGACGAGCGCCGTTCCCTTCTTGAGGACGTAGCCCCGGTCGAGAATCGTCCCGAGGATCGACGCGTACGTCGACGGGCGGCCGATCCCGCGCTCCTCGAGCGCCCGCACCAGCGTCGGCTCGGTGTACCGCGCGGGGGGCGAGGTCTCGTGGCCCTGGGGCTCGAGACCGAGCGCCTTCACCGGGTCGCCGGCGCTCAACTGCGGCAGCCGCCGCTCCTCGTCGTCGACGGGCTCGTCGTCGCGCCCTTCCTCGTAGGCGGCGAGGAAGCCCCGGAACGTGATCACCGTGCCGCTCGCGCCGAACTCGGCCTTTTCACCGGCCGTGGACGTCGCTCCGAGCCGCAGCGACACCGTCTGCCCGCGGGCGTCGGCCATCTGCGACGCGACCGTCCGCATCCAGACGAGCTCGTACAGCCCCTGCTCGTCGCGGTCGAGCTCGCCCTTGACCTCGTCCGGGAGACGGAACCGCTCGCCCGCAGGTCGGATCGCCTCGTGCGCCTCCTGCGCGTTCTTCACCTTGCGGTCGTACTGCCGTGGCGAGGCAGGGACGTAGTCGTCGCCGTACCGCTCGCGGGCCTGCGTCCGGGCGGCGGCCAGCGCGGTCTCCGACAGCGTCGTCGAGTCCGTGCGCATGTACGTGATGTAGCCGCGCTCGTACAGGCGCTGGGCGACGCGCATGGTCGTCTGCGCCGAGAAGCGGAGCTTGCGGCTTGCCTCCTGCTGCAGGGTCGACGTCATGAACGGGGGCGCCGGACGCTTCGTGTACGGCTTCTCGTCGACGGAACGGACCGAGAAGTCGGCGCCGTCCAGACGGCCGGCCAGCCCGCGAGCTTCGTCCTCGGTCAGCTGGCGGCTGTCGCCCTTGAGGCGCCCGTCCGGGCCGAAGTCGCGCCCCTGGGCGACGCGAGACCCGTCGAGCGACACGAGCCTGGCGGTGAACCGACCGGGGTCGAAGGTGCCCTCGATGTCCCAGTAGGCGGCCGAGACGAAGGCCATTCGCTCGCGCTCGCGCTCGACCACGAGACGGGTGGCGACCGACTGGACGCGGCCCGCGGACAGCCGCGGCATCACCTTCTTCCAGAGGACGGGCGAGACCTCGTAGCCGTAGAGCCGGTCGAGGATGCGCCTCGTCTCCTGGGAGTCGACCAGCGCCTCGTCGACCGCACGCGGGTTGGCGAGCGCCTGCTCGATCGCTCCCTTCGTGATCTCGTGGAAGACCATCCGCCGATACGGCACCTTCGGCTTGAGCGAGTCTGGCTTAAGGACTGCCAGCAGGTGCCAGGCGATCGCCTCGCCCTCGCGGTCCTCGTCCGTTGCGAGCAGGAGCTCGTCGGCGTCCTTCAGCTTCCGCTTCAGGTCGGCGACGACGCGCTTCTTGTCCGGATCGACCACGTAGTAGGGCTCGAACCCGTCGTCGATCGCGACGCCGAGCGCCCCGTACCGCTCCCGCTTCTCCTTCGGGATGTCGGACGCGCGTTCCGGCAGGTCACGGATGTGACCGATGCTGGACTCGACCACGAATCCGGGGCCGAGGTAGCCGGCGATGGTCTTCGCCTTGGCGGGCGACTCGACGATGACGAGCTTGTTGGGCATATCGGGCGAACACGTTAGCGCCGAGGTCAAACGTTGCCGAGGAACGTCACGAACTCGTCGCACGGCAATACTGAGGGCCCGCCCGATGCCGACGCCCCTCTACAACTTCATCGCGACCGTCTCGTGGCCGGTACTGCACGGCGTGTTTCGGCTGGACGCGCACGGCGTGGAGAACCTGCCGGCGGAGGGCGGATTCGTGCTCGCGGCCAACCACACCTCGAACTTCGACCCCTGGCCGCTGGGGATGCCGCTCTGGCCGAAGCGGCAGCTGCTCTTCATGGCCAAGGCCGAGCTCTTCAACCCGATCCTCGGGCCGCCGCTGCGCGCCGGGGGAGCGTTCCCGGTGCGCCGCGGCGAGGCTGACATGGAGGCGATCGAGGCGGCGGTCGAGCTCTGCCGGAGCGGCGGCGTGGTCGCGATGTTCCCGGAGGGCACGCGGCAGCGGAAGGGCCTGCGCAAGAAGTTCGAGCACAAGCCGCGGCCCGGCTCGGCGCGGATCGCGCTGACCGCGGGCGTGCCGCTCGTGCCCGCGGCGATCAAGGGCATGGACCGGCTGTCGCGACTGCCGAGGCTCCAGGTCGCCTACGGCGAGCCGGTCCCGGTGGACGACCTCGAAGGGAAGCCGCGGCGGCAGGCCCACCAGCTCGCCACGGAACGGCTGATGGAGCGCGTCTACGCGCTGTACGCGGCGCTATGACCACGCGGCCACTGCTCGCGATCGACGGCGACTCGCTCGCCCACCGTGCCTACCACGCTCTGCCCAAGTCGATGAAGAGCGCCACCGGCCTCCCGTCGGGCGCGCTCGTCGGCTTCGCCAACTTCATGCTCCGGCTCTGGGAGGCGGAGCAGCCGCGCGCCGTCGTCGTCGGCTGGGACTCGATCGGGGTGCCGACGTACCGAAGCGAAGCGTTTCCCTCGTACCAGAGCGGCCGGGTGTTCGACGAGGCCCTGCTCGAGCAGCTCGACCTGCTGCCCGAGCTCGTGCGGGCGGTCGGATTCTGCGCGGCGAAGGGGGACGGCTACGAGGCCGACGACTTCCTGGCCGCAGCGGTGGCGCAGGAGGAGGCGCGCGGCGGGACGACGCTCGTCGCCACCTCGGACCGCGACGCCTTCCAGCTCGTCTCCGTGCGGACGAGCGTCCTCCAGCCGGTGAAGGGCGTGTCCGAGCTCGCGCGGATCGGCCCGGCCGAGGTCCGCGAGCGCTACGGCGTCGAGCCGGCCCAGGTGCCCGACTTCATCGCGCTGCGCGGCGACCCGTCCGACAAGCTGCCGGGCGCGCGCGGTGTCGGCCCGAAGACGGCCGCTGCCCTGCTCGCCCAGTACGGCTCGCTCGACGAGGCGCTGGCAGACGGACGGTTCTCGGCGCAGCGGGAGGAATTGCTGCTCTACCGGCGAATCGCGACCATGGACGCCTCTGCCCCACTCCCCTCCCTCACCGACCAAGCGCCAACGTGGGCGGAGGCGTCCTCACTCGCCGGGTCGTGGGGCCTGGGCAATCTCGCCGGCCGACTCGAGGCGCTCGCGGCCGGGTGATGGAGCTGGTCTCGAACGCCGCGCTTGCGAGCCTGCACCCGACTGTCCATCACCCCGAGTCGACACGGCGGCTGGAGGTGCTGCTCGAGGCGGTCGGAGAGTGGCACGAGTGCGGGCCGGCGTCCGTCGAGCAGGTCGAGCGCTGCCACACGCCCGAGCACGTCGCCCGCATCCGCGCCGTCGAGTCCGACACCTGGCTGGACGCGGACACGCCCGCCTCCGCGACGAGCTTCGAGGCGGCGCTGCTGGCGGCGGGCGGGGCGATCGAGGCCGCCCGGGTGGGCGGCTTCGCCCTCGTGCGGCCCCCCGGTCACCACGCGCCGGCCGACCGGGCGATGGGCTTCTGCCTGTTCAACAACGCCGCAATCGCGGCCCGGGCGGCGCAGACGGAGCATGGGCTCGAGCGGGTGGCGATCCTCGACTGGGACGTCCACCACGGCAACGGCACGCAGGACATCTTCTGGGACGACCCGAGCGTGCTGTACGTCTCGCTCCACCAGTGGCCGTTCTATCCAGGCAGCGGCCGGCCCGGTGAGGGGAACGACACCACCGTGAACGTCCCGCTGCCGGCCGGGTCGGGCAACGAGGAGTACGTCCGCGCGTTCGAGGAGATCGTCGAGCCGGCAGTGCGCGGCTTCGAGCCCGACCTGCTGATCGTCTCGGCCGGCTTCGACGCCCATGCCGACGACCCGCTGGCCTCGATGGAGGTCACGGGCCTGGGGTTCCGTGAGCTCGCCCGCCGCTGCCGGGGCCTCGCGCCGAAGGTGGCCGCGGTGCTCGAGGGCGGCTACAACCTGGAGACCCTGCCGGGCCTCGTGCACGCCGCGCTCGACGGGTTCTCGTAGCCACAAAAAGCGAGCCGGCCCCTCGCGGGGCCGGCTCGCAGCCAGGAATGGACTCACCACCACCAAGGAAGAACGTTGCTGTTTGGATCATCGGCCCGGGCGGGGGCCGGCGCATCCCCCACGGCATCCCCCGCGGTGGGTGATTAAGGGTCTGACTCCCTAAGGGTCTGACCCCGAAGGGGTCTGACCCTACAGACTGAGCTCGCTGCGTTCTCTAGGGACAGTCCCCTTCGGGGACAGTCCCTACGTGCGAGCCGCGGCCAACGCCTCCAGCGCCTCGCGCCGCGAGGAGACGCCGAGCTTGCGCAGCAGGCTCTTCACGTGCGAGCGGACGGTGTGCTCGGAGATGAACAGCCGCTTCGCGATCTCGTCGGTCCCCAGGTGCTCGTCCAGCAAGAGCAGGACCTCGACCTCGCGGGCGCTCAGGTCCTGCGCGATCGAGTCCGGCACGCCCGAGTCGAGCCGGCCGCCTTCCCGCACGCGATCGAGGAGTCGCCGCGCGACCTCGCCCGACAGCGCCGCTTCGCCGTTCGCGACGCCCTCGAGGAACTCGGCGATCCGGTCGGGCGGCTCGGTCTTGAGCAGGTAGCCGGCCGCCCCCGCCCTGATCGCGGCGAGCAGGTTCTCCTCCGTGCCCGAGGCCGTGAGGACGACGACCTCGCACGCGGGCGCCGCCGCCCGCACCTTCGGGAGCGCCTCCAGCCCTCCGCCGCCCGGCATCGTCAGGTCGAGGAGGACGAGGTCCGGTTGCGCCTCACGGGCGCGCTCGACCGCCTCGACGCCGTCGGCCGCCTCGCCCACGACCGCGAACGAATGCTGCTCGAGCAGGTCGACGAGCGCCGAGCGCGTCAGCGGATGGTCGTCGACGACGAGCGTACGGCGGCCCATACGGGGCTTATCGGCAGCAGCCGCCCTGCCGACAAGAGGTATATGCGCTCACCGCGCGTCAAATATCTCGCCTGGGTTCGCGACGAGGTCGTGCTCGTCGGCCTGCTCGGCGCGGCGCTGATCCTCTTCCTCGCCAGCCCGGGGCGGCGAGGCCCATACGACCTGCCCAGCCTGCGCCTGTTCCTCGACACGGCGATCCTGCTCGTCTCGCTGATCGTCTGCGTGCTCGCCTATGTCCGCTTCGGCGTCGACCGGCGGCGCTTCGACCTCTACCTGCTCTGCGGATTCTTCGTGATCGCGGCGACCACGCTGGCCTTCGCGATCGCGCCGGTGCTGGACGGCGGTTCGGTCGGCCAGGCCGAGGCGTGGGCGCGGATCGGCGGGAAGCTGACCGCGGCGACGCTGATCGCGGCGGCGCCGTTCACCAACGGGCGGATCACACGTCGCGTGCCCACCCTCCTGCCCGTTGCGCTGCTGACCGCGTTCCTGTGGGCGCTGTGGGTGATCTGCCGCAGGCTCGACTGGCTGCCGGTGCTCGCGCAGGGCCACGGCCGCCCGTACCTGCTGACCGGCGCGGTCGCGCTCCAGGCCGTGCTCGGCCTGGTCGCCCTCGTCGGCTTCGGGCTCCGCTACCGGGCGCACGGCGAGGATCTCGACCGCTGGCTCGCCTTCTGCACGACGATCTGGCTCTTCGCCGAACTGCAGGCGGTCTTCACGCCGCCGATCTCGAGCGAGTACGTGTCGCAGAGCGACTTCCTGCGGCTCCTCTCCTACGCGATCCTGCTCGTCGGCGTCTGGCGCGCGATCCGTGCCGCCGAGGTCGGCCGCGTGGTCGCGGAGGAGCGCGCCCGGGTCGCCCGCGAGATCCACGACGGCCTCGCGCAGTACCTCTTCGCCGTCTCGACGCAGACGAGCCTGCTGGCCGGCGGCGCCGACCCTGCGGTCGTGGTCCCGCGGCTCCGCCAGGCGGCGGATGCCGCGCAACAGGAGGCACGGTTCGCTGTGCTCGCGCTCTCGTCCGCCGGGGGCTCCGCGCCGTTCGACTCGGCGCTCAACCGCTACGTCGAGTTCCTGACCGCCGACGGCGTGCTCGACGTCGACATGGAGATCGAGCGCGCGGTCGAGCTCGGCCCCGACGAGCAGATCGAGATCTTCCGGATCGTCCAGGAGGGCCTGGCGAACGTGCGCCGCCACGCGAACGCGCGAAGAGCGACGGTCCTCATCGGGCTGCGCGACGGGCAGCGTGTCGTCCGGATCGTCGACGACGGCGACGGCTTCGTCGAGGAGGCGGAGAGCCGTGGACACGGCCTCCGCAACATCCGCACGCGCGCGGCGGCGATCGGCGGCGCCTTCCGGCTCGACAGCGTGGCCGGCAGCGGGACGTCGCTCGAGGTCGTCCTGCGCGGCTAGCCTGCGAGCAGCGCCGTCCGGGCCCAGCCGTGCAGCGTGCGCACGACCTGGCGCTCGGCCAGGCCCGCATGGCGCCGTAGCTCGAGGTACGTCTCGAAGCTCGTCACCACGAGCAGGAGCGCCAGCGCGCGCTGCTCGCCCACGCCGCCGGCCAGGCGGCGGTCGCGGTGCAGCCGCCTGGCGAACCGCGCGAGAACACTCGTGCGGTCGCGCCGCTGCCGCTCGACGAGACGGGCGGCGGCCGGGTCGACAGCGGCGACGCCGTAGAGCGGCTCGAGCAACCGCTCGTGAGCAGCCCAGAACCGGACGGAGCTCCCGACCAGCTCGCCCAGGGCCACGTCGACGTCTGCCAGCTCGCCGGCGGCCCTGGCGGCGCGCAGCTCGGGGCTCTGGGCGATGGTCTCGCAGACGGCGTCGACGAGGCCCAGCCTGGAGCCGAAGTGCTGGTACAGCGTCGCGCGGGCGACACCGGCCCGATCGGCGACCTCCTCCACCGTCGCCTCGTGGAAGGTGCCCTCCTCGAGCAACTCGCCGACGGCGGCGACGATCCGCTCACGCGTGCCCGTCGACTGCGCTCTCCGGCGCGGACGGTATGCGCGGGTGGGGCTCATGGACAGTAAGTCTAGACATCGAGTCCGACGGGGTGTAATACTTCCACGACATCACTAGACATTGTGTCTGGACATGGTGTCCACCACATGAAAGGAGTCGTGATGCCCAAGGCATCCAAGTCCACCGCCTCCCGCTCCCAGGATCACGGAGTGATGGAGGGCCACTACGGCGACGTCGGCGAGTACACGGTCTGCTTCGAGACGTTCCGCGAGGACGCCGACGGGACGCCGCTCTTCCGCGGCCTGCCCGACGACCGCTGCCAGAGCCCGCACTGGGGCTACGTGATCAGCGGGTCGATCACCTTCCGGTACGCCGGCCACGAGGAGACCTTCGAGACCGGCGACGCCTACTACGCACCGCCCGGCCACGTGCCGGTGATCGCGGCCGGCACCGAGATCGTCGAGTTCAGCCCCACGGGCGAGTACGAGCAGACGATGGCCGTGATCGAGAAGAACCTGGCCGCGCTGCAGACCGCCTGACCGAGACGTGGGGTCCGGTTCGTCCGGGCCCTACTCAGCTCGTCGCCCGGCGCGCGTCAGCCTGCCGGAACAGCCAGGCGGTGCGGAGCTCGCGGGCCCGCTCGTCCAGCCGGCGGGAGAGCTCGCGCGCGTCGCGCAGGCGCGGCCGGAGCGTCTCGACGCGCCGGAGCTCGTCGGCGATGTCGGCGATCGGGCTGGCGGGATCGGCGTTCAGCGCGCGCAGCCGCTGCTCGCTCCCGCGCACCTGCCCCCGGAGCAGGCGCACCTGGGTGCCCACCTCCTCCGTCAGCTCTCGCAGGTCCGCCTCGGTCGTGTCGCCACTCGCGAGGACCTCGCGGAGACGGCTGGTCAGGGTGGCGTCGAGCGTGTCCAAGGTCAGGCGGTGCGGCTGGCAGCGGCAGCTTGCCAGACCGCGGACGGCGGCGCGGCGGAACGGGTCGCGACCGGAGGCCCGCGCGTGCGGGCCTCCGGTCCGATTCGTCTAGCTGGTCGCAGCGAGCAGGCGGGCCTGGACAATCAGAGCTCCCGCCTGTGCGATCCAGAGAACCGCCTGCACCTGGTTCAGGGATGTCCCGTCGAACGCTGCTGCGTTCAGGGCGCCCCTGATCTTCGACGCGAGCGCGTCGCGCTGCGCCGTGAGGCCGGCGATCTTCGACTCGATCGAGGCGTACTTCGCCTCGTCCGTGCTCGCGAGCGCCGCGGTCGACGCCTTCAGGGTGTCCAGCGCGAACGACCCGAACGAGGCGTTCAGCTGCTCGTAGACGTCGCCGAGCACCCCGACGGTCGCACGATGCGCGACGAGTGCATGGGGCGTGGCCTTGGTCGTCAGCCCCTCGACCAGGACCCTCCCGTCCTGCACGTAGTCATCCTTCAGCCCGAGCAGGGCGAGAATGGTCGGGCGGACGTTCGTGTGGTCGGTCCACGTGCGCGAGTCGGTGCCGTTCCGGCTCACCCCGGGGCCGACGAGCCCGACCCAGGTGCTCGCGATCTCCTCCTGCACGTCCCCGTGATTCCAGGCGAAGCCCGGGTTGGCGCACACGGTCGAGCCCGCGCACCCGCCTGACAGGTTCGTTGTCTGGAAGAAGAAGTCGGGGTTGCCGAACATCGTGAAGGTCATCGTCCGCTTCGGGTCGGCATTGATCATGTGCAGCGTCTTCTCCTCGACCGTGTCGGCCAGGGCTTGGGCGATCGGCACGGATCCGCCGCCCGCGTAGGGATCCGGCGCGGTCGCGTTCCAGGCGTCGCGTTCGAGCTGCCGCACCGCCGGGTCGGTCCTCCCCGGGCCGTTCGGGTGGGCGGCATCGCCGTTGACGTAGAACGTCGGAGCATCGTCGAAGTGGATGTCGAACAGGGGCTCGGTCGCGGGCAGGACCGCGCCGATCTTCACATTCACCTCGCCGATCTGGTTGGACGGGCACGTCGTTGCGACCGGCGCCAGCGGGCACGCGGTGTGCGCGTAGGTCAGGTTCCCGCTGCCGTCCGGCAAGCCGGCGCCGCCGGTGAAATGGTCGCCCTCGTCCACGGTCACGACGAAGAGCGTGTTGCTCTTGTCGATCCCGTCGGCCTGGAGCCGCTGGAAGAAGGAGGCGAAGGCTGCGTCGTAGTCGGCGAGCTGCTGCTTGTAGTCGGCCTCGCCGGGGCCCGACGCCCGCGCGAGGGTGTGGTTTTCGTGGGCGTCGGAGATGTAGGCGTAGGTCACGGGGACCCCGCTCTCCTGCATCTGCGCCACGTAGCCGAGCGTGTTCTTGGCCAGCATCCCGTCGAAGCCGGGGAACCCGCAGTTGCCGGCGCTGTCCTCGATCGGCTGGCCGGAGGTGTCGTTCACGCACGGGTTGCCGCCGGTGACGGCCGGGTCGACGTACTTCGTCCCGAACAGCCCTTGGTAGCCGGTGTACCCGCCCGGCTCGTCGGGCAGCGGGTCGCTTCTGGCGTTCGTGTTGCCGGCGCACTTGCTCGACGCCGTCTGGGCGCAGTGGATGGCGATCCCGACGAAGTCGGTCGTGCGCAGGGCGGCCGGCTCCGCGGCCTCCGGCGAGGTCGGCCCGTACACGTTGGCGACATCCCCGCCCGGAGCGATCGAGTTGTTCTCGAGCTCGAGGTTCGCGGTGCCGACGCCGCCGAAGTCGCAACCGGCACGGGTGAACGGCACCCACGGGGCGGGCGTCGTCTTCCCGGTGTCGGTGATCATGTTCGGCGTCGAGTCGTCGGTGCCGTCGACCGGGCTCGTCCAGTACTTGAAGGACGAGGAGAAGGTCGGCACGCCGGTGTTCCGGTAGAAGTCGTACGAGTTCGAGACGGTCTGCCCCTGGCGGTCCGGGTACAGGCCCGTCAGCGAGGAGAGGATCCCTCCCGCGGTGTGGGAGATCAGGATCGTGTGGTCGTTCGTGAACAGCGTTCCGTTGGACTCGAGGAAGCTCAGCAGGTGAGGCATCTGCTCCAGGTCCGAGGCCACGTCAGGGCGGTCCCGCCTGAAGTGGGTGTTGTCGAACTGCAGGTAGACGAGGTGCTTGATCTGTCCGTTCGCCGAGAGCCGGCAGGCGGTGGCTGCCGTGCGATTCCCCCCGCCGCTGGCCGAGACGGCCGCGGCCGCTGCGACAGCGGCGGCGACGAGGACGACGGCGAGCGCCGCCGGCACACGTCCTGGTCCCTTCATCTGTACCCCTCCCTCCAGATCGAGGATCCATTGCGCCTGCCCGCGCGCTTCTACCCTCGCGCCTGGGATCGCACACCGGGGTCACGGCTCGGTGGAGATCCGGTGGAAACCTGGTGTCTCCGGACGCGCAGGCTGCGGCCCGGGCGCTCCGGTCGCCCGGGCCGCGTCTTGAACCGACGAGCGTCTAGCTGTTGTCGTCGTTGGCCGCAGCCAGCGCGGAGGCCTGCTCCGGCGTCAGCCGAATGATCTGCTCGCAGCCGCGGAACCGCGCGGGGTCGTGCACGATCACGTACGCGACGTCGTAGCCGGGCCCGCAGTCGAGGATGTCCGGCTGGTTGTCGTTCGCGAGCGCGTGCAGGACGTCGTTCCCCTGGCCGCCGTACTGGACGTCGGCGCCCGCGCCGGGCCAGATCACGTCGTTGTCCGGCCCGCCGTAGATCACGTCGTTGCCAGGCCCTCCCCGGATGACGTCGTTCCCCTGGCCGCCCCACACCAGGTCGTTGCCGTCGTGGGCGCGGATGATGTCGCTCCCCTGGTAGCCGTAGATCAGATCGGCACCGGCGGTGCCGTTCAGGTCGTCGGCGCCTTTGGTGCCGCGGACGAGATCGAGGCTCGCGGCCGACGCGGCGGCGACGAGCACGCCTGCCCCGACGGCGACGATGAGCAGCAGCTTGCCTCGCACGGGATACCTCCTGTCGAATCGGTGACCCGTGTGTTCTCGTCGACGGCGGTCACCCCGAGGTCAGCACGGCGTAAAACACAGGTAAGCCGGGTCAGTCGGGAGCGACGAGCCGGCAGCCGTGGGAATCCCAGCGCCAGGCGTTCTCCGCCGTCAGGTGGGTGCCGCCGAGCCAGCGGTCGAGCCCGAGCAACTCGACGCGGTCGGACTCGCCGCGGAGCACGCGTTCGCCCGCACCGGTCAGCCGGAGGCGAATCGAGCCGAAGCGGGTGCCGTCGCCGAGGGGAGGCGGCGCCGGCAGCGGGCTGCCGTCGTCGCCCTCCACGAGCCGGACGTCCCCGCCGCCGAGCTCGGCGAGCGCCCGGAAGAACCAGGCGTCGCCCAGGAACGGCGCCTCCTCGAGCTCCTGCGCCGCCACGAAGGCGACCCCCGGGGTGGACGCGCCCGCCGCGATCGCCTCGAGCGCTCGGCGCTCCGTTCCGGAGAGGCCGTCACCCGCCGCGGGCAGCTCCTCGAGCAGACGCAGCAACGCGGCGCGGAGCAGCTCGAGCGGCCCGACGCCGCCCGCGACAGCCGCGAGCGCCACCGGATCCGGCGCTCGAAACGCTTCCCAGGCGTCGCAGGCGGCGGCGAGCGTGTCGGCCGTCGCCTGATGCCGGTTCGGCCAGAGCGTCTCGAGCTCGTCGGGGCTCAGCTCGCCGAGCCCGCGGAACGACGGCTTGCCCGGGAACGACGAGACGACGATCAGCTCCGGTAGTGCCCCGGCTTCGTCCACGAGCGCTAGCGCGTCGATCAGCTGGAGCTGGTCGTAGAGGTCGTGCTCGAACCAGAGGACGACCTGGACGCCGTCGCGGAGCGCTCTGGCCAGCTGCCGGTCGCGGCGCTCGAGCGAGGAGCGAATCGCGCTGCGCCTCCCCCAGCCGCAGCCGGACAGGAATGCCGCCCGCACGTCCAGCAGCTCACGGCGCTGCACCGCCGGCACGGGCCCCTCGTGGAGGACGTCGTTCCAGGGCAGCACGGCTCCGCCGAGCGAGGTCGCCCGGAGCGTGTTGCCCGCGCTTTCCCCGTTCGTCACGTGCAACAGCGTCGGCCGCGTCACCGGCTCCCGCCCCCGGCGGGCGAGATAGGCGGCGCCGCAGGTGCAGTGGTCGAGCGAGTCGCACGCGCAGCCGACGACGCGTGCGAGCTCCTCCCGCATCCGCCGCAGACCCGCGATGCGAGCGTCGATCTCGTCGATCTTCGAAGCCATCCGGATGCGCAGGGTCTCGGAGGGCCGCTCGGACCGGCGCGCTGCGCGGAGGTATTCGCCGATCTCGGTCAGGGTGAAGCCCACGGCCTGTGCCTCCTTGATCGCCCGGAGGAACCGCACCGTGTCCTCGTCGTAGCGCCGGTGGCCGCTGGGCTCCCGGTCGGGAGGCGGCAGGAGCCCGCGGTGCTCGTAGTAGCGGAGCGTCTCGACGTTCACCCCCGCGCGCCTGGCGAGCTCGCCGACCTTCATCCGCCGAATATAGACCCGTACCTTGGTACGGGAATCAAGCGAACGGCGAGGTGCCCGGGCGCAGGTCGAGCACGCGTTGCGCCTTGCCGGTCGACCGCTCGATCAGATCCGGCTCGAGCACGTCGACGGCTGCGGTGACGCCGATCGTCTCCTTGATCAGGCCGGCCAGCGCCTGCTCGGAGCGCAGCCGCTCGTCGGCCGAGGCGGCATCGGGCCGCGCCTCGACGCGAACGGTCAGCTCGTCGAGCCGCTTCGGCCGCGAGAGGACGAGCTGGAAGTGCGGCGCAAGCCCGGCCACGCGCAGGATCAGCTCCTCGACCTGGGTCGGGAACAGGTTGACGCCGCGAACGATCAGCATGTCGTCGCTCCGGCCGGTGATCTTCTCCATCCGCCGCATCGTCCGCGCGGTGCCGGGCAAGAGGCGGGTGAGGTCGCGCGTCCGGTAGCGGACGATCGGCAGCGCCTCCTTCGTCAGCGAGGTGAAGACGAGCTCGCCCTGCTCGCCGTCGGGGAGCACCTCACCGGTCGCCGGGTCGACGACCTCGGGATAGAAGTGGTCCTCCCAGACGTGCAGCCCGTCCTTCGTCTCCACGCACTCGCCGGCGACGCCGGGGCCGATCACCTCCGAGAGCCCGTAGATGTCGACGGCGTGCATGTCGAGCCGCCGCTCCATCTCCGCGCGCATCTCCTCCGTCCACGGCTCGGCTCCGAAGATCCCGACCTTCAGCGACGTCGAGCGCGGGTCGACCCCCTGCCGCTCGAGCTCGTCGACGATCGCGAGCATGTACGAGGGCGTGACCATGATCACGTCCGGCTGGAAGTCGACGATCAGCCGGACCTGGCGCTCGGTCATCCCGCCGGAGACCGGAATCACCGTGCAGCCGAGCCGCTCGGCACCATAGTGCGCCCCGAGCCCCCCGGTGAAGAGGCCGTAGCCGTAGGCGACGTGCACCCGTTCGCCGGGCCGGCCGCCGGCGGCTCGGATCGACCTCGCCACCACATCCGCCCACGTCTCGACGTCGCGTGCCGTGTACCCGACCACCGTCGGCTGCCCGGTCGTGCCGCTGGAGGCATGGATCCGCACGACCCGGTCGAGCGATACGGCGAACATGCCGAACGGGTAGCTCTCGCGCAGCTCGGCCTTGGCCGTGAACGGGAACCTCGCGAGGTCGTCGAGGCCGCGGCAGTCGTCCGGGTGGACGCCGACCTCGTCGAACCGGCGCCGGTACAGCTCGACGTTGTCGTACGCGTGGCGAAGCGACCAGCGCAGGCGCTCGAGCTGGAGCGCCTGGATCTCGTCATGCGACGCGACCTCGATCGGATCGAGCTCGTCGCGGGCCGGAGTCAGGTCGCGCACGCCCCATCATGGACAATTCGTGGCGATGGACGGAACCTCCACCGGAGCGCTGGATCGTGCCCGCGACGCCTACGCGCGACGCGCCTGGCTCGAGGCACACGAAGCCTTTTCTCGCGCGGACGACGACGCCCTCGAGGCCGAGGACCTCGAGCTCCTGGCCATGGCCAAGCTGATGCTCGGCCGCGACGACGAGGCGATCGCCATCCTCGAGCGTGCGCACCATCGCTACCTCGAGCGCGGCGACACGCAGCGTGCGATCCGCGCGGCGACCTGGATCGGGATGAACCTCCATTTCCGCGGGGCGATCGCGTCGGCCAACGGCTGGCTGGGGCGCGCGCAGCGGCTGCTCGACGGGCAGCCGGGGGATTCGGTCGAGCACGGGTACCTGATGATCCCGTCCGTGTTCCGACACGAAGCGGCGGGCGAATTCGAGGCGGCCGCTGTCCTCGCGGGCGAGGCGGCGGCCGTCGCCGAGCGGTTCGGCGACCGCGACCTCCTCTCGATGAGCCTGAACGCGCAGGGAACGATGCTCGTGCGGGCCGGCCGCGTCCGCGACGGATTCGGGCTCCTCGACGAGGCGATGGTGACTGCGACGACGAGCGACCTCACGCCGTTCGTGCTCGGAATCGTCTACTGCGGCGTGATCCTCGCGTGCCAGGAGGTCTTCGAGGTCGGCCGCGCGCGGGAGTGGACACGGGCCCTGAGCACCTGGGCGGACGAGCAACCCGATCTGGTCGCGTTCACCGGCCGCTGCCGGATCCATCGCGCCGAGATCCTGCAGCTCGGCGGCTCGTGGTCGGATGCCCTCGAAGAAGCCGGACGCGCCTGTCGGCGGATGATCGAGACGCAGAACTCCGCGGCCGGCATCGCCTACTACCGCCAGGCCGAGCTGCTGCGGCTTCGCGGCGAGTTCGCCGCGGCCGAGAAGGCATACCGCGAGGCGAGCCGCTTCGGCTGGGAGCCACAGCCCGGGCTCGCGCAGCTCCGGCTCGCCCAGGGGAACCGCGACGTGGCGCTGGCGGCGATCCGCAGAGCGTCGGCGGAGATCGCCCAGCCGCTGAAGCGGGCCGCGCTTCTTCCCGCGTATGTCGAGATCGCGCTCGCGGCCGCAGAGATCGAGGAGGCGCGCGCCGCCTGCCGCGAGCTGGAGGAGCTCGCCGCCCGCTACGAGAGCGCGATGCTCGCGGCGCTGGTCGCGTACTCACGCGGTGCGGTCGCATTCGCCGAGGGGGATACGCACGCCGCGCTCGTCGCCCTGCGCGAGGCGCACCAGACCTGGCTGGAGCTCGACGCGCCGTACGAGGTGGCGCGGACACGCGCGCTCCTGGCGCAGGCGTGCTCCGAGCTCGGCGACGGCGAGGCGGCTCGGCTCGAGCTGGAGGCGGCCTGCGCGATCTTCCGGCAGCTCGGGGCCGCACCCGACCTGGCACGCGTCGAGCCCGCGGCGAGCGGCGACACGCACGGCCTTTCCGGCCGGGAGCTGGAGGTGCTGCGCCTCGTCGCCGCCGGGAAGAGCAACCGCCAGATCGCCGGCGAGCTGGTGATCAGCGAGCACACGGTCGCCCGCCACGTGCAGAACATCTATCGCAAGCTCAGCCTCTCCTCGCGCGCGGCGGCAACCGCCTTCGCCTTCGAGAACGACCTCGTCTGAGGCCGCTCCGGTGGTCGGAAATGACCACCGGCCGGCGAACGCAAGTTGGTCGATCGCGGCGATGCGCCGCCTGCCGTCGCCGCCCTACCGTTGCCTCGTCGAACAACGAAAGGAGAAAGACGATGGCAACGCGGCAGCAGTACGGCACGGTCGTGATCGGAGGCGGCCAGGCGGGCCTGGCGGTCGGCTACCACCTGCGGAGGCAGGGCCGGTCCTTCGTGATCCTCGACGCCGGCGACCGGCTCGGCGACAGCTGGCGGGCACGGTGGGACTCGCTGAGGCTCTACTCGCCCGCGAGCCGCGACGCCCTGCCGGGGCTGCGCTTCCCGGCGCGCTCGACCTCGTACCCGACCAAGGACGAGATGGCCGACTACCTCGAGGCGTACGCAGCCCGGTTCGAGCTGCCGGTGCGCAGCGGCACGGCGGTCGACACGCTGACGATGGAGGGCAGCCGCTTCGTGGCGACCGCAGGCGACCTGCGGTTCGAGGGGGACAACGTCGTGCTGGCGACGGGCGTCTTCCAGAAGCCCCACGTCCCCGACTTCGCCCGCGAGCTCGACCCCGGCATCACCCAGATCCATTCGAGCGACTACCGCAACCTCTCGCAGCTGCAGCCCGGGCCGGTGCTGGTCGTCGGCGCGAGCCACTCGGGCGCCGACATCGCCTTCGAGGCGGCCTCGGAGCACGAGGTGATCCTGTCGGGGAAGGACACCGGACAGCTGCCGGCTCCGGTCGAGAGCCGCCGCGGGCGGATGCTGTTCCGTGGGCTGTTCTTCGCCGGCACGCACGTGATCACCGCCGACACGCCGATCGGCAGGAAGGTACGTCCGCACATCCGGCACGGCGGCGGGCCACTGCTCCGCTACCGGCGGAAGAACCTGCGGGACGCCGGAGTCGAGCGCGTGCTCGCACGGACGGTCGGCGTCCGGGACGGACAGCCGGTGCTGGACGACGGTCGCGTCCTCGACGTCGCCACCATCGTCTGGTGCACCGGATTCCGCCCCGACTACTCGTGGATCCGGCTCCCGTTCGAGCTCGGCGAGGACGGCTACCCGGTGCAGTACCGGGGCGTCGCCTCCTCCTCACCGGGGCTGTATTTCGTCGGCCTGCCCTTCCTGCACTCGTTCGCGTCGATGCTGATCGGCGGCGCGGGCCGGGACGCCGAGCGCGTCGTGCGGCACATCGTCACCGAGCGGACGGCCGAGCAGGAGGCACGCGTGGCGCGGGGGACGCTCGAGACGACCCGGGTCGCGGCGTGAGCGTGGCCCTGGTCGTCTGGAACGGCCAGGTGTGGTCGTGCTCAGCGGCGGGCGATCAGGCTCGTGTAGGCGATGTGGCCGAAGAACCGTCCCTGCTCGGCCCGCCGGCGGGCCTCCTGCTTCAGCGCCTCGGCAGCAGCGGCGTTGAGGTGTCCGGCCGAGACGAGCGCGTCCGCACCTCGATCCACGAGCGTGAGCATGTAGACCGGCTCGTCCGTCTCGACGTAGCCGTGGCTCCGGACCCGCACGATCGTCCAGGCGGCCTCACGGACGAGTGACGGGAGCCGGCGCATGAGGTAGCGGTCGTGGACGAACGCCTCGATCACCTCCGCGATACATGTCTGAAGCGGATCGTTCGCGGATACGGCGACCGTCGTGGTCACGTAGTCGCCGTCGAAGATCGCCAACCGGCTCCCCTGCCCGGTCACCCGTCCTGCCTCGGCCAGCACCTGCTCGGGCCCGGGGATGTGACAGAGCGAGGTGTGACAGACCACGGCGTCGAACGCGCCGTCCTCGAAGGGAAGCGCTCTTCCGTCGCCGACCTCGAAGGAGAGGTTGGCGGCATCCGTCGCCAACTCCCTCGCCCGCTCGACGAGGATCGCCGAGGGGTCGACGCCGACCACGTGACCACTCGGGCATCTCGCCGCCAGCGCCCGCGTCACCGCGCCCGTCCCACAGCCGACGTCCAGCACACGGGCATCGGCCCCGACGTCGAGGTCGTCGAGGTAGTCGGCCAGCATCGCCTGCTGCTGCGGATCGGCCGCACGGAGCTCCAGGACGTCCGCGATCTGACGCTGAACCGCCTCGTCCGCCTGCTCGATGGTCGCGTACACGTCCGGCATCGCGTCCCCCAGCGGAACGATAGGAGAGCGCGCCTTGAGATGTCGGGCGGTGCCCGGCGGCGTCGGACGTCAGGCCGGGCCGTGGCTCTCGGCCCCGGCCGCGGGTTTCTCCGGGGCCGGCCGACGGCTCGGCTCGGCCGCCTCGCCGGGACTGCTGGGGTGCCGCCGCTCGCCGAGGAACACCGCTCCGACGACCACGCAGGCGAAGGCGGCGATCCGCACGGCGCCGAGCCAGCCTTTCGGGAGCGGCTCGCCGAAGATGGTCATCCCGGCGACGATCGGCAGCGCGTTCGTCAGGAGCGTGGCGATCCCGGCGGTGGTCAGCGCGCTGCCACGCTGGAAGCCCGCCTGGAGGACGAGCGTCCCGAACGCGTACGCGCCGATCAGGGCGGCGATGAAGGCGAGGTGGCTGTCGGCCGCCTCGACCGCCGCCTTCGTCGAGATGTCACCGGCGGCAAACAGGAGGCCGGCCGCCACGCCGTACGCAGGGGCGGCGCCGATCCGGCCGCTGAGCACCCGGACGGAGACGAACGCGGCGACCGCGGACGCGCCGATCCACAGTCCCACTGTGAGGTAGCCGGCGCCGCCGCCCTCCCCGTGCCCGCCGGCGAGTGAGATCCCGAGCAGGACGAGCCCCGCGACCGCGACCGCAACGCCTAGCCGCTCGTGCTTCGAGAGCGGCTCGTGCGTCACCCTCGACACCAGCACGGCGAGGATGCCGATGCCCCCTGCCGCCGTTGCCTGGACGAGGGAGAGCGGCGCGAGCGAGAGCGCGACCACGAAGAGCGCCCAGCCGCACGCCTCGATCGAGAACCCGATCAGCCAGCGCCGGCTGCCGAGCAGGTGGCGCAGCGACGACAGCGGAGATCTGATCGAGAGCGGCGGCATCTGCCCGACCGCCTCGTGCTCGAGCAGGTAGCCGACGTTGAGCGCGCACGAGGAGAGAAGCGTCGCGGCCAGAGCCAGGGCGAGGTTCACACCTGAACTATTCCCGACACGGCCGGAAGCTCACCGGCGACGGCGAGCCGCGGATGGTGGTGGTAGCCGCACCCCCAGACGGTGGCTCTCCCCATTTCGGGCCACCCCGGGCGGAAGGCAGCCTGGAGGCGTGCATAAGCGAATGAGAGGAGGAGGCGCGATGAGGTTCAACGTCGCCGCCCGCGCCGGTCGGTGGAGTGCCGGCCACTGGAAGACCGCCCTCTCCGGCTGGATCGCGTTCTGCGTGGTTGCAGTCGCCCTGGGGTCGGTCGCGGGTACGAAGATGCTGAAGGACGCCGACACCGCCGCCGGCGAGACGAAGACGGCGGAGACGATGCTGCGCGACGCCGGTTTCCCGAACCGCGCCGGCGAGAGCGTGCTCGTCGAATCGAAGACGCAAACGCTCTCCGATCCGCAGTTCCGCGCCGCGGTGGAGGACGTCGACCGGACGGTCTCGGCGCAGCCGAACGTCCAGAACGTCCGCTCGCCGCTCGCCCCCGGGAACGGCGGCCAGGTCTCGAGCGATCGCCGCTCGGCGCTCGTCCAGTTCGAGATCGCAGGGGACCAGGAGAAGGCCGACGACAAGATTCAGCCGATCCTGAACGCGGTCTCGAAGGCGCAGGACCGCCACGACGGCTTCACCGTCGCCGAGTTCGGCTTCGCCAGCGCCAACCACGAGCTCAACGACACCCTGAACAAGGACTTCCAGCGGGCCGAGTACTCGTCGCTGCCGGTCACGCTGATCATCCTGCTGGTCGCCTTCGGCGCACTCGTCGCCGCGGGGCTCCCGGTGCTGCTCGCCTTCTCGGGCGTGCTGGCGACGATCGGGTTGTCCGCCCTGGCCAGCCATGTGGTCGCGGCCGGCGATCCGACGAAGTCGGTGATCCTGCTGATCGGAATGGCGGTCGGCGTCGACTACTCGCTCTTCTACCTCCGCCGCGAGCGCGAGGAACGGGCGCGAGGGCTGTCGCCGAAAGAGGCGTTGCTGAAGACGTCCCGCACCTCCGGCCACGCGATCCTGATCTCCGGCCTGACCGTGCTGATCGCCATGGCCGGGATGCTGTTCACCGGGAACGCCGTGTTCACCTCGATCGCGGTCGGCGCAATGCTGATGGTCGGGGTCGCGCTGATCGGCTCGCTGTCGATCCTGCCGGCGCTGCTCGGGAAGCTCGAGCATCGCGTCGACAAGGGCCGGATCCCGTTCCTCGGGCGCAACGGCGCGCGCGAGTCGCGTGTCTGGGGCTTCGTGCTCGACGGCGTGATGAGGCGGCCGGCGATCGCGGCGCTTCTCTCCGGCGGTGCGCTCGTCGCGCTGGCCATCCCGACACTCACGATGCACACGCAGCTGCCGAGCTTCACCGACCTGCCCAAGTCGCTGCCGATCGTCCAGACCTACGAGTCGATCCAGCGCGCCTTCCCGGGGGCACAGTCACCGGCGAAGGTGGTCGTCTCCGCCCGCGACGTCACGTCCCCCCGCGTGCAGCAGGCGATCGGCGACCTGAAGCAGCGGGCGCTCGCCAGTGGTCAGATGTTCGAGCCGATCTCGACCGAGGTGAACTCGAAGAAGACGATCGAGACGGTCTCGATCGCGATGCAGGGCAACGGCTCGAACGGCGCGTCCGTCAACGCGCTGAAGACGCTTCGGGAGCACGTGATCCCGTCCACGCTCGGCACCGTCTCGGGCGTGCAGGCGGCCGTGACCGGAGAGACGGCGGGAACGCACGACTTCAACGAGCAGATGAAGTCGCATGCGCCAATCGTGTTCGCGTTCGTGCTGGCGCTCTGCTTCCTGCTGCTGCTGGTCACGTTCCGCTCGATCGTGATCCCGATCAAGGCGGTGCTGCTCAACCTGCTGTCGGTGGGTGCCGCGTACGGCCTGCTGGTGCTCGTCTTCCAGCACAGCTGGGCGGAGGGGATCCTCGGCTTCCACTCGAACGGGGCGATCACGTCGTGGCTGCCGCTGTTCATGTTCGTGATCCTCTTCGGCCTCTCGATGGACTACCACGTCTTCATCCTCAGCCGGGTGAAGGAGCTGGTCGACGAGGGGATGCCCACCGACCAGGCAGTCTCGGTCGGGATCAAGCGGACCGCCTCGACGGTGACGAGCGCCGCGGTGGTGATGGTCGGCGTGTTCGCGATCTTCATGACCCTGCGCACGCTCGACATCAAGCAGATGGGCTTCGGGCTCGCGGCGGCGATCCTGATCGACGCGACGATCGTCCGGGCCGTCCTGCTCCCGTCCGTGATGAAGCTGCTCGGCGAGTGGAACTGGTACCTGCCGAGCTGGCTCGAGTGGCTGCCGCGGTTCGGCGGCGACTGGTCGGCCGAGCCCGAGCCGGAGCAGGCCGGGCGCGACCGGGGCCAGGAGCGGCGGGGCGAGCCCTCGCCGGCGTTCGAGTCCGAGTAGCACCAGCTGCTGATCGACGGAGGGGCCCGGATCGGGCCCCTCCGTCGTTACTCGGGCGCCAGGATCCGCAGGGCCAGCCGGGGCGGGCAGCCGCGCTCGACCAGCTCGATCGCCGCATGGAGGTCGAGACGCGTGTCGTTCGCGGCCCGGTCTGCGAGCGCGGCCAGAAACCCCGCCCTGCTCAGCTGGCTACGCCGCCACTCGACCACCTGCGGATCGCAGCGGGCCGTCCGGTCCCACGTGGTTCGGCTGCCTGTGCTCACGGTGGTATGCGTCTCACGGGAGGTCGCCTCTTACCGCGGTAAGAACCGGACCCTCGCGCGACGCACACCCCTGATGGAGCGAGGCCCCGAATGGAGGAGGTATCGGATGCGTACGAGTACGGTGGCGCTCGCCGCCGCTGCGGTTCTGGTCGTCTCGGGTCTGGCGGCGAGCACGGCGGGAGCCGGCCCGCAGGCGGAACCGTCGACGGCGAAGGTGGTCGCCCTCCACGAGGCGATGGACAGGCTGTGGACCGACCACGTCACCTGGACGCGGCTGGTGATCTGCCACGCCGGCGGCCCGAGGCCGGCGGCTGCGAGCGCCCTGCGCAGCCGGCCGCGCGCATCGTGCAGTATCTTGTAGAGCGCTCCGCGCTTCGTTCCGAGCCGTTCGGCGAGCACATCGACCGGCACCTCGTTCAGCGCCAGCGCCAGCGCCACGAACACGCTGCGTTGATGCGGCGTGAGCACCTCGTCCGCGGCGCTCTTCAGCGCAGCCAGCAGCTCCGCCTGCTCGGTCGCGACGTCGGGCCCGGCCTCGTGTCCGAGCGCCTCCCAGCCTTCGGCCTCGACCGGAACCTCCCGCCTCAGCCAGCTCCGTCTGCGAACGGCAGCGCATGCCTCGTAGAAGGCGAACTTCCACGCCCAGGTCGTGAAGCGGCTTTCGCCGCGGTAGTCGTCCAGGCGTTCGAGGACGGCGACGAGCGCGTCGTCGGCCGCCTGCGTCGCGAGGTCGTCGAAGCGCTCGCGCCCGACCTCCCACGACCTGCGTGAAAGTGCGAACCGAGCCGCCCCGAGCAGGAGCACGTGCAGATCATGGGCTCTCTGGGTTAGAGAGCCGGCCCGCCCGGTTCTTACCGCTCAGGCGGCCTCGAGCAGCTCGCCTGACGGCTCGGGCTCGGCTTCGGCCTCGGGAGCCGGGCGCGGCCGTGTGAGGAGATTGTTCGCGACCAGCGCCCCGACCGTGATCAGCGCGCCGACGAGCTCGAGCAGGGTCGGCCGATAGCCGCGGATCGTCTCGATCGTGAAGGTCGAGATCGGGATCAGGTTCCCGAACAGCGAGGTCGTCTGCGGGCCGAGGCGGTCGACCGCTGCGTTCCAGCACAGCACGGCGATCACCGCTCCCGGCAGCGCGAGGTAGGCGAGCTCGGGCGTGATGGCGGCCCAGTCGCCGCCACTCGGCGCCGAGAGCCACCCGGCCGCCGTCCCGACCAGCGTGGCCGCGAGGATCGCCGGCCAGCCGAGCGCCGCGGTCAGCGCCGTGTAGCGGAGCGGGGACAGGTCGCGGTGGTCGGCCGCGCCGATCGTGTAGAGGACGAAGCTGAGCACGCCGCCGAGCACCAGCAGATCGCCGGCTCCCAGCGAGCCGTGCCACAGGGTGCTGGGATGACCGCCGCTGATCACCAGCGAGACGCCGACGAGGGCGACCAGCAGGCAGACGAAGGTCGCCCGGGACGGCCGGACGCGGTTGCGGGCCCAGAGCACGAGAGCGGTGAGCAGCGGCGCGAGCGCGACGATCAACGACGCGCTCTCCGGCCGGGCGTGCTCGAGCCCGGTGTAGGCGAGCAGGTTGAAGCCGGCGAAGCCCAGCGTTCCGAGCGCCGCCAGCTGCCACAGCCGGCCGGCCGGGAGGAGCGCGCGGCCGCCTTCGACGACGGCCAGCAACACGAGCAGCAGCACGCCTGCCACCGCGTAGCGAGCGGTCGTCAGCCAGAAGGAGTCGACCCGCGCGAGCGCCGACTTCCCGACCACGAACTGCCCGCCCCAGACGACGCCGGTGAACGTCGCGCACAGCACCCCGACCGTGGACGGACTCGCCTTCATGTGAGGTAAAACGCTGGCCGCCCGCCGAGTATTCGGACGAGGTCCCGGGCATAGAAAAAGCCCTGTCGCCAGGGCTTTTTCCGTAGCAGGCCTGTAAGCCGGATTCTGTCGTGGGTGGCCATCTCTCTAGGCCGGCGCTTGCGCGACGGCTCGAGCGGTGTACCCGGTTCCTCGGCGGGCAGCGTCGTCGGAACCTGCTTCACCTTGCACCGGACGGGGTTTGGCGAGCCGCCGTGTCACCACGACGCTGGTGGGCTCTTACCCCACCTTTTCACCCTTACCGCCGGCGTCTCCGGAGAGGTGTTCGCCGGAGGCGGTCTCCTTTCTGTGCCACTTTCCGTCGGCTTTCGCCGCCTGGGGTTTCCCCAGCGTCCTGCCCTGCGGTGTCCGGACTTTCCTCGGCGCCCGAAGGCGTCGCGGTCACCCGGCCTGCACTCACATCGTAGCGACCCGGTACCGTTCGGCCATGGATCCGGATCGGGCCCGCGAGCTCCTCGCCACCGAGCGCAGCCGCATCGAGCGCGCGCTGGCCGGACGGGCGCACGCCGACACGGGCGAGGAGGCCGACGACCTCGATCCGAGCAACCTCGCCGCCGAGCTCGCCCAGGAAGAGCTCGACGAGGGCCTGGCCACCGACCTGCGCGACGAGCTCGCGGCCGTCGAGCGGGCCGAGGCACGGCTCGCCGCCGGGACGTACGGGCTCTCGGTCGAGAGCGGCAAGCCGATTCCGGACGAGCGTCTCGAAGCCCTGCCGACCGCCGAGCGCACGGTCGAAGAGGAAGCCGCCGGCCGCTAACCGCCGCGCAGGCGTTCCGCCGACGGCACGAGCCCCGCGGGAGCAGCGTCCGGGACGGCCTCGCGCCAGAGCTCCGGCCTGAAACCGGCGACCAGGTTGACGCCGCCCATCGTCGTTCGCGGCTCGCGCAGGGAGGAGATCGTGTCGACGAGGTCGCCTCCCCGCCGGCCCGGGACGAGGTCGAGCTCGAGGTAGGCGTGCGAGGCGGTGCCGAGCGCGAAGATCCCGCTCTGGGGTCCGTTCACGGTCGGGATGATCGCCGACGGGCCGGGATCCCGCCAGGACGCCCGGGATCGGCGAGTGGCGATTTACAGGGCGGGCGCGTCCATCAGACGCTCGGCCGCCACGACCTCGGCCTGGAGCTCCAGCCCACATTGCGGGCAACCGATCCCGTCGGCGCGGTGCAGCAGGAACTCGCCGCAGACGAGGCACTCCAGGCTGGCGCGGCGGAGGATCGCGATCAGCTCCTGGTCGAGCGTGCGGTGGAGGCCGAGCACGGTCACAGCGAGCGGAACACCCCCGTCACCCTGCCGAGGATCTGGACGTGCTCGGCGTAGATCGGCTCGTAGGCCTCGTTCTCGGGCTGGAGGCGGACGCGGCCGGGTTTGGAGCCAGACGGCCCGTCCCGGAAGAAGCGCTTCACCGTCGCCTCGTCGGCCGACTCGTCGTCGCCGGCGAGCGCGACGACGATCTCCCCGTCGCGGGCGTCCTGCTGCCGGCGGACGACGACGTAGTCGCCCTCGAGGATGCCGGCGTCCTGCATCGAGTCGCCGCGCACGCGGAGAAGGAACTCCTCCCCGCCACGGGCGAGCGGTTCGGGCACCGACAGATATGCGTCGACGTTCTGCTCGGCGAGCAGCGGCCCGCCGGCGGCGATCTGGCCCAGGAGCGGCAGCGCGTGCATCGGCCCGCCTTCGGCCTCGACGCTCTCCGCCTTGACCCGGCCGGTGAGCTCGAGCGCCCGCGGCTTCGTGGGGTCACGCCTGATCAGCCCTGCCCGTTCGAGATTCGCGAGGTGGGCGTGAACCGTCGAGGGCGACGCAAGCCCGACGTGCTCGCCGATCTCGCGAACCGTCGGCGGGTAGCCGTGGTCGTCGACGTACGCGACGAGGAACTCCCAGATCTCCTGCTGGCGTTTGGTGAGCAATGCACTTCCGTCGGAAGCGAACATGCGTTCGAGAGTAGCTACGCCGCCGGACGGCGTCAAGGCTCAGCGTTCGGTGATCTGGACGCCGTGCTCCCGCAGGACGGCAACGACCTGCTCCGGCTCGTCGGGAGTGATCACCGGCTGCGTCCGCTGCCCGAGGTCGAGCAGGAGACCGACCTGCTGGTGCGGCCGGTGCCAGTCGAGGTTGAACCAGTGATGGAGGCTCAGATCACCGCTCCCCCAGATCCGCCACTTGCCGCGCATCCCGCTGAGCGGGAACTCCTCGGCGCTTCGGATCTCCTCGTACCGGACATGCTTCGGCCGGAGCAGGGCGTCGTACTTCCGGATCGTCAGCCCTTGGTCCGTGCACGCGATCCGGCCGTCGTCGTATTCCACCCGGTCAGGGTAGAGGCGTGCGCGACCGCACCGTCGGCTGGTGCATGACCCGCTCGAGCGGCCGCGGCGACTGCGCGAGCGGGGCTACACTATCCGCCGCGCGCTGGTGGCGGAATTGGTAGACGCGCAAGGTTGAGGGCCTTGTGGCCCATTGGGCCGTGGAGGTTCAAGTCCTCTCCAGCGCATTGTCGAAAACGGACGCGGCCCTTTGGGCCGCGTTTTCGTGGCGGGGCGGCGCAGGTAGGTTGCATGCCGTGCGTGCGGCATGTGCAGCGGCGGTCGACGCGGCGCTCGGCGCCGGCGCGACCTATGCGGACGCGCGGGCTATCCTGCGCCGCTCCCAGTCCGTGGGGACGCGAAACGGCCGCGTGGTCACGCTCACCGACGGCGAGTCCGAGGGGATCGGCGTCCGCGTGCTCGTCGGCGGCTCGTGGGGCTTCGCGTGCGACCGGCGACTCGACGAGACGGGAGCGCGAGAGGCGGCGCTCCGCGCGTGCGCCTTCGCCGCCGCGGCCGGAGGGAACGGTGGACGGGCGCTCGCCCCGCTGGAGGCCGGCTCCGGCAGCTTCCGGCCGCCGGTCGAGATCGACCCGTTCGCGGTGCCGCTGGAGGACAAGGTCGCGCTCTGCCTGCGCGCCGAGGAGGCGATGCGCCGTCCGGAGATCAAGGTCGCGCAGGCCTCGGTCCGGGCCCTGCGGGAGCGAAAGCTGTTCCTCTCGTCCGACGGAGCGGAGATCGAGCAGGAGCTGGTCGAGTCGGGCGGAGGCATCGACGCGACCGCGGTCGGCGACGACGGGATCGTCCAGCAGCGCAGCTACCCCAGCGCCCACGTCGGCTCGAGCGCGCAGGCCGGGTGGGAGTACGTCGAGGGCCTCGGCCTCGAGCGCGAGGCACCGCGCGTGGCCGAGCAGGCGGCGCAGCTGCTGCGCGCCGACGAGTGCCCGGCGGGCGTGGCGACCGTGGTGATCGACCACGAGCAGATGCAGCTCCAGGTGCACGAGTCGGTCGGCCACCCCACCGAGCTCGACCGGGTCTACGGCACCGAGGCGGCTTACGCGGGCACCAGCTTCCTCCACCCCACGGACCTGGGAACGCTGCGGTACGGGTCGGAGCACATGAACATCACCGCGGACCCGACCACGCCGGGCGGGCTCGGAACCTTCGGCTTCGACGACGAGGGGGTGCCGGCCGCTCGGACGCCGATCGTCTCCGAAGGCGTGCTCTCCGGCTTCCTCACCTCACGCGAGACCGCGGCGAAGATCGGCCACGGTGACGGCGGCTCGATGCGCGCCGACGGCTGGAAGCGGATGCCGCTCGTCCGGATGACGAACCTCCACCTGGAGCCGGGCTCGGGGACGGTCGACGAGCTGATCTCCGAGGTTCCCGAGGGCCTGTACCTCGAGACGAACCGCAGCTGGTCGATCGACGACAAGCGGCTCAACTTCCAGTTCGGCACGCAGATGGCGTGGGAGATCAAGCGCGGCCGAATCGGGCGGCTGCTGCGCGACGCGACCTACACCGGCGTCACGCCGCGATTCTGGGGCTCGCTGGATCGGGTCGCCGGCCCCGAGGCGTGGGTGATGTACGGCCTGACCAACTGCGGCAAGGGACAGCCCGGCCAGGGGGCGCACGTCTCGCATGGTGCGTCGGCCGCCAGGTTCCGCGACGTCCAGGTCGGCGTGAAGTCATGACGGACGCCCTCGAGCTCGCCGAGCGCGCACTCGCGCTCGTCGACGGCGATGCGGCCGAAGCCGTCGTGATGGCCGAGCGCTCCGGCTTCGCCCGTTACGCGGCGGGCGAGGTGCACCAGCCGACGCTGATCGACGACACGGTCGTCCAGCTGCGGGTGATCCGCGACGGATGCTCCGGTTCCGCGACCACGAACCGCATCGACGACGAAGGGCTTACGGACCTCGCCGGGCGCGCCGTGGCGGCCGCCACGAGCGCCGATCCCGATCCCGAGCTCGCCCCGCTCGCACCGCCGGCGGAGCTGGCGAAGGTCGAGGGCTACGACGAGGCGACCGCCGCGCTCGGAGCCGACGACCAGGCGCGGCTGGCCGAGGCGGCGATCGCCGCGTCGGACGGGCTCGGGCTGTACGGCTTCTTCACCAGCGGCGTCTGCGAGCTGGCGATCGCGTCGAGCACGGGGCTCCGCGCCCACGAGCGCACGACCGACGCCACCTGCCTCGCCCTGGCCGCCGTCGACGGAGCGTCCGGCTACGCGGAGCGGACCTCCTGGCGCGCGGGAGAGATCGACCCCGCTGCGGTCGCACGCGAGGCCGCGGCGAAGGCAGAGCGCACGCGCGGCGCGGTCGACGCTCCGCCTGCTCGCTACCGCGCCGTCCTCGAGCCGTACGCGATCGCGGAGCTCCTCTACTACAGCGCCTTCGACATGTTCAACGGCCAGGCGCTGCTCGAGGAGCGCAGCTGGTTCGCGGGACGGATCGGCGAGCGCGGGTTCGACCCGAAGGTGACACTCGTCGACGACGCGCTCGACCCGCGGGGACTCCCGCGCACCTTCGACTTCGAGGGAACGCCGAAGCAGCGCGTCATGCTGGTCGAGGAGGGCGTGATCCGCGACACTGTGTGGGACAGGGAGAACGCCGGCCGGGCGGGGCGCACCTCGACGGGCCATGCCCTGCCGCTCGCCGCCCGGGCCGAGGGGGCGGTCGCGACCGCAGTCGTCATGTCTCCAGGCGAGGCCGAGTCGACCGACGAGCTCGCGGAGCTGGTCGGCGACGGCATCTACGTCACGCGGCTCCACTATCTCGGCGTCGTCAACCCGCGCGAGGGCGTGATCACGGGGATGACGAAGGACGGCACCTTCCGGATCCGCGACGGCAAGGTCGCAGAGCCGCTCGTCAACCTCCGCTTCACGGTCTCGATGCCCGAGCTGCTCGGCGACGTGCCCGGCTTGACCCGCGAGACGCTGCTCGTCAGCCAGAGCGACTTCTACGACGAGCGGTGGGCGTACGGCTACCGTGTCCCGGGAATGGCTACCGCCTGCTTCAACGTCACCGGGTCCGGCTCAGGCCCCGGTCTCTGAGCCCGCTTGCTGCGTACAGGGGTCGCTGTACTCGCCGCCGCGGTCGTGCTCGGACCAGCGGGCGCCGGCGCCGCGGGGCCGCCGGTCCGGCTGACGCTGGACTACCGGATCCCGCCGCGTTACGGCCTCGACCGGAACCGCGACGGGATCGTCGACTCGATCACCGCGCCCGCGCAGGTCAGCCCGGCGACGTGGTCCGCCCTCGTCACCCTGCGCTGGCCGAACGGCGGGCTCTGTACCGGGACGTACCGCTGGAGGATCGGCGGCAAGCCGAACGCGTTCGTGCAGCAGCGGAACCCGGTCACCGGCCTGCCGACCTGCACGTTCGCCTTCGCCGGCTTCCCCGCGCTCGACCACCTCTACCGGGTGAGTGTCACCGCGACGCGGGCCGGACAGGCCGCAACGGGCCAGGTGATGCTGACGATCCGCGACCTGCTCGTGGTCGGGCTCGGCGACTCGACCGCGTCGGGCGAGGGCAACCCGGACCACGGGATCACCGCCGTGCGCTGGCAGGACCGCCGCTGCCACCGGTCGGCCAAGGGCTTCGAGGCGCGGGCGGCGGCCCGGCTCGAGTCGGCGAGCGCCAAGTCGTCGGTGACGTTCGTGCCGCTCGCCTGCTCCGGCGCGTCGATCACGACCGGGATGCTAGGGCCGTACACCGGGATCTCGCCCTCGGGCGGCGTGCGGCTCCCACCGCAGGTCGACGCGATGAAGGCGATGATCGGCCCCAGGCAGGTCGACGCCGTCATCGTCAGCATCGGAATCAACGACCTCGGCTTCGGCAACGTCGCCCGCTTCTGCTTCGACGACGGGGTCGACGCCAAGACCGCCGGGACGGTCGACTGCTGGACGAAGCCCTATCCGACCGCCAAGTCCTCGGCCACGCTGCAGGCGTTCGTGCGCGCCCGGGCCGCGGCGCTGCCGGGGCGTTACGCGCGGCTCGCCGACGCGCTTCAGCGCGCAGGGGTCCCGCCGGCGAAGGTCTACGTGACGGAGTACCCGGACGCGACCCGGGACGGGCTCGGGCAGCCGTGCAACCCGCTCATCCCGTACCTGGACAGCAGGCCCTTCGGGTCTACCGTGCGCGGGACGATCACGCGGGCCGAGGCGGTCGGGGCGGAGGACGAGCTGGTCGGCCCCGTGAACGCCGCGCTGAAGAACGCGGCGGCGACGTACGGCTGGCACTACGTCTCCGGGATCGCGGCGCAGTCGGCCACGCACGGGCTCTGCGCGGCGCGGCCGTGGTTCGTCGGCGTGTACGAGTCGCTGGTCACGCAGCACGACGTGCTCGGCACGCTCCACCCGAACGCGGCGGGCCAGCAGGCGATCGCCGGCGCGGTGCTGTCGGTGCTGAAGCCCTAGCCGGATTCGAGCGAGTCGCTGCTGGCCTCGACCGGCTAACTCAGCCGAGCAGGTGGAACAGCGCGACCGTGCAGATCGTGAAAGCGACGCCGACGGCAACGGTCAGCCGCGTCAGGTTGCGCTCGACGATGTGCGTGCCGCCCTGCGAGGCAGGCGTGAAGCCCATGCCGCCGAAGCCGGTGTCACGGCCCGAGTGCATCAGGATCAGGCCGATCAGCGCGATCGAAAGCAGCACCTGGAGGACGGCGACGAACTGGAGCACGGCTGAATCGTAGCCGCAGCCTGGTGCGAGCGGTTTCTGTGGGGACAGACCCTTCGGGGTCAGTCCCTAAGCAGCAGCATCGAGGATCGCGACCACCAGCTCGGCCGCGATCCGGTCCTTGGTCATGTACCCGGCGGCGCCGGCGGTGCGGGCGGCCTCGACGTCCTCCTGGGCGTCGGAGCCCGTCACCATCAGCACCCGCGCCTCCGGCCGGGTGGCGACGATCCTGCGCGTGGCCTCGACGCCGTTCAGCCCGGGCATGCTGATGTCCATCAGCACCACGTCCGGCTCCAGGTCGTCCGCCTGCGTGACCGCCTCGTCCCCCGACTCGGCGAGGCCGACGACCTCGATCCGCTCGTCGGTGGACAGCATCGCGCGCACGGCCTCGGCGAAGAGACGGTGGTCGTCTGCGATCAACACCCTGACTGACACGGCACTGCAATTGGAACAGAATCGGTCGAGAATGGGAAGGGGCACAAATGGACGATGTCCGCGAGCGGATCCAGAAGCTCCTGATCACCGGCGACAACCGGCTGAAGCAGGGGGTCGCGCCCGACAAGGTGCGGGCGACGTACGAGGAGGCGCTCGCGCTCGCCCGCGAGGCGGGGATGGAGGAGCGGATCCGGCCGCTGGTCGAGGTCAGGCTGGCCGACCTCGACCGGCTCGCACCCGGCTCCTGATCCATCCGGGCCTCCTGCGACCCTGAGCGCCGACCGCGTCCGCTGCTCAGGATCGAAGGAGACCGCCCATGAACAAGCAGCTACAGCAGTTGTTGGCCGAGGTTTTCGGCACATTCATTCTCGTCTTCGTCGGCGCAGGCGCCGTGATCGGCTTCGGATCCAGCGCCGCCCCGTTCGCCTTCGGCATCGCGTTGGTGGCCGCCCTCTACGCGTTCGGCGAGACCTCGGGAGGGCATTTCAACCCGATCATCTCGCTCGCCCTCTTCCTCGACCGCCGGCTCGGCGCGCGAGAGGTCGTCCCGTACTGGCTCGCGCAATTCGTCGGCGCTGTGCTGGCCGGGCTTGCGCTCCTCCTGATGACGTCGAGCGACGATGTCGCCAAAGCGGCGACGGTGCCGGGCCAGGGCGGAATCCGCGCGGCCTTCTTCGTCGAGCTCTTCGCCTCCGCGATCTTCATGCTCGTCGTCCTTCAGGTGACGAGGAGCACCGCGTCGAGGAGCACCGTCTTCGTCGCGATCGGGCTCAGCCTCCTCTCGTTCCACTTCCTCTGCGTGCCCTTCAGCGGCTGCGGCCTGAACCCCGCCCGCAGCTTCGGAACAGCCCTGATCGGCAACACGTGGACGGACTTCTGGATCTACATCATCGCCCCACCGATCGGAGCGATCCTCGGATGGTTGATCTTCACGGTCGTCGTGAAGGGCAACATGAACATCCGGGGTGACCTCGAGGCGGTGCGTGGCGACATGGCCCGGCCCGGCCCGGATCCCGGCTCGCCGCGCGACACCTCGGGCGACGCCGCCTCCTAGACGTTCCCGCTGGAGCGGGCCGCGCCAGCGGCCCGCTCCAGGATCGCCTCGATCTTCTCGGCCTGGCGCCTCACGTCGTGCTCGCGGGCGGCCGCGACGGCGGCCTCGTTCGGGCACGGCAGCTCGGCGGCGCGGCGCAACCCGTCGAGGATCTCGTCCTCGTCGAGCGGATCGACGAGCACGCCGGCCTCGGGTGGGACGAACTCGGGCGGGCCGCCGACGTTCGTGGCCACGACCGGCCGACCGCCGGCCAGCGCCTCGAGCAGCGCCTGCCCGAACGGCTCCACGAGGCTCGGGCCGCAGACGACCCGGGCGGCGCCGAGCCGGCCTGGGATCTCGTCGTGCGGCACGTGCCCGGCAAGCTCGATCCCGGGCCGGCCCTCGAGGTGCGGCCGCAAGGGCCCGTCGCCGACGAAGGTCAGCGTGCCCTCGCCGAGCCGTTCGAAGGCGCTCGCCAGCCGGACGACGTTCTTGCGCCCGGTCAGCGAGCCGATGCAGAGATAGGACGGCGGCCCGTCAGGGGCGGGTTCCGGCCGGAACCGGGAAAGATCGACACCGCAGTCGACGACCTCGACCTTGCCCCGAGCGTCGGGGACCTTCCGCTCCAGCTCGGACCGGAGCCAGCCGGAGACTGCGACCACGGCGGCGGCGCGCCGGACGACGTACCGGGTGGCGGTCGCGATTCCCGCGCGGGTGCCGACGTTCGCGACGTCCTGGCCGTGCGCGGTGACGACGAGCGGGGCGCGCGAAGCGAGCGAGCCGGCGAGGCCGGCCGGGACGAGGAAGTGGGCGTAGACGACGTCCGGCCGGAAGCGGCGAGCAGCCGACCGTGCGTCGCGCAGCAGGCGGAGCGAGCGCGCGTGACCGCCGGAGCGGGTGTCGATCACCGCCCGGTCGAACTCGTGGCCCCGGTCCTCGAGCGCCCTCTCGAGCTGCGCGACGAAGACGCCCAGGTCGGGGTCGTCCGGGCCCGGGTACATCTGGGAGACGAGCAGGATCCGCACTACCGGACGATACGCGCGAGCTCCGCGCGGGAGTGGATGTCCAGCTTCCGGAAGGTGTTCGCGAGGTGGTACTCGATCGTCTTCGGGCTGAGGAACAGCGCGGCGGCGATCTCCTTGTTCGTCTTCCCCTCGGCGACGAGGCGCGAGATGCTCAGCTCCTGCGGCGTGAGGTCGGCGTGGGCCTGCGGCGTGTCGGCGACCCGCTCGCCGGTGGCGCGAAGCTCGGCCGCCGCACGCTCCTGCCAGGGCGTGGCGCCGGCGGCGGAGAAAAGGTCGTGGGCGGAGCGCAGGTGCATGCGCGCGTCGCGGCGGCGGCCCTGGCGGCGGAGCCGCTCACCGTAGGCGAGGCGCGTCCGGGCGGGCTCGACCGGAAGCGGCCATGCCTCGAGCAGGTCGATCGCCCGCCCGAAGGCGTCGAACGAGTCCGCGGGAGCAAGGATTCCCTCGCAGCGTGCAGACGCCGCGCGGGCCCAGCGGCGGTCGGCGCCGTCGACGAGCTGACGGCCCTGCACGCGGATCGTCGCCGCCGCCGCCGGCGCGCCGCGACCGGAGCGGGGCTTCCGCCGGTCGCGGCGACCGCAAGCACGAACGCCGTCAGGAAAAAGGTCACGGGGCGCATCGGGACAAGCATGCTCGTCCCGGCGCCGGGCCCGCCTCGGGTATTCCCCTAGGCTCGTCAGGCGTTCGAGCGCGCCGCCACCGGAGAGCCCAGGCGCCGACCGGCTCGAGGGCTCCTGCTGATCGTCGGGTCGACGGCCACCGCAAACAGGTCGACGAGCAGGTTGAGCACGATGATCACCGTGCCGGTGAACAGGGTGATCCCGACCAGGATCGGCAGGTCGAGGCCCGCACCGCCCATCGACTGGATGGTCGTGAAGCCGAGACCGGGCATCCGGAAGACCGCCTCGATGTAGACGCAGATCCCGACCGCCCGCCACGGACTGGAGATGACGAGGGTCGGTTGCGCCGCGGCAGCGGGCAGCCGCCCGGCCTCGAGCTCTCCGGTGGACATCGTCAGAGTGAGACGCCGGCCGCGTGCGGTCGTTTGCGGTTATCCACAGTCCCTGCAATTCGGGCGGTTTTCGGGGTCAGACCCCCACGGGAACGTCACGAAACTCGCGCGCAAGCGTCGCCGAACATCCCCAGGCTCGTCAGGCTCGCTGCGCGTCGTACGTGCCCCACTCGGCGCGGAGCACCTCGCAGATCTCGCCGACGGTGCAGCCGGTGCGCAGGGCCTCGCGCATCGGCGGGAGCAGGTTCTCGTCGCCGAGCGCGACCCGGCGCACCTCCGCCAGCGCCGCGTCGGCGGCCGCTCCGTCTCGCTCGGCCCGGACGCGCGCTGTGCGCTCGAGCTGGCGCCGCTCGATCTCGGGATCGAGGCGGTGGAGCTCGATCTGCTCCCCGTCGTCCTCGACGAACTCGTTCACGCCGACGATCACGCGCTCGCCCTCCTCCACCTGCCGGGCGAAGCGGTACGCGGCGTCCTCGATCTCAGCCTGGACGAACCCCTGCTCGATCGCCGCGACGGCGCCGCCGCGCTCCTCCACCCGGTCGACCAGCTCGAGCGCCCGCGCCTCCAGCTCGGCGGTCAGCTCCTCGAGGAAGTACGCGCCGCCGAGCGGGTCGGCCGTGTCCGTCGCGCCGGCCTCGTGCGCCAGGATCTGCTGGGTGCGCAGCGCGATCCGGGCGGCGTGCTCCGTCGGGAGCGCCAGCGCCTCGTCGAACGAGTTCGTGTGCAGCGACTGTGCGCCGCCGCAGACCGCGGAGAGCGCCTGGATCGCGACCCGCACGATGTTGTTCTCGGGCTGCTGGGCGGTCAGCGTCGAGCCGCCGGTCTGCGCGTGGAAGCGCAGGGCGAGCGCGCGCTCGTTCGTCACCCCGAGCCGCTCGCGCAGCAGCTTCGCCCACAGCCGCCGCGCCGCCCGGAACTTCGCCACCTCCTGGAAGAAGTGGTTGTGCGCGTTGAAGAAGAAGGAAAGCCGCTCGCCGAACTCGTCCGGCGACAGCCCGGCCTCGACGGCCGCCCGGCAGTAGGCAAGGCCGTTGGCGAGCGTGAAGCCGACCTCCTGGACGGCGGTCGAGCCGGCCTCGCGGATGTGGTAGCCGCTGATCGAGATCACGTTCCAGCTCGGCAACCGCTCCGCGCAGTAGGCGAACACGTCGGTGGTCAGCCGCATGGACGGGCGCGGCGGGAAGATGTAGTTCCCGCGGGCGGCGTACTCCTTGAGGATGTCGTTCTGCACCGTGCCGCGGAGCCGCTCGCCCGCAACGCCCTGCCCCTCGGCGACCAGCTCGTAGAGCAGGAGCAGGAGCGACGCCGGCGCGTTGATCGTCATCGACGTCGAGACCTCGCCGAGCGGGATGCCGTCGAAGAGGAGCTCCATGTCGGCGAGCGAGTCGATCGCGACCCCGGTCCGCCCCACCTCGCCGGACGCGCGCGGGTCGTCGGAGTCGAGCCCGAGCTGCGTCGGCAGGTCGAACGCGGTCGAGAGCCCGGTCTGGCCCCGCTCGAGCAGGTAGCGGAAGCGCGCGTTCGTCTCCTCGGCCGAGCCGAACCCGGCGTACTGGCGGATCGTCCACGGCCGCCCGCGGTACATCGTCGAGTACGGCCCGCGGGTGTACGGAAACTCGCCGGGCAGCTCCGGCACGAGCCCGGCGACGTCGTCCGCCGTGTAGACGGGGGCGACCTCGATCCCGGAGTCGGTCTCGCGCCTGTCCTCACCCACGGCCATGCGCCAATCGTACGTCGGCGCTCTCTCGCTCAGGGCAGGGGCGCGAGCTCGGCGTCGCGGCTGACGAGCAGCGCATAGCGTCCGCCGCGGACGAGCAGCTCCTCGTGCCGGCCGACCTCGACCACGCGGCCGTGGTCGAGCACGACGATCTGGTCGGCGTCGCGGACCGTGGAGAGCCGGTGCGCGATCGCGATCGTCGTCCGTCCCTCGGAGAGCCGGTCGAGCGCCTCCTGGACGAGGCGCTCGGTCTCCGTGTCGAGCGACGACGTCGCCTCGTCGAGCACCAGGATCGGCGGGTTGCGCAGGATCGTCCGGGCGATCGCGATCCGCTGCTTCTCCCCGCCCGAGAAGCGGTAGCCACGCTCGCCGACGACCGTGTCGTAGCCCTCCGGCAGCGCCGCGATCACGTGGTGGATGCGGGCCGCCGCGGCTGCCTCCTCGAGCTCGGCATCGGACGCGTCCGGCTTCGCGTAGCGCAGGTTCTCGGCGATCGACGCGTGGAAGAGGTACGTCTCCTGCGAGACCACGCCGACGAGGTCCGACAGCGCAGTGAACGTGAGATCGCGGACGTCCACGCCGCCGATCGAGACCGCGCCGCGGTCGACGTCGTACAGCCGCGCCGTCAGGTAGGCGAGCGTGGTCTTGCCCGAGCCGGTCTCGCCGACGAGCGCGGTCGTCGTCCCCTCCTCGACCGTGAAGTCGACGTCCTCCAGCGTCCAGGCGTCGGCCCCGTAGCCGAACCAGACGTGGTCGAACTCGACGTCGCCGGCGTCGATCCGGTCGAGCGCCTCCGGCTTCTCGACGATGTCGACCGGCTGGTCGAGGTACTCGAAGATGCGGTCGAACAGCGCGAGCGAGGTCTGGACGTCGAGGCCGACGCCGAGCAGCGAGCCGACCGGGAAGAACAGCCGCGTCTGCAACGTTGTGAACGCGACCAGCATCGGCACGGAGACGGAGGTCGCGCCGTGGGCGAGCGCGAGGCCGCCGAACCAGTAGACGGCGGCCGGCATCACCGCGAAGCTGGTCTGGATCGACGCCATCACCCAGCGGCCGGCCATCCGCTGGCGCACCTCGAGCTCGGCCAGGCGCAGCGAGTCCGACTCGAACCGGTCGGCGAGCTCGGCGCCGCGGCCCATCGTCTTGCCGAGCAGGATCCCCGAGACCGAGAGCGACTCCTGCACCTGGCTGGAGATGTCGGCCAGCGTCTCCTGGGTCGTCTTCGCGATCCGGCGCCGCTCGTTGCCCACACGCCTCGTCAGCAGGACGAACACGGGGATCAGCGCGAGCGCGAAGAGCGCGAGCTGCCAGTTCAGGACGAACATGCCGACGATCGTCGCGGCAACCGTCGTCACGTTCGAGGCGATCGACGTCGCCGTGTTCGTGACCACGTTCTGGACGCCGCCGATGTCGTTCTGGATCCGCGACTGCACCTCGCCCGTGCGCGTGCGGGTGAAGAATGCGAGCGACAGCCGCTGCAGATGGCGGAAGACGGCGGCGCGAAGGTCGTGCATCACGCGCTGGCCGACCTGGTTCGACAGCAGCGTCTGGACGACGCCCAGGACGCCGGTGACGACCGCGATCACGATCATCCCCGCGGCGTTCAGCGAGAGCGCCCTGGTGTCGTTGCGCTGGATCGCCTCGAGCGCGCGCTGGAGCAGGAACGCGGGGACGACCCCGAGCGCCGCCGCGACGACGATCAGGGCGAGGAGCCCTGAGAGCCGCGGCCAGTACGGCAGGAAGAGCGCCCCGATTCGGCGCAGGTTCGCCCGCCGCTGCTCGGGATCGGCGGTCCGCTCAGGCGGCTCGTCGGCCGAGTGGAAGAACATGCCCATCCGGATCAGCGTACTGACCGACTCGCCCGGGCCTGTCGCTGCGCTCATCTAGGGTGCGCGCATGGCTCCGGTCGTCGTCGCCGAGGCGCTGACGAAGCGCTTCGGCAAGCTCACCGCGGTCGAGGATCTCTCCTTCTCGCTCGAGCCGGGCACGATCACGGGCTTCCTCGGGCCGAACGGCGCCGGCAAGACGACCACGCTGCGGATGCTGCTCGGCCTTGCCCGGCCGACCACGGGCCACGCGCTCGTCTTCGACCGCCAGTACGCGCAGCTCGACGGGCCGGCGCGCCGCGTCGGCGCCGTGCTCGAGGCGACCGACTTCCATCCGGGCCGGTCTGGCCGCAACCACCTGCTGATCCTGTCCCGCGCTGCCGGCCTGCACGACTCCCGGGTGGACGAGGTCATGGGCCTGGTCGAGCTGACCGGCGCGGCGAAGCGGCGGGTCAAGGGCTACTCGCTCGGCATGCGGCAGCGGCTCGGCCTCGCGGCGGCGCTCCTCGGCGAGCCCGAGCTCCTGATCCTCGACGAGCCCGCCAACGGCCTCGACCCCGAGGGAGTCCGCTGGCTGAGGGACTTCCTGCGCGCCTACGCCGCCGAGGGCCGCACCGTCTTCGTCTCCAGCCACGTCCTCGCCGAGGTCGCACAGACGGTCGACCAGGTGTTGATCATCAACCGCGGGCGGCTGGTCGTCGAGTCGCCGCTGTCCGAGCTCACCGCCCGCGTCGGCGGCGCGGTCCGCGTGCGGACGCCGCGGCAGGACGACCTGGCCGCGACGCTGCGCACCGAGGGCCTGGAGCCGACGGAGGCGGCCGACGGCGCCCTGCTCGTTCCCGGCACCGCCCGCGAGCGCGTCGGCGACCTCGCCTTCGCCGCGGGCATCCCTGTCCACGAGCTGGCCACCGAAGGGGCGTCCCTGGAGGAGGTCTTCCTCGACCTGACCGCGGATCCGGCCGACGCGGCGGAGGCGGACGCGTGATCGACCAGTTCCGGTCCGAGCTGCTGAAGATCCGCTCGACGAGGACGACCCTCGGGCTGCTGCTGACGATGATCGCGCTCGTGCTGCTGTTCGCGCTGCTGGGCGGGCTGCTGACCAAGGCGAGCGGCCTCGACGAGGCGGGCGAGCAGCGCGACCAGCTCGGGATCGGGGGGATCGCGACCATCTTCGCGGCGCTCGCCGGCGTGCTCGTGGTGACGAGCGAGTACCGCTTCGGGACGATCCGCCCGACGTTCGTCTTCACGCCGCGGCGGTGGCGGGTGGTCGGCGCGAAGCTGGTTGCGTCGATCGCGGCGGGACTCGTGCTCGCCGCGGTCGCGATCGGCCTGACCTGGCTGATCGGCGTCGCGATCCTCGCCGGGCGGGGCATCTCGCTGGAGGTCGACACCGGCGACGTCCTGCTGATCGTGCTCGGAGGCTTCGTCGCATCTGCCCTGTGGGGCGCGATCGGCGCCGGCCTCGGCGCGATCCTGCACAACCAGGTTGCCTCGGTGATCGCGCTGCTCGTCTGGGTGTTCGTACTCGAAAACGTGCTCTTCGGCTTCGTGCCGTCGGTCGGGCGGTTCGGGCCGGGCCACGCGGGCGACGCGGTCTCGGGGATGACCGGCGACCACCTGTTGCCGGCGGCCGCGGGCGGCGGGATCCTCCTCGCCTGGGCGGCGGCGCTCGGCCTGGCCGGGCTCGTGCTCACCGCCCGGCGCGACGTCAACTAGGTTGTCGGGATGATCCGGGTTCGCGTCTTCGCCGGCCTGCGCGAGCGCGCCGGCTGGTCGGAGCGCGAGCTCGACGACGTCGCCACCCTCGCGGACGTCTGGCCGGCGCTGGGGCTCGGCGACGAGCCGGCGGGCCTGCTCTACGCGGTCAACCAGGAGTACGCCCCGCGCGATCGCGAGCTCGCCGACGGGGACGAGGTGGCGTTGATCCCGCCGGTCTCGGGCGGGGCGTTCCGGCTGAGCGCGGAGCCGCTCGACCCGAATGCCGCGGTCGCCGAGGTGTCGGTGCCCGCGGCAGGCGCGGTCGCAACGTTCATCGGCACGACGCGCGTGCGCTCCCGGGACCGCACGGTGCAGTACCTCGACTACGAGGCGTACGCGGAGATGGCCGAGAAGGTGATGGCCGAGCTGGCGGAGTCGCTGAAGGCGAAGCACGACCTCAGCGAGGTTGCGATTCACCACCGGACCGGCCGCGTCGACATCGGCGCGGTCTCCGTGGTGATCGCCGTCTCGGCCCCGCACCGCGCCGCCGCGCTCGCCGCCTGCGCCGAGGCGATCGACACGCTCAAGGAGACCGTCCCGCTCTGGAAGAAAGAGGTCTACGAGGGCGGCGAGGAGTGGATCGGCAAGGGCTCCTGAGCGACCCCGCGGCTACCATCATCGGCATGGAGCGCATGGCGCACCCGGGCTGGTGCGAGAACCTCGTCGGCGCCGGCAGGCTGAAGCCGGGCGAGCGCGTCCTCGTCGTCGTCGACGAGCCGCTGCTCGAGGAGGGCTCGCAGCTCGCCGCGGCCGTGAAGGACGCCGGCGGCGAGCCGCGACTCGAGCTGTGGGCCGGAAACCCGCGGCCGCTGGTGGCAGCGCCGCCGGGTGTGCTCGAAGGCGGCCGGAGTGCCGACCTCTCGTTCTTCATCTCGGAGGCGCCGCGCGGCGACGAGGCCGGCGCCCGCTTCCAGCTGATGGAGGCTGTGGTCGGCCATGGCGGCCGGCAGATCTTCATGGGCCTGGTCGACGGCGAGCTCCTGCGCGGGGAGTTGTCCGGGCCTGCGCCCGACCTCGCCGACGCGGCGGAGAAGGTGCTCGCACAGCTGCGCGGCGTGGAGACGATTCGGATTCGCGGCCGCGCGGGGACCGATCTGACCCTGCGCATCGCCGGCCGTCCCTGGAAGACCGATGCGGGCGAGCTCGTCCCCGGGGAGACGGCCAACTACCCGGGAGGCGAGGTCTTCGTCGCCCCGCACGCCGACGGCGCCGACGGCGTCCTCGTGGCCGACCTGACCGTGCCGTACACGGTCGAGGGGCTCGTCGACGAGCCGGTCACGCTGCGTTTCGAGCGCGGTCGCGTCACCTCGATCGAGGGAGGACGCGCCGCAGACTTGCTCCGCGAGCTGGTCGACGGCGCCGGCACCGGAGCCGACGTGATCGCCGAGCTCGGGATCGGCCTCAACCACGACGTGACGCCGCGCGGCCACGTGATGCTGGACGAGAAGGCCGGCGGCACCGCCCACGTCGCGATCGGCCGCAACACCGGCACCTACGGCGGCGACAACGAGGCGAGCATCCACGTCGACTGCATCTTCTCGGGGCCCGAGGTGGAGGCCGACGGCCGTCCGGTCGATATTCCGTGACATGAGCTTCGACCCCGAGATCCCGGAACGCGAGTACCGGCCGATCCACCCCGAGCCGGCGTGGCGCTCGCTCGCGCGGAAGATCTGGGCGCCCCTCGCCGTCCTCCTCGGCCTGATCGTCAAGTTCGGCTTCGCGTTCGCGAAGTTCGCGACGATCTTCATCGCCGTCGGCGGGTACGCGCTGCTGTGGGGCTGGCGGTTCGCCGTCGGCTTCGTGCTGCTGATCTTCGTGCACGAGCTGGGGCACTTCGTCGAGGCCCGCCGGCGCGGGTTCAATGCCGCGTGGCCCGTCTTCATCCCGTTCCTCGGCGCCTACGTCGCGATCCGCGACGCGCGGATGAACCCGTGGCAGAACTTCTGGATCTCGTACGCGGGCCCGCTCTGGGGCAGCGTCGGCGCCGCGTGCGTGTGGCTCGTGGGCGAACAGCAGGGGTCGCGGCTGCTGCAGGCGCTCGGCTACGTCGGCTTCCTGCTCAACCTGATCAACCTGCTGCCGGTCGGCATCCTCGACGGCGGCTCGATCTGGCGCTCGATCAAGACGATGCGCCGCGGAGGCACACCCGGCAAGGCGCAGCTGGCCACGGCCGCGTACGTGGGGCTGGCCGCGCTGCTCGTGATCGGCATGTTCGCCGCCCACGTGCCGCAAAACCGCCTCTAGCTGAAGTGCTCCTTCCGGCAACAGTCAGAACGCCTCCGGCGGGAGACCATCACCGGAAGGAGCACTAGCGTGGCCGTCGACCGCCGCATCCTCGAGCACGACGACCGCGACATCGAGCAGCACGTCGAGCTGATCGCCGAGGAGCTGCGCAAGGGCTTCGAGGCGGTCGACCGGGTCCCGCGTCCCGCCGCGACCGTCTTCGGCTCCGCGCGCACGGGTCGGGGCACGCCCGAGTACGAACAGGCGCGGGCGTGCGGCCGGGCGCTGGCGGAGGCGGGCTTCGCGGTCGTCACCGGCGGCGGGCCGGGCGTGATGGAGGCAGCGAACCGCGGTGCCCGGGAGGGCGGCGGCTTCTCCGTCGGGTTCAACGTCGAGCTGCCGCACGAGCAGGAGCCGAACCCGTACGTCGACCTCGCCGCCGCCTTCCGCCACTTCTACGCGCGCAAGGTCATGCTCGTGAAGGCGGCCGAGGGGTTCATCCTCTTCCCGGGCGGCTTCGGCACGCTCGACGAGCTGTTCGAGTCGCTCACCCTGATCCAGACCGACAAGGTACGGGAGTTCCCGGTCTCGCTGATCGGCACCGACTACTGGCGCGGCCTGCTCGACTGGATCGCAGCCCGCCCGCTCGCCGAGCAGAAGATCGCCCCCGAGGACCTGAATCTCGTCCAGCTGACCGACGACGTCCACGAGGCGGTTCGGGCGGTCTACGACTGCTGGGCGCGGTGGTCTGCCGAGCCGCCGAACCACGGGGCCCGGAAGGCCGACGCGCAGTAGGGGGCTACCCCCATCCGCGAGAACCGGTCGGCACCATGGCCGCGGGCGGCATGCGAAGGCAGCCTTTGGTCAACATCCAGTTCAAGAACGGAGTCGACCATGAGCATCACCTCACCCATCCGCCCGCTGTACCAGGCCCAGACCTACCGCAACCTGCTGTTCCTCGCCGCCGGGATCCCGATCGCCGCGGTCGTGCTCGGCCTCGTGATCGCCGGCTGGACGTCGATCGCCGTCCTCGCGATCACGCCGCTGGTCGTCCCGCTCCTGCTCGGCTACCGCGCCCTGGTCGGGCTGCTCGCCCGTGGCGACGGGAAGCTCGCGCGCTCGCTGCTCGGCGTCCGCCCCGACCCGCCCGCCTGGTCCGAGGGCCGCGGCTTCTGGGGCCGGGCGAAGGCCGTCGTGCTCGATCCGACCTTCTGGCGCCAGCAGGGCTACCTCCTGATGCGGATGACGCTCGGGTTCGCATTCGCCGTCGGCGAGCTCGCGCTGATCGCGGCCGCGGTGAGCGCGGTCACCCTGCCGATCTACTACCGCTGGTCGGCCCCGGAGTACGGGTCGTGGCACGCCGACACCCTCGGGCGTGCGCTCCTGCACGTTCCGGTCGGGATCGCCGGTCTGATCGTCGCGGCGTGGCTCGCCCGGATACTCGGCTCCTTCTGGGCCTGGCAGGTGCGGTCGCTGCTCGGCCCCCGTCCCGCGCCGGCCACGGCCGACCAGCAGCTGCGGTACCGCCGGCGGTCGCTCTGGATCAACGGCTGCACCGCTCTGGGCCTCGTCGTCCTGACCACGATCGTCTGGGCGGTCACCGGCGCCGGCTACTACTGGCCGCAGTGGGTCCTGCTCCCGCTGGCGCTGCTGTTCGCGATCCACGCGATCGTCGAGCTCGTCACCACCAGGCTGGCGCGCCGCGACCAGGCGCTCGCGATCCACGGCGGCGTGGTTGCAGCGCTCTTCCTCTTCCTCGTCGCGGTGTGGGCCCTGACCGCCCGCGGGTACTTCTGGCCCGCGTGGACGCTGCTCGGCCTCGGCAGCGCGGTTCTCCTGCACTGGCTGCTCACCCGCAACCGGCGGCGCGACCGCCTCTCCCGCCGCGTCGAGACGCTCGAGACGTCGCGCCTCGGCGCGGTCGAGGAGCAGGACGCCGAGCTCCGCCGCATCGAGCGCGACCTCCATGACGGCGCGCAGGCCAGGCTGGTCGCGCTCGGGATGAGCCTCGGGATGGCGCAGCAGAAGTTCGAGTCCGACCCGGAGGGCGCCCAGCAACTGGTCGCAGAAGCTCGAGCGGGCGTGGCGGAGGCGCTGAAGGAGATGCGCGACCTCGCCCGCGGCATCTATCCCCCGGTCCTCGCCGACCGCGGGATCGGCGCGGCGCTCGAGACGCTGGCCGACCGCAGTCCGCTGACGACGACGGTGTCGGTCGACCTGCCCGCACGGCCGCCTGCGCCGGTCGAGACCGCGGCCTACTTCGTCGCAGCCGAGGCGATGGCCAACGCGGCCAAGCACTCCGGCGCAGGCCGCATCGACATCTCGGTCGGCCGCAACGACGGGATGCTCGAGGTCGAGATCCATGACGACGGCAGCGGCGGGGCCGACGCGGCCGGGAGCGGTCTCGCCGGGCTGCGCCGCCGCGTCGAGGCGCTGGACGGCACGCTGACCGTGCAAAGCCCGGCGGGCGGGCCGACGACGATCCGGGCGGAGCTGCCGTGCGCATCGTGATCGCCGAGGACCTCGCGCTCCTGCGCGACGGGCTCGCCCGGCTGCTCCGCGACAACGACTTCGACGTCGTCGCCGAGGTCGCCGACGCCGACGCGCTCGTCCACGCGGTCCTACGCGAGCAGCCGGACCTCGCGATCGTCGACATCCGGCTGCCGCCGACCTTCCGCGACGAGGGCCTGCGCGCCGCGCTGGAGCTGCGCGGCTCCGCTCCGGAGACGGCGATCCTCGTCCTCTCGCAGTACGTCGAGCACACGTACGCCGCGGAGCTGCTCGCCCAGGCAGGAAGCTCCGGCGGCGTCGGCTACCTGCTCAAGGACCGGGTGCTGGACGCTGCCGACTTCGTCGAGGCGGTCCGGCGCGTCGCCGACGGCGGAACGGCCCTCGATCCCGAGGTCGTCTCGCAGCTGCTCGGGAACCGCGGCTCCCACCGGCTCGACGTGCTCACTCCGCGCGAGCTCGAGGTGCTGACGCTGATGGCCGAGGGCCGCTCGAACGCAGGAATCGCCGAGTCGCTCGTGCTCACGGTCGGCGCGGTCGAGAAGCACATCGCGAGCATCTTCCAGAAGCTCCAGCTGCCGCCCTCGGATACCGACCACCGCCGCGTCCTCGCGGTGCTGGCCTATCTCCAGGAGCGCTGACTTCCGTTAGGGACTGCCCCCGAAGGGGACTGTCCCCGCAGAAACCGCAGCGAGCTCAGCCCGAAGGGGTCAGACCCTGGATCAGCCTCCGGCCTAGACTTTGGCCGTGGAGCTGCGAGACCTTCCTTCGGTGGACGAGCTCGCGCGCGCGGCCGACGACCCGCTCGCGGTCGACGCCGCCAGGCTCGTGATCGAGCGCGCACGGGAGGAGATCCGGGCCGGAGTGGATCCGGGCGACCTCGGCGAACGACTGCACGACGAGCTCGACCAGGCCCGGCGGCCGCGCCTGCGCCGCGTGCTGAACGCGACGGGCGTGATCGTGCACACGAACCTGGGCAGGGCGCCTCTGCCGGCGGCCGCCGTCGAGCGTGTCCGCGACACCGCCGCCGGCTACTCGAACCTCGAGTACGACCTCGAAGCCGGGACGCGCGGGTCGCGACAGGATCACGTCGCGACGGTCCTCCGGCGGCTGACCGGCGCGGAGGGCGCGCTGGCCGTCAACAACAACGCCGCCGCCGTGCTGCTCGCGCTGGCGGCGCTCGCCGAGGGACGCGAGGTGGTCGTCTCCCGCGGCGAGCTGCTCGAGATCGGCGACGGCTTCCGGATCCCCGACGTGCTGAACCGCTCCGGCGCCCGGCTGGTCGAGGTCGGGACGACCAACCGCACACGCGCCGCCGACTATGAGCGGGCGATCGGCCCGGTGACCGCCCTCCTCCTGCGCGTGCACCAGTCGAACTTCCGCGTGGTCGGCTTCACCGGGCTGCCGACCACCGCCGAGCTGGCCGCGGTAGCCGCCCGGCACGACGTCCCCCTGGTCGACGACCTCGGCTCGGGCGCCCTGCTCCCGCTCCACGACGAGCCGCAGGTCCGCGACGCGCTCGCCGCGGGTGCCGACCTCGTCTGCTTCTCGGGCGACAAGCTGCTCGGCGGCCCGCAGGCCGGAATCGTCGTCGGCCGGGCGGACCTGGTCGAGCGGCTCCGGCGCCACCCGCTCCAGCGCGCGCTGCGCGCGGACAAGCTGACCCTGGCCGCGCTCGAAGGGACGCTCGCCCTGTACCTCGACCCCGGGCGCGCTCTCCGCGAGGTGCCGGTGCTGCGGATGCTGAACGAACCGGTGGCGACGGTGCAGGACCGGGCAGAGCGGCTCGCCGGGCTCACCGGCGGAACGGTCGAGGAGACGGTCGCCCGCGTCGGCGGCGGCGCGCTTCCGCTTGCAGAGCTGCCCAGCTTCGCCTGCGCCGTCGACGAGAGCCTGGCTGCGCCGCTGCGGCAGGGCGAGCCGCCCGTCGTCGGGGTCGTCCGCGACGGCCGGCTGCTGCTCGACTGCCGGACGCTGGCCGACGCCGAGGTGGACGAGGTCGCGGCCGTGGTCGCTGCGTGCCCCTGACAGTCGGCACCGCAGGTCACATCGACCACGGCAAGACCTGGCTCGTCCGGGCCTTGACCGGCAAGGACACCGACCGGCTGCCCGAGGAGCAGGCGCGCGGGATCTCGATCGACCTCGGCTACGCGCCGCTCGAGCTGCCCGACGGGCGGCGGCTCTCACTCGTGGACGTGCCGGGTCACGAACGCTTCGTCCGGAACATGGTCGCCGGCGCAACCGGGATCGACCTCTTCCTGCTCGTGATCGACGCCGCAGAGGGCGCCCGGCCGCAGACGCACGAGCACCTCGCGATTCTGCGTCTGCTCGGGATCGACCGCGGAGTCGTCGCGGTGACGAAGTCGGACGCGGTCGACGGGGAGACGCTGGAACTGGCGCTCGCCGAGGCAGCAGAGCTCGTGCCCGAGGCCGAGGCGGTCGCGGTCAGCGCGAAGACGGGCGACGGACTGGACGAGCTGCGGGCCGCCCTCTCCCGGGCAGCCGACGGCGTCGAACACGCGGGTGCCGACGGCCCCACGCGCCTCTACGTCGACCGCGTCTTCACGCTGCGCGGAATCGGGACGGTCGTGACCGGCACGCTCTGGTCGGGGACGGTCGGGGAAGGGGACGAGCTGCGGGTCGAGCCGCGCGGCCTCGACGTGCGGGTGCGCAGCGTGCAGGTGCACGACCGCGCGGTCGAGCGGGCGGAAGCAGGGCAGCGCGTGGCCCTTGCGATTCCGGGCGTCGAGCGCGACCGGATCGCGCGCGGCGACGCCCTGGTCGAGCGTGGAGCCTTTCCGGTCACGTACCGGCTGGACGTGACGCTCGAGGAGCTCGAGGAAGTCCCGGCCGCCGTCACCGTCCACCTCGGCACCGCCGACGTCCCGGCGCGGGTGGCGCGGAGCGACCGCTACGTCCAGCTGCGGCTGGAGCGGCCGGTCGTCGCCGCCGCCGGCGACCGGGTCGTGCTCCGCACCCGCTCGACGATCGGCGGCGGCGTGGTGCTCGACCCGCGGCCGCCGCGCCGGCTCGACCCGGAGCGGCTCGGCCGGATCGAGCGCGGCGAGGCGGGCGCGACCGTGTACGCGCCCGTCCGCGCCGAGGCGCTGACCCACCTCGGCGAGCTCCAGGGAGTCGAGCGGGCGGGCGACTGGGTGTTCTCGACCGCCTGGCTGGACGACCTGCGCGAGCGAGTTCGAGCAGAGCTCGCGGCGGCCGATCCGCTCGACCCCGGAGTCGACGCCCCGTCGGCGCCGTGGGCGGCTGCGATCGTCCCGCTGCTCGGCCTCGAGCGACGCGGCTCCCGCCTGTACCTGCCGGGGGCGACGGCGAGGATCGAGGGCGCCGACGAGCTGCTCGCCGAGCTCGAGGCATCGGGCTTCACACCGCTCAAGGTGGCCGACGCCGGGCTCGCACGGGCGCTCGAGCAGGAGGGCAGGCTCGTCCGGCTCGGCGGCGAGGCGGTGAGCGCGGCCGCCTACGAGCGGGCGCGCGAGCTGCTGGTCGAGGACTGCGCCGCCCACGGCGAGATCACGCTCGCGCGCTTCCGCGACCTGATCGGCACCGGCCGGCGGCCTGCGCAGCTTCTGCTCGAGCGCTTCGACGCCGACGGCGTCACCCGGCGGATCGGCGACCGGCGCGTCCTCCGCCGCGCGGCGCGATGACCTTCTGGATCGCGCTCGCGCTCGTCCTCCTCCACGTCGTCTCCGGCTGGTGGGCGTTCGCGCTGCTCGTCGGCACAGCGGTGTTCGAGATCTCGCAGACCGGCTTCTGGCTCTGGTGGACGACGCGGCGCCGGGCGCAGGTCGGCGCCGAGACGATGGTCGGACGGGTGGTCGAGGTCGCCCAGGAATGCCGGCCGGTCGGGTACGTCCGCGTGCAGGGCGAGCTCTGGCGTGCGCAGTGCGACGAGGGCGCACGGCCCGGCGAACGCGTGCGAGTGACCGGCCGCAACGGCCTGCTGCTGACGGTGAGCCGTGAGCCTGCAACGGGGTAAGAGTCTGCAACGGGTTGAGTCGTTGACGCGGCGGATCGGGCCGCGCGATGGGCTGCTCCCGCACGTGACGGGCGAGGACGGCCGCTGGGAGCTGCTCTCGCCGCTCGACGCCGAGGAGGCAGCGCTCACCGGGCTCCCCTGGACGGGCGGCTTCGTCGCCGGCCAGCTCTGGCTCGCCGGCGAGCACGAACGGGCCGCGGCGGTCACCGATCTGCTCCGCCCCCGCGCCGCGCAGCCGACGACGCACGACCTCGGGTTCTTCTTCTGGCCGTCGGCCGTGCTCGGCCTGGCCGCGACCGGGGACGACTGCTACCGGGTGCTCGGCCTGCGGGCGGCGGCGTCGCTCGCCCGACGGGCGCTGCCGAACGGCGTGATCCAGGTGATCGGCGCCCTCGACGAGCCCGAGCACCGCGGCCGGACGATCGTCGACACCTGGCCGAACCTGCTGCTGCTCTGGTGGGCGGATCGGCAGGGGATGGCCGGGGCGGCCGACGCGGCGGCGGCGCATCTGGCGGCGACCCTCCCGGCGCTTCTCCGCGACGACGGCTCGACGTTCCACGCCGCCCGGATCGCAGACGACGGCACCGTGCTCGAGCAGGGGACGATCAACGGCTACGCGGCCGGCTCGACCTGGGCGCGCGGCCAGGCGTGGGCGGTGCACGGGCTCGCGACCGCCCACCGGGCGACCGGCGGCTACCGCGAGGAGGCCGAGCTGGCGGCGCGCTGGTTCCTCGACCACCTGCCGGACGATCTGGTGCCGCCGTGGGACTTCGACGCTCCGAGCAGTGACAGGCTTGGGCCTGTCACTGCCGTTCGACGCGACGCGTCGGCCGGGGCCATCGCCGCCTCCGCCCTGCTCGAGCTCGGGTGGGATGCCGAGGCGGGCAGCCTGGTGGACGCGCTCGTCGCCACCTGCCTGAACCCGGGCGACGGCGACGGCGCGCTCCTGCACTGCTGCTACCGGCAGCCGATCGGCCACGGGCTCGACTGCGCGACCGTCTGGGGCGACTTCTTCCTGATCGACGCCCTGAAACGGATCGAGGCGCCTGACGAGCGCCTCGATCCGTTGAGCTGAGACCGCGTCTACGCGGCCGGCGGCTCGGCCGGCGGCGGCGCGGCCGGTGGAGCCTTGGAGAGCTTGACCTCGGTCGGCTCGTCGCCGGCGTACCGGAGATAGCCGCCGACCGCGATCAGGATCGCGAGGATCAGGCCGACCCAGGCCGGCCAGTGCCGGAACTCGTTGTCGACCAGGAACTTGATGATCGTGAAGAGCAGCACGCCGGCCGCCAGGCCGGCGGTGAGCAGCGCCGCCTTGAACGGCAGCTCGAGCTTCACGGCGAAGATCTGCATTGCCTCCCAGGCGACGAGCGCGATCGTCAGGATCCCGACCAGCACCCCCCACCCGTGCCAGCCACTGCGACCCGCAGAGCCGACGACGGTGCTGACCTGCTGCCAGTCGAAGAACAGGAAGATGAAGAGCAGCAGCCCACCCCAGCCGATCAGATGGGACGAGCGGCTCATCGCTTTCAGGTGATCCATTCCGAGGCCTCCGAGGACGGTTGACGATGCGCAGTTCGAGGACCATCGCACAGGTCCTGCTCCGTGAGCAAGACAGGCGTGCCGGACGGAGCGCCGCCCGTGCCGGCCTCTAGGCTCTGCCCTCTGCCTGGACCTGAACCTCCGCAGACTCCTCGCGATCCTGGCCGCGGGCACGTCCGGACTCGGCGTTCACCTCCGCCCCGAGGAGGACCGCCAGGGCAGTCAGCCACAGCCACGTGAGCAGGATCACGACCGCCGCCAGCGCGCCCCACGTCTTGTTGTACGAGCCGAACCTGCTCACGTAGAACGAGAAGAGGCCGGAGAGCGCGAGCCAGACGACCATCGCCAGGCCCGCGCCGAACGTGAAGACACGCCAGCGCGGATGCTCGACGTTCGGCCCCAGGTAGTACATGCCCGCGAAGGCGATCAGCACGCCGACGATCAGGATCGGCCATTGCGCCGTCCACCAGACCCACGAGACGACCGTGTGCTGACCGACCGCGTCGCCGACCCAGTTGATCAGCTGCGGTCCGAGCACGAGCAGGCCGAAGACGAGCAGGATGCCGAGGGCGGCGAACCCGACCATCTTCAGCGCCGTCAGGCGCTTCCTGACGAAGCCACGCGTCTCCTCGCGGTCGTAGACGATGTTCAGGCCCCACATCAGGGTCTGCATCGCGCCGGTGACCGACCAGAGCCCCAGCAGGATCCCGATCACGAGCACGCTGATCCCCGTTCCCGTGTTGCCCGTCATCCGGGTCAGGCTGTCCTGGATCAGCTGCTGGGCCTGGGCGGGAACGACGTTCCCGAGCCGGTCGACCAGCCTGGTGACGTCGCTCGGGTTGCCGACGAGCGCGAAGATCCCGACCGCCACCAACAGCACCGACGGGATCGCGAGGAAGGCGTAGTAGGCGAGCGCGGCTGCGATGTTCGTCAGGTTGTGCTTGCCGATCCCCTTGAACGCCTGCGTGAGGATGGCGAGGTGGCCGCCGCCTCTCATCGACGTCATCCGCTCCGGCTTCCACGGCGCGCGATCGGTGAAACGAATGGCCGGTGTTGCCGGACCCCGCATCCGGAAGGACGTAACGTCCGTATGGGCGACAACGTCGAGACGAGTGGACGCCGGGAGACGGCGGGAGGAGGTTGAGCATGGCAAGTGCACCACCGGTACAGGCGGGCCCCGACGCGGAGGCGGTCGACGCCTTCGTCGCGGGGATCCGCGGACGGGTGCTCCGGCCCGGAGAGCCCGGCTACGACGAGGCGAGGGCGATCTGGAACGGGCTGATCGACCGTAAGCCTGCGCTGATCGTGCAGCCCACGGGCGCGGCCGACGTCGTCGACGCGGTCAACTTCGCGCGAGAGCACCGGCTGCCGCTGTCGATCAAGGGCGGCGGCCACAACGTCGCGGGCAACGCCGTCAACGACGACGGCCTCGTGATCGACCTGTCGCAGATGCGCGGCGTGCACGTCGACCCGGCCACGGGCATCGTCCGGGCCGAGGGCGGCGCCACCTGGGGCGACTGCGACCGCGAGTCGCAGCTCTTCGGCCTCGCGGTCCCGGGGGGAGTCGTCTCCACCACGGGCATCGGCGGCCTGACCCTGCACGGGGGCGTTGGCCATCTGCGGCGGAAGTATGGCCTCTCGATCGACAATCTGCGGTCGGTCGACATCGTCACCGCCGACGGCCGGCTGCGGCGGGCGAGCGCGACCGAAAACGCGGACATGTTCTGGGCCGTGCGCGGCGCGGGGAGCAACTTCGGAGTGGTCACGTCGTTCGAATTCCAGGCGCACCCGGTCGGGCCGCAGGTGATGGTCGGCGCGATCTTCTACCCGCTCGAGCAGGCCCGAACGGTGATCCCGGCCTGGCGCGACTACATGGCCTCGGCACCGGACGAGCTCAGCTCGATCGCGCTCTGCTGGAGCGTCGCTCCGGGCGAGCCGTTCCCGGTCGAGCACCACGGCGCCCCCGTCTGCGTCGTCGCGGCCGTCTACTCGGGCTCGCCGGAGGACGGCGAGGCGGTGGTCCGGCCGCTCCGCGAACTCGGCACGCCGCTGATCGACCTGAGCGGCCCCTGGCCGTGGGTCGGGCTGCAGAGCGGCTTCGACGCACTGTTCCCCAAGGGCGGCCTGTACTACTGGAAGTCCAAGGCGCTTGCCGAGCTCACCGACGCGGCGATCGACGAGATCGTCGGCTACGGCGAGCGGCGGCCGACGCCGATCACGGACATCGTCATCTGGCACCACGGCGGGGCGATGAGCCGCGTCGGCGAGACCGACACCGCCTACGGCGGCCGGGACGCGGGCTTCCTGGTCACCGGCGAGGTCAGCTGGACCGACCCGGCGCAGTCGGACGAGGCGATCGCCTGGGGCCGCGAGTTCTGGAACGCGATGGACAAGCACTCGACCGGCGGCCTGTACCTCAACTTCCCGGGCCTCGGCGAGGAGCAGGAGGATCTCGTCCGCGCCGGCTACGGCCTGAACTACGAGCGGCTGGCACAGCTGAAGGCCGAGTACGACCCGGCCAACCTGTTCCGGATGAACCTGAACATCACACCGGCGTCGTAGGCGCGGCGGGTCGCCGCAGGGGCCCGCGAGGTCCCCGCGGCGACCCGCGCTCGCTTCCAGGGACTGTCGCCGGAGGGGACTGTCCCCGACGGAACGTTTGCGCCACCACCCCGCGGAGCCAGGCCCGTCCGGGGCCAGACCCTAGACCCCTGTGGCGACCGACCCTCCGAGTACCTTCCAGCCCGTGGCGGCACGGCCGGGGCAAACGTGAACCTGCGGTTCTGGCAGCGGATCCACCCGCCGACGCACCCGGCGGCCTCCGCCGACACACCGGCGATCGGGTCGGCCCAGCTGGCGGAGCTCTCGACCGTGTTCGCGGCGCCGCGATGGCTGCGCGACCTCGGCCGCACCGCCTGGCTGGTCGTCGGCGTCCTGCTCCTCCTGGCCGCCCTGACCTGGCTGCTGGGGGCGACCTACACGATCGGCGGGCCGATGATCGCCGCGGGGATCGTGGCCACGGTCGCCTCGCCGCTCGTCGGCGCGCTTCAGCGTCACCACGTGCCGCGCGCCCTCGGCGCGGTGCTGATGCTCCTGCTGATCATCGCGATCGTGGTCGCGGTCGTCGTCGTCGTGCTCGGAGGGCTCCGCGCGCAGCGGGACGACATCGCCGGCAACGCCAACGCGGCCGTCCAGAAGATCGGCAACTGGCTCTCCGACCTCGGCGTCGACGACGCGGGCGTGTCGAGTGCCGAGAACAACGTCACCACGACGACGCCCGATGTCATCTCCACGCTGACCAAGGGGATCCTGAACGGCATCAGGGGCCTCGCATCGCTCGCCTTCGCGCTCTCCTTCGCGATGCTGGGCGTCTTCTTCCTGCTCAAGGACGGGCCGACCCTGCGGCGCTGGATCGACGGGCACATGGGCCTGCCGCCGAAGGTCGCCCAGACGGTGACGGGCGGCGTCCTGCGGTCGCTGCGGGGCTACTTCCTCGGCGTGACGATCGTCGCGGCCTTCAACGGACTCGTGGTCGGGATCGGTGCTCTGATCCTCGGCGTGCCATTGGCGGGAACGATCGCGATCGTCACCGTGATCACGGCATACATCCCCTACATCGGCGCGGTCGTGTCGGGCGCCTTTGCCGTCCTGATCGCGCTCGGCGCCGAGGGCACGACCACGGCGTTGATCATGCTCGTCATCGTCCTACTCGCGAACGGCCTGCTGCAGAACATCTTCCAGCCCTTCGCGATGGGCTCCGCGCTGCACCTGCACCCGCTCGCCGTGCTGATCCTGACGATCGGCGCCGGCTGCATCTTCGGGATGATCGGTCTCGTGCTCGCTGCCCCGCTCACCTCCGCGGCCGTGCACATCACCCACGACCTGAGACGGGCGAAGGCTGCGGCCGGACTGCCGGGCGAGGCGCACGCGCCGCCGGCGTGACGGAGGGCGGCCGCCGCCGGCCGCGGCTGCCGAGGCCGCCGAGAGACCCGGACGCGCTCGCCTACCTGCGCGTTCGGGGCGGTGCTCGGCCCGGAGGCGCCCCTGATCGCGCTCGGCTCGGTGGTCGGGATGACGGTCACGCTCTTCGCCCGCACGGACGAGAAGGGAAAGGCTGTCCTCGCCACCGCCGGCTCGTTCTCGGCGATCTCGGCGCTCTTCGGCGGTCCGATCGTCGGTGGGATGATGATGGTCGAGAGCGGGCTCGGCCTGGGCGCCGGTCTCCTGCCCGTCCTGCTGCCGGGCTTCGTCGCGGCGGCGATCGGCTACATCCTGTTCATCGGACTCGGCGACTGGGGCGGCCTCGGGTCGCAGTCGCTGGCGGTGCCGAGCCTGCCCGACTACTCCGGCACGCACGTCTACGACCTGGTCGTCGCGGTCGTCGTCGGCATCGCCGTCGCGGTGATCGTCGCGACCGTGCGGAGGTCCGCGGCCGAGCTCGCGAGGGAAGGCACGCGGCGCGTCGGCCTGCCGGTCCTGCTCGTCGGCGGCGGGCTCGCCGTCGGCCTGGTCGCTCAGGTTGCGGACTGGCTCGGCGCCGACTCGCAGGATGTGCTCTTTTCCGGCCAGACGGGCGTGCCCGCGCTGGCGGCGGCGACCTCGACGAAGATCCTGCTCGTCCTGCTGGTCGCGAAGGCGATCGGCTACGGGATCAGCCTCGGCTGCGGCTTCCGCGGGGGCCCCGTCTTCCCCGCCCTCTTCCTCGGCATCGCGGTCGCCGAGTTCGCGCACACGTGGTTCGACGTCTCGCCGACGCTCGCGGTCGCCGTCGGAGCTGCCGCCGGGATGGCGGCCGGTACCCGCCTGCTCGTCACCTCGGTGCTGTTCGCAGGGCTGCTGGTCGGGCACGCCGGCCAGGACGCGATCCCGGCGGCGGTGCTCGCCGCGGCCGCCGCCTGGCTGACGATGCAGGCGCTCGACCGGCGAGCGGCCCAGGCTGCGCCGGCGGCCGTGACGGCGTAGCGTTCTCCGGCATGGTGACGCCGGACGAGATCGGGAAGGTGACGATCTTCGAGGGGCTCGACGCCGCAGCGCGCGAGCGACTCTCCCGCGTGGCGGCCGACATCAGCCTCGTGCCGGGCGAGTGGGCCGCGCCCGAGGGCAGCGAGCGCGCCCTGTTCGCGGTGCTCGACGGCCACATCGAGGCGGTCAAGCTCGTCGACGGGATCGAGCGCGTGGTCGGCGAACGGGCCCCCGGCGACATCTTCGGCGAGGTGCCGATCACGCTGGGCACTGCATTCCCGGCGGGTTTCCGGGCCGCGGAGCCGTCGCGGGTGATGCGGGTCGAGCCGCACGACTACTACGCCGTTGTCGCCCTCGAGCCCGACGTGGGCAGGGCGGTCGGGAAGCTGGCGAGCCACCGCATCGGCGGCGCGTCCGGGCTCCAGGGCCTCGCCGCCGAGCCGTCGCCGCCGCGGGCGGTCGTCGTCGGCCACCGGCTCGACCCGGCCTGCTCGGCCCTGCGCCACTTCCTCGACCGCAACCAGATCAGCTTCGCCTGGGTCCAGCCCGACGCGCCGGATGCGGCGGAGCAGTGGGGCGGCCCGCTGCCCGCCGAGGCCGACTGCCCGGTCGTTCGCGTCGTCGGCGGCAAGACGGTGGTCCGGCCTCAGCTGCGTCGGGTGGCCGAGCTGCTCGGCCTCGAGACCGAGCCGCGACATGCGGAGTACGACACGGTGGTGATCGGCGCCGGCCCTGCCGGGCTGGCGGCGGGCGTGTACGGAGCCTCGGAGGGGCTGCGGACGATCGTGATCGAGCGCGAGGCGCCGGGCGGCCAGGCCGGCGCGTCGTCGCGGATCGAGAACTATCTGGGCTTTCCGTCTGGTGTGTCGGGCGAGGAGCTGGCCGACCGGGCGTTCAAGCAGGCGAGCAGGCTCGGCGCGGAGATCCTCGTCACCCGGACGATCGACCGGCTCGACGCAACCGCGCGACAGGTGCACCTGGACGGCGGCGACGTGCTCCGAGCGCAGACGATCATCCTGGCGTGCGGCGTCTCCTGGCGGAAGCTGCCGGTGGAGGGCTGCGACCGGCTGCTCGGCAAGGGTGTCTCGTACGGCGCCGCGCGCGGCGAGGCGCCCGGCACCCACGGCCTGGACGTCCACATCGTCGGCGCCGGCAACTCGGCCGGGCAGGCGGCCCTGCACTTCTCCACCCACGCGCGGAGCGTGACCCTCCTCTGCCGCGGCGACGGCCTCGAGAAAGGCATGTCGCGCTATTTGATCGACCAGCTCGCCTCGCGGTCGAACATCGGCGTGCTGACCCGCACCGAGGTCGCCGCGGTGCATGGCGACGAGGCACTGGAGGCGATCGACGTCCACGACGCGTCCACGGGCGAGACGCGGCGGCTGGAATCGGGCGGGCTCTTCATCCTGATCGGAGCCGACGCCGAGACCGCATGGCTGCCGCCCGAGATCGCGCTCGACCGCCACGGCTTCGTGATCACCGGCGCCGACCTGCGGGCGGCGGACCGCTGGGCGCTGGAACGCGACCCCTACCTGCTCGAGACCAGCATGCCGGGCATCTTCGCCTGCGGCGACGTCCGCCTCGGCCCGGTGAAGCGGGTCGCCGCGGCTGTGGGCGAGGGCAGCATGGCGATCGCCTTCGTCCACCAGTACCTGCGCGAGCCGGACGGGAGGGCGGCCGTCCCGGCCGCCAGGCTCCGGGCCTGACCGATCAGCGGTCCAGCCGCGACACCTCGAGGTCGAGGTCGCGCTCGACGCGCCGCATCACCTCGTCGCTGATCTCGCCGGTGTTGCGCATCTCGATCACGGCGTGGCGCTCGGCCTCGAGCAGCTCGCGGCGCAGCTTCTGGTACTTCGCCGACCGCTTCTCGATCTTCCCGTCGGTCTCCGGGTCGGATCTCGCGTTGAAGCGGTCGATCCGGAAGCGGTACAGGCCCCGGAGCCGTTCGGCGGTGTCGTCGAGCACCCAGACCTCCGGCTCGAGCTCCTCGAGCCGCTCGAGCGCCGCCTCGGCGGCGCGGACCCGGGCCAGAGCCTCTTCCTCGTCGGCGCCGCCGTCGTCCGCCTCCAGCCGGAGCGCGCGGATAACCAGCGGCATCGACAACCCCTGGCCGACGAGCGTCGCCAGCACCACCGCGAACGAGAAGAAGACGATCAGGTCGCGGCCCGGCAGCGGTGCGCCGGCGTCGGTCCGCAGCGGGACGATCAGCGCAGCCGCGATCGTCACCGCCCCGCGCATGCCGTTCCACGCGAGGAAGGCGGGATAGCGCAACGGCGGCGACGGGTCGCGTTCGCTGAGGCCCGGGACGAACCAGCGGGGCAGATAGGTCGCCGGGAAGACCCAGAGGATCCGGAGCGCGATCACGGCGAGGACGATCACTGCGGCGTCGCCGACGAGCGACCAGCCGCCGTGGCCGGAGAGCCCGTCGAGCACCGGGCGCAGCTGCAGGCCGACCAGGCCGAAGAGGAGCACGTTGAGCAGGAACGTGAACACGCTCCAGAATCCCTCGCCCTGGAGGCGAGTCTGCACCGTCGTCAGCTCGGGCGTGTACCAGCCCATGTAGACGCCGGCGGTGACGACGGCGAGCACGCCGGAGACGTGGATCGCCGAGGCCGGCAGGAAGGCGAAATAGCCGGTCAGGAAGGCGATCGTCACCTCGAGCGGAGGGTTGTCCAGCACGCGCCGGAGGCGCCGGATCGGGTAGCCGACCGCGAGGCCGACCGCAATTCCACCGACGATGTTCACCGCCAGGTGCCAGCCGGCGTCCCAGACGGAGAACGAGCCTGCGACAGCGGCCACGATCGCGGTGCGCAGGAGCACGAGCGCGGTGCCGTCGTTGACGAGGCTCTCGCCCTCGATGATGTCGATCAGCCGCCGGGGAACCCCGAGCCGCCGACCGATCGCGGTGGCCGCGATCGGGTCGGTCGGTGAGACGACCGCGCCCAGGACGAACGCCTCCGCCCAGCCGAGGTCGGTGATCTCGTGCGCGACCACGGCGACGCCGCAGGTCGTGAGCAGGACCAGGCCGACGGCAAGGAGCGAGATCGGCCGCAGGTTCCGCCGCAGCTCGCGCAGTCCCGTCGCGTACGCCGCCTGGTAGAGGAGCGGCGGCAGGATGCCGACGAGGACGACCTCCGGCGGCATGGTCACCTTCGGCACGCCCGGGCCGAAGGCGAGCAGCAGCCCGCCGAGCACGAGCAGGATCGGGTACGGGATGTTCAGCGGCCCGGCCAGGATCAGCAGCGCCGCGCCCGCGATCAGCAGCCCGAGCAGCTGGAGCTCCTGGCGGGTGCCGAAATCGAAGATCAGCATGGTCGACCCCTCGAACGGTACAAGCGCGCTCAGGACGTCTCGGCGGCAGGTTCCGGTGCTCCGGCGAGCTGTCCGCCCGGGCACTTCTCGGCCTCGATGGGCCGCCGCGGGTTGACGATGCCCAGGAGCCCCGCGATTCCGCCGACGGCGACGAGCGCGGCGCAGATCGCCATCGCCTGATGGAACGCCTGCACCGACTCCGTGTTCGGGGCGAAGGTGTCGCCGGTGAGCACGCCGGCGACGACGACCCCGACCGCCGCGACGCCGACGAGCCCGGCGACCCGGGCCACGGCGTTGTTGATCGCGGACGCGATCCCGGCGTCGGTGTCGTCGGCGTCGGCCAGCACCGTCGCCGTCAGCGGCGCGACCGTAGCGGTCAGGCCGAACGCGAAGATGAGGAGCGCCGGCAGCAGGTCGGTCAGGTACGAGGGGTGCATGCCCACGCGCAGCAGGAGCAGGATGCCCGCGGCGGCGACTAGCGGCCCGCAGCCCATGAACAGCCTCGGGCCGTAACGGTCGGCGAGCGCCCCGAAGCGGCGCGAGAGCGCGAACATCACCAACGTCACCGGCACCGTTGTCAGCCCGCTCCGCACCGCCGTGTAGCCGGCGACCTCCTGGAGGTAGATGACGAGAAAGAAGAAGAGGATCGCGATGCCCGCGTACATGGAGAGGGTCTCCGCGTTTCCGACCGAGAAGTTGCGCCGCGAGAACAACTCGAGCTTCAGCATCGGCTCGGGCGTCCGCCGCTCGTAGACGATGAACACCGCGAAGGTGGCGATCCCGCCGGTCAGCGGGATCCAGATCAGGGGGCTCGACCAGCCGTGGCCGGGCTGCTCGATCAGCGCGAAGACGAACCCGCCCAGCCCGAGCATGCAGAGCAGCGCGCCGATGACGTCGACCTTGCGGCCGGCGACGCGCGCCGTCCGGGGCACGGCCGCGAGCACCAGCGCGATCGTGGCGACAACCGGCGGGACGTTGATCGCGAACACCCAGCGCCAGGAAGCATGGTCGACGATCACGCCGCCGAGCAGCGGCCCGGCGATCGTCGCGATGCCGCCCCAGGCGGTCCACATCCCGATCGCCGCCGACCGCTGGCCGGTCGGGAAGGCGCCGACGATGATCGCGAGCGCGCTCGGCGTCAGGAGCGCCCCGGCGGCGCCCTGCAGCGCCCGCGCGGCGATCAGCACCCCGATCGTCGGCGCCAGCGCGCAGGCGACCGAGAAGACGCCGAACGCGCCGACGCCGATCGCGAAGGTCCGCCGCTCGCCGTAGATGTCGCCGAGCGAGCCCCCGATCAGGATCAGCGAGCCGAGCGCGAGCAGATACGCGTTCGCCACCCACTGCTGACCCGTCAGGCCGCCGCCGAGGTCGCGCTCGATCGACGGGAGCGCGACGTTGACGATCGTGCCGTCCAGCGCCGCGACCCCCGAGCCGACGATCGCGGCGACCAGCGTCAGGCTCTGGCGCCGTGTCAAGACAGCGGTGGGCACCAGGACGAGAGCAGCTCGTCCCGGTCCCAGCCGGCCGCGTCGGCGCCTGCCTCGTACGCGCTCTGGAGGAAGTCGAGCAGCGTCGCCTTCGGGTCGGCCGACGTGCGAACGTCCTCGTACGGGAGCAGCGCCAGCGAGCCCGTGCCGGCGTCGGTCCAGTGGGCCGTCGCCGGCGAGAGCGGCCGGTCGCGCAGGCCGGCCGGCTCCGGCGCGGTGTACGAGTAGTAGCTCGGCTCGCGGATGTTCTGGTCGCCCACCCAGAAGCCGAACGAGACGACCTCGTGCGTGTACGCCTCCCTGCTCACCGCGTCCGCGTCCGGCTGCGCCGGCGCGCGACGGCCGCTGAACCGGGTCAGGGCGAGGTCGAACGAGTGCCAGAACAGGTGGACCGGGCTCTCCTTGCCGCAGAACCAGCCGGCGAACTCCTCCAGGACGTCGGCGCTCCAGTCCAGGACGCGCCAGAAGCGCTCGACCGCCTCCGCGTCGTACGAATGGTGCTCCTCGTCGTCGGCGAACGGCGTCGTCGTCGGTACTCCGAACGGCTGCCCGACGATCGCCACGTCGAGCCCGAGCTTGCCCATCCCAGTGTGCAGCTCCCGGTCGAACGCGGCCACCGAGAGACCGTCGGCGAGCGCGAACGACTCCTCGGCCCGGGCCGTCTCGACCACCAGCCGGTGGGCGGCGAAGTCGAAGCGGATCTCGAACGGCGTCCCGTCAGCGCCGTGCAGGAGTCGCGTGGTCAGCCCGTGCACGTCGAGGTAGAGCGGCACGTGCCACCAGTGGTTCTTCGGCGGTGCCGACGCCAGCTTCACCTTCCCGACGATCTGCGCCCAGAGGTGGAGGGTCTCCTTCGTCGGCTCCCAGTCGGGATAGGGAAGCGCCGGCAGCGACGTCATTCGAGGACGAACGCGACCTCGTCGACGAAGCACCAGCTCCAGTCCTCGCCGGGCTCCGCCGAGCGGGCGATCGGATGGCCCGCCTCGTGTGCGTGCTTCGACGCGTGCCGGTTCGGCGACGAGTCGCAGCAGCCGATCTTCCCGCAGATCTCGCACATGCGGAGGTGGAGCCAGCGCCCGCCGATCGCCAGGCAGTCCTCGCAGCCTGCGATCGTCTCGGGCAGCTCGGTGACCTGGATCTGGTCGAGGTGCGTGCAGACGTCCGTGGCCACTACGCGAACCGTTGCACGAACGTGAGCGCGGTGTCGGCGACCTCGCGCCAGCCGCCGTCGATCGTCAGCGCGTGGCCGCGGCCTTCGAGCTCGACGTACTCGGTCACGCCGGGGTTCTTCTTCTCCTTCTTGAACGACGCCTTGGCGATCGCGGGCGGGACGGTGTGGTCCTGGTCGGCCGAGACGATCAGCAGTGGGCCGCGCTCGGGGTTCCTGGCCTCGACCTTTGCCTCCGTCCAGGGGTTGAGGTTCGCCGCTGCCGCCTGGAACAGGGGCTTTCCCGGCCCGGGCACGGAGTAGGCCTCGTAGAGCTCCTTGGCCTCGTCCTCCGAGACGGCGTTCGCGAAGCCGTATCGGAACTGGTCGTAGGTGAGCGGGACCGCCCTGTTGTAGTTCGCCGGGTTCTTCAGCGCGGTCGACGCCACGCGCAGCGCCGAGATCGGCAGCGGCAGAACGCCGCGGAAAGGCGCCGGGCTGATCGCGACCGAGACGGCGGCCAGGCCGCGCCCGGCCAGGATCTCGGTGAGCAGGCCGCCGAACGAGTGCCCGATCACCGCCGGCTTCCGCTCCAGCCCGCGGATGACCGACTCGAAGTGGTCGGCGACCTCGCCGACGCTCTTCCGCGCGAACACCTCCGGCTGCTCCTTCGCCTGCTCGACCGTCTCGGGATCGTCGGGCCAGCCCGGCGAAACGGCGACGTAACCGGCCTCCTCGAACAGCCCGGCCCAGCGCTCCCAGCTCGAGGGCAGAAGCCAGAGTCCGTGGACGAACACGACCGGCGTCGCGTCGGTCGCGTTCGCCCGGTCGATCTGCTCGCGCTCGTGCTCCGTGACGGTCGACGTGGTGGCGGTCATCTGATCCTTTCGGGTCGTGGACGGACGCTACCTACAACGAACGAGGCGACCTCCGGCATCCGACGAGGGTCTGACCCCGCAGAGGTCTGACCCCACAAGGGTCTGACCCCGCAGGGGTCTGACCCCACAGACTGAGCTCGCTGCCGTCTCGTCGGGGACAGTCCCCTCCGGGGACAGTCCCTCGTGGTGCCTCACCGCCCGCGCTCGACCGGCCACCGCGCCACGATCTCGCCGTCGCGAACCAGCACCAGCTCGTCGGCGAGGTTGACGGCGAGACAGACGTGGTTGGGCACGATCCGCACCTGCTGCCCGAGCTCGAGCCCGTCGGCCGGCTCGACGTAACCGTGCTCCTCGTCCAGGCGCACGACGCGCGCCCCGGGCGCTTCCTCGACCAGGCCGAACCCGTCCCCGGCCGCCTCGGAGCTGAGCGCCTTGCTGCCGGCGTCGACGATCGCGTGGCCTTGGCGCCGGCTGACGACCGTGGCCGCCACCGTCAGGGCGACGTCGTCGAGCGACGCCGCGCCGGCGCGCACCGTGTTGCGGTCGTTGAAGGCGTAGGTGCCGGCGCGGTATTCGGTGACGAGGGGCCGGAGCCCGCCGGAGCTCCACATCGTCGGCGTCCCGCCCGCAGAGACCGTCTCCACGGCAAGCCCGCCCCGCCCGATCTGCGCAACCGCCTCCTGGAGGAAGGCGCTCGCGCCCGGCGGCGACGGAAACGTGAGCAGGCCGGCGAAGCGCAGCCCCGGCGTCCGGGCGATCTCCCGCGCGAGCCCGGCCGCCTCCGCCGGTGATCGAACGCCGGTTCGTCCCAGCCCCGTGTCGCAGTCGACGAGCACCGCGAGCTCGCTCCCCGCGCGGCCCGCCGCCAGGCTCAGGCCCGCGAGCAAGGCCGCGTCGTCGACCGTGACGCCCACGTGCGACCGTCCGAGCAGCGCGGCGAGCCGCTCGAGCTTGCCGTCGCCGACGACGTTGTACGGCACGAGCACGTCGTCGATCCCGGCGTCGACCATCGTCTCCGCCTCGTACAGCGTCTGGCACGTGACGCCGCGGGCGCCGAGCTCGATCTGGCGCCGCGCGATCTCGACGCACTTGTGCGTCTTCACGTGCGGACGGTTCGCGAGGCCGGCCCGGTCGCAGTGCTCCTGCCACCGCGCGAGGTTCGACTCCAGCCGGTCGAGATCGACGACCACGGCCGGCGTGAGCACCTCGAGGCTCGTCTGCCCGCCCCTCAGGCGACCTCCAGCCGCAGGCTCGTCTCGGCGTCGAAGAAGTGGGCCTCATCCACGCGCGGGCAGAGCGAGACCTTCGCCTCCCGCTCGGGCGCCGACCGGGTCTCGGTGCGGGCAACCAGCTTGATCGGCTCGCCGTCCTGATCGGCCGCACAGAAGACGTATGCGTCCGCGCCGATCTCCTCGACCACCTCGACGCGCGCCTGGATCCCGCCGGGGGCAAGATCCAGCGACTCGGGCCGCAGGCCGACCACGACCTTGCCGTTCGACACGGGCAGCGCGGCCGGCAGCGGCACGTCCACGCCGCAGAACGTGCAGCCCGTCCCGTTCAGCGGGACCTCGATCAGATTCATCGACGGCGAGCCGATGAAGCCGGCCACGAACGTGTTCGCCGGCCGCTCGTAGAGCGCCCGCGGCACGTCGCACTGCTGGAGCCGGCCGTCCTTGAGCACGGCGACGCGGTGGCCTAGCGTCATCGCCTCCGCCTGGTCGTGGGTGACGTAGACGGTGGTGACGCCGAGCCGCGACTGGAGGGCGGCGATGTCGGCACGCATCTGGACGCGCAGCTTCGCGTCGAGGTTGGACAGCGGCTCGTCCATCAGGAAGACGCTCGGCTCGCGGACGATCGCGCGGCCCATCGCCACCCGCTGGCGCTGGCCACCGGAGAGCTGCCCGGGCTTGCGGGCGAGGTAGTCGGTCAGCTCGAGCAGCTCCGCGACCTCCCGGACCCGGCGCTCGCGCTCGGCCTTCTTCATGCCTCCGACCTTGAGCGGGAAGCCGATGTTGGCGGCCACGGTCAGGTACGGGTACAGCGCGTAGTTCTGAAAGACCATGGCAACGTCGCGATCCTTCGGCGGCAAGAACGTGACGTCGCGCTCTCCGATGTAGATCGCGCCCGCGTCGACCGCCTCGAGACCGGCGAGCATCCGCAGTGCCGTCGTCTTGCCCGATCCGGACGGCCCGACCAGCACCACGAACTCCCCATCGACGATGTCCAGGTCGAACGCGTCGACTGCCGGCTCGTCGTTGCCCGGATAGACACGCGTCGCCTGCCGGAAGTGCACCTCAGCCATCGCTCACCCCCGCTGCCGCCATGACCTCTTCTCGTGCCCGTGCCTGCGCCGCCGCCGGTGCGCCGAGCGCGTCGAGCGCGAGCAGTGCCGAGCCGACGACGGGAGGAGTCCCGGTCACCCGGACCCCGGCCGCCGGCGCCCGCCCGCGCAGACCCTCGCGGATCCCTTCGACCACACGCGAATCATCGCCGCGCAGCAGGCCACCGCCAAGCAGGACCTCCACCGAGCGCTCCTCCAGGCCGAGCCGGGCGAGAGCGGCCGACGCGAGGGAGACCACCTCCGCGGCCAGCCTGTCGACGATCTCCGCCGCCACCTCGTCGCGCTCGGCCTCGGTGAAGACGACCGGCGCCAGCTCCAGCACGCGCCGCTCGGCGATCTCGTCGCGGTGGATCGCCTCCGCGAGCTCGTACGGCGTCTCCAGGCCGAAATGCCCCGGCACGGCGTGCTCGAGCGTCGTCTTCCGGCCGCGCCCGTCGAAGCTCCGCGCGGCCTTGGAGACGGCGGCCAGGCCGACGTCGAAGCCGCCGCCCCAGTCGCCAGTGATGGCTCCCAGCGCCGGGAAGCGGACCTGGCGCCCGTCGGGCGCGATGCCGACGCAGTTGATCCCCGCGCCGCAGACGACCGCGACGCCCCATCCCTCCTCCGTGCCGGCCCGCAGCACTGCGAACGTGTCATTGAGGACGGTCGTGCTCTGCGCCCAGCCCCGTGCCCGGACGAGCTCGGCGAGGCGATCCTCCTCGCGTGGGAAGTCGACGCCCGCCATGCACAGCGTGGCCACCGACGCCACCCGCCCGTTCAGGCCCACCTCGTCGACCAGCTCTGCGAGCACCCGCATACAACCGTCCTCACCGAGATGGTGCGGCGAGCTCTGCGAACCGCGCGCGAACGCGACCAGCTCGCCGTCCCCGCCGACCAGCGCGAGATCGGTCTTCGAGTTCCCGCCGTCCACCGCCAGGACCAGCGTCACGCCGTCACCGTCTCCAGCGCGAGCCGCTCGAGCAGCTCCTCGCTCAGCTCGTACTGGGCTATCAGCGGGTGGGTGAGCAGCGCCTTCTTCGCCGTCACCGGGTCGCGTGTGACGGCCGCCTCCGCGGTCAGGCGCTCGTAGGCGGCGACGTGCTGGACGAGGCCGAGGAGCTCCGGCGCGAGCGGCGCCTGCTCCAGGGGAACGATCCGTCCCGAGTCGACGCGGGCGGGCACCTCGACCACGTCGTCGTCAGCCAGCCCGGCGAGGACACCCTCGTTGCGCAGGTCGACCTCGTGCACGTCCGGGATGTCGTAGGCCAGCGAGCGCACGAGCCCGGCGGCGGCCTCGCTGTAGAACGCCCCGCCTCGCTGCTCGAGCAGCGCCGGCTTCTGGTCGAGCGAGGGGTCACGGTAGAGCTCGAGCAGGCCGCGCTCGATCTCGGCGACGGTCTCCGCGCGAGGAACGCCCTCCAGCTGCTCGGCGAGCACAGCGTCGTGCTCGTAGAAGTAGCGCAGGTAGTACGAGGGCACCGCGCCCAGCTCCTCGAGCAGCCGGGCGGGCAGCTGCACCTCGTCAGCGAGCTCCCCGGCCCGGTCGGCGAGCAGGTCGGGGAGCACGTCGCGGCCGTCGACCCGGACGGCGCGCACCCAGGTGAGGTGGTTGAGGCCGACCTGGTCGACGACGACCCGCGCCGCATCGACGTCGAGCAGCGCTGCGAAGCGCCGCTGGAAGGTGATCGCGACGTTGCAGAGGCCGACCGCCCGGTGCCCGGCGTCGAGCAGGGCGCGGGTGACGATCCCGACCGGGTTGGTGAAGTCGACGATCCAGGCCTCCGGCCCGGCGAGCTCGCGCACCCGCTCGGCGATCGCCAGCACCACGGGCACGGTTCGCATCGCCTTCGCGAAGCCGCCTGCGCCGGTCGTCTCCTGGCCGATGCACCCGCAAGGCAGCGGCGCGGTCTCGTCCCGGAGGCGCGCAGCCTGGCCGCCCACACGGATCTGGACGAGGACGAAGTCGGCATCTGCGACCGACTCGTCGAGCCGGTCGAGCAGCTCGAGCTCGCCGCGAAAGCCGACGCGGTCCAGCATTCGGCCGGCGAGCCCGCCGACCACCTCGAGCCGCGAGGCGTCGACGTCGTGCAGCGCCACCCGCTCGAGCTCGAGCCCGGCGAGCCCGGCGACGAGCTCGGGCGTGTAGGTCGACCCGGCGCCGACGACGGCCAGCTTCAACCCTTCACCCCCGTCAGCGTCACTCCCTCGACGAAGGCCCGCTGGGCGAGGAAGAAGAGGATGACCACGGGCGCCATGACGACGAGCGTCGCCGCCATCGTCAGGTTCCACTGCACCTGGTGGAGGCTCCGGTACTGCGAGAGGCCGACCGAGACCGGCCAGTGCGCGGGGTTCTCGCCGGTGTAGAGGAGCGGCAGGAAGAAGTCGTTGAACGTGTAGAGAACGGAGAAGAGCGCGACCGCGGCGATTGCCGGCTTCGCCAGGCGCAGCACGACGGTAGTCAGGATCCGTAGCTCCCCGCAGCCGTCCACCCGGGCGGCGTCGAGGTACTCCTCGGGGATCGAGAGGAAGAACTGCCGCAGGAGGAAGATCGAGAACGCATCGCCCAGCCACGCGGGGATGATCAGCGGCCAGAGCGACCCGACGAACTGGAAGCCGATCGCGTTCCCGAGCTTCGCCCACATCACGTAGAGCGGCACGACCGCGACCTGCGGCGGCAGCATCAGCGAGATGAGGACGATGAGGAAGACGGCATCGCGCCCCTTCCAGCGGATCTTCGCGAGCGCATAGGCGACCGGAATCGAGGAGACGAGGATGCCGAGCGTCGCCAGGCCGGCGTACATCAGGGTGTTCAGCATCCAGCGCCAGAGCGGGGCCTGACGGAAGACCTCGACGAAGTTGCTCCACTGGAACGGATGCGGCCAGAGCGACGGGGTCAGCGCCTGCCCGTCGGTCATCAGCGCGGTCAGCGCGATGAAGACGATCGGCAGGAGGAAGACGATCGCGAGCACGATCAGGATGCTGTGATCGGCGACTGCGACCAGAAAGCGCCGCCGCCGCACCGCCGCCGGCGCCTTCCGCCGGACGACCGCCGCCGTCTCCGCCGCGGCGGCCATTATCTAATCGCCCCGCCGTAGTGCACCCAGCGCCTCGAGTTGCGGATGATCACGAGCGTGACCGCGAACGAGACGCCGAGCAGCAGGACCGCGAGCGCGCTCGCGTAGCCCATGTTGAAGTACTTGAACCCGTGGTAGTAGAGGAGGACCGGGTAGAAGAGCGTCGATCCCTCGGGGTAGCCGAGCTCGAGCGAGCTGATCGCACCGGCCTGTGAGGCGTTGCCGCCGGCGATGCTCGCCGCGACCCACGCCTGGGTGAAGTACTGGAGCCCGTAGATCACGCCGAGGACGACGGAGAAGAGGATCACCGGGCTGATCGAGGGGAGGGTCACCCAGCGCAGCTTCTGAAAGGGGCTGGCGCCGTCGAGGTCGGCCGACTCGTACAGGTGGCGCGGCACATCGAGGATCCCGGCGAGGAAGATGATCATGAACGTCCCGATGCCCCACATCGAGAGCAGGACGAGCGACGGCTTCGACCAGGCGGGATCGTTGAACCAGAGCGGCCCCTGGATCCCGAGGTGCCCGAGCACCGTGTTGATCGGGCCGGTCGCCGGGTTGAGGATGTAGACGAAGCCGAGCGTGGCGGCGACCGGCGGCGCGAGCGCCGGCAGGTAGAAGACCGTGCGGAAGAAGCCGGCGCCGGTCCTCGCACGGGTCAGCATCGTGGCGATCCCGAAGGCGAAGAGCACCTGCAGCGGGACGCCGACGACGATGATCCAGAGCGTGTTCCTGATCGCGGGCCAGAGGTCGGGGTCGCTGCCGAACGCGTAGCGGTAGTTGGCCAGCCCGATCCACTTCGGCGGATTGAGCAGGTCGTAATGCGTTAGCGACAGGTAGACGTTCATCACGAGCGGGTAGAGCAGGAAGACGACGAAGCCGACGATCCACGGGCTCATCAGCCCGAGGACGAGCCGCCGCCGGCGCCAGACGGCCTTCCGCTTCTCCCGCCGGTGGTCAGGAACCGGCAGGGCCGGGGCCGAAGCCCCGGCCGTCGCTGCCGGCGAGATACTCACGGAACGCTCGTGCCCTTGCCCGCCTGCTTGATCTTCGCGTCGATCTGCTTGTCGACCTCACGCAGCGCCGAGACGAGGTCCTTCACCTTCCCCGCCTGCCACTTGACGATGAAGTTCGTGATCGTCGTCATGTGGTCGGCGCCGATCGGCGTGATCGGCGTGGTCTGCGAGTGCGGGTTCGTGAAGATCCGCAGGAACGTCGCGAAGTTCTTGTCGGGGAGAAGCTCCTTGGACTTCGACGAGCTGACCGTCGACGGGACGTTCCTGATCCCGTTCGAGAACTTGGCCAGCGCGTGGTCGTTCGTGGTCAGGTACTTGACGAGGTCCCACGCCTGGTCGCGGTTCTTGCCGCCCTTGGGGATGCCGATGATCGTCCCGTTGACCGCCCCGGCGCCGTAGAGCTGGGGCTTGTTGTCGGCGACGGGCATCGGCGCCGTGCCGTACTGCAGCGAGGGATGCTCGTTCTTGATGAACGCGACCCGCCATTCGCCGTCGAGCATCATCGCGAGCTTGCCCGTCTCGAACGGGTGCGACGGTGCAAACTCGTCGCCGGCGCCCGCCTGCCAGCGGACGAGGTTGGAGTAGCCGAACGCGTCGACGAGGTTCTTCTGCCAGCGGAAGAAGCTCGCCCAGGCGGGCTCGCTGGCCAGGCTCGACTTGCCGTTCTTGTCGAAGTAGCTGGCGCCGATCAACGGCTGGAATCCCGACGCGCCGTTGCCGTAGCCGCCCATGTAGAAGTTCTGGTTCGGGTCGAAGCCGAGGACCTTGATCGACCCGTTCTTGTTCTTCTGGGTCAGCTTCTTGGCGTACGTGGCCAGCTCCGACAACGTCTTCGGCGGCCGGGTCAGGCCCGCCTTCTTGAAGAGCGTCTTGTTGTAGTAGAGCCCGGTCGCGTCGGCGAGCAGTGGCAGGGCGCAGCGGGTGCCCTTGTACTGGGTGTAGTAGCGCGACGTCGCCGGGAAGATGTTGACGTTGATCTTGTCCTGCTTCAGCAGCGGGTCGAGGTCGATCCAGCCGCCGGACGGGCAGTAGATGCCGACGTTCGCCGACGTGAACGAGCTGACGACGTCGGGAACGTTGCCCGAGCGGATCGCGGCGAGGATCTTGTCGTCGTTGATCCCGCCCACCACCTTCACGTTCACGTCAGGATGCTTCTGGTCGTACTCCGCCACCACCTTCTTGAACTCGGTGAGCTCGTGGCCGGCGCTCCAGCCGACCCAGATGGTGACCGTCGTCGCCTGCTTGTGCCTCGTCGACGCCGTTCCCACCGAAACGGCGACGGCGCCCGCGGCGATCAGCGCGAGCAGCACGATTCCCGTGGCCACGCGTTTCATCCCGTCCTCCTCCGTTGGCTGGCATAACCGGGTTAGTTAGGTTTCCGAACGCGTGCGATCCTATGACCGGTGACGGCCGGAAGTCAAGCGGAAAAAAGCGCGATTTTACGTTAAGGTTCCTGACGTGACGCGATCCCGCGCAGCGATTCCCCCATTGCTGAAGCAGCTGAACGAGCGCACCGTGCTCGACACGATCCGCAGCGCCGCCCCGATCTCCCGCGCCGAGATCTCACGACAGGCGGGCATCTCGAAGCCGACGGTCTCGCTGGCGCTCCAGTCGCTGCTCGAGGCCGGGCTCGTCCGCGAAACCGAGCCGGAGGTGGGCCGCACGCGGTACGGAGCTGTCTTCTTCGAGGCGGTACCGGACGCGGCGCTCGTGCTCGGCCTCGACATCGGCGCGCGCTTCCTGCGCGGCGCCATCTGCGACCTGTCCGGTGCCGTGCGCGCCCGCCAGGACGTCGAGCTCCCGGACGTCGAGGTCGGCAAGGCGCTCGACACGATCACGAAGCTCCGCACCTCCCTCGTCGACGCGTCGCGGCTGTCCGCGCACCTGATCGACTCGGCCGTCGTCGGGGTGCCGGCCGTCGTCGACGACGAGACCGGCCGCCTGAGCATGGCGACGAACGTGCCCGGGCTCGAGGGCCGTGACTTCCGGACCGACCTGGTCGAGCGGCTCGACCTGCCGGTCACCCTCGACAACGACATCAACCTCGCCGCCCGCGGCGAGCAGTGGCGCGGCGTGGCCCGCGGCGTCGAGGACTTCGTCTTCCTCTCGGTCGGCACCGGCCTCGGCGCCGGCCTCGTCCTGCGGGGCGAGCTCCACCGCGGCCGGAACGGCGCCGCCGGCGAGGTCGACCTGGTCGCCTCGGGCCGAGCCGACGAGATCGACCCCTGCGCGGCCGCCGTCGCCGAGCTGACCGCGCGGCTCGGGTCGGATGGGATCGAGACGCGGCTCGTGCCGCCGTACGATGCGCGCACGGTCTTCGGCGCGGCACGGCAGGGCGACCTGCTCGGCCGGGCGGTCGTGGCGGAAGAGGCGCGCCGGATCGCGCTGTACATCGCGCCGATCGCGGCCGTGACCGACGTCGCGCTGGTCGTCCTCGGCGGCGGCATCGGTGCGAACGGCGACCTGCTTCTCGATCCGATCCGCGGGCTGCTGGCCGGGTGGCTGCCGTTCCCGCCGAGGGTCGAGGTGTCGGGTCTCGGCGACGCCGCGGTCCTGACGGGCGCGCTGGCGGTCGGCCTCGACCTCGCGCAGGAGCGCGTGTTCGCCAACCGCCACGACGGGCGGCAGGCGACGGCTGTTGCGACGGCCGGTGCCACGGCCGGCGCCGTTCCCTCGCCGTAGACTCCGCGCATGGCGACCTGCTCGCGCTGCGGGGCGGCGAGCGGCGAGGACGCCCGCTTCTGTGCCACCTGCGGCGCTCCCCTGGTCGCGTTGCCGGACCGGGAGGCGCGGAAGGTGGTGACGATCCTCTTCTGCGATCTCGTCGAGTCGACGAAGCTGGCAGAGCGCTTCGACCCCGAGGCGCTCCAGCGGCTGCTCGCCCGCTACTTCGTCGGCGCGAGGACGATCATCGAGCGCCACGGCGGCACGATCGAGAAGTTCATCGGCGACGCCGTCTGCGCGGTCTTCGGCATGCCGACGGTCCGGGAGGACGACGCGCTGCGGGGAGTCCGGGCCGCGGTCGAGCTTCGCGACGCGGTCCTCAGCCTCGACGCGCAGCTCGGGCCCGGCCTCGCCGCCCGGATCGGCGTCAACACCGGCGAGGTCTTCGCCGCCGGGCACGACCTCTCGGTCGCGGGCGACGCGGTCTGGACGGCGAAGCGGCTCGAGGAGGCCGCGCCGCGCGACGGGGTCCTCCTCGGCCCGACCACGTGGGCGCTCGTCGCCGGCGAGGTCGACGCCGAGCAGCTGCCGCCCGTCCCGCTGAAGGGAAAGCAGGAGCAGATCGACGTGTTTCTCCTGAAGGAGCTCCGGCCGGGCGTCCCCGGCGCCGCCCGCCGGCTCGACTCTCCCCTCGTCGGACGCACCCGTGAGGTCGCCGAGCTGCGGGCCGCGCTCGCCGAGGCCGAGCAGCTCGGCGGAGCGCAGCTCGTGACGCTGCTCGGCCCGGCCGGAATCGGCAAGACCCGCCTCGTCCGCGAGCTCGCCGTGGGAGCTCCTCATGCCCGCCTGCTGGCCGGCCGCTGCCTGCCGTACGGCGACGGGATCACGTACTGGCCGCTGGTCGAGGTCGTGCGCAACGCGGCCGGCCTCGGCGGCGACGAGCCCGCAGCCGACGCCCGCGACCGGCTCGCGGAGCTGGTCGCGGATGCTCCCGATGCCGGGCGGATCGTGGACGGCGTGGCTGCGGCGGTCGGGCTCGGGGGCGAGGCGACTCCGGCCGAGATCCTCGTCGCCGGCCGCCGGCTGCTCGAGTGGCTCGCACGCGAGCAGCCGCTGATCGTCGTCATCGACGACCTGCAGTGGGCGGAGCCCGTCTTCTGCGACTTCGTCCAGTACGTCGCGCGGGAGAGCCGGGATGCGCCGCTCGTCCTCTGCTGCCTCGCCCGTCCCGAGTTCATCGACGAACGCCCGGACTGGGCGGCGGCGAGGACGATCGAGCTCGGGCCGCTGCCGTCGGGGGAGACGCGGCTGCTGATCTCGAACCTGCTCGGCGACGCGCTCGGCGCGGTCGCGGGTGACCGCCTGGCGGCGGCCGCCGAGGGCAATCCGCTGTTCGTCGAGGAGCTCCTGCGGATGCTCATCGACGAGGGCGTCCTCGTTCGGGAAGACGACGGGTGGCGAATCGCCAGGGACCCCGTCGGCATCCCGATGCCCGCCTCGATCAGCGCTCTTCTGAGCGCACGCCTCGACCGGCTGCCCCGCGAAGAGCGGCTCGTCGTCGAGCGCGCAGCCGTCATCGGCGAGGTGTTCTCGGTCGAGGCGCTCGGCGCGCTCGTCGACGCGGGCGAGGTGGACGACCTCGAGGCGGTCCTCCGGACGCTCGCGCACAAGGACCTCGTCCGGCCGCGGCCCGATGCACGCGGCGCCGACGGCGAGTGGCGCTTCGGCCACATCCTCGTTCGTGATGCCGCCTATGCGGGTCTCCCCAAGCTCGCGCGTGCACGGCTCCACGAGCGGGCGGCCGGGTCGATCTCCGAGTCCGCCGGCGAGCTGGTGGTGGACGAGATCGCGGGCTACCACCTCGCCGAGGCGGTCGATGCGCTCGTCGACCTCGACCCTCTCGACGGGCGGATCCCATCGCTCTCGGCGGAGGCCGCTGCGCGGCTGCAATCCGGTGCTCGCCGAGCGCTGGCCCGCGGTGACCGTCACGCCACGGCCGCGCTCCTGGAGCGGACCGTCTCCCTGCTCGGTCGCGACGATCCAGAACGGCTCGGCCTCCTTGTCGACCTGGCCGCGGCGCTGAAGTGGACCGGGCGGCTCGACGAGGCGGAGGCCCGGGTGCGACAGGCGGCCGAGGGTGCTGCTGCGACCGGGCTCACACTCGTCGCCCGGCGTGCGCGTCTCGAGCTCGCCGACCTCCACTGGTACACCGCACCCGACGAGGGGACGGACGACCTCTGGCGCGCTGCGACCGAGGCGATTCCGGTGTTCGAGCGGGAAGGAGCGTCCGCGCCGCTGGCGGAGGCGTGGTGGGCCGTCGCCGAGGTCCACCTCTTCCACTGCGAGTTCGAGCAGATGCGGGCCGCCCTCGAACAGGGCCTTGCGGCAGCGCAGGGAGCCGGCCGCGAGGAGCGAGCCCGGCTGCAGCACGCCGTCGGGCTCGCAGCGACGCTCGGACCGACCCCGGTGGACGAAGCGCGAAAGCTGTGCGTGACGCTGCGCGAGGAGATCGACGGGCACCCGATCTACGCAGCGCTCCTCCTGCTCTACGAGGCGTACCTGGAGGCGCTGGACGGACGGTTCGCGGAAGCGCGCGCCCGCGCGGAGGCGTCACGTGCGCCGATGGAGGAGTTCGGCCGGCGGATCCTCCTGGGAGGGCAGCGGCGCTACGCAGGCCAGATCGAGCTGCTCGCAGGCGACCCGACCGCGGCCGAGGCATTGCTGCGCGATGGTTTCCGGACGCTGCGCGAGCTCGGCGAGCGCGGCAATGCAGCCTCGGTCGCAGCTTTCCTGGCGACGGCGTTACAGGCGCTCGGGCGGGACGAGGAGGCTGACGCGACGGCTGCAGAAGCACTGGACCTCGGGAGCCCCGACGACGTCGAGATGCACGTGTACGCCGGCCTCGTCCGCGCCGGGGCATCGCTCGGCGCGGGCGGCGTCGACAAGGCGATCGCGATTGCGCGCCAGGCGGTCGAGACGGCCGACCGCACGGATGCGTCGACGATGCGCGGCGACGCTCTCCTCGAGCTCGGGCGTGCCCTCAGAACGGCCGGGGCCGACGCCGACGCCGACGCCGCCGCGCGCCGAGCGCTCGAGCTCTACGAGGCCAAGGGAAACAGGGTCGGCGCGGCAACAGCGCGTCGGTTCCTCGCTGCTCGCGGGGTCAGCGTCCGCTGAGCTCGAGGGCTCGTCGCGCCTCCGGGTCGACGGGATGCCAACGCTCCCCCGGGACGCAGAGCGTCGCCATCACCGAGGGCGACCTGGCCCGGCCGTCCCCGAGCGCGAATCGGTCGACGGCAGGAGCCGTGCCCGGATACGGAGACGCCTCGTAGAGGACTGCCTGGCGCTCCGCGCCGTACTGCTCGACCAGGTGATCGAGGAGGAGCCGAAAACGAGGCGCCACCGACTCGGTCGCGGCACCGGCCCTCTCGCCGAGCATGCCCACCTGGAGCAGCACCAGGATCGCGTGCGGATCGACCGGGGGCCGGCGGAGAAAGAAGTAGGTCGCCTCGTAGGTCTGTAACCCGGACCTGGCGGGGTCGATGCCCAGATCGGCGATCAGGCAGTCGAGCGCAGAAACGGCCGGGAGCATCCGCGCCGGAAGACCGGCGGCGCGAACACGCTCTACGGCTTGATGCCCCGACCGGGCGAAGACGCCGGGATGTCCGTAGAAGACGACACAGACGCGCGCCCCACAGAGCGCCGCCGCGGCGATCGTCTCCGCGAGCTCGGCGTACGTCTCGCGCCTCTGTTTCGTCGGGCCGTAAAGATGGTCCAGCGAGGTCGCCGTCGGCTTCAAAGCCTCGATGCAGCGCGCTGCCACCGGATCGGCGAGCAGGTAGAAGACCTCGTCGGCGGCCTCGATCGCCCCACGCGCTGCGGGTGTGAGCTGCGAGACGGCGTCGATGCCGGTGCCGACAACGGTGAGCGACCCGAGGCGGCGCTCGCCGCCCGCCGGACGCTCGCTCACTCTACGCCCGCGGGGCGCTCACGAATCGTCGTCGTCGTCCGGCTCGTCGTCCGGCTCGTCCTCGTCCTCGTCCTCAGGCGGCCCCATGGTCATCATCCGCGGCTCCGTAACGAGCCGCCGGAGCCCCGGCTCGCCTGCCAGCTCGGCTTCCAGCACCGAGCGGACGGCGTCCGATCCGTCGAGGACAGCGTCGATCTGCGCGTCGGTCATGCCGGCGGCGGCCAGGGCAGCCTCGGGATCGCGCTCGTACTGCTCGAGCAGCGACGGGTCGTCGGCCAGCCGGAGGTAGAAGTCGGACAGGCGGGGTTCGGGAGCCACCGCGGTCATGAAGCCTCCTCGATCGGAACGGCGTGACCCGGCGACGATATGCGCGAGCCCGGGCGGTGTCAACGACTCTCGGCGGGGGCGACGGTGCTATCCGGCGGCTGCGCCCTTGCCGGCGAGCGCGGCGTTCAGCAGGCGGACCGTGTCGGTGCCGACGATGCCGTCCGGCGGAAGGCTGTTCGACTGCTGGAAGTCGACCACCGCGGCCTCCGTCGTCGCGCCGAAGGTGCCGTCGGGCGTCCCGGCCGAGAATCCGAGCGCAACCAGGCCCTTCTGGAGCTGCGTGACGGCCGCGCCGCTGTCGCCGCGCTTCAGCGTCGTGCCTGCAGGCAGGGTCACGCGCAAGGCTGTGCTCGGGGTCGTGGTTGCCGTGGTGGTCGTCGTCGTCGTGCGCGCCTGCGTCGTCGTCGGGGTGGTCGTGGTCGTCAGGGCGGTGGTCAGTGAAGTCGTCTCCGCGCTGCTCCCGCCCCCGCCGAAGACGACGAGCGGGATGACGACCGCGCAGACGAACAGCACGCCCAGCACGGCGAGCGCGGCAATCCGGCGCCGCCGGATGTCGGCGTGTCGCCCGGACCCGGGGGGCGGCTGATCGTCCGCGTCCCGGCCGGCCTCGGGAATGAGGCCGCTCCGCTGCCGCGCGGGCGTCTCGCCGGCAGCGGGCTGCGAACTCGGCCGACGGGCGTGGTCGAACCAGTCGACGTCGTCGAACTGCCAGTCGTCGCCGGGTGGGTTCGGTTCCGGCACGCGACCATTGTCACAGCGACGCGGGCGCAATGCCGTCACCTGCCGGCTCGTCCTCCACAGATCGCGCTCCGCTTCTGCCTCAGCCACCCCGCTGCGAGCATCGTCGTCCCAGGCATGCGCTCGATCCGCAACGTAGAGCGAAACGTTCGCGCCGCCTCCGCCGGCCCGCTGGAGGAGCACCAGCTGACCACGCTCCGCGGCCATCGCTGGGTCGTCGACCTCCACGGGCAGTCCCGATCCTGATCCGGATGTCGGTACCACGGAAGCGGCACCACGTTGCTTCGTCGCCGAAGACGGCAACATGGCCGGAGCCGATGAAGACCGTACGGAGCGGCGCAGGAAACGAACCAGCCTGCAACTGCGGAGGTTTCGGCACCCGAGGTGGGCACCAGGGTGAGCACCGTATCGGCACCAGTGACACCCAGGAATGACAGAGGCGCCTTTCGGCGCCTCTTTTCGTCCTCTGGGGCAGGGTAGGGAATCAGGCCCTGCAGTCACCGGCCGGCAGGTCAGCCCCCTGCCCAATCGCACGCTCCAGCTCTTCGAGCGAGCAGCGCCAGGTGGCGAGCAGCCTGCAAGGCAGAAGAGAGAGAGAGAGAGAGAGAGAGAGAGAGAGAGAGAGAGAGAGGGAAGGAACGTTAGGCAACCGTGAGGTTGCACATATACGCGTGATCCCTGCAGGGATAGGCGGTTGCGCCTGGCGGGTGCCGCGCCGAGCTGGACACGCATGCCGTGGGACAGACCGTTACATCGAGAGGCTCAGACCGTTACATCCGAGGCCCCATCCAGGGGGGCGTTACATCGAATCCGAGGAGGCGTTACATCGTGAGCACGTCAGCAGAGAGAGTCGCTCGACACCGTGCGCGGAAGAAGCAAGAGGCTGAGCAGGAGAGAATCGCCGTCGAGCAGCTCGAAGAGCTGGACGGTGAGGCCCGAGAGCAGGCGATCCGGGATCACTTCGGCTACACCTCGTCCGAGACGAGGACGCAGGCCGAGCGCGCAGAGGCCGCAGCTCGGATGATCGCCCGCCTCTAAAGATCGAGCCTGGCGAGTCCGTTAGCTCGACGCTTTGTCGCTGACATACCGACGGAAGCTCGACACCATCACGGGCAGCTCGCTCAGTCTCGTAGGGGAATGAGCGCCGGCTTACCTACGGCTGGCGCTCTTCCTCGCCCCGTTCCATTTCGATGTGCGGCCGACATCGAACATCGGCCTTCTCAGGCCGTCTCAGGGCCTTCTGCGGCCTTCAGGTGGGCACGGGGGTGTGCAGAGACACGAAGGAGGGCCGCTCGCGCGGCCCTCCTCTCTCTGGGGGGTGAAGCTCGAACGCTACGTCGCACGGGCACGAGCAGCTCGACCAGCTCTGCACGCCGATGGCAGCCGACCCCCCACCCCCCCGCGCGATGAGCCTCTCCGCGCGGCGGGAGGTATCTGGCCTCGCGCCGCGCTACCGAAATTTGCCTGCGGGACTCCGGCCGTGGGACTTAGATCGTATGTCCCCCAAGGGCGCCGCACAGCTCGCCGCATCCGTCGGAATCGGGTACTCCGGTTCGGCGTCAACCATGAGGCAGCTGAGCACGCATCTCTCGCCGTGGGCGGCAACAACGCGTCGGATCGCCTCGAGCACGTGACGGACTTGTTGTTGATTTGCCAGTCCGACCGAGACCAAGAAGTGGCCTTCGTCGTCGCTCCCCCATTTGGCTTGGAACTCTGAGAGGGCGTCGACTAGGTCGAAGCTGGTATCCCGTGTTGCTGCTCGAATCGAAAGCGTCTGCATACGTTGGTTCCCTTCGTCTGTGTCCGCGGACAATGGCCCTCAAGCTCGATGGACAAGTGGCTCCCGAGTCGGGTGAAGGCTGTCCGAGACCCGCAGACAGCCCTCACCCGTTCCCCCTCTCTCTACCTACGAGTGCAGTGAGACCCGGATCGAGACGAGCCGACGCGTGGAGATGCCGCCGAGCAGGCTCCCTCCGGACTTGCGCGCTCGGACGAACATCGCGATCAGCTGCTGCTTGCCACTGACCGGGAACCCGGAAACGCGCTGAAAGCGAAGCTCCGCCCAACCGTTTGTGTCGGTGCGCTGCTCGCTCGGGATTGCGAACTGGTTGTACGGCGTCGCAGTCGCATAGACGAGCGCACCTTGCACTGGGCCGCCACAAGTCGAGGTGACATGGAAGCGAACTATCAGTGTCCCGGTTCCGGCCGTTACCACTTGCGGGCTCGGCTGAAGCGTGTCCACCTGAAGTCTGGCCGGCGGGGAGATCGAGGCGGCTTGGTCTGAGCCGTCACTGGGCGGGCAGCCGTTGCTGCTCGGGGGCGGCTTCGGAGCGACTGCGGCAGTGATCAACGCCGTCGGAACCGAGGTGGCGATCGTTGAGCCGCCGCTGTTCTTCGCTTCCACGCGGAAGCGGATCGTGTTCCCGACGTCCACGGACGTCAGCGTGTATTTCGCCGCGTTAGCGCCGCCGATTGCCGAGCAACTGCCGCCGACCTTGTCACAGCGAAGCCAGGCGTAGTTGTAATCGCTCGGATCGTGCGTCCAGGTACCCCTGTTCGCTGACAGCACCTTCCCCTGCTGCGGAGTGCCCGAGATCGTCGGCGGCTTCGTGTTCACAGGCTGATCGGAGGTTGCGGCGACGACGACGCCGGTGGGGATGGACGTCGCAGTTGCGCTGCCGTCAGCATTCTTCGCCTTCACCTGAAAACGCATCGTGTTGCCGACGTCGTTGGACTTGAGGGTGTATTTCCTCGAGTCGGCTCCGCTGATCGTGGAGCAGCTGCCGCCGTTGTGGTCGCATCGAAGCCAGACGTATTCGTACCCGCCTGGATCATTCGACCACTTGCCCCGGGTACCGGAGAGCGCCTTCCCTTCTTGCGCCACCCCGGAGATCGTCGGCGGATACGTATTGACTGGCGCGGTCGTACGAGCAGCTGAACCCGCCCCGACAAAGACAGCCAACAGAGCCAGCAGTGTCGTCGCGCCGAGCACGACAGCGAGTCGGCGCCTGCCGAAGAACAGACGTCGTGTTCTCCTCCTCTTGCCCTGCATCTCTGCAACACCTCCTACCTGTAGTAACAACCTCTTCACTCAGTGGGTGTTGCCTGCCCGGGCCACTTCATTTGAATCGTGCCATGATGTAATCCTTACATCTCTCTTCCACAGCCTTGACGTTGGAAGACTGGCGCGCCCTAGGTTCAGCCTCGAAGGTTCCCAAGGGGAAGCGTTCTACATCACGCTATGATGTTGTTACTCAGGCGGGCAAGGGGGTTACGAATGTCAGGCTCGCTGATGTCACCGTTCTACTTCCTCGGCTCGTACTTGGATCGTGAGGCTGAAGTGGCCGCATACATTCGTCGTGAACACCGGCGCGGCCGCTACATCGAATCGGTCTTGGCCGATCGGTATGTCCAGCGCCACGGCAGGCGGGGGGTACTGCACGCTGTGCTCAGGCGGCCGGAACTGATCCGTTCGCTCGGAGATGACGTCGCAGACGCCATCCGGCACAACCAAGCCGCGCTCAGGCAGGACGGCCTGCTGTGAGCACCGGCCAACCCAGCGTGAACGGGCGAACGGGCGGCCGCGCTGCGCGAGTCGCGGGGGGTGAACTTGCCCAGGTAGCGGCGTTCCGGTCTGAGCTTCGGAGCTTTCTCGAGAAAACGGAGATCGTCACCGACGAAGTTGGTCTCACCCCGCAGCGCTACGACTTGCTGCTGATGATCGCCTGGGCTGGCGGCACCGCCGGGGTGCGCTTGACCGACCTCGGCTCCCTGCTGCACATGCAACAGCCGGCAGTGAGCGAGTTGGTCAAGCGAGCGGAAGAAGCGAAGCTCGTGAAGCGGCGTTCCTCACCCGACGACCGGCGAGCATCACTGTTGCGCTTAACCGCAGAGGGCGAGCGACGATTGACGCGGGCAGTGACCGCGCTTAGGGGCGATCGCGAAAGGCTCGCGGCGGCCCTTGCCGAACTCAACCGCCGCCTCGAGTCAGCCGCTCGCTGACCCGCGCCCATGCCCACCTGTTTGAGGAAACGACTGCAGTTGCTCGTGGGACTGGCCTGCGTTGCCATCGCGGTCGCCGGTTGCGGTGACGGCGTCAACCAAGCAGTTCACTCGGATGCGTCGGTGACACCGCGTTTGGTCGGTAGCTCAGCAGCAGGCGTACGAGCCTCGAACTTTGTGCTCCGTGACCAACGCGGCCGAAAGGTGAGCCTGACAGCCGAACGGGGCCGGTTTGTCGTGCTGACGTTTCTCTATACCCATTGTCAAGACGTCTGCCCGCTGATCGCCACCCAACTGAACCAGGCGTTAGCGCACCTCGGACGCGCCCGCTCCCACGTACGCGTGCTCGCCATCAGCGTCGACCCAAAGGGAGACACGCCCCGGGCCGTCCGGCGGTTCATCCACGTACACCACCTCCTGTCCCAGTTCCGCTATCTGACCGGAACCCGAACGCAGCTAGCTCCGATCTGGCGCGCATACCACGTTGCGGCAACACCCCTCCCAGACGGCCAGATCGACCACAGCGCCTATGAACTGCTACTCGATCGAAACGGCAAACCCCAAGTGATCTACACCTCCACGGTCAAGGCCGGCCAAATCGTGCACGACCTACACGCCCTCGGGCTGACGTGACTCACTGCGAAGTAGTGGCGCTCACGCGGTCGGATCAACGCAGGGGCAAGCTTGAATCCCTCTACAGAGAACTAGAAGCCGTCTTGTAAGGGGCGGGGACGAGCGCCGGCTTTAGTTCCAGCCGGCGCCCTTCCCCATGATCTGCGTCCGACCCGGTCGGTCGAGATTGCTAAACGTTCGCGACTACTGGGCGAACCTCGACGCTGTCGAGTGTGAGCGCCTCAGAGATCATCTGCGGCACTTGATCCGCCGCAGCCCGAGCTGCGTCCTCTGAGTCGAACACGACCATCGACAGACCGTCTGGGCCGTCAGAGCGAGTCCAGTAGCCCGCTACGACGCCCGGAAGTTGCGAGACGCGCGGGACGGTCTCTTCTCGCAGTCTCTTCTCGGCTGCTTCGCGGTCGTTGATCGTGACCTTGACCACTACTGCGTGCACGGCGCCTCCAATCGTCGGGTCGCCGACGCCTAGGCGACCGATCTTGTATGTGCGGGCCTGCCGCCTGACCTGCGCCTGACCCGGTTCCGCTCGGGCCGGCTCAAGAGAAGGCTTTCAGCCGTGACCCCCTACTGCCGCAGTAGGCGCGTGAAGCTCTTCACCGGACGACCCCCACCCACCCCCCGCGCAATGAGCCTCTCCCGCGGCCTGGAGGCGCCTGGGGAGCGGAGGGCGCGGAAATGGCTTGAATAGGAAGCCCTCTACGGACTCGAACCGTCGACCCACCCTCTCTCATGCAAACTAGAACTGGCGCCAGTTCCCGCGGCTGAGGAAGAACCCATGGCCGTCCTTGTTACGGCAGGTCAGCCCGCTAACGGCCGACGTGCAACTGAGACCGCCGCCGCTCCAGGTCTTGCCATATCCGAGCACGAAGGCAGTCGGGCCGCCGGCGAACGGCCCGGCGTCGCCCTCGTCCTCGCCCGGACAGATCGATTTTCCCGTTTGGACGCGGCCTGTCACAGCGAGGCTGACGCGATTGCTCTGAGAGCATCCGGGCCCCCTACGCGGCGGCGGCGGTTTCAGTCCGCTTTTGATCCCGCATTGGACACCGCCTGGTGCGTTGCCGCCGTATTGGTATTCACACTGGATGTTGCCGGAAGGTGTCTTGAAGAAGCCGTACTTGAACCCACTGGTGGGGGTTGTAGAGGGCGTGGGGGCCGTCGCTTGCCGCCAGGGGCCGGCCACGAGACGCGTGCCGTTCCAATGCCAGACGCGCGTCTTTGTGCCGCCGGTCGGCTTGCAGAGCGTGTCGCCGGGGCGGCGGACATCGAGCGTCTCCTGGATGTCGTTCCCGGCTGCCCTTGGTGCGTGGCCGGAGAGACCACCGTGGGGTGGCAGCGGCACATGCTGCCACGCGCCTGCCTTGAGCACGTACAGCTCCCAGCCGACATAGGGGAGACAGTTGCCCGTCGTCAGGGAGACCACCATCGCCTGGCTCCCGGGGCCGAGGAACGCCCCGCAGAGGACGCCGGCAACGCGGTCGACTGTCAGACCCTGAGCCGTCGCCCGTGCGCACGGGCCGCTCATCGAGCGAGCCACCCCCGCCGTGCCTGTGCGCATACCGCCCGATCCACTCGCCGAGGCAGCCCCAGCAACCACAACAAGCGCCGCTGCGACCGCCGTAGCCACACCGAGCCCAAGTCTCCCCCTTCTCATCTAGAACGCACCTTGTGGGCGGGCTTCTTCGCGGCCAAGAACGTTGCGGTCACGGTCGCATCTGCCGTCGCGAGCTTGACAGTGCAGCCGTGAACGCCCGAGCACTTGCCGCCCCAGCCAGCGAACCGGAACCCGATCCGCGGCTGTGCTCGAAGGACGAGCCTCGTGTCGGTCGCGTACCGGGGCGAGCAGTTGCGTTGGCAGCTTGTCGTCGTGGCGCCGCCCGTCTCGGTGATGCGTACCGCTCCTGCGCCTCGGATGTGCATCAGCAGTCTCGGATTGAGCGCGAACTGCGCGGTGGCGGAGACATCACCCGTGATTGTCAGCCGGCAAGTATCGGTCGTTCCGGAGCACGCCCCGCTCCAGCCGACGAAATGCGAATCGGCGCCGGCCGAACCCGCACCCAGGTAGGCCGTCTCGCCGGAGCGGAGGCTCGCCTTGCACGGGCTCTGCGGGGTGCAGGTCAATGCGCCGGGCGAGAGCTCTGCAGAACCGTGCCCTTCGACGCTTACAGATACGGAATGGTGAGGCAGGGTCGTCAGATAGGGGCTGTCGGAGAGATCCGGACAGCCGGGAATGTGTGCGCCGTAGTAGTCGTCGTGGGCCGCGTCGAGGACAAGGGGAGCGGATCCGGCGCCCGTGAACATGATGTCGTGCGGGTCGTCGGTGACATGACCCCCGTTCTCGTGGCGTGCGCAACTCGGAACGAAGCCGAGCGAATGAATGATCTCGTGAAGCATTCCGGGCAGGAATCCGGAGCCGGCTCGAGCCGAAAGTGGGTTGATGCCGTGCAGAACTCCGTAGCCCGAGCCGCCAATAGGGCCTCCGTTGCCGCCGACATCGGTGGCCGCGGGGCCACCGTAGTAGACGGCGTATCGCTTATTCGGGTCAACGAACCCGGCCGCCCGGACCTCATTCGTGACGATGGCAGTCAGAGCAGTCCCGCCGTTCGCATTCGCAACCGCCCCTGTCTCGGCGAGACGCACGAACGAGACGTCAGGCTGGCCTTGATACGTGTCAATCCGAAGCGAGCGACCGCCGGTCTGCGTCTCCAGCCAATCGTTCCAGTTGGAGGTGTCCTGGGCGATTCCTCCGTTCGTGTCGGAAGCGAGATCGGCTCCGTCGCTCGGGAGAACGTAGATCGCGTGGATCTGTGGTCCACTGACGTCATCTGGACGGTCTACGCCTGACCTATCGAGATTGCTACGACTCGATCCGGCATTGGCGCTTGCGACAAGAGCCAAGGCAAGGCAAAGAGCAAAAACAAAGCGTCTGAGTCGCACCAACCGGCACGCACCCAACAGATAGCGCTTACTCACGGCAGATCATGTCCGGCTTCCTCTGCCCTTCTCTGGATAGTCCGGCCTGCCGCCTCGCCTCCAGCCGACCCCGCGCGACTGGGAGAACGGCAGCTGCGACCCTACACCAGAAATGATCAGAGTAACGAGCTGTCGGGTCGGCGGGCGAGATCTCGCTCGGATGATGCGGCGCCCCGTGACTCCTGCTCGAACGAAGAGGTGCCGGTGCAGTCGCCTAGTCCCCGCGACCTAGGGCGGAGGGGGCTGATGCGGCTGAGGCCGGGGTGGGCGTGGCGGCGGTGCCGTTCCCGTCAAGAGCCCTTCTACTCGGTTGAGCAGTTTCGTTAAGGCGCCGGCCTCTGGTGCCGGTAGATCCGAGAGGAGTCCGCCGAGCTGCTCACGGAGTAGGCGTTGAGCTGAGCCCAGCACTTGCATGCCTTGAGCGCTGAGGGCGAGCGTCTGGCGGCGGCGATCATCGGGCGTGCGGAGTCGTTCGACGAGGCGCGCGTCTTCCAGTCCAGCGAGCAATTGGGAAACGGCCGCGGGTGAGATGGAGGCCCGTCGCGCGAGTTCTGCCCCAACGACGTCTGCCTCGGCGACTGCTTGAAGAGCGAGGTACTGAGCCGGGGTGAGCGGCGGATCGTGCGTTGCCAGGAGGCGCTCGACCCAGCGGCTTGCCAGCGGCGCGACTCGGCTGAGCGCTTCGGCGGCTTCCTCCCGCGTGTTTCGACGATGACGAGGTCGGGGCAAGGTATCGTTAAGGTCTATTAACAGTTAAGCGTGCTTGTCTCCCATACGATACTCGCCTCGCTCCGCCAGGCATGGCCACCGTTCATCCTTGTCGCTGGCCTTCTCCTGATCGGTCAGGCTGCGAACGCGGACGGTCTGTTCGAGGCCCTTGGCGCTCGGATCGCGCGTCCATCGTTGCCGCCGCGCTTGCTGCTCGTCGTCTTGCTCGCGCTGGTCGCGGTCGTGACCGCCGTTCTCAACCTCGACACCTCCGTCGTGTTCCTAACCCCCGTGCTCGTCCACGCCGCCCGTCGCCGGGGACTGGATGAACGGCCATTCCTCTACGGCACCGTCTTCATGTCGAACTCGGCCTCGCTGCTCCTACCCGGCTCGAACCTCACCAACCTGCTAGTCCTCAGCCACGACCGGATCACCGGCGTTGACTTTGCGAGGTCGATGTTCCCCTCGTGGCTCGCCGCGTGCCTGCTCACCACGGCTCTCGTCAGCGCCGCCTTCCGACTGCGAGACGGTGATCCCGACCACAGCGAACTCCCGCCGCTTCGGCTCGGACTCACCACAGCCAGCCCGCTGATCGCGGCTCTCCTTGTCGTCTTACTGGCGAACCCAGCGTTGCCCGTACTTGCCGTCGGGATCGCATCCGTTCTGCTCCGCCGCCGCCGGCCACAGCTCGACGCACGTGTGCTCGTCCTTCTCTTCGCCTTCACAGTCGCAATCGGCACTGTGGCCCATGCCTGGCACGGCCCCGCCGATCTGCTCGGCCACGCCGGACGCTGGCCGACAGCGATGCTCGGCGTCCTCAGCGCGAACCTCGTGAACAATCTGCCCGCTGCCGTCCTCTTCTCAGCACAGACGCCAGCGCATCCGCACGCTCTTCTCCTCGGGCTCAACCTCGGCCCCAACCTCGCGATCACCGGATCGCTCTCCGCCTACCTCTGGCTTCAGGCTGCCCACGCTGCGGACGCGAGACCTTCGATCCGAACGTACTCCCGACTCGGACTCGTGCTCGTACCTCTCACGGTTACCGCAGCCCTCACGGGGCTGTCCGTCGCAACCGCCATCGCCTAAAGCTAAGGGCTGGCGGCGCTACGCCGACTACGCGGCGAGAGCATCGTCCGGCAGAAATAGCCCGGAGTCGTCGTTCCGCACACTGTTTACGCGGGTCGATGCGGCCAGCGCGACCATCAGCTCCGCCGGGTACGGCTGCAGGAGCGACAGAGCGTGCTCCTTCGAGATCGCAGGGTCGAGCCAGACAGCCTCGGCTCCCGCGGGGAGGATCACAGGCATCCGATCATGCACCGGTGCGACCAGTTCGTTCGGCGTCGTCGTGATGACCGTGCAGCTCTCCAGGATCTCGCCAGTCTCGTCATCCGTGCGGGCCGTCCAGAGCCCCGCGAAGGCGAACAGGTCGTAGTCGGGCAGGTGGAAATGGATCGGCTGCTTCTTGCCGTCGTTGCCCACCGTCCACTCGTAGAAGCCGTCCGCGGGGATGAGGCAGCGGTGCTTCCCGATCAGGCTCCGGTAGGCGGGCTTCTCGGTCAGCGTCTCCGCTCTCGCGTTCTCTGGGTCAGAGGGCGGTGTTCAGCGCGGCAACAGGAGCGCGCCATCGAGGTCGCTATATCGGGTGGGCACCGAGGGGGGCACGAGAACGACATCAGCGGCACTTACGGCACTCCTGACCCGCGTAACCATCAGGATCCGGGACGGCTACGCGGGTCTCACGGAGCGGCGCAGGAGTCGAACCTACCCAGCCTGGGGTTACCAGACCTGACCGGTTTTGAAGACCGGCTGCGGCACCGGCCGCCGCCGCTCCGCGAACGAGACTAGCGGCCTCCAGACACCTTCCGTCTACCAGCCGGCCGAGGATGCGGAAACGATCGTCAGGCGCATCGACGGGCTGGCGCCTGCGATCGGAGCCGATACCGGACGTCTCCTCGAGTGGTGCGCGGCGTTTGCCGGAATGACCGCTCTGGAGATCGCCGAAGCGTCTGCCGACCCCGCTTCGCAGCTCCAGCCGTTGTTCGCGCTCGCGGCGGGCGTCTAGCGCCCGAACCAGGTGGCGAGCGCGTCACGGAGCCCGAGGTCCGTTCCGTCTCCGACCCAGGCGACATGTCCGTCGGGCCGGATCAACACGGCCGAGGGAGCGGCGACCTCGCCGAGGACGGGGAGCTCCCACACCCCGTCGTACGCAGCGTCGACCAGCTGCACCCGATCCGCCCACGGCGTGATGTGGAGCCTCCCGGGCTCACCGAGATTCACCAGCACGGGCCGGGCGGCGTGCAGCAAGGTGAACACGCGAAGCGGGCCGTCGGCGGTGACCAGGTCGAGGTCGGGCATGCGGCGCCCGACCAGCGGGTGGTCACCACCGAGGTCGTAGTGGATGTCCAGCCCGCTGAGCATCCCGGCGATCCGCTTGCGAGGCTCGTCCAGGCCCAGCAGCTCTGCGATGGTCTCGCGCACCGCCTCGGTTCGCTCGTCGGTCATGCTGAGCGCGACCTGCGCCATGGTGGTTCGCAGCACCCGGGCGCCGACCGGATGCCGCTCGGCGTGGTAGGTGTCCAGGAGCCCCGGTGAGGACCCTTTGACCACCTGGGCCAGCTTCCAGCCGAGGTTCACGGCATCCTGCACGCCGGTCTGGAGGCCCTGTCCACCTTGCGGGGGATGGATATGGGCAGCGTCGCCCGCGAGCAGCACACGTCCCTCGCGGTAGGACACCGCCTGCCGGGTCATGTCGGTGAAACGGGAGATCCAGGAAGGGCTGTGCACCGCGAAGTCCGTGCCGTAGGCGACGACGAGCGCGTCACGGAGATCCTCCAGGGCGGGCTCGCTGTCGAGCTCGGGGGGTCGTTCGGTCAGGACGACGCGGTATGGCCCGCCGCCCTTCTCCCGGTCGACGGGGCCGATGCCACCACCCTCGCGGCGCACGCCGATCTCCGGCTCCTCGTCCATCTCGACCTCGGCGATCAGCCAGCTGGTCGTCGGATCCCACCCGGCGAACTCGATGCCGGCCGCCTTTCGGATCACGCTGCGTCCTCCGTCGCACCCGACGAGGTAGTCGGCCCGGAGCGACCGGCGGTCGGACAGCTCGACGTCGACGCCGGTGTCGTCCTGCGCGAAGCCCGTCACTTCACGTTCGCGAGCGATCGGCACCTCCAGCTCGCCGACCCAGCCGGCCAGGATGCGCTCGAAGTCGCTCTGCCACAGTGCAAGCCCGTAGTTGTGGCGGGTGGGGAAGTCGCCGATGTCCAGCCGGACCCCGGCGAAGCTCGAGATCTGCATCGCCTGCCCCTCGGCGAGGAACCGATCGGCGATGCCGCGCTGGTCGAGCACCTCGATCGTGCGCGAGTGCAGCCCGCCCGAGCGCGAGCCGTCGAGCTCCTGGCCGGAGCGCCGCTCGACGATCGCGACGTCGACGCCCGCCAACGCCAGCTCGCCCGCCAGCATCAGCCCGGTCGGCCCGCCCCCGGCGATCACCACCCCATGTTCGTCGAGGAAGCTCACATCAGGTTGGGCGTGTGCAGCTCGGAGAGATGTTGCGCGCTGTGCGTGTCGAAGCCCGAGGCTTCGAGCCGGCGGATGCGGTTGACGTGCATGCGGCTCATCAGCTTCCGAACGAGGTCGCCGGCCTCGCCGATGTCCGCTGGTTGGGCTGACCTGGCGGTCATCACGACGAGCGATTCCGTGACGATGGGATTGAGACCGTCGAGGGAGGCGAGCCTCGCCGCGCGTCTCTCGACCGCTGCGGCGAGCGCGTTCCGCTCGTCCGGGTCGAGCGCGAGTCGTCGCCGGATGTGGCTGATCCCGAACTGGACGTGCCGGCGCTCGTCCTGGTGAGCGAGGCGCGCTGCGGTCGCGGTCGCGGCGTCGGGCGCATGCACGGCGATGAAGTTGAGCAGGTCGAGGAAGGTGCCCTCCCCGAGGACGTTGAGCAGAAGTGCCGCGGCGGTGAAGTCCTGCTCCTGGAGCAGTGTGTGCAGCGAGAGCTCGGTCGACGCCAGCGCGTGGGCGCGATAGCCACCCAGGAGCGCCCGCTTGGTGAAGACCTCGACGTGGCGTGCCTCGTCGTGGACGTGGCTCGCAAGCCACATCAGCACTTCGACGTACGCCGGATGAACAACGGCCAGATAGCGGGCCGGGACGTAGTAGGCGGCGTACTCGTTCTGGGCGATGTAGGTCATCACCTGAGAGACGGCGCGCTCGACGTCGGGTTTCAGCGTGCGGCCGGCATCCCACGGGATGTCCGTGGTCGCACTCCATTGAGACCGTGCCGCCCGGTCGGTCAGGCTCGCGAGCTTGTCCGACCAGAGCTCGTCCCGTCGCGTCAGCGGCCAGTCGTACCGGGCGGATCCCTGCTCGGGATGTGCCCCGAGCGGGATCAGGCCGTCGGTGCGAACGGCTTCCGCCGGCGGGCCCTCGGCGACGCGACGAGCCTCGCCGGTCGGAAAGCCGCCGCCCGGCAATGCCGGGATGGTGTGTCCAGTCGACACGGACTCGCCGAGCACGCGGCTGATCGAGCCACGCCGCAGCCGGACCACGTACCGCACACCGTCCGGGGTGCGCTCCTGCCGCTCGTCGACGACCTCGTGTCCGGTGATTCGGGCCCACGCCGGCAGCTCGAGAGCAGCGCTGCGAGCCTCGCTGACCACGTCGAGCTCCTGACCCGGATCGAGTGCGCCGAGCGCCGCCGAGACGAGAACCTCGAGACCGCCGCCGAGCTCGAGGTTCGCTGTCTCGCACCGTCTCGCGGTCACCCCAGGTAGCCCTGCCGGCGCATCGCGTCCGTGAGTTCGACATAGCCGTCCTTGTCGGCCTCCAGCCAGCGTTTCACTCCCTCGAGGTCCATCGCAGGCCTCAGCGTCGGGTCGTCGTAGCTCATCGCGAACAGCGCCTCACTCCAGGCCGCCGCCCAGGACGGATCGAGGGACGGCAGGGCGGTGAAGTTGCAGTGGTAGTAGGTCGGACTTCGCCACGCGATCTCCAGATCGACTGCAGGGTGGCCCTCGATTCGCAGTGCGGCCCAGGTCGCGTCGCCGATCGCGCCCGCATCCGCGTCGCCTCGCGTCACCGCTTCGACGACGCGCAGTTCCGAATCGCCGGTGTCTCCGTGCTTGCCGAGATCGGTGTCGAAGCGGACGAGCTCGGGATTCGCTCCTGCTTCGCGGAGCCAGTGCAGGGGCAGGATCGCCGCATGCCCGGAATCGCGGCTGCCCAGCGCGACACGCTTGTCCGTCAACTCGCCGAGCTCCGCGAAGGCTTCGCCCCGGCGAGTGACGAACACGGTGCGGAAGTCGGCGTCGACGTCACGCATGCCGAGCAACCGCGCGCCGCCGCCGATCCGGTGCTCGGCGGCCACGTACGCCGTGTTCGTGTTCCAGGCGATGTGGACGTCTCCGCCGAGCAATGCGTCCACGAGGCGCTCGTAGTTCGAGTAGAGGACGTAGTCCGTCGGAACGCCGGCCCCGTCGAAGTAGTCACGGAATCGCTCCCAGATGGTGAGGATTCGCGGGTGGTAGGCAACGGCGCCGACCAGCATGGTGCCGCGGTCGCTCACGGCACCGGCAGACCGGCGAGCGCCTTGCCGATCCAGTTGCGAAGGACAGCGTTCGTCGGCGCCATCACGGCGCCGGCGCGCGCGTCGCGGAGATGCCGCTCGACGGGTAGGGAGGGCGTGTAGCCCTGCCCGCCCGTCGCCTCGAGCGCTTTCTGCGTCACGAACGCAGCCGCCTCCGTCGCGGCCACCTTCGCCTCCATGATCACGACGAGCGCGGATTCGTCGCCCGCATCGCCGAGCGCCGCCGCCTCTCGGACGACGAGGCGCGCTTGCCGCGTCGCGAGGTCCATGTCTGCGATCAGGTGCTGCACGTGCTGAATCTCCGCGAGCGAGGAGCCGTCCGGATACCGGCGACCGGCCGCATGCTCGGTTGCGGCCCTCGCGGCCGCAGCCGCGATCCCGACGTTGACCGCCGCCAGGCCGACGAGGAAGAACGGGGCAACGACGCCGAACACGAGCTCGGTCGCCTTCCCCGCGGCGCCGATTCGGGCCGCGTCGCCGACCTGCACGTGTGCCAGCTCCAGTGCGATGCTCGAGTTCCCTGCCATCCCGAGCCCGTCCCAGGCGCCGTCGAAGAGGACACCCGGATCGTCCCGGGAGACCAGATACGCGTCGGCCGTCCCCTCCGCCTCACCCTGCACCAGCACGAGGTAGACATCGGCGTGACCGCCCGAGGTGACGAAGCTCTTCCGACCGCTGATCGTGACCTCGCCGTTCTCGTGCACCGCCTTCAACTCGGGGTTGTAGAAATGGGCGCCGGTACCGCGTTCGCTGAACGCGAGCGTCCCCACCGCAGTTCCCGCCGCCATTCTCGGAAGCAGCTCGGCCGCTGCCGGCCCGCCTCCGATCGCGACCGTCGCCGCCGTCACCTCGTGCATCAGGAACACCATCCCGGTCGATGCACACGCCGCCCCGACCGCCTCACATGCCTCAGCCAGCGACCCGAGCCCGCCGCCCACGCCGCCGTGCTCCTCGGGAACGACGAGCCCCAGCGCTCCCGCATCGGCGAGCGCGCGAATGCTTTCTGCTGGGAAGGCGCGTTCCCGGTCGACACGTGGTGCATCCGTGGCCACCGCACCCGTGGCCGCCTCACGTGTCGCGCTGAGCACCCCGCCAATGTCCTTGCCCATGAGAGCCGTCCTTTCGGTCGAAGAGATAGACGCGCCGCCCGCACCGAGCGGCCCCGAGTTCAACCGCTCAACGCCGCGACAACGCGTCCACCTCCTTCGCAAACCCGAACGACGACAAGGCTCGGATCATACGAGCGCCCTGCCCGGAACCAGCCGACGGAGGGTTACGAGACGGCGTCGCTACCGGCCGAATCGCTCGGCCAGCACACCGTGGCGGAGGCCGCGGTCGCTCACGGTGAGCCGGTCCCGGCCGAGCTTGGTGAGCACCGTGCGCACGATCAGGGCACCGGCGAGGATCACCTCCGCGCGCTTGGGCTGGAGGCCGGCGATGCCACGCCGCTGGTCGGCCGTGCGTGTCCGGTAGAGCTCGATCTGCCGGTCGACCTCGTCCGCCTCGAGCGTTGCGCCCTGGATGACGTTCGGGTCGTACGTCGTCAGCTCGTGCTCCACGGCAGCGAGGTTGGTCACCGCGCCGCCCATCCCGGCGACGACGTCGGGCACAGGCCGGCCGTCCAGGCGGTCGAGATCGGCCGCGATCGCGGCCCGCGCCGCGCCGATTGCCTGCTCGTCGACGACCCCGTCGAGCCCGAACCGCTCGGTGAACCGGGCGGCGCCGACATTGACGCTGAAGCGCTCGTCGACCCGATCGGCGCGCCCGAAGGTGAACTGCGAGCTGCCGCCGCCCGTGTCGAAGACGACGAGCGCGTCGTTTCCCAGCTCCAGCGAGGACGTGACCGCGAGGTACGCGAGGCGGCTCTCCTCCTCGCCGGAGATGACCTCGACCTCGACGCCCGTCCGTTCCCGGACGGCGTCCAGGAACGTCGCGCTGTTGGAGGCGATCCGAAGCCCGGCGGTGCCGACGGCCGCGATCTCGGCGACGCCGGCCTCCCCGGCCTCCTCGACCATCGCGGCGACGGCCTCGACGGTGCGCTCGATCGGCTCCGGCCGGAGCTCGCCGCCGTCGTCCAGCCCCTCTCCGAGCCTCGTCACCTCCGCCCGGTCGACCACCGTCGCCCATGAGCCGTCGTCGGCCCGTTCCGCGATCACGAACTTGACCGAACTCGTGCCGACGTCGATCACTGCGTACCTCATGCGGCGAACCCGACGAGCGCCTTCAGCCCGCGGGCCAGACAGACGTTCGGCCGCAGGGGCAAGCCCAGCTCCCGAACCGCTGCGACCACGAGGGACGCGTCCTCGGACTCGATCGCGATCGTCCGCCGGGCGCCCTCTGCCACCCGGACCTCGGACAGCTCCGCCATCGCGCCGCCGACCGTGAAGCGCTCGCGGTGCTTGTGCACCTCCAATGCCCGCACGCGAGGGTCGGGGTCGATCAGCTCGCCGACGAGCTGGTCGGCCGCGTACGCCTCGCGGGCGAGAACCGGCGCAGGGATGTCGAGCGCGTCGAACACCCCGCGGACGCCGGCCGCGGCCAGCGGGAACTCGGCCTTCAGTGCGGGCCTCCACTGCTCGAGCCCGTCGCCGTCGACCGCCTCGAGGAGCTTCACGTCCATCAGCCCGTCACGCACCTTCACCGACGCGTCGCCGGCGACCGACAGCAGGTAGATCTCGTCGCTCTCGTGCACCCGCTCGGGCGCGATCGCGGCCAGCTTTCGCTCCGCCTCGCCGAAGTCGTCGCCGAAGGTCCGCCACTCCCAGCGGGGGACGATCACGACTCGGGCTCGGCCTCGGTCTCGGGCTCGGGCTCGGCCTTCAGGCTCTTCGCGAAGTACTGGAGTGCCTTGCGGGTCTTCGTCTCCTGCTCGCCGGAGACATCCACCCCTTTTCCCGCGAGGAAGGCACGAGTCTCGGCGGCGACCTGGAAGGCCTCGTGCGTCCCACAGCGCGTCGAGAGCTCGAGGAGCCTGGAGCCGTCCGGGTAGATCCACATCTCGGCGACCAGCCGGCGGCCGAGCTTCTCCGGCGTGATCCGCAGCTTGAGGACGAAGATCGGACCGAGGATCGCCAGCTCGTCGAGAGGGATCCCCTCGACGTGAGCCGCGTAGAACGCGCGCTGCTCCTTCGAGAAGAGCTTCCGCAGGGGGCGCTCGCCTCGTACCGATCCGAGCACGTCGGTCGGCGTGCCCTTCATCGTCCCCGAGCAGACGAAGCCGCCGGGGAGCGCGTCGACCTCGACCCGGAAACTCCCCGAGGCCCGTAGCTCCTCGGGCAGCTCGTGCGGAACGACGGGTCGCAGCTTGACGATCGAGTCGTTGCCCTTGCCCTGGATCCGCCTGGCCCGGACGACGACGCCCTGGCTGTCGAGGGCGAGGTCGGGTGTGTCGAGGAAGAAGACCTGCCGGATCTGGGCCTCCAACGGGTCGAGCCCGAGCCCCTGGATCGTCGAGGACTGGTGGGACTCCGGCACGGTCAGCTTCAGCTCGACGCTGTCCGCCTCCGCCGACAGGGCGAGCAGCTCCTGGATCTGCTCGGCAGAGAGGGCGGGCGTTGTCGTCTTCGTTGCCATGGGATCTCCTTCCGTCATGGGGCGGGGGGCCTGGCGTCGCCGCGGAACTGGCTCATGTAGAGGTCGTGGTAGAAGCCGCGCGCGGCCATCAGCTCGTCGTGACTGCCGACGTCGACGACGCGGCCTTCGTTGATCGCGACGATCACGTCCGAGTCGCGGATGGTCGAAAGCCGGTGGGCGATCACGAAGCTGGTCCGGCCCTTCATCATGGTGGTGAGCGCCTCCTGAAGCGCCTTCTCCGTGCGAGTATCCACGCTCGAGGTCGCCTCGTCGAGGATCAGCACCGGCCGGTTGGCGAGAACGATGCGCGCGATCGTGATCAGCTGCCGCTGGCCCTGGCTGAGGTTCGATCCGCCGCCTGAGAGCACGGTCTCGTAGCCGTCGGGCAGTCGGGTGATGAAGCCGTCGGCACTGGCGGCCCTGGCCGCCTCGATGCACTCCTCGTCGGTCGCCTCGAGCCGCGCGTAGCGGATGTTCGCCATCACGGTGTCCGAGAAGAGGTACGGCTCCTGGAGAACCATGCCGACCTGCTCACGCAGGCTGGTCGTGGTCACGTCGTAGATACTCGAGTCGTCGAGGCGGATGTCGCCCGCCTGGATGTCGTAGTACCGGGTGATCACGTTGATGATCGTGCTCTTGCCCGCGCCGGTCGGCCCGACGAGCCCGACCTTCTGACCCGGCTTCGCCACCAGCGAGACATCGTGCAGGATCGGCACGCCCGGCACGTATGAGAAGTCGACGTGGTCCATCACCACGTGACCGTCGACCGTGTCGACGTCGTGCGCGGCGGCGCGGTCGACGATCTCCGGCTCCTCGTCCAGGATCTCGAAGACCCGGGTTGCGCCCGCGTTCGCCTGCAGCGCCATGTTCAGGATCTGGGCGAACTGGTTGAGCGGTCGCGCGAACATCCGCGCGAAGATGAAGAAGGTCGCGACCGTGCCGACGCTGACCGTCCCCCTGATCGACAGCCAGCCGCCTGCGAGCGCGACGAGGGCGACGTCGAGGTTGGACAGCATCGACGAGAGCGGCATCGCCGTGAGGGCGACGAAGTTGGCCCTGACGCCGGCCGCGCGGGCCTCGTTGCTGAGCTGCTCGAGCTTGGCCACCGACAGGTCCTCGACCAGGTACGCCTTGACGGTGCGGTCGCCGGTGATGAACTCCTCCGCCGTGCCGTTGAGCGCGCCGGTGCGCTCCTGGAGCAACGCGAAGGCCGGGCCCGAGTAGCGCGACGTGAACTGCATCAGCGCCAGGACCAGCGGCGCGATCAGGATCACGGCGATCGAGAGTTGCCAGCTGACGACGAACATCAGGATCGTCGTGATCACGAGCGTGAACGCCGAGTTGATCGCCGGGTAGAGGCCCTTGTCGAACAGCTGCCCGACCGAGTCCAGGTCGTTGGTGATCCGGCTCATCAGGTCGCCGATGGGCTGGCGGTCGAAGAACCGCAGCGACAGCGTCTGCGTGTGCTCGAAGATGTCCTTGCGCAGGCGGTACATGGCGTCCTGAGCCGCGACGGCGAGGATCCGGCCGCCGAGCCACATGCCGAGGAAGCCGCCGGCGGCGAACGCGAGCATGATCAGCAGGTCGATCGCGAGCCGGGTCTTGTCCCCGTCGGCGATCGGGCCGTTGATGATCCTGCCGACCTGCACGGCGGGGATCAGCGCCAGCGTCGTGCCGACGAAGCTGAGCAGGCAGGTGAGCGCGATCTTGCCGCGCGCGGCGAGCAGGTAGTGGAGCAGCCGGCGGAGCGACTTCGGCTTCTGCTCCTCGACGACCGGGCTGAGCGTCGCGTCGGCCACTAGGCTGGCACCGGCCCCAGCTGGGACTCGTAGATCGACCGGTATTCCGGGCTCGACCCGAGCAGCTCCTCATGGCTGCCACTGGCGACCATGCGGCCTTCCTCCAGCACGACGATCACGTCGGCCGTCAGGACCGCGCTGATCCGCTGGGCGACCAGGAAGACGGTGCTGTCGCCCATCAGCTCGCGGATCGCGTCCTGGACGCGGGCCTCGGTGGCGACGTCCAGCGCGCTCGTCGTGTCGTCGAGGATCAGGATCCGCGGCCGGCGCACGAGGGCGCGCGCGATCGAGAGGCGCTGGCGCTGCCCCCCGGAGAAGTTCGTGCCGCGGCGCTTGACCTCGCCGGTGTAGCCGTCCGGGCGGTTCTCGACGAACTCCGCGGCCTCCGCCGCGTGAGCGGCCGTGACGACGTCGATCGCGCCCTTCTCCGGATCGGCGCCGAACTTCAGGTTCTCCTCGATCGTCCCGCTGAACAGGCTCGGCTGCTGGAGCGCCGGGGTGACAGTCTCCAGCAGCGACTGCCGAGTGACGTCGCGTACGTCGACACCGTCGATGGTTACCCGGCCGGCGGTCACGTCGTAGGAGCGGGCGAGGAGGTTCACCAGCGTCGACTTGCCCGAGCCGGTCGCACCCAGGAACGCGATCACCTGACCCGGCTCGGCGACGAGGTCTATGTCGCTGAGCACCGGCTCGGAGTTCGGCTGCCCGTCGGCATCGAGGTACGAGAAGGTCACGCCCTCGAAGGCGACCCGCCCCTTGACCTCTCCGCCGGCCGCCTCGGCCAGGGTCGGCGCGTCCGGCTTCTCCGGAATGTCGGGCTGCTCTGCCAGCACCTCGACGATGCGGCCGACCGAGGAGTCCGCCGACGCCATCTGCGGCAGCAGCACCGAGAGCAGGATCAGCGGGATCATCACCGCGACCAGGTAGTTCAGGAGGACGAAGACGGATCCCAGCTCGATCTTTCCGTCGATCACGAGGCCGCCGCCCGCCCAGAGTGCGCCGGCCAGCCCGAGGTTGATCACCAGCAGCAGAGCCGGATTGAGGAATGCCGCGGCGCTCTGCGCTGCCGTCGCCGAGCCCTGCAGGCCCACGTTCTCGCGCTCGAATCGCGCGTTCTCGTAGTCCTGGCGCACGAACGCCTGCACCACCCGGACCCCCGCCATGTTCTCCTGCAACACCTGGTTGAGCCCGTCGAAGCGGGCGAGCACGGCCCGGTAGAGCGGGGCGCCCTTCAACTGGTAGAAGGCGAGCACGCCGACCACGACCGGCAGGAACACCAGCATCACCAGCGCGAGCCGGACGTCGACCCAGAGCAGGACGAGGATCGCCCCGACGATCATCAGCGGCGCGCGGAGCAACGTGGTCACGCCGCTCGTCGTCATCACGCGGACCTGGTTGATGTCGGTGGTCAGCCGGACGAGCAGGTCGCTGGTCTCGAGGCGGTCGATGTTCCCCCACGAGAGCCGCGTCACCTTGCGGTAGAGGCTCACCCGCAGCCGGTGGCCCACCTCCTCGCCGACGCGCGCCGCATACCACGAGCACGCGGTGGCGAAGAGCATGCTCGCGATCGCGAAGACCGCCATGTACAGCGCGCCCTCGATCACCTTGTCGAAGTTGCCGGCCAGGATGCCGTTGTTGACGATCTGGCGGATCGCCAGCGGGATCGCCAGGTCGAAGATCACCTGGCCGAGCAGTGCACCCTGCGAGAGCAGGAGCCACTTCCGGCCGAGGGGGTCGGCCCAGATCGCGCTCAGCAGCTGGCGAAGGTTCGTGGTGCGCATCGGGGACTACGGAGTCTCTGCGGCCCGGCCGTCCCGGTCAATCCCGGTCGGCCGGTACGGGTAGCCGAACCGGCGGAGACAAGGTGGCCCCACTGCGCGGCGGGGCCTGCGGGCGGAGACTGCCGGCGATGTCCTTCGCCTCGAAAGGAACCTCCATGTCTTTCAGCCGTCGCGGAACGCTTGCCGTCGTGTGTCTCGCGACAGCCATGCTCATGCTCGACATCGCCGTGGTCAACACGGCGCTGGCGCACATCGCGTCCAGCCTCGACGCCGGGATCACCGGCATCCAGTGGGTCGTGGACGCCTACACGGTCGCGCTCGCCGCGGTCGTGCTCACCTCCGGCTCGATCGCCGACCGTCTCGGCCGGCGGCGGGTCTTCGCCTCCGGGCTGGTGCTCTTCACGGGCGCGTCGCTCCTGTGCGGCGCCGCCCAGAGCATCGAGATGCTCGACGCCGCCCGGGCCGTGCAGGGGATCGGCGGGGCGATTCTGTTCGCCACCTCGCTGTCGCTGCTCGCGGACGCCTTCCCGGAATGGAAGGAGCGCTCGAAGGCCCTCGCCGTCTACGGCGCGACAATCGGCGCCTCGTTCGCCGTCGGCCCGGCCGTCGGCGGGGCGATCACCTCGTACCTCGGCTGGCGCTGGATCTTCTACGTGAACATCCCGGTCGGGATCGCCGCCATCGCCGCCACGTACCGCTTCGTACGCGAGTCGCGTGACCCGAACGCCCGCCGGATCGACTGGGCCGGCCAGACGGCGCTGATCGGGGGCCTCTTCCTGCTGGTGCTCGCGCTGCTGCGCGGCAACGGGGACGGCTGGGGCAGTCCGGCGATCGTCGCCGAGCTCGTCGGCGCCGCGATGCTGCTCGTCGCCTTCGTCGGGATCGAGGCCCGCGTGAAGGAGCCGATGCTGCCGCTCGGACTGTTCCGGATCAAGGAGTTCACGGGCGCCCAGGTCGCGGCGTTCTCGATCTCGGCCTCGTTCTTCGCGATCTTCCTGTACATGACGCTGTACCTCCAGCAGATCCTCGGCCTCTCGCCGATCAAGGCGGGGCTCGTCTATCTCCCGGCGACGGTGCTGATCTTCCTGGTGTCGGGCGCGAGCGCCTCGCTCCTGGAGAAGGTGTCGGCCGGGGTGCTGATCACGGCCGGCCTCGCTCTGGTCGCAGTCGGCCTCGCCCTGGGCGTGCTCGCGTCGGCGACCTCGTCGTGGGTCATGCTCCTCCCCGCGCTGATGGTCGGCGGCGTCGGCACCGGACTGTTCAACCCGGCGGTCAGCGCCGTCGCCCTCGGCTCCGCGCCGCAGGAGCAGAGCGGCCTTGCCGCCGGCGTCAACGACACCTTCCGCCAGGCCGGGATCGCCGTCGGCGTCGCTCTGTTCGGCGCGCTGATCCCCGGTTCCGCGGCGCTCGGTCAGGGCACACCCGAGTCGTTCGTGGATGGGCTGCACACGGCGCTGATCGTCGGCGCCGTGCTGGCGGCGATCGGTGCGATCGCGTCCGTCAAGCTGATCTCCGTGCGCCGCGTGCCGGCCACGGTCGAGCAGCTGCCGGCGCGCACCGAGCCCGTCGAGGCGGCCGCGTAAGGCCGTCCGATCCGCAGGGCCGGGCCGCTCGCAGCGCCCGGCCCTGCGGGCGGCCCTTGCACCGGCACGCTCGTGGCGGGACCATGACCAGGATGGAGCCGATCGACGACCCCGCCCGCCGCGCCCGCCGCACCTACGACGCTGCGGCGGACAGCTTCGACGCCCCGGCCAACGGTTTCTGGGCGTCGACCGGCCGCCGGACGGTCGAGCGGCTCGGGCTGGCGCCGGGCGCTCAGGTGCTCGACCTGCCGTGCGGAACCGGCGCCTCGGCGCTTCCGGCTGCGGAGGCGGTCGGGCCGACGGGATCCGTCGTCGCCGTCGACCTGGCCGAGGGGCTGATCGCGCTCGCGCAGGCGAAGGCGCGGGACGCGGGGCTCCGGAACATGCGGTTCGTCCAGGCGGACATGCGCACGACCGGGCTTCCCGGCGAATCGTTCGACGCGGTCGTCTGCGTCTTCGGTGTGTTCTTCGTGCCCGACCGCCCGGCACTGATGCGGGAGCTGTGGCGCATGGTGCGCCCGGGCGGGACGCTGGCGGTCACCTGCTGGGGCCCGCACATGCTCGAGCCGGGCGCGACGGCGTTCTGGGACGCGGTCGCGTCTGTCAGGCCCGACCTCGTGCGCGGCTTCAATCCGTGGGACGACCTGGTCAGCGTCGACCAGCTGGTCGAGCTCTACGCCTTGAGCGGCATCGAGGGCGCCCGAGCAGAGTTCGTCCAGGCGGCGCAGCCGCTCCGCTCGGCGGACGAGTGGTGGGACGTGATCATGGGCACGGGCTTCCGCGGCACGGTCGAGGACCTCGACCCGGCCGACGCGGCCGAGGTCCGGCGCGCGAACCTCGCCGCCATGCGCGGGACGTCGTCGATCGACGTCTCCGTGGTCTACGCCGCGGCGCGGAAGCCCTGATCCCGTCAGCGGCGGCGAAGCGCCAGCACGACGCCGCCCGCGAGCACGTACGGGAAGAAGTTGACCGCGTGCAGCACGAGCGCGAACGAGAGCCCATCCGCCTTGTCGATGCCGTACGCCTTCAGCCCGACCAGCGCGGCCGCCTCGAACACGCCGACCGCACCCGGTGACGAGGGCAGGACGAGCGACAGCCCGGTCGCGATCGTCACCAGCAGGGCGGCGAGCACCGACAGCCCGAGGTGGAAACCGATCATCAGCATCCACGTGCTGAGCGCGAGCGGGATCCACGAGACGACGGTCAGGACGACGGCGGCCGCGGCGAGACGCGGCTCCCGCAGCGACGCTGCGCCCCGGACGAAGCTCGCTGCGGCGTGCTCGGCCCGTTCCAGCGTCAGGAAGGGGAGGCCGAGCCGTGTCAGCGGGCGCAGCAGCACGAGGAACGGCTTCTCGCCCCAGCGGAGCAGCACGACCACCGACGCGATCGCGGCGACGAAGAGGACGATCGCCAGGATCGCGGCGGTGTGGATCCAGGTCACATGCGGCAGCCAGGGAACGAACACGAACAGCAGCCCGAGCAGGACGAGCACGTCGTAAAGCCGCTCGACGACGACGGTCGAGGTCGTCTCGGCGCGTGAGGTGCCGGCGGTGCGGTGGAGGGCGACGATCCGGGCGACCTCGCCGGCGCGTGCGGGAAGGATGTTGTTGAAGCACTGGCCGAGCAGCGTCGCCTCGAGCACCGGCACATACGGAGGCCTGGTCGAGGCGGCGAAGAGGTACTGCCAGCGGATCGCCCGCACTGCCTGCGCGACGAGCAGCAGAGCGATCGAGGGGACGAGCCACCAGTAGTCGCACTGCCCGAGCGCGTTCCAGACGTCCGCGGGATGGACGTTCCGGACCGAGAGGTAGAGGAAGAGGGCGCTGACGCCGAGGCCGAGCCAGATCAGGCCGTGCCGTGCGGCGCGCCGGTGCAGTTCCCGCTAGCCCTCGGGCTCGGCCGGGGCGCTCTCGGGCTCGGCGGGGGCGCTCTCGGGCTCGGCCGGCGTCTCGTCGTCCGACTCGTCGGCCGCGGCCAGCTGCGCCTTCAGCTCGCCGATCCGCGCGACGGGCTCGGTCAGCTCGGCATGCGAAAGGGCGCCGCTGTCGACGAGGTCCGCAGTCGTCCGGCCGAGGTCGCCGTAGGCCTGCGACAGCTCGCGCTTCACCTGGAGGGTCTCGACGCCCTCCTTCGTCATCTGGGCGACGTTCGCGGTCGCGTCCTTCAGACGGTCGAAGAATTTCCTGGTTTCGCTCTCCTCTGCCATCGGCTCGATTCTATTCGGCCTCTTCGCCCGGGAGGTCTTCGCCGCCGAGCATGTCGTCCATCGCCGCCCGCGCCCGGTCGTGGACGGAGCGGCGGCGCTCGTCGAGCGGAGGCTCCTCCTGCCCCGGCGGCTCCGCCTCGGCGGGCGCCGGCGGCTCGTCGGCGCGGGTCCCGGCGAGCTTCTGCTTCAGCTCCTCGGCCGGGTCCGGTGGGGGCGGCGGCGCCGGCTTCCGCCGCCGGAAGCGCGCGAGGACGACCGCGGCCGCAGAGGCGATCCCGAGCCCGGTGAGGAGTCGGCGCAAAGCGAGACGGATGCTACTCTTCCGCGGACTTCTCGCCTCGCACCGTGCCGATCCGTTCCCGGCGGCACTTGCACGCGAGGCCGATTCAGACCGAGGGAAGGAGAACGAGGGAACCGTGAACGAATACGAAATTCTGCTCATGCTCGATCCCGAGCTGGCCGAGGAGCGCCAGACGGAGATCGTCTCCCGCACGCACGAGCTGGTCGACCAGGGCGACGGCACGTGGCTCTCCCACGACGTATGGGGCCGCCGGCGGCTCGCGTACGAGATCGACCACAAGGCGGACGGGACGTACCACCTGCTCCAGTTCGACGCCGAGCCGGCGACGCTCGACGAGATCACGCGGGTCCTGAAGATCACCGACGGCGTCATGCGGCACATGGCCACCCGCCGCGTCAAGGGCGGAGGACGGGCCGCGCCGCCGCCGCTGCCGCCGGTCGAGGAGCGGCCGCGGCAGCACGACCGCGAGGAGCGCCGCCCCGCGCCGGCCTTCGACGCCGAGCCCGCCGGGGAGCCGGCCGCTGCGGACGAGGCCGAGCCCGCCGAGCCGGATTCCGCCGTCGCGGAGCCGGAGGTCGAGGAGTACGCTGAACCGACCCAGTCGGAGCAGTCGGAGGCGTCCACGGCGACGCCGGAGGAGGAGGCCTAGCATGGCGAACATCAACCGCGTCGTCCTGGTCGGGAACCTGACCAAGGATCCGGAGCTGAGGCAAACGGGCGGCGGCACGTCGGTCTGCAAGCTGCGGCTCGCGGTCAACACCCGCCGGAAGGACGAGACCGGCCAGTGGGTCGACAAGCCGAACTACTTCGACGTCTCGGTGTTCGGCAACCAGGCCGAGAGCTGCTCGCAGTACCTGTCGAAGGGCCGCCCGGTCGGGGTCGACGGCCGCCTCGAGTGGCGCGAGTGGGACGCGACCGACGGATCCGGCAAGCGCCAGGCCGTCGAGGTCGTCGCCGAGAGCGTCCAGTTCCTGGGCAGCCGCGGCGAATCCGGCGGCGATGCGCCGCAGTTCGTTCCGGCAGGCGCGGCCGGCGAAAGCGCAGACTTCCCCTCGTCCGCCACCGACGACGACATCCCGTTCTAGAAGGAGAGGTATGGCACAGCCGAAGCAACGCGAAGACCGCTCGACCTCGCGCAGGCGGCCGCCGCTGGGAACACAGCCGCGCCGGCGCAACTGCCGCTTCTGCCGCGACAAGGTCGAGGAGATCGACTACAAGAACATCGCCTCGCTCCGCCCGTTCATCTCGGAGAAGGGCAAGATCCGCTCGCGCCGGATCACCGGCGCCTGCCGCCGCCACCAGGTGCAGGTCGGCGCTGCGGTGAAGCGCGCGCGCGAGATGGCGCTCCTCCCCTACGTCTCCGGCAATTAGGCGTGCAGGTCATCCTCCTGCAGGACGTCGAGAAGGTCGGGCTCCGCGGCGAGGTCGTGGACGTGGCCCGCGGGTACGCGCGCAACTTCCTGGTTCCCCGGCGCTTGGCGGAGACGGCCACGCCCGCGAAGGTCGCCGAGCTCGAGAAGCGCAACGGCCTGCGTGCCCGGCAGGAGGCGTCGACCTTCGAGCAGGCGCGCGACCTGAGCACGAAGCTGGAAGGAACGGAGCTGCGGTTCGACGTGAAGGCGGGACCGACCGGCTCTCTGTTCGGGTCGGTGACCGCCACCGACCTGGCCGACGAGATCTGGCGCGTCGCCAAGATCCGCGTCGACCGCCGCAAGATCGACCTCGCCGAGCCGATCAGGAAGGTCGGCCGGTACGCCGTCCCGGTCGAGCTCTTCACGGACGTGACCGTCGAGGTGCCGACCCTGGTCGTGCCCGAGGGCGGCGAGCTCCCGACGGAAGAGCTGGCGACGGAGGAGGCGGAGGAGGGCTGACCCCGGAGGGGTCTGTCCCTGAAGAAACGCCGGATGTGTCCGAGACGCCGGACGTCTCCGAGGCGGCGGAAGCGCAAGCCGAGACAGAAGCGCAATAATTTCTCAACAGCCCTCTGTGGAGGGCTGGGGAAATCAGCACGAAAAGGCCGCTACGAGCGGCCTTTTCTTCCACCGCTCCGTCCGGCCGGTCTGGGAACATGCGTTCCGATCCGCCCGCAAACGGGCGGATTCACGTCTGTGGAGATCATGCTTGTCCAAGCCTGTTCGGCCGTGTCCGGAGGTGGTTGATTTGTCGCATATGTACCAACTCGCCGAGGCTTCACACCCGGATAGGACTTCGCCGACCGCCCCGGTTCCACCGCAAAATCTCGACGCAGAGGAGTCGGTCCTCGGCGCGATGATGCTCTCCCCCGGTGCGATCGGGGCGGTCAGCGAAGTCCTCTCGGCGGGTGATTTCTATCGGGCGAGCCACGGCCTCATCTACAAGGCGGCGCTCGACCTCTATGCGAAAGGCGAGCCGGTCGACGCGATCACGCTCTGCGACGAGCTCGAGCGGCGCGGCGAGCTGGAGGAGATCGGCGGCCGCACGCGCATCAACGAGCTTGCCGCCCTGGTCCCGACTCCGTCGAGCGCCGGGCACTACGCGAAGATCGTGCGCGAGATGGCGACGCTCCGCGGCCTGGTGCGCGCCGGCCAGGAGATCGCGCGGCTCGGGATGGAGCGCGAGGGGCTGGCCGCGGAGGAGCTGGTCGACAAGGCGGAGTCGGTCGTCTTCGACCTCTCCCAGGAGCGCGTCGCCGGCGAGTTCACCCACATCGAGGACCTGCTCAAGGACAGCTTCGAGCGCATCACCGCCCTGTACGAGGCGGGCGCCGACGTCACCGGCATCGCCAGCGGGTACCGCGAGCTCGACCGGCTGACGTCCGGGTTCCAGCCCGGCAACCTGATCGTCGTCGCCGCCCGCCCGAGCATGGGCAAATCGGCGTTCGGGCTGTGCGTGGCCGCGAACCTCGCCGTCCGGCAGAACGTTCCGGTGGCGCTGTTCACGCTCGAGATGTCGAAGATGGAGGTGACGCAGCGGTTGATGTGCTCGGAGGCCAAGGTCGAGTCGCAGCGCCTCCGCACCGGCAAGCTCGCCCAGGAGGACTGGCCGCGCCTGACCGCCGCCTGCGACAAGCTCTCGAAGGCGCCGATCTACGTCGACGACACCGGCTCGATCACGCTGATGGAGATCCGGTCGAAGGCGCGTCGGCTGAAGATGCGCGAGGCAAATCTCGGCCTGATCGTCATCGACTACCTGCAGCTGATGACCTCCGGCACGTCCGTGGAGAGCCGCGTTCAGGAGGTCTCCCAGATCTCGCGCTCGCTGAAGGTGCTGGCGCGCGATCTCGACGTCCCGATCATCGCGATCTCGCAGCTTTCCCGGGCGGTCGAGCAGCGGCACGACAAGCGCCCGATCCTGTCCGACCTGCGCGAGTCCGGGTCGATCGAGCAGGACGCCGACCTGGTCATGTTCATCTACCGCGACGAGTACTACAACGGCGAGGAGTCCGACCAGCAGGGGCTGGCGGAGGTGCACCTGTCGAAACACCGGAACGGGCCGACCGACACCGTCAAGCTCTCGTTCCTCCGGCGCTTTGCCAAGTTCGCAGACCTCGCCCCGTCATGAGAACCCCGAATGTCATGAGGAGGTAGCGCACGGAGGTTCATCAGGTGATCTGGCTCGGCGCAGATGCAACCGACTACGCAGTCCATTGCGAAGCCTGCGACGAGGATCGCAGCTGGCCGCGTCAGCTGCACCCGACGCTGGTCGAGGGGACGCTTCGCACGGACGCCGACGTCGGCTTCACCACCTGCTTCCGCGGCCACCGCATTCGGATTCGCCGCATCGCCCGGCTCCGCGTGGTGGCAGCCCGCTAGAAGCCCGCCGCGAGGAGGCGCGGCGGGCGGCGGGCCTATACTCGGCCGGTGCCCGCGACCGTGATCGTCGGGGCCCAGTGGGGCGACGAGGGCAAGGGGAAGATCGTCGACCTGCTCGCCCGCGACTCCGATCTCGTCTGCCGCTACAACGGCGGGCCGAACGCGGGGCACACGATCATCGCCGGCGGCGAGACCTTCAAGCTCCGCCACATGCCCTCGGGGATCCTATGGGGCAAGGAGTGCGTGATCGGCGCGGGCTGCGTGGTCGACCCGGGCGTCTTCATCGAGGAGCTGGAGGGCTTCGAGGCGCGCGGGATCTCGACGGAGCTCGTCCGGCTGTCCGGCAACGCCCACGTGATCATGCCGTGGCACCTGGCGCTCGACCAGGCGGGTGAGCGGCTGCTCGGGAAGCTCCAGATCGGCACCACCCGCCGCGGGATCGGGCCGACCTACGCGGACAAGGCGTACCGGCTCGGGATCCGGCTGCAGGATCTGTTCGACCCGAAGATCCTGCGCCAGAAGATCGAGGTCGCGCTGGCCGAGAAGAATGTCTGGCTGGAACGGGTGTACGGCGTCGAGCCGATCGAGCTCGAGGAGCTGGCGGCCCGCTACGAGGGCTACGCGCAGCGGTTGCGGCCGTACCTGGCCGACACGTCGCTGCTCGTCGACCGCGCGATCCGGGAGGGGAGGCAGGTGCTGCTCGAAGGGGCGCACGGCACGCTCCTCGACATCGACCATGGGACGTATCCCTTCGTGACCTCGTCGCCGACCCTCGCCGGCGGCGCCTGCACGGGCATCGGGATCGGGCCGACGCGGATCGGGTCGGTGATCGGCGTAGCGAAGGCCTACGTGACCCGGGTCGGCGCCGGGCCGTTCCCGACCGAGATCGAAGGGCCCGACCAGGGCCGCATGCGCGAGCTCGGCGGCGAGTTCGGCACGGTCACCGGCCGCGAGCGCCGCTGCGGCTGGCTCGACCTCGTCGCCCTGCGCTACGCGGTGCGCCTGAACGGGATCACTTCGATCGCGCTGACCAAGCTCGACGTGCTCGCGGCGTTCGACCGCGTGCCGGTCTGCACCGCGTACGAGCTGCGGGACGGGACGACGGCGGACGAGTTCCCCGAGCACCAGAGTGACTTCCACGCCGCCCGGCCGGTGTACGAGGAGCTGGCCGGCTGGGGCGGCGAGCTCGGCGGCGACGAGCTCCCGGACGCCGCCCGCCGCTACGTCGAGTTCGTCGAGCAGGCGCTCGGCGTCGAGGTCTCGTGGGTCGGGACCGGGGCCGAGCGCGAGCAGGTGCTCGTCCGCTAGCGGCGAGCATGGCTCGGTTCTTCCTTCCTTTCGTCTCGGCTCTGGCCGTCGCGCTCTCGGGCTGCGGGGGCCACTCGTCCGGCGATCTCTACGACGCTCGCGCGACCCGCGACTGCCTCCGGGACCGCCCGGAGTACGTAGGCCCACTGCCGGCCGATGCTGGGACGGTGCCCACGCGCACCGTCCTGTACGTGTCAGGCGTCCGTCGCGACGTGGCCGAAGGAACCGACCGGGTAGATCTCTTCTTCGACGGACCCGCCGACGAGACGCTCAGTCAGCTGCAGACACCGAGCCTGTTCTTCTACCCGGACGTAGCGACGGCCCGCCGGAGGTATCGCGCTCGGGTCGCCCGCCTGGACGACTCGCTCCGGAAGATGTTCGGAATCGGTCGGAACGTGGGGATCCACTGGGAACGTCCCGACGTGCCACAACGGCTGCGGGCAATCGTCCGAGGCTGTCTTCGTTCGTAGCAGCGACGCGCAGGGATCAGAGACTGACCGACCCGTCGTCCGCCAGCGTCCAGTGCGGGTTGTGGGCGACCTCCCACGCGTTCCCCTCCGAGTCCGCGAACGCGCCCGAGTAGCCGCCCCAGAACGTCTCCGCGCCGGGGCGGAGAGTCGTGCCGCCGGCCGCCGCTGCTTCCGCGATCACCGCGTCGACCTCCTCGGGCGAGCGCGTGTTGTACGCGAGCGTGATTCCGCCCCAGCCGCCGGAATCCTCGACGCCGGTGTCCTCGGCCAGCCGGTCGCGGCCCCAGAGCGCGACGATCATCCCGCCGGCCTGGAAGAAGACGACGTCGTCGTCGGCCGCGGCGCCGGTCTTCCAGCCGAGCGCCTCGTAGAACGCGCGCGCCCGGCCGAGGTCGCGGACGCCGAGCGTGACCAGGCTGACGCGCTGATCCATCAGACGGTGCCGGCTGCAAACCAGGCGGTCGCCGTCAGCTCGAATGCTCCGTCCGGCGACCCGACCTTGCGGCGGAACGCCTCCCGGACCGCCTCCAGGGCGTCACCTTCCAGCGACTCTGCATGGACGCCGACCGGGCCAACCCCTCCGCGGAACGTCCCCCAGAGCTCGTCGAAGTCGCGATACCCGGACGAGACCGTGATCGCATGGTCGTCGACGTCGCGCAGTCCGGCGTCGCGCCAGAGACCCGCCAGTTGGCCCGGCTTGCCTCCGAAGCGCTCGATCTCGGACTGAGCGGGCACGCCGGCCTCGCTCACGGCGGCCCAGTAGGCACCGATCATGGTCATCCCCCCGGTCATGTCCCAGACGCAGGAGGCGACGAGCCCACCCGGCCGGGTGACGCGGGCCATCTCCCGGACCGACGCTGCCGGGTCCTGTACGAAGTGGAAGACGAGCTGTGAAAGGGCGCGGTCGAAGGTGCCGTCGTCGAAGGGAAGATCCTCGGCAGGTGCGACGCGGACGTCCGCTCCCGGGACGCCCGCCCGGCATTCCTCGACGAACGGCTCCGACGGATCGACGGCTGCCACGCGGTCGGCGCCGACGAGATCGGCCAGGACGGTGGTGAGCGCGCCCGTGCCGCACCCGACGTCCAGCACGCGCTCGCCGCCTGCCACGCCGGCGGCACGCGCGAACTCGGGTGCGAGCGAGCGGCTGTACCGCCCCATGAACGTCTCGTAGGCGTCGGCCTTCTGGAACATGCTGTTGTCAGATCCGGTCGAGCTCATCGGCGGTGTTGACGTTGACCAGCAGGTCGCGGTCGATCTCGACCACGAGCCTATCGAGGCCGGCGACTGCGTCGCGGAGCGAGAGACGTCCATCCGCGAGTGCTGCCTCCAGGGCGGGCAGCGCCGTTCGCCGGTACGCGCCGGGGAGCGGGCCGGTCTGCGGGGTGACGACATCGGCCCCGGCGGCGGCCAGATCGAGCAGTACCGCAGGCGTCACCCGCGGCGTGTCGACCGGCAGCACCACGCAGACGTCGTTGGCGGCCGCGCGCAGACCGGCGACCACTCCGGCGATCGGCGCGCGGGCATCGGTGCCGTCGTCGAGCGTGGAAAACGGCAGGTCGAGCCCGTCGTCCGCCTTTCCGACGGCGATCCGCTCGTCGCAGAAGGCCAGCGTCTCCCAGGCGATCTCGGCCAGGCTGCGGCCGTCGAGCCGGGCGAGTGCCTTCGGCGAGCCGAACCGGGTGCTCGCCCCGCCGACGAGCAGGATCCCCGTCAGGCCGCGATCCGCCACGGCTCCGTGTAGACGTTCGCCCGGCCGTCGCGGACGAAGCCGCAGAGCGTGATTCCGCGGTCGGCGCCGAGCTCGGCCGCGAGGCTCGAAGGCGCCCCGACCGCGACCATGATCGGACAACCGGCAACCGCGGCCTTCTGGACGAGCTCGAACGACAGGCGTCCGCTGACGCAGAGAATCGAATCGGCCAACGGCAGGCGCTGCTGCCTGAACGCCCAGCCGACGACCTTGTCGAGCGCGTTGTGGCGACCGACGTCTTCGCGGAGGCAGGCCAGCTCGCCGCGCGCGTCGAACAGGCCGGTCGCGTGGAGACCGCCGGTGGCGGCGAATGCGGCCTGAGACTCGCGCAGCCGGTCGGGGAGAGACGTGACGAGCGCGAGCGGCACGCTCAGCGGGCTCGTGACCGCCTCGGCCTCGACCGCGACCGCCCCCAGCGCGCCCTTCCCGCAGACGCCGCACGAGGACGACGTGTAGAAGCTGCGTTGCAGCCGCGCCGGATCGAACCCCGGCGCGTCCACCTCGACGGTGTTCGCGGCCAGGTCGTCCGGGAGTCGTGCGCCTGTCGGCCGTAGCCCCTCGGAGAGGCAGAAGCCGAGCGCCAGCTCCTCGTCGTGCCCCGGTGTCCGCATGGTCACAGCCACCGGCCGCCCCTCGATCCGGATCTCGAGCGGCTCCTCGACGGCGAGCACGTCGCGCTGCAGGTCGCCCTGCGGCAGGCGCAGCACCTCCGCCGGGGCCGTCGAATAGGGCGGAGCCGCATCCGCGGTCACGTGCGCAGCCTAGTGGTCGAGTCCTACTTCGCCGTGAAGCCGCCGTCGACGGGCAGGATCGCGCCCGTCACGAACGCGGCCGCGCCCGACGCGAGGAAGACGATCGTGTGCGCGACCTCGTCCGCCGAGGCGATCCGTTGCAGCGGATGGTCGGCCGCGATCGCCGCGGTCAGCCCTGCGGGGTCGTCGGAGCTCTCCACCAACCGGTGCAGGAACGGCGTGTCGATCGCACCGGGTGCGACGGCGTTGACGCGGATGTCCGGCGCGAGCTCGACCGCGAGTTGCCGCGTGAGCTGGACGATCGCGCCCTTGCTGGCCGAATAGGCCGACTGGAGCGGCAACCCGACGACGCCCGAGATCGACGCCGTGCAGACGATCGCGCCGCCGCCGCGCTCGCGCATGGCCGGGATCGCCGCCCGGCAGAAGAGGAACGTGCCCTTCGCGTTGACCGACTGCACACGGTCCCACTCCTCCTCGGTCGTCTCCACGATGGGCTTCCAGACGATCTGGCCGGCGTTGCAGACGAGCACATCGAGGCCCCCGAACCGCTCGCGCGCGACCGAAACGGCGCGCTCGGCCGTCGCGGCGACCGAGACGTCGCCCACGATCGCCGCCACCGTCCCGTGCTCGGTCACCGGCTCGACGTCGACGGCGACCACGGACGCGCCCCGCTCTACGAGCTGTCCGGTCACGGCACCCCCGAGCGCCCCGGCCGCGCCGGTGACGATCGCGACCCTGCCCTCGAAGTCGCGCGTCACCGCTTGGTCTGATGGAGACGGTCCGGCCGCAGCACCTCTTCGACCAGGCCGAGGTGCTCGCGCGCCCACTCGCGGGCCGTCCAGTCGCGGACGATCGTCCCGAAGTGTCCCCAGCCGATCGCCATGTCGCGGAAGATCCGCTCGATCCGCTGCCCACGGCGAGCGGCGCTCGAGCCCGCGGTCCGGTAGATCTCGCCCTGCATCGCATCCCACGCGAGCGTCAGCGCCTCGCGCGCGACCATGTTCAGCCGCAGGTCCTCCTCGCGCGTGAACGGGATTCCGTCCTCGACGCTGCGACGGCACGCCTGGTGCCACTGCTCGGCGACCTGGAGCAGCACCGCCTCCGCGGCGGCGACCTTCCCGACCGCCAGCCCGTACCAGCGCTGGTAGTCGGGATCCTCGATGCGGGACACGATCGGCGGCCGCTGTGTCTTGCGCGTGCGGAGAATGTCCTCGTACTCGTCGAGCGCACCCTTGGCCGCGCCGATCATGATCGCCGCCAGCGAGCCCTCGAAGTAGGCGAGCGTGCGGCCCGCGTACATGGGGTTGCCGTGGATCCGGACGCCGGGCGTGCCGTCCGCGACGTTGGTGTCCACCAGCCAGGTCTCCTCGAGGACGAACCGCTCGGGGATGAACGCCTGCTCGAACCGGACGCTGTGCGAGCCCGAGCCCCTCAGGCCGAGCGTGTCGCCCCAGTCGTCGAGCATCGTCCACGACTCGCGGGGTGCGACGAAGAGCAGCAGCCGTCCGGGTCGCCCGCCGTCCTCCTCGGGCGCGGCGAAGGTCTGGCCCATGTAGTGCGTCGCGTAGGGCGCACCCGACGAGTACGGGTGCGTGCTCGTCAGCTCCCACCCGCCGTCGACACGCTTCGCGCTCCCCGCCGGCGCGGCCACCGCAGGGCAGATGAAGAGCCCGCCGAACAGCTCGGCCTGCACCTCCTCCTCGAAGAGCATCCCGGTCTGGAGGGCATGGCCGGCCGGGAGGCACAGGCACCAGGCGGTCGACGGGCAGCCACGGGCAACCGCCATGCCGATCCGCCAGAACGAGCCGAGGTCGAGCTCGAGCCCGCCGTAGCGCTTCGGGACGAGCACGTCGTAGAAGCGGCCCTCGAGGAACGCCTCGTGGATCTCCTGCGAGTAGTAGGTGCGCTCCTCGGTCTCCGCCTGCAGCTCGACGAGGCGCGGGCGCAACTCATCGGCGCACGCCAGGAGCTCGTCGACGGTCGTGGTCACCGCCCGCTCCTGAGCCGCTCGGTCGCCTCGACGTCGACGCCGATGCCCTCGGGATCACGCTCGGGGTCGCCGGTCACGACCACACCGTAATCGTGCGCAGCACCCTCGATGGTCACGTAGCCGTCGCGGACATCGCGCAGGACGCGCTCGGGCTCGCGCTCGAACGGGTCGCCCCACCCACCGCCACCCGCGGTGACGTATCGCAGCTGCGCGCCCGGCTGCGTCTCCCAGAACGGCACGCGGTACGGGTAGCAGTAGACGCCGTCGTCCATGCCCGCCACGTGGATCTCCTCGCCGGTGTCGTCCGTGATCCAGATGCCGCCGGTCGAGCCGTCGGCCCCGCCCTGGACGCCGAAGCCGGGTGCGCGCTTGTAGCGCAGCGACATCAGGTGATGCTGGGCGGGCGAGAGCCAGAGCGTGTCGCGCAGCATCGACGCGCCGCCGCGGTTGAAGCCGGCGCCGGCGGTGTCGGGCACGGGCTCGTGGCGCAGCACGACCACGGGCACGTCGGACTCGACCGACTCGACGGCCACTCCGATTCCGTTCGCCTGGTACGAGAGCATCTGCGAGTCGGCGTCGCCGTGGCGGTTGCCGCCGTAGGCGCCGATCTCGCCGCCGACCTGGGCAGCCGAGATCCAGGTCGAGCCGTCCGGCCGCACGCCGTTCGCGCTGTGGATGTCGGCGCTGCCGCGATCACCCGCGATCGCCGCCTCCCCCACCCCCTGCGCCAGCGCCCGCAGCACCGCCGAGAGCATCACCTGGCTCTGCTCCCAGTAGGCGAAGACGGCCCCGTCGGGCGGGAGCGCACTGACTACCGTCCCTTCCGGGATGACGAGGTCGACCGCGCGCATCGCACCCGACGTGAACCAGCCCTCCGGGTCGAACAGGTATTTGAACGCGATCCCGACCGTCGTCTTCGCGTCCAGCGGCGTCGCGTTGATGCACGTCCGCGCCTGCCGGGAGGTGCCGCTGAAGTCGACCTCGGCGCGGCCCCCGCGCTTCGTCACCGTGACGCGGACCCGGTACTCCTCGTCGTCGCCCGCGGCGTCGCAATCGATCACGTCCTCGCCCACCCAGATGCCGTCGGGGATCGCCGCCAGCGCCGCCGACATCCGCTCGGCCGCGGCGTCGCAGGCGTAGGTCATCGCCCCGTGCACCGCCGGAACGCCGTACCGCTCGATCGTCTCGCCGAGCAGCCGTTCGCCCAGGTCGAGCTCGGCGACGATCGACAGCATGTCCGGCGCGAGGATCTCCCCGAAGCGCACGTTGTCGAAGATCAGGCTCCAGGTGTCCTGCACTGGCTCGCCCGCCCGGTACAGAGCGCGCGGCGAGAGCACGAGGCCGTTCTCGTAGACGTTCCGCTTGGCGATGCTGAAGCCGGCCGGGACGACGCCGCCCATGTCGAGCTGGTGCGCCTTCATGTTCACGAAGGCCGCGAGTCCGCCGTCATGGAAGACCGGCCGTACGAAGAGGAGGTCGTTGACGTGCGTGCCGTTCCGGTACGGGTCGTTCGCGACGATCACGTCGCCCGGCTCGAGCCGGTCGACGCCGTACTCCTCGACCGTGTTCCGCACCGAGTCGGCCATCGTCCCGGTGAACAGGACGATGCTCGCGCTCATCGCGGGCGTCGGCCATCCGCTCCCGGGCGGCCCCGTGATCGTCGCGGCGAAGTCGTAGAAGTCGCGCAGGATCGGCGAGAACGCCGAGGTGAGAAGCCGCGCGCACATGTGCTCGACGACGTAACCGAAGCGGTTGGTCAGCACGGTCGCCGTGAAGCGGTCGCAGCCGTAGCACTGCTCGAACTCCGCGGGCGAGAGGTCGCGGATCGCCGTCACACGGCCGCCTCGATCACGAGCTCGCCGAACATCCCGACCCGCGCCGTCTGGCCGGGGGCGACCAGCGTCGTCGCGAGCCCCTCGCGGATCACCGCCGGCCCGTCGATCTGCGCGCCGACCGGGAGCGCGCCGCGCTCGTGCTCGGCCGCCTCGAGCGGCCCCTCCGCGAAGTGGCGAAGCTCGATCGTCCGCGCGGGCCTGGGCGTCCGGCCCGCCGCCGGCGGAGCGGCGAACTCGAACTTCTCGGCGGGCACCCGCAGCTCGACGCGGTAGCTGACCCCCTGCACGGGGATGGAGGGGAAGCGGTTGCCGTAGCGTCGCTCGTACGTGTCGTGGAAGCGCTCGACCAGGTCGGTGACGTCGATCGGCCCGTCCGGGACCTGCACGAACGGCGTCTCCCAGCTCTGGCCGAACAGCCGGGCGTCGAGGCTGCGGCGGACCTCGCCGTCCGTGCCGGCGCGCTCGCGCAGCCGGCCTTCCATCTCCTCGAAGACCGCCTCGATCTGCGGCGCCGATTCAGGGAACAGCGGGACGTAGGCGCTGCGGACGTCGTAGTGGACGAGGTCGGTGCTGAGCAGGCCGAGCGCGGAGAAGTTCCCGGGGTGCGGCGGGACGACGACGCGCCGGACGTGCATCAGGTCGAGGGCCGCGGGCAGGAGCATCGGCCCGGCCGCGCCGTACGCGACCAGGGTGAAGTCGCGGGGGTCGCCGCCGCGCCGGAGCACGACGTTCGTGACCTCCTCGGCAATGTTCGCGGCCGCGATCCGGAAGGCGAACCCGATGCGCTGCTCCAGCGGGAGCGGCGTCTCCAACGACTCGAAGGCTCGCCGAGCGAGCTCGGGGTCGAGCCGCAGCGTGCCGCCCGCGAAGCCGTCCGGGTCGAGGACGCCCATCAGCAGGGCCGCGTCCGTCACCGTCGGCCGGGTGCCGCCGCGGGCGTAGCACGCCGGCCCGGGGTCGGAGCCCGCGCTCGCCGGGCCGACGACGACGTCGCCCGAGGCCGAGATCGAGACGATGCTGCCTCCGCCCGCGCCGACGCTGGAGATCTCGGTCGAGAGCGCGTTGATGATCAGGTCGTGCTCCAGCTCGAAGGTGTTGTCGACGAACGGCGCTCCGTCGACGACCAGCGAGACGTCCGTGGAGGTCCCGCCGACGTCACAGCAGACGAGGTTGCGCTCGCCGAGCGCCTCGCCGAGGCGCCGGCCGGCCATCGTCCCGGCGGCAGGCCCGGCGAAGACGATCCGGAACGGCTGCTCCAGCGCCTCCTGCCAGGGCAGGAGCGTCGCGGCGCAGTCGGCGAAGTTCAGCTCGCCGGCGAAGCCCGCGTCCCGGAGCCGGCCGTCGAGGGAGTGCGCGTAGCCGGTGAAGATCAGCTTCATGATCACGTCGACCACCGTGGTCGACGCACGCGCGTACTCCTTCGCGAGCGCCGAGGTCTCTGAGGAGATCGAGACCGGGACGTCCTCCCCGAGCTCCTCGCGCACAAGCTCGCGGAGCCGCCGCTCGTGCACCGGGTCGACGTAGGCGTTCAGCAGGCAGATCGCGACGCCCTCGACCCCGCAGCGCCTCAGCACTTCGAGCTGGCCCCGCGCCTGCTCCTCGTCGAGCGGAACGTGGACGCTTCCGTCGGCGAGCAGACGCTCGGCGATCCCGCGCCGGAGGTAGCGCGGGACGAGCGGCCTGGCCGCGTCGCCGAACGGCCGGCGCCACGACGTGTCGCTCTGCCGCACCGGCGGCCGCCAGATCCGGCCGCGGTCGAGGATGTCGCGGTGTCCCTCCGTGGTCAGGAACGCGACCTTCGGCAGCGTGCGGGTGATCACCGCGTTCAGGCCCATCGTGCTGGCGTGGTTGAAGACGGCCGCGCCCTCGACGCCGAGCCGCTCTGCGCCCTCGACCACGGGAGCCGCCGGATCGGTCGCGCTGCTCGGCACCTTCGTCACCTCGACCTGCCCGTCGCGGACCGAGACGACGTCGGTGAACGTCCCTCCGACGTCGACGCCGAGCACTAGCTCTCTTCCTTCCGCGCGATCTGCAGCCCCAGCGGGACATAGGAGCCGAACGGCGGCGCCGGCTTCCGGCTGACGGAGGCGAGGCACGCCTGACACTTGCGCACGTCGAACCAGCCGCCGTCGCCGAGCACACGGTACTCGGCGAGCTCCTCGGCGCCGCACCCGGGACACGCGCCGTCGACGCGCCGGCGCTCGACCGAGAGGTACGGCTCGGACGGGCGTGGAAAGGAATGCATCAGAGAGAGGGCACGATCACGCCGCTGAGGTCGCGCTTCTCCGCGGACGCCTGGAGCGCGTCGTCGATCTCGTCGAGGCGGTACCGCCGGGTGATGATCGGCTCGGCAGTCACCAGGCCGTCCTCCATCATCCGGATGAAGCGGGGCAGGTCGTGGCGCATGCGGCAGTTCCCGTTCTGCGCACTGAGGATCCGGCGGCTCTGCGCCGCGACGATCACCTGCGGCAGGGTCACGGTCGAGTCCGCCGTCGCGATGCTGGTGACGACGATCGTGCCGCCGCGCCGCGACATCGTCACCGCCTGCGCCTGGGCCTCGGGGACGGTCGCCGCCTCGAGCACGTAGTCGGCGCCGCGGCCGCCGGTCAGGTTCTTGACCGCCTCCACGGCATCCTCGGCCGAGGGGTCGACGAGGTGCGACGCGCCGAGCGTGCCTGCGAGCTCGCGCCGTTCGACGATCGGGTCGACGGCGACGATCTCGCGGGCGCCTGCCACCTTCGCGCCCTGCACCATCCACTGGCCGAGATGGCCGAGCCCGACCACGGCGACGCTCGATCCCGGCGTCACCTCGGCGACGTTGAAGACCGAGCCGAGACCGGTCGTGATCCCGCAGCCAAGCAGGCTGAGCCACTCGTCCGGCAGGTCGGTCTCGACCGGGAACACCTGCGTCGCGGTCACGTTCATCACCTCGGCGTAGCCGCCGACGTTGCCGGCCGCGCTGACCGGCTCGCCGCTCGAGCGGTCGGCGACGTGCGGCCAGATCCCGCCGCGGTCGAACGTCTCCGAGCACTGCCACGGCTGACCGGCGGCGCAGTAGAAGCAGACTCCGCACTCCGACGTGCCCGGAACGATCGCGCGCTGCCCCGGCCTCACGTGCTCCACGCCGGCCCCGACCTCGAGCACCTCGCCCATCGACGCGTGGCCGAGGATGGTCGGGGGGATCTTCCCGAGCTCGCCGCGCCAGTTGACGACGTCCGTCGAGCAGAACGGCGACGCGCCCGTGCGCAGGAGGACGCGGCCGGGCGCGGGATCGTGGTACGCGATGTCCTCGACGACGAACGGCTCGCGGAACGCCGCGAGCAGCGCGGCTCTCATCGACCGACTCTATCTTGCGTCGCCCCTAGACTCGATCTCGTGCGCGTGCTGATCGCCGGCTCCGGAGGACGAGAGCACGCCCTGGCCTGGGCGCTCGCCAGGAGCGACCCGCCGGTCGAGCTCCACGCCGCCCCGGGGAATCCCGGGATCGCCGCGCTCGCCACCTGCCACCCCGTGCGCACGGAGGACGCGGACGGGCTGCTCGAGCTCGCGCGGTCGCTGGAGACCGACCTCGTCGTCTTCGGCCCCGAGGCGCCGCTCGTCGCGGGTGCCGGCGACCGGCTGCGCAGCGCCGGCATCGCGGTCTTCGGCCCGAGCGCCGCCGCGGCGCGGATCGAGGGGTCGAAGAGCTTCGCCAAGGACGTGCTGCAGGCCGTGGGCGTTCCGGTGCCGCAGCCGCTCGACGCCGCCGCGGCGCCGTGCGTGATCAAGGCCGACGGGCTCGCGGCCGGCAAGGGCGTCTTCGTCTGCCGGACGCAGCAGGAGGCAGAGGCAGGGCTGGAGGCGGCGGCTGCGCTCGGCGGCCCCGTCGTGGTCGAGGAGCTGCTCGAGGGCGGCGAGGAGCTCTCGGTCTTCGCGCTCTGCGACGGCGCGCGCGCCGTCCCGCTGGCGGCGGCACGCGACTACAAACGGATCGGAGACGACGACACCGGACCGAACACGGGCGGCATGGGCTCGTTCTCGCCGGTGCCGGGCTTCGGCGCGGACGAGGTCGCGGAGCTGGTCGAGCGGATCCACGCACCGGTTGTCCTGGAGCTGGCGCGCCGCGGCACGCCGTTCACAGGCGTCCTCTTCGCCGGGCTGATGCTCACCGCGGACGGCCCGCGGGTGCTCGAGTTCAACTGCCGGTTCGGCGACCCCGAGACGCAGTCGATGCTCCCTTGCCTGGACGGCGACCTGGCGGACGCCCTGGCCGCGGCGGCGGCGGGCGATGCGCGCGACGCGAGCATCCAGGTCGCGGACCGCGCGGCGGTGACCGTGGTCGTCGCCGGCGGCGAGTACCCCGAACGGAACGACGCCGGCTCCGAGATCGAGGGAGTCGAGCAGGCGGAGCAGCTCGGCGCGCTCGTCTTCCACAGCGGGACCGCGCTGCACGGCGACCGGCTGGTCACGGACGGCGGCCGGATCCTGGGCGTGACCGGCACCGGCGAAGACCTGGAGCAGGCACGTGCCCTGGCCTACGAGGGCGCGGCCGCGATCTCGTTCGAGGGCGCCCGCTACCGCCGCGACATCGCGCTTCCGGATAGGACGCGCGTTGGCTGATCCCGTCGTCGGCATCCTGGTCGGCTCCGAGTCCGACCGCGAGCGCATGCAGGCGGCGATGGACGAGCTGGACGCACGCGGGATCGCGCACGAGTTCGAGGTGCGCTCCGCCCACCGGACGCCGGATGCCGTCGCCGACTACGCGAAGAGCGCGCGCGAGCGCGGACTGCGGGTGCTGATCTGCGGCGCCGGTCTCGCCGCCGCTCTGCCGGGTGTCGTCGCTGCGCACACGGACCTGCCGGTGATCGGCGTCCCGCTGCGCTCGTCGAAAAGCGTCCTGGACGGGCTCGACGCGCTGCTCTCGATCGTGCAGATGCCACCCGGGGTGCCGGTCGCCTGCGTCGGGGTCGACAACGCGAAGAACGCCGCCGTGCTCGCAGCCCGCATCCTGGGCTCCTAGCAGGAGCTCCGCCCGACCGGAACGACCAGTCGGCGCGGACTGCATCCTCCCCCGATCCGAGTGACCGAGGGCAACCTCCGATCCCAGCCGACTCGATACTTCCGGCGGAACGCAGTGACAGGCTTAAGCCTGTCACTGCCCGGAACGTTCGGCCTCCACCAGCGCGAGCTCGGCAGGGACGCCGGCGGCAGGAGCCTTCCTGGGCGCACGCTACGATCGATCGGTGATCGCCCGCTACTCCCGTCCCGCCATGGCCGAGGTGTGGTCGGACGAGAGCCGGCTCGCCGCCTGGCTCGAGGTGGAGCTCGCCGCCGTGGATGCGTGGGCCGAGCTCGGCGTCGTCCCGCGCGAGGCGGCGGAGAAGATCCGTGAGCGAGCCGTACCGCCCACGCCCGAGCGCGTCGCCGAGCTGGAGCGCGCGACCGGCCACGACCTCGCCGCCTTCGTCGATGCGGTTCAGTCCTCGCTCGGCGAGGAGGGCCGCTGGCTCCACTACGGGCTGACCTCGTCGGACGTGATCGACACCGCGCTCGCGCTTCAGCTCCGGCACGGCGGGACGCAGCTCCTCGAGGGGATCGCGCGGGCGCAGGCCGCGGTCGTTCGGCGCGCCGAGGAGCACCGGCTGACCGTCTGCATCGGCCGGACGCACGGCGTTCACGCCGAGCCGACCACCTTCGGGCTGAAGCTGGCCGGCTGGTCGTTCGAGCTCGACCGAGGTCGCGCTCGACTCGAGCACGCGCTCGGGGGCGTTCGCTTCGGCAAGCTCTCCGGCGCGGTCGGAACGTACTCCGTCACCGATCCGGAGCTGGAGCGTGTCGTGTGCGAGCGGCTCGACCTGGAGCCGGAGCCCGTCTCGACCCAGATCGTTCCCCGCGACCGGCACGCCGAGCTCCTCTCTGCGCTGGCGTTGGTCGCGTCGTCGCTCGACCGGTTCGCGACGGAGATCCGCCACCTCGCCCGCACCGAGGTGCGCGAGGTGCAGGAGCCGTTCGGGAAGGGGCAGAAGGGCTCGTCGGCGATGCCGCACAAGCGGAACCCAATCACCGCGGAGCGGATCTGCGGCCTCGCCCGTGTCGTGCGCTCGCACGCACAGGTCGGCCTCGAAAACGTGGCGCTCTGGCACGAGCGCGACATCTCGCACTCGTCGGCCGAGCGGATCGTCGTACCCGACGCCTTCCTTGCGCTCGACTACATGCTCGACCGCTTCGCCTGGCTGGTCGACGGGCTGGTCGTCTTTCCCGAGCGCATGCGCGCGAACCTGGACGTGGGTCACGGGCTCTTCTTCTCGCAGCGGCTGCTGCTCGCGCTCGTCGAGGCCGGGCTGCCCCGCGACGATGCGTACCGGCTCGTACAGGAGCACGCCCTGCGCGCCTGGGACGAGGGGCTCGACTTCCGCGAGCTGGTCGAGGCCGACTCGCGCATCGCCGGCCGGATCGACCTCGCCGCCGCGTTCGACCTCGGCGCCTACACGCGCCACGTCGACGGGATCTTCGAACGCCTGCACGCACTGACCACCGAACGGGAGGCCGTCCATGCCTGAAGCCCTGACCCACGTCGCGAGCGGGAAGGTCCGCGAGCTGTTCACGATCGACGACGAACGGCTCTTGCTCGTCGCCAGCGACCGGATCTCGACGTTCGACGTCGTGCTCCCGACCGAGATCCCCGACAAGGGCCGCGTGCTCACCGGCCTATCCGCGTTCTGGTTCGCCCGCACCCGGGACGTCTGCGCGAACCATCTGCTCGGATTGCGCGCCGACGGTCGGTCGACCGAGTGCCGGCGGCTGGAGATGCTGCCGCTCGAATGCGTCGTCCGCGGCTACCTGGCGGGCTCGGGCTGGAAGGACTATCAGCGGACCGGCGTGACCTCCGGACATCACCTGCCGGGGGGATTGCGCGAGTCGGACCGGCTCCCGGAGCCGATCTTCACCCCGTCGACCAAGGCGACCAGCGGCCACGACGAGAACATCGACGCCGAGCAGGCGATCGGGCTGGTCGGTCGCGAGCGCTACGAGCAGGTCGAGCGAACGGCGCTCGAGCTGTACCGGTACGCCTCGGAGCACGCCGCCGAGCGCGGGATCCTGATCGCCGACACCAAGTTCGAGTTCGGCCTCGACGCGGACGGCACCCTGGTGCTGGCCGACGAGGCCTTCACCCCCGACTCCTCGCGCTTCTGGCCCGCCGACGAGTACGCGCCCGGTGGACAGCAGCCGTCGTTCGACAAGCAGTTCGTGCGCGACTACTGCGAGGCGCTGGGCTGGGACAAGACGCCGCCCGGGCCGGAGCTGCCCGACGACGTCGTCACCGGGACGCGCGCCCGCTACGTCGAGGCGTTCGAGCGCCTGACCGGGATCGGCTTCGACGACTACCTCGCCGACCCGGACGTGGTCGGGCAGTGAGGGCAACCGTCCTCGTCCGCCCGAAGGCCGGGATCCTCGACCCGCAGGGAGATGCGGTCCGGGAGTCGTTACGCCACCTGGGGTTCGCGGTCGGGGAGGCGCGGATCGGCCGCGTCGTCGATCTCGAGGTGCAGGGCGGCGACCCGGGACAGGCCCGCGCCGAGGTGGAGCGCATGTGCGAGCAGCTGCTCGCCAACCCGCTGATCGAGAGCTACGAGATCGAGCTGATCGAGGCGTGACCGAACGGGAGCTTCGTCCGACCGTCGCCGTCGTCGTCTTCCCCGGCTCGAACGACGACCGGGACGCGGCCTGGGCGCTTCGCGCTCTCGGCGCCGACGCCGTGCTCGTCTGGCACGGCGACGACGAGCTTCCCGAGGGAACCGGCGCCGTCGTCCTGCCGGGCGGGTTCTCGTACGGCGACTACCTCCGCTGCGGCGCGATCGCCCGCTTCTCGCCTGTCATGCGCGCCGTGGAGGAATTCGCAGCCGCGGGCGGTCCGGTGCTGGGCATCTGCAACGGGTTCCAGATCCTCTGCGAGGCCGGCCTCCTTCCCGGCGTGCTGCGTGCGAACGCCTCGCTCTCGTTCGTCTGCCGCGACGTGGCGGTGCGCGTCGAGCAGTCACGGCCGCCCTTCACCAACCGGGCCGAGCCGGGGCAGCAGCTCGTCATCCCCGTCAAGCACGGCGAAGGGTGCTGGTACGCGCCGCCGGAGCTCCTCGCCGGGCTCGAGACCGCCGGGCAGATCGTGCTCCGCTACGAGCCCGGCGAGAACCCGAACGGCGCGGCCGCCGACGTCGCGGGAGTGACGAACGAGCAGGGCAACGTCATGGGCCTGATGCCCCATCCGGAGCACGCTGTCGATCCGATGCTCGGCTCCGGCGACGGTGCGCTGATCCTGGCTTCGCTGGTCGACGCTGCGCGCGCGCCGATCCAGACGTCGATCTCGGCGTAGCTACTCCTCGGGCGGGAGGGTGATCCAGTATGCCGTGGTCATCCGGCCCGGAAGCCTGCGATACCGGACGTTAGGGTTGCCGCCCCCCGGGATGTCGCGCCGACGAAGCGTGGTGAAGATCGGCGACGGGTGCCAGATCATCGGTTTGCGCTTGTCCTTCATCGCTCTTCGGGCCTCCTGATCTCGCCGTAGATTCGCTCGTAGTCCGTCATCACCCGGTTCAGGGTCTGCAGGACGTCGAACACCATCGCAACGGGAATGCGGACACGTGAAACCAGGATAGCGGCGAGCCTGACGCTGGACTGGGGATCGTCCGGGTCGTCAGCCTCGGGCCGATCGGTCACGGCCCAGTCGAACGCGAACTCCGTAGGCGAGTGCCAGATGTTCGCGGCGTTCGCATACACGCCGGTCCGAAGATCGTCGGGAAAGACGAACTCGAAGTTGACCTCGCGCGGGCGCGCCCCCTCGCTCACCCGCCCGGCTCTACACCGAGTCCAAGCGCGCCGGCGATCTCCGGGTGCTTCGCCAGCTCCGCTCGCAGCCGCTCCAGATCGCGCGCCCGCAACGTCACCGGGCCGCGCCGCGCGACGCCGCCGGTGGCGTACGAGAAGCGCACGAGCTGCTCGCCGCCTGCCTCGAGCAGCTGCACGACCGACGCGAACCGCTTCTCTCCCGCGCGTTGCTGGACGCTGAGCTCGTCGACGACGGTCGCCGCGCCCCACGGTGTTGCGCTCTTCTTCGTCATAACAGGCAACGTAGCGGGGAAGCTGCGACGTGTCTGTGCCACGAATGCGCCGGAAGTGTGACGGCGCCGACTACGCTCCCCGGCCGTGACCGTTCCCGCCGATCCCACGCTGATCTGGGTCCAGCCGGCCTGGCTCGAGCAGGCGATCGCCTGGATCGACGCCCGACTCGCCGAGCGCGAGCTGGACCGGGCCGGCGAGATCGAGCAGCCGCATGTCCGGTGGTGGTCGACCGTTCTCCGCGTCCCGACCGCCGAGGGCGACCTCTGGTTCAAGGCCAACGCGCCACCGCATGCGTTCGAGGCGCGCCTGCTTCCCATCCTCGAGCGCGCGCGACCGGGCCACGTGCCGGAGCTGGTCGCGACCGACCCCGAACGAGGCTGGCTGCTGATGCGCGACGGCGGAGAGCGGCTCCGGGAGCTCGTCCGGACGACGCGCGATCTCGTCCACTGGCAGACGCTGTTGCCGGAATACGCCGAGCTGCAGCTCGCGGTCGCACCTCACGCCGACGAACTGCTGGCAGCAGGAGTTCCGGACGAGCGCCTCGCCCTGCTCCCGGCCCACGTCGCCGCGCTGCTGGACGACCGCGAAGCGTGCATGGTCGGCCGGGAGAACGGCGTGACCGAGGACGAGTACGAGCGGCTCCGGGCGCTCGCCCCGGACTTCGCCGAACGGTGCGCGCGACTCGCCGCCTACGGCATCCCGGAGACGATCCAGCACGACGACCTGCACGACGGCAACGTCTTCGTCCGCGACAGCCGCTACCTCTTCTTCGACTGGGGCGACAGCTGCGTCTCGCATCCGTTCCAGTCGCTGGTCGTGGTGATGCGCGCGCTCGTCTACCGGCTCGAGCTCCCGCCGGGCGGCCCCGACATCCTCCGGCTACGAGACGCCTACCTCGAGCCGTTCGGCGCCTACGGCGACCACAGCGACCTCGTCGAGGTGGCCGACCTCGCGCACTACGTCGGCACCGCCGAGCGGTCCCTGAGCTGGAACCGCTTCATCCGCGTGCGCGAGCCGCAGTACCGTTTCGACGACGAGGATGCCGTCCCGTATGGGCTCAAGCGGCTGCTCGACCTCGGCCCGCTCGGCAGCTGGAGCTAGACGCTCCGCCCGCCCGGATCGACCGCGCGCACCGTGTAGGTGTGACGGCGCGCCTGGCCGGCGGTGGTGTCGAGCCAGCTCGTTCCTTTCGTGCTCGCGAGCAGGCTCCCGTCCCGGTAGACCTCGTACGAGGAAGCGAGCCGAACCGGGCTCCAGTGCACACGGATCACGCCGACCCGGACCGCGGTCGCGAAGACATGCGCCGGCGGCGGCGGGCGGCAGTCGCCGGCGAACCGGGCGCGCCCCGAGAACCGTGCACCCCCCGCGCCTGCCCGGAAGGCGTCGGCCACGGCCGCGGGCGCGTCCACCCGGGTCGCGGCGCCGGCGCCCGCCGGCCAGATCGCCGCCCGCACACGCGCATACGGCCCCGAGCGCAGGACCCGGAACGCGTCCCGGGTCCACACAGCCTTCTCCTCTGCACCGGCGACCGTGCCGGCGACGACCGCGACCGGCCTGCGGCTCAGCCGGGTGAGGGTCGCGTAGACGCCCGAGTCGGCCAGTCTGCGGGCGAACGGGACGGCCGTGCCGCCCGCGTCGAGCGAGCCGTAGTCGGAGATGTCCAGCCAGTCGACGAACGCGTCCCCCGGGTAGTAGAGGCGAACGGCGTTCCAGGGTTCCGCCGAACGCCGCGCGGCGACCGAGAACACGAAGCTCACGTTCCCGGCTCCTGCGGAGCGGAAGAGCGTGACCAGGCGGCGGTAGGCGTCGCGGTAGCGCTCGGCGCCGTCCGGGACCGCGAGGTCGCCGTACGCCTCGGTCTTGCCGGCGCCGTTCCAGCGGCCGTTCCACGGGCCCCAGTCCTCGTTCACCTCGACACCGAAGGAGAGGAGCAGCGGCACGCCGAGCGAGCGGGCCCCGTCGGCCCACGCCGTCAGCTGCCGATCGAAGTCACCCGCGGCGATCCGCTCGAGCGTGTAGCGCCGCTCGGCTCCGCGCGCGCTCCGGCCGGGCACGTACGCCGTCGAGGTCGGCAGGAACGAGACCAGGGGAATCGAGCCGTGGCGCCAGATCGCCAGCACCCGCTGCCGCGGGAAAGCCAGTCCCCGGTACCACGGCTGGGAGAAGCCGACCCAGCCGAGGCGACGGCCGACGCGCTGCTCGAACGCAGCGAGGTCGGAGTTGCCGAGGCCGGAGACGCCGAGGTACGCGCCTGCCGAAGGCGGCAGGACCGTGCCGCAGGTCATGGTCGGCTCTGCGACGCCGGGCGCTGCGAGCCACGCGGCCGCCGCCGCGTACGCAGTCACTGCGCAGGCGATCAGCCGGCGTCTCTCTCCCCACACGTGACGAACGCTACAGCGAAACGACAACGTGGATCCGAGGAGCCTGCTTCCGCCGCCTCCGCTCGATGCGACGCTCGCCCGCGCTGGGACTGTCGATCAACTCGAGGCGGTAGTCGGCTCGTTGCCTTCGGAAGGTCGCGTCACCGCGGGGAGAGAACACGTAAGCCCGCAATCCAGCCGAAGTCGTTCGCGTTTCCCGTTGCGACGCCGAAGCCGTAGGTCAGGGCTGTCGCCGCAATCCAGAGGTCATGGAGGCCAATCGCCTTGCCGGAACCGGCGAGACCGGCACCGATCTCCGCATGCACGCGAGCGACCGGAGCCGTTATCGGGATCGCTTCGGCACCCGCGATCAACTGCTCGACGAATGCTCTCCGGCGAGTGCGACGCGCTCCCCGCGCGCGGAAGACGCCGTGCAGCAACTCGCTGACCGTGACGACGCTGATCGCCCATTCCTCGTCTCCGACGAGGTCCTCGAGCGGCCATCCCGTCCGCTCGTGCTCGACGAGCAGATCCGTGTCGATCAGGACGGCCAGGGGTCCTCCGGATAGCCCGCTTCACTGCGAATCCGGCGCAGGTCGTCGACGAAGTCGTCGTCGACGAGCGGAAGTGATTCGAGCAATGTCCGTAACCGGCTCGCCGGAAGCGTTCGTGCCAGAGGGGGCGAGAGAACTGCGATCGGCGCGCCGTTGCGGACGATCTCGATGTCCTCGCCGGCAGCGACGCGGTTGAGGACGTCGGAGAAGTTCCGCGCGACTTCGGTCGCTGTAAGCCTCGTCATGAGAAGATGGTATCAGATAAATCTGATACCGCTCAGCGAGACTGCTCGATCAGCTCGATGCGGTACTCGTCTGGATGACGTACAACATCGATCTCGCTCGGCGCGGTCACGGTTCGGGGAGACCGGCGGGGGTGCAGGGACAGCGCGACCTTGATTCGGATCGCGAATGGCGGCGGGGGCAGGCGTCTGATACGAACCATCGACGTGGCAGAGGGACACCATCCTGGCGCCGCCGGCGTGGTGCCGCAACTCTCCGTCAGACACGGTCGCGAGGCGGTCGATTTCTACAAGCAGGCCTTCGGCGCTGTGGAGGTGTACCGCGTCGGCGGCACCGACGACCATCCGGATGTCGTCTCGCAACTCATGGTCGGTCGGGCATCGTTCTGGGTGTCGGACGAGGCGCCTGAGAGTGCCAATTTCAGCCCCGAGTCGGTCGGCGGAGGCACCGTGCGGATGCTGCTGATCGTGGACGACCCGGCGTCGTACGTCGAGCGGGCCAAGACGGCCGGTGCCAGTGAGGTGTATCCGGTCGCGGAGATGCACGGGTGGCGACTGGGGCGGATCGAAGATCCGTACGGCCACCACTGGGAGATCGGTGCGCCGCTGATTCCCTGGCCCCCGCCCGGCGGCCGCCCCCATCCTGCACCGTAGGCGGACGGCGAGTGCCTGGCTCGATCCGGGGTAGTCCGGGTTGCCTCTGGAGATCGACTACGCGCTCAACGAGGCGCGATCGTCGAGAGCCCTACGGCATGGCGCCCTCGATCAGCCGCCGGTCTCGATGATCTCCACGCGATACTGATCCGGGTCGCGGACGAAGCAGAGGCGGTTGCCGCCCTCGCGGACGGTGTACGGCGGCCGCTCCGGCTCGATCCCCTGCTCGGCGAGGCGGGCAAGCGTCCCGTCGAGGTCGTCGACGCCGATCGCGACGTGCCCGTAGCCGCTGCCGAGGTCGTACGTGCGGCCGTCGTGGTTGAACGTCAGCTCGAGCTCAGACTCGTCGCCGGGGAAGGCGAAGAAGTAGTTCGTCGCCTCCAGCTGTCCGTCCCGGACGATGTCCAGGTCGCGCTTGAACTCCATGCCGAGCGCCTCGTAGAACGCGCGGCTGCGCTCCGGGTCGGTGATGCGCACCATCGTGTGCAGGTAGCGGGCCACGTCCGGATCCTACGAGATGACGGGCGGGCCCGAAGGCCCGCCCGCTTCGAGTTGGAGGAGGGCACCTTCCACCCGGACTCGCAATTCACGCCCCGCACCACCTCGCGACGCGGGTCATGGCACTGGAGCACGAGGCCGCCGTTGGGCTGATCCTTCCCTCGTTGGGTACCAGTTGCTGGGCGGGCTTGAAGTAGCGGTCGAGCGCCCAGCCGGCGACGTCGTTGCCGAGCCGGAGCCCTTGCTCGGCTGAGTTGCGGTAGTGGAAGCCGATCCAGACGCGGGCGTCGGCGACCTGGTTCTGGATGTCGCGGACGCTGTTGAAGTGCTGCGTCGTGGCCAGCGTCGTACCGCCGTTGGTCGCACCCGGCACGGTCACGTCGAGCCGCTTGGTATTCAGCGCGGCGGCGAGCGCGTCGCTGAAGGCGGCGGTGAGGCAGCCGTGCGCTGCCGGGTATTCGGGGTGATTCGGCGTCCCGAGCAGGGGCGCCCAGGCCGGATCCGCCGCAGTGCCGGGGTTGCCGTCCTTGTCGGCGTTCTGGATGGCCGTGATCGGCCGCCAGAAGAGGTAGAAGTACTTCGAGTCCATGCAGGCCATGCCGGCGTCGCTCGCGACCAGGTCGCCCATCGCGAACAGATGCGCCGCGTCGACGAGATCCAGGCCGCGCTGCGCGACGACGTTCTGCATCGTCTGGTTGTACTGGTTGATGGCGTTCGCGTTCCAGAAATAGGCGATCGCCGTCTGACCGGGAGTGCGGACGGCGCTGTTCAGGGCTCCGTAAGCCTTGGTCTCGTTCAGGTCCTTCGCGTACTGACGGCTGCCCAGGGCGGGCGGCGGCTCGACCCGGAACTGCGAGGGCCGCTCGAGCAGGAACGGCCGCATCGTCGCCACCCAAGGTGTCTGCGCGGTCTGGGTCGGGCTCTGCAGCTGCCACTGCCCCGGCAGGATCGGCCCGATCGCCCCGTACGCCGGTGTCGCCGCGCCGCGGCCGTCGCCGGCCCGGAAGGCGATCAGGTCGTTCGCCGCCGCTTCGCCGACGGCCACGCCGTTCGCGACATCTCCGCTCAGCGTCGCAATGTAGGCCGTGTACTCGGCATCGACGGTCGACTGCTGGTCGGGCAGGTAGTTGTCCAGCGTCGTCTTCGCCGCTGCCGCGACCGCCGCCTCCGACGACGCTCCCGGAACGACCGCAAACGCGAAGTCGTGGTACGGCTGGTAGCGGCCGGCGATCTTCGTCACCGCGTCGTACACGGCCGCCTGTACGTAGGACATGTAGATCTCGCCCTCGATCTGGAACTTCGTCGGCGACGAGGCCCGCACGGCGTTGACCGTGTTCGTGTTCCAGGTCAACACCGCCTCGGGCGGCACGACGGCCGCCTTCTGCGTCCTCGCCGAGGCCACCGACAGCGAGGCTGTCGTGGCCACCACCACGACGCCCAAGAGCGTCAGCAGCACCTTCAGCCGATCTGTCCTCGCCTTCATCTCGAGCCTCCTTCTCCCTCTGCCGCGCTCGTCGCGGCCGATGTCACGCCAGAATGCGAGCCGCCGCTTACGAACGGCTGACAGCCCACCGACGCGGAGGAAGATGGAGTTTCGGATTCTCGGGCCGCTCGAGGTCCACGCCGACGGTCGATCGCTCCCGGTGCCCGGCCACCGACAGCGCTGCGTGCTCGCAGTGCTCCTGCTGCACGCCAACCAGATCGTCTCCTCGGACCAGCTGATCGAGGAGCTCTGGCCAGCAGAATCGGCGGAGCCCGGCTCGGCAGCCCTGCAGGCGAGCGTCTCAAGGCTGCGCAAGGCGCTCGGTACGCACGCCGACGGCGTCGAGACGGCCGCCCCCGGCTACGTGCTCCACGTCGAGCCGGACGCGCTCGACGTCCGGGCGTTCGAGCGGCTCGTCGAGCAGGCCGAGCACGAAGAGCCGGCGGCCGCGGCCGAGACGCTCCGAAATGCGCTGGCCCTGTGGCGAGGGCCTGCGCTCGCCGACCTCGCGTACGAGTCGTTCGCACAGGCCGCGATCGGCCGACTGGAGGAGCTGCGGCTGCTCGCTCTCGAGCGGCGCATGACCGCCGACCTCGCCCTGGGGCGGCACGCGGAGCTCGTGCCCGAGCTCGAGGCCCTCGTCGCGGAGCACCCCCTCCGCGAGGCCCTGCGCGGCCAGCTGATGCTCGCCGATTACCGGGCCGGCCGCCAGGCGGACGCCCTCGACCAGTACCAGAGCGCGCGTCGCGCCCTTGTCGACGAGCTCGGGATCGAGCCCGGCCGCGCTCTGCAGGAGCTCGAGCGCATGATCCTCCGCCACGACGCGGCGCTCGAGCTCCCGCTCGACCGCGCGGGGCTACGGTCGATTCTCGTCGCCGGCTTCGCCGGCGGAGCGCTCGGGCCTCTGCTCGCCGTCGCCGAGCCGCTTGCCCGCCGTCCGGAGCGCGAGGTGATCGCCGCCCGCCTGGTCGACGCGCCCGCCGCCCTGGGAGAGGCGTCGGCGGAGCTCGCCGCTCACTGCCGCTCGCTCGAAGGCTCAGGGGCTGGAAGTCCGCACGGCCGCCTTCACCGCCGCCTCCGCGGGACGGGACACGGCGCGACTCGCGACCGAGCAGGACGTCGATCTCGTCCTCGTCGCCGGCGCTCACGATCCGCTCGAGGATCCCGATCTGGCGGAGCTCCTGCGCAGCGGGCCCTGCGACGTGGCGGTGCTGGTCGGCGGCGAGCCTGCACCGGGGCCGATCCTCGTCCCGTTCGCCGGGGCCGAGCACGACTGGAGCGCGATCGAGCTCGGCGCCTGGCTCGCCGGCGGCTGGAAGGTTCCGCTCCGGCTCGCGGGCCCCGCGGTCGAGGGCGGCAGGGACGCGAGCCGCCTGCTGGCGAGCGCGTCGCTGGCCGTTCAGCGGGCGCTCGGGGTGGCCGCCGAGCCGCTTGCTCCTCGAGCCGGAGCCCGACGCGCTCGTCGAGGCCGCCCGCGAGGCGGCGGTCGCGGTCGTCGGCCTGACCGACCGCTGGCAGAAGGACGGCCTCGGCCCTGCGCGAAGCGCGCTCGCCGGGAGCGGCGTCCCGACGCTGCTCGTCCGCAGGGGCCTACGCCCGGGCGGCCTCGCGCCGGGCGAGAACTTGACGCGATTCACCTGGTCGCTCAGGGCCGGCTGATCAGCGAGCCAGGACGGCGGGTTACCGGCCTTGCAGGCAGGAGAGGTCAGCGTCGGTTCGCTAGCGCACCCAGAGCTGGTCGAGCAGCATCCCGGTTCCCGATGCGCTGTACTGGTAGTTGCCAACGCGTTTCGACACGACGTCGATTACCTTGGGGCTGACCAGTGGAACCCAGGGAGCCTGGTCGACCGTCTGCCGGTCGACGGCCTCCCAGAGCCCGCGGGCGGCCTCCGGGTCGGAAACCTGCTTTGCGAGAGCCTGGTCGATCCGCCGGTCGATACGCGGATTGCAGAACTCGGCAGCGTTGTGTATTGGCGGCGCTCGCGGGAACGAACGACGCGCAGCTGAGCACAGCCTCGAAGAAACCGGATGCGGCCGGGTAGTCCGAGGACCACGGGAAGATCCCGATCTGCGCCTTGCTGCGCGAGTCCGCGGCTCTGGCGAAGTAGCTGCTGTCGTCGATCACCTTGACCGACGTGCGATAGCCCAACGATCGAAGGAGCCTCGCAGTGAACGGGCCGTAGTCACGCAACGGCCCGAACGACCAGACGGTGACCTTCATCCCGCGCGTGCCCGAGGCGGCGACGAGCGCCCGCGCCTTGCGGAGATCCGGCTTCCTCCAGAATCCACGTGCAGCCGGGCCTGCCGTGTACGGGCAGTAGGGCCGGTAGCCGGGGAAGTACGGTGGCAGGATCTGGCAGGTCGCCTGAGCGAAGGCACGTCCGCCGACGAGACGGACCGCCTCGGCGCGATCCACTGCAAAGTTCAGCGCCTTTCGGACGCCGACCCGGTCGAAGGGCGGCTGGCGCGTGTTCAGGAACAGGGCGATCGTCCTCGTGTAGGGATTGGCGTGCACCTGCCCGGGGATCTGTGTCTCGATTGCCGTCATCTGCGCCGGCGAGAAGATGCCGTTGTTGATCGTGCTGACGACGTCGGCCCGGCCCGCGATCACGTCGCGCAATGCGCCGTCCGCGGTGCCGCCGCTCGCGAAGACGATCTCGTCGGGATAGCCGTCCGGCTGCGCAGCCTTCGACCACTCGCGAAAGTGCGGATTGCGCACGAGCCTGAGCACGTGCCTGGGGCGGTAGGTCGCGACCATGTACGGCCCCGTCCCGGACACGGCGTGGGTTTCCATATCCCGGTTCGAAGTGCCGCTGGGCACGATGTGCGCAAACGGCAGCGCCAGCTTGTACGGAAACTCCGGGTCGGGAGAGACGAGATGGAAGGTCACGGTGCGGCCCGCGTCGTCTGCGACCACCCCGCGCGAGAGGTTGCATCCCCGCCGGGTCACCTTGCACCGGGTCGCGCCGACGATCCCGTCGTAGTACGTCACAGGCAACTTGCCGATCGCGAAGTCACGCTCGAACGTCGCCCGGACGTCCGACGCCTCCATGAGCCGCCCGTCCGAATAGCGGATGCGCGGCCGCAGACGGAAGGAGTACGTTCTGCCGCCGTCCGTCGGAACCGGAAGCGCGACCGCGAGATCAGGCACCAGCTGGGTCCCTGCCGGTCCGCCGGCCTTGTCGAAGCCGACCAACCCGTCACCGGTCAGCTGCAGGAACGGCCACGAGGTCGAGTCGTAGGCGACCGCCGGGTCGATCGAATCGGGATAACGCTCGCTCCGCACCCTCAGCGTGCCGCCACGATGGCCCGCACCCGACTGGCGGACGCTCACCAGCACGTTGCCGCCGCTGATCGCAACTCCCTGCGGTCGATTCCTGACGTCGACGCGTCGCGCCACCTCGTTCGTGTGCGGGTCGATTCGGGCGAGCGAACCGTCGAACTGGTTGGCCACCCAGACGCCGTCGGTGCCTGCTGCAACCGACACCGGACCGTTGCCCGTCGGAATCGTGGCGGCGACCGAGTTTGTCGCCGGATCGATGCGTGAAACGGTTCCGTCGAGGCTGTTCGCGACCCAGACCGCGCCGCTCCCGAAGGCAAGCCCGGCCGGGCCGTTGCCCACCGGGATCGTCGCCGTGATCGCACGTGACTTCGGGTCGATGCGCGCGACACGGCCGGCAGCCCGATCGCTCGTCCAGAGCGAACCGGCGCCGAGCGCGATACCCGTGGCAGGGATCGGAAGCGTCTGCCGAGGTTTACCGGTATCGGCGTCGATCAACGTGATCGTCTTGTCGCCTGCGTTGGCAACCCAGATCGACCCTGCGTACGCGATTCCCGCCGGGCCGTTACCGACCGGGATCGTCTGGCGAACCGTGTTGGTGGCCGGGTCGATCCGGGAGACGGTGCCGTCCAGGCTGTTGGCGACCCAGATCGCGCCGTTCCCGGCCGCGATCGCCGACGGACCGTCTCCAACCGGGATGGTCTGACGAACGGTGTGCGTGGCGGGATCGACACGATCGACCGTCCCGTCGGAGACGTTCGTCACCCACAGCGCGCGTTCAGCTGCGACTATGTCCGCCGGCGCCGAGCCGACGGACACGTCGGCGACGAGCTTGTTCGACTTCGTGTCGACGAAGCCGACCGAGTTGGCGGCCGCTGCCTCGAGCGACGCCCCGCCACTTCCGCCCTGGCCGAAGGCGAAGATCGGGATCGCGACAGCAGCCGCGATCACGCCGGCCAGCGCGGAGAGGAGGATCGCGCGGCGCCGGATCGGGCGCGGCTCCGCGACCTTCTCCGCGCTCAGCGACGGAAACTCGGTCTCCAGCCCCTCGATGTCCAGCTGGAACAGCCGCTCCGGACGGTCGATGTCCTTCAGCCGGTACGAGCCCAGATCGCGCACGGTCACGCCGCCGACCTCGTCCTCGACCAACTCCCGGGTCGCGCCCGAGAGCAGCACCTGGCCTCCGTGCCCGACCGCGCCGATCCGGGCGGCGCGGTGGACGCCGAGGCCGACGTAGCGCTCCTCGCCGACGGCCGGCTCGCCGGTATGCAGTCCCATCCGCACCCGGACCGCCGTTCCCTCCGGCCACGGGTGCTCCGCCAACGCCCGCTGGGCGGCGACCGCAGCGCTGACAGCCGCGTTCGCGCGCGGGAAGGCGAAGAAGAACGCGTCTCCCTGATTGTCGACTTCACGGCCGCCGTGGGCCTGCGCCGCATCGCGGAGGATGCGCTTCTGATCGGCGAGGACCCCGCCGTAGCGCTCGCCGAGCTGCTTGAGCAGCGTCGTGGAGCCCTCGATGTCGGTGAAGAGCAGGGTGACGGTCCCGTGTGGAAGGGGGCTGTCCCGTGCATGCGGGATCCCGAGCGCGTTGCGGGCGGCATCGACGAGCGAGGCGCAGCTCTCGTACCGGTCGGCCGGGCTCTTCGCCAGCGCCCGCGGGAGCACGCTCTCGAGGCCCGGGGTGGCCGGTGCCGCCTCTTCGAGATGCGCGAAGAGCACGGCAGCCTCGGTCGAGCGAGGGAACAGGTGCTCGCCGGTCAGGCACTCGTAGAGCACGCAGCCGAGCGAGTACTGGTCGGCGCGGCCGTCGACCTCCCCACCTCGGATCTGCTCGGGCGCCACGTACGCTGGCGTTCCGAACGAGAGGCCGTGCTCGAGGAGCACCGAGGGATCGGACAGGCGCCGGGTGAGCCCGAAGTCGGCGAGATAGGCGTGGTCGCGCCGGTCGACGAGCACGTTGGACGGCTTGACATCACGGTGGACGAGGCCACCCTCGTGGGCGGCGTCGAGCGCGGCCGCCACCTGCGAGGAGAGCTCCAGCGCACGCCACGGCTCGAGCTTGCCCCCCTCGCGCAGCAGCGCCCTCAGGTCGCGGCCCTCGACGAGCCGCATGACGATGAACAGCTGCCCGTCGGTCTCGCCGACGTCGTGGATCGGCACGACGTTCGGATGCTCGAGCGCCGCGGCGAGCTCGGACTCGCGGAGAAACCGGTCGCGGAAGGCGCGGTCCTCGGCGAGCTCCGGGGCGAGCAGCTTCAGGGCGACGTCGCGCTTGAGGCGCGGATCGTGCGCCCGGTACACCACGCCCATCCCGCCGCGGCCGATCAGAGCCTCGAGGCGATAGCCGTGGAGCTCACTTCCGATGCGCGAATCGACGGTCAAACCGCCATCCCTCTCTTCTCCCGTTCCGGCGACGATAGAGCGTTCTGTTGCGAATGACCAGCGCGCGCCCAGCCGGTCGATCCGGAAAGGCTGCACCGGGCCGCTGACGAAGCGCTGACAGGCGGCAGACTGCGGGAACGCGACGATTCCGTAGGGTTTTCCCGCCTTTCGCCTGCATCGGCGCGCGCCTAGCCTCGAAAGCGATGACGGAGAGAGGGTCGACCGGCGAGTACGTGGTCGAGTGCTTCTGGCCCGGTGTGGACGCCGAGGCCGTCCGCCGGCTCGACGCGCGCGCGGCGACGAGCGCCGACGAGCTGACGCGCGGCGGGACGCCCGTCCGCTACCTGGGCTCGCTGCTCATGCGCGAGGACGAGGTCGTCCTCTGCCTGTTCGAAGGGGACGAGCCGTCGGTGCGGCAGGCCGCCGAACGGGCCGAGGTGCCCTTCGAGCGGATCCTCGAGGCCTCCCGCTCTCCGTGGCCGATTGCCCATACCGCCTGAAGGAGGAACCCGTGCGCTCCCACCGCTTCCACGTCGCTCTCGCCGCCACGCTCGGGGCCGTCGCGCTCGTAGCCGGGGCCGTCCGCGCCGCCACCGCCGCGCCTGGCTGGTCGCGGATCAGCGGCCCCACTCAGGCCGGCAGTCAGCTCGGGCTCGCCCGCACTGCGGACGGCGTGCTGCACGTGATCTGGAACCGTGGCAACTCGTCGACGTCGATCTCCGAGACACGGCTGTCACCGGCGGGGAAGACGGTCGGCATCTCGACGGTCGCGACCGGTTGGAACGGGAACGGCGGACTGGCGCTCGTCGTTATGCCCGACAAGTCGCTCCGACTGTTTGCTCCCGGAACGGGCGGCATCAACACCTTCACGGCGCCTGCGACCGGAGGAAGCTGGACCCACCAGAGCGGAGTTGGCTGGGGTGGAGCGATCGCCGAGTCCGCATATGTGATCGGCGCGACGCTGACGAAGGACGGCCAGCCGGTCACCGCCTGGCGGGGCAACGCCGGCGAAGGCGTCCCGCCGGCCTCCATTCCGCTGTCGGGCTACCAGGGCGGAATGGCCGAGTCGTTCCTCGCGACCGATGCGGCCAGCGGCGCGGTCGTCCTCGCCGGCGCCACGAATTCCGGGCAGGGCGGCGTCTACGCCCAGAAGATCCTGCCCAGCCCAGGCCCGCGCATGGTTCTGCCTCCGCTCGGGAAGGAATGGGGAAACGGCCTCAGCGGCCGCATCGGCGCATCGGGCGTCTACGTCGCCTATGCCGATGGCAAGAACGTGCATCTCTACCGCTACGGCGGCGGGTCGAAGACAATCGCGTCCGGCTCCTATTGGAGCGCGACGGTCTGCGCAGCGCCGGCGGGACGGGTGTGGATCGCCTGGGGCGACACGAGCGGCGGCCTCTTCGCCACCCGCTCGAACCACGCGGCAGGCGCGTTCGAACCGGTGCAGAAGCTGAAGCTCCCGGGCAGCGAGCTCACGTTCCTCCAGTGCGAGGGCTCGGCGGGACCGGTCGATCTGTTCGCGTCGGGGCAGACCAACGGCGGCTTCTTCCACACGCACCTGCTCGCGCAGCTCTCACTCACGGCGAAGACTGCGAAGGGGAAGGTGACCGTGTCGGTCCGCGACGCGGGCGACCCCGTCGCCGGCGCGACTGTCGCAGTCGACGGCAAGCGCGCGAAGACGGACGCGCACGGGTCGGCCTCGCTGACGCTGCGGCCCGGCTCGTACTCGGCGACGGCATCCGCCGCCGGTTACGCGGCCGCCTCGACCCGGTTCACGGTCCGATGAGCGGGCGCCTTGCAGCCGCCCTCGTCGCGGGCACCGTCGTCGCCCTGCTCGTCGCGGGCTCGGGAGCCGGCACGTCGTCGCTGCCGATCACGACCTGCGGCCAGACGGTGACGACGAACGCCGTCCTCACCCAGAACCTCATCTGCCCCGGTGACGGAGTCGTGGTCGGCGCGTCCGGCGTGACGATCGACCTGCACGGGTTCACGATCCGCGGCAACGGTTCGCTCGGCCACTACGGCATCAACGACGTCTCCGGCTACGGCCATGTCGCAATCAAGAACGGCGCGCTCACCGACTTCGGCTACGGCGTCTTCGTCCCCAATACGGCCGATCACATCACGCTCTCGGGCCTCGCCGTGACGGGCAGCCCCGGCTACGGGATCGAGATCGTCGGTACCTCGCCGTCGGTGAGCTCGACGACTGCATCCGGCAACGCCGGCTACGGCATCTACCTCGATGGCGCGTCGGCCTCGGTCAGCTCGTCGGTCGCGGCCGGAAACGGCTACTCGGGCATCTACATCTACGGCGCCTCCGCCTCGATCAAGTCGTCCGTCGCCACCGGGAACAGCGCCGAAGGCATCGTCGTCTTCGGCGACGCGCCCAGGCTGAAGGGCGACCGGACGAACGGGAACGGCTTCGCCGGCTTCACCTCCGACGACCTCGGCCTCGGGATCGACGCCGGCGGGTACACGACCGCGCCGGTCGGCACGAACACCGCCGTCGGCAACGACGACTCGACGGAATGCTTCCCGACATCGCTGTGCTGAGACGACGGCCGGCTCTGCTGCTCGGTGCGCCGGCCGCAGCCGCCGCCTCGCTGATCCTGGCCGTCGCCGCCGCAGGCGGCCCCGCGAAAGCCCAGAGCGTCTCCTGCGGCGACACGGTCACGCAGAGCGTCAAGCTGGCCGCCGACCTCCACTGCTCGACATCGGACGGACTGGACGTCGGCGCCAACCGCATCACGATCGACCTCGGCGGGCACACGATCTTCGGCGCCAGCCCGTACAACGGCGTCGCTGCGAACGGCTACGCGTACACGACGATCAAGAACGGCGCGATCACCGGCTTTGCCGGCGCCGTCTTCCTCGACTCCGCTCCGCACACCACGATCACGGGCATCGTCGCCCGCCAGAACCCGAGCGTCGCGATCGGAGCCACCAACTCGACCTTCACATCGGTCTCGAAGGTGACCGTGGTCGCGTACGGGTACGAAGGCGTCTACCTGCAGTCGGACGGAAGCTCGCTGACCAAGAGCACCGTCTCGGCGGCGTCGAACCCGGTCGGCATCGGCGTCGTCACCTGGGGCTCCGGAGACACCGTGTCGGGGAACAGCGTCTCGGCGAGCGCCAAAGCGGGGATCCTCGTCCAGTACGGCGGCGGCAATCAGGTGACGAAGAACCACCTCCAGGGAACCGGGAACGACGGCATCCGCCTCTACGACACGCAGGGCGCGGTGGTGACCGGGAACACCGTGACCGGGAGCGCCGGAGTCGGGATCCTCGTCGAGAGCACTTCGGACGGGACGGCGCTGACGAAGAACACCGTCTCGGCGAGCGCGGCAGACGGAATCGAGATCTCGAGCGACAGCCTCGGCAGCCTGATCACGGCGAACACGTCGAGCGGAAACCGCAGCAGCGGCATCGACGTCGAAAACGCCGACCCGAGCAGCAAGCTCGGCAAGAACACCGCCGATCTGAACGCCCTGGACGGGGTGATCGGCGCCGTCGGCGTCACCGACCTCGGCGGCAACAAGGGGCAAGACAACGGCCAGACCGACTGCAACATCGGCGGCTTCGCATGCAAGTGACCGCGAGAAGGGAGAGGGAGATGAACCTCCGGGCCGGACCCAAAAGCGCGAGGATCGCGACGGCGCTCCTCTCGGCGGCGGCGGTCGCGCTACTCGCCGCCGGCGCCGGTGCCGGCAGCTCCTCGACCCCGATCACGACCTGCGGCCAGATCGTGACGACCAACGCCGTCCTCACCCAGGACCTGACCTGCTCCGGCTCGTCGGGGGTGATCGCCGGCGCCGCCGGGATCACGATCGACCTGAAGGGCCTTACGCTCACCGGCGACCGCAGCCCGAACCACTACGGAGTCCTCGACGGCTCCTACAACGGGGTCAAGGTCGAGAACGGCGTCGTCCGCAATTTCTACGACGGCATCGACGCGGGCAGCAGCGCGAACACGGTCACCGTCTCGAACGTGGTCGTCTCCGGAAGCGTCCTCGCCGGCATCTTCATCTGCTGCGCCTCGGCCTCGGCCTCGATCAGCTCGACGACCGCCTCCGGAAACGGCGGTGACGGCATCATCATCGGCGGCGCATCGGCAAGGATCCAGTCGACGAGCGCCTCCGGAAACGCCGGCCAGGGCATCGACGTCAGCGGCAACTTCACCTCGATCAAGTCGGCGACCGCTTCAGGGAACGGCGCCAACGGCATCTACGTCACCGGCAACGGTGCCTCGATCGCCTCGTCGGCCACGTCGGGAAACGCGAACTCCGGCGTCGTCGTCGCCGGCGACTCGGCCAGGATCAAGTCCGCAACCGCCTCGGGGAATGCAGGCATCGGAGTCGCCGTGCAAGGGGACGGCGCCTCGATCGCTTCGTCGATTGCCTCCGGGAACGGCAACACCGGTATCGGCGTCGACGGCAACTTCGCTGCGATCAAGGGCAATGTCGCGAACGCGAACGGCTTCCCCGGCGGCGCCTCCGACGACACCGGTCCAGGGATCGGTGTCGTCGGGTACACGACCGCCCCGGTCGGGACCAACGTCGCCTACGGCAATGACGACCCGGCCGAGTGCACCCCCGCCCTGCTCTGCTGATCACCCGTCCCGCGCGTCCAGCGCCCTGGCGAGCTGGGCGCGCGAGCGGATGCCGAGCTTGCGGTAGGCACGAGCGAGGTTCGCTTCCACCGCCTTCTGCGTGACGAATACCTCGGCGGCGATCGCCTTGTTCGTCAGGCCGGCGACTGCGAGGGTGGCGATCCGCAGCTCGGTCGCACTCAGCTCGTCCGGCGCCCGGCGGACGGCGACCCGGGCGAGCTCACCCTCGGCCCGCCGCTCCCATACCTCCGCGCCGAGGCGTCGGAAGATCGCCAGCGCCTCTTCCAGCGCACCCCGGGCCTCGCGCTTCCGCTTCAGGCGGCGGAGGACCTGCCCCTGGACGAGCAGCGTCCGCCCGCGCTCGAACGGCACCGGGCAGTGCTCGTGCTCGGCCAGCGCGCGGCCGAGCGCGGCCGAGGCGTCCTCGAGCTCCCCGCGGGCGGCGAGCAGCAGGCCGCGGCAGCGGGCCGAGACGGCGAGGCTCCACGGGATCCGCGAGCGCGCGGCGCGCTCCTCGAAGCGAGACACGAGCGCCTCTGCCCGCGCCGGATCGCCGACGCCGACCGCCGCCTCGATCGCGTCGCCGTCGACCCGCCAGATCGCCGGCTCGCGGAAGCCCACCCGGTCGAGCTCTGCCAGCGCGGCCGAGAGGTCGCTGTCGGCGGCCTCGTGGTCACCGGCGGCGAGCTCGGCGAGGCCGAGGCAGCGGTCGAGGATTGCGGCAATGATCGGCTCGCGTGGCCGGCCGCGCGCCGCCACCGCCTGCACCGGCTCGAGCCGTCCGGCATGCGCGTCGGCGAAGACGAGCCACGGGCCGATGCCGCCCGGGTCCGTCCCGAGCTGCTCGAACGCATCGTTCATCCGACAGGTGAGCTCCGCTGCCTCGCTCCAGTTGCCCGCCCACGTCTCGAGTGCGACGCGATTGAGCAGGATGTTGGCGAGCGACGACTCGTCGCCCTCCTCGACCGCCGCGCGCTCGGCCGCAGCGAGCCTCGCCCGGGCGCCGTCGAAGTCGTCGACGTACCGCAGCCACTGGCCGAGCTTGAACGCCGCGCGTGTGTCCACCGCCCCGGCCGCTGCGTTGCCTTCGAGTGCGAGCGCCCGCTCGGCCGCCTCGACGTCGAAGCCCTCGCCGAGGAAGAGGTCGGCCCGCACCCGTGCGCCCAGAGCAGCCGAGACCAGGCCCGGCTCGGCATCGGGCCGGGAGCCGAGCAGCTCCAGGGCCGACCGGGCTGCCGCCGCTGCTTTCGCGAGGTCGATCGTGCCCGCGTCCATCGCGATCGCGACGTGGCAGCGGGCCTGGACCAGCGGGTCGCGCGCGACGGCCAGGGCCTCCTCGCCCAGGGCGAGCGCCGCCGACTCTCCCCTCCGCCAGTAGTCGATCTCGGCCAGTGTCAGCGTCACCCGGGCGAGAAGGTCGCCGGGCTCGAGGTCGCCTCTGAGCTCCTCCAGCAAGCGTCTCGCACGCTGGAAGTCGCCGGCGAGGGAGAGATAGCCGGCCACCTCGAGGCGGAGCTCGTCCCGGGCGTCGTCGTCCTCGGTGAGCAGGCGAAGCGCGAGCTGGGCCAGCTCCGCCGCCGTCTCGGGTGCGCCGCGCGCGCGGGCGCGTCGAGCCGCGTCCCGCAGCGCCTCCGCCACCTCCGCGTCCGGCCCGTCGCAGGCGAGCGCGAGGTGGCGGACGATTTCGTCCGGGTCGGCGACCGCCGCCGCGAGCTCCCGGTGCGCCTCGCGGCGGCGGGCGAGCGGCGTGGACGAGTAGACGGCCGAGGCGAACAGCGGGTGGGCGAACTCGACCCGGTCGCCCGCTGCGATGCGGACGAGACCGGCCTCCTCTGCCGGGGCGAGTGCGGCGGCCTCGACGAGGCGCAGGTCGGGGCGGGCGAGCGCGGCCGCGCGCAGCAGCGCCGCCCGTGTCTCGGCCGGGAGCGCGTGCACGCGGGCGGCGACGAGCGTCTGGAGGCTCTCCGGGACCGGCAGCTCGGTGAGGTCGTGGCCGTCCTCTTGCTCCAGGCGCCGGGCGATCTCGAGCGCGTACAGCGCGTTCCCGTCCGAGAGCTGCCCGATCCGGACGAGCGTCGGTCGCGGGAACGTCCGCCCGAGCTCCTGCGAGAGGATGCGGTGCAGGGCGGCGACGGAGAGCGGCCCGAGCTCGACCCGGACGAGCCGCTCGTCGTGCCCGAGCTCCGCGACGAGCGAGCGCTCGGCCTCCCCGGAGCGCACCGCCAGCAGCGCCCGGACGGGCTCCGGGCCGAGTCGGCGCAGCGCGAACCCGATCGCCGCCGCCGACGGCGCGTCGAGCCACTGGAGGTCGTCGACCGCCAGTGCGACGCCGCCGGGTGTCGTCGCCAGCTCGCGGAGCAGCGAGAGGAGCGCCGTTCCAACCAGTCGCCGCTCGGGCGGCCGGCGGGCCGGCATGCGCAGGAGCGCCACCTCGAGCGCGTCGCGCTGCGGCGCCGGAAGGGCGGCGAGCCGAGCCTCCGGAGCGCCCGCCAGCAGGTCGGCGAGCCCGGCGAACGCCAGCTTCGACTCCGACTCCGACGGGCGCGCGACCAGGACTGTGGTCTCGCTCCTGCGGGCCCGGGCGACCGCCTCGCTCCACACCGTCGTCTTGCCGATCCCGGGCTCGCCCACGATCGCAAGCGTCCGGCCGGTCGGCTCGCCGGCGAGGTATGCGTCCACCAGGGCCAGCTCGGCCTCGCGCCCGACGACGCTGGTCACCGGCAGAGAGTACGCCGCTACGTCACCGGTCGCTCTCGAGCGAGACGACCAGGCGCGCGATCGTCGAGTCGCGCAGGGTCAGGACCATCCGGCCCGCCTGGCGCTCGGGCGCGGCCGCCCACGAGTAGTCGGCCGCCACGCCGTCGGCGCTCTCGTCGGCCGAGAGAACCCGCACCTCGTCGTCGGGCGGCCGCTCGCCGTAGGCGGCGAGGATCGCCTCCCGCCCGGCGAACGGCCCGACCGGCACACCCTCGAATGCGAGCACCGCGTCGTCGGCGAAGCACTCGCCGAGCGCCTCCCAGTCGCCGCTCCGCACCCCTTGGTTGTGCCGCGCGACGTATTCGTAGAGGACGTCGACCGCGGGTGGCAGGCCGAGATCCTCGCGGACGAGCCCGAACAGCACGCCGTCGGCCCACTGCCCGTGCCGGCGGTAGGCCCTCCGCTTCGCGCCCTCGCGGACGAATCCGACGCGCTCGGCGTGGGCGACCGCCCGCTCGTTGAAGCCGTAGACCTCCAGCTGGAGCCGGTGGAAGCCGATGTCGAGCAGCAGGTGGCGCACCAATACCCGTGCCGCCTCCTCCGCCAGTCCCCGGCCGCGGAACTCCGGGCGGACAGCGAGCCCGCCGAGGTCGGCTATCCGGCTCCGCTCGCTGAACGTCTCGAACTCCATCACGCCGGCGGATCGACCGTCGGCCTCGATCACGAACACGCCGGCGGAAGCCGGCTCGCGCTGCGACCGCTCGATCCGGGCGAGCACGTCCGTGCGCTCACGGCCCCGGTGCACGGAGAGGAAGGGCTCGACCTGCTCGTGCGCCAGCAGACCGGTGACGAAGTCGACGTCGGCCCGCTCGGCCCGGCGGAGCCTGACGCTGACGCCTTCGGCGTCACGACATCGCTTCGCACCAAGGCCACCAGCCTTGCCGGCGCCTTTGTGCTCGGCTTCGTCTCTCACGCCGCCGGGTCTGCCACCGGGCGGCGCTGGGCGCGCCAGACGCCTGAGCCGAGAGCGACGCCGCCGAGGATCAGGCCCAGCCCGATGAGCATCGACGGCCGCAGCGGCTCGTCGAGGATGAGCGAGCCGTAGAGCAGCGCGAACGCCGGGATCAGATAGGTGACGAGCGAGAGCCGGGCCGCGCCGTAGAGCCGCAGGATCCTGAACAGCAGCAGCTGCGCGACGGCGGTGCCGAGCACGGCCAGCCCGGCCAGCGAGAGCACCGGCTTCCAGCCGGGCGCGTGATCGGGCAGCTGGAACAGGGCGAACGGCAGCAGGAGCAGGCCGCCGTAGAGCATCGACGCGGTCGCGAGCACGGGCCCGGACGCACGGCCGAGCGCATGTTGCCCGTAGAGCCCACCCGCCGCATACGACATCGAGGCGAGCACGACGGCAAGCGTCCCGGCCACCGCCCAGCCGCCGCCCTCCGGGTGGATGCCGGCGAGCACGCCGACGCCGAGGAGACCGACGAGGATGCCGACGAGCTTCATCCCGCTCGAGCGCTGGCTCGGGTTGAACTTGATCGCCAGCACGGTGACGAAGATCGGGACCGACGCCTGGGCAATCGCGGCGACGCCGGAGTCGATGTGCGTCTCGCCCCAGGCGATCAGGGTGAACGGGATCGCACCGTTGATCGCGCCGAACACGAGGCCCTCGCGCCACGCCGTGCGGACGCCCCGGAGCGCGTTGCCGGCGCCGGTCGTCGCCGCCAGGAACACGAACAGGAGCAGACCGGCGATCAGGAGGCGCAGCGTCATCAGAAAGGTCGGCTCGAAGTCGCGGACGCCGACCTTGATGAAGAGGTACGACGCCCCCCAGATCGCTGCGAGCGTCAGGATCAGGGGGCCGTAGCGCCGGGTCATCTCTTCACGGTAACGCTGCCGGCGCCGTCGGGCTTCCCCGATACGATGCTGCCCTGAGCCAGGTCGCGGAACCTCTCCACCGCACCCTCGGTCTGACGGACGGGGAGCTCGACCGTATCCGCGCGCTCATGGGGCGCGACCCGAACCATTTCGAGCTGGCGGTGTTCTCGCTGCTCTGGTCCGAGCACTGCGGCTACAAGCATTCTGCGCTCCTCCTCCGCCGGTTCTCGAGCGAGGGCGAGCGCGTGCTCCAGGGCCCGGGCGAGAACGCAGGCGTGCTCGACCTCGGCGACGGCGAGGCGGTCGCGTTCAAGGTCGAGAGCCACAACCACCCGACCGCGGTCGAGCCGTTCCAGGGAGCGGCAACCGGCGTCGGCGGCATCCTCCGCGACATCGTCGCGATGGGCGCGCGGCCGGTGGCGCTCCTCGACGGGCTGCGCTTCGGCGAGCCCGGCCACGCGTTCGACCGTGCGGTGGCGGGGATCGGCGCCTACGGCAACTCGGTCGGCGTCTCGACCGTCGGCGGCGAGGCGTTCTTCGACGACAGCTACGCGGACAACTGCCTGGTCAACGCGATGTGCGTCGGGCTGCTGCCCTCCGACCGGGTGACGCGCGCGAAAGCGCAGACGCCGGGCCATCTGCTCGTGCTCTACGGCGCCACCACCGGCCGCGACGGGATCGGCGGCGCAAGCGTGCTCGCCAGCCAGGAGTTGGGCGAGGGCGCCGCGGAGAAGCGGCCGTCGGTGCAGATCGGCGACCCGTTCACCGGCAAGAAGCTGATCGAGGTCTCGGTGGAGCTCGTCGAGCGCGGGCTGGTCGAGTCGCTCCAGGACTGCGGCGCCGCCGGCCTCGCCTCGGCGCTGGCCGAGATGGCGCGCGACGGCACCGGGGTCGACGTGCACCTCGACAGGGTTCCTCTACGGGAAGCGCTCGAGGCATGGGAGATCATGATCTCGGAGTCGCAGGAGCGGATGGTCGCCGTCGTCCGGCCCGGGTTCCTGGAGGCGGTCGAGGAGGTCTGCGCCCGCTGGGAGCTGCACTGTGCGCCGATCGGCGAGGTGACTGACACCGGAGAGTTGCGCGCCTTCCACGACGGCGAGACGGTCGGCGAAGTCCCGGCGCGCTTCCTCACCGACGAGGCGCCGCGGTACCGTGTCGAGACTGCTCAGCGCCCGACGGAGCCCGAGCCGCCCGCGCCGGTCGGGCCTTACGTCGAGAACGCGCTGCTCGAGCTGCTCGCCTCGCCGAACATCCGCTCGCGCGCGTGGATCTACGAGCGCTACGACCACCTCGTCGGGTCGCGGACCGTGCGCCGGCCGGGGCTCGACGCGGCGATTCTCCGGCTGCGCCCGTCGCTGCGCGGGCTGGCCGTGTCGCTGGACGGGCCGGGCCGCGTGACGCGGGCAGCGCCGCGGACCGGCGGCGCGCTCGCGGTGCTGGAGGCGGCCCGGAACGTCGCCTGCGCCGGCGGCGAGCCGATCGGCCTGACCGACTGCCTCAACTTCGGCAACCCGGAGAAGCCGGAGATCGCCTGGGAGCTGGCCGAGGCGATCGAGGGGATGGCACGGGCGGCGGAGGCGCTCCGGATCCCGGTCGTCTCCGGAAACGTGTCGCTCTACAACGAGACCGACGGCCGGGCGATCCTGCCGGCGCCGGTGGTCGGCTGCGTAGGGCTGGTACCGGACGTGAGCGTCGTCCCCGGCCGCTGGCGCGAGGGCGACGTCGTGCTGCTGGCGGGCGCGCCGCAGCCGAGCCTGGCCTGGTCGGAGTACCAGGCGCTCTACGGCGAGCCGGGCGGGGCGCGGCCCCATCTCGACCTCGGTGCCGAGCGGGCGCTGGTCGAATTCCTCTGGCGGTCGGCTCCGATCCTTTCCCTCGCGCACGACGTGTCCGGCGGCGGGTCGGCGGTCGCCCTCGCCGAGGCGGCGCTGTGGAGCGGCGTCGGTGCAGAGGTCGACCTGCCCGACGACCTCCCCGCCTGGTTCGGCGAGGGCGGCGGCCAGGCGGTGATCGCGTGCGCGCGCGGCGACGTGGCGGGGCTCGAGGGCGTTCCGCTGCTCGAGCTCGGGGTCGTCGGCGGCGACCGGATGCTCGAGGTCCCGCTGCGGGAGCTGGAGCATGCATGGAGGGGACACTGATGTGCGGCGTCCTCGGAGTCTGCGCCCCCGACCGCGACGTCGCGCGGCTCGCCCACTTCGGGCTGCACGCGCTGCAGCACCGCGGCCAGGAGTCGGCCGGGATCGCCGTCTCCGACGGGGGCCACCTGACCGTGCTCCGCGATATGGGCCTCGTCGCGCAGGTGTTCAGCGAGCAGAAGCTCAGCGGCCTGCGCGGCCAGCTCGCGATCGGCCACACGCGCTACTCGACCACCGGCTCGGCGCAGTGGTCGAACGCGCAGCCGATCGTCCAGCACGGCCGCGCCCGCACCGTCGCACTCGGGCACAACGGCAACCTGGTCAACGCGGGTGAGCTCCGTGACGAGCTGGCCGCCGACGGCGTCAGGCTGGGGTCGAGCTCGGACACCGAGCTGATCGCGGCGCTGATCGCGAACGACCCGGCGCCGCTCCCGGATGCGGTCGCAAACGCGATGGGCCGGCTCGAGGGCGCGTACTCGGTGACCGCGCTGGCCGAGGGCAAGCTGCTCGCGTTCCGCGACCCGCACGGCTTCAGGCCGCTGGCCCTCGGGCGTCTCGGGGACGGCTGGGTGGTCGCCTCCGAGACCTGCGCGCTCGATCTCGTCGGCGCCGAGCCGGTGCGCGAGCTCGGGCACGGCGAGCTGCTGGTCGTCGACGAGGACGGACTCGATTCGAGGCAGGCGGTTCAGCCGGCTGCGGGCGCGCTCTGCATCTTCGAGTTCTTCTACCTCGCTCGGCCGGACACGCGGCTCGAGGGCGTCGAGGTCCACGCTGCGCGCGTACGGATGGGTGAGCGGCTGGCCGAGGAGGCGCCTGTCGAAGCCGACCTCGTCCTCCCGATCCCCGACTCCGGGACGCCGGCGGCGATCGGCTTCGCGCGGGCCTCTGGCATCCCGTTCAGCGAGGGCCTGATCAAGAACCGCTATGTCGGCCGCACGTTCATCCAGCCCGACCAGGGGCTGCGCCAGCAGGGGATCAGGCTCAAGTTCAACCCGCTCGCCGAGGTCGCGGGCGAGCGGGTGGTGGTCGTCGACGACTCGATCGTCCGCGGGAACACGACCCGGCAGATCGTCGCGATGCTGTTCGACGCCGGCGCGAGCGAGGTGCACGTGCGGATCTCGTCGCCGCCCGTGATCGGCCCGTGCTTCTACGGCATCGACCTCGCCGACGAGAGCGAGCTGATCGCCGCCTCGAAGTCGGTCGAGGAGGTGCGGGCGTCGATCGGAGCGACCTCGCTCGCCTACATCTCGCTCGCCGGGCTCCAGGCGGCGACGCGGCGACCCGCTTCTGCGCTGTGCCGCGCGTGCCTGACCGGCGAGTACCCGACCCGGATCCCGGCGGGCCGCCGGCTCGCGAAGCTGAGGTTCGAGCCGGCGCCTCTCTAGGGTCAGACCCCGGCAGGGGTCTGACCCTGTAGACCAGACCTACTGCTCGAGCACGCGGCTCGCCTTGGCGATCCCCCGGCTGATCAGGTAGCCGAACGTCAGCGCGGTGGTGGCGGTCACGAACGCGCCGGCGCCGACCTCGTCGCTCGCCGCCCAGATGATCGCGATGATGATCCAGACGATCAGGAACACGGCGAGCTCGGCATTTCCCGGGATCGGCAGGCGGGCACCGGCGACCGGCTGGAAGCCGTACCCGCCGGAGGACGAGCCGCCGCCGGTGGTCGTCGCGGTGCCGGTGCTCCCGGACGACTCGGGCTCTTCTGGAGTGGACACGAGCGCTCCTTCGATCGAGGGTTGAGCGACATATGTGCCCTAAGCCGCGTGACCCGGAACGTGGACGAGCTCGAGCTTGATCCCGTCGGGGTCGTAGAAGAAGACCGCGTAGTAACCGGGGATGTACGCGTACTCCTCCGGCCCGCTCTCGATCGGGACGCCGCGTGCCCGCAGCCAGTCGGCCCGCTCGTCGACCTCGAATTGCGACGGCGCCTCGAAGGCGACGTGGTGCACGCCGATCCGGTACCGGTCGAACGGGCCTTCCGTCTCGGTCTGCGCCTCCCGGAGCCCGAGCGAGCTGCCTGGGCCGGAGATGTACCAGATCGTCTCGCCGCGCTCGCCCTCGACCTCGCCGACCCGATGCCAGCCGAGCGGCTCGAGGAGCTCGCGGTAGAACGGCAGGCTCCGGAGAATCGAGCTGACGACGAGGTCGACGTGGTGGAAGCCGGTGGAGCGCACGTCCTGCCGGCTCCATCTTCTATCTCGGGCCGGATACCTCCCGGCCGTAGCGCACGGCCCGCGTTGCCGCACGGTGGTCGACGCCCTGGTCGAGCAGCTGCTGACGCTCCTCGCTCTCGCGCGCCCAGCGCAGGAACAGCCACGCCAGCGCGCCGAGCGTGACCAGCGACCCTTCCAGCATCATCACCCCGCCGGCGATGCCCTGGTCGGCGTGCGCGGAGATCCCCCACCGCTCGACCGGGTGCTCGTACGCGGTGTAGAAGACGCCGCCCGACCAGACGAAGATGTTGCCGAGGATCGTCTCGACCACCCGGACGGAGGCGATGTAGCCGAGCTTCATGCCCGTGCCGAACCACTCCGGCCCGGGCAGCACTTCGACCACCGGCGCCCACATCAACGCGCCGCAGGCGAAGAAGAGCAGGTGCTGGGCGGCGTGGATCCCCGAGTGGTGGAGCGCACCCTGGTAGGCAACCGGCAGGTGCCAGAGCAGGAGGTTGGCCGCCCAGATCGGGAAGGCGACGTAGGGCAGCGTGAGGAACCGCAGGCGCATCACCGCCGGCAGCGCGAGCACCGGCCTGAGCAGCGGCCCGGTCAGCCCGGCGACGAAGCAGAGCGGCGCGAGGTCGCCGAGCAGGATGTGCTGGATCATGTGGACGAAGAAGAACTGCCGCTCGCCGAGCGCGTGGATCGGCGACGCGACGGCGAGGAACGCGAGGATCAGCCCGAGGCCGAAGACCAGACGCCGCCAGAGCTCGACTGGCGTGCCGCGGCTCGCGAGCGTCGCCGCGCGGCGGTAGTAGAGGAAGCCGGAGGCTGCGATCAGCAGGAACGCCGCGGGATCGAACGTCCAGCTGGTCAGGGGCGACGGGCCCACGAGGTCAGTGTAGGGCCGCCTCCCGGCCTAGACTCGCACCAGTGGGCACGGAGCCGACCTACGAGGCGGCGGGAGTCTCGCTCGCGACCGCCGGAGCGGTGGTCGAGCGGTTGCGGGCGGCGGTCGAGTCGACCGGAGCTTCGGGGTTCGGTGCGTTCGCCGGCCTGTACCCGCTCGACGACCGGCGGCTGCTGGCGGCCTCGATGGACTCGATCGGGACGAAGCCGATGGTCGCGCGGGAGCGCGGGCTGCTGCGCAACTGCGGCGCCGACATGGCCGCGCACTGCATCAACGACGTGGCGACGACGGGCGCTGTCCCGCTGTTCCTTCTCGACTATGTCGCCGCGAACCGGCTCGAGCTCGAGCAGGTGGCGGAGCTGGTCGAGGGCGCGGCCGAGGTCTGCCGGGCGGCCGGGTGCGCGCTGATCGGCGGCGAGACGGCGGAGATGCCGGGCGTCTACCGGGAGGGCGAGCTCGACTTCGCCGCCACCTGCGTCGGGCTCGTCGATCGCGCCGACGTGATCGACGGGTCGCGGGTGGAACGCGGCGACGTCGTCGTCGGCTTCCCCTCCGCGGGCGTGCACGCGAACGGGTTCTCGCTCGTCCGCCGGGTGCTCGAGGTGGAGGACTACGACGGCGCCGATCTGCTCGCGCCGACCCCCCTGTACCTCGACGACGTCCGCGCGTTGCGGCGCGAAACCGACGTCCACGCGCTCGCGCACGTGACCGGCGGCGGGATCGAGGGAAACCTCTCGCGGGTGCTGCCGGACGGGCTGCACGCCGAGATCGACTGGTCTTCGTGGGAGCGGTCGCCGGTGTTCGAGTGGCTTGCGCGGCACGTGGACGAGGACGAGCTGCGCCGCGTGTTCAACCTGGGGATCGGCTACTGCGCGGTCGTGCCGGAGGCGGCGGGGCGGCAGGTGATCGGGCGCATCGCGTGATCGGCATCCTTGCGTCCGGCGAAGGGACGAACCTGCAGGCGCTGATCGACGCGGGGTTGCCGATCGTCGCGGTGGCGTCGAACCGCGCCGAGGCGACGGCACTCGAGCGTGCGCGAGCAGCCGGGATCCCCTCGGCCGTGTTCGCGCTGCCCCAGAGCAGTGACAGGCTTAAGCCTGTCACTGCAGTTCGACGCGACCTGGCGATGGCCGACTGGTTGGACGACCGCGGCGTCCGGCTCGTCGTGCTCGCGGGATACATGCAGCTGCTGACGCCGGCGTTCCTCGAGCGCTTCGATCCGATCGTCAACGTCCATCCCTCCCTGCTGCCCGCCTTTCCGGGGCTGCGGGCGATCGAGCGTGCCGTCGAGGCGGGCGTCCCCGAGACGGGCGTGACCGTGCACCTGGTCGACGAGGGGATCGACACAGGCCCGGTGCTCCGGCAGGAGCCGGTGCCGGTCGAGCCGCGGGCGACGCTGGTCGAGCGGATCCACGCGGTCGAGCACCGGCTGCTGCCAGAGGTGGTGAGAGAGCTCTGCGCGCGCTGATCTCCGTGTACGACAAGTCGGGGCTGGAGGGCTTCGCGGGTGGCCTGCACGAGCTCGGGTGGGAGCTGGTGGCGAGCGGCGGCACGGCAGCGTTCCTCGACGAGCACGGGCTGCCGGTGACGCGGCTGGAGACGCTGACGGGGTTCGCGGAGCTGCTCGGGCACCGCGTGGTCACCCTGCACCCGGCGGTGCACGGCGGCATCCTCGCCCGCCGTGACGTGCCCGAGGATCTGGCCGACCTGGAGGCGCACGGGATCGAGCCGTTCGACCTCGTCGTCGTCAACCTCTACCCGTTCGCCGAGACCTCCGGGCGGCGAGGGGTGAGCGAGGACGAGGTGGTCGAGATGATCGACATCGGCGGCCCCACGCTGCTGCGTGCGGCGGCGAAGAACTTCCTCCACGTCGGGGTGGTCGCGCGGACGGAGCGCTACGAGCCCGTGCTGGCGGAGCTGCGCGAGGCGGGCGGTCTCTCGGTGGACACGCGGCGCTCGCTCGCCGGCGAGGCGTTCGCCGTGACCGCTGCGTACGAGTCGGCGATCTCGGCGTGGTTCGGTGATCGGGAGCCGTTCCCGGAGGCGCTGGTCCCGACGTTCTCGAAGCAACGCGACCTCGCGTACGGCGAGAACCCGCACCAGCGGGCGGCGTACTACGCCGAGGCCGGCGCGCGGCGACACCTGCTCTCCCGGGTCGAGCAGCGCGGCGGGAAGGAGCTCTCGTACAACAACCTCAACGACCTGTCAGCAGCGCGACGGCTCCTGGAAGAGCTCACGCTGCCCGCCTGTGTGATCGTCAAGCACGCGAACCCATGCGGGGCGGCGGAGGCGGAGTCGGTCGAGGAAGCGTACGAACGTGCGCTCGGCGCCGACCCCGTGTCGGCGTACGGCGGAGTCGTCGTCCTGAACCGTCCCGTGTCGGTCGAGCTCGCCGAACGGATCACCGGTCAGTTCGTGGAGGTGCTGTTCGCACCGGGCTACGAGGAGGACGCGCTCGACGTGCTGCGCCGGAAGGAGAGCATGCGGGTGCTCGACTCCGCCGAGCGGCGGACGGCGTCCGGCCGCGAACGTGACTACCGGCGCGTGATCGGCGGCCTGCTCGTCCAGGAGCGCGACGACGACACCGAGGGCCGCGAGTCGATGAGCGTCGCCTGCGGCGCTCCGTCGGAGTCGGACTGGGAGGACCTCCTGTTCGCCTGGCGCGTCTGCAAGCACGTGACGTCGAACGCGATCGTGATCGCGAAAGGCCTGCGGACGATCGGGATCGGCGCCGGGCAGATGTCACGCGTCGACGCGGTGCGGATCGCCGTCGAGAAGGCGCGCGAGCACGGGCACGACCTCGCGGGCGCCGTTCTCGCCTCCGACGCCTTCTTCCCGTTCCCGGACGGACCGGCGCTGGCGCTCGAGGCAGGCGTCGGTGCCATCGTCCAGCCGGGTGGCTCGAAGCGCGACGCCGAGGTCGTGACCGCAGTCGAGGCCGCCGGGGCGACGATGGTCTTCACCGGCCGCCGCCATTTCAGACACTGAGGGACAGTCCCTTAGGGGCTGTCCCCTCGACAGGACTGATCGGGACACGTCGCTCCCGCCGAAATGCCTGCAATCCGCGCGGCGAGGGACAGTCCCTTAAGGGACTGTCCCCTGTAGCGTCCGGACGAATGGACGCGCCTACCTTCGACGACGTCCTCGCTGCCCGCGAGCGGATCTCGCCACACCTGCGAGAAACCGCGCTCAATCGCTACCCCGCCCTCGACGAGCTCGTCGGCGCCGAGACCTGGGTCAAGCACGAGAACCACCAGCCGATCGGCGCGTTCAAGGTGCGCGGCGGTGTCAACCTCCTCGCACAGCTCTCTGCCAACGAACGGGCGAGTGGCTTGATCACTGCGTCGACCGGCAATCACGGGCAGTCGATCGCCTTCGCCGGGCGACTCTTCGGCGTGCGTACCGTGATCTGCGTCCCCGAGGGCGCGAACCCGGTGAAGGTCGCATCGATCCGCGGCCTCGGCGGCGAGATCGTCGAGCACGGCCGCGACTTCGACGACGCGCGCGAGCACTGCGAGGCGCTCGCGGAGGAGCACGGCTACCGCTACGTCCACTCGGGCGACGAGCCGCACCTGATCGCCGGCGTTGGTACTCACACGCTGGAGACGCTCGAGCGGCAGCCGGAGCTCGACGTCCTGATCGTTCCGATCGGCGGGGGGAGCGGCGCAGCCGGCGCCTGCATCGCGGCCGCGGCGATGCGGCCCAGGCTCCGGGTGATCGGGGTCCAGTCCGATGCCGCGCCGGCCGCCCACCGCTCGTGGCGGGAGGGCGCCGTCGCCGAGGACGAGATGCACACGGCCGCCGAGGGGCTTGCCACCAGGATCGGCTTCGAGCTCCCGCAGCGGATCCTGCGCGAGCATCTGGACGACTTCGTCCTCGTCTCCGAGGACGAGCTCCGGGCCGCGACCCTTGCGATGCTGGAACGCACCCGCAACCTGATCGAACCGGCCGGCGCTGCGCCGCTCGCCGCGGCGCTGAAGCTCGACCTGGCCGGGACGAAGGTCGGCCTGATCGCGAGCGGCGGGAACATGACGCTCGATCAGCTGCGGGACCTGCTCGCGGCTCCGGCGTAGACTCCGGCGCGTGCCGACCGAGGGCCACATCCCCTACGCCGGGGGCGAGACCTGGTATCGCATCGTCGGCGACGGCGAGGAGCCCGGCAAGCTGCCCCTCCTCTGCCTGCACGGCGGGCCGGGCGCGCCGCACGACTACCTCGAGCCGCTCGAGCAGCTCGCGACCACCGGCCGGCGCGTCGTCTTCTACGACCAGATCGGCTGCGGCCGTTCCTGGGTTGAGAAGCCCGCCGACTTCTGGACCGTCGAGCTGTTCGTCGCCGAGGTGCAGGCCGTCCGCGACGCCCTCGGCCTCGACCGGACGCACCTCTTCGGCTCGTCCTGGGGCGGCATGCTGGCGATGGAGTACGCGCTCACGCAGCCGGCGGGCCTCGCGAGCCTCGTCCTCTCCTCCTCGCCGGCGAGCATCCCGCTCTGGGAAGAGGAGACCGGCCGGCTGCGCCGCGAGCTCCCGGCCGAGGCCCAGGCCGTCCTCGACCAGCAGGAGGCGGCCGGCACGCTCGACTCGCCCGAGTACCAGGCGGCGGCGATGGAGTTCTACAAACGCCACGTCTGCCGGGTCGACCCGTTCCCGGACTTCGTCCAGCGCACCTTCGACGGCCTCGCCGCCCACCCCGACGTGTACCTGACGATGCAGGGCCCGAACGAGTTCGTGATCACCGGCACCCTGAAGACCTGGGACATCACGGACCGCCTCGGCGAGATCGACGTGCCGACGCTGATCACCGCCGGCGCGCACGACGAGTTCACGCCGCCCCAGGCGAAACACCTGAACGACGGCATCGAAGGATCCGAGCTCGTCACCTTCGAGAGCTCCTCGCACATGCAGTTCGTCGAGGAGCGCGAGCGCTACCGCGACCTGGCTGCGGCGTTCCTCGACCGCGTCGAGCAGGGATAGGCTGGCGCACAGTGGCGCGCGAGTTCCCGACGCTGCTCGACCTGATCGGCGGCACGCCGATCGTCCGCCTCCAGAAGATCGGCCGAGAGCTCGGCTGCACCCTCCTGACGAAGCTCGAGTACCTGAACCCAGGCGGCTCGAACAAGGACCGGATCGCGCTGAGCATGATCGACGAGGCCGAGCGCACCGGGAAGCTCCGCCCGGGCGGCACGATCGTCGAGCCGACCTCGGGGAACACCGGCGTCGGGCTGGCGCTCGCCGCCGCGATCAAGGGCTACAAGATGATCTTCGTCGTCCCCGACAAGGTCGCGCCGGAGAAGATCGCGCTGCTCCGCGCGTTCGGCGCCGACGTCGTCATCTGCCCGACCGCCGTCGAGCCGGACTCGCCGGAGAGCTACTACCTCGTCTCCGACCGGCTCGCCGAGGAGATCCCCGGCGCCTACAAGCCCGACCAGTACTCGAACGCCGGCAACCCCGAGGCGCACTATCGGACGACGGGGCCTGAGATCTGGGATCAGGTGGGCGGCGACCTCGACGTGGTCGTGATCAGCGTCGGCACCGGCGGGTCGATCACCGGCACCGCCCGCTACCTGAAGGAGCAGAAGCCCGACCTCGTCGTGGTCGGCGCCGACCCCGAGGGGTCGATCTACTCGGGCGGCCCCGTGCATCCGTACCTGGTCGAGGGAATCGGCAAGGACACGTTCCCGGCCACCTTCGACCCGTCGGTGGTGGACGAGTACGTGCAGGTCTCCGACCGCGACACGTTCGTGACGACGCGCCGGCTGGCCCGCGAGGAGGGCATCCTCGCCGGCGGCTCGGGCGGGACGTCGGTCTTCGCGATGCTGGAGGCGGCGAGACGCCACGGCCCCGGGAAGACCTACCTGACGACGATCCCGGACGGCGGCCGCGGCTACCTCTCGAAGATCTACGACGACAACTGGATGCTCGAGCACGGCTTCCTCGAGCGGCACGGGCCGCCCGACACGGTCGAGCAGGTGCTCGCGTTCAAGCACGCGGAGAACGGCGTGCCCGACCTCGTCACCTGCGAGCCGCACGAAAAGCTCGGTGCGGCGATCGAGCTCATGCAGCGGTACGGGATCTCGCAGCTGCCGGTCGTCCGGAATGCGCCCGTCGAGAGCCTCGCCGACGTGATCGGGTCCCTGAACGAGCGCACCCTGCTCGACCGCGTCTTCCGCAACCCGGATGCGCTCGGGGAGGACGTGGCCGCGGCGATGCAGCCGCCGCTCGGCGCCGTCGACATGCTCGACTCCGTGGACGAGGTCTTCGCCGACCTGCGCGAGCGCAACCAGGCGGTCGTCGTCGCACGTGACGGCAGGCCGGAGGCGGTGCTCACCCGCTCCGACCTGCTCGAGTACCTCGCCCACCGGCGCTAGGCGCGGTTGCGCGTCGCTGCGCAGCCCGGATGCCCGCCCGGGAAGTCTTCGACCGCTACCGGCGTTCCTGAACGCATGCGCCTCTACAACTCGCAGCTGTCAGGCAACTGCTGGAAGGTGCGCCAGATCCTCGCCCTGCGCGGGATCGAGTACGAGCGGGTCGAGGTCGACGTCTTCGACCGCTCGAACCGGCCCGAGCTCCTCGGTGGCAAGAACCCGGCGCTGCGCGTGCCGACGCTCGAGCTGGACGATGGCGAGCACCTGGCCGAGTCGAACGCGATCCTCTGGTATTTCGGGGACGGCTCGCCCTACGTGCCGGACGACCCGCTCGAGCGCGCGCGCGTCCTCCAGTGGATGTTCTTCGAGCAGTACGAGGTGGAGCCGTCGATCGCGGTCGCGCGGTTCTGGATCACGCTGCTCGGCGAGCGCGAGAAGTACGCACAGGAGCTGGAGTCGAAGTTGCGCGCAGGGAGCAAGGCGCTGGCCGCCGTCGACGGCCACCTGGACGGGCGTGACTGGCTCGTCGGCGACTCGTTCACCGTCGCCGACATCTCGGTCTACGCGTACACGCACCTGGCCGAGGAGGGCGACTTCGACCTCGAGCAGTATCCGCACGTGCAGTCGTGGCTCGGGCGGGTGGCGGCGGTTCCCGGCTACATCGCGCTCGACGTGTAGGCGGCGGCGTGGAGACCGTCTCGGTCGTCGAGTTGCGCCGCTACCTGGTCGCGCACCAGGGGTATGCCGCCCGGTTCCGCCGTGCGCGGGCCGACGACGTCGCCGCGGCGATCCGCCGGCTCGGGTGCGTCCAGCTCGACTCGATCTCGACCGTCGGCCGGGCGCACCGGCTGACGCTCGGCTCGCGGATCGGCGCGTACCCGGAGACGACCGTCTCACGGCTCCTGAAGGGCGGCCGCATCTTCGAGTACTGGGCGCACGAGGCGTGCCTCGTCCCGATCGAGGACTACCCGCTGTTCAAGCGGCGCATGGAGCACCTGCGCGAGCGGCACTGGTGGGGGCGGAAGCACGACCACGACCCGGAGCTGAAGGAGCGCGTGCTCGACGCTCTGCGTGCCAACGGCGCGCTGCCGACGCGGTTCTTCGAGGGCGGCGGTGGCGGGGGCATGTGGAACTGGAAGCCGGAGAAGCGGATCCTGGAGGACCTGTTCGCCGCCGGCGAGGTCGTCGTCGCCGGCCGGGACGGGTTCCAGCGGCTCTACGACCTGCCCGAGCGGGTGATCCCGCGGGAGCAGCTGGAGGCGCCGGTGCCGTCGGAGGAGGAGTTCCAGCGGGGGTACGCCTTGCGGGCCATCCGGGGGCGCGGGGCGCTGACCGAGGCCGGTATCGCCGAGCACTGTCGCTTCCGGGGCGGCGCGAAGGCGATGCGGCCGGTCGTGGACGAGCTGGTCGCGGCCGGACTGGTCAGGCGGGTCGCGGTCGACGACGGCGGGCCGTCGGTGGTCGTACCGGCCGAGGCGGAGCTCGACGGCGCGCCGGCCGGCGCCGTGCTCGTGTGTCCGTTCGACAACCTCGTCTGGGACCGCGCGTTCCTCGAACGGATCTTCGGCTTCACGCACGTGATCGAGGTCTACAAGCCGGAGCCGCAGCGGGTCTACGGGTACTACGTGCTGCCGTTCCTCTACCGCGACCGGCTGGTGGGGCGGGCCGACCTGAAGTCCGACCGGAGCGACGGGGTACTGCGGGTGCGTGCGTTCCACCTCGAGCCCGGTGTCCGCCGCTCGGGCGCGCTCGAGGCCGCGCTCGAGAAGGCGCTGGACCGGCTCGCACGAGTGCTCGGGCTCGAACGGGTCGTCTGGTCGGCGTCTTGACGGTGCCAGGCACTGTTAAGAAGCGTCCTGGATGAACGACGTATCGGTCGAGCAGGCAAGGCGGATCGCCGTCCGTGCGCAGCTCCTCGACGGGTCCGCGACCGGCGTGCTCGAGACCGTCCGCCGGCTCGGCTTCCTCCAGATCGACCCGATCTCGACGGTCGCGCCGCCCCAGTACCTCGTCCTCTGGAGCCGGCTCGGCTCATACGACCGAGCCGAGCTGGATCGCCTGCTCTGGGAGGAGCGGAAGCTGGTCGAGATCGACGCGTTCCTCTACCCGGTCGAGGACCTGCCGCTGTTGCTGGCGCGCGCCAGGCGCAGACGTGAGGACAACGCGCGCGAACGCCGGATCGCCGCGTTCCTCAAGGAGAACGCCGCGGTCCGCCGGTACGTGCTCCGCGAGCTCGAGCGGCGCGGGCCGCTGCTCTCGCGAGAGATCGAGGACCACCCCACCGTCCGCCGGGAACCGCACAGCTGGTGGGGCGAGCGCAAGATGGGGCTGATGCTGATGATCCTCAACGACCGCGGCGAGGTCGCCGTCGTCGGCCGGCGGCAGGGGCAGCGCGTGTGGGATCTCGCCGAGCGCTGGTATCCGGAGGTCGAGCGCATCCCGTGGCGAGAGGCACAGCGGCAGCTGGCCGAGCAGCGCTTTCGCTCGCTCGGCGTCCGGCTGGAGCGCGGCCGGCTGCTGGCGCACCCGGACCCTGTCGACGGCCCGGTACCGCCGCGGCGCGTGACGTTCCTCTCGCCGTTCGACCGCCTCGTTCACGACCGGAATCGTGCCGAGGCGCTCTGGGGCTTCCGCTACCGGCTGGAGATGTACGTGCCGCAGGCGAAGCGCGAGCACGGCTACTACGTCCTGCCGATCCTTCGCGGCGACCGGATCGTCGGCCGGATCGAGCCCGTGCACGACCGCAAGGCGGGGCTGCTGCGCGTGCGCGGCGTCTGGTGGGAGCACGACGTGAGGCCGTTCTCGCTCGACCGGCCACTGCGGAGCCTTGCGCGCTGGCTGGGGGCTAGGATCGCGTGATGGATTTCGAGACGCGCGCGATCCACGAGGGTCAGGAGCCCGACCCCGCGACCGGAGCGGTCACCGTGCCGATCTACCAGACGTCGACCTACGTCCAGGACGCGGTCGGCGAGAACAAGGGCTACGACTACTCGCGCACCGCCAACCCCACGCGCCGCGCGCTGGAGACGTGCCTCGCGTCGCTGGAGAGCGCCGAGTACGGCTTCGCCTTCTCGTCCGGGATGGGCGCGACGACGACGGTGGTGCACCTGATCTCGCCCGGCGAGCGGGTCGTGGCGGTGAACGACGTCTACGGCGGCACCTACCGGCTCTTCTCGAAGGTGTACGAGCCGAAGGGCTACGCGTTCGAGTTCGCGTCGCAGGACGGGGTCGTCGAGGCGATCGACTCGCAGACGCGCCTGGTCTGGGTCGAGACGCCGACCAACCCGCTGCTCAACGTCGTCGACATCCGCGCCGTCGCGGAGGCGGCACACGCTTTCGGCGCCGTCGTCTGTGTCGACAACACCTTCGCGACGCCGTACCTCCAGCGGCCGCTCGAGCTCGGCGCGGACATCGTCGTCCACTCGACCACGAAGTACCTCGGCGGTCACTCCGACCTGATCGGTGGGTTCGCCGCGACGAACGACCCGACGGTGGCGGAGCGGCTGGCCTTCCTCCAGAACGGGCTCGGTGCCGTTCCGGGCCCATTCGACTCGTGGCTCGTCCTGCGCGGGCTGAAGACGCTCGCGCTGCGCATGCAGCGCCACTGCGAGAACGCGGGCGCGGTCGCCCGCTTCCTGGACGGCCACCCGAGCGTGGAGCGCGTGCTGTACCCGGGACTGCCGAGCCATCCCGGCCACGACGTGGCCGCGCGCCAGATGTCCGGCTACGGCGGAATGGTCTCGTTCCTCGCGGCGAGCGCCGAGGAGGCGGTCGCGCTCGTCGCCCGCACGGCGATCTGGAAGCTGGCCGAGAGCCTGGGCGGCGTCGAGAGCCTGATCGAGGTTCCCGCCGCGATGACTCACGCCTCGACCGCCGACGCGCCGTTCGCGACGCCGCCGAACCTCGTCCGCCTCTCGGTCGGAATCGAGTCGGCCGCCGACCTGGTCGCCGACCTCGAAGCCGCGCTGGTTCGCACAGCCGCGACGGCCTGACGCTCCGACCTCACCTCCAGGGTCCCAACCGGACCTGTCTCCGAGGGCCATGCCCCAGTCTCTGAGACTGGGGTTGAAACGATTGAGCAACAGTTCGTCCACAGGGGTGCGGGACGCTTCGGCGAGAATCAGGCCGTGACCGGTCCCGATCTGATCGACCTGCACCACCAGGGTGAGCGCGTCGTCGGCTGCTACCTGCTCGAGACCGCGGACGGGCTCGCGCTCCACGACTGCGGGCCGACCACCTGCCTGCCGGCGCTGAAGCAGGCGCTCGGCGACCGCGGCCTCGAGCTCGGCGACCTCCGCCACCTGCTGCTCTCGCACATCCATCTCGACCACGCCGGCGCGGCCGGCACGATCGTCCGCGAGCACCCCGAGCTCCGCGTGCACGTGTCCGGGATCGGCGCGCCGCACGTCGTCGACCCGTCCCGGCTCGAGGCCAGTGCCCGCAGGCTCTACGGCGACGCCTTCGACGTCCTCTGGGGAGAGCTCGCACCGGTCCCGGAAGAGAACGTCGAGGTGGTGAGCGATCGTGTCGTCGGCCTCGAGTGCTTCCCGTCGCCCGGTCACGCGTCGCACCACGTCTGCTACCTGCACGAGGACGGGACGCTGTATGCCGGCGACGCGGCGGGCGTGCGGATCCAGCCGGCTCGGTACGCGATCCCGGTGTGCCCGCCGCCCGACCTCGACGTCGAGGCCTGGTTCCGGACCTTCGACGAGATCGAGCGGCGGCAACCACGACGGCTGGCGCTGATCCACTTCGGCGTCGCCGAGTCGCCGTCCGAGCACCTCGCGCTCGTTCGCGAGGAGCTGACGAAGTGGGCGGAGCGTGGTCGCCAGGATCTGGACGAGCAGGCGTGGGTGGCAGCGGCCCGGCGTGACCTCGAGGCCGCCGTCGGCGCGGAGGAGGCCGACCACTGGGAGCGGGCGGCGCCTCTGTGGCAGTCCTACGTCGGGATGAAGCGGTACTGGGACAAGCAGCGCGCAGCGGCCGGGTAGGCCCGCTCGCCGAACGCGAGTTCCGCCTGCTCTTCGCAGGCCGGGCGATCTCCTTCCTCGGGAACGCGATGGCCCCGATCGCGCTCGCGTTCGCGGTCATCGACCTGACGGGGTCGAAGTCCGACCTCGGCCTCGTCCTGGCCGCACGCGCCGTGCCCCAGGTCGTGTTCCTCCTGATCGGCGGCGTGTGGGCCGACCGACTGCCGCGGAACAAGGTGATGGTCGTCTCCAGCATCGCGAGCGGCGCGACGCAGGGAGCGGTCGCGGTCCTTCTCCTCACCGGCAACGCAGAGCTCTGGCAGCTGCTCCTGTTCGGCGGCCTCAACGGCGTCTCGACCGCGTTCTTCTTCCCGGCGTCGGCCGGGATCGTCCCGCAGACCGTCCCGCCGGAGCTTATCCAGCAGGCGAATGCGACCCTTCGGCTGGCGCTGAACTCGACGAACGTGCTCGGCGCCGCGCTGGGCGGCGTGATCGTCTCCGTCTCCTCACCGGGCTGGGCGATCGCGGTCGACTCGGCGACCTTCCTCCTGAGCGCCCTCTTCATCGGCGCGATGACCCTCCCCGCCTCGCTCCGGCTCGAGATCCCGAGCTTCTTCGGCGACCTCAGGGACGGCTGGCGCGAGTTCAGCTCCCGCACCTGGCTGTGGGTGATCGTCGTCCAGTTCTCGATCGTGAACGCCTGCGAGAGCGGGTCGTTCAACGTGCTCGGGCCGGTGCAGGCTGACGCCCACTTCGGGCGGCTCTGGTGGGGCGGGATCCTCGCCTGCTTCGCGGCCGGGCTGATCGCCGGCGGAGTCATCATGCTGCGCTTCCAGCCCCGGCGGATGCTGCTCGTCGCCACCTTCGGCGTCCTGCTCTTCGCACCGACGCTCGTCCTGCTCTCGATCCCCGCGCAGGCGGCCCTGATCGCGCTCTCTGCGTTCGCCACCGGTCTCGGGATCGAGGTCTTCGCCGTCCTCTGGGACACGACGATGCAGCAGCAGATCCCGGAGGAGAAGCTGTCACGCGTCTACTCGTACGACATGCTCGGCTCGATCGCGCTCGTGCCGGTCGGCCTGGCCGTGATCGGGCCGATCGCCGACGCCTTCGGCACCGAGGCCACGCTCATCGGGAGCGCCGTCTTCATCGTCCTCGTGACGCTGCCGGTCTTCGCCGTGCGCGACGTCAGGGAGCTGCGAAGGACGTGACGGCCAGCGTCTTCTCCTCGCGCTCGTCACGGTAGTCCGGGCCGAGCTTCTCCTCGAGGGTCCGCTCCAGGTCACCCGACGCCTCGAGCTCCTCGACGATATCGGCGCCGCCGATCAGCTCGCCGCCGACGAAGACCTGCGGGATCGTCGGCCAGCCCGACTGCGCCGAGAGCTCCTGGCGGATTGCCGGATCCGGGAGCACGTCCACGGCCGTGACCGGCGCCCCCGCCCGGCGGAGCGCCTCGAGCGCGCGCAGCGAGTTGCCGCACATCACCATCTGGGGCGTGCCCTTCATGAACAAGGCGACGTCCTCGCCCTCGATCACCTGCTGGATGTTGGAGCTCAGGTCGGTCATTGCGTCCCTTTCGTTCGAATCCGCAGCTCGTGGATCGTGCCGTCCGCGAGCGGCCCTGCGAGGGCGTCGTTGACGAGGCGGTGCTGGTCGATCAGCGCGAGCCCGGCGAACCGCGGGCTCGCGACGGTCACCTGGAAGTGGTCGCCGGTGCCGGTGCGATCCTGCACCTCGAGCTCGCCCGCATCGGGGAACGCCTGCTCGAGCAGCGTGCGGAGCCTGTCGGTCGCCACGAGCCCATGCTAGCCACAGGCGTTTCGGTGGGGACAGTCCCTAAGGGACTGTCCCCAGCGCAGCTCGAAACGCGCGCAGGTAGTCGTCGACCATCCGCTCGGGCGAGAAGTGCAGCTGCGCGTACCGGACGAGCTCGAGGGGCTCGAGCCGGTCGGCCTCCTCGATCGCCGCCGCCATCAGCCGGTAGTCGTCGACGATGATCCCGCTGACGCCGTGCTCGATCACCTCGGGGACGGCACCCCACCGCGTCGCGATCACCGGCGTCCCGCACGCCATCGACTCGATCATCACCAGGCCGAACGGCTCCTCCCACTCGATCGGGAACAGGGTGGCGCGCGCGTTCTGGAGCAGCTCGACCTTCTCGCCGTGGGTGACCTCGCCGAGGTACTCGATCTCGTCGGAGAGGTGCGGCGCGACGAACTCGTCGAAGTACTGCCGCTCGAGCGGCTCGCGGTTCTTGCCGGCGATCTTCAGCGGCAGCCCCGCCGAGAACGCGACGTCGATCGCGCGGTGGCAGCCCTTGTCGGGACTCATCCGGCCGATGAACAGGAGGTAGTCGCCGCGGTGCGGCTTCACCGGGTACAGCGAGAAGTCGAGCGCGTTCGGGCAGTTGGCCACCCACGGGAAGTGCGGCTTCGGCTTGCGCTGGTTCATCGAGATCGAGATGAACCCGATTCCCTTCGCGACCTCGGCGATCTGCTCGTAGATCGCTCCGCCCTCGCCGTCGAGCGGTCCGTGGATCGTGTGCAGCACCGGCTTGGAGATCAGGCCGCCGATCGCCGCCGCCGGCAGGCCGGAGTGGTCGTTGATCACGTCGAACTCGTCCGCGCGGGCATATGCGGCCAGGCAGTGCTGGAGCTCGGGGAGCGTCTGTCCGATCCGCGCGCTGGGCGCTTCCGGAAAGACGGCCGACAGCGTCGCCTTCGTCTTCGAGTCGCCGGACGCGAACAGCGTCACCTCGTGCCCGGCGTCGACGAGCCCGTCGGCGAGGAGCCAGACGATCCACTCGATCCCTCCGTAGCCGGTCGGCGGCACCGGGAACCAGACGGGGCTGATCACGCCGATGCGCAGCCGGTCGCCGGTCACGACAACCGCTCGACCCGGACGCGACGATCCTTGACGGCGACGTCCCAGGAGCGACCGAAGGCGCGCAGCCCGGACAGGCGCAGCGAGCCGGCCCACTCGGGGATCTCGTCCTCGACGGTGGTCTCGAGCGTCTGCGACACCCGATCCGGCTCGAGGCCGAGGAGCACCTGCAGGAGCAGCACCGGCGTGCCCGCGGCCCAGGCCTGCGGCCGCGCCGCGGTCGGGTACGCGATCGGGAACGGCGTGGTCTCCCGCGGCAGCCCCGCGAACACCTCGGGCAGCTCGAAGTCGAAGAAGGCGGCTGCGTCGAGCATCCGCCGGACGATCTGCAGAGCCTCGTCGCGATACCCGTAATGGTCGAGGCCCGCTGCGATCAGGGAGTTGTCGTGCGGCCAGACGGTGCCGTTGTGGTACGAGAGCGGGCTGTAGGCGGCGTCGTCGGTCGACATCGTCCGGACGCCCCAGCCCGACCAGAGCGAATCGCCCGCCAGCGCCGCGGCCACCTGCTCCGCCCGCTGATGCGGGACGATCCCGCTCCAGAGCAGGTGCCCGATGTTGGAGCAGAGCGAGTCGACCTGCCGCTTCTCCCCGTCGAGGGCGAGCGCGTAGTACCCGCCGCGCTCGTCGATCCAGAACGCCTCGTCGAAGCGTTGCTGCAGCGCGGCGGCCTCGCCCTCGAGCCGCTCGGCGAGCTCGGGGTCGTTCCACGCCTCGCGGGCGAGCTCGGCAGTCCGCAGCTTCGCGTCGTAGACGTAGCCCTGCACCTCGCAGGGAGCGATCGGCGGCTCGGCGATGCGGCCGTCTGCGAAGCGCTGCGAGTCGCCCGAGTCCTTCCACGACTGGTTCTCGAGCCCGCGCTCCGTCCGGCGCCGGTACTCGACGAAGCCGTCGCCGTCGAGGTCGCCGTAGTCGTCGATCCACGCGAGCGCGCGCAGTGCGGGCTCGCGCAGCCGCGTGACAAGCGACGTGTCCCGCGTCCAGCGCCACACCTCCGAGAGCAGCACGAGGTACAGAGGCGTCGCGTCGACGGTGCCGTAGTAGCGCGCGAACCAGACCTTCGCCGCCTTCCCGTGGCGGACCTCGTGGACGATCTTGCCCGGCTCGGCGTCGATCGACGCGTCGTCGTCGACAGCCTGGAGCTCGGCCAGCACCTCGAGCGCACCCCGCGCCAGCTCGGGCCCGAACAGGAGCGTCTGGTACGAGGTGATCAGCGTGTCGCGGCCGAAGACGGTCATGAACCACGGCATGCCGGCTGCGGGCAGCCGGGTGATCCCGTGATTCCCGCCGCGCATCCGCAGCGACGCGAGGTCGGACACCGAGCGGGCGAACGCGTGGTCGAGCGCATCCCAGCCGGCGGCCAGCTGGGGCACCTGCAGCTGCCAGGCGGTGAGCGAGTCGGCGACCCGGGCCCGTTCCTGGCCGAACCGGCCGGGGCTGACCGGCCGCGCGACCTTCCGGCGCTCGCCCGGGTTGGGGACGATGTCCGTCGTCACCTCCCAGCACGCGCGAGGCTCGAGCTCGACGCGGTAGCGCATCGTCCCGCCGTCCACCTCACCAGGCTTGGAGAACGCGACCTGGGTTCGCGCGTCCTCCTCCGAATCGTCGAGCACCAGCTGTGCGTGGTCCGCGTCGAAGACGGGAGTCGCCGGCTCGGGGAGCGGTCTCGCGTGCGCCGGGTCACCGAGCGCGAAGTCGTACTCCTTGACCGCGAAGATGTCGGCGAAGTCGCTGGCGACCTGGATCGCGAGCTCGAACGCCACCGGCTCCGGCGTGACGTTCTCGACCACGATCCGCTCCTGCATCGCGTCAGACACGAAGCGCTCGCGGACGATCGCGACCGAGTCCTGCGCCAGACCGTCGACCGGCGCGTTCCGCAGGTAGAACGCCGCCGAGAAGTAGTCGACCTTGCCCGACGAGAGCAGCAGCGGCGCCACACCGTTGACGGTCAGCCGGAAGCAGGAGAGGAAACGCGTGTCGCGGGCGAACAACCCGCCGGTCCGCTCGTGGATGTCCCCGCGCTCGTCGCTGATGCAGAACGTCGAGCCCTCGAGAATGGTCAGGGACATGCCCGCCGAGGCTACTGGTCGCGCAGGATGCGACCGCCGCTCGACTGGGCGAGCGCCTTGACCACGATCTCGTCGACGTTCACGTGCAGCGGGCGGGTGAGCGCGAAGAGAACGCAGTCGGCGATGTCCTCGGACGTGAGCGGCTCGACCCCCTGGTAGACCGCCTTCGCCTTCTCCTCGTCGCCCTTGAAGCGGACGAGGGAGAACTCCGTGCCGCCGGCCAGGCCAGGCGCGAGATCTGTGATCCTGATCGGCCGGCCGAGCAGGTCCTCGCGCAGCGCCTGGCTGAACATCGAGACCGCCGCCTTGACCGCGCAGTAGACCGCCGCGTTCTCGTACGCCTGCTTGCCGGCGATCGAGTCCATGTTGACGACGTGCCCGCCGTCGCGGATGTGCGGGAGGCAGAGGCGCGTCATCCGGATCAGCCCGCGGACGTTCGCCTCGATCATCCACTCCTCGTCCTCCTCGCTCGACTCCGAGAACGGGTAGCGGCCGATCGCTCCGCCGGCGTTGTTGACGAGGATGTCGAGCCCGCCGAGCGCCTCGACCGCGGCGGCGACGAACTGCTCTGCGCTCTGTGGGTCGGTGACGTCGAGCTCGTGCGCGAAGTCACCTTCGAGGCGGTCGGCCCGGCGGGCGCCGACCGCGACCTTCACGCCCTCGTCGCGCAGCGCGGCGGCGATGGTCTTCCCGAAGCCGCTCGAGGCTCCGGTGACGATCGCGGTCTTGCCTTCGAGAGGAATCGCCCGCACGGCAGGAATCTATCGGTGCAGTGGATCGCCACGGCGGTACGACGGGCCCAGCTGGACCGTGCCGGGCACGTGCTCGACCTGGAGGGTCGAGTGCTCGAGCCCGAACCGCTCGCCCAGCATCGCCTCGAGCCCGCGGCGCAGCCCGTGGCAGTCGGCGCCCGGCGCGACCAGCACGTGCGCCGAGAGCACGGGGAAGCCGCTCGTCAGCGTCCAGACGTGCAGGTCGTGCACCTCGCGGACGTCCGGCACGGCGACGATCGCGCGCGCGACCTCGTCCGGGTCGATGTCGCCGGGCGACGCCTCGAGGAAGATGCGCGTCGACTCGCGGATCAGCCCGTACGCCGCCCAGAACATCAGCGCGGCGACGAGCAGCCCGGCGATCGGGTCCGCGCGGTCCCAGCCGGTGAGCAGCACGATCAGGCCCGCGATCGCAGTGCCGACGAACGCGAGCAGATCGGTGGCGACGTGCAGGAACGCACCGCGGACGTTCAGGCTGTCGCGGCTGGCCCGTGACAGGAGCGCGGTCGCGACGAGGTTGACGGCGATCGCCGCGAGCGCGACGACCAGCACGATGCCGCCGCGGACGTCGACCGGCGAAACCAGCCGGCGGATCGCCCCGTAGACGATCCAGATGCCCACGAGTCCCAGCATCAGGCCGTTCGCCTGTGCAGAGAGGATCTCGAGCCGGCGGTATCCGTACGTCCACCGCCCCTGCGCGGGTCGCGCCGCGAGTGTGGCGGCGACGACCGCGAATGCGAGCGCGAGGACGTCCGAGACCAGGTGTCCCGCGTCGGCGAGCAGAGCGAGCGATCCGGCGACGATGCCGGTGACGATCTCGCCGACCATCAGCGCCGCGATCAGCGCGAGAGCGGCGATCAGGAGCTTCCGATCGCCCTCCATGCGGTGGTCGTGGTCGTGCGCGTGCATTCCCGTCAGGCTAACTCGACTGGCAGAACGAGCGTCTTTACACTTTCGAGATGAGTAGTGCGGACGATGCCGTTCGGCCGCCCGGGCTCACAGCACCCGAGGAGCAACGCGCGCTCAACGACCAGTGGCGGGCGTTGCGCCGGTCGGCAACGGTAGTCGCCGTCCTCTGCGCCCCCGCAGCCTTCGTCTGGCTGTGGAAGGTGCAGGATCTCGCGTTCGGTTGGGCCCTCCTCGCGACCGCACTGGCGGTGTTCGCGTTCCGCGGCCTGCTCGACCTGATCTTCTGGAGGTTCATCCCGCGGCCGAGCATGTTCGCGCTCGACGACGAGCGGACCCGCGAGGAGGACGTGCTCAACCGCCGCCGCCACTGGTTCTGGCGCTCGATCTACCGGGTGGTGGCGCTGATCGCGATCTTCATCACGATCGTCTTCCTGGTTCAGTGGATCTTCGGAGGCGACGTCAGCTGGTGGGGCACGGCCAGCTCGATTGCGACCGGGTTCTGGGACGGAGTCTCCAACACGTCCACCTGGGCGCAGTTCATCATCCTGCCGATCTTCTTCCTCTTCAACTTCCTGATCCTGATGGGGCCGATGATGATGATGGGCATCTCCCAGATCAAAGGCTTCGAGCCGGGCGACGCCAACTGGGGCGTGAAGCTCGAGGACGTCCGCGGCCAGGCCGAGGCCAAGGAGGAGGTGCGGCGGATCGTCAGCCTCTGGACGTCGGGCGAGGCGTTCGAGCGCGCCGGCGGCCGGCGCGAGCGCGGGATCCTCTTCCACGGCGCGCCGGGCACGGGCAAGACGATGCTGGCGAAGGCGATCGCCACCGGCTTCAACTCGCCGTTCGTGACAATCCCCGGCTCCGGGTTTGCTCAGACCTTCATCGGCGTCGATGCCCTGATCGTCCGGTACCTGGCCCGGAAGGCGAAGCGGCTCGCGGCCAAGTGGGGCGGCCAGTGCATCGTCTTCATCGACGAGATCGACGCCGTCGGCATGCGCCGCGCGTCGCTCGGCTCCTCGATGACCCGCTCGACCGCCGGCCGGTACGAAGACCATTGCTTCTACGGGCCGAACGGCTCGCTGACGCCCTCCGGAGACCTGATCCTCGAGACGCGTGGCTGGCGCGACCGGATGTTCGAGCAGCGCGACTCGGGCCCGAGCACGCCGTACCCGGCCTGGTACACGAAGTTGGCCGGGATCGTCAACCAGGCATTCCCGGGGGGGATGATGGGCGGAACGGGCCAGCTGGCGCTCAACCAGCTGCTGGTGACGATGGACGGGATCGACAACCCGCCGTTCTGGCGCCGCTTCTGGACGAACCGGCTGAACAACTTCCTCGACGCGACGTACATCGTGCCGCGCCGGCTCGGTAAGGTCGAGCTGCGCCGACCGGCGCCGCGCCCGACCGGGAACCAGATCTACTTCATCGGAGCGACGAACGTGCCGCTCGAGGCGCTTGACCCGGCGCTCCAGCGCCCCGGCCGGATGGGCCGCCACGTCTGGTTCAGGACGCCGACGAAGCACGACCGCGAGGACATCTTCAACCTCTATCTGGGCAAGGTCACCCACGACCCGGAGCTGGACACCGAGCGGGCCAGGGACGAGCTGGCTCGGATCACGTCGGGCTACTCTCCCGCGATGGTCGAGCAGGTCTGCTCGATGGCGCTCACCAAGGCCCACCACGACGGCCGCGACGAGTTCAATCGCGAGGACATCATCGAGGCGATGACCACGGTCGAGTCGGGGACGGCCGTGGGCGTCGAGTACATCCCCGAGGAGACGCGCGCCGTCGCGATCCACGAGGCCGGGCACGCGGCGGCGGCGCACGTCTTCCTCAAGGGCGCGGAGTCGACGCGGCTCTCGATCCGCATGCGCGCCGGCTCGCTCGGGCACCACCAGGCGCTGGAGAAGGAGGAGCGGTTCAGCTCCTGGAAGAGCGAGGAGGTGGCGAAGCTGGCGTGGACGCTGGGCGCGCTTGCCGCCGAGCAGGTCTTCTACGGCGAGAACGCGACCGGCGTCGGCGGCGACCTCCAGAGCGCCACCGGGCGCTCGGCATGGATGGTCGGCGTGTCCGGGATGGGCCCCGACCCGATCCCGATCGACAGCAAGGCCCGCATGAGCGTCGAGAAGCGCGAGGAGGCCCGGGAGAAGCTCGGGAAGCGGTTCGAGTCGATCGGTCTCCAGCTGATGAACCGGGCGAGCGGCGACTTCCAGCACGACTCGATCGCCGCCGTGCTCGGCGATCCGACCAAGAGGCGCCTCGCCGCGCAGATCATCGGCCAGGCGTATGTGAACGCCTACCAGCTGATCCTCCAGAACCAGGACGCGGTCGGCAAGATCGCCGATCATCTGGTCGCCCGCAAGGAGCTCTACGGCGACGAGCTGATCGATCTGCTGAACTCTGTCGGGCTGAAGGAGCCGACGGTCGACATCGGCAAGGAGGAAACGTGGCCAACGTTGTGAGCGAGCAGCCGGCCCTGGCCCCGCCGAAGGCAGAGCCGTTGGTCTCGCGCCGCAAGTTCGCGATCGCGTATCTCGTGCTGGCGGCGATTGTCGGCGCGGCGGTGGGATTGGTCGTCGTCCTCACGACCGGCCGCGGCGACGAGACAACGGGGAATCCCACTGCCGGCCGTACATGGTCCAGCTGGAGCCCCGCCTCGACCGGCACGCTCGGGGTGAGGGAAATCGCCCGCCACGTCGCACCCACCTATCGCCTCGTCAACGGCCGCCAGCTGGTCGGCGTGACTGCCGGACCGATGCAGGTCCGCCCCGTCCAAGGTCCCGTCCCGGTCACGGCGCTCCTGATCAGCTCAGGAATTGCCGGCAGAACCCAGGAGCGCATCGACGTCGCGTTCCCGGCCGCCGGCGTCTTCTTCAGCCAGTGCGGGCGCATCCAGAGCTGTCAGCCTTCCGCGAAGCCGACCGTTGGCGAGGAATTGCTTCTCCTGCGTCAGGCGCTGGAGCTTTCGCTCTATACGTTCCGCTACCTTCCGGAGACGGACGCGGTCGTCGTCTTCCTGCCCCCGGCACCGGGCGTCGACGAGACCGACCCTCGTTACCACCGCGCCGTCTACCTGTCGCGTGCCGCGATCAACACCCAGCTCGAGACGCCCCTGAAAGCCACGATTCCGTCGGTCAGCGGAGGCATCTCCTCCGACTCATTCACTCGGAAGGATGCTGACCATGTCCTGGGCATCCTCGCCGGGCACACCTTCCACTACGCATACCAGCAGGCGCCCGACAGCAGCGCCTTCCTGACGCTGACGCCGATCGAGCCCTGACCCCGGGCGCAGTGCAGGCACTCGTCCGGACGAAGGCCCGGCTCGACCGGCTCGCCCTCTGCCCGCGACCTGTGCTCTACGAGGGCGGAGGCACGGCGCGCCGTGAACAGGACGAAGTAGACGCCAAGACTTCGCCGCCGCGCCCGACCTGCGCGGGCGCGGCCCGCTTCGGTACGTAGGATCCCCGCCGAAGTCGTCATGGCTCCGGCGCAGCCGGAGCCGGACTTCGGCGGGTGAAGATAGGCCGTTCGGCCCATTGAGAGCGGGCCGTCCTCCCTCCAGAATCGCCCGCGGGAGAGAGAGACCCTGCGGCCCTGGTTCACCCTTGTCGTGCTCGTCGCTGCGCTCGCGGCGCCCGCTGCGCATGCCGGCGACGGGCTGGTCGTGGGCGTCTCTGAGGACATGATGAAGTGGTCGCCGACGCGCCCCGCCGTCGTGCGCGGCCACATGGCGAGGCTGGGGATCGGCGCTGTGCGCGTGACGCTGCGCTGGTCGCCGGGCGAGACGAGCCCGCGCGGCTCGACGATGGTCGCGCTCAGGCGCGCCCAGGACACGGCGCGCGGACGGCGGCTCGTGCTCGCCGTGTACTCGAAGGCGCGGAAGGCGCCCCAGATCGCGCGCCGCCGCCAGGAGTACTGCAGCTACGTCGCCAGCCTCCTCGCGCTCGCGCCCAGGGTCAACGACATCGTGATCTGGAACGAGCCCAATTCGAGCCGGTTCTGGCAGCCGCAGTTCGCGCCCGACGGCTCGAGCGCGTCGGCGCCGGCGTACGAGCTGCTGCTCGCCGAGTGCTGGGACGTGCTGCACGCGGTCCGGCCGGGCGTGAACGTCATCGCCGCGAGCGCGCCCCGCGGCAACGACGACCCGGCGGCGGACCATCCTTCGCAGTCGCCGGTCGCGTTCTACACCGCGCTCGCCGCCGCCTACCGAGCCAGCGGCCGCGACCGGCCGATCTTCGACACGGTCGGCCACAACCCGTACCCGAACACCTCCGCCGAGCCGCCGTGGGTCCGCCACCAGGGCGGAACGATCGGCGAGGGCGACTACGGCAAGCTCGTCTCGCTGCTCAGAACCGGGTTCGGAGGAACGGCACAGCCCGTGCCCGGGACCGGGCTGACGATCTGGTACATGGAGGACGGCTTCCAGACCCGGGTGGCGCCGGGGCTCAGCCGTGACTACGCCGGCCGGGAGAGCGACCAGTGGGCGCTCGACCCGATCACGCACGAGGGCCGCACGGCCGCCGCCCGCCGCCGGGCAGACGACCAGGCGACCCAGCTCGCCGACGCCCTCCGGCTCGCCTACTGCCAGCCGTACGTCGGCGCGTTCTTCAACTTCCTGCTGGCCGACGAGCGCGGCCTGGGCGGCTGGCAGTCCGGCCTCCTCTGGGCGAACTGGCAGCCGAAGCCGTCGTACCCTGCCTTCGCGCACGCGGTCGCGGACATCCGCCGAGGCTGGGTCGACTGCGCCAGCTTCGGCGGCCTCGACTGAGCCCGATCATCGGCGCCGCCGGCGACGAGGGCCCCACCCGCCCGCGGCACCTGCCGTCGCAACGTCCTGCGGGTAGGTGTCGAGCGCCCGGAAGAGGAAGAAGGCGCTGCCGGCAAGCGGGACGAGCATGATCATGAACGTCCAGAGGAGGCCGCTCCGGCCGCCGCCGAAGACGTGGTCGGAGACGGCGCCGAACAGGAGCGGCGCCAGCGCCATGGCGAGCGTCCGCAGGAAGGTGCGAACGCTCTCGGCCCGCCCCCAGAGGCCGGGGACCATGATGTCGAGCCGCGCGGCGTCGAGCGGCGGGTTCTGGGCCGAGAGGGCGAAGGCCGCCGCCATCAGGTAGACGACGGCGCTGCCCGCGCTCCTGGTCAGCAGCGCAGGCAGGAACAGCGCGACGCACGCGGTCGCGGCGGCCGCGCTGACGAGGATGCGGCCGTTGATGTGGCCGCGGCGGAGGAGGAGGTCGCCCGCCGCGCCGCCGGCGAGCACGCCGGCCACCGCACCCACCCCGACGACCAGCAGCAGCAGGCTCGCGAGCGCCTGGTCGATGCCGTACTGATTCGTCGCGAACTCGACGCCGAAGGTCTGGACACCCGCGAGGAAGTAGTAGCCGAGGGCGCTCGCGACGATCAGGATCGTGTTCGTCCTGATCCGCAGGATGTAGATCGCAGCGGTGAGCAGGCTCATCCTCCTCGGGTCGCGGTCGAGCACCAGCTCCGGGTCCGGCTCGATTCCCGACTGCCGCACGAGCAGCTGCGCGTCCGTCGGCCCGGCCGCCTCGGTCTCCTCGTCGCCCTCGCCCGACGCGCCGCCGCGCTCGGGCTCGGGGAGGCGGAACACGAACCACGCGAGCGCGAACGCCGGCAGGGAGAGGATCAGGAACGCGGCGCGCCAGGAGAGAGCGGCGATATCGCCCGTGACGGTGAAGCCGATCCCCGCGCCGACGAGCTCGCCGGCGAGGATGTAGCCGTAGATCCGCCCCCGCTCCGCGGCGGGGAAGTAGTCGCCCACGAGCGAGGCGACGAACGGCCCGGCGGCGGCGGTCGCGGCGCCGAGGAACAGCCGCGCGAACAGCAGCTGCCGGAAGTTCGGGACGGCCGCGCTCCAGACCATCGCCCCCGCCCAGAGCACGATCACGGCCCCAAGCGTCCTCGTGCGGTTGACCCGGTCGGCCAGCACGCCGAACGGCAGGCTCGCCGCGGCGGCGACCAGCGACGTCACCGAGACCAGCAACCCGATGTCGGTGTTGCTGATCCCCAGGGCGTGACGCAGGTGGACTGCCGAGGCGCCGACGGTCGACGTGTCGGCCGTGCTCAGCGCGAGCACGCCGGCCAGCGCTGCGACCAGCCGTACCCGCTCGGGACTGCCGATGACGTCGACGAGAAACCGGTGTCCCGCGCGGCCGGCGTCGGCGGCGGCCGCGGCAATCCCCGATCCGAGCCGACCGCCCCTCAATCAGGTCGCGTCGAGGCTGGGGCGGGCGTCGCTACCGCTGCTTCCGGAGCGATTCGGTCGAACGCTCGAACTGCTCGGCCAGGTGGTCGAATGCCTCGCGCAGCTCCTTGCGGTAGCCGTCCGCTTCGGCGAGCGTGGCGTACAGCCGCCGGCGCCCCTCCGCCGTGGTCTCGAGGTTCACGACGCGGGCATCGGCCGCCGAGGAAGCACGGCGGACGAGCTGCGCTTCCTCGGCCCGGATGATCAGCTCGGTGACCGTGTTCGGCGTGAGCTGCATCCGCTCTGCGAGCTCGCCGACGCGCAGGTCGCCGTCGGTGCCTTCGATCTGGAGCAGCAACGAGAAGCGCTGCGGGGTCAGGCCCTGCCGGCGCGCGGCCTGCTCGACGTGGCGCTCGAAGCGCCGCAGGGCGGTGCGGAACTCAGCGATCCGCGCGACCTGCTGCCGACCGATCGTCCCGGTCTCGCTTCCGTTCCTTCCCCCCCGCGGCGGCATGCCGGGGAATCATCCCACGACAGGCCCGCGACGGACCGGTGCGACCCGCTTGCCGTCATCGCGGCCGCGGCCGACCTGGCGGCCGCGGCTCACGACCATCCGCCTCAGAGGCGCGGCCGAAGGCCGCTTGCCCCGAGCAGCAAAGCGGAGCGGTGCGAGGGAGAAATGGGCGGTACCGGGATCGAACCAGTGACCTCCTGCGTGTAAAGCAGGCGCTCTCCCAGCTGAGCTAACCGCCCGGGTCCGGACACACTAGCCCGCGGCGGCGCGCGCTTCGAACTGCAGTGACAGGCTCAAGCCTGTCACTGCGGTAGCGCCACCCCTAACCACGGCAAGCCGCGCACACCCCGCGGATCTCGACCTCGTGCGTGGTGGCAGTAAAGCCGTGCCGCTTTGCGCTCCGCTTCACCCACGGCTCGAGATCGCAGTCCGCGAGCTCGACGACGCGATGGCAGCTGGTGCAGACGAGGTGATGGTGGTGGACGTCGCCGCAGAGCCGGTAGCAGAGCTCGCCCGCGTGGTGAGAGAAGGTGTCCACGGCGCCGTGCTCCTGGAGGAGCGACAGCGTCCGGTACACGGTCGCCAGGCCGATGCCGGCGCCCTTTCGGCGTAGCCGGTCGTGGAGCTCACCGGCGGTGACGTCGTTGTGCTCCCGGGCCAGCTCCTCGACGACCCGCAGCCGCTGTGGCGTCGACTTGATCCCGCTGCGGGCCAGGAAGGCGGCAGCTTGATTCTCCGTGCCCATGTGTCTAGCATAGCCCGATGAGATTGAGAATCATTATCATCACGATCGGCGCAATCGTGGTCGGCACCGTCGCAGCCGCGTTCGCAGCCGGGGGCGACTCGCGCCCGGCAGACCGGAGCAGCGTCGTCGCAGCGTTCTATCCCCTCGCCTACGCCGCGGAGCAGGTGGGCGGGGCGCACATCCGGGTGACGAACCTGACGCCGGCCGGCGTCGAGCCGCACGACCTCGAGCTGTCACCGGACGACGTCGCCACGGTGAAGTCGGCCGGGACGGTGCTGCTGATGGGACACGGATTCCAGCCACAGCTCGAGCGTGCCGCCGCCGACTCGAATGCGCGCGTCGTCACGCTGCTCGACACGCCGGGCCTCGGCCGCGTCGGCAACGACCCGCATGTGTGGCTCGATCCCGTCCGCTACGCGGTCCTCGTGCGCGCGGTCGCGACTGCGCTGCACGGCGATCCATCCGCTCTCCTCGCCCGGCTGCGCACCCTCGACCGCGAGTACCGGGCCGGGATCGCACACTGCGCCCGTAGCGAGCTGGTCACCGGACATGCCGCTTTCGGGTATCTGGCGCGCCGCTACGGCCTCCGGCAGGTCGCCGTCGAGGGACTGTCTCCGGAAGCGGAGCCGGCGCCGCGCGAGCTCGCCCGTGTCGTCGCGGCCGTCCGCGACAGCGGCGCGACGACGGTCTTCACCGAACCGCTCGCGTCGCCGCGGGTGGCCCGGACGGTGGCAGGCGAGACCGGAACGACGGTGTCCACGCTCGACCCGCTGGAGGGCCTGACCCCGCGCGAGGTCGACCGCGGCGCCGACTACTTCACGGTGATGCGCGCGAACCTCGCCGCGATCGAGCGAGGGCTCGGTTGCCGCTAGCGGTCGAGCTCGACAGCGTCACCTTCGGGTACGACCCCCGGCGGCCGGTGCTCGTCGGCGTCGACGTCGAGATCCCCGAAGGCCAGTTCGTCGCGATCGCCGGCCCGAACGGCGGCGGCAAGACCACGCTTTCGAGGTTGATCGTCGGCCTCGATCAGCCGCAGGCCGGGACCATCCGGCTGTTCGGCGGTTCCGTCGGTGCGGCGACTCGACGAGGGCTCGTCGCCTACCTCCCGCAACGGGCGCAGCTCGGAATCGAGGCGCCCGCGACCGTGCGCGAGGTCGTCTCGGCCGGGCGCGTAACCCGGCGGCGCCTACTCGGTCCGCTCACCGCCGAGGATCGGGACGCCGTGACGGCGGCGATCGCGCGGGTCGGCCTGGCGGAACAGGCCGACGAGCCGATCACCATCCTCTCCGGCGGCCAGCAGCAGCGGGCGTTCATCGCCAAGGCGATCGTCGCCCAGCCGCGGCTGCTGATCCTCGACGAGCCGACCACCGGTGTCGACGCCGACGCCCAGGACGCGCTCGCGGCGCTGCTCGCGCGGCTGCACGGGGAGCTGCGCGTGACGATCCTCTACGTCTCGCACGAGTTCGGCGCGGTCGAGCACGTCGCCGAGCGGCTGCTCCTCGTCCGCGGCGGCATCGCCTTCGACGGCAACCCGGCCCAGCTCCCCGAACGCTGGCACGACCCGTCCCACGCCCATGCTTGACCACGAGTTCATGCGACTCGCGTTCGGCGCGGGCGCCGTCGTCGGCGTGCTCGCGCCCGCGGTCGGCTTCTTCCTCGTCCAGCGGCGGATGAGCCTGATCGGCGACGGGATCGGCCACGTCGCGTTCGCGGGGGTCGCGCTCGGCTACCTGCTCGGAGTCGCACCGGTGGCGACCGCACTGGTCGCGTCGGTGGCGGGCGCAATCGCCGTCGAATGGCTGCGGACGAACCGCCGCACGGCCGGCGACCAGGCGCTCGCGCTCCTCTTCTACACCGGGATCGCGGCGGGCGTCGTGATCATCTCGTCCGCCGGCGCGCTGAACGCCAACCTCTTCTCGTTCCTCTTCGGCTCGATCCTGACCGTCACCCGCGGCGGGCTGCTGCTCGTCGCAGTGATGGGTGGGGCCGGGCTCGCGCTGATCGCCGTCCTCTACCGCGCGCTCGTCGCAGTCGCGCTCGACGAGGAGGGCGCGCGGGTCTCGGGCCTGCCGGTGGGGACGCTGAACGTCGTGGTCGCCGGCCTCGCCGGCGTCACCATCGCGCTCTCGATGCGGATCGTCGGGATCCTGCTGATCGCCGCGCTGATGGTCCTGCCGGTGACCGCTGCGGGACGGCTCGCGCGCAGCGTCGCCTGGACGTTCGCGCTCGCGATGGCGATCGGGCTCGGCTCGGTGTTCGTCGGCCTGACGATCTCGTACTACGCCGACCTCGCCCCCGGCGGCGCGATCGTGCTGGTCGCAGCGGGCGCCTATGTCGCCGCGGCGGCCGGCGCGCGTCTCGTTGCCCGGGCGTGAGGCAGTCGCTGGCAGACCGGAGAACCGGAACGGCCCGCCGAAGGGAGCCGTTCCGTGTCACACGTGCGGTTCCTCGGAACCGGGTGCGCGGTTGATACCCGTCCGTAATCTAGCCGTGCGCGGACCCGGATACGCGCGGTTGCCAGATCGACCCGCTGCGGCTGCGGGCGCGCGTCTCGTTCTGTAGGGACAGACCCTTCGAGCTCTGTCCCTAGACTGCGGCCGTGGCGACGATGCGCGACGTCGACAGGCTCGCCCTGGCGATGCCGGGGGCGACGAAGGACGTCGACGACGACGGCCGCCCCAGCTACTCGGCGCACGGGAAGTTCTTCTGCTTCCACCGCCGCCCACGGCCGGACGCGGTCGACGCGCAGACGGGCGAGCGGCTCGAGGACGTCTTCGTCTTCCGCGTCGCCGACGCCGACGAGAAGGAGCTGATCCTCTCCGACCCGCGCGGGATCTTCTTCACCACACCGCACTGGAACGGCTACAACGCGGTGCTGATCCACATCCCCGACCTGAAGCAGGTCGACCGCCGCGAGCTCGCCGACCTCGTCGCCGGCGCCTGGCTCACCCGCGCGCAGAAGCGCGAGGCGAAGGCCTGGCTGGCGGAGCAGGAATAGACCGCTCAGTAACCCACGTAGTTTTCGGCCAGGGAAGTTGCCGCCGCCTCGGAGCCCGTCACGTACCGGAGCTGGGAGAGCCGCAGCCGGTAGCCGAACGGGTCCTCGTCGGGCGGCAGGTGCAGCATCGTCGTCATCCACCAGGAGAAGTGCTCGGCGCGCCAGACGCGGCGCAGGCATTCGGCCGAGTAGCGCTGCAGCACGGAGTCGTCGCCCGACCGGTACCAGTCGACGATCGTCTCGGCGAGCAGCCCGACGTCCCCGATCGCGAGGTTCAGCCCTTTGGCACCGGTCGGCGGGACGATGTGCGCCGCGTCGCCGGCGAGGAACAGCCGGCCGTGCTGCATCGGCTCGACCACGTAGCTGCGCATCCCGGTGACGCCCTTTTCGAGGATCGGCCCCTCCTCGAGCGTCCACCCCTCGAGGCCGACGCGCAGCTGGAGCTCCGCCCAGATCCGCTCGTCCGGCCACAGCGAGAGATCCTCGTCGGGCGCGCACTGGAGGTAGTAGCGCGAGAGCTCGGGCGTGCGCAGGCTGAGCAGCGCGAAGCCGCGCTCGTGCGCCGAGTAGACGAGCTCCTCGATCGACGGCTCGACCGCGGCGAGGATCCCGAGCCACCCGAAGGGATACTCGCGCGAGAACTCCGTGAGCACGCCGGCGGGGATGCTCGGCCGGCAGACGCCGTGGAAGCCGTCGCAGCCGGCGATCACGTCGCACTCGAGCTCCTGCCTGCCGCCCTCGTGGGTGAACGCGAGCCGCGGCTGCTCGGTGTCCAGATCCGAGACCGAGACGTCGGCGACCTCGAACAGCAGCGGCAGGCCGCCCTCCAGCCGCGCCTCGATCAGATCCTTGACCACCTCGGTCTGGCCGTAGATGACGATCGACTTGCCGGTCAGCCGGTCGAACGCGATCCGGTGCCGCTCCCCGTCGAACTGCAGCTCGATCCCGTCGTGGACGATCCCCTCGCGCTGCATCCGCCCGCCGACGCCCGCCTCCACGAGCAGATCCGCCGTCCGCTGCTCGAGCACGCCCGCGCGGATGCGCGCCTCCACGTACTCGCGGCTGCGGTCCTCGATCACGACCGAGTCGATCCCCTCGCCGTGCAACAGGTGGGCGAGCGTCAGCCCCGCCGGCCCCGCGCCGACGATCCCGACCTGAGTGCGGCTCACACCGCCCCTTCCTCGTCGAGAACGCGCTGGGTGATCGCGAACGCCGAGTTGGCCGCCGGAACGCCGGCGTACACGGCCGTGTGGAGGAGCACCTCCTTGATCTCGTCGACGGTCAAGCCGTTGCGGAGCGCGGCCCGCACGTGCAACGGCAGCTCGTGCTCGCGGCCGAGCGCGACCAGCGCCGCGAGCGTGATGCAGCTCCGCGTCTTCCGGTCGAGGCCCGGCCGCGACCAGATCTCGCCCCACGCGTACCTGGTGATCAGCTCCTGGAAGTCGGCAGTGAAGGCGGTCGCGTTCTCGGTCGCGCGGTCGACGTGCGCGTCGCCGAGCACCTCGCGCCGCACCTTCATCCCGCGTTCGTACGTGTCGTCGGTCACGCGTGCTCCTCTCGGGCCAGGTGGACGAGGGCGGCACGATTGAACGCCCCGGGCTGCTCGACGTTGAGCAGGTGCGCGGCCTCCGGGATCACCTCGACGCGGGCGCCCGGGATCCCATCGGCGATCAGCTGTGCCTGGTCGGGTGGGGTCGCCGGATCCTCGGAGCCGACCAGTACCAGCGTCGGCGCCGAGATCGAGCCGAGCTCGGCGCGGAAGTCCCAGTCGCGCAGCGCGTCGCAGCAGGCGGCGTAGCCCTCGGGCGGCGTCGAGACGAAGCGCGCCCGGAAGACCTCGCCTTCGCCGAACGCCGGCGTGAACCAGCGTCCCATCGTCGCGTCGGCGATCGGCTCCATCCCCTGCGCGCGGGCGGCCTCGGCCCGCTCGATCCACCGCTCGGGCGGCCCGAAGTACGCGGACGTCCCCGCCAGTACGAGCCGGTCGAGCCGGTCACCCGCGTTCGCTCCGAGCCACATGCCGACAGTTCCTCCCAGCGACAGCCCGCAGAACGAGAAGCGCTCGACCTCGAGTTCGTCGAGCAGCCCGAGCAGCTCACGCGCCAGCAGCTCCACCGAGTAGGAGCCCGGCGGCACCGCCGAGCGCCCGTGCCCGAGCTGGTCGTAGCGGAGGACGCGAAACGACCGGGCGAACGCCGGCACCTGGCGGTCCCAGAGCTCGAGCGTCGACCCGATCGAGTTCGAGAGGACGAGGACCGGCGCCTCCTCCGCCCCGTCGAAGCGGTGGTGCAGCGCGCTCACTCCTGCTCCCGGTAGCGGGCGAGCGCGCGGTCGACGAGCGCCTCCGCCGCGCTGACGTCGTCGCCGAGGTCGCGGGCGTTCTCGGCCATCCGGTCCGGATGAACCTGGAGCCCCTCCAGCGAACGCCGCGCGGCCGCCGCTGCTCCGCCGGCAAACCCGAGCGCGGCCGAGAGGGCCGGCCACTCCGCCTGCCACGCGCCCGCTGCGCGGTCGAGCTCCTGCTCGCCTCCGGTCAGCAGCGACGCGTTCGCGTGGACGAGCCGCGCGCAGGCGCGCGCGAGGACGGCCGCGGCCGGGTTCTGCTTGTGCGGCATGGACGACGATCCGCCCGCCTCCGCCTCGGACACCTCGCCCACCTCGTTCTGGGAGAGCAGGACGACGTCGAGCCCGGCCGTCCCGCACGCAGCACCCACCGCGTCGAGCGCGCCCGCCAGCTCGGCGACCGGCCCCCGGTCGGCATGCCACGGCACCACCGGCACCTCCAGCCCCAGCTCGAAGGCGAACCTCGACGTGAGCTCCGGATCCAGCGTTCCCACCGGCCCACCCAGCTGCGCCGGAAGGCGAGCGTCGACCAGGCGGCGCCGCGCCTCGACGAACGCGACCAGCCACCCGGCCGCACGCAGCCCGAACGTGGTCGGCTTCGCCCGCTGGAGCAGTGTCCGCCCCGCCATCACCGTCGAGCGGTGCGCATCCGCCAGCGCGGCCGCGGCCCCAGCGGCTCCGTCCAGCTCCGCGAGCACGAGCGACCGGGCGCTGCGCGCGACCAGCATCGCCGCCGTGTCGAGGATGTCCTGGCTCGTCGCCGGGCCATGCGCGCCGGGAGCCCGCTCACGCAGCGCCCGTGCCAGCGGCACGACCGGGCTCGCCTCCGCACGGCCCTGCTCGCAGAGCGCCTGGATGTCGTAGTGCTCGGGCCGGAAAACGTCGTCGGCGACGTCCGCGCCCGTCACCCGGGCAACCGCCTGCTCGGCCTCGAGCATCGCAGCCAGCCATGCCTGATCGGACACCGCCTCGCGCAGCGGCGCCGGCAAGTACAGCGCCTCGAACGTGGTCAATGCGCGAAGAAGACGGTGTGGCGATCGCCCTGCATGCGGATATCGAAGCGCAACGCGCCGTCCTCCGCCTGGGCGACGAGGGTCGCGCGGCTCTCCTCGTCGAGACCAGGCCACACCGGGTCGGCCGCGTTCGCCTCGGTCTCGTCCGGAAAGTGCACGCGCGTGAGCTCGTGCTTGAGCAGCCCGCGGGCGAACACGAGCACGTCGAACCGGGGCGCCTCGCCGGGCAGCGGCTCCGGCTTGGTGACCACGAACGAGAACCGGCCCTCCGAGTCGGTGCCGCTCCGCCCCCAGCGCCTTCCCGCCGGATCCCAGAGCTCGACCATCCCGTCGGGGATCGGCGCCCCCTGCCCGTCGACGAGCACCCCGATCAGGCGCATCGCCGCGGGGTCGCGTGGATCCGCGAGCTGGTTCTGCGGGTCGCGCGACAGGCCGATCGAGTAGAACGGCCCGACCGTCTGCGACGGCGTCCGCGGCAGCGTCACGCATCCTCCAGCGGCGTCGTGCCCGCGCCGCCGCGGCCGAGGACGATGTCCCACTGGTAGCCGAGCGCCCACTCGGGCTGCGTGGTGTCCAGGTCGAAGCGCGCGACCAGCAATGCGCGCGCCTTCGGGTCGCGCACCGAGGTCGCGATCGGGTCGTACTCCATCAGCGGGTCGCCCGGGAAGTACATCTGGGTGACCAGCCTTTGCGTGAACTGGCGGCCGAACACCGAGAAGTGGATGTGCTGCGGGCGCCAAGCGTTCTCGTGGTTGCCCCAGGGGTACGCACCCGGCTTGATCGTCACGAACCGGTAGCGGCCGTCGGAGTCGGTACGGCAACGGCCGGCGCCGGAGAAGTTCGGGTCGAGCGGCGAGGGGTGCTGGTCGACCTCGTGGCGGTAGCGTCCGCCCGCATTGGCCTGCCAGATCTCGACCAGCGTGCCTCGGATCGGCCGCCCGTCCTCGTCGAGGATCCGCCCGGTGACGGTGATCCGCTCGCCGATCGGCTCGCCCGGATGCTGCCGCGTCAGGTCGTTGTCGAGCTCGCCGATCGCGTCCTCGCCGAAGACCGGCCCGTCGAGCGCGTGGAACTCCTCCGGCAGCGTGACGAGCGGCCGTTCGGCCACCCGCCAGCGGGTCGAGCGGTAGCCCGGGTAGTCGACCTGGACATCCGGCCCTCCGCCCGGGTCGTCCGGGAGGACGACCGGGTCCGCTTCCAGCTGCGCCATCAGTCGCGTCCTTTCGTCTTCAGGGCCCGCAGCGCCGTCAGCTCGTCGTCCGAGGGCGCGTCGGTCTCGCCGACGTCGTCGGCGACCCGCAGCTCCCAGCCGGTCGCCGCCCGCACGTCCTCGACGTCAACGCCCGGATGGATCGACACGAGGGTGAGCTCGCCGTCGTGCGGCTCGAGGATGCCGAGGTCGGTGATCACCACGCGAAGGTTGTCACCGAGGCTGGTGGTGAAGTCGAGCCGCCCGACGAACGCGCGCGCCGAGTGGCGGAGCATCACGAAGACCTGCTCGACGCCCAGCGCGATCTCAGGCGCGCCGCCGCCGCCCGGCAGCCGCACCGCCGGCGCGTCATAGGAGCCGATCACGGTGCTGTTCAGGTTGCCGTGCCGGTCGATCTGGGCGGCGCCGAGGAAGCCGACGTCGATCCGGCCGCTCTGGAGCCAGTAGCTGAAGATCTCCGGCACGGAGACGACCGCGTCCGCCGTCTCGGCCAGCTCGCCGTCCCCGATCGAGAGCGGCAGCTCCTCCGGCTTGGCGCCGATCGTCCCGCTCTCGTAGATCAGCGTGCAGCCCGGCGCGTGCGTGTGGCGCGCGAGGTTCGCCGCGACGCTCGGCAGGCCGATCCCGACGAAGCAGACGTTGTCGTCGGTCAGCCGGCGGGCGGCGGCGACCGCCATCATCTCGTCGGCGGTGTACGTAGCCGTCACGGCCGCGCTCATGCCGGTACGGCCTCGGCGAGGCTCGCGCGATACTCCTGGACGTCCGCCGTCTCCAGCACGTGCCGCCGCATCCACGCGAGGAAGGTGTCGCGGTCGCGGCTGATCTCGTCCCAGGCGACGTAGAAGTCGTTGTCGCGCTCGTAGTAGCCGTGCGCGTACGAGGGGTGGGCGCCGTGCGGCGCGAGGCAGACCGCGTCGACCACCCAGGAGGGCAGGACGACGCCGCCGGGCCGGGGCTCGAGCTCGTCGACGATCTCCTCCACGGTCACGATCGCCCGTCTGGCGGCGAGCACCGCTTCCTTCTGCACACCCGTGATGCCCCAGAGCTGGACGTTGCCGCGGCGGTCCGCCTGCTGGGCGTGGACGACGGCGACGTCGGGCCGGTTGGCGGGGACGGCCGCGAGCTCCTCGCCCGTGAACGGGCAGGTCACCCGCTCGACCCGTGTCCGGGCGGGAAGATCGCCACCCCGGTAGCCGCGGAGCACGCCGAACGGGAGGCCGGCCGCGCCGGCTGCGTACGCGGCCGCCATGCCGGCATGCGAGTGCTCCTCGAGCTCGAGCGGCACCGGCCAGCCGTGCTCGACCGCGTCGCGGAACCGGTGCAGCGAGCCGACGCCGGGATTTCCGCCCCAGGAGAACACCATGTTCCGGGCGCAGCCCATCCCGATCAGCTGGTCGTAGACGATGTCGGGCGTCATCCGGACGAGTGTCAGGTCGCGCCGTTCCTGCCGGATCAGCTCGTGCCCAGCCGCATGCGGAATCAGGTGCGTGAACCCCTCGAGCGCCACGACGTCGCCGTCGTGGACGTGCTCGGCGACCGCATCGGTGAGCGGGACGATCGCGGGCATAGCGCTACCGGACGCTATGGGGCCGATTGTCCACTTGTCAATACACCTTCCCGAGTATTAGAACACCAGGATGCAGCCGGGAGAACGGGCGACCACGGCGAAACGGCGTGCGCACTCGCAGTCGCTGGAGCGGGGGCTCGCGATCCTCTCCTCGTTCACCTCCGTCCAGCCGCTGCTCGGGGTCAGCGAGCTCGCCCGCGAGGTGGGACTTAACCGCAGCACCACGCATCGTTACATCGCCACGCTCGCCGCGCTCGGCTACCTCCAGCAGGACGCGCCGACGAAGAAGTACCGGCTCGGCCCGCGCGTGGTCGACCTCGGCTTCTCGGCGATCAACTCGATGGAGCTGCGGGCGATCTCGATGCCCCACCTGCAGCGGCTGAGCGACGAGACCGGCCATACGGTGAACATGGCGATCCTCGACGGGGCGGACATCGTCTACATCGAGCGCTGCCGGAGCTCGCGGCGGGGCCAGCGCGAGATCGACCTGAACCTGCATGTCGGCTCGCGGCTGCCGGCCTACTGCACCTCGATGGGCAAGGCGATGCTCGCGTTCCTGCCCGACGACGAGCGGGCGGCCGCGGTCGAGCGCGTGCAGTTCAGCCGGCTCGGCCCGAACACGCGCATCAGCCGCCAGGCCCTGCTCAAGGACCTCGAACGCGTGAGAGCGACCGGCATCGCCGTCAACGACGAGGAGCTCGCTTACGGCCTGCGCTCGATCGCAGTGCCGGTCCGGGGCGCCTCGGGCGATGTCGCCGCTGCGATCAACCTCGCCGTGCACAGGACCATGGTCTCCCTCGACGACCTGATCGTCCGTCTCGGCCCCGCGCTCACGCGCTGCGCGGGCGAGATCTCCGCCCGGCTCGGCTACCGCCCCGCGTAGGGCGGCGGGGTGGACGCGGGGCCGCAGGCCCGCGCCCACCCGCCACGCTCCCTCAGCCGACGGTGAAGCTGCCCCGGAGGGACGGCTTCGCGTCGCTCGAGTACGTGTACCGGCCCTTGGCCAGCTTCGTCGTGAAGCTGAGCCGGCCGACCTGCTTCTTCCCCGTGGACTTGTTCAGGCCGGGGCCCTTGAGGTGGAAGTTCTGCGTCGCCGAGCGGTCGGAGACCACGAACGTGTAGGAACCGGCAAGCAGCGACTTGAGCGCCTTGCCGTCGAGCTTCATGGAGATCGTGGAGCGACCCACGTCCCCCTGGAGCGTCAGCCCTGTCGAGATCGCCGCAGGAACGAGCGCGGCCAGGTTCGGCAGCGTCGTGATCGCACCGAACTGCTTGCAGTACTTCGCGAGCTGGACCAGCTGGCGGCGGTCGATCAGCGAGCTCCAGACCGGCAGTCGGATGTTCCGGGTCGCGGCCGGGAGCATCGCCCGGACCGCCTCCGGATGCGCCTGCGCGTACGCCAGCGACTCGGCCATGGCGTCGTGGAACCCCTTGGCCAGCGCGGGGTTCTTCTGCACCCAGTCCTGGAGCGCGACGTACGTGCCGTTCGGCCAGTACTTGCCGAGCGTCGGCCCCGGCGCGACCAGGATCCGGTCGCCGTCCAGGGTCAGGCCCTGGGTCATGAACGGCTCCGGCGCGCAGATCGCGTCGACCTGCCCGGAGTTCAGCGCGGCCCGCATCGCCGGGAACGGAATCGCCACGAACTTGACGGAGTCCTGGTTGACGTTGAACTTGCTGAGCGCCGCCCGGATCACGATCTCGCAGACGCCCTTGAGGGCGTTCCCGGCGATCGTCTTGCCTTCCAGGTCCTTCGGCGTCCTGATCGAGCTCGATCCCTTGACGAGGACGTTCTGCCAGTTGTCGTCCACCGACGTCGCCTCGTCGTCGCTCGCGGAAACGGTCACGACGGGGATCCCCTGCGACCGGGCGATGATCGCCGGCACCCAGCCGATGTAGCCGATGTCGCCGTTGTGGTTGGCCATCGCGAGCACGATGTCGTTCCCGCTCTGGAAGACGGTCTTCTTGATCTCGATGCCGTGCTTGGCGAAGAACCCCTGCGCGATGCCGATGTCGAGCGGGAAACCGTTGGCGATCGGCAGTGAGTCGAGGGTGACCGTGGTCAGCTTCCGCTGCTCTCTGGTTGGTGAGCCTGCCGCCGGCCCGACGAGCAGGACGGCTGCGCCGACGAGAGCAAGCGTCAACGCGAGCCGACGAATCGCGGTGCCTGTCATCGCGTGTACCTCCCCGACCTCCAAGAGGTCGCTCGTACCGTCAAACGTCCGGCCGTGCGGATGCGATTATGGAGCGTCGGATGTCCGATTGCTAGACGCTTGTTCCACTTACCGGAACGGGCGTCTCCACGTCTTCGATGTCCTGCTCGCGCTTGATCAGCCGGTAGACGTGCGCCCGGAGCCGCGCGAACTCCGCCAGCTCCTTCGTCGCGATCTGGTCACGCGGCTTCGGCAGGGCGACTGGGATCACCTCCTTCACCTCGGTCGGTGCATGGGTCAGCGCCACGACCCGGTCGGAGAGGTAGACCGACTCGTCGATGTCGTGTGTGACGAAGAGGATGGTGATCCCGAACTCGTCGCGGACCTGCAGGACGAGGTCCTCGAGGTCGCCGCGGGTCTGGGCGTCGACCGACGCGAACGGCTCGTCCATCAGGAGGATCTGCGGCTGGTAGGCGAGGGCGCGGGCGATCGCGACCCGCTGCTGCATCCCGCCCGACAGCTGCCACGGGTAGCGGTCCATGAACCCGACGAGCCCGACCGCGCGGAGCGCGTCCTCGACCAGGGACCGGCGCTCGGCCCTGGACAGCTTCTTGTGCCGCAGGGGCAGCAGCACGTTGTTCCGGACCGACATCCAGGGCATCAGCGATCGGCTGTACTCCTGGAAGACGAGCGCCATCTGCTCCGGCGGGCCGGTCACCCGGTCGCCGCGCAACAGCACCTCGCCCGCCGACGGCCGCAGGAGGCCCGCGATGCACTTGAGCAGCGTCGTCTTGCCGCAGCCCGACGGGCCGACGACGCAGACGAACTCGCCCTCCTCGATCGAGAACGAGACGTTCCCGACCGCGTGGGTCGCGGTCGCGCCCGTTCCGTAGGTCTTCGAAAGGTTCTTGATCTCGAGCATCGGCCTATCGTGGAGTGGCGGCACGCCAGCCGCGGTGCCAGGCGAGCACATGGCGCTCGACGAGCAGGAAGAGCGCGTTGAGGAGATAGCCGAGCACGCCGATGAGAACGATCGCGGCCCACATCGGCAGGAACTGGAACGTGTTCTTCGAGATCAGCAGGACGTAGCCGACGCCGCTCGTCGAGGCGAAGTACTCGCTGAGCACCATCATGATCACGGCGAGGGCGAGGCTCGTCCGCATGCCGGCGAAGATCTGTGGGAGCGCCGCCGGGAAGACGATCCGCCGGATCCGCTCGTGCGCCGGGATGCGGAACGAGCGCGCCGTGTCGATCAGCGTCGGCTCGATCGCCCGGACGCCGTCGATCGTGTTCAGGAGCACCGGGAAGATGCAGAAGAAGGCGATGAACGAGACCTTCTGGGTGTTGCCGATCGAGTGCAGGAGGATGATCGAGATCGGCAGCAGCGCCGGCGGCGGGATCGCCCGCCAGTACTCGATGTGCGGCATCGCCGCGCTCCGGCCGATCCGCGAGAGGCCCAGCGGGATGCCGATCGCGACGCCGAGGACGACCGCGATCGCGAAGCCGAGGCCGATCCGCTCGAGGCTCGGGACGACGTGCAGGTCGAACTCGGCGAAGAAGAAGCGATTGCGGACCTCGGCGACGATCGTCGTCGGCCGCGGGAACTTCGGGTCGTCGCGCTGAACCGTGTAGAGCCACCAGGCCAGGAGCATCAGGAATGGCACGGTGATCTCCGCGCCGATCTTCAGCGTGCGGTAGACGCGCGGGCTCACGTCGTCGACGTCTTCCGTTGCGAGGGATGCCAGCGCAGGACTCGCCGCTCGACGGCCGAGACGGCGAAGTGGATCGCCACGCCGAGGAAGCCGGTCGCGAGCGCGAGTGCGTAGATCTGGTCGTTGAGCCCGAAGGTCTCGACGTAGTTGAGCCGCTGGCCGAGGCCGGGCGTGCCCATGAAAAGCTCGGCGGTGAAGGCCAGGATGAGCGCGACCGTCGACGAGATCCGGACGCCGGTCATGATGTACGGCAGGGCGCTGGGCACGGTGACCCGGAACAGCCGCTCGTTGCGGGTGAGCTGGAACGACCGCGCGGTGTCCATCGCGACCGGGTCGACGTCGCGCACGCCGTACATCGTCTGGACGAGCAGCGGCCAGAAGGCGCCGAACGTGGCCAGGAAGACCTCGCTCTTCAGCGTCGTGCCGAGCGTGAGGAAGAGCAGCGGGATCAGCGCCGCCGACGGGATCGGCCGCAGGAACTCGATCGGCACACGGAAGGCCGAGGCCGCGAAGTCGCTGGAGCCGAGGGCGACCCCGATCGGGACGGCGAGCGCGGCGGCGAGACCGAGGCCGATCGCCCAGCCGCGGACGGTCTGTCCCAGTGCCTTCCAGAACGTCCCGGTCTGGACCATGTCCCAGAGCGCCTGCACGGTCGTGCTCATCGCGGGCAGGTCGCGTTGCGAGATCAACCCGGTCTGCGAGATCAGCTCCCAGAGCCCGAGTGCCGCGAGGACCGAGAGCACCGGCACCGCGATCGACACCACGCGGTCGGAGACGCGTGGGCCTGCGGGGCGCAGTCGAGCAGGCGAGTCCGACGAAACCGGGGCCGCGCTCACGCCGGTGTTCTAGCGTGCGGAACGGCGTCTTGACAACTCGACACCCCCGCTCCCAGCGGTCCGACCCGCGGCCCCCGCCCGCTCGCCGAACCGATGAGTTTCCCCCACCCCGGCCGTCTACACCAGCGAAATCCGGTGCAACGAAAGGAGACAGCATGAGGTTTCTGCTCACGTCCGCCGGCGTCAGGAACACCAGCATCCACAACGCGCTGGTCGACCTCCTGGGCAAGCCGATCGCCGACTCCGACGCCCTCTGTATCCCCACTGCGGGGTACGGGCACCCCCAGGTCAGTCCTGAACGGGCATGGCGTTTCATCAGCGGACGAGAACCCAAATGCCCCATGTCCGAGCTGGGCTGGAAGTCCCTGGGAGTGCTGGAGCTCACGGCGCTGCCCAGCATCGACGAGGAACGCTGGGTCACCTGGGTCCGGGAGACAGACGTCCTGCTGGTGAACGGCGGCGACGCCCTCTACCTGTGCCGCTGGATGCTGGAGTCCGGGCTGGCGGATCTCCTGCCGTCGCTGCACGAGACGGTCTGGGTGGGGCTGAGCGCCGGGAGCATGGTGATGACCCCCCGGATCGGGGAGGATTTCGTCTATACGAAGCCCCCCACCGGCGACGGCAGCACGCTGGGCATGGTCGACTTCTCGATCTTCCCGCACCTGGGTTACGCGGAGAACACCATGGCCGCCGCAGAGAAATGGGCGGCCGAGATCGCGGGCCCGGCGTACGCGATCGACGACGAGACCGCCATCAGGGTGACCGACGGCACCGTCGACGTCGTCTCCGAGGGACACTGGAGACTGTTCACCCCCGAGGACAGAGAGCCCAGCGGCAAGAGCGACGGGGAGCCGGTGCTGACGAGGCCGTAGCCGTACCCCTTGGCCATGTCGTTGTACGACACCATCGGAACGACCTACACCGTGACGCGGCGCACCGAGCCGCGGATCGCCGCCCAGGTCTGGGCTGCGCTCGGCGATGCGCGGACCGTGCTGAACGTCGGGGCCGGCACCGGTTCCTATGAACCCCCCGACCGTGAGGTCACCGCGGTGGAGCCGTCGGCGGTCATGCGTGCGCAGCGTCCCGCAGGCGCAGCGCGGTGCGTGGCCGCCAGCGCGGAGAGCCTTCCGTTCGAGGACCAGTCGTTCGACGCCGCGATGGCTTTTGCCACCGTTCATCACTGGCAGGACCCGATTGCCGGCCTGCGCGAGATGCAGCGCGTGGCTCGCCGCGTGGTGGTGTTCACGTGCGACACGACTGACCGGAGCTGGCGTCGCCGGTTCTGGCTGACTCGTGACTACCTCTCCGAGGTCCCTGCCTCCCGCGTCGGCCTCGCTGCCGAGCTGGCCCGTGCGATCGAAGCCCGGATGGAGCCGGTGCTCGTTCCGTGGGATTGCGCCGACGGCTTCTTCGAGGCCTACTGGCGCCGGCCCGAGGCGTACCTGGACGAGAACGTCCGTCGCGGAATATCGGTGTGGGCCGCAGTCGGGCCGGACGCCGAGCAGAGGGCAGTGCGCAGCCTCCGCGATGATCTCGCCTCCGGCCGATGGGCCGAACGCAACCGCGACCTCCTCGACCTCGAGGCAGCAGAGCTCGGCCTGCGCCTGCTGATCGCCTGAACCGGCAACCGGCTACGGCGTGGCGGTTTGCTTGTCGAGCGCGGGAACGACGATCGCGCCGAAGGCGACCAGGACGAAGCCGACCAGGCTGACGACGCCGAGGGCGTGCGCCCAGGCGGCGTCTGCGACGTTGAGCAGCCCGAAGCCGGCGATCAGGCAGGCGACCGCGAGGCGGGCGAGCAGGCGGACGTTCGCGGTGCCCCGCTTTGCTGCTTTGCCGTCGGAGGCAACGAGCTCGGGAGCGCGGAACCGGCCGGCAAGCGTCAGGCGGAAAAGCAGCGCCAGCGACGGGAACAGGATCACGGCGCCGACGAGGACCGCGACGATGATGCAGACGAGCGTGTCGTGGCCGGCGGCCGCCTCGTCCACGGTCAGGCCGGGGAGAATCGTCGGCCATCGCGACAGGGCCCAGCCGGCGATGATCGCCGCGACGGCAAGGGCGGCGAGATAGCGCGCAGGCTCGTATCGGCGCCGGTAGACGAGCACGAGGGTCGCGATCCCGGCCAGGCCGGAGACGATCACGGCCGACAGGGCGCGACCGCTCAGGAGCGAGTGGAACTGCTCGTGGTTCTCCGCGTCCCCGATGAAGATCCCTGCGATCGCGAGCGCACCGGCAACGACGCCCGAACCGAGCGCTCGTGCTCGGAACTGCCGTTCCAGCGCCTCCTCGTCGTCGTGAGCGGCATCCGCCGCGAGATAGACGGCGGCGAGATAGGCCGAGGTGGCGACCGCGAGGATGCCGATGAAGATCGACGTCGCGTTGAGCCAGCTCGACCGCAGGTCACCGGCGGCGTTCCCGACGGGCACGCGGTCGGTGGCGATCGCGCCGATGACGGTTCCGAGCGCGAACGGCACGATGATCGAGGAGAGGGAGAAGATCGTGTCGATCCGTGCCGACTCTCGTGGCGTTCCCGCTCCTGCGCGGAGTGCGTAGGCAGCGCCGCGGAAGATGATGCCGAGCAGGGCGAGAGAGAGCGGGATCGCGAGCGTCGAGGCGATCGAGCCGAAGGCAACCGGGTACGCCGTCCAGAGTACGGTGAGGACGAAGACCAGCCAGACGTGGTTCGCCTCCCACACGGGCCCCATCGCGCGATGCGCGTGCTCGCGGACCCGTTCGCCGTCCGCATCGTGAGGCGCTGCGAGCTGCCAGAAGCCGGCGCCGAAGTCGGCGCCGCCGAGTACGGCGTACAGCGCGAGCCCGGCGAGCACGAAGACCATGGGCAGCGCATCCAGCATCGGCTACACCGGCTCCAGCTGCGTTCCGGTCTCGGGCTCGTCGACGTCGGATGGGAGCTCGAGCGGTGCGCGCGCGAGCCGCCGCAGCACCCAGCCGAGACCGATCGCAACGACCAGGTAGCTCGCCGCGAGCGCCGCATACCCCACCGGTATCCCGCGCGCGCCGGTCACGGCTGCCGCCGTGGTCATCACCCGGTAGACGACCCACGGCTGGCGGCCGACCTCGGTCACGACCCAGCCGGCGATCAGCGCGACGACCGACAGCGGCCCGGCGACGACGAGCACCCGGTAGAACCAGACCGACTCCGGTAATCGCTTCCACCGCACCCAGACCGCGACGTAGAACACGCCGATCAGTGCGAGCAGGCTGCCGATCCCGACCATCGTCTGGAAGGCGATTCGCACCACGTTCACGGGCGGGCGCTCGTCTGCCGGGACGGCCGCGAGGCCCTCGACCTTCGCGTTCCAGCTGTGGAAGGAGAGGAACGAGAGCAGATGCGGGATCTTGATCCCGTATTCGACGCCACGGCCGTCGTACCAGCCGAGCACGTGCTCCGGGGCGCCGTCCGTCGTCTGGTACAGGCCCTCCAGCGCGGCCAGCTTCGTCGGCTGCGTGGTCGCGACGTCGCGTGCGGCCCAGTCGCCGACGAGCACCTGCACCGGGGCGGCAAGGGCGGCGACCGTCAGCGAAACGACGAGCGCAGTCCGCTCGTACCGGCCCCACCGTCCCCGCAGCCGCCCATACGCGTAGCAGCCGGCGACGATGAAGCCCGTGACGATGTAGCCGGCGATGTACATGTGGATCAGCTCGTGCCAGAGGTACGAGTTGCCGAACAGCGCGGAGAGCGGATCGACGTCGACGACCTTGCCGTTCCGCATCGTGAAGCCGCCCGGATGGTTCATCCAGGCGTTGACCGCGATCACCATCAACGACCCCGTGAACCCGGTGATCACGATCGGGATGCCGCTCAGCAGATGCGCTCTCGGCGACAGCCTTCTCCAGCCGTAGACATAGATACCGATGAAGATCGCCTCGAGGAAGAACGAGAACCCTTCGATTGCGAATCCGAGCCCGAACACGCTCCCGAAGGTCGCGCTGAAGTTCGGCCACAGCAGTCCCATCTCGAAGCTCAGCGCCGTGCCGGTGATCACGCCGACCGCGAACAGGGTGAGCATCACCTTCGACCAGCGGCGCGCGAGCGTCAGGTAGAGCTCGTCACCTCGGCGCCACCCGAGCCACTCGACGAACAGCACCATCGCCGGGAACGAGATGCCGAACGCGACCAGCGGGATGTGCACCGCAAAGGACAGCGCCTGCATCTGCCGCGCCTGCAGCAGGTAGTCCTGATCGACGGGCGGGAAGACCCCGGTGCCGACCGCGGCGAGCAGACCGTTCATCTCATCGGGTGCAGATCAAGCGCGGATCTGAATGATGCCTTCGACTTCCTGCACCTCGCGCACATTGAGCGCCTGGGTTGCCGGGCCGCTGATCACGGCGCCGGTGGCGATGTCGAACCGTGAGCCGTGGCATTGGCACATGATCGTCGTCCCGGTGAGCAAGCCGCCGCGGCTACCCTGGTTGCCGATCAAGGCAGCCGGCACGCTCCCCCTACAGCCCGAGGCCGAACTGCAGTGGTGGTACCAGTACTACTTCGCCACCGAGCGTGGCCGCGCCCGCTGCGAGAAATACCGGCACGAGTTCGCGAAGCTGATCTGGCGAACCGCCTCCCCAGGGTGGAACTTCGACGACGCCACGTCCGAACGCAGCGCTGCGTCATTCGACAACCCCGACCACGTCGCGATTGTGATCGACAACTACCGCTGGCGGCTCGGGCTGACCGACGGAGAATCCGCGTACCTCGATCTCGAGGAGCGGCTCGCCCAGGGGCCTGTCATCACCGTCCCGGCAATCACGCTCGAGGGCGACGCAAACGGCGCGCCCCACCCGGAACCGGCCGCGTACGCGGCCAAGTTCGTCGGGCCGTACTCACACCGGACGATCACGGGTGGCGTCGGACACAACCTTCCCCAGGAAGCTCCGGACGCGTTCGCCTCCGCCGTCCGCGAACTTGTTGACCTGCGATGAGCGAGTACGCATCACCAGCCAGTGATCAAGCCGAAGTTCGGCATGATCGACGGACCGAGGGTCATTCGGAACCACACGACTAACGCGGAGGTTCGCCATGAGCACCACCGTCAAGACACCCAGCGACGTCAGTCCGTTCCACGTCGACGTTCCCGACGAGAAGCTCGCCGAGCTGACCCGCCGTATCTCGGCGACGCGCTGGCCCTCGCGCGAGCTGGTCACCGATCGGTCGCAGGGCGTGCAGCTGGCGACGCTCCAGCAGCTCGCGCGCTACTGGGCGACCGAGTACGACTGGCGCAAGGCCGAGGCGAAGCTCAACGACTTGCCGAACTTCACGACCGAGATCGACGGCGTGGACATCCACTTCATCCACGCCCGCTCGGCGCACGAGAACGCGCTGCCGCTGATCATGACCCATGGCTGGCCCGGCTCTGTAGTCGAGCTTCTGGAGACGATCGGCCCGCTGACCGACCCGACCGCACACGGCGGCAACGCCGAGGATGCCTTCCACCTCGTGCTGCCCTCCCTGCCCGGATACGGCTTCTCGGGCGAGTCGGTCGAGCTCGGCTGGGAACTGGGCCGGACCGCACGGGCCTGGGCCGAGCTCATGCGCCGCCTCGGCTACACCCGCTACGTCGCCCAGGGCGGCGACGTCGGCGCCGGCGTCACCGACGCGATGGGCCGCCAGGCACCCGAGGGCCTGATCGGCATCCACACGAACCTGCTGGTGCCGGCGCTGGGCGGCACCATGCCGACGGACACGGACGAGGAACGCGCCGCGGCCGCCCAGATCGCCACCTTCGGGCAGTCCGGAAACGGCTACTTCGTCGAGATGGCCACCCGCCCGCAGACGATCGGCTACGCCCTGCTCGACTCTCCTGTCGCCCTGGCCGCCTGGATGTCGGACCACGACACGGACGCCTACTACAAGATCGCGCGCGCCTTCGTCGACGGGCAGCCGTCGGGCAACCTCACACGCGACCACATCCTCGACAACATCACGCTGTACTGGCTGACGGGCACCGGCGCCTCCGCGGCACGGTCGTACTGGGAGGCCTACGGCCCCGACGCCCCGGCCGCGGGCCAGCAGCCCCTACCGCCGCCGACGATCCCGTTCGGCTTCACGACGTTCCCCGGCGAGATCTGGCGGACGCCGCGCAGCTGGGTCGAGGCGAGCTACCCGAACGTCGTCTACTTCCACGAGGTCGACAAGGGCGGCCACTTCGCCGCCTGGGAGGAGCCGGAGCTGTTCTCGTCCGAGCTCCGCGCCGCGTTCAGCTCACTGCGCTGATCGGCGCCGGCGAGCGGCACCCGGCGGGGCACTCACCGACGGCTATGCCCAGGGGAGGCGATTCCAGTGCGGCGGCCGCTGCCGCCGGAACCATTCGGCGTTCGCATACGCCTGTTCTGGATCGGTCGTCTCCTCGGCCACACATGCGTCGTACCGCGCCGCGAGCTCGGACACGGGGTACCGCACCTCCGGGCCTGACCGCGCCCCCGCCATCAGAATCACGCACGGCCCGTCCCCCGCACCCACGAATGCGTGCTCGGTCCAGGGGGGCGAATGGAAGAAGTCCCACGGCCGGAGGAGTCGCTCCTCGCCCTCGACGACGAGCCTGCATTCCCCTGACAGCACGAGGAAAGCCTCCTGGTTCGACTCGGCGTGGTAGAGGCTGGTCTGGCCGGCCTCCAGGACGGTGACGTTGATCCCGAGCTGGGCGAACTCGACCGGCGGGTCGCCGTACTCGTTCTCGAAGGCGCACCTCGCGCCCCTGCTGTCCGCGAACCACCACTCGGCATCGCGCACGTTCACGACGAACCAGCCGTCGGTGGCGGGTGCGAGCCCTGAACCGGAGCCGTGGAGTTGCGCCTCGGGCACGGCACCAGTCTAGGCAACCTGTCCGAGAGCTCCCGTAGCCGGCTCCTCTATGAGCCGCCGTGCTCGAGAGCGGCATCGACGGTCGCGACCCGGTTGAGCACTCCAAGGACGCCACAGATCTCGAGGGTCTGTTCGATGTTTGGTGCGTCTCCGTTGAGCACGAGCCTGAAGTCGCAGCGCCTGTCGTCGGCTTCTCGCTTCATCTTTACGAGGGTTTGGATGGTGCTGGAGTCGATGAACTGAACAGAAGAAAGGTCGACCACGAGTTGGGAGCAGGTGAGTAGTGCGTTGCCCAGGGCCTGCTCGAGCTGCGGTGCGGATGCCATGTCGTGCTCTCCCTCGAGTCTGACTACGGCGACAGTAGGACGCCGCCAGGTGGTCGCGACTATCGGCGTCGTGTTCCGGGAATCGACTCCGGCGAGACCGGACATTTTCTTGTAACCTCCCAAGTGAATCGCGGTTCTATTGACCCGAATCTCAATGCAAGTAAATTAATACACGACACTAAGGTCATGTCAAGTACTGAAGGTTCGCACAGCTGGACGTTCCTCTCCAACCACGCGCAGGTGCTGCTTTGCATCGCTCGCGATCGAGACACGCGACTCCGGGACATCGCCCAGGCGGTCGGGATCACTGAACGAGCGGCTCAGCGCATCGTCGCCGACCTCGTCGAGGCGGGCTATGTCGAGCGCGAGAGGGTCGGCCGTCGCAGCCACTACCGACTGAACGGCGAAGTCAGGATGAGGCACGTCGCCCAAGCTGACTACGAGATCAACGAGCTACTGAACACGTTTCAACTGCCCCCAGAGACGCCTGGCGACAGCCGCTGACGCGGGCTGACCCTGCTCGGCGGGCGGTGGGACTTCCGACTCCGGCTGTTGCCTGTCTAGGCGAGATTCCCAGGACAGCAGCGGGATAGCACCGTTTCGCACCTCGGAATCGCATCTATCGCCCCGCATGGTTACGCAGTTCCTTCTCGCCAACTCATCTTCGATGCCCCCGGCGGGATTCGAACCCGCGCTACAGCCTTGAAAGGGCTGCGACCTGGGCCGCTAGTCGACGGGGGCAGGCGGAGGCAGGATAGCCCTGCTCCGTCCGGCGGCGTAGGGACCATTCCGGGATGCGGGACGTGGCGCCGAGGACGCGCGACCGACCGACGGCCGAGGAGTTGGCCGACGGTTCGCTGCGGCGGCTCGCGCGGGGCGGCACCTGCGAGGGGCTCGCCAACGAGATCGCGTGGAAGGCGGTCGCCGCCACCCGTGCCGACACGGCCTGCGTCGAGTGGCTATCGGAGCTCGTGGACGGTGTGCTCTCGGAGCGGGCCGAGGGCCTCGAGTTCGTCCTCGACCGCGAGCAGGTGGCGGCACGGGCGGAGCACCTGCGCCAGTGGCCGCAGGATCTCGCCGGCGCGGAGACCGCCGCCGCGCTGGCCGCCGACGAGGAGAGCGCGCGGCGCGCGAGCCTCGTCTACCTGGACGTGCTCGAGTGGGCGATCGGGCTGCTCGACGCGCGGATAGCGCAGGAGGAGCGCCCGCGCCGGTCGCGGCTGAGGCTGCTCGGCCACCGGCCCGCCGAGACCGAGGTCGGGCTGCCGCCGGTGGTCGAGGAGAGCCTCGAAGGCACGCCGCGGTACGGCTGGCCGGGCCGGACGGACGAGGGCGATCGCCAGCGCCCCGCAGCCGCGTAGCGCCCCGCAGCGATCCTCGCGACCCGATGTTTCGCTTCGAGAAGGCCGGGTAGCCCGGCCACTCGAGGACGACCACCGTGGACGCCCAGCCACGCGAATCGATCAAGGGTGAGGGGGATACCGACTGTGACCTTGCGCGAATTTTTGCGCGTCGTGTACCGGCACAAACTGCTGATCGTGCTCTTCGCGCTCCTTGCGGGAGCAGGCAGCTACCTGCTCTCGACGCGGCAGACGCCCCGATACGAGGCGACGTCGCTGGTGCTGCTCAGCAACGCGAACGTGCCTTCGATCGTGACCAACACGCAGAACCCGAACGCAGGCATCCAGCCCGACCGGATCGCGGCCACGCAGGCTCAGCTGGCCCGCGTGCCGCTCGTCGCACGGCAGGCCTTGAGGATCGCCCGCGTCCGCGAACGGACCTCGTCGCAGCTGCTCGCCGCGTCTCGGGTCTCGTCCGACCCCTCCAGCGACATCCTCTCCTTCACCGTCGACGACAACAAGGCCGCGGTCGCCGAACGGCTCGCCACTGCCTACGCGCGCGCCTACGTCGATTACCGGCGGACGGTCGATGCCGCCCCGTACGTCGGGGCCGGCCGGCAGCTCACCCAGCGGCTCACGCAGCTGCGGGTCGACGGACGGGCCGACTCCCGCCTCTTCGACTCGCTCACGACCCAGCAGCAGCAGCTCCAGTCGATCATCGCGCTGCAGACCGCGAACGCGAAGGTCGTGCGCCCGGCCGACGACGCCGCGAAGACGCAGCCGCGACCCGAGCGTGCCCTCGCGATCGGGCTGCCGGCAGGCCTCCTGCTCGGCCTCGCGCTCGCGCTGCTCGCCCACGTGCTGGACAGCCGGGTGCGCACGCTCGCCGGCGCGGCGCGCGAGCTCGGTGCAGCGTCGCTCGGCTGGCTGCCCTCGCCGCCGCGGCGGTTCCGCCACCGGCTCGTCATGCTCGCCGACCCGACCGGGCCCTACGGCGAGGCGTTCACCTCTCTGCGGACGGGCGTCGACCTCGCCCGCCGCGTCCACGGCGGCGACGTGCTGCTGGTCACGCCGCTGTCCCGACGCATTCCCGGCGGCAAGTCGTCGGCGATCGCGAACCTGGCGGTCGCCTTCGCCCGCGCGGGCCTGAACGTCGTCCTCGTCGACCTCGATCTCCGCCAGCCCGCGGTCGCACGCGTGTTCGGGCTCACCCCCGTCCACGGCGTCACCGAGGTGCTGCTGGGCCAGGCCGACGTCCACGACGCGCTGGCAGCGGTGCCGATCCAGCGGCCGGCGAGCAACGGCCGCAAGGGCAAGGACCTGGACAGCGTCGAGTTCGGCGGCACCCTCCGCGTGCTCCCGGTCGCCAGCCGCCCCGCGAACCCGACCGACGTGCTCGCCACCCGCGGCGTGGGCGTGATCCTCGAGCAGCTGCGGAGCGAGGCCGACCTCGTCCTCGTCGACGCGCCGCCGCTGATGGAGGGCAGCGACGTGTCGGCGCTGAGCACCCACGTGGACGCGATCGTCGCGATCGTCGACCTCGGCCGCGACCGGCGCGGCCAGCTGGCCGAGGCACGCCGCCGGCTGACAGCCACCTCGGCGACCGTCCTCGGGTTCATCGGGACGGGGAAAGCCGACGAGGCAACCGCCTACGCGCCCGACCGGGCCAACCTCCACGAGCGGCTGGAGGCGATCCGCTGAGCGTTGCCCCGAGGCAGCGGGAGACGTCCGCCGAAGCGCGGCGGGCCGAATGGAGGGGCGGAGGACACTCGCGCGACGCGGCTACCGTCGACACGCGGACGCTCCAGATCCTCCAGCGCCACGACCGTGCAAACGCCTCGCGCCGGTCGCGGCAGCTGACCCGGCTGCTGGTCGCGGCCGACTGCCTCGGCCTCGTCGTCGCGTTCGCCGTCACGCGCCTCGCCTACCCCGAGCACACGCTGCTCCAGGGCAGGTACAGCAACCTCGCCGAGCTGGTGCTGTTCGCGGCGACGCTGCCCTGCTGGCTGGTGGTCGCGAACCTGTACGGGCTCTACAGCCGGGACGCCCAGCGCGCCGACCATTCCACCGCCGACGACGCCCCGGCGGTGCTGAACATGATCACGCTCGGCGCCTGGCTCCTCTACGTGCTCGCGCGCATCACCGGGGCCGCCGATCTCGAGGTCCCGAAGCTGATCGCGTTCTGGGCGGCGGCGATCGTCGCCATCCTGGTCTCGCGCGCGCTCGCCCGGCTGATCACGCGGCGCAGCATCGCGTTCGTCCAGAACAGCATCATCGTCGGCGCCGGCTCGGTCGGGCAGCTCGTCGGCCGGAAGCTGCTCCAGCACCCCGAGTACGGGATCAACCCGGTCGGCTTCGTCGACGACCACCCGGAGGAGCGCAGCCACCAGGAGCGGCTCTCGGTGCTCGGCGACACCGCCGAGCTGCCCGAGCTCGTCCGCCAGTTCGACGTCGAGCGCGTGATCGTCGCGTTCAACTCGGGGCCGTACGACTCGACGCTGAGCGCGGTTCGCGACCTCGCCGACCAGGGCGTGCAGGTGGACATCGTCCCGCGGCTCTACGAGGTGGTGGGCGCGGAGACGACCGTCCACTCGGTGGAGGGGCTGCCGCTGCTGAGCGTGCCGCCGCCCGGTCTCTCCTGGTCGAAGCGCGGGCTGAAGCGCGCGCTCGACCTGGTCGTCGCCTCGGCCGCGCTTCTGGTCCTGGGGCCGTTCTTCGGCCTCGTCGCGCTGCTGATCAGATTCGACAGCCACGGGCCGGCGTTCTTCCGTCAGCCCCGGATCGGCGAGAACGGCCGCAGCTTCCGGATCTGGAAGTTCCGGACGATGACCGCCGACGCCGACGAGCGAAAAGCCGAGTACGCGCACCTGAACATCCACGATGGCCCGAACGGCGACCCGCGGATGTTCAAGATCCACGACGACCCGCGCGTGACGCGCGTCGGGCGTTTCCTGCGCCGGTGCTCGATCGACGAGCTGCCGCAGCTGTTCAACGTGATCCGCGGCGACATGAGCATCGTCGGGCCGCGGCCGCTGATCCCGGACGAGCACCAGTACGTGACCGACTGGGCGGAGCGGCGGCTTGCGCTCCGGCCGGGGATGACCGGCCTCTGGCAGGTGCTCGGCCGAAACGGGATCGGGTTCGACGAGATGGTCAGGCTCGACTACGTCTACGTGAACACCTGGTCGCTGTGGAACGACCTGCGCCTGATGGCTCGAACCGTTCCCGCCCTCTTCGGAGCGAACGGACGGTTCTAACGTGGCCACGGCAGTCACGACTGCCCGGACGTCGCCGCCCGTGCGGAGCGTCGCCCGCGCCGGTCTCTTCACCGTCGCGGCCACCGTCTCGATGCTGCTCGTCAACCTCGCCACCGGCGTCCTGATCGCCCGGGTGCTCGGGCCGTCCGGCCGCGGCGCGCTGACCGCGGTGCTGGCGGTCCCACCGATCGTCGCCTGGGTGTTCGAGATGGGCTGCGCGGCCGCGGTCACCTACCACCAGGCGCGGCGGCCGGCGGACGCACCGCGGTTGGTCGGCACCTGGCTCGTCATCTTGCTTCCGCTCGCGCTCGCCGGCACCGCCGCCGGCTGGCTGGCGCTCCCCCACCTCCTCGCCGCCCAGAGCGACCACACGCTCACGCTCGCGCGCCTGCTGATGCTGACGCTGACGATCATGTTCGTCGCCGACCTGATGAACGGCGTCGTGCTCGGCGACCAGGACTTCGGCTTCTACAACGGCGTCCGGGTACTCCAGCCGCTCGCGGTCGCGCTCGCCTACGGCGGGTTGTGGGTGACCGGGGCCCTCACCGTGTCGACCGCTGTTGCGGTCACCGCCGCCGTCACCGCCGCGGCGGCCGTGGCGCTCGGCCTCCGCGTGCTGCACCGGCACGGGTTCGGACGGCCATCGCGCGCGATCGCGCGCACCACGCTCTGGTACGGCGTCCGCGCCCACAGCACCTCGACGGCGGGGATCGTCAACTCGCGGCTCGACGTGATGATCATCCCGGCCTTCCTCGGAGCGGCGAGCGTCGGCCTCTACAGCGTCGCCACGAACGTCTCGTGGATGGTGATCACCGTCTCGGGCAGCCTTGCCTCGATCGTCTTCCCGGCGGCCGCCGCGCGAGGGCTGGAGGGCCGGTACACCGTGGTCAAGTCGCTGTACGCGACGCTCGCGATCGCGATCGTCCTCGCCGGGACGATCGCGGTCGTCGCCGGCGTGGCGGTGCGGATCGTCTACGGCTCCGACTTCGCCGGCAGCGTCACGCCGCTGCGGATCCTGCTGATCGGCACCGTGCTCTACGCGGCCGCGGGCGTGGCCTGCTCGGGGCTGTATGCGGTCAACCGCCCGTTCACCGCCGCCCTGGCGCAGTTCACCGCAGCCGCCGTCACCGTGGCGGGGCTCCTGCTCTTCCTGCGGAGCGGCGGCATCGAGGCGGCGGCGATCGTCTCGACGGTCGCCTACGGGCTCGTATTCGTGATCGCGCTCGCCCTGTACCGCAGGACCGCCGGCCTGACCTGGCGGGAGCTCGTACCCGCGCCGTCGGTGATGGCGAGCTGGTTCCGGCAGGCGACCCGGGGAGCGCTGGGACGTGCCTGAGCCGCGGTCGACCGCTCTGCGTCCGCGCGTGGCCCTCGTCGCCCACGGGATCCACGACCACGGCGGCATGGAGCGCGCCTTCGCCGAGCTCGTGCGGCGCGCCCATCGCGACTACGAGGTGGTCGTCCTCTCCACCGACCTCGGCGAGGAACTCCGCGACCTCGTCGACTGGCGGCGGATCCCGGCGCCGTCGAGGCCGGCGCCGCTGCGGTTCGCCGTCTTCTACGCGATTGCCGCGGTGCGGCTGGCGCGGACGCCGGCCGACGTCGTCCACACCCTCGGCGCGATCGTGCCCAACCGGGCCGACCTGGCCGGCGTCCACTTCTGCGCGGCCGGCTACCACCGGTCGGTCGGGCGGCTGACGGCACCGGGCACGCCCCTGCTGCGCCGCGCGAACACCGCGCTCGCGCGCCTGGCCTTCCTCGCCGCCGAGCGCTGGACGTACCGCCCGGGCCGGGTCTCGTGCCTCGGGGCCGTCTCCGGCGGGCTCGCCCGCGAGCTCCGGCGCAGCTTCCCCGGCGTCGCGGTCGTGCCGACGCCGAACGGCGTGGACGCCGCCCGTTTCCGGCCGGACCCGCAGGCCAGGCGGGAGGTGCGGGCCGGGCTCGGGATCGCGGACGACGAGGTGGTCGCGCTGTTCGTCGGCGGCGACTGGCACGGGAAGGGGCTGGCGCTCGCGATCGCCGCTGTCGCCCGGACGCCGACCGTCCGACTCCTGGTCGTGGGCCGCGGCGACGAACGCCGCTTCCGGGCGCTGGCACGGCGGCTCGGAGTCGAGTCGCGGGTGACATTCGCCGGGCCGCGCGCCGACACCGAGCGCTACTACGCCGCCTCGGACGTCTACCTGCTCGCCTCCTGGTACGAGACCTTCTCGCTGGCCGCGCACGAGGCAGCGGCGGCGGGGCTCCCGATCGTCGCCGCGCCGGTGAGCGGGGTGGACGAGCTCGTGGGAGACGGCGAAGCGGGGCTGATCGTCGACCGGGACGTGGACGATCTCGCCGCCGCCCTGGCCGCGCTCGCCGCCGACCCGGAGAGGCGGTCACGGCTCGGCGCCGCCGCCCGGGAGCGGGCGGCCGGGTACACGTGGGAGCGCTCGACCGACGCCGTGCTCGCCGTGTACCGGACGTTGCTGGGCGCCGCGCCTGCAGTGTCGAAGGAGCCGGTCGCGGCGTGACCGCTGCGGTCGCACTTGCCCGCGGCGGCAGCCGCACGCTCGTCGGCGTCGGGTTCGCCGGGATCGCGCTGGTCGCCGTCGTCTACACCGCGTCACAGCCGGAGGAGCTCCGCGCGGCGGTGACGATCGCGCTCGTCCTGCTCGCGACCGCCGTCGGTCTCGTCTGGCCCGAGCAGCTCCTGTACGGCGTCGTCGTCTGGCTCGTCGCGCTCGGCTTCGTGCGGCGGGTGCTGACGCTGGTCGTGCCGCCGCACGGCCCCGACCCGCTGCTCCTCGTCGAGCCCGCCGCCGTCGCCCTGCTCCTCGTCCTCACCGCGGGACGGGCGCGACCGCCCCGGACAGCCCTCTCGCTGAGCGTCGGAGCGATGTCTGTGCTCATCGCCGCGAGCGCGATCAATCCCCAGCAGGGCAGCCTCAAGGTCGGCGCCGCCGGCCTGCTTTTCCTGCTCGTCCCCACCGCCGGCTTCTGGCTCGGACGGACGCTCTGCACAGACGCCGTCTTCGCCCGCGTGCTCAAGCTGGTCGCGGCGGTCTCCGTGCCGGTGGCCGTGTACGGGCTCGCCCAGACGTTCGCGGGTTTCCCTCGGTGGGACCGGGTCTGGATCGCCGACGTCGATCGCGTGTACCAGGCGCTGAACGTCGGCGCGGCGGTGCGCCCGTTCGGGAGCCTGCCGTCGTCGGCGGAGTACGCCCACCTGGTCGCGATCGGCCTCGCCGTCTGGCTCGCGTTCGGCCTGCGTGGCCTGCGGCTGCCGCTGACGGCCGCGATGGTGACGTTGCTCGGCGCCGCGCTCGTGCTCGCCTCGAGCCGGCTGGTCGTGTTCCTCACCGCCGCAGCCGCGATCGCCATGCTCGTCGCCCGGCTGCGGATCCCGGCGCCCGCCGCCGCGGGGGTGGCACTCGTCGCCATCCTCGCGACGTCTGCGGCGGTCGGCCGGCTTGCGCCCGACTACTACGCGCCGGGCGCGGCGGGCGACCTCCTCGGACATCAGACGTCCGGTCTCGCCAACCCGCTGAACCCCTCTTCTTCGACGTTCCTGATCCACGTGTCGCTCGTCACCGACGGGCTCGACTCGGCCCGCTCGCATCCGGCCGGGGTGGGCGCAGGAGCGGTGTCGCTCGCCGCCTCGAAGTTCGGCGGCACGGGGCTCCAGACCGAGGCCGATCCCTCGAACCTCGCGGTCGCCGCGGGCGTGCCCGGGCTGGTCGCCTACCTCGTCCTCGCCGTGATCGCCTTCATGCGCACGTACGGCCTTGCGCGAGCGCGCCGCGACGCGCTCTCGCTCGGCGCCCTCGCCGTCGTCACCATCGTCTTCCTCCAGTGGTTCAACGGCGGGCAGTACGGGATCGCCCTGCTGCTCTGGCTGACGCTCGGCTGGGTCGACCGTGCCTCGACCGTGGAGGGCCGCAGATGACCGCCGCACCCCTGCGCGTCGCGATCCTCGGCCACTCGGCGGAGCTCTCCGGAGCGGAGCTGAGCCTGGTCGAGCTCGTGGGCGCATTCGAGGACGTCGAGCCGCTCGTTCTGCTCGCGGAGGACGGGCCGCTGGTGGAGCGGCTCGCGCGGGCAGGCGCGGAGGTGGAAGTGCTGCCGCTTCGCGAAGAGGCCCGCTTCGTCCGGCGCGACCAGCTGCGCGGCGGCCCCTTCGGGCTCGTGCCGGCCGGGGCGGCCACCGCCGCCTACGCCGTCCGGCTCGCCCGCCGGCTGCGCGCCCTGCACGTCGACCTCGTCCACGCGAACACGCTGAAGGCGCTCTTCTACGGCGGCGCGGCCACGCGGCTGGCGCGAAAGCCTCTCGTCTGGCACGCGCACGACCGGATCTCCAAGGACTACCTGCCGCGGCCGGCCGTCGGCCTCGTCCGCGGTGTCGCGCGCACGACGGCGAGAGGCGTGATCGCGAACTCGAGCGCGACCCTCGCGACGCTCGGCGGTCTGCGACGCCGGGCGACGATCATCCCCGAGCCGGTGGGCAGCAAGCCGTTCGGCGAGCGCAGGACGCGCCGCCGTGGAGAGCCGTTCGTCGCCGCGATGGTCGGCCGGATCGCTCCCTGGAAGGGCCAGGACGTGTTCCTGCGTGCCTTCGCGCGTGCGTTCTCCGGCGGCGACGAGCGCGCGGTGATCGTGGGCGCGCCGCTGTTCGGCGAGGAGCAGTACGAGCGGTCGCTTCGCGAGCTGGTCGGGGAGCTCGCTCTCGGCGACCGTGTCGAGCTGCGCGGCTTCTCGGACGACGTCGCGGCCGAGCTCGCCGAGGTCGACGCGCTCGTCCACGCGTCGGTGATCCCGGAGCCCTTCGGCCGCGTGATCGTCGAGGGCATGGCCGCGGGTCTGCCGGTGGTCGCGGCCGGCGCCGGCGGCCCCGACGAGATCGTCTCCGACGGCGTCGACGGCCTCCTCTACCCGCCGGGAGACGTGGGCGAGCTCGCGGTGAGGCTGCAACGGGTTGCGACCGATCGCGGGCTCGCCGAGCGGCTGGGCACTGCGGCAGTCGAGCGCGCCCGAGCCTTCTCGCCCGAGCTGGCGGCGGCGCAGACGAGCGCCTTCTACCGGCAGATGCTGGAGGGCACATGAGGGTCGAGATCGCGCACGACTACCTGACCCAGCGCGGCGGGGCGGAACGCGTCGTGCTGTCGATGCTGGACGCCTTCCCGCAGGCGCACGTGCACACCCTCCTGTACGACCCGCCCGGGACCTTCCCGGAGTTCTCGGTCGCGCGGGTGCGGCCGTCGCCGCTCAGCCGCGTCGGCCTCCTGCGCCACCACCACCGCCTGGCGTTTCCCATGCTCGCCGGAGCGACCGACCGGCTGCAGATCGACGCCGACGTCGTCGTCTGCAGCTCGAGCGGCTGGGCGCACGGCGTGAAGGCGCAGGGCGCAAAGGTCGTCTACTGCCACTCTCCGGCCCGCTGGCTCTACCAGCCGGAGGCCTACCTGCGCGGTGCGGGCGCGGCCGCCCGGTTCGCGGCGCGCGCGCTTCGCCCCGCGCTGATCCGCTGGGACCGTCGTGCGGCGCGCACCGCCGACCGCTATGTCGTCAACTCGCACCATGTCGCCCGCTCGGTCCGCAGGCTGTACGGAATCGAGCCGGAGGTGCTGCCGCCGCCGCCCGCGCTGACGCCCGAGGGGCCGCACCGCCCGGTCGAGAGCGTCGCGCCGGGATTCGTGCTGTGCGTCTCGCGGCTGCTCCCGTACAAGAACGTCGACGCGGTCGTGGCCGCGTTCCGCCGCCTGCCCGACGAGCGGCTGGTCGTCGTCGGGGACGGGCCCGAGTGGGCGCGAATCGTCCAGCTGGCCGGGCCGAACGTGACCCTGCTCGGGAGGGTCGACGACGCCAGCCTGCGCTGGCTCTACGAGCACGCGGCGGCGGTGGTGGCCGCGTCTTTCGAGGACTACGGGCTCACCCCCCTCGAGGCGGCCGAGTTCGACACGCCCACCGCGGCACTGCGCTTCGGCGGCCTGCTCGACACCGTCGCCGACGGCGAGACGGGCCTCTTCTTCGGGAACGCGCGGCCCGAGGAGATCGCCGAAGTGCTCCGGGCCGTGCTCGACGAGCGCTGGAGCGCCGCAACGCTGGAGACCCACGCCGCCCGGTTCTCGCACGAGCGCTTCGTCGGCCGACTGCGCGAGATCGTGGAGGAGGCGGCCGCATGAGGGTGCTCCGCGTCTACCCGATGGCGAACGACGCGCGCATGCGCCGCCGCGATCTCGCCCTCGCCGAGCTCGGCGTGGAGACGGCGATCGTCGCTCCGGACGCGTACGGGCCCGACTGGGCGCCGACGCCGATCGAGCCCGAGCTGCGCCACTGGCGCTCCCGCCTGCTGAACCGGAACAGCATCCCGCTGCACCTCTGGGACCCGCGCGCCCTGCGCCGGGCCGTCCGCGAGTTCGACCCCGACCTCGTCGATGTCCACGAAGAGTGCTACTTCCCCGCCGGCGCCCAGGCGGTTCGCGCCGCCGGGGATCGGCCCGTGACGATGTTCGCAGCGCAGAACATCTCGAAGCGATACCCGGCCGTGATCCGGCGGTTGCGCCGCCATGTGTTCACGCGGGTGAGGGCGTTCTATCCGTGCAGCAACGGGGCCGCCCGGGTCTTGAAGGCATGGGGCTTTCGGGGCCGGGTCAAGGTGATCCCGTACGGAGTCGAGGACGAGCTCTTCGAGGTCCGCCCGGTCGGCGACCGCGTCGGCTTCGTCGGGTCGCTCGTCCCTCAGAAGGGGATCGCCGACCTGCTCTCGTTCGGGCCCCGCCTCCTCTGCGTCGGCTCCGGTCCGCTCGCCGCCGACGTGCTGAGCGTCGGTGGCGAAGTCGTCGTCGCGCGATCGCCCGAGGAGCTCGCAGGCCAGCTCCGGCGGATGGGCGTGCTCGTGATGCCGTCCCGTACGCTGCCACACCTGAAAGAGCAGTTCGGGCGCGCAGCCGTCGAGGCAATGGCGGCCGGGGTGCCGGTCGTCGCCTACGACAGCGGAGCGCTCGGCGAGGTGATCGGCGACACCGGCGTGCTCGTCCCCGAAGGCGACCGCGACGGCCTCGTCGGTGCGATCGAGCAGCTGCTCGACCATCCCGACGGGCTCGGCGAGCGAGGCCGGGCGCGCGCCTGGCAGCGCTACCGGTGGCGCACGGTGGCGGAGCAGATGGTCGGCATGTACCGGGAGACGTTGACGGCCGGATGAGCGAGATCGCCGTCCTGATCACGACCCGCAACCGCCGCGACGAGCTCCGGCGCGCCCTGGCGTCCGTGCGTGACCAGACCTGTGCCGCCGAGGTGATCGTGGTCGACGACGCCTCGACCGACGGCACCGCCGAACTGGTCGAGCGCGAGTTTCCCGAGGTGACGCTCCATCGGTCGCCGACTGCCCGCGGCCTGATCGTCCAGCGCAACCGGGGCGTCGGGCTGGCGACTGCGCCGATCGTCGTGATCATCGACGACGACGCCGTCCTGCAGTCACCGCTCACACTGGAGCAGACACTTCGCGATTTCGACGATCCGCGCATCGGCGCTATCGCCATCCCGCACGTGGACGTGACCTTGCGCGCAACCCCGCGCGTGAGCGCCCCGGCCGGGGAGGGGATCTTCCTGACCTCGGAGTTCACCGGCACGGCCACGGCTGTTCGGCGCGACGTCTTCGCGGCCGTCGGCGGCTTCCGCGAGGCGTTCTTCCACCAGGGGGAGGAGCGCGACTTCTGCCTGAGGATGCTGGAGGCGGGCTGGGTCGTCCGGGTGGGCCGCGCCGACCCGATCCACCACTATTCCTCCCCGGCGCGGGACATTGTCCGGATGGATCTCTACGGGCGCCGGAACGCGGTGCTGTGCGCCTGGTACAACGAGCCGCTCCCCGACGCGCTCCTCGGGATTGCCGAGATGTCCGCCGCCGGGATCGCATCCGGAATCCGGGTCGGCCGTCCGCTGAACGCGCTCCGCGGTCTCGCGTACGGCTATCGCGACTGCTGGCGCGAGCGCGCTGTCCGCAAGCCGGTCGGCCGCGGAGTGAACCGCGCGTTCCGATCTCTGAGGAAGCACGGCCCGCTGCCGCTGGCCGAGATCGAGCCGGTCCTCACCCGATGAAACCGACGCTGCTCACTCCGGGCAGATGCCTGGCGCTGGTGCTCGCGCTCGTGCCGTTGCTCGTCGCCGGCGGCACCGCGGCCGGTGCAACCGCCGCGGGTCCGGCCTCGACCATCGACGACCCGTACCAGGCGAGCCAGCAGACCCTGGTCGAGTTCGGCAAGCGCTCGCACTGGCTCCAGCCCTGGCGCGGCTACCTCGAGACCGTCCCCGCGCTGCGCGTCACCCGCGGCCTCGGGATCGTCTTCAACCCGCCTGCCGGCAAGGCCGACAAGGTTGCGACCCAGGCGGCCGCGGCCGGCCTGCGCTACGCCCGGCTCGAGATCAGCTGGTGCCGGGTGGACGACTCCGATTCGCCGCGGCTGGAGGGAATGTCGACGATCCGCCGCCTGCTCCTCGCCCTGAAGAAGCACGGCCTGCGGCCGCTGATCCTGCTGAACGGGAACGACGGCTGCCCTGGCCCGCTGCGGAAGCAGAGGATCCACCTGACCGCCGCCGCCCGTGCCGGCGACCGGCAGATCGCGGTCGACCAGGGCTCTGCGGGCGCGATCGTCCCCGGCCACACCGGACTCGACGCGCCGGGCGGGAAGGCCGCCGCCTACCTGTTCACCGCCGTCTCCGGGACGAGAGTGACCCTGTCGAAGCCGCTCGCCCAGAGCCTGTCGACGGGCTCGCACCAGGCGAGCACGCTGCGCTACGAGCCCTTCACGCGGCCGGGTGACCCGACCTTCGAGCAGACGATGCAGGGCTGGCTGCAGTACGCGGCCCTTGCGACCTCGTATGTGAAGCAGACACTCGGAAGCGACGATTTCGACGTCGAGGTCTGGAACGAGCTGGCCTTCGGCTCCGACTTCCTCGATGCGGGCACGTACTACGATCCGGGGCCCGTCCCGGCCGATCCCGACGCGACCGAGCGGGCGCTGCTCGAGCGGACGCTGGCCTACATCCGGGATCCGGGCCACGGCCTGCCGGACGTGGACGTCGGCGACGGCTTCTCCAACCAGCGGCCGTGGGAGTCCGGCTCGAACGTCCCGGCCGGGCTCACCGCGATCGACAAGCACCCGTATCCGCCGCGCCGCGTATTTCCGCGCGAGGCGGTCTACAGCCAGATCATGCCCCTCGACGCGCTCGGGCGCGTCGACGGGACGCGCGATGCCGCCGGACGCTGGCACGACACGTTCGTCCCCAGCTACACCTCGTTCTTCCCGGAGTACTTCCTCACCGGTATCCAGACCGAGACGGTGATCCGCGATCTCTCGCCGATCACAACGGACATCTACGGGACCCCGCACGGGCGGAACACGCACCCGCCCGCCGCGGCTCCACCGGTCATGTGGCTGACCGAGGCGGGGATGGATCCGGCGGGCGTCCCGTCGAAGGTGCTGCCGTCGTTCCACGCCAAGGGCGCTCTGCGCTGGGCGACCTCGTGGCTGAACAAGGGCGCCACCCGCGTCTACTTCTACGCGACCAGCTCGCCGGGCTGGGGAATCGTCCAGCCCGGGTCACGCGGCGGCGGGCTGCCGCTGCGCGCGCTCGGCCGCCTGACCGACACGCTCGGCGCCGGCGCGGCGCCGATCACGAAGCCGCGCTCACTGAGCCTGCTCAGCGTCTCCGACGCGGACAGCCACCGCCAGTTCGCGGGCGACGGGACGGCCGCCCACCCGCCGCTCTACGACACCGACGTGCTCGGCTTCTTCCCCTTCCAGAGCTCGAACGGACGGGTGGTCGTCGCCGTCTACGTGATGACGCGCGACCTGACGCACGTCTACCGGCCGAACCTGGGCGGATCCGACCCAGGCCGGTACGACCTGCCGCCGGAATGGTTCCGGCTCACGATCGGCGGAACCGCCGGCCTCGGGACGTCGGTCTCCGCGACCGACCCGCTGACCGGCGGATCGGCCGGCGTCAAGGTCGTCTCCCGGAGCGCCGACCAGATCGTGCTCGACGTCGCCGTCACCGACTCTCCCCGGCTGGTGGTGCTGGGATCGTGATCGAGCGAGGGCGGCGGTGAAGGTATTGCTCACCGGGGTTCCGTTCTTCGCGCAGAAGACGGCGCGGTTCCTCTCCGCCCGCGGCGACAACGCCGACCGCTTCACCGCCGTCGACACCTCGACGCGCAGCGGGCAGCTGCGGTTCCTGCGCGAGCTGCCGACCGCCGACGCCGTCTTCAGCCACTGGGGCACGCTCGCCCGAGCGCGCGTCCTGGAGGTGGCGCTTGGGCTCCGCAAGCACGTCGTGCAGTACTGGATCGGCACCGACGTGCTGATCGCTCAGGAGGCCGTTCGGACCGGAACGGCGCTCCGCCGCTACGCCGAGCGCTGCCGTCACGTGTGCGAGGCGCCCTGGACGCGGTACGAGCTCGCCGGTGTGGGCGTCCACGCCGACGTGGTGGACGTCGCGCCGATGGGCTCGATCGCGCCCTGCCGCGAGGCCGTGCGAGATCCGGCTGACCTGTCCGTCCTGGGGTACGTCGGCCGCGGCCGCGAGGACTTCTACCGGCTCGACGACTTCGTCCGGCTGGCCCGCGACTTCCCCGAGCTCGACTTCCGGGTCGCCGGCACCGACGGGAACGGCATGAACGTGCCGGACAACCTCGAGCTCGTCGGCTGGAACGACGACCCGGCGGAGCTGTACCGCGACTGCTCGGTCTTCGTCCGCATCCCCGAGCACGACGGCTACAGCTCCTCCGTCCGCGAGGCTCTCGCGTGGGGACGGCACGTGATCGCGAGCTACCCGTATCCGCATTGCCGCCACGCCCCCGACTACGTGTCGCTGCGGGCGGGGCTCGAGTCTCTGCAGACGCAGTTCGAGGCGGGCGAGCTCCGCGCCAATCGTGCGGGCCGCGACTTCGTCGTCGACCAGTTCGGCGACGAGAAGGTCGCGCGCGGCCTGCGCCGGCTGCTGGCGGGCGAGCCGTGACACCGCGCGACGTGCTCTTCCTCGCCTACTACTTCCCGCCCGCGGGCGGAAGCGGAGTCCAGCGCTCGTCGAAGTTCGTCCGTTACCTGCCCGAGCACGCGTTCCGGCCGGTGGTGGTGACCGGCCCGGGAAGCGACAACGGCCGCTGGACGCCTCCCGACCCGAGCCTCGAGGGCGACGTCGGGGAGGACGTACCCGTGCTGCGCGTCTCCGGGCCGGCGCCGGGGCACGGCGACGGCCTGGCCTGGCGCGCGCGGCGCTTTCTGCGCATGCCGACGGAGTTCGACCGCTGGTGGGCCGAGGGGGCGACCCGGGCGGGCAGGCGCGGCCCCGACGTCTCACTCGTCTACGCGTCGATGTCGCCGTTCTCGACCGCACCTGCGGCCGCGCGGCTCGCGCGCGAGCTGGACGTCCCCTGGGTGGCCGACCTGCGCGACCCCTGGGCGCTGGACGAGTACTTCGCCTACCCGTCGGCGGCGCACTGGGCGCTCGAGCGGCACCGGATGCGCGCGATGCTCGGCACGGCGGCGGCGATCGTGCTGCCGACGCCGGGCACACGCGAGCGCGTCGGCCGGTTCTTCCCCGAGCTGGCCGGCCGCACGGTCGAGATCCGCAACGGCTTCGATCCGGCCGACTTCACGGGCCTGCCGCCCGAGCCGGACGACGACGCCTTCCACATCGTCCACGCCGGCTACTTCTACGGCGACGTCGGCCGCCGCCGGCTGCGCCGGCTGCTCGGCGGGACCGACGTCGACGTCGACCTGCGGCCGCGCTCGCCGGTCTTCCTGCTCGCCGCGCTCGACAGGCTGGTGGACGAGCGCCCCGAGCTGCGCGACCGCGTCCGCCTCCACCTCGCCGGCCCGCTGACAGCGCACGAGGAGGAGCTGGTGGAGAGCGTCCGCTGCCGCGACCTGATCGAGGTGCACGGCTACCTTCCGCACGAGGAGGCGCTCGAGCTCGTGCGCTCCGCCGACGCGCTCTTCCTGCCGATGCACCGTCTCCCGCACGGCGGCCGGTCGACGATCGTGCCCGGGAAGCTCTACGAGTACCTGGCCTCCGGCCGGCCGGTGCTGGCCGCCGTCCCGGAGGGGGACGCCCGTGACCTCGTCGAGAATGCCGACTGGACGGTGGTCTGCGAGCCCGACGACGTCGACGGGATCGCGGACGGGCTGATGTCGCTGCTCTGCCGGGCCGGAGAGCGCCGCGGCGGGCGGGCCGAGCGCGACGCGCTCCTGGCGACGTTGACGCGGCCCCGGCTCACCGCCGAGCTGGCGGCCACGTTCGACCGTGTCCTCGGCTCCGCGGCCTAGGCCGACCCGACTCGCTACAGGTTTGTCTCGTCTCCCGTTGTTCTTGCGCGCCTCCGGAAGGTAGGTCGCGCTCCGGAGATACAGATATGGCCGGCCTGCGTAGCCGTCAGTGGGCCGAACGGCCGGATTAGGCTGTCGGTGATGCCCAGAGGCTACATGGAAGGACCGGCGAGCGAGGAGCGCGAGGCCGAGCTCGAACGGCTGGAGCGCCCCCAGCCGCCGCGGGCGGAAGAGCGACCGGCCGTCTACGGCTCGACCGCAAACGAGCCCCAGAAGCATTTCATCGGCTGGCTCGACGACGTCGACCCCGACGAGCTGTTTTCCTCGGGCGAGGCGTGGGGGTTGTCGGTCGTGCGCCGCGCGGTCTAGCCGCGCGCCGCCTTCTCGCGTTCCCAGGCGGCGAGCACGTCGTCGACGTACTGGCGCTGCGCCGCCGAGAACGGCGCGCCTGCCAGCAGCCTCCGCGCCTCGTCCGGGTCGTCGTTCTGCACCGCGGCCTCGAGGTGCTCGCGCATGGGCAGCGGCTGACGCAACTGTCGCCGCAACCAGCGCAAGAGGCTGACACGAGCCTGATCCATGAGCCGTTTCTATACTCGAATGCCCCGGGCCGGTAGCTCAGTTGGTAGAGCAGGGGACTTTTAATCCCAAGGTCGCAGGTTCGATCCCTGCCCGGCCCACACAAAATACCTGCTAATTAGATTTTTCTGATTGTCCAAGTGGTGGACGAAAGCGCCACCGGCTCGGTGTACTTCCTTTCACGGTTAAACGTCTCCAGGCGGCCAACCATCTTTGCGATTACTACCGTCCCATCTCCCCCTGGACGTGGCCCGTGTTGACGCCTCCGTGAGCGCGGCGTAGTCGCGCTCGTTCTGGTCGGCGTAGGCGTCTCGGTCGATGGGCCAGGCGGCAGCCGACCTGGTCGCCTACAACGCCTAACCCGTATCTACTGCCCGCGCCCCGGCCGGATGCTGCGCGGGCGCACGCGGCCGGGCGTGGCTTCCGGGCGTCCGCGGCATGAGGATCCGGTAGAACGTCAGCCAGATCACCGGCCCGGCAGCGAGCGCCGCGACGATTGGGCCGCTCGCGCCCCGGAGGTCCGTGCCGCTCGTCAGCGCATGGCCGAGAGCGAGAAAGAAGGCGACGAAGCTGGCGTAGTGGAGTCGCCGCCAGCCCTTTTGGCCGATCACCGTCCGCAACCGGAAGGACACGGCGAGCATCAGCGTCGTCCAACCGGCGACCACCCCGGCGGCGACCGCACCGGGGCGCCACGGCGACGCGAACGGGACGAGCACCGAGCCGGGGCCGAAGTGCAGAGTCGGGTCGAACAGCAGCGCCCCGGCGTGTAGGGCGAGCATGGACAACCCCGTCCATGCAAGCGTCTGGTGCCAGCCGAAGAGCATCTTCTGCTTCGTGTTCCCGAGCAGACGCGTACTCATCGCCAGTCCGAGCCAGACCGAGAGCGTAAGAAAGCCGAAGGCGACGAGTCCAGCCGCGCGGGCGACGTACCACGCGACCGGTGCGTGCGCGAGGAAGGCGTTCACGCCGCGACTCCCGTCAGCGCCGGCAGGGCGCCGAGTGCGACCGGCTCGCCGGTCTCGGGCACGTACAGCGCTGCGAGCCGCGGAAAGCGCGCCAGGTGCGCACGTGCGTCCTCGAGCGTCGAGAGGGCGAGCGCGGTCGCGTGCGCCTCGGCCTCTGCGGGGTCGGGCGCCACAACGGTGACCGACAGCGGGCCGGCGAGCGCGGGCGCTCCGGTCGAGGGATCGATCAGGTGGTGAAGACTGCGGTTCGGGCCGAAGCGGCGGCGGTCGCGGCCGGAGGTCGCCACGCCGCCCTGCTCGATCGCGAGCGTCATCAGCGTCTCGCCCGGCGTCCGCGCGTCGGCGACCCCGACGCGCCACGAGCGACCGTCCGGAGGCAGACCGGCGAGCGCCAGGTCTCCGCCCAGGTCGACGAGCGCGCCGGGAAGGCCAGGCCAGGCCAGGGCCATGGCGAGGAGCGTGCGTCCGGCCGAGAAGCCCTTGCCGATACCGCCCAGATCGACGGCCGCGCCACGCTCGACCCGCGCCCGTCCGTGCCGGTGGTCGACCTCGACGTCGGCGGCTGCCCGCCACCCGTTCGCCGTGCGCGCCGGCCGCTCCTCGAGTTCCTCGAATGTGCGGTCGTAGCCGGCGGCGACGAGCGCCGGGAGGATCGTCGGGTCGAAGCGGCCGCCAGTGTCCTCCCGCGCGCGCATCGCGAGGACGAGCGCGTCGAGCAGCCGTCCGTCGACCTCGACCCAGCCGCCCGACGCGGCGTTCAGCCGCGACAGGTCGCTGTCGGGATCGAAGCGGGAGAGTGCGCGCTCGCATGACTCGACCTCTGCCTGGCCGGCGTCGAGCGCCCGCTGGGCGCCTCGCTGGTCCAGCGAGCGGACAGTCACGGCGAGCGCGCAGCTCGTGCCCATCGCCCGGAAGGCCCGGTCGAGCAGCCGTCCGATCATGCCGGCGGTGCAGGCGAGGTTTGAGTGGTGGCATGCGTGGCACCCGCGGACTGGACCACAACGAGGTGCTGCTTGCCGTTCACGCCCTTGACGATCGCCAACGTGGGCGTCGCACCCCTGGAGGGAGCGGGGGTAGGCACGTGCGACCAGGCGAGCACTCCCACGATCGCGATCGTCGCCCAGACTCCGACGACCGTGGCCCAGACGCGGCGCATCAGTCGTCACTCCCCTCGTACACGGGCGCGCTCGGATGCGCCACCTGCGTGGCGACGACCGGCGTGGCCCCTCTCGGCGCCGCCCCCCGCGACATGCCGGCGACCGCCACGACCGCGGTGAACGTGGTCAGCGTCAGCGCGCCCGCCAGCGCGAGGGCTTGAAGACGAGTTTTCACAACTGCTCCTTCCACGTGACTCATGACATCTCCAGTTCTAGTGCCGCCATGGTTAAGGTCGGGCCAAGCGCCCGTCACGATTCCGAAGGGCGACGCAAAGACTCAGTCGTCCCCTTCGCCTTCGCGGCCTCCCGCGGGAAACGGCGGCGCCGGCTTCGGCAGTACGGAGGGTCGAGCCGGGGCCTGCCGTGCCGAGGGGATCGACACTGCACGTGGGCTCAGCCTCCCCGGACCGCCGGAGCCGGTGGCGACGCCGAGCAGAACGATGTTCGCGACTACGGCGGCCGCAACCGCCGCCGCCAGCACGAGACCGACGCGCAGGAGGGTCACGCGGCGAGCTCCCGGCGGAGTGCCGCGGTCTCTCCCGGTCGGTTGGCGACGAGGGCGGCGACGAGCCGGCCGTCCTCGGCGAGGTAGCGCACGCGGAAGGAGGACGGGTCGCCGTCCAGGTCGACTTGCGTCCAGGCTTCGGCGTGGCCGACGTACTGGAGCCGGAGCCCGAGCTGGTCCGACCAGAAGAACGGTGGATCGTCATGCGGCTCCTCGCGGCCGAGGATCGCGGCCGCGACTGCGGCGCCCTGTCCGGCGGCGCTCGTCCAGTGTTCGACGCGGACCCGGCGGTCGAGCGAGGGTCGGAAGGTCGACGCCACGTCGCCGCAGGCGTAAACGGCGGGAAGCGAGGTTCGCCCACACGAGTCGGTCGGGATCCCCTCTCCGCCGACCGGGGTGCCCGTGGGGGCGACGGGCTCTGCCCCGATGCCGAGCACGGCGACGTCGCAGGGGACCTCGGAGCCGTCGGCGCGCAGGAGGCCACGCAGGCGGTTGTCGGGCCCCCGGCGGAACGAACCGAGTCCGACGCCAAGCCGGAGCTCGACACCCTGGTCGTGGTAGCGGTCGGCGATCAGAAGTCCGGCCTCTCGGCCGAGCACGCGTTCGAGCGGGACAGCGGCCGCCTCGACGACGACGACGTCGACTCCGAGGGCCGACGCGGAGGTTGCGACCTCGCCGCCGATGAAGCCCGCGCCGACGACCGCAAGGCGGCGACCAGGCCGCAGCTCCCGCCTCAGCGCGACCGCGTCGGCGAGGGTGCGCAGAACATGCACCCCGCGTGGGAGGTCTGGCAGCGTGCGGGCTCGAGCGCCTGTCGCGAGGACGAGGCTGGTCCAGGGCAGGATCCGCCCCGCGTCGGTCACGGCGAAGCGGGAGCGGGCGTCGATGCGGCTGACGGTCGTGCCGGTGATGAGCTCGATCTCCTGCTCGTGCCAGAACGCAGGCGGTCGCAGCGCGAGCGACCCGGCGGTCTTCGTCCCGAAGAGGAGCTCCTTGGAGAGCGCGGGACGCTCGTAAGGCGGCGTGTGCTCCGCGCCAACCAGGAGCAGGCGCCCCGCGTACCCGCCGGCGCGGAGTGCCTCTGCGCAGCGCGCGCCTGAGAGGCCCGCCCCGACGATGACCACGGTGGTGCCCATCTCAGGCCGCCCGCTCTTCGACGTGCTCCTCGATCACGGTGATCGCGCCCATCGGGCAGGCGTCCGCGGCTGCGAGCACTCGCGGATCGGTGCTGGTCGTCACGGCGACGGCGATTCCGTTCTCCACGTGGAAGGCGTCGCCCGCCTCCTCCACGCAGGTCCCAAAGCCTGAGCAGAGCGAGCGGTCGATCTCGATGCGGTAGACGGTGGTCATGCTGCTGTCCTCCTTCTTGGCGTGAGCGGTGGGGTGGTTGCCCGCCAGGCGGTCGCGGCCACGACAGACCCGATCGCCCCGAGATAGAGGCCGAACACCCACGGTTGGCTTGAATCGGTCCCCGCGGCGAGGCCGTGGACGGTCGCGCCGGCGAAGATCGCGTACGTCGCCCAGTGCAGGCGACGCCAGTTCCTCGTCCCGATCACGCGCCGGAGCGAGAACGAGGCGTAAACGAGGAGCATCAACTCGGCCGCAAACACTCCGATCCCGACCGGCAGTGGCCGGTACGGGGAAGTGCCGGGGACGAGCAGTGCGACCGGCGTCACGTGGACGGTTCTGTCGAGGAGCAGCGCCCCGCCGTGGAGCGCGACCGCCCCGAGTCCGAGCATCGCGAGAAACCGGTGCGTGTCGGTGACCGCGGCGGGCTTGAGCCCGCTGAACGGCCTGGACTTGAGCACCAGGCCGGCCAGGACAGAAGCGGTCAGCAGGGCATAGGCGGTGAGGCCGCTCGCCCGCGAGAGAAACCAGAACGTGGGATCGGCCTTCACGACGTCCTCGTGATCACGAGCGGGGGAAGGGTGACGACGCGGACGCCTCCTGCAGAAGCCGCCGCAGGCGCCGACTGCTGCATCGACAAGAGATGGGCTTGCCGGGCTGCGGCCGCGTTCTGCGCGTTCCGCCGGGCGAGCGCCGCCTTGTAGGCTGCGAAGTGGGCCTGGTACACGGCGTATCGCCGGGCGACGACGCGTTGGACGAGGCCGGCGTCCTTCCGCAGCCGCTGCTCTCGCTGCGCGAGCGCCACGAGCTGTGGATCCCGCGCCGTTCCCGAGGTCGCCCAGGGATGTGCGGCAACCGCGGCCCAGGAGAGGAAGAACAGCAGGATCGATCCTGCGAGGGCATAGAAACGTCCGGCGTGGCTAGTCATCGCCGCCGCCTCCGCCCCGCCCCTCCCTCTGGTCGGAGCCCTCGCCTTCGTGCCCGGCTCCGCCGTGATGGAGGTGGATGACGATCGGAGCGGGTCGCTGGTAGACGACCGGCGCCGGAGCCGGGGTCGCGGCCAGCACGCCGGACGCGGGTAAGGCGGCAGGGACCGGGGACAGTTTCGGCACTGCCGGCGGTCGCTTCCGCAGCTCGGCGCGGAGCGAGGCCGCGACCCGGTCGAGCTGGGCTGTTCGCTTGGCGATCACCCGTTGCGAGACCGACCCGGCGGTGGCTTTCTGGCCCAGATGGACGGTCTTCGTGAGCGCCAAGACGCCGAATACGGCGGCGAGGCCGAGCGAGACTGCGACGACGAGACTCTGCGTGCGGGGCACGGGTGTCCTCCTGGCCGGGAACGTGGTCGTTCCGACAGTAGGGAGCGCTGGGTTAAGCCAGGGACAGGCGAGGGTTAGGGTTTGGAGCCGGATTGCAGCGGAGCCTGATTACGGCCTCGAGGCCTCCGCCCGGTGCGTCTCGCAGTTCGATCGAACCGCCATCCGCGCTAACGAGCCGATGGACGATGGCGAGGCCGAGCCCTGTTCCCTTGCCCGGCAGGCCCGCGCGCCAGAATCGGTCGAACGCCCGGTCGCGCTGGTCGACCGTCATGCCCGGTCCGTTGTCGCGCACGCGTAGCTCCACCTCGTCGGCCAAGGCGACCGCTTCGACACGGATCGATGAGCCCTCGGGCGAGGCGGCAATCGCGTTTGAGAGCAGGTTGTCGACTACCTGTTCGAGCGCCCCCGGCGTCGCCATCGCGTACAGGTCGTCTGCCACGTGTGCCTCGAGAGCGACTCCGTGTGCCTCCGCGTGTGGCGCCCACTGCTCGATCCGATCGCCGACCATGGCGGAGAGCAGCACGGGAGCGGTGGCCGGCGCGGCCGCGTCGGCCCGTGCCAGCGCGAGAAGCGCGTCGACCAGCCGTGCGAGCCGCTCGACCTCGCCGAGCGCTGCGTCCAGGTCATGCCTGCCGGGCGGCCCCACATCCCGCTCGAGGTTCTCTAGCCGGAGACGGAGCGCCGCGAGCGGCGTTCGGAGCTGGTGCGAGGCGTCGGCGACGAAGGCTTGTTGCGAGTTGAGCAGCGCGTCGAGCCGTGCCACCGTCGCGTTGAACCTCGTGGCGAGCGCCCGGATCTCGGGCGGTCCCGTCTGGGGCGCGCGGGCGGTCAGGTCGCCTTCCCCCACCTCGGCCGCCGTGCGCTCGAGGGCCGAAAGAGGCTTCGTCAGCGTTCGAGCGAAACGAATGCCAATCAGGGTTGCGGCGGCGAGCACGACGCCTCCGATCGCCGCGAGCAGGAGCCAGTACCGGGTCACGCGCGAGTCGAGCGCTGACGTCGGATAGGTGATCCGGACGGCGCCGCGCACTCGGCCGCCCGAGGCGATCGGCACCGCGACGTAGATCAGGTCTGTGCCGAGCTGATTCGAGTGCCGCGTTCCCGAGGCGACGTTCCCCGCCAGCGCCGTGGCGATCTCGGGCCGACCCAGTGTGCGCATGTTCTGGCCGATCGGGTCGCGCGTGTCGACGATCGAGATTCCATGCCGGTTCACGACAACGACGCGTCCGCCCGGGGTTTGCTGATAGGTCTGCGCCGCTCTGAGGAGCCCGGATGGCGCTTTCGAGGCGCCGTTCTCGAGCGGATCCTCCGCAAAGGTGGCCATGACCAGCGCGTCGCGGACGATCCGGTTCGTGAGGTCGCGCTTCTCGTTGCGTCCGTACTGGATCCCGAGCGGGATCTCCAGGGCCGCGAGCACGACGATCGTCAGCGTGACGTAGCTGGCGAGGAGCCGGCGGCTCATCAAGCGCTCCTAGCCGTCGGGGACGTGTAGCCGTAGGCCGATGCCACGGACGGTCTCGATCCAGGAGGGATCGCCGAGCTTCTTCCGCAGTGCGGCAACGTGGACGTCGATCGTCTTGGCGCTCCCGTACCAGGTCGTCTGCCACACCTCCTGGAGGATCTCCGCGCGTGAGACTACGGTGCCCGGGTCGCGGGCGAGCAGCGCTAGGAGGTCGAACTCCTTCGGCGTCAGGCCGATCTCGCGGCCGTTGAGACGCGCACGGCGGCCGCGCACGTCGAGCTCGAGCGCGCCGATTCGTGCGCTGCGGGGTTCGGGCCGCTCGTGCGTCCTGCGCGCGACCGCCCGGATGCGGGCGAGCAACTCGCGGAAACCGAAGGGCTTGACGATGTAGTCGTCGGCACCGAGCTCGAGACCAACGACGCGGTCGATCTCCTCGCTCTTCGCGGTGACGATGATGATCGGGACGTCGGATCGGCTGCGGAGCTTCCGGGCCACGGCAAAGCCGTCCGTATCGGGGAGTCCCACGTCGAGCAGCACAAGATCCGGTTCCGGCGACTCGAGGGCCGCCTGGCCGGTCGACACGCGGTCGACGTCGAAGCCCTCACGACGCAGCCCTTCGGCGAGCGGGTCGGCGATCGCGTCCTCGTCTTCGACGATAAGGAGGCGCATGCACCGACGGTAGGCGTCGCGCCCCGGAATGGGATCTGTAGAACACCGTACTCACGATCCGGGTTTCGCCGGACCCGCGCCGCGGCTCAGACCTTCACCCAGACCTCCATGCAGACGATCATGGAGCGGCCTCCCCGCTTTCTAGCGGGCAGTCGCGCGTACTGTCGAAGCGCAACGGGCGAAGGACCTAACCAGACTCGAATCCTGGCCATGATTTGTTTTTAGCTGCGTCTTCGGTTCGTGGAGGGCCGACGAACACGCCACCCCTTCACCGGTAGCAGTCGAGTTTCCGAGTGTCGAAGTCCTCCGCCTCGTGCGATGCACTTGCCCGCGAGTGGCCCGCAGCGGCGCAGACGGCTCAAGCAAGCCACTCTTGAACCCACTCGCAGGTTTCGGTAATAGGTTGCTCGGAACTCGGGCATCTTGCCGCTGACCAAGGACGACGCGGGGCTGGCGACCGTGCTGGGAGTCCCAGCTTTTGGAAGGCCGGCGGCACCGCGATCAACGTCATCATCACCCTGTACCTCTACTTCCTCCTTCGCCGGCGGCTCAAGCAGACGAAAGAACCCACGCTGGCGGAGTCCTCAGCGCGAACGTCCGCGAGTGACGCCTGAGCATGGCCGACGGCAACCAACGAGGCCTGGCTATGAGCGGGACTCTGTCATGTGCGGCCTGCCCGACGTTTTCGCGGGAGGCGCGGACGAGGGAGCTGGCCCTCCACCCACATCGTTGCGAGTGCTGCACGAGGAAGATTGAGCGCTCCTTCGTACATCAGGTAGCGCGCTTCCCAGCGAGGGTTGAACTTGTCGTTGAAGCGGTAGAGGCGCTCGATCTGGAAGAACGAGTCGGCGAGTTGGAGCAGGCGTTTGACAAACCGTTCTGCGACTCCCTTCGGGCTGTGGAGGAGGCGGGCGAAAGCGGCGAAGTTCAACGAAACCTCGTCGATGCCGCGCTCGCGGAAGGTCTCGATCGCCTTCACGATCATGAACTCGGTCAGCCCGTTCGGCGCCTCAGGGTCGCGCCGCATCATGGACAGGGAGACGGCGGGCCGCTGATAGGTCGGGACGAAGTGCAGCACGCCCCGAAGGTCGCCGTTCGAGTCGTGGGCGAGAATGAGCAGCGTGTCCGCGTGTTCGGCCAGTTGCGTGTCGAGCGCCATCGAGAAGCCTCGCTCCTCTGTTTCGCCGAGCCAGCGCCTCGCGGCGTCGCCGACCGCGACGACGGTTTCCTCCTCGAGCTCCGAAATGCGGGAGACGGCATAGCTGTAGCCGGCGTTCTCGAGACGGCTGACCGACTGGCGCACTTTCCGGATCGCACGTCCCTCGAGTGAGAACGACGAGGTGTCGACGATCGCCTCGTCGCCCAGGTACAGGCTGCGCAGACCGAGTTGCTCGAACAGCGGTCGCGTCGTCTTGCTCACTCCTATTGCCGCAACTTGCAGGCCGCGCTGCTCGGCGAACACAGCTAGCTTCGTGAGCAGCCCCGGGAGAGCCTCCTCCGGGCCGACCGGCTCCCCGGAGATGATCAGTACGCCGCCCTCGATACGGTACCCAACGAACGCCGCCTCATCGTCGGAGAAGAGGTAGTACTTGTCAGCGCGCAGCTTGAAGTAGGCGAGCGTGTCGCTTCCGTGCTGGCGCACGAGCTCCCGTGCCAGGCGGCGAGCCCTCGGGTCGGGAAGATCGCGCGGTACAGCAAGCGGACGGAAGACCAGGTAGGCGGCCGCTGCGAAAGTCACAACCCCGAGAAGGCCCACTGCCAGATCGAGACGGCCCAGCTCATCGTGAAAAGTCAGCGGCCCCGCTCTGCCAGAGGAGAAGGTCACCAGTCTCCCGGAACAGAATCGAGACCGACGCTCCTCGGGCGGCTGCTGCGACCACGAGGAACGAGAGAAGGAGCCCGGCGAGGAAGATGAGCGGCGCCCGGAGAAAGGCGGCACGACGTCCGATCGGCTCATGCTCGACGTAGAAAGAGCTCCGTCCCCACCAGAGAACACCGGCAACGGCGAAATCACCGACCGCCTCGACGACATCCGGACCCCGCAGAAGATTGAAGACACCGAGACCGAGCAGGAGCGCGATCGCAATGTGGACCGCTCGGCGGCGCCTGCGGTAAAGGTAGTAGGCGCTGATGAGGAGGACGGCGGCAACCGGAATCGCGAGGGCATGGAAGACACGCAACTCATGAATCGTCGCCACCTGGGTGAGCAGCCGCCCACGCCAGCGAACATTTGGCATGACGGCAGACACGAGATCGACTACTGCGATCGAGGCAGCCGCGAGCGCCGTGATCAACGGCAGAGGATCAGCGCGGCGGAACACCCGAAGCGGGTGCGGGCGTCGATGGAGACCGAGACGCCACGCCGCCGTGTCCCGTCGACGCGCGGTCAAGTCGCGCCAGTCCTTGGCGATCAGCCAGAAACCGGCCAACGCGGCGACCACCGCCGGAAAGCCGTCGTGCACAAGCCCGGCCAGCGCGCCGATCACGAGCGCCAGCAGCACGATGACACCGAGATGCCAGTCGTGCCAGCGCAGGCCCAAAAAGTAGATCCGAGGCCCCAGCGCGTGCTGCTCGATCCGGAAGCGCCATCTGCTCAGTCGCTCCCTGCGGCGCACGTGCCTGGTTACTTTTTCGCCGTGCTTGGCCGAGGAGTAGAGGGCGAGAGAGTCGCATGAAGCGGCCCTTCGTGTGACGAGAGCCACCCGCTCTTCAGCAGTTTCTTTGCCTCCTGCGCGTGGTGCTCAGCACGTTCACGCGAATCCACAGACACGTCGCTCGTCTTCCGAGAGAGCTTGTGCAGAACAGCCGTCACCTCGCACCCCCTTTCCGAGGACACGCTCGCACAGGGTACGTCGCCTGGACATCGGTGACGACCCGGATCCAAGACGCGGGGTTGTCCGCGCGGCTCGCACTGTCCGATCCGCTGAGAGCGGGCTCGGCCGGCGGCCTCGTCAGTGGTCGAGGATGCCCTGGAACTCGGGCCAGTTGCTCAGCATCCACATGTGACCCTCACCCTCAACCTGTCGGCACTCGCCACCGAGCCTCCGCGCGACCCCCTCACAGATAGCCGGGGTGGTCAACGTGTCCGTGACGCAGCCGACCACCAGAGTCGGGATGCCAGCGGCTGAAACCCGGCCCATCTCCTCGCGGAGGTCGAGATCGTGGGTTTCACGGGCGAGCCGGTAGGTCGCCCACGGGTGCCTGATCGTCGCGGTGATGACGGCTGCAACCTCGGCGGCCGGGTAGAGCCCCTGAAGAGCCTGCCGAGTCAGCAGCATGAGGCTGTCCAGCATTGGCTTTGACAATGGCAGCCCGGCCGGTGAGAACAGAAACAGCCGCTCAACCAGATCGGGGAGATCGGCCGCAGCCGTGATCGCGAGGGCTGCACCCATCGAATGCCCAGCGAGCTGCACCGGCCGACCTCCATGAGTCAACACCCCCGACAGCCAGTCCCGATACACCCGGAAACGTCCGTGGGTCCGGCTGAGTGGGGGTGGCTCGAGTGCTCGCCAGCCGTTCGGAAGACCCGGCCGGTACAGACTCCCACGCACTGCAAAACCAGGAAGGAACAAGCGCAGCTCGTCCATGTCCCGACAGCCTGCCTGGTCAGCAAATCGGGCCGCCGGCTATGGGTGGTTGCGCCTTCAGGCGCACCGCGGACGACCGCGCCTCGGGCTGTCCGCGCTGCTCGTGGTCGCTGCTGCTCCCTGGCCTGCCCTGGTACGTCGTCTGGCCGGTCGTCGCGGCGGACGGCGACCCTGCCGCCCAGGCTCTCGCGCTGTGTCTCTGCGCATACCTCTCGCCCCAACGAGTACTCGTCCAGGACGGGGCGGAACCATCGGCCGACCTCGGTCGGTATTCACGGTTCAGGCGGCATTCAGGCTTCATTCGCGAGCCTGCAGTAATCCGCAGACGCTCATTGGCGCTTCATCAAAGCGATCTACGTTGTGCGCAAGCGCGTTCTGTCTCCTATCCGGAGATGTCACAACCCTGGTGAGCACCCTCGCGAAGGCACCCTTGGCGAATAGGACGCTCGACAAGCGCGTCAGCCCGAGGCTGCCGCGGCGTCAGAGATAAGGACAGCGGACTGATCGGACCCACCGACCGCACCGCCAAAGTGAGAAGGCCTGCACCCATCGCTGGCAACGAAATGGCTTCGGACCCGTGGCGCCTCGGTCGCCGCCGGCAGAAGCTGCGCAAGCGGAAGCGCCGGAAGATCGCTGCGCTGATCATCCTCGCGGTGCTCGCGCCGATCGCGTACTCGTACGTGACGACGATGATCAAGCCCTCGAGCCTGCCGCTCTCCGTGCGGACGGTTGAGTGGATACGCGCGAATCACGGTGCGTGGGCCGTGAACACCGTCGAGCGCTACTGGTACACGTGGCATGCGCCCAAGAAGGGCGGGCCCGCGCTGAAGACCCTCCCGACGCTCGGCACGCCCGTCCGAAGCGGCTCGGCGGCTCGGGTTCCGAAGCACCACCGGCTCGTCCGCTGGCGGCCTTCGCGACTGCGGCCGCTGATCAGGCCGGTGCTGCCAGGCGAGGGTGCCTGGCACAAGGTCTCCGCCAGGTTCACCGGGCCGCCTCCCGTGCTGGTCACGACGTTTCGCTCGGAGCCGACGTACCCACAGATCGTCGCCTACGTGGCCTGGATCGACCACACGCGCACTCAGCTCGCACTCTATCCCGGCCGCTACGAGCCCCCGAGCGCATCGCCCCGGGGGCCGATCGAGGTTCCGCCGGGGCAGCGGGGGCGCCTGCTGGCGACCTTCAACAGCGGCTTCACCTACAAGGATGGACACGGCGGCTTCGCCGTCAACGGCTCAACCGCAACACCGCTCCAGGACGGCCTGGGGACGGTCGTCGCCTACCGCAGCGGCCGCGTCGACGTGATCTCGTGGCACGGACGATCGAGCCCGGGCCGCATGGTCGTCCTTGCCCGCCAGAACCTGCCGCTGCTCGTGCAAGGCAAACGGCCGAACCCGACGATCGACAACGGCAATGCGTGGGGCGACACGCTCGGCAACGCCGTACGCGTCTGGCGCTCGGGGATCGGCATCGACCGGCACGGCAACCTGATCTACGCCGCCGCCGACTACCAGACTGCGAGGACGCTCGCCGCGATCCTCATCCACGCCGGAGCCGTACGCGCGATCGAGCTCGACATCAACCCCGAATGGCCGAGCTTCATCACGTACCCACTGCCAGGTGGCCGCGACCCGGTCAAGCTCGTCCCGAACTCCCAACAGCCTGCGACGCGCTACCTCGTCCCCGACGACCGCGACTTCTTTGCCGTCTACGGACGCGTCGCGGGCGGTCTCGTGCAGGTTCCGTTCCAATGAGCGCGCTGCCGGCAGCGTCCGTTGTCGTCGCACCGACCCGGCGAACGCGCGTGGCTCTCGTCGTCTCGGCGTTGCGCGTCCGCCAGTGGGCGAAGAACCTCCTGCTCTTTGCGGGGCTGCTGTTTGCGGTTCGGCTCGACGATTGGACGAGCTGGGTCGAGGCGTGCGCCGCCTTCGCCGCGTTCTGCCTGGCTTCGAGCGCGGCCTATCTGGTCAACGACGTCTGCGACGCGGACCGCGACCGATTGCATCCGGTCAAACGGCTGCGCCCGGTCGCGCGCGGCACGCTCTCGCCGCGGAGCGCACTCGTGGCGTCGGGCTCGCTGTTCGCGGTCGCACTCGGGCTTGGGCTGGTCCTCAGGTTTCCGTTCGTCCTCGTCCTGGCTGGGTTCGTGCTCCTGCAGCTCACCTACTCGCTCGCCCTCAAGCACATCGTCGTCCTCGACGTGGCGGCGATCGCGGCACTCTTCGTCCTGCGTGCAGCCGCCGGCGCCGCGGCGATCCATGTCCGCATCTCGCCCTGGCTGCTCCTTTGCACGGCACTGCTCGCGCTCTTCCTCGCCCTCGCGAAACGGCGCGGCGAGCTGCTACTCGTCCACACCGGGGAGACGTCCGGCCGGCGCGTGCTCGCGCGCTACTCGCTCCCGGTCGTAGATCGGTCACTCGCGGTCGTTGCCGCCTTGACCGTGGTCGCCTATTCCGTCTACACGTTCACGGCACGGGACTCGCTGGAAATGACCGTGACGATCCCGCTCGTGCTCTTCGCGGTCCTCCGGTACCTGCTGCTCGTTCATCGCGAGGGCGTCGGCGAGCAGCCCGAAAACGTGCTCCTCACGGATCGACCGATCCTGGTCTCTGCCGTGCTCTGGGCGTGCGGGTCCGCTCTCATCCTTTCACTGGCATGAGGCGCTGGTGCCTGACCGTCGCTGCAGCCACGCTTGCCCTCGGCTTCACGCAACCCGGTCTCGCCGGAAGTCAGCCCGGAGGGAGAATCGAAGGTCCCTTCGGCGCCGGCACCGGCGCCGTTTGGCTGCTGCGGCCCCGAACAGCGCCGCGCAGTATCGTCGTCTTCGGCCACGGCTGGAAGCTTTCGCCGCCTTCCCGCTCGAAACCGTGGGTCGGACAGTTCAGACCCTGGCTCGACCACCTGCTCGCCCGTGGAAGCGCGGTGATCTTCCCCCGCTACCAACTCGGCGGCGACCAGGCCGGCCCCGCTCGGGCCGCCGCCTTCCACCGCGGGCTTGTAAAGGGGTTCGCTCGGCTCGGTCTGACCGGTCTTCCTGTCGTCGTCGCCGGCTACTCGTACGGAGCCAGCCTCGCCTTCTACTACGCGGCAAACGCGCGCCGCTGGGGGCTCCCCGTTCCCCGGGCCGTCTTCAGCGTCTTTCCGGCCGGGCTGATCTACGGAGCTGTACTCCCCACACTGCCCGACTCGACGCGGGTACTGATCCAGGTCGGCGATCGTGACGCGGTCGCAGGACAAGCGGGCGCAAGACCGTTCTGGGCCTGGCTCGCCTCGCACCCGCCCTCAGGCAAGCGCCTAGAGATCATCCGGTCCGGGCCTTCGCTGAGTGCGACACACGCTGCGCCGAAACTGAGCACGCCTGGCGCACGACACGTCTTCTGGCAACCCCTCGATGCGCTCATCACACGCGCACGATGAAACGTGTTAGGCGGAGCGCGCAGAGGGACGACCCTGATGTCCTCTCCGAGCAGGAGTTCAAGAGCGGCCGCAAGCGCCGCCAGGACATCGTTCTGGGCGCACGGTCGAGAGTGCGTTCATCCCGAGCTCGGCGTCGCGCACTCCGCGCGGATGACGGCGCCGCTGCAGGACCCCGCCGCCGCTACTCACTCGGGCATACCGGCATTCTCCGCTGACGATGGATGATCAACGCCGCGGCCGCGGGCGGAGACGGCACCGCTTTGCGCTCACGCTGGCAGCCGTCGCCCTGCTACTCGCAGCCGTGGGCGCGGCTGCCTGGCTGACCAGCCCTTCGGGTGGCGGCCTCGGCCCCAGCGTGAGTGCGCGCCTGCGCGCGAGCGGCGACCGCCCCGTGGCGCTCGACCGCATCGCGCCGATTCTGCGTCAGGCAGTCGTCGCGACCGAGGACGAGCGGTTCTACCGCCACCACGGCGTCGACCTGATAGGCGTGCTTCGCGCCCTGCCCTACGATCTCGCCCACCTCTCACTCGCTCAGGGCGCGAGCACGATCACCGAGCAGGTCGCAAAGAACTTATACCTCGGCGGCAACGATCACACGCCCTGGCACAAGCTCCAAGACGCCGCGGTCGCACTCAAGCTTGAGCGCCGATACAGCAAGGAGCAGCTCCTTGCCGCCTACCTGAACAGCGTCTACTTCGGCAACGGCGCCTACGGCGTCCGGGCCGCAAGCAAAAGTTACTACGCTGTTGCGCCGAGTCGGCTGACGCTCTCACAGGCCAGCTTGCTTGCAGGTCTGATTCAGGCGCCGTCTGCCGACGATCCGCTCCTCCACCCGGACGCGGCACGAGAGCGGCAGGTGGCGGTGCTGCGATCCCTGGTGAGGGATGGCGTGGTAACCCGTGGCGAAGCCTCGGCCGCCGTTGCCCGACCGCTGCCGCTCACCAGCGGACGGCCGCTTCCACCGCTGACCGGGGTCGACTTCGCACCCGGACCGGCATTCACATGGTGGGAGCTCGTAACGGGTCTCTTAGCGTTCGCCTTCGGCGTTGCCGCACTCATCGTCGCCCGCCGCCTCCCGCAAATGTCGACCGCGCTTCGCGCTGCAGCCTCGATCCCCGCAATCGCAATCGTCGTACTCGGCGCCGCGCTGGTCGTTCGCTCCTTCCGAAGCGCCTGAGTTTGACGCCACGACACCGGGCACGGCCGGCAGGCGGGCGGAGCGAAGGGGACGAACCGCGCTACGCCTCCGTTCGATCGCCTTCGGGATCGAGGCGCTTTCGGGACTGTTCGACATGGAGTCGAACAAAGACCTGCGCTAAAAGGGCTTAAGTGCAGGTATTTTCCTGAAGCTTGGTCGATTGGAGTCGAACAACAAGGGCGCGATGGCCAGTAGCTTAGGAGAGCTCGAGCCTCTAGCTCCGTCGCTCAGCGTGGCCTCGAAGGCGTTGGTTCGAGTCCGGCTAGGTCCTTGGCCTAATCTGGTGGAGCGGCGCCTCGGCTTGCGTGCCGGGCGATCTGCTCGAAAGCCCGCGATAGGTCAAAGGCAGGCAAACCAGGCCCCGTCTGGGTCAGTCTGTGGGTCAGATCATGCTGCCCAACCCCGACCTATCGTGCTCCAGGGTCATGCAGCGAGACCGCTCAACGATGCGATGTGATTACCGGAGTCTTGCCCTGACCTGTCGTCCGTATCAGCGTGGGCGATTTAGGCCGTATCGGCCCGAACTTCCCTGCAAAGGCGGTGCCCAGTCGCCGAGGGTGTGCACCCAGGAGTGCGCGCCCGGTGGTGTGATTGTCTAGTCCAGTCCGGCTACTCGCTCGTGATCCCAGCGGGCGAGCGTTCGTCGCCGGCTGGGGGCACAAGCTTGCGGTCCCGGATCCTGAAGCCCGCGGCCTGGAGGAATGGTCGGGCCGACTCGATCGCATGCGCGAAGTTGCGGGCGATCCAGAAGCACAGCGCGGCCAGCGGTAGTTCGAGCAGCAGCGCCGCGGCGAGCGCCTGCGCGAGGTTGCCGGTGCCGTGTGAGGTGAGCACGTCGAACCAGGCGTCGCAGACCAGCAGCGTGCCGGTCACCGTTGCGGCGATCTCAGCGAGCGGAGACCGGCGAAGGGTGAGAACTGCGGTGCTCGCGAGCGCGACCGCAAGCGCGATGTCGAAGCCTCCCCAGGCCACATGCCAGTGGTTGGCGCTGTAGTGACGGGGCAGGGTGAGGAACAGGAAGGCGGTCCAGGGGATCAGCATGACGGCACAGAGCAGGAAGGCCGGCGCGATCCAACAGGGCACGAGCGAGGTGCCGTCGTCGCGACGGCAACCTGCGGTGGCGCGCAGGACGAGGTTGCTCAACAGTGTCTCCTTGGCTTCGCAGGGCGGGGGTTTCGCTAACTGTGCCGGTCCGGGCCAAAGGGTCCCGTCCGGCTCGGGATCGCGAGCCCTTTGTCCTGCTGACTAGCGGCGGTGAGGGGTGACGGTGGTACCGACGGTTCGGGATCGTTCTGCCGGCTGCGGCTCCGGGCTACCAAACGAGCCCTGTGACGACCACCGTCAGGCGCCCGTCGATCTGTCCGGCGCGGCCGACCTAGAGGCCGAAGGGATGTCGCATGGTGGCCGTCGCCGGATCGCAGGCATGGCCAAGGCAGCGGAGACCGAGAAGGTTCTCCTGCGTCTTAAGGAGCGAGTAATGCGTGAACGCGATGTCGGAAACGGTGGCTTTACGTGTATATGGGCTGGCAACGACGGTGTAGACGTGGTTGTCGTCCGCCGAGCCTTCGTCGTAGGTGATGAACAGAGCCGTGCCTCCCGTCCTGTATGCACGGGAGGCGAGGATCTTGGGCACCCAGCGCGCTAGCCATGCATCGCCCACGCTGATCCCGCAGTCGTGCTCGTCGTTGCAGAGATTAGGTGTGATGAAGCTGTAGCGGGACAACCGGTTCGTGCGCAGATCGGAGATCAGCGCGCCCGCCGCCAGCGTCCCCAAAGGGACAGCGTTGACGGCGTACGCGGCCCTGACCTTCTTGTAGTAGGCGGCTGGGTTGTGCTTCTTCACATACTTGCCAGCGCCGCTGCCTGTAAATCCGGGCGCAGGCATCGATTCCTCGTACGCGCGCCATCCCCGCGGCCCTAGCTGACCGAAGATCGAGTTCGTCGTGACGGAACAGTCGGTGCAGTCACCGGTGATCCCGGCCGTGGCGCCCGAGGTCATCGCGATGTAGTTCGGAAGGCTGGGATGCGCGATCCCCGAGTGGCTATCAGCAAGACCACACGCCGCGGCAATCCGGTTCAGATACGGAGATCGACCGGCGACCTCGCCGAACGCATGATTTTCCATGACGATCGTGAGCACATGCCGGTACACCCGCGGCGGCTGCTGCAAGCGGAGGAAGCCACACGGAGTGGCAGACACGCTCGTCGCCTTAACCGTGGACGGAGCGACCGCGCCGAGCGACACAAGCGCGACGACGAGAAACAACAACAGAAACCCATGCCAAGCCCTCCCCCGCCGGCCTTCAGGCGACATCGGGGACAATCCAGACCCTACTGCCCCGAAGACGAGGGTGGCGCAGGGATCGTGTCCATCGAACGGCCCTAGTCGCCGGCGACGTCACGGCGAAGGAAGACGAAGTAGGCGGCGATGAGTGGGACTGCGATGTAGAGACTGCACAGCCAGATCGCGTGACCGATCGGTGCCCAGTCGACCGGAACGCGGAGCAGGCCGTGCCAGGCGACGAATTGGTTGCTGAGCAGGTAGGGGCGGATCGGCTCGGTGCCCGGGAGGGCGCCGACCAGTTGCATCAGCAGCGCGAACATCAGAGTCGAGACAACGGCTGCGGCGCTGTTTCGGGTGATGGTCGAGATCAACATCCCGAACGCGGCGATCCCGAGCAGTGCCAGCAGGTAGACACCGAGGGTGGCGAGCAACAGCACAAAGCCGTGCGAAGCGGACACCTTCGGCCCGGAGAGCGAGACGAGCGGCTTCCAGCCCCATTCGGCCGTCGCAGCTGCCAGACCGACGCCGGCCATCAGGACAACCGCCGCCACCGTGTAGGTAAAGGCCGCGAGGACCTTGCCGGCGAAGACCTCGCCACGGTCGCGTGACCGGGTGAGGATCGTCTTCAGCGTCCCGTTCTGGCTCTCCGAGGCGACGATGTCTCCCGCGACGAGCGCCGTGATCAGCGGCAGGCCCCAGATCGCCATGAACTCGAGTACGACGAACGGGGTGGCCAGCCCGGACTCTCGAAGGTACCGGCCGAGCGGAACATCGTTCGGGCCGCCCGACTTGAAGATGAGTGCGATCACGAAGGCGATCGGCACGAGCACCGCAGCGCCGAGGCCCAGGTAGGTGCGCTTCTGCGCACCGAGCTTGAGCAGCTCCCACTTGTAGACGAACCAGGTGCCGCGCAGTCCGGCGGCGGGGCCGCGCGTCCCGAGGACGACGCGCGGTGCGGCGGAGCTGATCGCACTCATGCCGCCTCCTCCCGGAGCGGCTCGGTCGGCTCGCGAACCTCGGTCAGCTCGAGGAACATGTCTTCGAGCGTAGCCGCGTCGGCTCGCAGGCCGGTGATCCCCACTCGCGCCTGCCCGAGTGCGATCGTCACGGCGGCGACGATCTCCTCGGCGGCCGCGAAGTGAAGCTCGCCGCCGACGACGTCGAGCTCGGTCGCGCCTTCTGCCAGTGCGATCGTCCGTGCCCGTTCACAGTCGGTCGTGCGCAGTCTCCAGGTCTTGCCGGCCCGCTCCTTGAGCTCGACCAGGGTCCCTTCGTAGACGATCTTCCCGCGGCGAATGATCGCGACTCGGTTACAGAGGTCCTCGACCTCGGCGAGCAGGTGGCTGGAGAGCAGGACGGTGATTCCCTCGCCGGAGAGTCGGCGGACGAGCGTCCGCATGTCGCGCATCCCGGCCGGGTCGAGCCCGGTGGTGGGCTCGTCGAGCAGGAGCAGCCGCGGCGCGCGGAGCAGCGACGCGGCGATCCCGAGACGCTGTTTCATCCCGTGCGAGTAGCCGCCGACCCGGTCGTTGCCGCGGTCGCGCAGCTCGACCAGGTCGAGCACCTCCTCGATGCGTGAGCGGGTGCGGGGCTCGTCGTAGTCGGCGAGTAGGCGGAGGTTGCGTCGCCCACTCAGGTACGGGTAGAAGCGGGGCGCTTCGACGAAGCCGGCGACGCCGTCTAGGGCACGTGCGCCCTGCTCGAGCGGATCGCGCCCGAACAGGCCGATGCTGCCGGAAGTGGGCCGGATCAGCCCGAGCAACATCCGGAGCGAGGTCGTCTTGCCGGCGCCGTTCGGGCCGAGGTAGCCGAACACGTCGCCGCGCTCGACGGTGAGGTCGACGTGGTCGACCGCCGTCAACTCGCCGTAGCGCTTGACGAGCCTGCGCGCGACGACGGGCTCGGCGGACGGTTGGGTCAACCGAGGCTCCTGGCCGCCGCCTCTGCCGCCGCGGGCGGCGTGGACCCAGCGAGCACGAAGCTCACGCCGTTGCGATCGAAGAAGAGCACGGTTCCGAGCTGGGTCGCGAGCTCGTGTCCGGTGGCGGTCCCCAGGGCGACCTTCGGCAAGCTTGCCGCCTGATCGTTGCCAGACACGCCCGCTGCGTGCTCGACCAGTGCGATGCCGCCGAGGCCGTGGCCGTAGAGGACGAGCGCGCCCTTGTCTGCTCCGCCCAGCAGCTGGACGCTCTGTCGGGGGAGCCCGACGAGCGTGTCCGGTGCGACGAGAGTGAACGGTACGGCCGCCTGAACCTCCGCCAGACTGGTGACCTTCTGTCCGCTCGGCTCCGACGGGGTCTCCGCCTGCCCGCCCAGCTGGACGACCTTGGCGTTCGCGGGCGGCGTCACGGCCAGGTCGGATGCGGCGACCGGGCCGAACGAGATGTCCGTGACCGTGAGCGCGAGAGCAGGTGACGACTGTCCATGTGCGCGGATGGCGATCTCGAGCGGGACGGCGCGAGCGGCGTCCCAGGCGAGGTCGAGCGACCCGATCAGCCCAGCGGAGTGCGCCGGCGAGACGGTCACTCGATAGGCGGGCTCGCCTGCCAGCGAGTCCGGGGTCGCGCCGGAGACGTCCGCCTGCTCCGCCAGCTGCTTCAGGAAGCTGTCGATGTCGGCGAGCGTTGGCGGTTGGTCCTGCGCGTTCGGTCCGGCGGACACGCGGGTCGGAAGCGGCAGCGAGTAGGCGGTGTTCGAGGAGCTGTCCCAGATCGTCAGCCGGCTCGTGTCCCAGAGGATCTGCGCGTCGCCGGCGTCGGACTGCAGCTCGATCCGGCCGCCTCTTTCGGGGCTCCACCAGAGCCGTCCCGAGGCCCTCGAGGCCAGCGCGGAGCCGGCTGTGCCCGTCATGCCCGAGAGCGCTCCGGAAGGGAAGAGGTTGTTCGTGAAGCGCACGCGCGCACTTACGCCTTCCGGCGTCGGCGCCCCGAGCGAGGCCTCGAGCGCCTGGTCGAGCGGCTTCGCCGGAGGAGTCTGCGCGCTCGATCCGAACGCGGCCATGCTGCCGATGCTGGCCGCAACCGCGGCCCCGGCGATCCCGGCGGCCAGGATCAGCAGGCGGGGAGTCGAGATTCGGCGGAAGAGTTTCACGAGGTTCCAGTCCCTTCGTTCTCGGAGACGGTCTCAGGTCTACCCGAGTCGTTTGAGAGTTCTCTGAGAGCCGGCAGCTCGATCGCGAACGCCCCGCCGTCGGCGGTTGCGCGGCCACCGTGCCGCTCGGCGGTCGCGCGCACTATCGCGAGTCCGAGGCCGGAACCCGGTCCATCTCGGCGGGCGCGCCAGAACCGTTTGAAGGCATGAGCAGCCTGATCCGGAGTCAGCCCGTCGCCCTCGTCGCGGACGATCAGGCGTGCGGTGCCGTTGAGAACCTCCGCCCGCACGGTGATCGTTCCTCCGGGCGGCCCGTGCAGACGCGCGTTCTCGACAAGGTTCGCGAGCGCCCGTTCGAGGGCTGCGCGGTCGCCACATACGACCACGGGCGCCTGAGTCTCGACAACCAGTCGCCGGTCTCGGTTGGCGAGTTCCTGCGCGAGCTCGTCGAGCCGCACGCGGTCGTCGGGCGTGCCAGCGGCGTCCTCGCGAGAGAGTGTGAGCAGCTCGTCAATCAGCGCCGACACCCGCTCTGCGTCAGCGGCGAGGTCCCCGACGACCGCCGCGTCGTGACCGTGCCGGCGCAGGTAGTCGACGTTGCCGCGGAGAGCGGTGACGGGGGAGCGCAGCTCGTGGGAGGCATCTGCGAGGAAGTCTCGCTCCCGCCTGTGCGCGCGCTCGAGCGCCGCCAGCATCCGGTTAAGCGTCTGCGCTAGCCGGCCGACCTCGTCGCCCGTCGACGGTTCGGGCAGCCGACGCTCGACGTCGGCGGTCCGCTCGATCTCGCCGGCGCCGCTGGAGAGCCGCTCGAGCGGCCGCAGGGCGCGCCGAACGAGCAGGAACGCGGCCGCGGCGGCGAGGGCCGTCGCCGCCAGTCCCGAGAGCAGGGCGAACACGTGCAACCGGTGCAGCGTCTCCGCGATCTCGCCGGTCGACGCAGCCACCACGACCGCACCACCGGCGGCTGCACCCCCGATCGCCGGCAGAGGCGCGACATAGAGGCGCAGGCGCTCGTGCCCTAGCCGGTCGGTTGTGAACACCGATCGACCCGTGGCGATCACGCTCCGTACGAGCGTCACCGGCAGCAACGAGCCGCCGAGCGACAGCGAGCGCGCGACGATCCGGCCGCGCCGGTCGAGCACCTCGACCGACAGCTGCTGGCCGCCGATCTGCGCGTCGAGCGCGCCCGGGGCGTTGAGCACCGCCGGCGCCGATGCGCTCAAGCTCGCGATCTCCGCCGCTCGCTCGTGCAGGCTGTGATCGAGACTCGAGCGCAACTGGTCAGCGACGAGCACGCTGACGGCGACAGCCACCACGACGACGGCGAGCAGGATCGCCGCTCCTGCCGCCAGCACCACCCGTGCGCGCAAGGTGAGCGTCATCGCGGAATCCGGAAGCCGACGCCGCGGACCGTCTCGATCAGCGGCGGATCGCCCAGCTTGCGCCGCAGATACGCCACGTAGCGGTCGACCACGTTCGGCAGCGCACCGTCCTCGTCCCAGACGGTGCTCAGCGCCTCCGCACGCGACACAGTCCGTCCGACCTCACGAAGCAGCAACTCGAGCAGGGCACTCTCCCGCTCGGTCAATGCAACCTCGCGACCTTCGCGGATCGCCCGTCGCGCCGCCGGGTCCAGGCGCAGATCGCGATGCACGAGCTCGCGATTGGGCTCGCGCGTTCGCCGGAGCAACGCCCGCACCCGAACGAGCAGCTCCGCTACCGCGAACGGCTTCAGCAAATAGTCATCCCCACCGGCGTCGAACCCCGCCACCCGATCCGAGACCGCGTCGCGGGCGGTCAGGAACAGGATCGGCAGCGCCAGCCCCTTCGCCCGGACCCGTTCCGCCACGTGGAGTCCCCCGACGCCGGGCATCGCCACGTCCAGCACGAGCACGTCCGGGAGAGAGCGCTCGAGCTCGACCAGCGCCGCGCCTCCGTCGGCGGCGACCCGAATGTCGTAGCCCTCCGCCGCCAGCGTCCGCTGCAGCATTCGGCGGATCGCGGGATCGTCGTCGACGATCAGCAGCTCGGCCACCTCGACGAGCGTAGCGTGCGAGACGAGCCGAACGAGTCCCCGGCGACGCCGCGTTCAGGCGCTCCGCCTGCATTCGCCGACTGATCTTCCGCAAATTCGGCGACCATCGCGACACTCGGCGAGTAGCACATTGGGAGTACGGGTTGGCCGCCGAACGGTGCATTTCGGTGCAGTTCGCTGCAGCCCAGAAACCGGCCCTGTGCAGGCGGTTTCAGCTTTTCGCAGTTGCTCGCAGGTTCTCGAGGCTGACTTTTAATCCCTGCAGGCGAAGCGGACCGCAGAGCGTTGCCCCGCACGATCGACGCGAGCTTCCGCAGAGGACGATGATCGTCTGAGCTAAGCGGAGGACCGCTCGCCGCTGTCCGCGTTGTTCGGACAGACCTGCCGATGCTCTGCAAGAAGAGCCGAGCCCACGGTGTTTCTCCGTGACAGGGACCCGTGACGTCGGTCTCCGCCTGCTCGAGAGGACGCATTTAGACCGGGCAGTGTCGGCGGCATGTCAGCCCTACTCGCCGGCTTCGGCCGCCTCATGAGAATGGATGATCGTGCGGACGCCTTCAAATCACGCTTGAGAAGGACTCTGGTTCCGACGTTCGGCCGATGCCGACGGCGCGAACCGGATCTAGCGTCGGAGCATGAAACACGAAGCACGTCCCTCTAGCGCCGTCGAGACCGAGCAGCTGACCAAACGGTTCGGCGATGCACCCGTCGTCACCGACGTCGACCTGCGCGTGCCACGCGGCACGGCCTTCGGATACCTCGGTCCGAACGGCGCCGGCAAGACCACCCTGATCCGCATGCTGCTCGGCTTGATTCGACCGACCAGCGGGCAGCTGAAGCTTCTTGGCCTACCGGTGCCGTCGAAACGGCGGCAGGCGCTCGCGCGGGTCGGCGCGATTGTCGACGAGCCGCTCTTCCACGGGCACATGACCGGGCGGCAGAACCTCTGGGCGCTGGCCGCTGCACGTGAGCCCGAGGCCCACGGTCGCATCGACGCAGCCCTCGCGCGCGTCGGCCTGGTCGAGCGTGCGGATGATCGCGTCGCCGAGTATTCGATGGGGATGCGGCAGCGGCTCGGGATCGCCGCTTGCCTCATCGCCGACCCCGATCTCCTCATCCTTGACGAGCCGATGAACGGCCTCGACCCGGCGGGAATGCTCGAGTTTCGCGAGCTGGTCCGATCGCTGGTCGACGAGGGACGCACCGTCGTTCTCTCCTCGCACCTGCTCCACGAGGTCGAGAAGACCTGCGACGCGATCGCGATCGTCGACCACGGCCGCGTCGTACTCCAAGGCCCCATGGCCGCGCTGTCGGCGGGAGCCACTCCACTTCTGACGGTGGAATGCGACGACCCCGCTCGCGCCGCGGTGCTGTTGCGCCGTCGCCCCGACGTGGCGGGCCTCCGCCAGGAAGAAGGAGAGCTCGTACTCCAGCTCACCGGCGACGATCCGCGATCCGCCACTGCGAACATCGCGCGAGTCTTGCTCGACGCCGGTTTCGAGCTGTACCGGCTGCAGCCGGACAACGGCTCGCTGGAGCAGCGGTTCCTCGAGATCACCTCACGACTGGGAGAAGCAGCATGACGACTGTGGCCGTTTCCACCCGCCGACTCGATCTACGACTGGTTCGGGCCGAGGTCCTGAAGCTGACCACACGACGTGGGTTAATGATCGCAGCGCTCGGATTGACCGTCGGGGCAACCGCGGTCACGTTCGCGATCCTCGCCGTGCTCCACGCTACCGACCCGACCCATCACAAGCTGATCGGAGGGCTGAGCCACTTCGACGACGGCATGTACTCGCTCACCCAGCTCGCTACGGTCGCTGCGGTCCTCATCGGCGCGACCGCGGGCGCCGGAGACTTCGCTGGCGGCTTCTTCCGCAACCTCGTCGTCACTGGCCGGCCACGGGGGTCACTCTTCGCCGCCCGAATACCCGGCGGACTAGCGGTGCTCCTGCCGATCACCGCCGTCGCCTACGCGATGGTCGCCGTGCTCAGCCAGGTCGTGCCCGGCTCCGCCAGAACCCCGTCGACTGCGCTGTTGGTCGAGGCAGAGCTCTGGTTCCAGCTGTACGTGACGGCGATGTTCCTCCTTGCGCTCGGGCTCGCCGCGTTGATCGGATCCCGCGCAACCACGCTCGGAATCCTGGCCGGGCTGCAGTTACTCGTCACTCCTGTCGTCCAGGGACTGCACAACCCCGGCGTGGGCTCCGAGGCAATCCTCGGGATCGCGCTCTGGAAACTGGCACCAACGGAGCTTCTAAACGGCGCGCCCGCCGGGCATATCGGCATGTCGCTGACCGCGACGATCGCTGTCCTCCTGACCTGGATGACCGCCGCCATTGGGTTCGGAGCGTGGCGAACGATCACACGGGACGCCTGACTGGGCGCTTCCTGTCCAGGCGAGATTCATTCCTTCGAACGAGGCGGTCGCCGATCCCCGAGAGTACGGTGAACAGGGTGAAAGCTCCTCAGGGCTGGGCTCGTCCGACGTGGCTCCCGTTGGCCGGGGACTTTGCACTCACCGCTGCGATGGCGATCGCCGCCTTCTCCGCGGTTTCACCGCCGGACGCGGGCCTGTACGTGCTTGCGGCCATCGGGATCTTCCCGCTCGCCCTCCGGCGCCGTTTCCCTGTCGCCGTTCTCGCCGTAGTCACGGCTGTTACGACGATCGTCGCCGTGAGCCAGGACTCGTGGTGGCCCTTCGCCGCCTTCATCGCGCTGTACAGCGTCGGGGCGCATTGCGCTCGGAAGGCAGCGTTCCTCGCCGGCGGCGCCTCCGTCCTCGTGCTGGCGGCCGGGGCTGCGAGTGACGTGAATTGGACGCCGCTCGGCTGGAATGACGTCGCCCTGCTCGCCGGACGGCTGGCGCCGCTCGGCGCCGCGTGGATCCTCGGCGACAACATCCGTACGCGGCGCGAATACCTGGCCGCAGTAGAGGGCCGTGCCGCTCAGCTCGAGCGTGAGCAGGAGGCGAACGCGCGCCGTGCCGCGGCTGAGGAGCAGTCCCGGATCGCACGCGAGGTGCACGACGTCGTCGCGCATAACCTCAGCGTGATCGTTGTGCAGGCGACCGCGGCAGACGCCGTCTTCACCTCCGACCCAAATGACGCGCGCCGGGCGGTGAAGGCGATTGGGCGCACGGCGCGCCAAGCGCTCGATGAACTGCGGCGCGTGCTCGGTAGCATCGAGATCGACGAGCCGGAGTTCGCGCCCCAGCCACGGCTCGCCGGGCTTGGCGGCCTGATCGATCAAGTGCGAGCGGCCGGCCTCGAGGTGCGGCTGGACGTCGATGGGGACCGGCGAGAGCTACCGGCCGCGCTCGAGTTGTCCGCGTACCGGATCGTGCAGGAGGCGCTGACGAACACGCTGCGCCACGCCGGGGCGCAGCACGCGGCGGTGACAGTCCGCTTCGAGCCCGGCGCCCTTCAGATCGAGATCGTCGACGACGGGCGAGCATCCGAAAACGGCGGCGGCGGGCGGGGTTTGATCGGGATGCGTGAGCGGGCGGCCGCGTTCGGTGGGCATGTGGAAGCGGGGCCAGACCCGGCCGGCGGTTTCCGGGTTGCGGCGCGCCTTCCCGTCGGGGAGCAGCGGTGACCACCCGCGTTCTGCTGGGCGACGACCAGGCGCTCGTCCGGGACGGCTTCCGGATGATCCTGAATGCCGAGGACGAGATCGAGGTGGTCGGCGAGGCAGGCGACGGTGCGGAGGCCGTCGAGCTGACCAAGCGATTGCTCCCCCATGTCGTTCTGATGGACATACGGATGCCGAACATGAATGGCATCGAAGCGACCAGACGCATCGTCCAGAGCGGCGTCGAGAGCCGCGTCCTCGTCCTCACGACCTTCGACCTCGACGAGTACGTCTACGAGGCGCTGCGAGCCGGCGCCAGCGGCTTCCTGCTTAAGGACGTGACAGCGCAACAGCTTGTCGAGGGCGTTCACGTGGTCGCCTCGGGAGAAGCCATGCTGGCGCCGACCATCACCCGACGCCTTCTCGAGCTGTTCGCCCCCAATCTGCCGGGCGGCGACGATCGAGCATCGTCAGCGCTGTCGTCGTTGACTCCTCGCGAGCTCGAGATCCTGACGCTGCTGGCGAACGGCCTCTCAAACGCGGAGCTCGGCGCGCACCTGTACCTCAGCGAGCCGACGATCAAGACCCACCTCTCCAGCATCTTCCGCAAGCTCGAAGTCCGCGACCGCGTCCAGGCAGTGATCGCCGCCTACGACGCCGGCCTGGTCGAGCCTGCTCCGCGCGCCAGCCTCCGAAACTCCTAGCCGCTCGTACGACCGGACGACCGGACGACCGGCGCGATCGCACAATCGGCCAGTCGGCTGAGCGCGGTTCCGACCTTCCCCCGAGGTCGGCCACGGTCGATGCGCTTAGCGTCCAGACCAGCCATGTCGATCCCCGTGACCGCACTCGTCGCATTCTCCTGGTACTGCCCCCCGCTATCTGGGACGATCCAACAGCCCGACGGAGCGGCACCGGCCGGTGGAACACCGTCCGGCCGTGTCCTCCTCGTCGGCACCGGCCGTGTCCTCCTCGTCGGCACCTGGCACGGCCGCAGAGGTGCGTTCGGCAGGATCCAGGCGGCGATCGACGCTGCAAGACCGAGCGACTGAGTCCTTGTCGGTCTGGTGACTTCCATGAGCGGCCGAACAGTCGCGATGGCGTGCGGATCACGACGCCGAACATCCACATTCGCGGAATGTCCCGGTCTGTTGTGATCATCGACGGTGCACGGCCGGGGGCACCCCGACCATGCGACCCGGACGCCAGCTGGCAGAACCTTGGCCCCGGACGCCAGGTCGAAACCGCGTCGTGGTCGCGAAGGCGGATCACGTGAGCATCGCGAACCCAAGTCCAGCCGTTCGTATGAGCGCGTCTCCGACTTCCGCCCGACGCGACCGATCAGCCGCCAGCCTAGCCTCGAGTCGATGACGCCACCGCCGTAGGAGGAGCCCGATGATTAACTCGTCAACAGATCGCAAACGGAATCCGATCGTCTCGATCGGACGTTGGAGCAGGAGCCACCCCTGGCACGCCATCGGTCTCTGGCTCGTATTCGTAGTGGCCGCCGTCGGCACACTCGCAGTGACTGGATCGAAGACCCTGCAGAGCGGCGCCGTCGGCGAATCCGCACGCGGCTACTCAATGCTCGACCAGCATCACCTCGGCAGGGTGCCCCCAGCCGAGCACGCGTATCTCCACATCGCTTCACTGGACGTCGCCGATCCGGCCTTTCACGCAGCGGTTGCGGACGTCAAGTCGCGGATGCAAGGGGCGCTCGGCAGCACGGTCACGGTTCGCTACTCGCGTGACAGCCACTCGGCCCTCCTGACGACCAGGGCGAGACAGAACTTCGGCGCTTTCCAGTCGGTGCTGAACGCTGCAGCCAGAGCCAATCCCGCACTGACGATCGGCGGAGACGGTCCCGGTGTCGGCCCGAAGAGCTCCGACAGCGACCTCCACCGTGCGGAGATCCTCGCGGTCCCGGTCACCCTGTTCGTCCTGCTCTTCGCCTTCGGATCACTCGTCGCAGCGCTCGTTCCCATCGCACTGGCCTTGACCGCGGTGGTGGCCGCCCTCGGCCTCCTCGGCCCCATCAGCCATCTCTTCGCCCTCGACAGCGCGGTGAAGACGATCGTGCTGCTGATCGGGATGGCAGTCGGGGTCGACTACGCGCTCTTTTACGTCATCCGCTCGCGCGAGGAACGGCGGCGCGGCCTGAATTCGCACGAGGCCCTCGAACGGACAGCCGCGACCTCGGGCCGGACGGTCGTGGTCGCCGGGACGACGGTGGCGATCGCGATGGCGGGGCAGTTAGTGATCGGCTCTGCGATCTTCAACGGAGTCGCAGCCGGGACGATCGCGGTCGTCGCCTGCGCCGTTGCCGGCTCGGTGACCGTGCTGCCGGCGGTGCTCGAGCTCCTCGGATCTCGGATCGACCGCGGCCGCATCCCCTACCTGCCGCACCTTCGCACGGACGGAAGCGAGTCTCGTTTCTGGCCGGCCGTAATCGATCGAGTGCTTCGGCGCCCGGTGGTATCGCTGCTCGCCGCGACTGCGCTGCTGGCCGCGCTTGCCGCACCGGCATTGGCACTGCACATCGCAGAGCCCGACTCCGACACGCTCAAGCCGCAGAGCAACGCAGCCCTCGTCGCGCAGATGCAGGCCACCTTCCCGAGCACCTCGGAGCCCGCGACGCTCGTGGTCAACGCGCCGCCCGCGAGCGAGGCGAGCGTTCGTCGCGAGCTCATGAGACTCGAGAACCTTGCGACCGCTCGCGGTATTGCGCATCCGCTCTTTGCAGTCGCCACGAGCAGCGACGGTCAGTTGACGACGGTCTCCCTCCCGCTGACCGGCAACGGCGCCAACGCGGCGAGCCGAGAGGCGATCTCGGTGTTGCGCAGCCAGCTGATCCCGGCCACGCTCGGCCACGTCCGAGGCGCCGAGACGGCGGTGACCGGGCCGACGGCCGAGGACGTCGATTTCACCCACCAGATCAAGCACGGCATCCCCTATGTGATCGCCTTCGTGCTCGGCCTGGCTTTCCTGCTCCTTTTGGTGTCGTTCCGGTCAATCGTGGTACCCGTGAAGGCGATCGTGCTCAACCTGCTCTCGGTCGCCGCGGCCTACGGGGTTCTGGTGCTCGTCTTCCAGCACCACTGGGCCGAGGGTCTGCTCGGCTTCCACTCGAATGGCGCGATCATCGCCTGGCTGCCGCTTTTCCTCTTCGTCGTCCTGTTCGGGCTGTCGATGGACTACCACGTCTTCATCCTCAGCCGCGTACGCGAGGGCGTCGACACAGGCATGAGCAACGACGACGCCGTCCGCTACGGGATCACCCGTACCGCCGGGGTCGTCACCAGCGCCGCATTCGTCATGGTCGGTGTCTTCTCGATCTTCGGCACGCTCTCCCAGCTCGACGTCAAGGAAGCCGGGGTCGGTCTTGCCGCGGCGATCCTGATCGACGCCACCATCGTCCGGGCCATACTGCTGCCGGCCTCGATGAAGTTGCTCGGCGATTGGAACTGGTACCTGCCCCGCTGGCTCGAGTGGATCCCGAAGACCAATCTTCATGAGGCGAGGCACGGGCAGGCTCCAACCGCCCCGCTTGCCGCCGCCACGGACTGAAAGGAGCACCATGATCGTCGAGTACATTCGCCACAGCTTCAACGCCGAGTTCGACGACCCTTACCGGCGTGCCGGCACGATGCTCGACGCTTCAACGCACTGCCAACGCGGGGAAGTCGCTCGGTGCGTCGACAAACCGGAGAAGCAGATCGTACGCATCGAGTGGGACTCGGCGGAAGGGCATCACCAGGGCTTCGCCAGAGTCCTGACTTCGGACCCTTCGTCGAGCGACGCGTCCCTTCTTCAAGGACATCGAAGAGATGACCCACTCCAAGGTCACCGGTACCCAGCCTCAGCCAAGCCGGGGCCGTCGACACCGCTCTCAGCAAGCTGTGGTAACCGCGCTCGTACGGACCGGTCCCTCGCAGTTGCGGCGGCCGACCTCCTGACGCGTATTCCCAGCGGTACTCCTTCGTCAACTCCTCGATGACGAATCCAGACCCGATATGCAGGAACGTCCTCCGAGACCGGCACATCGCATTGCGAGCTCGCCACCCCGACGATGTCGCGATCCTGCAGGCAGAGCTGTACGAGGATGTTGCGACGCGGGCACTCGCGGACTCGCGCCCATGGCGGCCGATCCCGCCTGACCCTGCGCTCTCACCGTACGCAGTCGGTGAGACCGAGGAGGCGGCATGTTTCTCCGTCGTCGCCGTTTCAGACGGTGAACTTGTCGGCGAAGCACTGCTCTGGGGAATCGACCTCCACAACCGGCTCGCACACATCGGCCTCGCACTTCGTCCCTCATTCCGCGGACGCGGTTGGAGCGTCGAGACTCTGCGTCTACTGTGCCGGTACGGATTCGACGTGCGCGGACTGAACCGCCTTCAACTTGAGACTGCCACCGAGAACATCGCGATGATCCGCGCGGCCGAACGCGCCGGCTTCAGTCAGGAAGGAGTGCTCCGGCAAGCCTCCTGGGTTCTGGGTTCCTTCACCGACAGCATTGTGATGGGACTGCTCGTCGCCGAGGCGCAGTAGAACCCCGCGGGCCGGAATCCAAGGTTTGTACTGCGACCGCCTGCTTTGCAAGCCGGAGGTCGCCGGTTCGATCCCGGCACGCTCCACCACTAGAAAGCCCTGCTAACGCGGGGCTTTCTGTTCGTCGGGCACGGATTGCTCGACGGCCGCGAGGTCGCGGATTTCGTCGTTTGTGCCCATTCGTGCCCATTGAGCCCACTCGATCATCTGACGCTCAAGGTCACCTAAGCCCACGCGCATAGCAGCGTGTCGATGAGGAGGCCCGCCCCGAGCGGGCCTCCTCCTTCTTGCTCGCGTCGTGCGGCGCTATGAACCAGCACTCGGACCATGGCCGGGGGCGGGCGACCTGACGAGACGAGTGAGCGGCTCGGGCGTCTCCCGCCGTGGCCGTCGGTCTTGGTAGGCGGCACCGGTATTGTCCCTGCGCGGCAGGCCGACGAGGAGGAGTAGTAATGCCGAAGGATCGTTGGTTGACGCTTGCCGCAGTCGTCGTCGGCGTCGCGCTGATCGTCGTTGCCGTCGTGTACTGGGTCGAGCCTGCCCGCTCCCTGCCGGGCTTTTTTCCGGGTCACGAGTCCGGCTCCGACCATCACCACGCCAAGCACGGGATCGCTGCGTTCGTCGTCGGGTTGGCGTGTCTCGCCTTCGCCTGGTTCCAGTCCGGGCCGAGGACGAAGACGAAGTGATCTCGTACTGGCAGGCGATCGTCCTCGGGCTGCTCCAAGGATTCTCGGAACTCTTCCCGATCTCCAGTCTCGGCCACAGCGTGATCGTCGCCAATCTGCTCGGCTGGGACATCAAGCAGAACGACGACTTCTTTCTCGTGTTCCTGGTCGGCACGCATTTCGCCACAGCGCTCGTATTGCTGGGGTTCTTCTGGGCTGACTGGGTGAGGATCGTGAAAGGTATCGGCCGCAGCCTCCGCGACCGCCAGATCGCGCCTGACGACACCGACGCCAAGCTCGGCTGGCTGTTGGTCGTCGCAACGATTCCGGCAGGAATCCTTGGGTTACTCCTTGAGCACAAGCTGCGGTCGGTGTTCACGTCGGCCGAGTCCGCCTCCATCTTCTTGATGCTGAACGGCCTGCTCCTGTACGGTGCCGAGCTGCTCCGTCGGCGAGCACCCGTCGAGGAGCACGGCGACCCGGACGAGCGGATCGCCGAACGGGTCGGCTGGAAGGAGACGGCCGGAATCGGTTCCGCCCAGGCGCTCGCGCTGATCCCAGGCTTCTCGCGCTCCGGCGCGACCATGGCGGGCGGTTTGCTCGTCGGTCTCTCCAACGAGGACGCGGCTCGATTCGCCTTCTTGCTCGCCACCCCGATCATCGCCGCCGCAGCCATTCTCAAGCTTCCCGATCTCTTGGGCTCAACCGGCGACGGCGTGCGCGGACAGACCCTCGTCGGCGCGCTGTGCGCAGCGGTAACGGCATACCTCTCAGTCCGCTTCCTGATGCGCTTCTTTCATACCAACCGGCTCACGCCATTCGCCATCTACTGCTTCTGCGCAGGACTGGCGATGACGATCTATTTCGCTGTCTAGTCGTCGGAGAAACGGCTGTGCCCCGGTCTGGCCACCCTCCTGCTATAGGGGCGAAGAATGACGGACGGCTTCTGGCTATTTCGAGGATCTTCTGATGGCGCGGTGCAGTGATTCGGCTAGGAGGGCGAGCGCTGCGATTGGTAGGAGCCACCAGGCGTCAATGGCCTGTTGGGCGAGGAGAGCGCAGAGTCCGAAGGCGGCGGTAAGCCCGGCGGCGATGCGCCAGTCGTCGCCGAAGATGGACCTCCACCAGAATCGAGCAAAGGGCCTGATGCTTTTCATCGCTGCGCTCCGAGGGCGAGTGCAGCGTGCTGCCGTCGTGATAGACGGACGAGCGCCAGCGAACAGGCTGTTACGAAGGCAAGTACGCCTGGGAGTGCGAGGTCTCCGCCGGGCCAGGTGGTGCTGGTGCCCTCCGTACCCCAGTAGATCCCGAAGGTGGTCAGCATGATTCCGACCGAGAATTTCATCGTGTTCTCGGGGACACGGCTCAATGGGGAGCGGAGCAGGATTCCGGCGAGTGCGACCAGTACGAGGGCGGCTGCTGCCGCCGCAGCCGCCAGTCCGATGTCGCCCTGGGTGCTCCCGAAGGTGATGACGATGAAGGCAACTTCGAGACCTTCGAGCAGCACACCCTTGAAAGAGAGGACGAACGAGTACCAATCCATGCCAAAGCGGCGATCTCGCCCTGCCCGCTCTGCTTCGTGCCGCTCGCGCTGGAAGACCCTGTCCTCGTCGTGGAGGGCCACGAACCCGCCGGCACGGAGGATGGCCTTTCGCAGCAACTGGAGTCCGAACGTCAGCAGGACGAACATCCGCGGCAACGTCGAGAGAGAGAGAGAGAGAGAGAGAGAGAGAGAGAGAGAGAGAGAGAGAGAGAGAGCGGCACGTGGAGTCCGGGATGCGTGGTTCCCCTGATGCCCCGACTCCCGAGGGGCGAGACACTCATCCTCTAATGGGGCTCTAGGCGATGCCCCGGAAAAGTTAGGAGTGTTCATGTTCACCTATCTCCAGCTGTTCAAGCTCACGCCGGTCGCGCGGGAGCACCTCGAGAAGGCCCCCGAGTACTTCGAGACGATCCACAAGATCGTCGAGGCCGAGGGCGGCACTGTCGAGCGCTTCCTCGCTGTGATGGGCCCGTGGGAGTACTTCGCCATCATCGAGTATCCCGATCTCGAGGCCGCGTTCCGCGTCCTCGGCAAAATCGCGAAGCTCGAGGTGTTCGAGACCGAGACCTTCCCCGCGGAGGACGTCAAGGTCTTCCTGAAGGCGCTCGTCTAGCACTAGCGCCAGCGCACGCTCCAGGAACGACGGAGGCCGCCCTCTGGCGGCCTCCCCGTTTGTGCGGACCGGGTGAGGCCGTGCGGGTCGCGTTGCTAAGCAGGCGCTGCTCGCGAAAGAGGGGTTGACGGCGGGGATGAGCTCGCGGCTGCGGACGGGTGAGGTTCATGTCGCGGCTGCTGTGGCTTTTCCGGTACCGCTCGTACGGGAGCACACCGATGCGCGAGATTGTCACACACGTAACGATGTCTTTTTTCAACGGGACGGGAACATGGGAACCGAACTCTTCCTCGATCAGTCCCAGGACAAGAGGGTCTGGCGCTTCCTCGGCCATCTATTTCAGGTGATCCTCGTGATGATGCTCGGGATGTGCGTGCTCGGGGCGGCGTTCGGCGCGCTCCACACCTTGCTCTTCGGGAGCGGCTACGCGGATGCCTGGCGCGATCACGTCACGCTGGCCGCCTTCGGGATGGCGTTCAACATGACCCTGCTGATGGTGCTCTGGATGCGCTACCAGGGCCACAGTTGGGAGCGGGGTTGGGAGATGGCGGTGGCGATGAATCTGCCCTTGCTGCCACTACTCGCGCTCCACTGGTTCGACGCGATCCCGGGCAAGGGTGTCCTCGGATTGCAGATGATGCTCATGATTCCGGCGATGCTGGGGATAATGCTCTACCGCAGGGAGGAGTACAGCGCCCCTCATCACCGGGTTGGACTTCTGGCCCGCAGCCGACGCTGGTTCGCGCCAGCGCGTTAACGAAGGGAGTGTCATGCCTGTCTGGGCGTTGATTCTGCTCGTTGGGGGTTTTGTCGGGATGATCGGCGCTGCCCTCATCTGTGCGTTCGCGTACGAGTGCACGACGAAGCCGTTCCGGAAGTGGGAACCGCTGCAGTAGCGGCAACTCGGTTGCGTTCGGTCTAGCCGTCGCTTCTCGTTACAGCCTTCTCGCCTGAGGCGACGCGGGAGTTGAGTGCGATCCTCGCCCCGGTCGAGCGAGCCCGGTAGCTGTGGCCGTAGGTGCGATCGATCTGCTCGACGCTGGTGCCCATCAGTCGGGCGAGTTCGAACCAGCGCGCCGGTGCGCTGATGCTCCCGCACCAGCGACGCGTTGCCGCCTCCGAGCCCACCACTGCACCGTCGTCTTAGGCTCGCCGAGCTCGCGGCCCGCCTGCGCCCACGAACAGCCGGCATCGATCAGTTCGAGCGCCCCACTTCATTTTCGCCGCGTCTTTCGCCACGCGATCAACTGGGGAACGGACACGGCGGCGAGGCCCACCCCGAGCACGAGTAGGACAACACCCAGGCCCGTGTTGCCGGCGCGGGCGATCACGACGCCGAGCCACAGCAAGATGACGCCGACAACGAACTGGACAGGCGTGCGAGGCAGCCAAAGCCGCTTCGAGGTCGTCGATGATGTGATCCGAACGATCGCGTCCGTAGGGGCTCCGATCACAGGATCAGGTGCCGATTCCCACGCGCTCTGGCCGGCGGGACCGTGGTTGACGAGTGCCTTCATGTGCTCCTCCTTAGTGTCCTGAGTGCTGCGAGCCAGCCGGGCGGCGGGGCGCTTCGGCGGGCAGGGGCTGCGGCTTCGACGATTCGCGTCGAGGCGCCGAGGACGAATGAGGCTCCGGCGAGCTCGCGGAACTGTCGGCTGGTGCTCGCGCGGGTCAGCTTCCAACATCCACGCTATCGCGTCGGAGAGGGCGCGCTTCCTCCCTCTCCGACCGATGGAGCAACGGATCAGTTAGCTGGGATGACGGGGCACTCGAACAACTGGACGACGCCTTCGTCTGTGGCGCCACCGGGCCCAGGATCGTTGAGAGCGGCTTGCACCTCGGCGGCGCTGTCGAGAGTGTCGCTGCCGTTGCTGTCGTGGGCTGCGAGCGTGTCGGCGTAGCTGGTGCTGAAAGCTATCGCGTGCACCTGCCAGCGTCCGCCACGGAAGCCGGGATCACCTGGCGCTGCGGTCGCCACGCTTGCCGACTGGGCCGCCCCGAAGTTGTACAGCGTCTCGAAGCTGGCAAGCGGCGCCCCCGTTCCGGAGAAGTCGGTCGGGGTACCGACCGTGCGGTACAGCACACCGTTGACGTAGATCCCCAGGTGCGGCGGCCCGTTCCCGGCAACTGCGGTAGCCGCCACGGCGAACATCGCAGCGGCACCAACGGTAAGCACGAGCAGCATCCGTCTCATCGCTCTGCCTCCTATGTACATAGCTGACCGCGCTAGTCTCGCCATGACCCGCTTACACACGGGTTACAAAACAATGAACAAAGCCTTAACTCGCACACTGTGGATGCGATCCACGTCGTGGCTCGAACATCATCTCGTGAGCGTGGGCGCACTGCGACCGGCCTGCCGCTTGACGGCACGCGGGCGATCGTTACCGCGTGTCGACTGCCCCACTGGTGATGTCATACGTTGGTGAGGCACCGAGCACTCGTCCAGCACACAGCCGAGCACTGGGTTGTCCACGCCCGAACGCCCGGCTGCCACGGCGAATCGCTCGCCGACGCGCTCAGCGTGATCGAGGAATGGCAGTCCAGGCGCGAGGAATGGGAGACGACGCGAGGCTTCAACGCCTCAGTTCGTGTCGCCTGCCAGCCCACGCGTGCCGGTGATGCACATCGGTCACAACACTGGCCGCACCCGAAAGGAGAAGCAGGATGGAACGCCTCGTAGTCATCGCACCCTTGAAGGCCGGTCAGGGGCCACGCGCAGCCGAGTTGATCGCAGCCGGCCCGCCGTTCGACCTGGCCGAAATAGGCATCGTGCGCCATAGCGTCCATCTTTCGGCCCGGGAGGTCATCTTCGTGTTCGACGGTCACGAAGTCGAGTGGATCGTCGAGGACCTGATCCACAAGCCATTCCAGTACGAGCTCCACAGCGCGTTCGATGCGTGGCGTCCGATCATTGACGGTTCACCTCGATACGCACACGAGCTGTTCAGCTGGAGGCGCAAGCTGCCGCGCCGCCCGCTGCCCCTTAAGTGATGACGGGTAGCGCGAGATGAGCACCATCGTCGTCGGTGTCGATCACTCCGCGGGCGCAAAGGAGGCTCTGCGTTTCGCGCTCGAAGAGGCGAAGCTGCGTCAGGCGACGCTTCGCGCCGTTCATGCCTGGCATTTCCGCTACGAGGGCTGGACGGGCATGGAGGCCGGCTTGCGCCCGATCGTCGTCGACGAGCTGCACGAGTTGCGGGACGCCGCAACCGCCGCCCGGGGAGGGACTCGCGAGTCTGGTCTTAAACCATCCTTCGACACGGGACCGGACGGCTGTCCCCATGCCTCTTTCAGCAAGCTCGCGCCTTGCCCAACAGACACTTGATCAGCCGATGAGGGCTCCGATCTGTGGCAACAATGGCAACGCTAGCTGTTCGTTCGCGTTCGCCTGCGTTCCGGTCATCGCGCAAAGAATCGCGGAACCACGCCATTTACCGAACGGCCGCGAACGGATGCGAACGTCTGCCGCGAATCGACAAGCTGGGGGTCACTGGTTCGAGCCCAGTACCGCCCACTGGAAAAGGCCCCGCAAAACGGGGCCTTTTTCGTTTCGGGCCTGTGCTTTGGCCCCGCCGGGAGGCCGGGCTTGGAAAGGATCTGGAAAGCGTCGCAGTGTCCTACTACCCTTCGGCCGGTGGGCGCGATGGCAGCCAGCCACCGACCGGCAACTGCATACCACGAGGCCGGACACGCTGTCATCGCTGTAGTGGTCGGGCGCGGCATCGAGCGGGTGACGATCGTCCCTGACATGGAATTGTTCGCCATAGGCGCGACGACCTACCGGGGCAGGCTCGACATCAACGACGCAAACGCCGTGGACAGACACGCGGTCGTGTCCTTCGCAGGGCCGCTGGCCGAGGCTCGGTTCGAACCGAAGACGATCGACTGGGAGGCTGACGACGACTACGCCTACGCGGCGTGCTACGTCTCCGGGATCACTGACCCGGCCGCCTTCGTCGTACACAGCGAGCCCGGGGACCTGCCGGAGGCGATCGAGCGAGCAGGAGCCGAGCAGCGGATGCGCGGGTTGGTCGAGCGTGCAGAAGACCTAGTCGAGAAGCACTGGTCCCAGGTCGAGACTGTCGCTCATGCTCTCCTCGAAGCCAACACACTGGAGGGCGATGAAGTCGAGCGACTCATCGATCACGCTTGATGGCCAGCAGAGCGGCCCGCGTAGACCGCGCCCGTGACGGCGGCTAGCCTGGGGCTGGTTTGGCGCGTTGCATCGCCCGCTTCACCGCCGCTCCGAGTTCGCTTTCACTGGGGGAAGTGAGCCGCTCGACCGCCTCCGGGATCTCCTCGAACGCGCTGCGCGGCCGGTCCTCTCGCCGGTAGGACAGCACCGTAACGGTGTCGTCCTTGGCAGAAACGGCCACGAGACGCGCCCGCTGGGCGAAGCCGCGCCACCCCCGAACACCAACGGCTCGGTAGACAGAAAAGATCGGCTCCTGGTCGGTCTTCGCCCATGGGCCCTCCGACTTCTCGTACCGTCCTTCGCCGAAGTGCTCGTCGCGGATGACGCCCTCTTTGTCGACGAAGTAGGAGCGCCGGCCAGTAGTGGTTGTCGAAGGCGCTCCAGATCGCGTAGTCGTTGTCGATCGCGACCGGGTAGTCGATCCGGCGCACCTCAATCGCCTTGCGTACGGCGTCAATTTCGTGCTCGAACCCGAACTCCGGCGTGTGGACGCCGATCACGACCAGGCCATCTTCCCGGTAGGCCTTCGACCACGCGCGGACGTACGGCTCCTGCCGCAGCCAGTTGATGCACGTCAGCGTCCAGAAGTTCACGAGGACGACCTGGCCGCGGAGTTCGGCGGGGCCGAGTGGCTCAGAATTGAGCCACTCGGTCGCCCCGTCGAACGAGGGTAGGTGGAGATCGCCGGACACAGACGTGTGGGCCGTGAGTCAGCGGACTGACTAGCACGGACGGCTGATCGGGATGATCGCCGAGCGCGACTTGCCAGCCACGCGGACGCCGGTTTACAGAAAGAGCTTGCGCAACCGGCCGATGCAGCTGATGCAGCGCTGATTAGTCAATAGGGCAGGACAGCTCAGCCGGTCGTTCGAAATGCGTTGATTGCTGACCGGATTTCGATTCTGCGCGGCTTCCACGAGAAGACTGTGTGTGGGCTCGTCGCCGTTGACAGCGCTGTCTCACATCTCGGTCGTGAACATGCCGCCCGGCGACGGCGCTGCGATCGCGTCCGGCAGGTCGGACTGGAGTTGCACTGGAACGAGGAGGACGGGTAAGCGCGAGCGCGCGAGGGTTTCTTGGACGACGGGCGCGCGCGCGGACGCGAGCTCCTGCGACCAGCCGAGAGCGATCAGATCGCAACCACTCTCCGCAGCCACAAGCGGGATGATCTCGCCGATTCGGCCGACCCGGGTTTCGAGCCGAACCGTCTCGATACCCCAGGCGCAGTAGCGACGGACGAATTCGGCCACCCAGGCGGCCTGCTCGTGCTGCGGCTGGTCGGTGAAGGCGGGAATCGATTCCTCGTCGTGGATATGGAGCGCCACCACGTCGATTCCTGCTTCGCCGGCCGGCTCGAAAAGCCAGAGCGGCGCCAACGAGGACGAGAACAAACCCTCGATCGGGACGAGCACACGCCGGAACGCCGCAGGTGGATCTGCGTCGGGCGGCACGATCATGATCGGCTTGGGCAGGACGCTGGCAATGGCCGAGGCGGTGCCCCCGAGCGGCCTGCGCCCGGAGGGCGTTCCGCGCGCACCGATCGCGAGTGCGACGACCTCGCTTGCCCCGCCGACCTCGACGAGGCGCTCGACAACAGGCCCAGTGGTCGTCTGCAGCTGGATGCCGGCGGCCTCAGCTGTATTGCGTGCGGTGCGTCCGCCGTCCGTCTGCACATGCACAGCCTCGACTTCGGCCCCGAGCAGGGAGGCGAACGTACTCGCAGCTGCGAGCAAGGACTTGCCTGCGAGGCTGTTGTCCAGAGCTGCGACGACCTTCTTCATTTCGCTGTCACCTCCCACCCTTGGTTTCCTTGGCGGAGTTGCCAGTCGGCCGGCGTGGCGCTCACACCGCTGCGATCGATGCGGAGCCGAAGCGGCTTTCCTCGGAAGCGCAGCGCGAACTCGAGCGCGTTCCACTCCTTCGGCAGCCGAGGATCGACGAACAGCACATCACCACGCGGGCGGATGCCGCCGAATCCAAATGCGAGCGCTTGCCACAGGCCGCCCATCGTTGCCAGGTGCAGCCCGCCCGCCGTGGTACCGGTCAAATCATCGAGATCCATTCGGGCTGCGACCGCCAGTGACTCGAGCGCTGACCGGTAGCGTCCGGCGCGGGCGAGCACGCTCGCGTTGATCGCCGGCGAGAGCGAGCTGCCGTGCGCGGTTCGCGGCTCGTAGAAGTCGAGGTTCGGGACGAGCGAGCCCGGCGCGACCTCATCGGGCAGCAAGTGGTGAAGCATCAGCACATCCGCCTGCTTCAGCACCTGCGCGCCGTTGGTGCGCTCGGCGCCGAGCAGGAGGTCGGCGGCAATCGGCCGGCGAGGCGCGATCTCTTCGATCACGAGCGGCTCGAGCTTGAAGAAGCCGGCGAACTGCTCGTAGAGACCGCTCGCTCGGTCGTAGCCGTCGATGAGTGCATCGGCGATCCTCAGCCAGTTCGTGCGCTCTGCCTGCTCGACCCCGTCGAGGGTTGCCGCTCGGCGGAGATTCCAGCGCGCGAGCACATTCGTGAACGCGTTGTCGTCAACAGGCTCGTGGTACTCGTCAGGCCCGATCACGCCGTAGATGTGCGCCCGACCGTCCGGACCGTACCGCACACGCGAGGCCCAGTAGCGGGCAGTCTCGACGATGAGGTCGCGGCCGGGGCCGGCAGCGAATGCTTCGTCGCCCGTCCAGTCCAGGTAACAGGCTGCCGCCCACGCGACGTCACCGACGATGTGTTCCTCGAGCTCGCCAGTGCGGATCGGGACGAGCTCGCCGGTGGCGAGTCGCGCAGAGGTCGGCGTCACGTCATTGCCGTCGCCGGCGGACTCCCACGCGAATCGGGCGCCCGATCGGCCGAGCGTGCGCGCCAGCTCGCGGGCGGCGGGCAACCGGCGCACCCGGTACTCGAGCATCGCCCGCGCGGCCGTGGGATGCGTGGCCGCCAGGAAGGGGAGTACGAACACATCGCTGTCCCAGAAGACGTGGCCGCGGTAGGCCGGTCCGCTGATCCCGCGCGCCCCGACGGCCGCTTCGTCTGTGTCTGCGACCGACGCCATCAGGTGGAAGAGCGCGAAGCGGATCGCTCGCTGCAGCTCCGGATCGCCCTCGACGATGACTTCGGCCTCCTGCCAGCGCTGCGCCCACGCCTCCCGATGCTCGCGCAAGAGCCGTTCGAAGCCAGCCGTCTGCGCGGCGGCGAGCGCCTTCTGCGCGACAGCCTGCTCCGGGTCGTAGGCGCCCAGGCGCTCGAGGACGTCACCGCGGCGTCGATCTCGAAGCACGGCCGTGACCGTCTCGCGCGTCCGGCGCCGTCGGCGAGGCACGACCACAGTGGGGTTCGCCTGTGCACGAAGCGCGACGGTGGCGGGCCGCGCAATCGACGAGAAGCGAAGGGAGGTAAGCGGCCCCTCCTCGCGCAACAGCCCGCTCGCCAGATCGAGCCGCCGCGTGATTCGCGGCCTCCTTGCCGGGGCAGGGGCAAGTCGCGTCCAGTCGGGGCATGCGGCCAGCTCAGTGGCAGGGCCGTCACCGACGTAGACCCCAGAGAACAGGACGCCCGGCGCCGTGTCCGTGTGGTCGAAGAGCGGTGCGCCGCGCGTTCCGAGCCGGCCGTCGGCGAGCGTGAGGAGCGTCTCGTGCACGCGCTCCAGCCGGGGATCGAGGCCGTTGACGACGAATGTCCAGTTGGGATCGTTGCCGAGTTCGGGGACGTCGCCGCGGCGGCGCCGCTCGAGCTGGTCCGCCAGCACCTGCAGGAAGGCAGCCGGGCCGCCGCCGAGCTCGAACACCTCCCCGGGGGTGCCATTCGGCTCTGCTCCGACAGAAAAAGCCGTCGCCCCTGACCCCTCCGGGACGAGGAGAAAGGAATCGCTGCCAGACAGGCCGCCCAGAGGCCCGAACTCGTCGCCCGCGATCAGAACGAGGCCGGAGCCAATCCCGCGGCGACTCAGCTCCGCACACGCCCACCGGGCAGCGTCGGCCTTGTCGGTGAGCCCAATCTCGACGTGCTTGGCGTCGCTTGTCACGCGAGGATCGGCCAGTCCGGCAGAGCGCGCGGCCGTCAGTGCGATCTCGACGGCGTCCCCGAGACCCGTGAGCCCGGCGTCACGTAGGCGCGCCTGCACCGCCGCGAGCAGCTCACCGATCCTCGCCTTCGGCGGGTCGGCCCAGGCCGGCTCCGGGATCAGGTCGACCTTGCGCCGATTCAGCCGCTGTGAGACCACCGCGGCGGTGACACCGCGGCGCCCGAGCTCGGCAACAGTCTCCGCTGCAGCCGTGTCAAGCGCCTCCTCCTCCGCCGGTGACGCTAGCCGCTGGTCGATCAGCTCGATCCCGTGCGGGCCCGCCTCGTAAACCTCGGAGCCGCGGTTCACACAGAAATAGAGACGCCCCGGCCCCGCCGGTCGAGCGCCCAGCTGCCCGTCGACGTTGCCAACATGCGTGCCGGTGATCACGATCAGATCGAGCCCGCGCGCGCTCACCTTTTCGACCAGCGCCCGCAACTCGCTCGCGTCGGCGCTCCGGTCGGGCACCGCCGTCCCATCCCAGTCGAAGACGACGGCCTCGAAGCGGTGATCGAGGGAGGGCGGTAGCCGAAGATCCACTTTCCGGTCCCGAACTTGGATTGTACTCGTGACCGGGCGCGGCTCACGGGTCGATTTCGAGATTGGGATCCCGGCGGTGACAGAGGGTCCGCGGGTTACAACCAGCAGCTGCTCAAGGCCTGTCGTTCAACCCGCAGCACGAAGCGCCACCTATCGCACCGACGGCAACGAGGGTGGTCGCTCTCATTCTCCTCGCCGGCCGCCCGCCGCCGAGGCAGCGCCGACAGCCTGGACATTGGCGCGCGACCTCCCGGCTTGAGACCAGGAGGTCGCTGCCTGGAAGGCGGCCAGAAGGTCGCCTCAATACCAAAGACAGGGGCTAGGCGCCCGCGAACTCGAGGATCGCCCGGGCTGCGGCCGGCGCACGGTCGCCGAAGGCGAAGGTGATGTGGTTGCCGGGCACCTCGGCGAGCGTCCCGTGCCGCAACCGCCCGACTAGACGGGCGGCGCCCTCGGCGCTCATGATCGGTGGCGAGCCCGGAGGACCGAACGGGCCGCAGGTGCGCAGCACCAACGTCGGGCACTCGATCCGGGGGGCAAGCGTGGCCCAGTCTGGCTCGAATGCCGCCTCGACGCACTGCCGGATGTGCTCGGGCCGCACGTTTGACCGCACCGTCCCGTCAGGCAGCGCCTCGAGCTCGCTCGCGTACCACGCGGCGAGATCGTCGTCCCACGCATCCCCGGCGAAGTACGGGAGCGACCTCGCGAATTCGAGGAACGCCTCCTTCGACGGATAGGTCTGGTCGAGGCGGGCGAGCGACGGCCCGATCTGATCGAGGACGCTTGGGTCCACCTCGTCGGGCACGTCGAGGACGAGTGCGCGCTCCACCCGCCCGGGCTCGGTGGCGGTGAGATACAGCGTTAGCAGCCCGCCGAACGAGTGCCCGCCCAGCAGGACCCGGTCGAGACCGAGTTCGTCGAGGACGCCGGCGACGTCGGCGGCGTGGTCGGCCATCGAGTAGCCGCCCTCAGGCCTGTCGCTCGACCCGCGTCCGCGCAGGTCGAGCGCGAGCACCCGCAGCGCCGGCGTGAGCAGGCCGGCCAGCACGTCAAGGGAGTGGGCATTCGCGGAGAGACCGTGCAGAAGGACGAGGGTCGGCCCGTCGCCCTCGTGCTCGAGGTAGTGCAGGCGGAGGCCGTTCGCCTCGACGAAACGGCTCGTCACACCCGCTCCAGGTACTCGTCGCGGATCACCCGGCGCAGGGTCTTGCCGGCCGCGCTGAATGGGAACTCGCTGCGGACTACGACCTCCCGGACCCGCTGGTAGCGGGCGGACACCCGCTCGTTGATCCAGTCGCGCAGCTCGTCGCCGGTGACGTCGGCGTCCGGGAGCAACCGTACGGCCGCGATCAGGCCCTCACCCCAGCGCTCGTCGGGCACGCCGAAGACGGCGACGTCGAGGACGTCGGGGTGTCGCACGGCCACCTCCTCGATGTCGCGCGGGTAGACGTTGATCCCCCCCGAGATGACGAGGTCCTTCTTGCGGTCGACCAGATACAGGAAGCCGTCCTCGTCGACGTAGCCGACGTCGCCGGTGTGCAGCCAGCCGCCGACAAGCGCAGCCTCGGTCAGGTCGGGGTGGCGATGGTAGCCGGGCGTCAGGATCGGCCCGCGCCCCACGATCTCGCCGACTTCTCCAGGCCCGAGATCGCCCCCGTCCTCGCCGACGATGCGCAGCTCGTACAGCGGTGGCGGAACACCGACCGAGTCCGGCTTGCGCTCGACGTCGTCACGGTCGAGGACAGTGACGAAGCCCTCGGTGAGGCCGTAGAGCTCGTACAGGCGGCGCGGCAGCCGCCGGACCAGCTCCAGCTTGTGCTCGAGCAGGAGCGGCGCGCCGAGGGAGAGGATCATCTCGAGGTCAGGCAGGTGCGCATCGTCGAAGTCCTCGCGGCGTAGCAGCGCGATGAGCTGCGACGGGACGAGCATCGTGTGCGTAACGCGTTCGCGGGCGAGCGCGTCGATCACGTCGCCCGGTTCGAACGCCGGCAGCAGGACGTACGTGCAGCCGAGGTAGAGAGCCGGCATCAGCGTGACGAACGCGCCGTTGAAGGCGAGCGAGCCGGAGTGCATGACGACGCTCTCCGGGTGGATGCGGAACGAGCTCGCCATGCCGGTCGCGTAGGCCTCGCGGATCCCGTGCGTGTGGACGATCCCCTTCGGCTTGCCGGTCGTGCCCGAGCTGTAGAGGATCGTCAGCGGGTGGTCCCCCGGCAAACCGGGGGCGGACGGCGAAGCCGCCGACGCCGCGTCGGTCAGCGCCTCGTAGGAGCCGCCGACGACGAGGAAGCCCTCCGGGGAAAGGCCGAGCGCCGCCCGCACCTGCTCCGCCTCGTCGGCGATCCGCTCGGACACAACGAGGGCCGAGACCCCTGCGTCGGCGAACAGTGAGGCGAGGCCCTCTGCGCGAAGGAGCGGGCTCAACGGCACGGCGACGATCCCTGTCTTCATTGCGGCGAGGTAGAGCTCGACGGTGGCGACGCAGTTGTCCAGCACGAGGCCGACCAGGTCGCCCGCCTGCAGTCCGAGGCCGAGGAGCGCGTTGGCCGCCCGGTTCGCGCGCGCGTCGAGCTCGGCGTGCGTCATCCGCCGCCCGCGGAAGACGAGCGCGAGGTCGTCGCTTCGGTAGCGGCCGTGGCGCGCCGATAGCGACTCGAGGCTCAGGCTTCCCCCCAGCGGACGACGCTCGCCGCCCAGGTGTAGCCGGTGCCTGCCGCGAGCAGGAGCACGAGGTCGCCGTCCCGTAGCGCACCCTCCCGGGCGGCCCGGTCGAGCGCGAGCAGCGGGTCGACGCCGCTCATGTGGCCGGTGTCGTCGAGGTACGCGGCGCGGGACTCGTCGAGTCCAAGCTCGGCGAGGAGCGCGCGGTGCATCGACGGCTTCATGTGAATGCCGCAGAGGTAGCCGACGTCCGCCAGGGCCGCGCCGCTTCGCTCGACCGCTCCGCGCGCAGCAGCGACGAAGTTCGCAAGGCTCACCTGGTCGAGCCCGCGTTTCATCTCCTCCGGGTCGACAACGTCGAGGAAGCGGTAGCCGCCGTTCGGCGAGATGCTCCCGCCCGAGGGCACCTTCACCTGGAGCGAGAATGACCCGTCGGTCAGGCCGTGGCAGCCGAGTAGCTCGTTCCGCCCACCGTCCTTGACGAGCAGGCCGGCAACGGCGCCGTCGCCGAAGTTGAACATGAAGCGCGCGCGCTCATTCGCGTAGTCGAGGAGGTAGGACTCCCGGCAGGCAGCGACGAGGAGGATCGTCCGCAGCTCGTCCTCGGCGAAGAGCATGTCGCGCGCGACGCGCAGCGCAACAGGCGTGCCACACGAGACGTTGTCGTACTCGACCGCGTAGGCGCGCGTCGCGCCGAGCCGGTGCGCGAGCAGCGGCGCGACCTGCCAGACCGTGTAGTCCTTCCACATCGACCCGTAGTACATGACGACGTCGATCGTCTCGGGGTCGATGCCCGAGTCGGCGAGGAGCGCCTCCGCCGCACGGAGCGAGAGGTCGCTCACGTGCTCGTCCTCGCCCGCGACGTGCTTTCCGCGCAGGCCGAACTTCTCCACGATCACGCCCTCGGGAATGCCGCTTCGCTCGGCGACCTCGGCCGCAGTCATCCAGCGCTCGGGAAGGTAGGCGGCGGTCGCCGCCAGCGACACCGTTGTCATCGGGACGGCTCCAGGACGGCGCGGATGATCCGGCCGAGCTCGTCGGCGACGTCGTCCGGGACGCTGCCGTTGCCCCAGAGGATCCAGCGCATGCCGATCATCTCGCCGATCGCCATCAGCGCCCATGCAGCCACCTCGGGGTCGATCGGCCCGAACTCGCGACGGTCGACGGCCTCGCGGAGCGAGGCGACGTACCGCTCGGACACCGTGTCGTAGTGCCACCGGAAGATGTCCGGGGAGACGAACGCGGCCTGGCGGATGATCTTGTACAGACCGGGATGGCTGACGGTGAAGTCGAAGAATCCGCGGAAGCCGAGCAACTCGCGCTCCAGGCGCGTCTCACCTTTGTCCGCCGCCTCGCTCATTGCGTGGCGGATGCTCCGGTTCAGGTCGCGGACGAGCTCATCGAAGACCTCCTGCTTGGAGCTGAAGTACAGGTAGAAGGTCCCCTGCCCGGCTCCGGCCGCCTCGGTGATCTTCACGATCGAGGCGTCGTGGTAACCGAGGTCGCCAAAGACCTGCTCGGCCGCCTCGAGCAGGCGCCGGCGCGTCTCGATGCCCCGGACCGATAGCGTGCGCCCGTCTGCGCCAGTGACGATCTCGCTCATCGCACGGCCTCCAGCAGCCCCTGCTTCTGGATCTTGCCGAGGCTGTTGCGTGGCACCTCGGGGACGAAACGCACCGAACTCGGCACCTTGAATGTCGCGAGGCGGCCGCGGCACCACTCCATCAGCGCCTCGCCCTCCACGCCGTCCGCGACAACGAACGCCGCGCCGACCTCGCCCCAGCGCTCGTCCGGCACACCGACGACTGCGGCGTCGACCACGCACGGGTGCTCGTGGAGGACTGCCTCGACCTCGGCCGGGTAGACATTCTCGCCGCCCGAGATGTACATGTCCTTCAGCCGCCCCTTGATCCGATAGAAGCCCTCCGCGTCGGCCTCGGCGATGTCCCCGGTCCTGAGCCAGCCGTCCCCGGTGAACGCCTCTGCGGTCGCCTCCGGGTTCCGCCAATAGCCGGGGAAGACGTTCGGGCCGCGCACCTGCAGTTCGCTCTCGTCCGAGAGCCGGACCTCGACGAACGGGTACGGCTTGCCGGCGTACCCGAGCTTCCGCACCGCGTCCTCTGGCGGCAGACAGAGGACGTTGGGCGCGGCCTCAGTCAGGCCGTACCCCTGGATCACCGCCGTGCCACGCGCCGCCCACGTCTCGAGCAGAGCCTCGGGCATCGGCGCGCCGCCGACGACGGCGCGCTCGAGGCTGGAGAGGTCGGCGTCGGCGAACGCCCGATTCTGGGCGAGGAAGAGGTAGATCGGCGGCACACCCATCATCGTCGTCACGCGCTTCTCCTCGATCAGCCCGAGCACCCGCTCGGCGCTGAACTCGCGCTCGAGGACGAGCGTGGCGCCCTTGAGCCAGGCGAGAAGCGCCTGCACGTTCCAGCCGCCGACGTGAAACTGCGGCAGCACCTGGAGCACGACGTCACCCGCATGCACGCCCGTCGCGAGGTCGAACGAGAGGTTCGTCCAGAAGCAGTTCGCGTGCGTGAGCAGCGCTCCCTTCGGCTTCCCCGTCGTTCCCGAGGTGTAGATCAGGAACAGGCCATCGCCGTCCTCGACCGGGACCGGCGGGGCCTGGCGCCGTTCAGGTACGGCCAGGCGCTCGAACCGCGTGCCCGTCTCGCCGGCCAGGTCGTCGTAGCCGGGCTCGACGAGGAAGAGCGCCGGCTCGGCGTCGTCGAGCTGGAAGCGGAGCTCGGGCGCTGTCAGCCGCCAGGAGAGCGGAAGGAGGGTCAGCCCGGCCTTGGCGCAGCCGAAGAGCACGGCGACGTGGTCCGGCGAATTGCCGCTCAGGGTCGCGACCCGGTCGCCGCGCTTCAGGTCGGCCTCGGCGAAGGCGGCCGCGAACGCATCGGACCGCTCGTTGAGTTCGCCGTAGGTGACCAGCTCGCCCTGGTAGTCGATTGCGACCCGCCCGGGTGTCGTGCGGCCGCGATCGCGGATCCAGCGGCAGATCGTGTGCCTGCCCGTCATGCGAGGAACTCCAGCAGAAGCGACGCGAACTCGGCAGGCCGGTTCCAGAAGAAGAGGTGGCCGCCGGGCACAAGCCTGAGCTTCGCGCCCGGGATGCGCTCGGCGAGCAGCGCTGCGTTGCGTGGATCGACGACCACGTCGCCTTCGCCTTGGACAACGAGCGTCGGCGCCTCGATCTCCGGAAGCTCCTCCCACCCGTCGAAGGTGCCCCAGATCCCGGCCTGGGCGGCCCAGCCGGCCGGGTCGGGCGGGTTCGCCGTCCGGAGCTCCACGATCCGCTCGACCAGCGCCGGCTCGACATCCGGCTCCAGCGCGTTCTCCACGAACCGGCGCAGGGCAACCGCAGGGTCGAGCGAGGGAGCCTCGGCCATCAGCTGCAGCGTCGGAGCCGGGAGCGGGTGCATGTTCGACATGCCGGACATCGTCGCGACGAGCACGAGCCGCTCGAGGCGCAACGGATGGCGAAGCGCGAGCTCCTGCGCGACCGCGCCGCCGAGGCTCGCGCCGACGACGTGCGCGCGCTCGACACCGACCGCGTCGAGGACGGCAAGCGCGTCGCCGGCCAGCTGCGCTGCCGTGTACGGACCCGGCGGGACGTCGCTCTCCCCGTAGCCGCGGTTGTCGAACGTGAGGACGTGGAAGCGCTCGGCGAGCGGCTCGAGGATCGGCTGCCAGCCCCAGCGTCCATAGCCGAGCCCCATGATCATGAGCAGCGCCGGCCCGGTGCCGTGCGACTCGAAGGCGACGGACACATCGCCGTTTACCGCGCGCTGGACTGCCCCGCTCATACGACATCCTCGGTGCTCGGGTCGTCGGCGGGGCTGCGGAACGCCGCGTGCAGGCGCCGGAGGCCGCCCGCCCCCCGGCGTCCGTGCTCGGCGAGGCCGACGATGCCGCCGGGCAGGAAGAAGACGACGAGAATGAAGATCACGCCGAGGACGAAGAGCGGCTGGGACAGCGGGATCCGGAGTACGTCCGGCAGGTCCTGGACGGTGTTCGAGCCGCCGACCTCGACCAGCCGCTGGTTCGCGTAGGTGTAGAGGAAACCGCCGAGGAGCGGCCCCCACAGCGTGCCGGTGCCACCGAGCACGACCATCAGCAGGAGCGCGAGGGTGAAGTCGGCCGTCGTTACGCCCATGTCGGCACCGCCGACGACGAGCAGGTAGACGATCCCGCCCATCGTCGCCAGGAACGAGCCGAGGACGAAGGAGAGTAGCTTGTACCCCCGCGTGCTCAGGCCGAGTACCTCCACTCTGCGCTCGTTCTCGCGGATCGCCTGCCACACATGCCCCGGGGACGAATGCACGGCCCAGCCGACGCCGCAGGCGACCACGACCGCGTAGCCGAGCGACAGCCAGTACAGGTTCTTCGTGTTGTGGACGCCGACGAACGCGGCTGGGACAGCCGTGTAGTCGTAGCCGAGCCCCTGCTCGCCGCCGGTCCAGCTGTGCGGGTTCTTCTGCACGAGGATGCTGCCGGCCTGCGAAAACGCGAGCGTGACCATCGCGAACGCGATACCGGCGGTGCGCAGGCTGACGAAACCGACCGCGGTCGCGACGGCGATGCCCGAGGCCGCGGCGAGCAGGCATGCCTCAGCGAAGCTCCAGTGCCACTTGGTGATCGCGATGTCGGCGATGTAGACGCCGATCGCGAAGTAGAGCGCGTGACCGAACGACAGCAGGCCAGTGAAGCCGAAGAGGAGGTCGTAGGAGAGCGCGACCCCTGCGAAGATCAAGCACAGGCAGAAGAGCTGCAGAGTCCCCGGACTGGAGAGCGGGCCGGGCAGCGCCTTGCCCAGCCCGAAATCCATCGTCGGCACGAACGCCAGCAGGGCGACAAGTGCCACGGGCCAGGCGGCGCGAAGCACCCTCATCACGCGGTCCTCCCCGCGAGCTGCGCTGGCCGGGCGAGCAGCACGAGCGCGAGGAGCAGGACGACCGACAGATCGCCCAGGCCCGTCGAGTAGTAGTTCACGTACTGCTGGGTGAGCGCGACCACGACCGCCGCGACGGCGGAGCCCTTGATCGACCCCAGCCCGCCGATCACGACGACGATGAACGCGAAGATCAGCAGGCTGGTGCCCCGGGTAGGTGTGATCGAGGTGAAGTACACGCCGGAGAGGACGCCGGCGAGTGCAGCGGCGATCCCTCCGATCACGAAGACGAGCGTGAACGAGCGCTGCACGTCGATGCCGAGCGCCGTGACCATGGCGCGGTTCTCGACTCCGGCTCGGATGATCAGGCCGTACCGCGTGTAGCGCAGGAATGCGAGCAGCGCGACGAGCACGATCACCGCCGCGGCGATCTCGATCCAGCGATCGTTCGGGATGTGCGCGCCGGCGATCGTCGTCGTGCCGTTGAACCACGGGGGTACCTCGTAGAAGCGGGCGTTGCTGCCCCAGATCCCCTCGATCAGCGCCACGGTCGCGAACGAAAGCCCGACGGTCACGAGCACCTGCTCGATGTGCCGGAGGTAGAGCGGGCGGATGAGCACGAGTTCGGTGAGGGCCGCGAACACGGCCCCGACGGCGATCCCGATCAGCGAGGCGACGATGAAGCGGAGCCACACCGAGTCGATCCCGCCGAGCTTCGTCTCGGCGTACCAGGTGGCGTACGCCCCGACGGTAAGGAAGGCGCCGTGCGCGAAGTTGAGGACGCCCATCACGCCGTAGATCAGCGAGAGCCCGGACGCGACCAGGAAGTACATCGCGCCCAGACCGAGGCCGGTGACGAAGAGAAGGATCGGTGTGCTCATCCTGCGTGCCCCACTCCGAGGTGCCTGTGTACGAAGGCCTCGTCGTCGAGGTCGGAGACGATGCCTGTGTGCACGACGCGCCCCTGGTCGAGCACGATGATCGAGCGCGCGAGCTTGCGGACGACGCCGAGGTTCTGCTCGACCAGTAGCGCCGTCTCGCTTTCGGCGATCCGGCCGAGTACCTCCGAGACGTGCGAGACGAGCGCGGGCGCGAGCCCTTTCGTCGGCTCGTCGATCAGGAGCAGCCGGCTCGGGTTGAGCAGTGCCCTCGCGATCGCGACCATCTGCTGCTGCCCTCCGGACAGTGTGCCGGCCCGTTGCCGCCCGCGCACCTTCAGCTCGGGGAAGAGCTCATAGACGAGCTCGTACCGTGCCGCGCCGTTGCGTACCGCCAGCCGGAGGTTCTCATCGACCGTCAGTCCCGCGAAGACGTCGCGGTCCTCCGGCACGTAGCCGACACCGCGCTGGACGATCCGGTGGGTCGCCTCGCCCTCGATCGCCTCGCCCGCGAGGCGCACCGAGCCCCGGCGGTGCACAAGGCCGAGCACGGCGCGCAGCGTGGTCGTCTTGCCGACACCGTTGCGGCCGAGCAGCGCCGTGATACCGCCCTTGGGCACATCGAACGACACGCCCTGGAGCACGTGCGCGCCGCCGAGGTCGACGTGCAGGTCATGCAGCTCGAGCGCCATCCTCACGTCCGCGCTCACAGCGGCTCTCCCACGTACGCCTCCTGGACGGTCGCGTTGCGCATCACGTTCTGCGGCGTGTCGCAGGCGAGCAGCCGGCCATGGTGCATCACCGCGACCCGATCGGCGAGACCGGTGACGACTTCGATGTGATGTTCGACCATGAGCACGGTCTTCTTCCGATCTCGGTTGAGTGAGCGGATCACCTCCACCAGCCCCGGGACGTCCTCGGCGCTGACGCCTGCCATCGGCTCATCGAGGAGGACGACCGCGGGATCGGAGGCGAGCAGCATCGCCACCTCCAGCTTCCGCTTCTCGCCCCCGGCGAGGAGCGCGGCCGGGACCCGCTCCCGGCCCGCGAGCCCGACCGCCTCGAGCGCCCGATGCGCGCGCTCGACCGCCTCACGCACGCCGGAGGCGCGGCGCCAGATCCGCATCGAGCCGCCGACTGCCGCGTCGCCCGCCAGCCGCACGTTCTCGAACGCGGACAGACGCCCGAAGACACTCGAGAGCTGGAACGTCCGCCCCAACCCCGCCCGCGTGCGGGCGGACGGCGTCGCGCGGGTGATGTCCTTGCCACGCAGCTCGATCTGGCCGGCGCTCACGCGGATGAGCCCCGAGAGCAGATTGAGGAGGGACGTCTTGCCGGCCCCGTTCGGGCCGATGATCCCGAGAAACTCGCCATCGGTAACCTCCAGGCCGACATCGGCAACGATCGAAGCACCGCCGATGTCGAGCCCGAGGTCCCGGGTGGCGAGGATCGGTTCAGTCGTCACGGTGGACGAGCCGGGCCGTTCCTCGCGCCCCGGCCTACTTGAACGGTGTGATCGGCGGCTGGACGTTCCCCGGTGAGATCGTCTTCAAGACCTTCGGCAAGTACCTGCCGTTCGCCTGTTTGACCAGTTGCACCTGGAACATCGGCTGGATCATCGCATGGTCCTGCGGGCGAATCCGCTGCAGGCCTTTTGGCGCGAGGAACTGCCAGCCCTCCAGGCCGCTGATCATCGCGTTGACGTCCTGTGACGCTCCGCCTTTCTGCAGCGCCCGGACAATCATCTGGCCCTCGACGAACCCATCCGGAGTGAAGAGGTCAGGCACCTGTCCGAGCTTCCTCATCTCCTTGACCAGCCAGTCGTTCACCTTGTTGTGCGGCGCGCTCCAGGTGTAGTGCGACAAGAACTTGATGTCGCCGGCCGCGGCACCGAATGACTGCCACGTGCTGCGCTGGGCAAGTCCCGTCGTGACGTCGGTCGTCTTGAACACGTTCTGCTGCTGCAGCGCCCGCCACATTGCGGCAGCGGTGTCGCCCGCCCAGGCGACGAACAGCAGGTCGGGCTTGGCCGCGGCGGCCCGCTGGGCGAATGGGGTGAAGTCGGTCGCCGACAAGGGGACGAGGATCGACGACACGGTGTGGCCACGACCGCCGAGAACGGCCTTCACCGCGGCGGCGTTGCCCTGGCCGAAGACATAGTCCTGCGCGAAGACGATGATCTTCTTTCCGACCGACTTGCCGAGGAACGAGTTCGCGGCGAGCACGTCCTGGTAGGTCTGCCGGCCGGACCGGAACGTGTACTTGTTCGCTCCGGTGATCACGTCGGCCGCAGCCGCGCCGGACAGGAACAGAACCTGGTTCTGCGCCGCAAGCGGCGCAATCTGGACAGCGACCGCCGACGAGCAGCTCCCGCCGATGATCTTGTAGCCCTGACCGATCAGGTCCTTGGCCTCGGAGACGGCGGTTGCGGGGTTGGCGGTCTCATCCTTGAGGGTGAGCTGGATCGGGTGGCCGTTGACGGCGTTGGTCCCGTTGGTCGCGTATTTGAGCCCGTACCGGAGGCCCTCGATGAACTCCGCTCCGTACTCGGCCAGCGGCCCGGTGCGGCAATAGATGATTCCGACCTTGTACGGGCTGGCCGCCGCTCCCGACGGACGCGCCAGCGCCGTGCTAGTAAAGACCGCGACCACCGCCGTCAGGGCGACGACGACGACGACGGCCAGTGTGGCTGCGAGCCGCGGCCACGAGCGCCAGTGCTTCATGCTGAAGTCCCTCCTGGAGATAACTGACAGGTGATTCAGGTCTGGGAAACTATGACCGGAGGCACGCGCTTGTCAAGTCGCCGACTCCCGCTACGCCGTCGATGACGACCCCGGCCGCGCCGAGCCACCAGACCGGCGCGTGAAGCCGGTTGAAAGTACGACGCCTTCGTGGCGAAGGATGTTGGCGTTGGGGGCTTCATGCAGTTCGTTGCAGTCTGATCTTGACCGCTTCGGAGTCCTCGCCTGAGGCGACCTCGGCCTCGATGCCGTCAGGATCAAGCAGGTCGAGGAGCACACGATGCTGCGTGGCGGCGACAGAGGTGGGTGAGCCTGAAGTGCAGCGAAACGAGGCCCACGCGGCGGCAGGACCCGTTTAGCCCCGTCGACCTCCTGGAACCGGAGCAGGCGGTCGCAGCTCAAACCTTCGATTAAAGCGATCTCTGTCGCCCGTGGTGAGTCTGCGGTGAGCCGGGCACGACAGCGCTTTCGAGACCGCGGGCCGGGATGGCACCACCCACCCCACCCCCCTGCAACGATGAGCCTCTCCTCCTAGGGAATCCCTCGGGGCCGCCTGAAGCGGGTTGGCTCCTGACGGACGAGGGTTTGCGACCATGCGGCTCTGAGGCGAAGAGTCCTCTTTCCTCGAGCGACTGGAGGTGACGTGATGGAGTCCAGCAGTCAAGCGACAGGCGGGCCGGCATATCCGGTGCGGTTCTCGGTCGAGTACCCCGATCGTCAGCTCAACCGTCTGACCACCGCGTTCAGGTTGATCGTCGCGATCCCGATCCTGATCGTCGCGGCCAGTCTGGGTGGCTACGAAGGCGGCTACACGGGGGGCGGGCAGGGCTGGAGGATCGCCGGCGGGACTGCAGGGCTCCTCTTCCTCGCACCGCTCTTGATGATCCTGTTTCGGCAGAAGTACCCCCGCTGGTGGTTCGACTGGAACCGCGAGCTGCTCAGGTTCTCGAACCGGATCGGTGTCTACGTCGCCCTGATGGACGACCACTACCCATCCACCGACGAGCAGCAGGGGGTCGCGCTCGATTTCCCCTACCCGGACGCAAAACAGAGGCTGAATCGATGGCTGCCGCTGGTCAAGTGGCTGCTCGCGATCCCCCACTACATCGTGCTCGTCTTCCTTTGGTTCGCGGCCGTAGTGTCGGTCGTGATCGCGTGGTTCGCGATCCTCTTCACCGGGCGCTACCCACGCGGCCTCTTCGACTTCGTCCTCGGCGTCTTTCGCTGGACCAACCGCGTGGTCGGGTACTCATTGATCCTTGTCACCGATGAGTACCCACCGTTCCGGCTAGGTCCATAACGCCGATCCATCGTGACCGCCGGGACGGCGGCGGCCAGCACCCTCTGACGAGGCGGACGCTGCCACCGTGACGGACTGAGTTTGAGACGAACAGCCACAATCACGCTTCGCCACCATCAGAGTGTCCAGTTGGGGGGCGTTGGGATTCGTAATCCCTGCAGGCGAAGCGGACCGCAGAGCGTTGCCCCGCACGATCGACGCGAGCTTCCGCAGAGGACGATGATCGTCTGAGCTAAGCGGAGCGGGCAAGGGAGCGCCGGGCACGGGGCAGCTCTACGTCGACGGCGAGCTCGTCGGAGCGGCGGAGGTGCCGGCCACGACGCCGTTCATGTTCAATCCGGGCGCCTTGGCGTGCGGCGCCAACCCCGGCTCACCGGTCACATCTGACTACACCTCGCCGTTTGCCTTCACCGGCACGAACGACCACGTCACGGTCGACGTCAGCGGCGAGCTGATTAAGGACGACGAAGCCGAGCTCCGCGTCCACCTGGCACGGCATAGTCGACCGTGCGGGCGGCGGGAGCGATCCCGTCGCCCGCCGCCCCCAGGAAGGAGGGACCGATGAGACATGGAATCAAGCGAGGTACCGACTTTCGCGGCGATCATGAGGTCACGTCCTGCCACCAGACGGGGTCGGGACGAAACGCCAGTGCTGGTTGGCCGGTCGCATCCGTGTCGAGCCGGTAGACGAGCCCGGCGGCGGGGTCGGCGCGACGCCGCTCGTCCGTCCAGCCCTCCGTCGCCGTCGTGACGAAGAGCCGGTGGAGGCCGGGCCCTCCGAATGCACAGCACGTGCACTGCCGGGCCGGGATGGACAACATCTCGCGCAGCGAGCCGTCGGGTGCGTAGCGGTTGACCCGCCCACCGCCGTAGATGGCCACCCAGAGGTCGCCTGCGGCGTCGACCGTCATCCCGTCTGGTGCACCGACCTCCTCGGGCACGGTGACCAGGATCCGGTTACGGGAGATCGTGCCTTGGTGGGGGTCGAACGCGAACGCGTGGATTACCCGCGGGCCGCTGTCCACCAGGTACATGGTCAGGCCGTCGGGACTCCACCCGACTCCGTTGGCGATCGTCAGGCCCTCGAGCACCAGCTCGGTCCGACCGGCCCGGTCCAGCCGGTAGAGCGCGCCGCCTCCCTCGTGGTGGTCGTCGGCCATCGTCCCGGCCCAGAACCGGCCCTGGGGATCGCAGGCGCCGTCGTTCATGCGGGTCGCGGCCGGCGCAACCTCGGCGATCGTCCGCTGGATGCCGTCCGGCGCCAGGCGGACGAAGCTGCGCCCGGCGCCGAGCAGCCAACCGTCGTCGCCCTCAACGGGCGCGACCACCCCCACCGTTCCCGACAGTTCGTAGACGCGGATGCGCTCCAGGAAACCGTCGTCGCGGACCCGGCCGCGATAGACGCGCGCGGCGAGGATGTCGACCGCCAGCAACTCGTCTCGACGGGCATCCCAGCGGATGCCCTCTCCGAGCTGCGTCTGCTCGGTCGAGCAGGGGACAGCGCGGCGGCCCGGCTCATGTCCGGGGGGTCCCATCGTCAGCCCTCGAAGTCGACGACGACCTTGATGTCGTCCGGATCGCGCTGCAGCGCGTCCGTGATGTTCTCGGGCGGCACACGACGCGAGATCAGGTGCTCGAGCCAGGTCCGGTCGGAAGCGGCGAGCGCCTCGGCAGCCCGGTAGAAGTGCCGCCGGTTGGCGTTGACCGAGCCGACGATCACGTTGTTCTGCAGGACCACCTCTCGAGCCAGATCCGCTGGAGAGAGCCCACTGCCTTGGCCGCCGCTGCCCACGCCCGTGAGGCAGACCACTCCACCGGAGCCGACCTCCCGAATCGAGTCGACGATAACCGAGCCCACCCCCGTGCACTCGATGACGACATCGGGCTGAAAGCCGATGTCGGCGATCGCCCCTGAGTGGTAGGTGGCGCCGACGTCGTGGACCAGCCGCGGCTTGGCGCCCTCGGTGACCCGGTCGAGGACGTGCACGTCGAGCCCGTGCTGCACGCCGATGAGAGCTGCGAGCATGCCGATCGGGCCGGCACCGGTTACGAGCACCTGCCGGGGCTCCCAGAACGCCCGCGCTCGCATGACCCCGATCAATTCCCACGCTTTCGCCACCACTGTGGTGGGCTCGAGCAGCACGCCGAGCAGGCCCAGTGACGCGTCGACCTTGGTGTAGTAGCCGGGCTCGATCCGCCAGCGCTCGGACATGAACCCGTCGATCTCCTTGATGCCGCGCTCGGTGTACTGCCCGTTGCGGCACATGTCCCACTCGCCCACGGCGCAGTTGGGGCACGGCACCGGGTCGGGGCGGCGGACGATCCCGACGACCAGATCACCGGGCTGGAGGCCACTGTTCGGGCCTGGATCGACCACCCGGCCCAGTGACTCGTGCCCGAGGATCAGCCGCTCCCGTCCCGGCGGAGCCCAGCCGTACAGCGCCTGAGGCGATCTCGACGTCCGTCCCACACACACCCACCGCCACCGCCTCGACCAGGATCGACCCGTTGCTCTCCTCCGGTTCGGGCACCTCCTCGAAACGAACGGACCCTTCAACTCCCGGCTGAACAGTGACGGCCTTCATGACTCCTCCCTCGTGAACTCGTTGGCCGCCGGGCGGCGCCTCACGCCGCCGCGAGGATGGCGTGGGAGAGCATCCCTCCGGAGACGACCCGGGCGTCGAACCCCTTCTGCAGCAGCATCCGCGTCGCGTAGTACGCGCGCTGACCCGAGCGGCAGACGACGAGGATCTCGCCGTCGCGGGGGAGCTCGTCGAGGCGCGAGCGCAGTTCGCCGAGCGGGATATTGACCGCGCCCGGCACCTGCTCCACCGCAAGCTCGGCCTGTTCGCGCACGTCGAGGAGGAAGCCGCCGTCCAGGGAACCCCAGTGGCTCACGGGCATGTCGCCGCGCAGGACGCCGGCTGCGACCATCCCGGCGAAGTTGACCGGATCCTTCGCGCTTCCGAAGGGGGGCGAGTAGCAGAGCTCGACCTGCTCGAGGTCGTAGACCGTCGCGCCCAGCTGAATCGCGAGCGCGAGCTCGCTGATCCGCTTGTCGACGCCGTCCTCACCGACCGCCTGCGCGCCGAGCACGCATCCGTCGGACTTGCGGAACAGGACCTTCATCGCGATCGGCTTCGCGCCGGGGTAGTAGCCCGCATGCGAGTTCGGATACACGTAGATCTTTTCGAAGTCCGTGTCATCAAGACGCTCGAGCGTCTTCTCGTTCACGCCGGTCCAGGCCACCGCGGCGCCGAAGAGCTCGACGACCGAGGTGCCCTGTGTGCCGCGGAAGCGGGAGTCGCGCCCGGCGATCACGTCGGCCGCGATCCTGGCCTGCCTGTTCGCCGGCCCCGCGAGCGCGATCAGGCTCCACTCGCCGCTGACGAAGTCCCTCACCTCGACCGCATCGCCCACCGCGAAGATGTCGGGGTCGCTCGTGCGCATCTGCTCGTCGACCCGGATCCCGCCACGCTCGCCGATCTCGATCCCGGCCATCGTCGCGAGCGTGGTGTCCGGGCGGACACCGAGCGCGAGGATCACGAGGTCGGCTGGATAGCGCTTGCCGGCCTGTGTCGACACGGTCAGCGTCTCGTTCTCGGACTGTTCAAACCCGGCGACTCCGTCGGCGGTCACGACGTGCACGCCGTGAAGCTCGAGGAAGTCCGCTACGAGCTGCCCGTACTCCCGATCGAGCGAGGTCAGGACCTGATCCGCCAGCTCGACCACCGTCACGTCGAACCCGCGATGAGCCAGGTTCTCCGCCATCTCGAGGCCGATGAACCCGCCGCCAACGACGACCGCGTGCCTGACCGGCCGCACCGTCTGGAACCCGGAGTACTTCTCCATCCCGGAGAGGAAGCTCGTCCCTCGCTCGATCCACTCACGGATCTCCCGCGCGTCGGGCACGGTCCTGACCGGGAAGATCCCGGGCAGGTCGATCCCGGGCAGTTGCGGATGGATCGAAGCCGCCCCGGGAGAGAGCACGAGCTTGTCGTACGACTCAGTCGTCACTTCGCCGGTCGCGACGTCGCGCAGTTGCACCGTCTTGTCCTTCGCCGAGATCCCGATCGCTTCGCAGCCGGTGCGGCAATCGACCGCGAACTGCTCCCGGAACACCCGCTCGTTCGCGACCAGCAGGTCCGACTCGTGCTCGATCACCCCGCCGACGTGGTACGGCAACCCGCAGTTCGCAAACGAGACGTACGGGCCCCGCTCCACCATCACGATCTCTGCCTCCTCGTCCAGCCGGCGCAGGCGGGCTGCGCACGACGCGCCGCCGGCGACGCCTCCGACAATGATCACCTTCATCGTGCTCACCTCGACTTCCAAGCGGTTGGCTGTGTTTCGGGCGAGGCTGGCTGGCCGATTCGCGCACCCGGTGCCCGGCCTCGATGAACAACGCTACGACGGCCCGCGCGCCGCGCGTCCGCGGGTGGGCGACTTCACCCGGGTGAAAGCGAACGCGGCCTGCGACGCCGCGGCTCTTCAAGCGTGGTCGTCAGGCGTTCGTATCGCTGGGATTGCGGAGCGGCAACCTCAGCCGCCGATGACCGGCAGCCCATCGCCGATCAGCTTCGCGCCCAGGAAGAGGAACAGCACCGTCATCACCGCCGCGTTGTGCACGGCGAGCCATCCCTTCATCGCGTCGAGGGCAGAGCGCGCTTTCTCGCCGCCGACCAAGTAGTACACGACGGGTCCAGCCACCGTGACGCTGCCAAGGACGATGTACACGAGCCACGACACGACCGCCTCCGACGTCGAGACGTCGAGCTGCGCGAGCGCCGCTCCGGCGCCGAGCGAGAGCAGGAGGTTCTTCGGGTTCACACCCCCGAGCAGCAATGCGAACGCGAACGCTTTGAAGGGCGCGAACGCGTCGATGCCAATCATCCACTTCGGCATCGCCGGCTGTGCCCCCGGCGCCGGCCGGCCGCGCCACTGCTTTGCGGCGAGGAGGAGGAACAAGACGCCGACCGCAAGCTTGCCCCACGAGACGGTATCGCTCGCAGTCTCGTCGGTACCCACGTCCCCGGCGTTCGCGAGCAGGTATCCCACGGCGCTGGCGGCACCAAGCGCGACGACCCACCCGGCGACGAACATCGGCCCGTTCACACGCGCACGGGACGAGAACAGCATCAGGATCACCGCGATGATCGGCACGGGGCTGATCGCCACGCCGACCGCGTAGGTCAGGACTTCGCCGATGCCTTCAGCCATGACTTCTCCTTCCATGAGGGGCGGTGGGAGGGCCCCACCGCCCCATCAGGTGATCAGTCCTCGGCGTTGCCGGCGTGGAGCGTCCCGGTCTCGCGCTCCGGCAGTGACATCCGCCCGGGGTCGAGGTCGTACGTCCACGGCAGGCCCGAGGCCTTCCAGCCGTTCTTCAGTCGCATCCCGTGGAACACGCTGTCGGGATCGTCGACCCGGCTGCCCTCCATCCCATCGAGGATGTTGTAGGCGTTCGTGAAACCCGCGGCCGCCAGCATGTTGATCGCCATCGCGGCCCGTCCGCCGGAGCGGCAAGCCACAAGGATCGTGTCCTCAGGTGCGAACCGCGCCTTGACGAGCTCGACGAAGTCCGGGTTCAGCTCCCAGGGGAAGCCCTTCTTCTCGTCGTCCCAGACGTAGGCCAGGAAAGCGAACGGGATGTTCACTGCCATCGGGGCATGGCCCGTGAAGACCCACTCCTCCGGCGTGCGGACGTCGAGGATCTTCACGTCCTCGGGATCCGCCTGCCACATGTCGTAGGCCTCCTTAGCGGTGACGTAGAGCTCGAGCTTCGTCTGTCTCGCCTCAGCGATCGGCCGCTCGGCGTGTGTCATGGTAGTCATCGCATCTCCTCTCTTCCTCACTAGCCGAGCCGCAGCTGCATCGAGTCCTCGAGCGAGACCGGTGCAGGAAGCTTCGCGATGCTGCGCTTCTTCCACTCCTCCTCGAGGAGCTCCATGGCCGCCCGCTCGAAGAACTCCGGCGCGGCCCACTCGTGCACGTCGAAGTCGTGCTCGATGTAGTCGTGGTCGAGCATGAAGTCCTTGTTGATCTCGATCGCCGCGAGGTTCTGCGGCGACAGGTTGGGCACCATGTCGACCGGCAGGATGTTCCGATAGGTGTCCTCGACGTCCAGGTAGTACGTCTGCTTGTCGAGGATCGCCGCCGCGGCGTGCTTGTGCTCGTTCGCCCAGCGGCCGACCTTGATCATGCCCTTCATGATCGCGACCACGATCTCGGGGTGCTCCTCGCACACGGCGTCGCTGACCGTGAACGTCGCGGGGATGTTCGCGCCCTGCAGCGTCCAGTCCGGGTAGTCGGCGAGGTTCTCGATCGCCTTGATCGTCCCCGTCGCCTCCTGGATGTGCTGGAACGGCCCGGTCTGCGTGTAGATCGCGTCGACCTTGCCCTCGAGCAGCGGGCTCGAGCGGCCGGAACGCGAGGTCGTGCTTGTGGTCGCGCTTCAGCCACAGCTCCGACGGGTTGTACATCGGCTCCAGCATCTCCGGCTTGTCGTACCAGTCGTCCGGATACGGGAACTCGACGATCTCGACGTCGTCGCGGGTCATGTCGTTGAGCATCAGCATCAGCTCGATGCCCTGCTCCTCCTGGCACCGCCACCAGTCGTTCTTGATCGTGTTCAGGCTCTTCGAGAGGCCGATCCTCTTGCCCTCGAGGTCCTTCATCCTGTGGATGCCGTCCCGCGCCCGCACGAGCATGCAGCCGCCCTCCGGCATCACGTGCGTGAGGCCGATCAGCCTCGTGCGGCGGATGTCGGCGTTCGCGTGGATCGCCGGGAAGCAGCCCCCGGCGCGGATCAGGTTGTCCATGTTGTGGATGTAGTGCGGGTACCAGTTGTTCCCGCGCTCCGAGCGCAGGAACGCGTACCTCACACCGATCTTCTTGAGCTCCTCGCGCACCCAACCGAGCTCCTGATCGATGTTGCTCGCCGACACGAGCGGGCAGTTCGTGTAATAGAACTCGTCCCAGTCGAGCGGGACCGTGTCAGCCGTTCTCGTGGGTTCGACCACAGTGCTCACCTGGCATCGCCTCCTAGCCGTCGTCCCGCACGACCATCGCGCGGTGACCCGTCCTTGTGTCTACGACACCGACGCTACGACGGCCGCCGACCGGGGTGTGGATGCAAAGGCGGTTTCACTCGGGTGATTGCGAACGCCCCATTCGTCGTCTCTGCGAGCATGTCGCCTGCAATGGCGAAGACAGAAGCGCACGGGGCACGCGATCGGCGCGCTCGTCCCGCCTCGCCCGGCGGAGGGCTGGTATTGCCGCTGGCCGAGGCGAAGTTGGCGGTTCCAGTATTGCGTCGTCACGTCGACCGACCGCGCATCCACCAGGCGCTCGACGACGGCAGGGATGCCGCGCTGACGCTCGTTGCCGCACCGGCCGGATACGGCAAGACGACCGCGGTGCGCGCGTGGTGCGAGAGCCTTGACGCCGCTCTCGCCTGGGTCACCTTCGACGCCGGCGACAACGACCCGATCCGGCTGTGGACCTATGTCGCGACCGCGGTCGACCGCGTCCGCCAGGGTCTCGGACGCGCTGCGCTCCAGCAGCTCAGCGCGTCGGGCAGCCTGAACGAGCTCTCCATCGACGCGCTCATGAACGGCCTGGCGGCGTTCGCGGAGCCGGTGGTGATCGTGCTGGACGATCTGCATGCCGTCACCGAGCCGGACTGTCTGGCGGCGATCGACTATGCGCTCGAACGCCTGCCGGCGAACGCGCGGCTGGTCGCGACCACGCGCGCGGATCCGGCGCTGCGGCTCGCGCAACTGCGCGCCGACGGCAAGCTGAAGGAAGTACGCGCGGGCGCGCTCGCGTTCACCGTCGCCGAGGCACGCGAGCTGCTCGTCGAGCACTTTCGACTGGAGCTCGGTGAAGAGGAGATCGCGTTGCTGAACGAACGCGCCGAGGGTTGGCCGGCCGCGCTCGTTCTGGCCGGGCTCTGGCTGCAGAGCGCCGCCGATCCGACGCGAGCCGTGCGCGAGTTCGGAGGTACGCACCGCTTCGTCGCCGAGTACCTGAGCAACGAGGTCTTCGCGTCGCTCGACGACGACCTCCGTTCGTTCCTCCAGGAGATCGCGGTGCTGGGGCGGTTCACCGCCGAGCTCTGCGAGGACGTGCTCGAGCGCCCCGATGCGGCGTCCCTCCTGTCCCAGCTCGAACGTTCGAACCTGTTCCTCCAGCGCCTCGAACGCGGAGGCTGGTTCCGGGTGCACTCGCTCTTCGCCGAGTTCGCGGTTGCCCGTCTCGCCTCGGCGGAGCCCGCTGCGGCCGAGCGGATCCACAAGCGGGCGGCCGCCTGGTTCAGGTCTCGGGGGTTGGTGGTCGAGGCGATCGAGCACGCGGCTGCGGCCGGCGACCACGAGTCCGTGGCGCAGCTCCTCGAGGACTACCACCTGCCCCTGATCCGAACCGGGGCGACGCGGACGCTCCTCCGCTGGATCGGCACGCTGCCCGACCACCAGCTCGCGATCCATCCCGACCTCGCGGTCGCCGCAGCGACAGCCGCAATGCTCGTCGGTCACAGCACGTCGAGCAGCGCCGCTTCCTGCAGCTGGCCGAGCGGGCACGAGCAGCACGACCCAAAGGCGCAACGGTCTACCTGGAGGTAGCGCGGGCTGGTGCGCGCGCTCAGCCGATGCCGGCGTCGGACAGGCGGTACTCGACGGCCGCCGCGCGGTGGACCTCGCCGAGGAGGGCGCGGACGAGCTCCTGACCGCCGCCCTTCCGCCTACGCGCGCGCTCTCTACTTCGCGGGCGACCTCGACGAGGCATGGGAGATTGCACTCCGCGTGCTCGTGCACCCCGCCGCCGAGGACGAGCACCGAGCACGCGATTCCCGCGCGACGCTCGCACTCGTCGCCTGTGAGCGCGGGTTGCTGCCGTCCGCCCGACGCCACGCCGAGAAGGCGAAGACGATAGTCGGCGGCATCGGCACCAGTCGCAGCTGGCTCGGCGCGAATGCGTCCGCCGCCCTCGGTGCCGTGCTGGCAGGCGAGGGCAAGCTCGCAGACGCCGAGCACGAGCTCACCTACGCAGAGCACTTCCTCAGAGACGAGATCGCGACCGTCTATCACGCGTGGGTGCTCGCCCTCCTTGCCCGCGTCCGCGGGCGGCGCGGACGTCTGGACGAGGCCGAAGCGTCGATGCGCGAGGACGAGAGGCGCTCGCCGAACTCGGGGACGCGGGGCGCATCCCCACGCTGGCCGACGAGTTCGCGGTGGAGCTCGCGACCGCGAGAGCCCGCGCAGAGAGCGGGGAGCTGCTCGAGCCGCCGACCGAGGCCGAGCTCACAGTTCTGCGGCTGCTGGCCACCGACCTGTCGATCCGGCAGATCGGCGAGCATCTCTTTCTCTCGCCCAACACGATCCGAACGCACATCCGAGCGCTCTACCGCAAGCTCGGGGCCAACACCCGCCCGGACGCGGTCGCGCGCGCGACGACGCTCGGCCTGCTCGGCCAAGAGGAATCACCAGGGTGATCGACGCGCTCTCGGCGTAAACGGCCGGCCGGTGCTGCCACGCTGGGGTCATGCCTACTCGCGACTATCGGGTGGTTGTCGAAGGCGAGCTGAGTGACAGCATCGGGGTCGTCTTCGAAGGCATGGCCCTCACGCGCGAAGAGGGCAACACGGTCCTCGTCGGCCCAGTCCGCGACCAGGCCGAGCTCCAAGGTCTCCTCCAACACGTGTCGGCGCTCGGGCTCACGCTCCTCGAGGCGACAGCCGTCGAGGCGCGAGTGAAGCGCTGAGGTCGGTGCGGCCCCATGAGCGAGACCGCGGACGGGAACCACGGCAGCAGTCGAGAGCCTGACGTCCCCACCAGCCGGGGAATCGCGGTCGCGTCCGCGGGACGATTGCCGCCGGGGCCGAAAAACCGCGGAGCGCCGCCGAGCAGCACGGTCGTCGCAATTCCCTTCCGTGCGATGGAGCGCAACGAGGTGCGCGGCGAGTACTCGGCGTTTGCTTCGCCTACCGGCTCTTCCTGTGCGCTGCCGTTCGACCTGATCGTCGTCGGGGCCCTCGGCTCGGAGTCGCGCAGATTCGAGGACGCGGTCGCGAGCGGCGGCCTTCCCCAGGCGATCGTGAATGCGATCGGAGACGTCGCACGCGCCGCCGACTCCAACTCCTGGTGGCTGCTGCTCACCGGCGTGCCGCTGCTGCTCTGGGAGGGGTACACCGGGGCGCGTGCGCTGCAACTCATCTTCGCTCGTCTGGGACAGCCGCCGCCGCGCAGCCGGCCGCTGCGAGCTCGCTTGCGTCTCCGAGGGATGTGCTTGTTCGTCGGCACCATCATGCTGACCTGGTGGCTGCGCGATTGGACGCAGCTCGGGCAGCTCGGTGTCGTGGTGCTCATGGTCGGCCCCTGGCCGGGCTATGGCTCGCGGTCTCGCTCGCTGCCGCACGGATCCGCCCGCTGGACGGCGCTCCTGCCCGGTGCCATTCGCGTGGCGGTCGGCTTCCAGGTGACCCATGGTCTCGTCGTCTACCTCCTGGGCCCGAAGCTCGAGACATCGATGTCGCTCTACGGCGCTCTGGGAGTTCTTGCGACCGTCCTCTTCTTCATGTGGGTCATCGGGCGGATCGTCGTAACCGCTCCGATCCTCAACAGCGCCCTCCACGACGAGCTCAGCGGACGGCACCAGGGCGACGGACGTGAGCCGGTGCTCTCGCGCACGACCCTCCGCCGGGTGAGCCGGCGCATGCGCTCGGGAGTCGGATAGGCGGATCGATTCAACTCTCAGAGCACCGCGGGGCCGATCGAGAAGCAAGAGGGCGGCCCCTGGAAGGGCTCCCTCCCGCCGGTCACAGTGGCGGGAGGGAGGTCGTGCCGCGTGCCTGCATTTGCCTCGGGTCAGGACTCGATCTCGTCGGCCTCTTCTTCGAGTTCCGCCAGTTCGAGCGCGAACCCGAGCGCGCGGACGATGTTGCCGGTGGCTGCGACGATGCGCGGGGTGCCGACGATCGGTGCGACTGCCGTCAGCACTCCCTTGACCTCTTCCTCGCCGATGCCGAGCTCGCCGGCGGCCTCGAGGTTCATCAGGTACGAGGCCGGGGGCGCGTCGACCGCGACCAGCGCAGCGATCCGGACGAGCATCAGTCTCTCGGGGTCGAGGTTCGTCGCCTCGACCGACTCTGCCGTCATGCCGGCCAGCAGGTCGAGGACGGGGGTCTCAACCGTTTGTTCTGCCATCAGGTTTCCCTCCCTTTACGAGGACGTTGTCGTTGTCGTGGACGGGGACGAGCAGTTGACCTCGGAGGCGGTCGTCTTTGCCGCCGAGAGGAGCGCCTGGGCGGACTGGGTGACGTCCTTCACGGCGTCCTGAACGGAAGCGTCGTTCGGGACGTCCTTGACCGCCGATGTGAAGCCGTCCCATGCGCTGTCGAGATCCCCACTCGGCGCGTTCTGCACGGCCTGGAGGTCGGACTTCACCTGGTTCCAGTCGTCCTGGACGGCGGAGACGGCGCTCTCGTAGTCGGTCTTGGAGGCCGAACTCGAGAGACCGGTCAGATTCTCGATCGAGGATTCCAGGCCGGTGAGGCTGGAGCACAGGTTGGAGACCGCCTCTGTTTTCGATGTCGAGGGCTCGTTCCGCGTGCCCAGCACGCCGATCGCGACCGCCAGGCCGACGCCGGCGGCGACGAGGATGATGATCCACCACATCCGGCTCATCAGAGTCCCTCCCCTTCCTCCGGATGCATCGCCAGCCCGTACACGACCAGCCCGGCGAGCACCATGGTCGAGGCCGCGAACCAGGGAGCGATGCCGATGATCAGGAAGCTGTTCACGAATACGATCACCGCCCAGATGTAGGCAATGACCCGTCCGAAACCGCCGCCCTTGAGCAGCGAGAGCCCGGCGAAGATGGCGAGGACGGCGATGCAGAGGTCCCACGCGCCCCAGCCCCAGACGTGGTTGGAGAAGAACCCGCCGGCCAGGTCGTTCAGCTTGTGACTCTTCTCGAAGTAGGCAATCGCTTCGATGATCCGGAAAAACGCGACGGCGAACAGCACGACCGCGGAGAACTCGATCCAGCCGCTGCGCTCCCCACGGGCGACGTCAGTCGACATTCCTGCTCCTTCCCGCCGGGACGGCAGGATGGATCCGTACCGGCCCGGTTCCTCTTCGATGTCCGCTTGCAACCCTCGGTCGTGTGCCAGGGTCTCGGCATCCGAGGATCTACCGATGCGCATCCGGAAGGATCCGCCCGTCTCGAGCTCTTGGGAATGCTGACGCTGCCGCCCGAATGGGCACCAAGCCGGAAGTGGTGCCCAAATCGGCCGGAATCGCCCCCAATGCAACCGCATTCGGCCCACCGGCCAACCCCGCTCGGAACGAGCCGATCGGCTTAACCATGCGGAGAAATGAGCGGGGCGGCCTCGTCAGCCACCCCGCTTTGCAAGCCGGAGGTCGCCGGTTCGATCCCGGCACGCTCCACCATTAGAAAGCCCTGCTAGCGCGGGGCTTTCGGCTTTCAAGGCCCGAACGGTGCTTCCTCGATGCGCCTGGTCTTGGAACGAGTACCAATCCATGCAAAAGCGGCGATCTCGCCCTGCCCGCTCTGCTTCGTGCCGCTCGCGCTGGAAGATCCTGTCCTCGTCGTGGAGGGCCACGAACCCGCCCGCACGGAGGATGGCCTTTCGCAGCCACTGGAGTCCGAACGTCAGCAGGACGAACATCCGCGGCAACGTCGAGAGAGAGAGAGAGAGAGAGAGAGGCACGTGGAGAAGCTGAGCTGGCGCGAAGACGAGGGCTAGCAATACGTCTCGGCGGCGGAGGGGGCGAAATGACTGGAAACGGCTTCATGTGGGCTTTCCTGTGGCTCTGCCTCGTGCCGATCTCGATCGGCCTGGTGGTCGCATTGACGGTCGGCGCGCTCGCCGGAGCACTGGTTTCGCTGGCCGTCTTGCTGACGCTCTGGGCCTGGAAGCTGGGAGCCTGATGAAGAGCGGAAACTCTCTCGTTCTTGCTGTCAAAAAGCGATACCAACAGTCCAGGCCCGTATCGGTACCGGTCCACGAGGTTCAGTCTCCGCAGGAAGAAGTGGTACCGCTGGCACCTGCCTGACGACGACACGTCTCTCGATGTGCCGGCCGACGTCACCCGAGCTGACGTTTCGATTACAGACGAAGAATGGGCCTGCCTCACCGGCTTGCTGCACCGCGCGCAGCGGGAGGAAAAAACCAGATGTTGTTGACGTCCTCAAGTCGAAGAACATTTGGGCGGGTTGGGATTGTCGCGGCCAGCGGCCTGAGCGTTCGCCTGGAAGGACACCTTGCCAGCGACCACGTCGTCGTCGACTCTTTTGGCGTGCGAGACATCGCACACCTTCTTTCCCAGCCTTACCCTCGTGCATCCGCGCAGATCAGGTCATCAGCGACGGCCCTGATGCGCTGCCCGGGAGATATTCTCCGAACCGCCGGGCCGCTCCACTCTTCTGTTGTCTCACTAAATTCCGGTGATGGCGCCCGCCCCGGTGACGCTCTTCGTTACGTCCTGCGGTCTGCCGGCGTAGAGGATCGAGCCAGATCCGGATACCGAGGCATCGAGACTTTCGGTCGCGGTGATGAAGATGGTTCCTGAGCCGCTCACGAGTGCCCGCACGTCGTTGGCGACAAGCTGTGAGAACTGCGCTGTTCCGGAGCCGTTAACTGTGACATCAAGCCGCGTTGTGGTTCCGCTTCCTGTGAGCGCGCCACTGCCTGGCAAGGTCACTTTGAGGCTCTTGGCCTCGATGTTGCTGACGACGATGTTGCCGTTGCCAGTGAGCGTCAACGCGTTGAGCGTCGGAACATTGACTTCGACCCTCATCGGGCTCTTCGTCGTGAAGCTGCCGGGAGTGTTCGCTACGACGAGCTTGCCTGACTGCACCCCGGTCGTAACGCGGTCGAGGAGGTTGTCATCGCCCTTTACGACGACGGACTGCTTCTCGCCGACGCGAATCATGAGGTTGTTGCTCCCTGCAAGTTCGACGCTGTTGAACGCGGCCACATCACGGGACTGCGTCGCGGGTATGCCGGATCCCTCGTTGGTCGAGTTGGACGAGCCTCCGAATACATCGGACCCCAGCTCTACTGCTCCTCCGTCCAGGAGGTCCTCGACAGCGTCCTCTGCGGCTACCGAGTCGCCGAGACGCTCATGCTCCCGGTGATGGTCTGCGCCGAGGGCTTCCTGCTCTCGCACACATCGGAGGTCATCGAGCTCCCCGACCAGGAGGACGTCGACGCGTTTCTGCCGCCGCCCAGCCTTCCGGACCAATGGCTGCTCGACCCGGCGCGGCCGCGCGCCTTCTCGGGGTTGCCCGAGCCGGCGGACTACGCAGCGTTCCAGCGCGAGGTATCAGAGGCGCTCGATCGGGCCAGGGGGCTCATCGAGGTCACCGCCTTCGAGTTCGGCGATCGGTTCGGGCATGCGAAGGCAGGTGCACTCGACGTGGTCGGCAACGCCGATGCCGACACCGCCCTGATCACGATCGGAACCATCGGCGACACCGCCCGCGAGCTCCTGGCGGAGGACGACGATCTCCTGCTCGTCCGCGTCCACGCGTTCAGACCGTTCCCCGCGGCGAAGCTCGACGACGTCCTGTCGAAGGTCTCCCATGTCGCAGTCGTCGACCGTGCGGCTGCCTTCGGCTCGCTCGCGCCGCTCGGCGGCGACGTGAGATCGCTCCGGCTCGACCGCGCCGAGGTGGTCGCGGACTTCGTCTGCGGCGTCGGCGGCACCGACGTGACGCCCGCCACGCTTCGGTGGATTCTGAACGAGGTGCGCTCGAAGAGCGGGCAGCGGGAGACCCTCGCACCTGTGCTCGTCCCGGAGGCGGTCGAGCGATGACCGCGTGGATCGAGCCGGTCGTCTCGGAGGAGCGGCTCCTCCTTCCCGGCCACAGCGCATGCCGGGCTGCGGCCCGGCGATCAACGTCAGGCACGTCCTCGGTGGCCTTGCCGCGGCGACCCCCGAATCGAAGATCGTCCTCGTCGTTCCGGCGTCCTGCTGGACGATCATCGCCGGCGTCTGGCCGGTCAACGCATTCGCCGTGACGGTCTACCTGACGCCTTTCGCGTCGGCGGCGGCAGAGGCTTCTGGAATCAAGGCCGCACTGCGCCTGCGCGGTGTCGAGAACACGCACGTCGTGGTCTGGGGCGGCGACGGCTCGACGTGTGACATCGGGTTCTCCGGCCTGTCGGCGGCAGCCGAGCGCAACGAGGACATCCTCTATGTGCTGAACGACAACGAGGCGTACATGAACACCGGCGTCCAGAAGTCGGGCGCCACCCCGGAAGGCGCCTGGACGACCACGACGCCGCGAGCTGCCCCACGAGCAGGGCAGAAGAAGGACATCGCCCGGATCCTTGCGGCGCACGGCATCCCCTACGTGGCGACCCTTGCGGCAGGGCTCGGTGCCCATGCTCCGCGACTTCAGAGCAAAGGTCGCGAGGGCGGCCGAGCTCGAAGGGTTCCGGTTCCTGCACGTCCTCGGCGCCTGTCCGCCAGGCTGGCGGTATCCCAGCGATCAATCGGTGGAGATCACGCGGCTCGCGGTCGAGTCGCGGTACTTCCCTCTGTTCGCGTGCGACGGCGGCAACTGGAGCATCACCTTCAAACCGAAGCATCCGGTGCCCGTCCGCGAGTTCCTCCTGGCGCAAGGGCGCTTCGGTCATCTTTCGTCGGAGCAGGTCGAAGCAATCCAAGCCCACGTCGACGCACGCTGGAAGTCCCTCGCCTCGCTGGAGACGTAGTGCAGGCACCACGACTATCGATGCCACGACCCGCGCCTGGGACCCTCGCGCTCAAGGAACTCGAGCGACCCCTCGAGCATCGGACTGGACACCAGGTCTGCCTCGTCGGCTCTGCCACGAACACCACGAATGTCGAACTCGTCCAGGCCTGGTCCGACGCAGGTGTCGATGCGGTCCTGGTGAATCCCGTCGATGCCGTGAAGCCAGAGGCAGTCGCCCTCGGTCGACTCGACGTCTTGCCATCACTCGACGGGATCGAGCCGGGACTCCTCGCCCTGCTCCTGCTCGAGCGGCGTGGTTTCCCAGTGCTCAATCGAGCTGAGGCGCTTCTCGCCGCGCATGACAAGCTGCGCACGGCCGATCGCCTCGGGCTGGCTAGCCTTCCACACCCGCGTACGGTCCGTTGGCGCGGCGAGCCTGACGTCCCGATCGGGCTGCCGTTCGTCGCAAAGCCTCCTTTCGGCAGCTGGGGCCGCGACGTCTTCCTCTGCAGGGACCGCCACGAGGTCAGGTCGACGCTGGCCGTGGTTCGAGACCGGCCCTGGTTCCGCCGGCACGGAGCTCTGCTCCAGGAATTCCTTTCGGCGGATGGGTCCGATCTTCGGTTGATCGTCGCCGGAGGAGAGGTCGTCGGCGCGGGCAAGCGGATTGCTGCTCCAGGCGAGTGGCGGACAAATGTCTCCCTCGGCGGCCGACTCCTTCCGGTCAAGCCATCACCCGCGGCCCGCTCGCTCGCGGTCGCTGCGGCCTCAGCCGTCGGCGTGGACTTCATCGGGGTCGACCTGCTTCCACTCGGCGACGGGAAGTACGTCGTCATCGAGCTGAACGGGGCGGTCGAGTTCGACGAAGGCTACTCGCTGACCCGGCGCGGGATCTACCTCGATGCCGCCGATGCGCTTGGAATTCGGAGGAGCAGTCGCTCGCTACACCTCACGCGACCGACACGAACAGCTCGCGAGCGTCCAGACGCCCTCCTCAGGTTTCGAGACCAGGGGATTGGACGGCACTGATCGGCCAAACCCATCGCTCCGTAGTTGGCCACGCCCGGCCCGGCGTTTCCCCCGACGCGAGGACTCCCACGGCCAGCGAACCTCACGGTAGTGGCACGCCGAGCAGGAGGACGATTATGGGAACAGTTGTGCGGCCGAGGATGCGGTAAAGCGATGGTCGCTGCCTATCGAGCGCACTCGAGGGTACCCTGAACCGCGAAGAACGTTCACCGGATCGCACGCAAGGCGGCTCTCGAACGAATGGTCTCCCAACGTCGGGAGACTCATCAGAACAAAGGAGGACCGATGACGACCCAATCGGGAGATGAAGGCACATCATGACCTTCCACACCCGAAGGGCTTACGCCGGTCTTCATAAAGCCCGTGAGTCGGGATCGCTCCATTCCCATCCCCTCGCACGCACTCGTCGCGCTGTCACCCGCCGTCCAGCCGTGCTCACGGAAGGAGACACCGAGTTCAAGGAGGTGCCATGGTCACTCTGATGATTCACCATCGAGTCGCCGACTACGACGCCTGGCGTCCGGTCTATGACCGTGTAACGGCGGGACCGATGGGGTTGCGTGTTCGGTCACACCGGATCTGGCGCGGACTCGACGATCCAAACCTCGTCGTCGTTGTCGAGACTTACGACTCGCGCGAGGACGCTGAGTGGTCGGTAGCCCACCCAGACCTACCGGCTGCCCTCGCCGAGGGTGGAGTTGACATGGATTCTGTGCGACTCGACTATCTCGACGGTGGGCTGGAGGCGTAGCGTCCTGAGTGGCCCGGCATTGTCGAGCTCGACAATGGCCGTGACCCCGATCCCGACCGCGATCAGCGGGATTGCAATTCCTGCGCCTACCACGCCCACGAGCAGCATGACCGCGCCGCCAAGCATGAGGATGACGGCCACGGTAAGCAGAGTGAGGTCGGCCAAGACCATCCATTGACGTGCCGACTTGAATCCAGGTTGTTCAGGCCGGCCCGTGACGGGCCCGCCTCGAATTTCCCGCGCCCGCCGCTGCGATTGTGTGGTCGGTAACCGCCTCGACGCCCTCGACGACGACTCCGAGCCGCCGCAACTCGGCGTCGAGCTCGTCGCGGAGCACGCGGCGGAGCTCCGGGAGCAGCGGTGGCGTTCGTTGACGGCATCGCTCCAGCGTGGCGCGGATGATGGCGGCCGATTCCGCTCTCGCGTTAGCGGATCACGAGCACCGAGCAGGCCGCCTGATGGCCGACCCGCTCGCTGACGCTGCCGAGGGCGCGCACACCGTGGATCCCGCGACTTCCGACGATAAGGAGGTTGGCGTCGTGGGAGGCGGCGCACAGCGCCTCCACGGGGTGCTTCTCGTCCCGTACGACCGTCAGTCCCGCAAGCGCCTCGAAGTCCTCCGGTAAGTCGGCTCCCGCTGCCACCACCACGCACAGGTCGGTGTTGTGCCGGTCCGCGATGGCGAGCCCGGCCGCGAGTGCGCGATCGGCGGGCGGAGATCCGTCGTATCCGACGGCGACCGCGTCCGGGAAGCCTCCGGCAGCGGGTGCTCTAGCGACGAGAACCGACGCGTGCGCGCGGTGCAGCATCGAGGTCATGACGCTCCCGCGTGCGACCCCCACGCCGCGATTCCGGCTGGTCGCCCCGACCGCGACGAGCGTGGCCTCCCACTCGGTCAACCGCTTGAGCAGCCGCCCGACGGTCGTCCCGTGGAGGAGGTGCGTGGCCGCATCAGGGAAGACCGACTTCGCCTCGGCAAGGGCCGCGGCGGCGGTCTTTTCCGCCTCGCCGACGATCATCGGGCCGCCGTATGGCGAGTAGGCGACGACTGGAGGCTCGAACACCCAGTCGATCTCGAGCTCTCCGCTCTCCGATCGAAGCGAGCACGCCTGGCGCGCAGCCTCGAACGAAGGCTCAGAGCTGTCGAACGCGCAAACGATCCGGTCGAACACCGTGCACCGATTCGACGAAATGGTTGGCATCACAACCACCTTTCCTCACCAGAAGTGTGCGCCCTGACCGTCCGACCCTGCATCGGCATGGCCTCGTATTCGCCTTGCTTCGAACTACCGACCGTGGAGCAGCGGCATGCAAGCGGCGTGGTCGATGGTTTCAAGCCTGATACCGGCCCCAGGGGAAGGGGTTAGCGCTCCCCGTCGTCTCGATTCCCGTCTGGCGTTAGTGCCTCCCCAGGATGCAAATGCTGAGCCGGACGACCAGCTGGTCCATCCCAGAAGCTCATGGGATCAGCGCTGCTGAGGAAGTGAGATCGGCTGTGCAGCAAGGCCGGCGCGAGGAGCACGCTGGGAGTACGGACTGGCCGCCGAACGGTGCATTCCGGTGCAATCTCGTTGCAGTACAGAAAGCGTACATGCGCAGGCAGTTTCCGCTTCTCGCATCTGCCTGCTGGCTCTCCAGCGTGACTTTTAATCCCAAGGTCGCAGGTTCGATCCCTGCCCGGCCCATCTGAATCCACCGAGCTATGCGGAAACCCGCATGGCTCCGTGGGTCAGGTGTGCCACGGACGCCGCTAATGCACACGGGGTGCACACCCCGGTGCACACCCAACGAAGACGCCTAGCCGGGCCGAACGAGATTCCGAACGGTTGCTCCAACCCCGACCGGCGCTCGGCGCCCGTCCTCCACGCGGTCTCGCCGCACTGTCGCGGTTCCGGATTGCGACACGCCGGTAGAGCTAGGGCTTGATGCCCAGCAGCACGGTCTTGTTCTTCCTGTCGACGGCCGCGACCGCCTCGAAGGGAAGAACGCGCCTCTGCCGGAATAGCCCTCGGCGTACGATGATCTCGTCGGGATAGTCGGCGTGACGCTCGTAGCGAATGTGATCGATGCGCCCGCAGGGGCGCCCCTCTTCGTCCAGGACGAGGTAGCCCTCGGCCGAGGCAAGCAGCCGGCCAAGCTCACCCCGATCTCTCGGTTGATTGTCGGTGCTTCCTCCGCGGTCTTGCACGAACCGAACGCTACGGCCTCTCGCAGACGGGCCGCCAGCTCCCTGTCGCCCTACTCGGACGGCCGACACCGGCGCAGCATGAGGCATCCACACGTTGGCACCCGAGCGAGCTTCGGCGCTACTGCCCGGCGACTTGAATGTCTGTTGCCTGCGGCCCCTTCTGGCCCTGGGTCACCTCGAACGAGACCTTTGCGCCCTCGTCCAGCGTCTTGAAGCCGCTGCCAGCGATGGCCGAGAAGTGCACGAACAGATCTTCGCCGCCGTCATCGGGCGTGATGAAGCCGTAGCCCTTCTCGCTGCTGAACCACTTGACGGTTCCGGTTGGCATGAACACACCTCCCTTCACTGCTCACGAATGCGTAGGGAAGGCATGGAGCGCATCCGATACTCGTTCTCTGTGTCCGACTGGAAGTCGATCGTACCTCGCTGCCGGCGGGGACAAGATGACTCACTTCTTTTCTTGCCGATCCGTTTCTAGGCGATCTTCTCGGCGCGGCGCGAGCGAGTTTGCGTCTGCGGCTCCCGAGAATCACCCACGTAGGGCAGAAGCGCCATCTCACGCGCGCGTTTGATCGAGACCGCGACCTGCTTCTGGTGGTTCCGGCAGGTACCCGTGTTGCCGCGGCCCTTGATCTTGCCCCGCTCGGAAATGAAGCGGCGAAGCTGCGCGATGTTCTTGTAATCAACAGCCGCGACCTTTTCCTTGCAGAAGAAGCACGACCTCCGGCGACGATCCGCGCCCTTGCGGTCCTTCCGCGGCCCGGCCGACGATGGCGCATCCCGGGTCGTGCCTCGCTTCGCTCGCGCAGCCACCGGCTACCTCCTCCAGGCGGGATCTCTCAGGCCTCAGGCCGCCCCTGTCGTCGAGCCCGGGAGGTCTATCGTGCCAGTCTACGTTCCGCGAGAAGCCCCAGCCCAAGCTGTGCTCGGGTTGCCTTTGCTCAAAGGAGACGTGCGACTTCGTCACGCTCGGGCCAGGGGATCGCATCGCCATCGGTGTCGATGACTTCTGCCCTCCACCTCAGTGGTGCCGATGACGGCTATCCGATGCCCTTGCTCCGCGAAAGCCGGAAGCGCGGTCGCGGCCGTCTCCGCCGCCTCGCCATCCAGCACGATGGCCTTTGGCCTGATCATCCGCCCGCTCGTCGCAGCCTGGCTAGGTCAGGATCCGCTCGAGCAGCTCCTCGGAGCAGCCCGCCTCGATCATCTCCTGCACTTGGTGGTAGTCGATCTCGGCGAGCGCGAGTCGCTCGGCAAGGCCGACCGAGTGCAGGAACGTGGTGAACTGATCGAAGCGCCACTCGACGATCTGACGCTTGTCGGGTGCGAGGTCTTCCCACGGCCGGCGCGGGATCACCATGCGTGCAGCGTACGGGGCCGCCACCGCGAATGCCGCGACCTACTTGCAAACGAGCGTGCGCGAGTCGACCTGCTCCGTCTCGATGGTCCCGGCTGCGAATGGGCGAGAAGGGGCAAGGTCACCTCGGCTGGCTCTGTCGCCTTTCCGACAAGCCGCGCCCGTTCCGGCGTGGACCAGGTGAAAGTCGCCCATATCGCGTCCGTTCGCCCTCGTCGAGGTCGAGTCGTGGCCGCGAGGCGCCTCCTACCGTCAGTTCGGCGCCCTCGGTTGCAGACCTCAGGCATCTACGCTGTGAGGCATGCTCGAACGCCGGGAGGTTGCCTCCGCCCGTAAACACGTAGAGCGTCATGCCCATTGCCCGCTCTGCGGCGAGGAACGAGCCGACCAGCTCCTGCGTGAGGTCACCAGCGCAGAGGATGCGCTCTGTCCGGATCCCTGCGCTGCCGCGTGGCGCACGCTGGCCGCGCTCCGCCGCCGCGAGTCGGTGAACGAGGTGCTCGCATCGCGCAGGCGCCTCGAGTATGAGGCTGGTCAGCCGTTTGCCCCTCTGTTCTCCGAACTTCTGCTCGACCGCTGGCGGGCGGGGGACTGGACGGTGATGCCCCAGGATCTACTTGCACGGCTCGAGGCTGGGGGCGACGGCGAGGGTTTCAAGACTGGCGGAGAGAGCCAGGCGCGAGTACGCGCCTGAGCAGGAGCCGAAGGACGCGCAGGCGTCGAAGGTCACCCTTTCTCAGTCCTCGCGGCGATCGCTGGCAAGGAAGAGAAGCTCGAGCGAGGGCGAGGTAATGGAGTCGCTGCGAGGCGGAATTCGAGCGGTCCCGGACCGGGGCTCTGCAGTTCGGCGATCGGTTGATGCGTTCTCGGGGCGGGTCTGAGCCGAGCGTGACCCCGAGGCCGATCACGACGAGCGGAGCGCCCGACATGCAAGGGTCAGGCGGCGTCTCGATCTCGCTCGGCCAGCTTCTCCCGCGGAGCCGACGTCGTTGTCGGTCACGACGGCCGCAGCCGCTCGCGCAGGAGGTGGCAGTGCGAGCTGATGTTCGCCGGGCTAACTCAATGAAGACAATTCTGCTGAGGGCTCTTCGGCTCCGCCCCGATCGTCCGGACGGGTTGGGACCAGTAGGGCGGGTACTTGGGCGCCATCTGCCGCCGGGCCGTTATGGGTTGGGGCTGCCAGGGGCGGCGGTAGCAGCAGGAGGTGGCTCTCGACAATTGCCCCGGCAACGTCGGTCAGTTTGCGGCCGTTGTGTTGGGAGTGGTCTCGGAGCATCTCGAATGCTTTGTCCGCGTTGATGGCGTGGCGGGCCATCAGGATGCCCTTGGCTTGCTCGATCGTTGCGCGCCGTCCGAAGGCGCCTTGGAGGTTGTGGTACTCGGTGAAGCGCTGCAGCGTGATGTCGATCGCGCTCTGCAGTTCTTCGGGGGTGCCGTCGATGATGTAGGCGAAGACGCCGCGCTTGGCCGCCTCGTGGATGTACGCCGGGTCGTTGGCGTGGAGGAGCGCGATCACAGGGCAGGATGCTTCGCGGACGATCTCGCCGATCAGATCGAGCGCGTGCTCGGAGGAAAGGCCGAGCCCGACGATTGCCACGTCCGGCTGTTCCCTCGCCGTCTGCGCGCCGACTTCCTTCACGTAGATCTCACGGGCGATCACGTCGTGGCCGAGGCCGATCACGACCTGGGCGAGCAGCTCGAGCCGGTCGCGCCTCTCGTTGGCGATCAGGATTCGCAGATGCTGGGAATCAGTGGTCGGCACGGGCGCGCTCATGCGGCGGATGCCGAGCCGGGACCGCCGCTCTGTTGGCGCTCGGGGCCAGGAGCCGTGATCACGTAGCTGCGGTGTCCATGGTGCACGTTCGCGACCTGGAGGTTGTGCGCCTCGAGCCAGCGCTCGACCAGAGCCAGCAGCTCGAAGACCCAGCCCGTCGGCGCGGCCCTTTCGGGCCGAAGCCTGACGAGCGTCGCCGGGCCGGTGGTCTCGACAAGTTCGGCGCGAAAGTGCGATACCGCCTCGCCGAGCAGCGCGTCGGCGCTCGCGCGATCCGGCGCCGTTATCTCCACCGGCATCGCCAGTACCTCGTCCCAGCAGGTCGCTGGGACGGGCCCTGATCGGCCTCGCCTTCGCGCCATGCCACCCGCGTCGCCGTGCGACGCCTCCACCAACACGAGCCTGGTTCGCCATTCGTCCTCCCGACCTGATCGAAACGGATCGCCGACCAGACGGTTGCGGTCAGCCAGCCACTGCTCCAACCCTGTTCGCTGAGGGATTGACGTCTAGCAGAGCCAGTTCTTATGGCTCTGCAGCGCATGCGCCCGCTTTGGCGGCGCAACCGCGGCAATCCTATCAAGCTACGGCGTGCAGAAAATTCCGCCGACACAAGCAGGCCGGCACGCAAGTCATACCTTTCGATATTCGAGATCATCCTTCGAGCAGGGGTTTTGAGCCTGAGTAGGCCACGCGGACGGCTGGGCATGGGCCTGATGTTCTATCCGCGCGGCGGTTCGGCGCAGGTTGCTCGGTATCTGTGTCGTGCGCTCGTGGAGGCTGGCTGGGAGGTAGTGCTCGCCTCGGGATCGCTCGGCTCGCCCGGGGACGAGACCCATGCCGCCACCTTCTTCGAGGGTCTGCATGTCGAGGTTGCCGACTACACCCCTGCTTTTGAGCGGTTCCGACGTGGTGAGGATCAGCTGGCCGGGCCGGTTCCGTTCCACGGTTCCTTCGAGGATCGGGATGGGGCTCCGGACCGTGTGTTTGCCTCCCTTGGCCCGGAGCAGGCGGAGGCTCAGGTGTCGGCGTGGGAGGGGGTGTTCGAGCGTGCGGGCTTCGGCCGCGTTGACGTGCTTCACCTCCATCATCTGACGCCGATGCACGATGCTGCCTCCCGGTGTTGTCCTGAGCGTCCCCTGGTCACCCACCTGCATGGCACCGAGCTGAAGATGCTCGACCGCGTCGACCGCCTCAACGCCGTGGCCCTCGCGCTGGACACAAGCCTCGACCAGCTTGCGGTCGCCGCCGACGCAGGCGATCTACCGTCGGATTGCCGACTGGCTGGAACAGACCGCGAGCTGCTGCGACAGACGAATCTGAGTCAATACCGCTACGGAAAGGATTGGGCCACGCGCCTCGAGCGGTCTGCCCGAAAGAGTTCCCGCATCGCCTGTCTCTCGCCCCACGAAGCGTCCGAGGCCGTTCGTCTCTTGGGCGTCCCGGGCGACCTGATCGAGGTGATTCCAAATGGCGTCGATACGGATGTCTTCCACCGCTCCGCGCTCAGCCGTGACAAGCGTCTGCAACTCCTGCGCCACTGGCTCGTCGACGATCCCCAGGGCTGGGACGAGTCGGGGCTCCCGGGGAGCATCCGCTACCCAGCTGAGGCGCTAGAGGCATTCACCGGCCACGTGGGCGAGCCGCTGCCGATGCTCCTGTACGTCGGTCGTTTCCTGGACTTCAAGCGCGTCCCGCTTCTCGTGCGAGCCTACGATCGGGCGCGACCGCGGTTCAAAGTTCCAGCGCCTCTGTTGATCTGGGGCGGCTCGCCAGGGGAATGGGAGGGCGAACACCCGTACACGGTCGCAAGAGAACTTGCCGTCGAGGGTGTCTTCTTCAGCGGTTGGCGTGGACATCACGAACTCCCGCTGGGACTGTCCTGTGCCGACCTGTTCGCCGCTCCTTCGGTCGGTGAGCCCTTCGGGTTGGTGTTCCTTGAAGCGATGTCATGCGGCCTCCCGGTGATCACGACCACCAGCGGCGGCCCTCTCTCCTTCGTTAACACCGTCGCCGGGAAGCCGAACGGCTGGCTCGTCCCCCCGGACGACATAGATGCCCTCGCCGACGCGCTCGTCGCAGCCGTCAACGATGACGCGGCCAGAACCGACCGAGCCAACAACGCCAGTCGGCAGATCCGTGGCAGCTACTCCTGGCGGGCGCTCGCAGAGCGCCTAGACGCCCTCAACACAAACCTGCTCGACCAGGCGTCCGCTTGAACCGACTCGACCCTGTCGGCCAGACGGTCGTGCACGCCCGACGACAGTGCCTGGATCGAACAAAGAACAAGGCGTACTGGCGCTACGGCGAGGAGTTGGAGTCGCTACGGCGGTCGCTAGATGCGGGAGGCGCAAGAGAGGGCCTGGCGCAAACTAGGCCTTCTCTGCTGGTGCTGAGTACCACGGTCGAGCTGAACCGGAGTGCAGGCCGGTTCCTGGCGGCTAAGCCGAGCGACAACTTCCGTGAGTCCCTACACCGAGGCAGGGATTGAATCAACGACTTCCGCGTGTGACTAATCACGCCGCAGCGCTGGTATCGCCTCTCGGTTTTTTCCTCCGCCAGGGAGGTGCTAGATCAGCAAGGGGGAGGGGGTTGCCCGAGCAGCAGAGGGGAGGGGGGTGCTCTCCGGGATCAGTCTCCGTCCAGGATCGGCCCAGCAGTCGCTGAGACGATCCGTTGGTTTCAGTCAGACGACCCGCTCGCATGGGCCAGTGTTCACGAATGACCCCTGAGCAGCTATGACCGGTGCTGCACACGAGACTGGTCGATTCGGCGCATCAGGCGCACCGAAGAGCGCCCTTCCTCGGGTGCCGATCCCCAGGTTGGCCGCGTCCCTCGAACCTGGAAGCCGCGGGCTTTGTAGAACGGCAAGCCCTTCACGTTCTCTGGCTCGACGCTGACCCATTGCTCGTGAGCACCATGTGCGAGCTGCTGACGGGTGATCGCGTCAAGCAGGAGCGTGCCGATTCCCTCACCGCGTCTCTCCGGATCGAGGTAGAGGACGAAGACTTCACCCACACGAGGCTCGATCATCCCGCCCCCTCCGGCACCAACCACCGAACCGTCCTCTCTCGCGACGATCCAGCCGTCCCAGTCTTCTGGCGCAGCGATCTCCCGCGCGATCCGTTCGACCGTGTAGTACTCGGCGATCACCGATTCAACGTGCTCGGGCGTATACATGCCTGCGTAGGTGTCGCGCCACCCCTCTGCGCAGACACGAGCGATCCCCGCGGCGTCACCAGACTCGGCCGGACGAACGGTGATCCGTCTCACGCCCAGATTCTCACTGAACGCTCGTCAGGAGCGTGGCCCCTCGCGTGCGCCAGTGTTGCGGAATGACGCCAGAGCGGCGAGGCGGGTGACCTCGGCGCGTGGCGGCTCTATTCGGGGCCCGCGTGTTCGAGCGCGTCGGCGGTACGGAAGAATCGTCCGTTTTCACCGATCCAGATACCGACCTTGCCGCTATCGGGATACTCGGCGACCTCTGGGTCGATGTTCGTCGAGATCATCAGGACACGCACAACATCCGACGTCTCATTCGTGATCGTCCGGTCACCTTGCGGGCCGTGCGGCAGCGATAGCACGTCACCCTCGTTCAGCTGGCGCGACCCATCTGGCGTCCCGACGGTGGGTCGTCCCCGCAGCACGATCAGAAGTTCGTCGCTTGCGTGATGGAAGTGACGCCAGTAATCGCCTCCAGGGTGGATCTCCCAAATCGATGCGCCAAGCCCTTCGCCTGCCCGTACGAGTCGCCGCGCGCCGATTCCGCCCCAGTCCGGGACGTCGTCCCACACGTTGATGGCGTCGGTCATCGTGCGTTCATTCTCTCAAGCACTAGCCAGGGTGGCGTAACAACATCGATTTGGGCGAGCGTACTGTCGCTCGAAGACCAGTCCGGGATAAAAACAACTCTGTAGTCGCCGAGACGATCCGCTGGTTTCAGTCAGACGACACGCGCGAATGGCCGAGCGTTCCGCAATGACGCCAGATCGCCCTGCCAGAACCCTCGTGCGGTGGTGCTCCCGAAACTGCGGCAGCTTGGACGCGACCATCAGCGGGCCAGGCTAGGTTCGGAGTGAAAGGACGATCGCGCCGTCCGCTCCCGCGACTACCTCGCGCAGCGCTTGTGCCGCCTGATCGAGCGGACGGACAGACGCGATCGGCACGCTAAGGGTGCCGTGGGCCAGCAGCTCCGCGAGGGCCGAAAGCTGCCGACCATCGGGCCGGACGTAGACGTCGGCTACGGCGACGCCCCGTTCCTCCCGCGGCGGGTCGCCCGTGATAGTGGCGAGGCGGCCGTCGTCAGCAACCGCCTGCAACGTGGTGGCCGCCTGCCCGGGGGCAGCGTTGACGGCCTTGGGCGCGCCGCCGCCGGTGATCTCGCGGACGAGCGCAGGCCAGTCGCCGTGATAGTCGAGCACCTCCGACGCGCCGTAGTCGCGGATGCGCTCGGCCTTCTTCGCGCTCGCGGTCGCGATCACGCGGGCGCCCCGAGCCGCAGCGAGCTGAACGAGCAGGCCACCGGTGACTCCGCCGGCTCCGTTGACGACGACCCAGCCGCCGCTTTCGATCCCAAGAGCCTCGTCGAGTGCCTGAGCCGCAGTGAGCGCCGGAATGGGAAAGGCTGCGCCGGCTTCCCATGACGCCTCTGGCGGTCGGGCCGCGACGGTCGCCGCCGGCGCGAGCACCCTCCCCGCCCACGTCCCGTGACGCCGGAGCGGCAGCGGATGCGTCATCACCTCATCGCCCTCGCGCAGCTCGGCCACGCCGGAGCCGACCGCTGCGACCGTCCCGGCCGCCTCCGTCCCGAGCGCCATCGGAGCCGGGCCGCCGATCTGCCAGCTGCCGATCCTGACAAGCTCGTCCCAGTTGCCGATGCCGGCGGCAACGACGTTGATGAGGACCTCGCCTGCGGCAGGCTTCGCCAGCTCGTCCACCTCGAAGATCTCGACGGGCTCGCCGAGTGCTGTGATCCCAGCCGCTCGCATCCTGCTCGGCGCACGTTAGGCGGAGCAGGTCGGGGCTGCCCGGGAGGGTATGCCACGGTCGAAGCGGCCTCTAGCCACTGTCAACCTCGAGCACGACCTTGCCCCGCTTCCCGCGGACCGCGACTCGCTCGAACGCCGCCCGGGCCTCCGTGAGCGGAAAGACCGAGTCGACCTCCGGGCGAAGATCGCCTGCGTCCACCAACGCGCCCAACTCCAGCAGCTGCTCCTGGTCGGGTTCGACAACGAAGTAGGTCGCACCCGGCACCTCCTCCACGATCGAGACCACGCGCTCGCCGGCGGGGACCTCGCCGCCACGAGTGTCGAAAACCAGATCGACCGGCCCGCTCTCCACGACCGTTGCGCCGGCATGTCGCGCCAGCTGGACGGCGATATGCCCAACCCCGCCCGATGCGCCCGTGACCAGCACCCGCTCGCCGCGGGCGAGCCGACCGTGCACAAACAACGCTTGCCAGGCGGTCAGCCCGCCCATCGGCAGCGCTGCCGCCTCGACGTGGCTCAGCCGCAACGGCTTCGGTGCAAGCGCCTCCGCCGGGACGACGGCGTACTCGGCGGCAACGCCGTCGCGATCGAACGGCGTCAGCGCATAAACCTCATCACCACTGTCGACGAGGACGCCCGAAAGCTCGTGAGACGGAATCGCCGGCAGTCGATCGACCGGCCACTCCAGCTCGCCACGCGTAATCGCCGCCGCATGTACGCGCACCAGGACCTCGCCCGGACGAGGCGACGGCGCCTCGATCTCCTCGACGTTCAAGCCGTCTCGGTGCAGGCGTACCGCTAGCACTGGCGCTCTGCTTCTACAGTCGTTGGACTTCGGTTCTCATGAGACTTCGCGCTGAACGTCCAACGTTATTGCTCCTGACTCAAGCCATAAACCTCTCAATCGAGCTGGCCCGCCACTTCCGCCGCGCCTTCGGCACCAGCCCAGATATGACCCACGAATTGGCGGGTTGCGACCCCGACCCCTCGAATGAGCGAGCGTACTGTCGCTCGAGAGCCAGTCGGGGATAAAGACAACTCTGTAGTTGGAGAGAGAATCCTCGCCTGGGCCAGTGTGCGGGAATGTCTCTTGAGCCGTCTGCCTCGCGGCAGACGCCTCACACGGTGATGACGACCTTTCCACGAGCGTGTCCCTCTTCCAGATGACGGATGGCCTCCGGGACCTCGCTGAGGGGGTACGCCTTATCGATCACCGGCGTCACCCTGCCGGCCTCGATGAGCTCCTTGAGCACGGCCAGGTCCTCGCCGTTCGCCTTCGCGACGAACGTGCCCAGCTTCTGGTGCACGAACGGTGACAGCATGGACGCCTGAAGCTGGCGATCGATGCCCCCGAACCACCGTCCGCCCCCTTCTCCTCCGACGATCACGAGTGTCCCCCGGGGGCTGAGGGCTCGCCGCAGGTGGGATACGGAACGATTCCCCGCGATGTCGAGGATGATGTCGTAGCGCTGCCCCGTTTCCGCGAAGTCGTCGCGTGTGTAGTCGATAACGTCGTCCGCGCCGATCGACCGAACCAGGTCCACCTTCGTCGTGCTGCACACACCAGTGACCTGAGCTCCGAAGGCCTTGGCGATCTGCACGGCGAACGACCCGACGCCGCCCGCCGCGCCGATAATCAGCACCTTCTGCCCCGGCAGCACCTTTCCGTTGTTTCGGACGGCCTGGAGTGCGGTGCAGCCTGAAGTGGGAACGGTTGCCGCCTGCTCGAAGGTGAGGTTTGCGGGCTTGGGCGTCACCTTGTCCGGTTGAGCGGTCGCGTACTCGGCGAATGCGCCGTCGCAGATCCCGAACACCTCATCGCCCGCCTGGAACCGCGTGACATCCTTGCCGATCGTCTCGACGCGACCTGCCACATCGGTTCCCCGAACGCGGGTCTTGGGCGCGCGGAGCCCGGAGCCTGCGATGCGGAAGAGGTACGGCAGGCCAGTCATGAAGTGCCAGTCTCCGATGTGTGCGCTTGCCGCGAGAACGCGCACGAGTACGTCGTCGTCGCCGATCTCGGGCTTGTCGATGTCCTCGAGCTCCAGGACGTCAGCCGAGCCGTACCTCTCTTGCACGATCGCCTTCATCGGATCCTCCGAGCGACGCGGTCGCCGACTGGTTGAAGGCAGCCGTCTGAGTGCAGCATGACATGGCAACGGAGCGTGTCTGGTTGACAGATCCAAGGTCAGCACGCCCGCGTCGGCGAGCGTACTGTCGCTTCGGGAGTCAGGGACAAAGACAAGCCAGTAGTTGGAGAGAAACCCTCGCCTGGGGCAGTTCGGGAATGTACACGGGCGTTCCCGATGGTTTGGGCGCTCGCCATCATGATGGCGGCGATGGGTCGGGTCATTTGTGGGATTGGAGCAGGCGGCTTGCCCGAAGCACATGCTCGAGGAGACGATCGAGCTCGCACGGTCGCTCGCAGGAGCGCCGCCGGACGAGGCTCGCTGACGCTAGCCGCAGGGGGCGCGTGGTGGTATCGCATCCGTGATTTTCCTCCGTCAGGGAGGTGCTAGATCAGCGAGGGGAGGGGGTGCGTCTCCGGGGCAGTCTCCTCTGGCCATTCCCACCCAGGGCTGTCGCTCGCTGGCGGTGAGGCGTAGCGTGTCCGGTGGGCGTGGCCGGCGTAACTTCGAACTAGAGGGCGGCACGCCGCCGTTGCGTCTCGATCCACGTCCAGGCCGGGAGAGGCTAAGGCCTCCCGCAGCTCGGAGGAATACCGCCCGACGCGATCATCTCAGACTTTCGGTCACGCACATAGTCGGAGAGGGGAGGGGGTGCCTCTCCGGGCCTCCCTCCGGGCAGGAGGCGCTGATACCTCGCTGTTCTGAGCGAGACGGAATGCACATCGGGCATCTCAGCAGCCTAGGCGCCAACCGATACCTATTTTCTGACACTCGCAGAAACGAGGGGGAAGATGAAATCAGCGAGGGGAGGGGGTGCGTCTCCGGGGCTGGTCGCTCAGGGGTTGATCCCGTAGGTGTCGATCCACAGCCCGACCAGCAGCAACGCTGCCAGCAGAATCGCCGCTACCACCGACCACAGCGCGGGGCCGTTGTCCGCGCCCTTGGGGTAGTGGGCGTTCATCGCTCCACCTTCTTCCCTCTCGTTCGTCATAGGCCTTCTCAGCAACCGGACCCCTCTTTCTGATGCACGGATGCTGGTCGGTCGCCGGTGCTTCCGTGCGTATCTGCGTAGGCGACTTAGGCCGACCAGGCCACGAACTTCCCTGCATCTGATGGATATCTCCCCAGAAGGTGTGCACCGCGGGGTGCACTACAGCCCACCCGGGACTGACTGAGCGTCGTCCGGCTCGCTCGATGCGGTCGCCCTCCTGCGGCTGGAAGGCCGCAGCCTTGCCCCAACCCCTGTCGGCCAGGAGCTTGGAGGCTTCGAGCCTGTCCCTGTCGCGCCTGGTCTCGTCCTGAGCAATCGACCACCACAGCTCAACCAATGCCTTGCCATCCTCGCCGACCAGCTCGCGGGTGGCACGGGCAAGGCCCTGCGGCCTGCCGCCGGGGTTACCACTGCGACCGGGCCGGAAGCCCTTGCCAGTGATACCGCCCGTTGCTCCACCGTTGTTCTGAACACTGCTCATATCCCTATTGTCGCAAAGCGATCGGCAAAATCCCGAGGTATCGGGCTTGGAATTCCCGCGAGAGAGGCGGGCGGCCAGCCTTCTCGCCTGTGGCGGCGAGGCAGTTGAGTGCGATCCTCGCACGGTCGAGCGAGTCCGGTAGCTGTGGCCGTAGGTGCGATCGATCTGCTCGACGCTGGTGCCCCTCAGTCGGGCGAGTTCGAACCAGCGCGCGGGTGCGCTGATGCTCCCGCACGAGCGACGCGTTGCCGCGTTCGAACCCACGACTGCTCCGTCGTCTTAGGCACGCCGAGCTCGCGGCCCGCCTGCGCCCACGAACAGCCGGCATCGGTCGCGCAGGGGCAGGGCTAGCCGGACGGCACGGAAACCCGCTAGGAGAACAGGAGGATCTGGAAGCCGAGCATGAGCGCGAACGCGGTACCGCCCGCAAGGGCGACGATTCTCGCCGACGCCGTTTCGAGCGCATCGGGGAGCAGTTCCCGGAGCACCATCCACACCATTGCTCCTGCCGCGAATCCGAGCGCGATCGGGAGGATCGACTTGAACCTGTCAACGAATAGGAAGGCGGGAACGGCGAGGAGTGGCTGCGGCAGGCTCGAGAAGATGCTCCATCCCGCCGCTGCCCTGACCGAGGTGCCACGAGGGACGAGGACGAGGCTGATCGCGAGCCCCTCGGGGATGTTGTGCACCGCGATCGCGATCGTGATCAGCACGCCAAGCGCCGATCCGTCAGCGAACGCAGCTCCGACCCCGATTCCTTCGGCCGCGGAATGGACTGTCATCACCCCGACGATCAGGAGCGCCCTCTGCGCGTCCTCGCCGCGCAACGATCCCAAGCTGTGTCCGTGGTCGTGCTCGAGGTGGCGCTCCGTCACGAGCACGAAGCAGATTCCCAACGCAAGGCCTACCGCGGTGCGCCACAGGTTGCGATCGACGCCCTCCCGACAGAGGCTGACGCTCGCCGCGAGCATCACACCTGCCGCGATCGCGTTCGACGCGCCCAGCACGAACCGGCCGGAGGAGCGGACGAAGATGAGAGGCAGCGCCCCAAGCCCGGTCGCCAACGCCGTCACGAGAGCAGCGAAGAACACCGTGACGACGTTCGGCTCCACTGCAGTGACCCTACTCACCGCCGTCGTCGTGCTCCGTTATGCCCTAACTAATGAGTTCGAGCGCCCGACTTCATTTTCGCCGCGTCTTTCCCCACGCGATCAACTGGGGAACCGACACGGCGGCGAGGCCCACGCCGAGCACGAGCAATCGGACTTCGGTCCTAGGGCCCAGACGACCGCGTCAGGCCAAGCCGTGCCGCTGGGCCCACAAGGCCGCCTGGGTGCGGTCGGTGACGCCGATCTGGCGGAAGACGCTCGTCAGGTGGGCCTTCACCGTCTTCTCGCTGATCGACAGGCGCCGCGCGATCATTTTGTTCGGCAGGCCCTCCGTCACCATGACCAGCACCTCCCGCTCGCGCGGCGAGAGCGACTCGAGCGGGGAGCCTGGGGCGCGGGCGCTCAGCAGCTCGCGGGCGGCCTTCGGGTCGAGTGGAGCATCTCCGCGCGCAGCGGCGCGAATCGACCTCGCCAGCTCGTCCGACTCCGCGTCCTTGAGCAGGTAGCCGGCCGCACCGGCGTCGAGCGCGCGGAGGATCCGCTCGCGGTCGGAGAAGGAGGTCAGGATCACGACCGCGACGTCGGGCCGCTCCTCCTTGATCCGGCGTGTCGCCTCGATGCCGTCCATTTCGGGCATCTCGAGGTCCATCAGCACGACGTCCGGCTGTTCCGCGCTGCAGAGCGCGACCGCCTCGGCGCCGTTGGCAGCCGTCCCGACCAGCTCGACGTCGTCGAGCGTCCCGAGCAGCTGTGTCAGGCCGCCGCGGACGACACCGTGGTCATCGGCGATCACGACACGGATCATCGGCGAGGCACCTCGAGAAGGAACCTCGCCCCTGCCCCCGGTTCGGATTCCACGTCCAGCGTTCCGCCGCGACCGGCGGCCACGCTGGTCAGGAGGGCCAACCCGACATGCCCCTCGGCCTGTCGTTGGGCGCGCCGGGCGTCGGAGAAGCCGACACCGTCGTCGACGACCTGCAGCCGCACCCGCTCCGGGGTCGCCTCGAGCCGGACCGTGACGTTGTTCGCCTTTGCGTGATGCTGGATGTTCCTGACTGCCTCGCCCGCAGCCCGGAAAACGAGCAACTCGATGTCGTGACTGAGATCGAGAGGGCCGTCCAGTTCGATGGTCGTGGTGATCCCGCGGGCCGTAAGCGGCGCGAGCAGGTCTTCCAGCGCGGCGCCCAGCCCAGCCGAGTGCAGGTTGGGCGGGTGGATCTCCACCAGGAGCGTGCGCAGTTGGCGGATTGACGCCCGCGTCGTCGTCGCCGCGTTCATGAGGGTGGCGTGCAGACCCGGTGAGGGCGGCTCCCGCCGGTCCTGGGCGGCGGCTTCGAGCGAGAACGACATCCCGGCCAGATCCTGCACGACCCCGTCGTGGAGATCGGCGGCGATCCGCCGCCGCTCGTCGGCCGACGCCTCGAGCGCGTGCACCAGCAACCGCTCGCGCTCCAGCTGCGAGCGCTGCAGTCTCCGGGCGAGCCTCCAGGCCAGCGGGACCTGGATGAGCCACAGGAGGAAGAGGCTGGCGAGCAACGCCACTGCGAAGGGACGCCAGATCTGCCGGCCGCTGGAGATCAGTGCGCTGGAGCGCTGGTACGTCTCGAAGAGGAGCGGCGCTCCGTCGGGTGCGCGGATGCGCGTGTACACCTCGTACAGCGGACCGAACTGGCGCTCGAAACGATTCTCGGGCCGATTGAGATCGCTGAGGTAGGCCTTCGCATCGCCGTTGCGAAGCGTGTCCACTTCGTCGCTGCCCAGGTCGTAGCGTGCACCGATCAGCCGCGGCTCATCCGAGTAGACGATGCGACCGCCCGCGTCCCAGATCTTCACACGCACGACACCCTCGTTCAGGATCCGCTCCTGGACGATCCGGTCGATCCGTGCCCTGGCGCGTGGATCGCCCGCAAGCGCACGTCGATCGAGCGCCGGCTCGACGATCCCCTGTCCTGCAAGCGTGGCGAACTGCCGGGCGTTCCGGAGCGCGTCTCGGCGGCCGAGGTCGCGGATGACGAAGAACGTCCCCACGAAGAACACCGCGACCGCGAGCAGGCCGGCGGCGACGAACTGCACAACCGCTCGGGTGACGGAGGCCGGACGAGGGGCAGCCGCAGGATCGACGAGCTGGACGGTGACAGTCTGCGACTTCGTCATTCAGCAGGACGTATACGACGCAGGCCAGAGAACGGATGCCCGACCCGTTCCCGGTGGTCGTACGACCAATGTCCCATGGCGAGTCGGCCCAACAGTACGCCAGGGTGGAAATCGACACCGATCCCGACGAAAGGACGTTATGGGAACGACGAAGATCACACTGGCAGTCGTCGCTCTGGTTGCAGCGCTGAGCGTCGCCTCGACCGCATCTGCAAAGGGAGGCGGTCAGAGCGTGGCCGGAACCTGCACGGCCGCGAGCACGTCATCGCTGAAGGTGAAGTCGGACGATCGCCGGCTCGAGGTCGAGTTCGAAGTCGACTCGAACATCCGCCGGCAGTCGTGGAACGTCGTCCTCCAGGACAACGGCTCGACCTTCCTCAGCAAGACCCGCAAGACCAAGGGACCGAGCGGTTCCTTCGAGGCCAGGTCTAGACCCGCCAACCGGGCCGGAACCGACACCATCCAGGCGACAGCAACCAACGGCGCGACCGGCGAAAGCTGCACCGCCACGCTCAGCGTCTGACCGGCTGCCTTCGGAAAGGCCCGCGCCGAACTCCAGCGCGGGCCTCTCGACAGTCGGACACAGGACAGCCTTCCTCTTCGCTCAAATAGGGCCCGGCGGGTGCCGTCTTCGCCTTCCGTACGATCAGCTGGGCTCGGGCGAGATCGACGTCGCGCCATTGAAGGGCGAAGGTTTCACCGACACGAAGGCCGGCCAGAATCATCGTCGCGAGCGATGCCCGATGATCTCTGCTCGTCCTGACGAGGCCGCCCCGCCTGTTTCTTCGCGTGGTTACGCCTTTTGGCGTTCTTTTCGCAGTCGCCTGCGACTAGGCGGATAGGGCCGGATTCGGGGCGATTCCAGTCGATTTGGGCATTACTTCCGGCTTGTGCCCATTCGGGCGGCAGCGTCAGGCATCCCCAAAGAGCTCAGGGCGCGCGAAGGCGGCGGTATCGGGAAGGTGGTTAGCCGCCACCGACGAGCGGCGGCGAGGCTTGGAACGTCTTCTGCAGACCGTCGACCAGCTGCTGTTTTTCAGCCTTCGAGAGTCGCGAACGAGAATGCAGGATCGTGTAGTACCACGGTGGCATCCCGCCGCCGCTTACCGCCTCGACGACGTCTCCGCTCCCGACGTCCTGCGGGCGGTCCCACCTCGAAAAGTTCAATGCCCCCCGACCGCCATCGACGTCGCGCTGGATCAGCCATGACTGAGGCGCGACGTTGCTGTACCAGGGCCAGGTCGTCTCGTTGCTGTGGCAGTCAAAGCAGGCGCGCTTGGCCAGGTCGCGTGTGCGCTGCAAGTCCCATACCGGTTCCTTTGTCACCGGCGGGTTCGAATGGCTTCGCCCGTATGGCACGGCTTGCGCCAGTGCGAACAGGCCGACCACGCCAACAACGCAGAGCAAGACGATCCGTCTCCATCGGCGACGCGGCAGCCAGCGCATGGCCGTCAGCCTGCGCTGAGCGGCATCGGGCGGCATCGGCACACTCGCTGATCGCGCTCGGGGGCTTCTACCGACAGGGCCACACCTAGCAGCCGGGGCCGGCCATGCGACTGAGCGAGCGAGCTGCAGCCCCTCATGCCGATGCATCAAGGCCTCGCTGGGCCAGAGCTTGCGCCTGCTTCTACTATCGAGGCATGAGCACCAAGACGGAGTTCACAGCCGACGAAGCAAGAGCGGTCGGCGAACAGATCGGAATTGATTGGGCGACGGCACCCTTCGATCTCGAACAGTTCCGGCTCGGCATGGGCGTTGAACTCGAGCATGGGAGGAGCTGAAAAAGGATCACCCGGCAGCTTCGGCTTCGGCCTCCATCTTCGCGAGACGCGTGTAGTAGTCGGAGAACTCCTTCAGGTGCGCGAGCGCGATCTTGCCGGTAACGATTGGGTCGTTGCCGGTCACGTCTGTCTGGGGGTCGTGCAAGCGACTGATGGTCACCGTTAAGTGCCGCTCCGGAGATATGTGTAGGGCCCGTTACAGGCCCTCCTGAACAACCTCGATTCAAGTCGGCACGTCAGTGGATGGTCTTGGTCGAGGGTTGTTACGCAATCTCAGCCAGGCGGGTCGAACACATCCGTAGCAGTACGGATTCCCACAACAGGAACGTCAACCGGGGAGATGACGGATAAGCGGCCAGACCGTAGCCGCCGACGACTACTTGAGCGTCTTCAGGTAGGCGACGAGCGCTTTGAGCTGCCATGCCGGGATGATCCCGCCCCAGTGCGGCATGCTCGCGATCGGCTGCTTGCCGATCACGCTGCCCGACCGGATCACGTCGAGGATCTTCTTGTCTGTGTTGAACTCCTTCCGGAAGTCCTGCCCCGAGAGCGGCGGGATCGACTTGTCCGGCGAAAGTGGGTTGGGGACGCCTCCGAGCGCGTTCGGGCCGTGGCAGTTGATGCACCCGTAGTGAATGTAGGAGGCGGCGCCAGCGACGACGGGACCCTGATTGCCGGGGATCGGCACCGGCGTCGCGTACTGAACCCGCGGTAAGCCCGCGCGGATGTAGGCGACGAGATCGGCGACCTGCTGCTTCGAGATCACCGGCCCCCACACCGGCATGTACGGCCGCTTCGGGTTCGCCGACTCGCCCAGGCCATGCGTGATGATCGTCGTGAGCGCCTTCACAGTCAGCGACTTGCCGACGACGTTCAGCGCCGGCACAAACGGAGAGACGCCGCCACGGCCGAGGTTGCCGTGGCAGGCCGAACACGCGAACTGCACGAAGTCGTGCGCCCCAGCAGCGACATGAGGGTCGACCCGCCCGACTGCTGTCGAGGCGCCGCCAGAATGGGCCTTCCCCTCCGTGGCCGCGAAGAACACAGCAGCAAGCAAGCACGCCGCAAGAACACTGGTGACGACCACACGCCACCGCACGAAAGCATCATCCTGCGCAGCAGCCCAGGATGCAAATGCTGAGGCGGACGACCAGCCGGTCCATCCCAGAAGGCCGCGCAACATTCTTTTGTCGAGGATCCGGCTACGACCGGCGCAGGCGGACGGCAGCATCTATCCCCCCGCCCGGGGCTGCACGGAGCTCCGCGTCGCCGCCGTCCACGCGGGCAAGCCGACGGACGATCGGAAGACCGAGGCCGGATCCCGGCCCTGCAGTGCGCCCTCGCCAGAAGCGGTCGAACGCGCGCTCACGCTCCTCGGCAGTCAGCCCCGGACCGTCGTCCACGACGTGGAGCTCGACCCAACCGTCCTCCGAAGACGCCGACACGGCCACCGTGTCCGACACGGCGAGTGCATTCGCGACGAGGTTGTCGACCATCTGGCCGAGACGGTCTGCCGTGCTCCGCACGCGCAGGCCGCGCTCTCCGGAACGGATAACGCCCACGCGCCCCGCCAGCCGATCGGCCAGGACTGCGTCCGGTCGCCGTCGGATACGACGGATCTCCGCCCGCCGATCGGGCACTCGCGGCCGGGCTCGCCATCGCGGACCGGCACAACACCGACTTGTGCGTGGTGGTGGCGGCGGGAGCCGACTTACCGGAGGACTTCGAGGCGCTTGCGGGACTGACGGTCGTACGGGACGAGAAGCACCCCGTGGAGGCGCTGTGCGCCGCCTCCCACGACGCCAACCTCGTTATCGTCGGAAGTCGCGGGATCCACGGTGTGCGCGCCCTCGGCAGCGTCAGCGAGCGGGTCGGCCATCAGGCGGCCTGCTCGGTGCTCGTGATCCGCTAACGCGAGAGCGGAATCGGCCGCCATCATCCGCGCCGGCCCGAACGGCCACTAGACACCGAGGTCGGCACTTTCGTGCGCACATCGCGGCGTCTTTGGAGCGGCCTATCGGGGTTGGCCCTGATGCGCGAGCCCGCGTCTGACCGTTAAATCACAGGAGAAAAGGGGGTGATGCGAATGAGGCGGCACCTGTCGGCCGCGAGCGGAGGGGGACTCACGCCCGCAGCCGACCTCACTCTGCTTACGATGGCCGTCATCCTCATGCTTGGCGGCGCGGTCATGCTGCTCGTGGGGGTGGTAGGCGCAGGAATCGCGATCCCGCTGATCGCGGTCGGGATCGGGGTCACGGCCATTGTCGAGCTCGACAAGCGACGCCATCGCGACCGCTGACCGAGAGGGATCTTCCGGCCCGGCGCGGGGTCGAACTCTCGGCGGCCGGACGCGCTTCCACCGTATTGCCGGGCCACTCATGACGCTACGCCTCCAGCCCACCATCGAGATAGTCGAGTCGCACAGAATCCATGTCCACTCCACCCTCGCCGAGGGCAGCCGGTAGGTCTGGATGGGCTACCGACCACTCAGCGTCCTCGCGCGAGTCGTACGTCTCGACAACGACGACGAGGTTTGGATCGTCGAGTCCGCGCCAGATCCGGTGCGACCGAACACGCAACCCCATCGGTCCCGCAGTCACACGGTCATAGACCGGACGCCAGGCTTCGTAGTCGGCGACTCGATGGTGAATCATCACAGTGACCATGGCACCTCCTTGATCTCGTGGGTGCTTGGGAGTGGTCTTGAACTATGACGGCGCATTGGCATCCGTGAGCTGACCGAGTTCGCGGGGCGGTCGCCTCGGAGACGAGCAGATTCCCACGCTCGATTGCGGTCTGGAAGATCCGGCGTGGATGCCCCTTGCGCTGGCACGGCCTCCCGAATCGGACCGGATGGCAGCGTCTAGCCTGCCCAGTCTTAGTTCAGCATCTCTGCGGCGCCGCCGCACTCGCGGCGACCCTCCCTCCGTAGTCGACCGCAGCGGTTTGTCGGGTAGGCCCCGATGGCGATCGGCGGCGAGTGCACCAGGCTATGGGCGAAGCCGCGCCTCCGAGCGCAGTCCCTGAGCGAAAGAAAGGATGGCGATCAGATGGCTGTGAGCGAGCACAAGGTGTCGTCACCGGACGGCCGGATGTGGTCGGTGAAAACCTCCCTGAAGCGGCGTAGCCTCACCGAGTCGGGCCAGGTGCCCTACTTCTGGGCACACGTAATCGTGACGGCGATCCTGATTGTCGTCTGCCTCTTCATCCTCAAGTCCGAGGCGTTCAAGATGCTGTCGATCCTGATCGCGGCCGTCTTCGTCATCTGGCTCGTCGGCTTCCTCAACTCGATGTTCCGCACCACGATCAGCGCGGACACGGAGGGACCGCCCGTCGATCATCGGCTGTGGATCGTGGTCAAGCGGCGCCGGCAGAAGCGCTGCTTCCACGAACTTGAGAACGCAATCCACGCAGGAAAGGACGTGCGGGAGCCTGAGGGCACGTTCCTTAAGGAGATCTAGCAAGGGAGCCAAACTCCCGCTCCGGCCAGCAGCCGCTTCAAGCCGGGAGATGCGATTCGTATGCATGAAACGGCAGCGCAGGTATGGGTACAGACGAGGCGGCGGCAGCCGTTTGCCCTGCACGTCTCATCGGAACCGGACGTGCTCCTCTTCTCGGGCGCGATGGCGATTGTCGCGCTGCACGCAGCCGTCGACTCGTTCGTTGCGCCCGAGCCCGGAATGACTGCCCGAGATCACCTGCTGCGCGGCCTGTCGTCGCTCGCTCTGCTGGCAATCCTCGCCCTGGTGTACCCGCGTCTCCGCGTAGGAGGGAGGGCCGCGCTCGCCGTGGTTGTCGGTGGTCTCGCGCTGGAAGGGGCGGCACTTGCGATCGCGGACGCTCGCGCAGTCGGCGCCCGCGGCGAGGACTGGACCGGCGTCCTCCTCCTTCCGGTTGGACTCGTCCTGCTCGGTTTGGCTGCCGTTCTGCTCTGGCGCTCGCGCAAGCCCGGACGCTTCCGGTGGCTCCGGCGCGCCGCGATCGTCGTCGGCTCTCTGCTTGCCGCCTATTGGGTCGTCGTGCCGATCGCGATGGCGATCCTCGCGACCCATCGCCCTCGCGCCGACGTCAAGCCCGCCGCACTCGGAGCGCCCTACAAGCAGGTCACGCTCACCACACGGGACGGCCTCGACCTCGCCGGCTGGTACGTGCCCTCCCGCAACGGAGCAGCGGTGATCTCCTACCCGACCCGAACGGGGAAGCTTCCCCAGGCGCGGATGCTCGTCCGCCACGGCTACGGCGTGCTCCTCCTCGACGCCCGCGGATACGACGGCAGCCAAGGCGACCCGAACCTGTTCGGCTGGGACGACGCCAAGGACATCGACTCCGCCGTCGCCTGGCTGCAACGACAGCCGGACGTCCGAGGAGGCCGGATCGGCGGTGTCGGTTTCTCCGTCGGCGGCGAGATGACGCTCCAGGCCGCCGCCTCGAACAAGGGACTACGCGCCATCGTCTCCGAAGGTGCCGGTTTCCGCTCCGTGCGCGAGGACGTGCAGCGTGGTCCACGCGGCTGGTTCGCGCTCCCCGAAGCAGCTGTCCAGACGGCTGCGATCGCCGTCATGAGCGGAACCGCACCTCCGCCCCCGCTCAAGGACCTCGTACCCCGCATCGCACCCCGCCAGGTCTTCTTCATCTACGCCGGCCACGGCGCCGGCGCCGAGGAGTACAACACCGACCTTTACCAAGCCGCCCGAGCCCCTAGAGCCATCTGGAAGATCCCCGAGGCTAGACATGTCGGCGGATTCGACGCACGCCCCCGAGAGTACGAGCAGCGCGTCGTCGGCTTCTTCGACAGCGCACTCCTCCGATCGGAATAAGACGGAGCTACCACCTCCGTCTTACACGCCGCGCTCGGTGCATTCGCCGTCTGGTAGGTGCACCGCGCGTGGCTCGCGCCGAGATACCTCGACCGGTCGAGGTCGTCGTGATCGAGATGCCATTTCTCACCAGGCCGGATCAACTCGCCGCTGCTGAGCCGCCCACCCACGCCCGACGATCACGGGGGCGGCCGTCGCGCCGCCCCCACCACCCCTCACCAGGCCACTAGGGTCAGCTCAGTCGCGGCGCCACTCGATCCACAGCCGCGACCACCTCATCGGCTCATCGCTCAACCCGGGCGGCCCAATCGACAAGGCCCGGCGCGGGGGTCGAACACATCGCCGGCCGGACGAGCGCTTCCCCGGCAATCGCCGGGCCGCTCATGACGCTACGCGTCCAGCCCGTCCATCCGTGATCGCGGCGGCGTTCCTGCGCTTTAGGATCGCCGACAAGTGAACCGTTCTTTGAAGCCGCTTGCGCCGGCCGGACTGCCTGCGGGGGCCAGGCGAGACGTCCTGGACTTCCTTCGCCGACTCATGGGACTCCTGCTTCTAATCGTGCTGCTCCTCGTCGCGGGCACGATCGGCTTCGCCTTGACAGAGGGCACCTCGCCTTGGTTCAGCTTCGTCTGGGCTGTCGACACGATCGCCACCGTGGGCTCAATTCGCTCGCCGGACACAACAGGCGGCCAGGTGATCAAAGTCCTGCTGATCGTCCTCGGCGTCGGTACGCTCCTGTACGCGCTTGTCGCCATCACCGAGTTCTTTGTTGCCGGCCATGTCACCGGCCTGTTGGATGCGCTCAGGAGACAGCGCGTGATCAATGATCTCTCCGAGCACTATCTGATCTGCGGGTTCGGCCGAGTCGGGCGGCAGGTCGCGCGCGACCTGCGGGCAGCAGGAGCCACTTACGTCGTCATCGACTCCAACTCTGAGAGCCTGCACCTGGCCGAGGAGCGAGGGATTCCATTCATCGAGGGCGAGGCTTCAGACGAGGCAGTGCTCGGGCAGGCTGGCATCGAGCACGCCCGCGCGCTGATTGCCTGCGTCGATTCGGATGCCGACAACGTGTTCATCACTCTCAGCGCGCGCGAGCTACGACCGGACATCACGATCGTGGCACGCGCCGGGCGCGAGGACACCGAAACGAAGCTCAGACGTGCCGGCGCCGACCGCGTGATCTCGCCCTACAAGTCGAGCGGGTCTGAGATGGCGCGCCTCGCGCTTCACCCGCAGGTCGCCGATGTCGTCGAGGTAGGACCCGAGTATCGGCTCGAGGAGATCGAAGTCACGGAAGGTTGCCGAGGCGCCGGCCGCGCGCTCGCCGACGTTCGTGGCTCCGCGAACATAGCGGCGCTGCGCCGCCGTGACGGCGATCTGGTACCCCAGCCACCCGGTGACCTGGTGCTCGAGGACGGCGACGTCCTGATCGCGGTGGGGACGGCAACGGCGATGGATCGCCTCGAAGCGCTGTTTGCCAAGGGATAAGGGCGACTGAGTCGCCGCTGCCGGGCCGCTCAAGGCGCTACCCGCCGCGCTCGAGCATTCCTAGTCGCCTTCTCCGCCATGGCCGAAAGCGCCGCCAGTGCCTCTTGGTGCCCTCGGCCGCCCAGCGTTTCGAGTGCGGAAGCGGCTAGTGCGACCTCCTCGATCGACCGCCGGTCGTCCTCCTCGAGCAGCCGAATGAGCCACCGCACCGCGAATGGTGAGCGGCGTGCAGGCTCCTGGCAGGCGACCAGGGCCGTGAGCGCGAGGCTTTCGTCGAGTGACAAGCGGCCGAGCTCGCGGGCCGTCATCTCGGCAACGACGAGATCGCGGCTCTTGATAGCCCGTCCGAAGATGGTTCCTCGGATGCCCCTGCGCTGTCAACGGCCTCTCCCGGTGGGGCCGGACGGCGTGGCTCAGTCCTAAGATGTCGGGCCTGAGCTTACTCTTCCTTGGCTATGTCGATCGAGATCTCCACCGCCGAAATCGTGCCTCTGTTCTCGAGCCAGTGTGTGGTGTTCCTGTCCTCGGGCCAGCCCACTCCCGGCCCGTAGTCCGTAGCGACTCCATTTCGATGGTCAGTGATCGTTCCTTGCAGTATGTAGACGATGCCTGGTCTGTCTTTATGGTCATGAATCGGGCCGAAGACGCCTGCAGGCTCGATGGTCACCATACGCATTCGCAGGTGGCGCCCTGCCATGCCCTCGATCTCAGGGCCAAGGTCAACCGTCGCAAGTAACTCCGCCGTAACACCTTTCGTCTCAGGTGCCGCCTGTTCGTTGCTCATTGTGCTCTCCTCTCTGTACTTCCAGGGCCTATCAAGAGTGGCCAAAGCGGACGTCGGGGAGGATGCGGTCGAGCCAGCGCGGGAGCGCCCAGGCGTGGCGGCCGAATACGCGTAGGAGCGTGGGGATCAGGACGAGTCGGACGAGCATCGCGTCGAGCAGGACTGCGATTCCGAGAATGATGCCCATCTCTTTTGGCGGCAGCGGACCGGAGAGCGCGAAGGTGAAGAAGACGGCGATCATGACGGCGGCGGCGGCGAAGATCACCCGGCCGGAGTGGGCGAGGCCGCCGATCATCGCCTCACGCGGGTCGCCGGTGCGGTCGTAGTGCTCTTTCGCCGAGGAGAGCAGGAAGACGGTGTAGTCCATCGAGATCGCGAAGATCATCGCGAAGAAGAACACCGGCCCCCAGGCGTCGAGGAATCCCTGTGACTCGAAGCCGAGAAGGCCCGAGCCGTGGCCGTTCTGGAAGATCAGCCGGGCGATCCCGAAGGCCGCGCCAGTTGCGAGCAGGTTCGTCAGCACGCCGAGCGCGGCAATCAGCGGTGCCTGGAGGGCGACGAGCAGGAGCAGGAAGCCGAGTGCGAGTACGACTCCGATCACGAGCGGTGTCTTGGCCGAGAGGGCCTGTTCGAGGTCGTGGTTTTCCGCGGCCGCTCCGCCGAGGAGCGCTGGCGCAGGGAGCTTCGAGCGGATGCGGTCGATCGTGTGTCCGACCGTGGTGCTGGATGGGTCAGCGTTCGGTACCGCCTGGACGAGCGCCAGCCCACCGCCCGGCTGGGCGGTCGAGACCGAGGCAATGCCGGGATCGGCCCGGAGGATCCTCGACACGGCGGCTGCATCTCTCTGAGGGGCGACGATCTGGAGTGCGCCTGGAGCACCGGCGCCGAACGCCTGCTGCACCTGGGTGTAGCCGACACGCGAGGAGTCGTTCGTGGGGACGACTTTGATCGAGGGCATGCCCGTCTTCAGGCCGAGGATCGGCAGTGCGAGCAGCACGAGCAAGAGGGTGGCGGCCGGCCCGAAGAGGTGCGGGTAGCGCCAGAGCCGCTCGCCCCAGCGGGCGAAGCGGGCGGATCGGTGCTCCCCGGAATGAACCCAGCGGAGCGCGAGCGAGTCCACCTTCGGCCCGAGCTTCGCGAGCACCGTCGGCAGCAGCGTCAGAGTGGCTGCGAGCACGAAGACGACGCTGATCATGATCCCGAGCGCCATCGAGCGGAAGGCCGGGCTCGGCACAAGCATCACCGCTGAGAGAGAGATCAAGACGGTGGCGCCCGAGAACAGGACAGCTTTGCCGGCGGTGTCCATCGTCACCGCGACCGCTTCGCGCGGCTCGAGCTTCGAGCCGAAGAGCGCGCCGCGGAACCGGTGGACGATGAAGAGCGCATAGTCGATACCGAGCGCGAGTGCGAACATCAGCGCGAAGTTCATCGCCCAGATCGATATCTCGAAGCCGTGGGTGAGTAGCGCGAGGAGTCCGGCCGAGGAGACGAGGCCGAGGATCGTCAGCATCAGCGGCAGCCCGGCTGCGACCAGTGACCCGAAGGCCAGCAGAAGGATGATCATCGTCACCGGCCAGGAGAAGAGCTCGGACTTCATCATCGCTTTGCGGTTCGCGGTGTTGAAGTCGCTCCACATCCCGGACGCGCCGGTCAGCGAGACACTGACGTCGTTCGTTCCAAGTGCGTGCAGCTTGCCCTTCAGCGTGTCGGCGGCCGCGACCATTGCGGTCGGGTCGCCCTTCGCGCCGGCGGTGACGATCGCCGTATGCCGGTCGGGCGAGATCGACGCGCCGGGCCGGGGTCCGACGACGGACGCGACCTCGTGACTTGTCCGCAGTGTCCGCTCGACCGCCGCGACCGTCGACCGGAAGCCCGTGTCACTTACGGCTTGGCTCGAGGAGTGCACGACAACCATCAGCGCCGAGCTGGAGAGACCTGCGAAGTTGACCTGGATCAGATTCCTCGCCTGCACCGACTCGGAGCCGTTCGCCTGCCAGCCCGCACCCGAGAGCGCCGACTCCACCCTCGGAGCGAAGAAGCCAAGGCCGATCGCGACGATCACCCACGCAACCGCGACGACGCGGCCGTGGTCAACCGTCCACCGGCCCAACCGGCCGACCGGGCCGACCGACTCTGGCTGCTCGCGGCCCGCAGGGCTGATCCGAGGAGCCGACGCGACCGCACTCACGAGGCGCACCTCCCTTCGGCCCCGGCGAGGCGCTCGAGCAAACGTTCTGCTGACTGCATCTGTGGCCTAGCCTCCAATGCGGCTCTCCTCAGCGTCGGATCAGGACGCCGCGGCGTGTTTCTGGATGTGTCTGCTTGTTGGTCACGAACAGGTCGGAGGACTCCTGCGCAGTGATCTGGGAGCTGACCTCGATTCCCATACAGAGTGAGCGGTGGACGGGGCAAGCAGCGGCGACTTTCTCGAGCCGGCGGAGCTGCTCAGCGGTCAAGTCGCCGGTGATGTGGATTGCCAGGTCTGCGGTGCGCGGTGTCGCGTGGTGGTCGTAGTCGATCTCGACGGTGACTTGGGCGAGATTCCAGCCTTTCTGCCGCGCGTACATGACGAGGGTGGTGGAAACGCAGGCCGCGAGTGCGGCCGGGAGGAGCTCGTGGGGTGAGGGTGCGCTGCCCTCGCCGCCGACAGCTTCGGGTTCGTCGGTGATCAGGCGGTGCTTGCCGTCGATCACGATCTCCTGCCGAAGGGTGCCAGCGATGGAGCGGGATCTGGCCGTCAGGCTCATGCCGCCTCGACCTCCTCCGTGTGCTGGTCGATCGTCTGGTCGAGGAAGCGTCCGATCGCTTCTGCGGGGCGGGCGCCGACAAAGCCCGTGACGGGCTTACCGTCGCGGAAGACGGCAACCGTAGGAATGCTCTGGATCCCGAACTGGGCGGCGAGCATCTGCTCGGCCTCGACGTCGACCTTGGCCAGTTCGATCTTGCCTTCGCGCTTGGCGACCTCGGACTCGATCGCCGGGCCGAGCATACGGCAGGGGCCGCACCAAGCAGCCCAGAAATCGACGACGACAGGCAGTTCGTGGGAGCGCTCGAGCACGTCCCGCTCGAAGGTCTCAGTAGTCACATCCATGTTCAGCACTCCTTTGTGGCTAGGCGGTGGCACTGCCGACCAGGGCAGCGAGGCTTGAGAGTTGGGATTGCAGCGCGCCGCAGACCTGCTCGCAGAGGGCGAAGACGCCTTCGTCTGCGATCCGGTAGTAGACGTGGTTGCCCTCTTTGCGGCGGGCGAGCATGCCCGCATCGACGAGGACGCCGAGGTGCTTGGAGACGTTCTGCTGGCCGGCGTCGAGCTGCTCGGCCAGCTCGTTGACGCTCAGCTCGCCCTCGCGGAGGAGGTCGAGCATCCGGATCCGCAGCGGCTCACTGAGCGCGCGGAAGCGGCGGGCGATCAGCTCGGCCAGATCTTCGGGAAGCGGGTGGGGAATCGCCATACTCTTCTCCTCTACACTAACAAACGATTTAGTTGTATAGTAGTATACCTAGACAGGATAGTCAACCCAGCAGAGGAGAGTTGCGATGTACGAGCTCTGGCAGACCGAGTGGTGTCCCGCTTCCCGTCGCGTGCGGCAGCGGCTGACCGAGCTTGGGATCGACTACTTCACCCGCCAAGTGCCGGTCGAACGCGACGATCGCACGCTGCTGCGCGTACGCGCTGGCACAGACACGATCCCTGTCCTCGTCGCGCCGACAGGAGCAGTCCTCGTCGGTGAGGACACGATCAGCAACTACCTAAACGCGCACGTGCCTGTCCCAGCAGAAGCGCGTGCACACCGGCTGAAGGCGGAGAAAGCCCGCCGCCGCTACCTCGAGGAGGAATGCAAATGCTCACAACCACCTACACCCTCAGCGCCGCCACCGAAGCGTCCTTCGAAGAAGCTGTCGAGCGTGTCAAAGAGGAGCTGAAAGCCGAAGACTTCGGCGTCCTCTGCGAAATCGACGTGCAAGCCACCCTCAAGGAGAAGCTCGGCGTCGAGCGAGAGCCGTACCTGATCCTCGGCGCCTGCAACCCACCACTCGCACACCGTGCCCTCAGCGTCGAGCCCGAGCTCGGCACCCTGCTGCCCTGCAACGTCGTCGTCTACCGGGTCGGCGGTGAGACGCACATCTCCGCCATCGACGCCGACCGCATGCTCTCCCTCGTCGACAACCCCGACCTCGCCCCCATCGCCGCTCAAGTCCGGGCGAAGCTCGCCGACGTCGTCGAGCGAGCAAGCAGCCACTAATCCGACTGCCGGCCGCCCCTCAGAAGCGGACTCCAACTCGACGAGGTGCTGGCTGAAGAAGACAGTACTGCTGCCCTCTGGAAGGTGACCGGAGGAATCAGCATGACTCGGCTGGCGCCGGCCAGTGCCAGCGGCGAGCGAGCCAAAGCGCGACGTAGACGAGGGCGACGAGAACCGGCACTTCGATCAGCGGCCCCACCACGCCTGCCAGAGCCTGGCCGGAAGTGGCGCCGAAGACGCCGACGGAAACGGCGATCGCAAGCTCTGGCACACCCGAGCGACGATCGTCGTCAACACGTTCTCAGTCGCACACTTCCACGTCAGCCTGAAACGCGGCCACACCTACACAGTCCGCATCTACCTCCCCCAACGACAATCAGGCCCCGGCTACCTCGACGGCTCCAGCCACATCCGCCGAGTAGGCGGCAACTCCTAACGCTAAGCCGAGGGGCGGCCTCTAGCGAAAGCCCGAGACCGCCCCTCCAGCCAGACGCCCCGTAGAGTTGAGCCAGATGCGACCGATCGGATTGCGGCTGCTCCACGAGGAGGAGGTCGAGGGAGTCGTCTCGTCGGTGTTCGTCGACATTCGGGCGCGGATGCCGTTCGTGCCGGCGCTGTTCAAGGCGTTGGCCGCCGACGCAGACGCTCTCGTGGCGGCGTGGTTGCAGGCGCGCGCGATCTACGACGACCCACGCTCGTCTGCCGCAGCGGAGGAGATCCGAAGAAGCGTCGGGGCTGGCATCGGCTTTGAGCCAAGCCGCCGTGTCAGAGAGGTACTGGCACCGTTCGCCGCTGAACTCCCTTTCATGCTGCTGATCGTGACCTCGCTTCAGCTTTCGCTCCGTGGGGAGTTGCCAGAGCAGCCCATCCCTGAGCTGGATCTCCCGGCTGCGGCGCCGGTGCCCGAGCCCGAGTTCTCTGACCGTGGCGAGCATCCGCTGTTTCCGGAGATCTGCTCGGTCTACGGGACGCGGCACCTTCCAAGCGTTTTTCGAACCCTGGCGGCAAACGGGGTGCTTGAGGAGACCTGGGACGCTTTCGGCCCCTTCCTGGCCAGCTCCTCGGGAGCGGCGGCGGTCGCACGTGTGAGCCTGGCGGCCGACAGGCGGGCACGCTCGATGCCCGACGTCGCTTCGTTCGCCGTCGAGCGTGCCCGACCGATACTCGACCAGTTCTCCCTGGCCCTTCCCCGCAACCTGATCCTCGCGGTCGCCGGGTGCACGGGCCACCGACCGGGCTGATCGACAGCCGCCGACTCAGCCTCGCGGCTCCTATCGTTTCCGGTTTAGTGTCGGTTGCTACGCGACCGCGGTCCCGAGCTCAATGCTTCGCCCTCCGCTCGGCCTCGGCGGCGATCTCGCGCAGAGACAAACGCACGGCGTTCGTCCAGGAGCGGGCTACCCGGGCTCCCCACCAGGCGCCGAGCGCCCACAGATCGGTGCCGAGCTCGCCCTCCCAGGTCAACTCGGTGCGGTCGTCCACTTCTTTCAGGCCGAACGACTCGGACACATGTGGCACCGGGCCGCGCACGATGCGGAACACGACCCGCTGCGGCCGGTCGAACCGGACGGTCTCGACGGTCGTGGTCAGACCGCACTTGAGCGGTGTGAAGTGCGCGGCGAGGACCATGTCCGAACCGCGCTCCCACACCTGCAGCTTCCGCTCGAGCGCGCGCGGGGTCCGTGCCAGATACGGCGCCGCGATCACGTCGAACACAAGGTCTCGCGGCGCGTCGATCAGAACCCGGACCGGCCCGAGCGTTCGAACGGTCCTGCCGACTCCGAGATCGATCGTGATCGCGCCGGCTGCGAACAGGCGGTAGAGACGCCGAGCCGCCAGAGACGCAGCGAGCGCGAGCATCGCTCTTCGCATCGCTCGAGTGTATGGCTGCGACGGACGTCGAGCTCTGCCAGTGTCGCCGACTGGCAACTCAATGACTCGTTGCGAGCCGGAGGCGCGAGATGATCGCCGACCACACCTCGTGGTGCCAGCGGCCGGCGCTCGCTGCGGACGCTTCGTCCCAGGCGTATCCATGTCGGCGTAGGCTCTAGAGAGGTCGCCGTTCCCCGCAACAGCAGCCGGCGACACCAGCAGGAGCCGCTAATGGACGGGTCGGATCCTTGGCTGGCTCTGTTGGCCGGGCCCCAGTGATCGCGATGGCGGTCTCCATGCCGACCGTGTCCGGGAAGAGCATGAGCTGCACAGCACGCCCGCAACTGGCAGTTCCGCTCGAGGCCTGGACATCCCAAGCTCACAAAGCGTTCTTGCGAAGCTTCTCGCGCCGCCGCTGGGCTCGTTTCGCCTGTGCGGTGGCGCAGCTGGCGCTGCAGTAGAGCACGCGCAACTCCGACTCGCGCGGGAGGAAGAACTTCTCCGGCTCGGATTCGACGAGTGCCGGTCGCCACGCCTTCGGGAACGCGAAACCCATCTCCGCCTGGTCGCGCGAGAACCCGAGATAGACGATCTGCCCGACGCGGAACCTCGCGCAGCCACGCACCCACGCCTCGTACGAGCGAGGCAGGTCGGCGGCGACCGTGCGGACGTCGTCGAGGGTGACCATTAGCCTCCTTTGCTCGCTGCGGACATTGTCACCGTAGAGACGCGGTCTACGCCCAAAACTCATCGTCTCGAGGCGTCAAGAGGTGGGCAACCCCTCCCCTGCGCGCACGCGCGGGCCCCGGTGGGAGCTGCGGCTCGTCGTGTGGACGACCAAAACATTTCCGTCCCGGCTCTACCATCGATGGGGGAGGGTCTATTTGTGCGATTCCGCCTGGCCATGCCGGTTTGCATCTGGTTGCGGGCAGGCGCGAATCGCCGCGTTGCACCCTCGGCGACCGAGTCTCCGAAGCGTGCTGATGCGCGTGTGGGGCCCGCCATGTCGGTTGGCCGCCGAGTGGGATCCAAAAGTCAGGATGGAGAGGCTGCGGGCAACTGCGATAAATGGAAACTGCCTGCATCCGTGCGCTTTCCAGCCTGCAACAAGATGCACCTACACGCGGTGTTCGGCGGCCAGTCCGTACTCCCGCCGTGCTCCTCGCGCCGGCCATAGTGAACGGCCGATCTCACTTCTTCAGCAGCGCTGATCGCATGGCCTTCTGGGATGGACTAGCTGTTCGTCCGGCCCAGCATTTGCATCCTGGGCTGCTGCGCAGGATGATGCCTCTGTGCGGTGGCGTGTGGTCGTCACCAGTGTTCTTGCGGCGTGCTTGCTTGCTGCTGTGTTCTTCGCGGCCACGGAGGGGAAGGCCCATTCTGGCGGCGCCTCGACAGCAGTCGGGCGGGTCGACCCTCATGTCGCTGCCGGGGCGCACGACTTCGTGCAGTTCGCGTGTTCGGCCTGCCACGGCAACCTCGGCCGTGGCGGCGTCTCTCCGTTCGTGCCGGCGCTGAACGTCGTCGGCAAGTCGCTCACTGTGAAGGCGCTCACGACGATCATCACGCATGGCCTGGGCGAGTCGGCGAACCCGAAGCGGCCGTACATGCCGGTGTGGGGGCCGGTGATCTCGAAGCAGCAGGTCGCCGATCTCGTCGCCTACATCCGCGCGGGCTTACCGCGGGTTCAGTACGCGAGGCCGGTGCCGATCCCCGGCAACCAGGGGGCCGTCGTCGCTGGCGCCGCCGCCTACATTCACTACGGGTGCATCAACTGCCACGGCCCGAACGCGCTCGGAGGCGTCCCCAACCCACTTTCGCCGGACAAGTCGATCCCGCCGCTCTCGGGGCAGGACTTCCGGAAGGAGTTCAACACAGACAAGAAGATCCTCGACGTGATCCGGTCGGGCAGCGTGATCGGCAAGCAGCCGATCGCGAGCATGCCGCACTGGGGCGGGATCATCCCGGCATGGCAGCTGAAGGCGCTCGTCGCCTACCTGAAGACGCTCAAGTAGTCCTCGGCAACTGCGGTCTGACCGCTTATCCGTCTGTCCACGGCTGAAGTTCGTTCTCATGGCGAATCCGTACCTGCTACGGATGTGTTCGACCCGCCTGGCTGAGATTCTGTGCGTAACAACCCTCGATCAAGACCATCCACTGACGTGCCGACTTGAATCGAGGTTGTTCAGGAGGGCCCGTAACGGGCCCTCCTCGTATGTCCGGACCGGGACGTAACGGTGACGATCAGTCGCAGGAGCTAGAGCTCAAGGAGAATCACCCGGCAGCTTCGGCTTCGGCCTCCATCTTCGCGAGACGCGTGTAGTAGTCGGGGAACTCCTTCAGGTGCGCGAGCGCGATCTTGCCGGTGATGATTGGGTCGCTGCCGGTCACGTCCGTCTGGGGGTCGTGCAGCCCGTGCTCGAGTTCGACGCCCATGCCGAGCCGGAACTGCTCCACATCGAAGGGCGCAGTCGCCCAGTCGATGCCGATCTGTTCGCCGATCGAACGCGCTTCCTCGACGGTGAAGGTCGCAGTGGCGGTCATCTCGTCTCCTCTCGTCGGGTCAGGTGCAATGAGCGAAGAGGCGGGTCTCTCGGAAAGGGCGACTTTGGGCCGCCGGTCTCGGGAACAGGGACGCATGCTCGGTGCGCAGGATGGCCTCTTGGTTCCGGTCGATCTCGAAAGCCCAGCGCGGCGTGCTGCTCGTCGCGGAGGATCCCGACAAGCTAGCGCGCGGTCTTTGCTTGGCGGATGGTCGCGTCGCCGCTTGGGTAGAGGATGCTTTCGTGGCCGTCGTCCCAGCGGACACGATAGTGCTCGTGCGCCGACTCCCCGAGCACCTCGAGGATCTCGCCGGTGCGCGGCTTCTCGCCCTGGCGGTGCTCCTGGATCTCGATCACGGCACCGACTCCCGTGCCGGCTGTCTTTTTCGTCGTCGCCGCCATGTTTGTCTCCTCGGTCGGGAACGTAGACAGCGTATGGGTCGGCTGGGCGCAGGGACGTCGGGGTGTTCCCTGATCTGGGCTCGGCCGATCGAATCCGTGTTCTCGCCGATGCCGCAGCCCCGCCTGATCGGTGACGATTGCCGAGATTGCCACGGGAGGTGGAGTGTGAACGTCAGCGAGATGAGCGAGCAGCCTGTCTGCGTCACGCCCGAGACCGACATCGTGAACGCGGCACTGACCATGGCCGACCACGAACTGGGAGCTCTCCCAGTCTGCGAGGAAGGGCACCTGGTCGGCGTCATCACCAACCGCTACATCGTCTTTCGCTACCTCGTAGGCTCATCCCACCAGGGCCGGCTCGTCGCCCACTACATGACTCGTGACCCGGTCACGATCCGCCCCGACGACTCGCTGGAGCGAGCTGAAGCGCTGATGTCGCAGTGCCAGATCCGCCGCCTGCCCGTCTGCGAGCACAGACAGCTGGTCGGGATGATCGCCGAGCGCGACGTGGCCGCCTCGCGTGCGTCGGGTTACAGAAGGAGCTCCCCCAAGCGGCCGATGGCGTTGCTGCAGCGCTGACCTGGGGAAGCGACGGCCTTACTCCGCTGTTGGCCCAGGTCGCGGCCGCGTCGCGTGCGATGGTGGTGTCAGCGTGCTTGGTTTGAGCGGTCGCTCCCTGGTGCCTGAGAAGATGGGCGAACCGCAGCAGCTCGATCTGGCTGTAGTCGCGGAATTGCCTGTTACGGATGCGCTGGGCGAGCTTGGCTCAACGTATACGGGCCTGTCGAGCGTCGAGGCAGTGCGGCGTCTGGCCGTTTATGGGCCGAATGTGTTGCGTTCGCACGGCGTCAGCGCTCTGTCGGTGCTTGCCCGTCAGCTGCGGAGTTATCTGTTGCTGTTGTTGCTCTTCGCGGCTGTCGTCTCGGCTGTGGTTGGTGACCGGACGGAGGCGTTGATCATTGTCGGCATCATGGCGATGAGTGTCGGTCTGAGTTTCTTCAACGAGTACCGCTCGGAGAGGGCGGTCGAGGCGTTGCACTCGCAGATCAGGCACCTGGCGTTCGTCGATCGCGACGGGCAGCCAGCGGAGGTCGCTGTTAGCGAGATCGTTCCTGGTGATGTCGTGCACCTGCGGATCGGCGACGTCGTACCCGCCGATCTGCGCCTGTTGGAGGCGCACGGTCTGGAGTGCGATGAGTCTGTGCTGACAGGCGAGTCTCAGGTGGCGGCCAAGACAGCTGATGCGCACCCCCCGGGCGAATCGTTGCTCGATTTGCCTTCGTGTGCGTTCATGGGCACGCTCGTGCGGGGTGGGGACGGGCGGGGGCTGGTGATTCGTACGGGCCCCTCGACCGCGTTCGGCGCAATCGCGTTGCGCCTGGGTCAGCGGCAAGGGCAGACCGCGTTCCAGCAAGGGCTGCAAGCGTTCTCGCGGCTGCTCGCGATCGTCACCGTGGTGCTGGCGGGCTCGATCTTCGTGATCAACGCCGCTCTCGGCCGCTCGGTCCTTCAGTCGGCCTTGTTCGCGCTCGCGATCGCTGTCGGGCTGACGCCGCAGCTGCTTCCGGCGATCGTCACCGTCAGCCTGGCCACAGGCGCGCGGCGGCTGGCAAGGCGCCGGGTGATCGTCAAGCGTCTGGTCTGCATCGAAGACCTCGGCAACGTCCAGGTCCTGTTCACGGACAAGACCGGCACCCTGACCGAGGGTCACATCTCGTTCAGCCAGCCGCTCGACTGCCGAGGCAATCCCGACGGCCACGTTCACGCGCTCGGCCTGGCCTGCAGCGACAAGACCGGCAACGAACTCGACCGCGCGCTCTGGGCCGCCGAGCAGACCTCCACCAGGGACGAGGGTTGGCCAACGCTCGATCACCTTCCCTTCGACCATGAGCGGCAACTCGCTTCGGTGCTGGTTGATTCACCTCAGGGTCGACTGCTGGTCACCAAGGGCGCCCCCGAGGGTGTTCTCGCCCGCTGCGCACACGCACCCGCCGAGGCGCAGGCGACTCTCGACGAGCTCTTCGCCTCCGGCGCGCGCGTTGTTGCCGTCGCCAGCCGCACGCTCACGAGCGAGCGCCTCGGCCCCGACGACGAGCACAACCTGTCCCTGGACGGCTTCCTCTCCTTCTCCGACCCGGCCAAACCCGACGTGAAGGAGTCGCTCGCGCGCCTCGATCGTCTCGGGGTCACGGTCAAGATCGTGACCGGAGACAACGGCCAAGTCGCAGCGCACCTCTGCCGCCAGGTCGGCCTCGAGTCCGGAAAGGTCGTGACCGGTCCTGAGCTCGCGACGCTGGATGACGCTGCCCTACTCGCGCTGCTGCCGCAGACAACCATCTTCGCCCGCGTCAGTCCCGAGCAGAAGTCGCGCATCATCCTCGCGCAGAGAAGCCTCGGCGCCGATGTCGGTTTCCTCGGCGACGGCGTCAACGACGCAATCGCCCTCCACGACGCCGACGTGGGGATCTCCGTCGACTCCGCGGCCGACGTCGCCAAGGACGCCGCCGACGTCGTGCTGCTCGACAAAGACCTCGGGATCATCGCCGACGGTGTCGTCGAGGGCCGCCGCATCTTCGCCAACACCATCAAGTACGTGCTGATGGGCACCTCATCCAACTTCGGCAACATGATCTCCGCCGCCGGCGCCTCCCTTTTTCTCTCCTTCCTGCCGATGCTCCCGACGCAGATCCTGCTCAACAACCTTCTCTACGACGTCAGCGAGATGACCATCCCAACCGACAACGTCGACGAGGAACTCCTCGCCCGCCCCGCCCAGTGGGACATCAGCCTGATCCGCCGCTTCATGGCCTTCTTCGGCCCGATCTCAAGCGTCTACGACTTCCTTACCTTCGCGGTCATGCTGCGCGTCTTCGACGCCGGCCCAGAGCTATTTCGCTCCGGTTGGTTCGTCGAGTCCCTGACCACGCAGACACTCGTCATCTTCGTCATCCGCACCCGCCGCGTCCCCTTCTTCAAGAGCCGCCCCAGCCAACCGCTCCTCATCGCCACACTCGGATGCGCCGCCCTCGGCGTCGCCATCCCCTACATCGAACCAATCGCCCACCTGCTCGGCTTCCAGCCCCTGCCACTCTCCTTCCTCGCCGTCCTGGCCGGCATGATCATCACCTACCTCGCCCTCGCCCAACTCGGCGTCGCCCTCTTCTTCAAACACCAAGGCGGCCGCCCCCTCGCCCTCCACATCAGCCACCAACAGCGACATATCACCCGCATAGCCTCACGCTGGCATCTCTGGCCACACGAATCCAAACCAACACCGCCCACGCCGGCACCCACCAGCTAACCGAACCACAAGACGCCATCGCTCGCGCTGACGAAGCCTGGGGGATGCTCGCCGCCATGATGGGCATGTTCTGGAACGAGTAGACGCTGTTCATCGGCGGGCGCTTTGTCCGGGAGGACGGCGAGGCGAGCCGCTCCTGCCGGCGTAGACCTCGAAGCCCGGCATCGATGGGGCTCGTAGTCGCGCTCGCCCGGCTCGGGCGCGCGCCGAAGTTCGACCGTCGACGTTCCGGCGGTCTCCTCTTGATAGGGATCGGGGTCATCGAGCCGGCGCAAGGCCCTCAGCTCCGTCACCAGAGCGCGCGCCTTCGCCATCAACTCGGCGAGCTCTTTCTCCAACTGGACCGCCCGCTCCGCACGTCCGATCCGGAACAGGCGCGCGAGTCGCTCGCCGCCTTCTGCGGAGCCCGCTCCACCAAGCCGCGCCCGGCCCATCTCCCCGACCGCCACCGGACTGAGGCCCAGTCATCGTGGGCTACCTTCGCGCCTGCTTCGACTCTCCGAACACGGCGAGACGGCTCCTCTGCGCGCTTCAAGGAAAGTATGGGCAATCCGCCAGCCCAGCGCCGAGAGTCGAACACAACGCCGGCCGGACGAGCGCTTCCCCACAATCGCCGGGCCACTCATGACGCTACGCGTCCAGCCCGACCATGCCTAGTCGCTCTTTCGGCCATGGCCGCGAGCATTCGAGCAGCTGGCGCACCGAATCGCGAACCGCCACCGCCGCTCAGGCCCGAGCCATGCGGAGAAATACCCTCGCGCGGTCTCGAGCTTCGTGCGAGGGTGGAGATCCAAGCCAAGATCAACGCGGGGGTTGTTGCTCACGGCCAGGATCATCGGAACCGCCTGGTTCGACATCGGTCTCTCGATCTTCGGCGTGGCGTTCGGGATCTATGCAGTCACTGCGGGCCACACGGCGACGACAATTATCGGCGCAACCCCATCGGTCCCGCCGTCACACGGTGACCATGGCACCTCCTTGATCTCGTGGCGAGCGTCGTGGCGCACGCCTAGGCGGCGAACGGTTTGTCGAGGCGCCCGTTCTGATAACGCCAGCACAGTTTCGAGCGAACGGAGACGACACCCGGTACACGCTGAACGAGGGTCGGCATGACCTCGGCGTCCGTCTGCGTCTCCACCTCTCCGGATAAGAGCACCTCGCCGTCGTGCACCTCGACGTTGACGCTGCTCGGCTCGATCCAGAGCGTCCGGTTGATGACCCCTTCGCGGATCTCCGCCGCGAGCTCATCGTCAGAGCGGACAAAGGCCCGAACGAGATCCGCACGGGTCAGGATGCCCACGAGCTTTCCCCGATCGTCGACTACCGGTAGTCGATTGAGGCCGAGATCGATCAGCGACTTGGCTGCCTCGGTCACCGTGCAGCGAGGACCGATGGTCACCGGCAGCGAGGTCATCGCATCTCCCACGGTCTTCGCTGCCAGCGTCCTTTCGTTGGCACCAGCTGGCAAAAGGATCCGGTCGAAGAATTGCGATTTAGGTGTGCCCCCGCTCTCGCGAAAGACGACGTCTCCTTCTGAGAAGACGCCGATGAGCGCCCCGTCGGCGTCGATCACGGGAAGCCCGGAGATGCCTCGCTCGGCGAGGATCGCCGCAGCTTCCTTCAGGGTGGACTCGGGCCCGACGGTGATCACGTCGGTGGTCATGAGTTCCTCGACCTTCATCGTTGTGTCTCCTTCCGTGAGCACGGCTCGACGGCGGGTGACAGCGCGAAGAGGGCGTGCGAGGAGATGGAGCGATCCCGACTCGCGGGCTTCATTGAAAACCGCCGGAAGCCCTTCGTGTGTGGAAGGTCATGACGTGCCTTCTTCTCCCGGCGGTCCGTCTGCCGCGACAAGCGACAACTGACCATCGTCGCGGCGGCGGAGAGTGTGAGCGTCGTTGCCGGGAAAGTAGATCGACTCGTGACCGTCGTCCCAGCGGACCCGATAGTGCTTGCTCGTACCTGTGCCGAGCACCTCGAGAATCTCGCACGCCCGACGTCCCTCGCCAAGATGATGCTCTTCCACGACGATCACGTCGCCCGGCCGGCCGTTCGGTGATTGGGTCGTCATCGATCCTCCTCTGTCCTGATGAGTCTTGTGCTCAATCGAGGATCTCGTCGAGAGTCGGGGTGCTCGTTATTGCGTCCTCCTGTGTGAAGGATCGCCGGGGCCGGCGCGCGTGGAATCGGCTCGAGCCCTGTCCGCAGGTGTGGATTTGCCGCACCCCATGGGCTGGATTCCGCTGATGGCGATCGGACGTCATCGGCCTAGCCTCAGTACAGAGATCGACTGAAGGGAGGACGACCATGTCAGTCCGGGTTGCGATCAACGGCTTCGGGCGCACCGGTCGCGCGGCATTCCGCGCAGCCCATGAGCGTGGAGCCGACATCGAATGGGTGGCGATCAACGACGTCGCCGACCCACGCCTGATCGCTCAACTGTTGAAACACGACACCGTCTACGGCCCGTTCGACCATGCGGTCGAGGTATACGAGTCGGCGATCGTCGTCGATGGCCGTCGCATCGAAACGCCTTGTCTGCCCGACCCGGCTCAGCTTCCGTGGCACGACCTCGGAGTGGATGTCGTCATCGAGGCGACCGGGCGGTTCCGCGCTAGGGCAGAAGCCGCCAAGCACCTCGAGGCCGGTGCCCGGAAGGTGATCATCTCCGCCCCCGCGAAAGAGCCGGATGTCACCGTCGCCCTCGGCGTCAACTTCGACGAGGTCTACGACCCGGAGGCTCACCGGATCATCTCGAACGCCTCGTGCACCACCAACTGTCTCGCACCCGTGGCCAAGCTCATGCACGAGACCTTCGGCATCCGGCACGGCCTGATGACGACGGTGCACGCATACACCGGCGACCAGCAGCTACTCGACGCGCCGCACAAGGACTACCGGCGGGCGCGAGCCGCAGCCTGCAACCTCGTTCCTACCACCACCGGAGCAGCGGATGCTCTGGGGTTGGTCGTTCCGGAGTTGGCCGGCAAGCTCAAGGGCTACGCCGTGCGTGTGCCGGTACCGACCGGCTCACTCGTCGACCTCACCGTCGAGGTCGAGTGGCCGACGACGGTCGAGGAGGTCAATGCGGCGTTCCGCCAGCGCGCCGACTCGGGGGAGCTCGAGGGCATCCTCGCCTACAGCGAGGACCCACTTGTGTCGAGCGACATCGTCAGGTCACCCTACTCGGCGATCTTCGATGCCGGCCTGACGGCGGTGGTCGACGGAACCCAGGTGAAGGTCGTGGCCTGGTACGACAACGAGTGGGGCTACTCGAACCGGCTGATCGAGCTCGCCCAGCGCGTGCTCGTGCCAGTCTCGCTCGCTGTTTGAGCGCCAGCTGCAAATCGCTCGGGGCGGCCGAACGCCGCCCCGGGCCGGCGCCCAGGAAGGCAGAGAGTGTGTGCCGACCGCGGTGTTGGCCATCGGCCTGCCCTCGGCGGACAGGACTCCGTGGCTGCGGGCGATGCTGGAAGCCGAGACTCGAGCGACTGCGAAGTCGCCTGCCTGCCGAAAGCGGCTATCCCGGTTGAGGACGAGTAGTCCGCCCGGCCGGAGTGAATGGATGAGTGTCGGCGGCGGCGGAGAGGCGGAGACGACGGCGAGCACGTCGCACTCGTGCACCTTGCACCGGCGGTGAATCGGCGCTTCCCGATCCCACCGAACGAAAAGCCGAGATTGGCGCACCCCGCCGCTCCGCCTTGAACTCCGGGAAGCTCTGGACCCAGAAGCCGCTCCGCGCGAGCGCATCGGCAAGGAGCTGCGAAGCGAGGACGACGCCCTGGCCGCCTCTGCCCGCGAGTCCGCGGCGGCGATCATCCTGATGCGCGAGATGCGGACAACCAAGGCCGCTCACGTAAGTGTCCCGCTCACGCAGGTAAGCGCGTAAGCGAGCTCCGCAGTGCACAAATCGGGGAATCGTGAAGCGCGTCGCGAACAGAAACGCGGAGCGTCCGCCCGTTGTGCGGACGCTCGGCCGCGGCGGTCCCGGGTCGGGAGAGGGATGATGGGCGCGAACATGAGGTTTCCGAGTGAAGCAGTGCGTTGATGTCCACGATCGACCAGGCTGCGTTTCTGAGGCGTGAGCGCGAGTCGATCCTGGATGCAGCCGGACGGCGTTGACTCGAATGCACACGCCTCATTACCCATCCATCGGCGAGGAGGCTGTACGCGAGCGGCTGAGTATTCTCTTTGACATGCTGGTTGACGGGTTGACGGCGCGCGACCTCGGCCCGATCGTGGCCGATGCGGAGCAGGTTGCGACCGAGCGATTCGAGGCCGGCTATGACCTGTCTGAGGTTCAGGTCGCGTTCAACGCTCTCGAAGAGGCAACCTGGTCGTGCGTTCTGCGCGAGCTCGACCCTTCTGCTTTTCCAGAGGCGATCGGCCTCATCAGTACCGTCCTTGGAGCTGGCAAGGACGCGCTTGCCCGCAAATACGTCTCACTGGCGGCAGATACGCGCGTGACCTCTTTCGACCTCCGCGCCCTCTTCGGCGGCACGTCCTAAGTACTACGCACAGATCGTTGGGCGAGGGCCATCTGTAGTTCGGCCACCGCCGCGTTCTCAGCGCTACCGGATATCGCTGCGCCACCCCGACATCTGGCCAGCCGCCGACCTGGCACTGCGCCGCCGGGTCGAACGAATGACCATCGCGACCACCCGGGTCAAGCGCGCGTCACTCAGACAACCGATCGGTCTCGCCGCGGCGGCCGTCGTCACCGGGGCCGGTGCCTACGCCGTGGTCGCGGGCCAGGTGCCTGCAACGCTAGCCTCTTTAGGTGGCAACCACTCAGGTGGTTCGCAGCGAGCGGTTCCCCGACCTCGGCGACGAGGTCCTTTTTCCGCGGCTCTCGGACTCGAAGCTGGAGTGGCTGGGCAAGCGCGGCGACCGGCGCGCCTTCCAGCCGGGTGAGGTGCTCTACGAGCACGGCGTTCGTGATGCGCCGTTCTATGTGATCGAGAGCGGCCTGGTCGAATTCGTCGACCGCAAGCCTGGCAAGGACGTCTACATCGCACAGGCCGACAGTCGGACGTTCATCGGCGATATCGCTGCGTTCACCGGCGAGCCGACGATCAGCGCTTGCGTGGCTGTCGAGCCGACCGACGTGATCGTCTTCGACCGGGCGGGCTTGCGCGGCATGGTCGCTCATTGGCCGGAGTTCGGGGAGCACGTCTTCCGCACCTTGCTGGCTCGGCGTGATTGGCACGAGGCCGAAGGGCACGGCGTCATGCGTCTCATCGCCCCGCGCGGCTCCCGACGCGCATTCGAGGTGCGCGATCTGCTCGAGCGAAACCTGTTGCCGGTGCGCTGGTACGACGTCGACACGGACGCCGAGAGCGCCGCCATGCTCGACTGGCTCGACATTCCGCGCTCGGAGGCGCCGGTGTTGGTGCACGCCACCGAGGTGATGCGCAATCCGTCGGCCGCCCAGGTTGCGCGGTCGCTCGGGTTGCGCGCCGAGGTGGACGGCGAGCGTTTCGACCTCGTCGTGCTCGGCGCCGGGCCGGCGGGGTTGGCGAGCGCCGTCTACGCCGGCTCCGAAGGAATGCGCACGTTCGTGGCCGAGGCGTGGGCGCCCGGCGGCCAGGCCGGCATGAGCACCCGGATCGAGAACTATCTCGGCTTTCCAACCGGGATCTCTGGCACCGAGCTCACGCGAAAGGCGACACTCCAGGCGCGCCGCTTCGACGCGGTGCTGTCGAGCTTCCATCGCGCAGTCGAGATCGCAGACGGGTCCGACGGGCTCGTGCGAGTCGATCTCGACGACGGCCAGCACGTCCTCGCACGCTGTCTGGTCATGGCGACAGGTGCTCACTGGCGCGAACTGAGGGCCGAGGGCATCGACCGCTTCCGCGGCGCGGGCGTCTATCACGCCGCGATGGCCACCGACGTCGAGCGTTGCCGCGACGAGGACGTGATCGTCGTCGGCGGGGGCAACTCGGCCGGCCAGGCGGCCACCCAGCTCGCCAGAAAGGCCCGCAGTGTTCGGGTCGTGGTTCGCAGCACGGCGCTGAAGTCGACGATGTCGCAATACCTCGTCGAGCGCATCGAGCGCTCGTCACAGATCGAGGTCGTCGCCGAGACCGAGGTCGTCGCGGTGCACGGATCGGCGACAGTGGAATCCGTGAGCCTCCGTCGAAGCGACGGTAGGGTCGAACAGGTCGGCTGCACTGCCGTCTTCGTGATGATCGGCGCGGATCCGTGCACCGAAGCAGCAACGGGAATGCTCGCCCTGGACGGGGCCGGATACCTCCTTTGCGGAGCCGGCGCGGCCGACTGCGACACGCACCTGAGCTGGCCGCTGACAGACCGCGAACCCCATCTCCTCGAGACGACCCGCCCCGGCGTGTTCGCGGCCGGCGACGTCCGGGCCGGCGCACCCAACCGCGTGGCGGCCGCCGTCGGCGACGGCTCCCTGGTTGTCCGCTTCGCGCAGGATGTCCTAGCCGCCTGAGACGACTCGACGGCCGGCGACGAAGCACGGACTCGCGAAGGCAAGCTACTCAGCGGGTACGGCTCTCCCCCACGCATCCGCGCAGTTTAAGGCGCACCTTACAACGAGCCGGACTGTGCGGAACATGAGTACCGCTGCGCCGTGAGCATGGAAGCCGACAGCTTCGTTACCCGTCTAGAAGGCATGTGGGGTGGCACGCCGTCGAGCGACGGTCGGGAAGAAAAGGCGTCCGCGTGAAGCTCGCGTTGCTGACCGTGGTCGTACTGCTGGCGTGCGTGACTTCGTCAGCGTCGTCGCACAGTGCCTCACCCATTCCGACGTGCACGAGCGCCGCGTCGTCCGTGACGTACGGCGAGGAGCCGGTGACGACCTGGTATCCGGTCGGATGCGTGCATCCGTAGCCGGCTGAGGGCCGCCCCGCCACGTTGTACGCAGACCACGGTCAGAATCCGACCGCTGTGCGGATGAGGACGACGTGGATGCGGCCCGGGTCTTCCTCGTGGATCTCGAGGATCTTGCCGACGCGGCTGCCCTGTCCGTAGACCTCGCGCGCTCGCGCGTCCTCGAGCGCGAGGCAATGTCGGTGGATCCGCGCGTGCGCCGCGTCGAGGTCGGAGACGAGCTTCTGCGCGCCGACGACGAAGATCACGTTGGCGGCGCCCCACGCATACGCCGCCAGCTGGCTCCCCAACGCGGAGGCGATGACGAGCGTCCCGTCTCGGGTCACAGCGTGGACGCTGCCCAGGGAGAAGTCCGGTTGGATGAAGATCGTCTTGATCTCTCCCAGCTGCGTCGCGCGGTCGAGCGTCGCGAGCTTCATGCCGGCTGATTCGTAGGGCCCGCTGCCGTTGATCACCTCGGCGATCCCGGTCACCTGCAACGTCACCGACGGGTTCGTCATCACCGACGAGCCGTGGGGGATGCGGGCGAGGACTGCCTCGCGCGCCGCGTCCAGGTCGTCGACCACCTCGGCGCTGAACCCGTGCGCTTCCAGGGCGGCGACCGTTCCCGCGAGCGTCTCCTCGTCGGGGAGGGCGGTGAAACGGTCGGTGCTTTCGGTCTGTACGTGCATGGCTTCGCTCCTTTTCTCGGTGCTCACGTCCTGAGGTGCAACGAATGGAAAGGGGGGAAGGGGACATGGAAGGCATCCGCATCGCCGGGTCGCGCTTCGCCGCACCACGCGCTGCCGCGGCCGGCAGGTGGTGGACAGAAATAGGGAAAACCAGCTAGCGGGCGTGCCGCGCCGCCTCTACGGTCGCCGTGTCCATGCGAATTCGGCTCGCCTCGATCGCCGCAGCGCTCGGCGCACTGCTCGTGCTCGCGGGTCCGGCCGTACCGGCGCCGGGGCCGGACACGAGCCCGGTACGGCTGTGGTCGGTCAGCAAGGTCGAGCAGGGCGCCGGCGAGCTGCCGGTGACGAACAGCGCCCAGGTGGGGGGCGAGCTGCTCCAGACGGTCGACCTCGGCCGGGTGGTGTTCAACCTCCCCCTGGCCCGGCCGTACTGGGAGTCGCTGCCCCGCGACCGGGCGTTCGGCGCCCTTTACTCGAGCGCGGACGGTAAGCACTACTCGGTGCTGGCGCAGGCGCCGCCGCCCAATCCGCGGCACGTGGGCGCGGTCAAGGGCACCGTCACGCACCTGGACGAGTACCAGGCCTACGTGAAGCGGACCGGTGACGCGTTGCTCCGGATCACGGTCTCGGATGTCGTCCTGCAGACGATCGACGACAACGCCGACCTGGCGGCGTGGGAGTGCCCGGCCGCGGCAACGTGCGAGCCGGTCCGCACCGTCGTCCGCTTCCACGCCCGCGCGTACGCCGAGTCGGCGGGCGGCGACTTCTTCGACGCCGGCGGCGTGGCGTACCTGGAGGGCCATCAGCACTCGTGGCGGCCGGGCGCGGCCACATCGGCGGACTCCCCCGGCCCACTGTGGGGCGAGAAGCTGTTCAAGGTCGACGGCGACGCCGACGACAGCGGCGCCGGCGCGAACGGGTTGATGTTCCTCGACAAGCCGCGCAGCCTGAAGGTCCCGCTCGGGTCGGTCCGGCCCGGTGAGCTCTTCGCGGTGCACGTCAGCCTGGAGGCCGAGGCGGTCGACGACCGGGGCGGCGAGTCCGCCGCACAGGCCTTCATCCAGGACCCGCAGAAGCGCCAGCAAGGCTTGCTGCTCACGGCCCACGGCCTCGAGCCGCGGGGTGGGCCGCGCTTCGAGGAGCCGCCGGCCGAAGCGCTGCAGCCGGCGACGTGCCCTCGCGGAATCCCGCACAACGCGGGCGTGATGCAGCTGAGCGACCCCGGCTATACAGTCGACGAGTCCGAGCGCTCGCCGCTGGTCCTGGTCACCCGCACCGGCGGCGCTCGCGGAAGCGCCAGCGTCACGGTGACCGCGCAGGGCGTGACCGCCGAGGCCGGCAGCGACTTCGAGCCCACGGCGACGACGGTGCGCTTCGGCGACGGTGACTCGTCGCCGCGGCTGGTCGAGATCCCGCTCCGCGAGGACGCCGAGGTCGAGCCCGCGGAGTCGTTCACCATCGAGCTCTCGGACGCCCGCTGCGGCGTGCTGGGCGCCCGGCGCAGCGCCTCCGTCACGATCGTCGACGACGACCAGGTGCCGGCGCCGCCGCCTCCGCCCGGCTTCACGATCGGCGGCACGGTCGAAGGCCTGCAGGGCACCGGGCTGGTGCTCACCGACCTGGGCACGGACCTGCCCGTGTCCGCCGACGGGCCGTTCACGCTTCCCGGAACCCACCAGACCGGCGAGCCGTACGACGTCGAGGTGAGGGCCCAGCCGCACGCCCCGGAGCAGGTGTGCTCCGTGCAGAACGGCTCCGGGACGGTCCAGGACGCCGACGTGACCGACGTCGGCGTCCACTGCGAGACTCCGGCCGCGCCCTCCGGGCTCGACCCCACGTTCGGCACCGGCGGACGCGTGTCCACGCCCGTCGGCGGCAACGGGCACGGCGAAGCGGTGGTGATCCAGCCCGGCGGCGGGATCGTCACGGCCGGCTGGCGCTCCACGCCGGCGGGCAACGACTTCGCGCTCACGCGCCACGACGCGAGCGGCCAGCTCGACGACGGCTTCGGCACGGACGGGATCGCCACCACCGACCTGGGCGGCGACGACGACGAGGCCTACGATGCCGCGCTCACGCCCGACGCCGGGATCGTGGCCGTCGGGCGCACCGACGCCGCGGGCTTCACCAAGGTCGACTTCGGCGTCGTCCGCTACACGCCCGGCGGCACGCCGGACTCGGGCTTCGGCGCGGACGGGATCGTCAGGACCGACATCCTCGGCGGCGGTGACCAGGCCAACGCGGTCGCGGTCCAGCCCGACGGCAAGATCGTCGTCGCCGGGTTCGCCACCCGCAACGGCATCGACGGCGACTTCGCCCTCGTCCGCTACGACCCGGACGGCAGCCTCGACGCGGACTTCGGCACGGGCGGCGTCGTGACCACCGAACTCGGCACCAGAGCGGACGACGGCCGAGCGGTCGTCATCCAGCCCGACGGCCGGATCGTCGTCGCCGGCACCGCCGGCGAGGACGTCGCGCTCGCGCGCTACCTGCCGGACGGCACGCTCGACACCGCCTTCGGCCGCGGCGGCTCGACGATCACCGACCTCGGCTCCGACGACCTCGCAAACGGCGTCGCCCTCACCCCTGGCGGCGAGATCGTGATCGCGGGCTCCACGCTCGGCCCCACGGTCACCCGCGACTTCCTACTGGCCCGCTACCGGGCCGACGGCAGCCTCGACACCGCCTTCGGCGACCACGGCGCCGTCGAGACCGACGTCGGAGGCGGCGACGACTTCGCCGAGGGCCTCGCCGTGGACCCGCAGGGCCGGCTCGTGCTCGTCGGCCGCGCGACCAGCAGCACGATCCTCGACCTGGCTCTCGTCCGGTACCACCCCGACGGCACCCTGGACAGCGGCTTCGACGGCGACGGGATCGTCACCGTCGACTTCCACGGCCGGGGCGAGTTCGGCCAGGACGTCACGCTCGACCCCGAAGGCCGGATCGTCGCCGCCGGCTACACGGCCAACGGCGCCGACACCGAATTCGCGCTCGTGCGAGCGACGCCGTAGCTCCGACGGCGGCCGCGGACGTCGGCCGAGCTCGAGTCGTGCGGCCTCTCAGCCGACAGGCTCGGGCACGACCTCGTACGAGCGCTTCGCACCTTCGGTCGCACGCGTGATCGCCACCGCGGCGAGAAGCGCGAGCGCCAGCCCTGCGTACGCGACGATCCTGTGCCAGGTCGGTGGTGCCAGCCGCTCCTCGAGCACCAGCGTTCCGACCGCGATGCAGACGAGCGGGTTGACGACGGCCGTCATCGCCACCGACGGCGCCAAGGCGCCGGTCGCGAGCGAGACCTGCTGGACCAGGAACGCCAGGATGCCCGCGGCGGCGAACACCCAGAACTCCCAGCTCGACAGCATCCCGCCAGCTCGTCGGCTTCGAGCAGCGCGCCGCTCGGCTTCCAGAGCGAGGCCGACAGCCCGTAGAGCAGGCCCGCGCACGCTCCGTAAGTGCCCGCCTTCTGGGCTGCGGACGCGCTTCCCCCGGCGACCAGCAGCGCTCCCGCGATAGCCGCGAGCACGGCGATCGAGACCGCCCATTCCCAGCCGGGCGCGCTGTCGTTCCCGGCGGCGGCGTCACCGACCACTGCGAAGACCGCGAGCCCGGCGACGACGAACGCGGCCGCGACGATCTCGCCCCGGTCCACGACCTGGCCGGTGAGCAGGTACCCGAGCGGCAGTGCGAACACGATCGTCGTCACGAGCAGGGGCTGGATCACCGCCAGCTTCCCGTGGTCGAGCGCGACCGCCTGGCAGACGTACCCGCCGAGGAGTGCGGTCGTGCCGAGGAGCCACCACGTCTGGCGGGCCAGGCGGACGAACGAAGCCGGCGAACTCAGCGACACCTCGCCCATCCCCAGCGCCCCCTTCTGCTGGAGCGTCGCCGCCAGCGCGAACAGGAAGGCAGCGCAGAGGGCGAGGACGTCAGCCACGCCGCGGGAGTCCAAACGGCCGCGCGAACGCCAAACGGCGGCTCACGGCCGTACCGCGGCGCGAGCGGCGATCGCGCGCTGGCCGCCGAGGGTGACGGTGCCTCCGATCAGCATCATCGCCACGTTGACGGCGAGGACCCCGAGCGCCGAGAGCGCCTTTCCACCCTCGCCGACTCCCACCGCCACTCCGAGGTAAGCGACGGCTGGGATCGTGGTGACGGAGATGGCGACGCCGACGGCCGCGCTGGCCCGCGTCTCGAAGGCCAGGATCCCAGCCACGCCCGCGGCGAGCGCAACCGCGATCGTCGAGGCGCCGACGTGGGTCTGGGACGCCGGGATCTCGCTCAGCGCGAACCCCGCCGGCAGGTCGTCGGAGACGTCGAGGAGGCCGGCGACCGCCGTGCTGACGAGACCGACGACGGCGAGCCCGAGAATGAGGCTCACGAGCCCGCGCCGCACGAGCCGCGGCCGCAGGAGGGCGATGCCGGTGCAGGCGGCCATGATCGGCAACAGATCGGGACTGATCGCCATCGCGCCCACGATCAGCACCGAGCTCCTGTTGACGACCGCGAACGCACCGACCACCCCGGCCGCCGCCATCAGCAGCAGGTACCGCCCCGGAGCACGGGCCCGGGCTGTCGCCTGGCCGAGCACGTCCGCCCAGACGAGCGCGAACGGCCCCGTCTCCTCCGGCACGTCCGCGATCCGCTCGAGTCGTGTGAGCACGATGTCGTCCGAGGTGACACCGAGGCGCTCGAGGGTCGCGAGCACGGCATCGGCTGCATCCGCCCTGACGTCCGCCGTGACCATCGCTGTCGCGGAACCCGTGCCGCCCATGCTGAGATGCCTCACGCCCTGCAGCCCGGCGAGCCCCTCGGAGACGGCCGCCATGGCCGCAGGATCTCCGTATGCGCGCAACTCGAACACCCTCGCCAGGTAAGCCTGGCTACGGGGTCGGCCGGATCTCGTAACGGCTGATCTTGCCGCCCCGGATCAGGACCTCGATGTGGAGGTCGCGCTGGTAGGCGAAGTCGCCCGACCGTTTCATGCGGTAGATCTGGCGGACGTCGATGGCCGCACGGCCGCCACCGAGATCAGCCCAGTCACCGACCTCGAACTCGAGGTCGAGATGCTCCGGTGGATACCCCCAGATCCGGTCGTGTTCGAGCTCCTCGATGCCGCTCAACGTCCGTCTGGGAGTGACCCATTCGACGTCGGCGGCCAGCAGGGGGTAGATCGCTGTCCAGTCGCCCGTCCTGGCCGCTCCCTCGAGCGCGGTTCCGAACTGTGCCGCGATCTCGAGGTCAGCCGGGTTCATCGCTGCCTAGAGTCGGCGAATGGCATGGTTGCGCAGCTCAAACACCTCGTCGACGAGCTCGAGCCCCTCGGGCCGATGGGTGATCAGCATGACCGACGCGTCTCCGGCTGCGGCGAACGCGTCCCGGACGAGCGCTTCCGCCGCGGGCGGATCCAGGTGGGCGGTCGGCTCGTCGAGCACGAGCAGCTGTGGCTCCGCCAGCAGAGCGCGTGCGACGCAGAGGCGCTGCCGCTGCCCTCCCGACAGCGCCCGGCCCTGCTCGCCGACGAGCGTGTCGAGCCCGTCGGGCAACGTCTCGACCCAGTCCCACAGCCCGACGAGCCGCAGGACGCGTTCGAGCTCCGCGTCGGTCGCGTCGGTCCGGGCGAGCCGCACGTTCTCGCGGATGCCGGTCGAGAACAGGTGCGCGTCCTGCCCGGCCACGGCGATCGCGCGGCGGACGTCCTCCTGGGCCAGCTCGCGGAGGTCGCGGCCGCCGATCGTGACGCGCCCCTGCTCGGGGTCGAGGAACCGGAGCAGCAGGTTCGTCACGGTCGTCTTCCCGGCCCCGCTCTCCCCGATGAGGGCGACGCGGCAGCCCGGTTCGAGCCGCAAGGACGCTCCTTCGAGTACCGGGGGGCCGTCCGGCCCGTAGCGGGCGCGGACGCCCTCCAGGCAGACGGCGACCGGGCCCGCCGGCGGCGGAGCCGGCAGGTCGGGATCGGCGATACGGGGGTCGCGGTCGACCAGCTCGAGCACCCGCTCGCCGGCGGCGACCGTCGCGCCCAGGTCGCGAATGGCACCGGCGAGCGGCTGGACGGCGTCGAAGGAGGCGAGCGCGAGCAGCGCCAGCATCGCGATCAGCACTCGGTCGAGCCGCCCGTCGGCGCTCGCCTCGAGCGCCAGCCAGAGGACGCCGGCCACGGTCGCGCCGGCCGCGCAGAGTTGCAGGCCGTCGCCGACCCCGGCGGCGACGGCGTCGCGACGGGCGATCCTCACGAGCAGACGGTCGGCCTCCCGCACGCGCGCGAGGCGGTCCCGCTCGCGCCCGTAGACGACCAGCTCCGGCGCCGACTGCAGCAGCTCGACGAGCTCGGCCGACAGGCGGCCGCGTGCGGCGGCCTGCCGCTCGGCCGCCCACCTCGCCAGCCGGCCGGAGGCGAGCGGCACCGCCACGCCAGCCAGCAGCAGCCCGCAGGCGAGCACGAGCGCGGCAGCGGGCAGGAACGCCGCCGTCACCCCGACGCAGACGGCTCCCGAGACCAGGGCGACGAGCAGCGGGTGGAGACCGCGCAGGTGGAGGTTCTGGAGCGAGTCCACGTCGGCGACCAGGCGGGAGAGCAGGTCGCCTCGCCGGTAGCCCTCGAGCTCGGCCGGCGCGAGCGGCTCGATCCGTTCGTAGGCGTGGACGCGAACCCGCGAGAGCACGCGGAAGGCCACGTCGTGCGAGACGAGCCGTTCGAGGTAGCGGGCGACCGGACGGGCGAGGCCGAAGAAGCGAACGGCGACGATCGCGACCGTCAACGACAGGATCGGCGGCTGCTCGGCTGCCCGCGAGATCAGGTATCCCGCCGTCGCCATCAGTCCGGCGCCGAAGACGATCGTCGCCGCGCCGAGCAGCACAGAGAGGGCCACACGCGAGCGCGGTACGTCCGTCAGCCCGACGAGACGCCGGAAGGCGGCGGTCATGCCGCCACCTCCTGCTCGAGCTCGACGGCGCGCCCCGCCTCGAGGCGGACGACCCGGTCGGCATGCCGGACGAGCTCCGGCCGGTGCGCGATCACCAGCACCGTGCGCCCGGGACGGTGCCGCTCGAGCGCCTCGGCGACGATCGCCGCGCTCTCGTCGTCGAGGTCGGCCGTCGGCTCGTCGAGCACGACCAGGGACGCCGAGCGCAGAAACGCCCTCGCTAGCGCGATCCGGCGCCGTTCGCCGGCCGAGAGCGTCCGGCCGCCGTCGCCGATCCCGGTCGCGTAGCCCTCCGGCAACCGCCGCACGAAGGTATCGGCGCCGGCCAGAACGGCCGCCTCGAGCACGCCGTCGTCCGAGGCCGAGGGGTCGGAGAGCCGGATGTTGTCGGCGATGGTGCCCCGGACGATCGCCGGCCGCTGGGGGACCCAGGCGAGCTGCTCGCGCCAGCTCTCCGCGCGACAGCCGGCGAGATCCACGCCGCCGACCGTGATCCTCCCGCCCTGCGGATCGGCCAGCCGCAGCAACAGGTCGGCGACGGTGCTCTTCCCCACGCCGCTCGCGCCGACGAGCGCCACCACCTCTCCCGGCCGCAGCTCGAGCTCGAATCCGTCGAGCACCGGCTGGGAGCGCCCCTGGTAGCTGAACGAGAGGCCTTCGAACCGCACGACCTCGACCGCCGGGTCGGGAGCCGCGAACGACCCCTCGTCCCGCACCGCGGGCGGCGCTTCCAGCAACCCGAGGACCCGCCCGGCGACCGCGAGCCCGTCTGCGCTCGCGTGGTACTCGGCCCCCAGCCGCCGGAGCGGCAGGTACAGCTCCGGGGCGAGCACGAGCACGGTGAGGCCGACCTGCAGGCCGAGCCCGCCGCCCACGAGGCGGACACCGACCGTCACCGCGACCAGGGCGACGCCGAGCGTCGCGGCCAGCTCGAGGACGGAGCCGGACAGGAACGCGACCCGGAGCGTCCCCATCGTCGCCTGCCGGTAGCGCTCGCCCACCTCCTCGAGCCTCGCGGCCTCGCTCCGGGCCTGGTTGAACGCCCGCAGCGTCGGCAGCCCGCGCACCGCGTCGAGGAAGTGAGTCGACAGGAGCCGCAGGGCGAGCCACCGCTCCCGCGTCCGCTCCTCCGTGTAGCGCCCGATCAGCCACATGAACACCGGGACGAGCGGCAGCGTGGCAAGCATCAGCAGCGCCGAGCGAAAGTCGATCGCGGCCACGAACGCGACGACGGCCACGGGAACGACGCAGGCGAGCACCAGCTGCGGTAGGTACCTGGCGAAGTAGGCCTCGAGGCCGTCGACTCCCTGGACCGCAGCCGCGACGATCTCCCCTTCCTCGGTGCCGTCCGCCGACCTCGGCTGGCCGCGGAGGCGCCGCTCGACCAGGTCGAGCCGAAGCTCGGAGAGCACCGCCTGGGCGGCACGGCGGCCGGCGACCTCGAACGACCAGGCGAGGGCGCCGCGGGCGGCGAACGCGAGCGCGAGGAGGAGCACGTCGGTCCACAGCGCTCCCGGGGGCGAGCCGTGGAAGGCTCCGGCCACGATCCTCCCCAGCAGGAACGCCTGCGCCAGCACGACGAGGGCGGTGGCCACGCCGGCGGCGACGTCCAGAGCCAGCAGTCGCCGTGCGGCACTCGCACGTGCGAGCAGCCGGGAGTCGAGGGCGCGCACGACCCGGCCTAGGCCGCGGGCTCGACGCCCGGCGGATCCGGCGTCGGCTGCACCGGCTCGCGCTCGTCGCCGCCGAGTCGGTGCCGGAACACGTGATAGGTCCAGCCCTGGTAGAGGAGGATCACCGGGAGACAGATCGCGGCGACGATCGAGATCACCTTCAGCGTGTAGTGCGCCGACGCCGCACCGGACACGGTGAGGCTGTTCGCGAAGTCGGGGCTCGAGACCATCACACGCGGATACAGGCTCGTGAACAGGGTCGTGACGAGCAGGACGGCCGCGAGCGCCGTAGCGGTGAAGGCGAGCCCGCTCCGTCTCCGCTGGACAAACGCCACCGCGAGGACCAGGGCGCCGGCGCCCAGCGCGGCCGGCAGGACCGGCGGGAAGACGTCCTTTTCGTTCCGGTCGACGGCGACCGCCACCGTCCACGCGAGGAAGCCGCTTCCGACCAGCACGGCGGCGACGGACAGGACCCGCGCTGCGCGAGCGGCGCGTTCGCAGAGCTCGCCGCGCGTCCTGATCGTCAGGTACGTGGCTCCGTGGGAGGCGAACACGAGCACGACCGTGACACCGGCCAGCACCGAATAGCCGGTGAACAGGTCGGCGAAGTCACCGGCGAAGTCGCCCTTCGAGTCGAGCGGAACTCCGTGCAGCAGGCTCGCGAGCGCAATGCCCCAGATCAGCGACGCCCCGACGCTGCCGATGGCGTTCGCCCACGTCCAGACCCGGCGCCACGCCGGGCTCTCGCTCTTCTCCCGCCACTCGAACGAGAGCACGCGGACGATCAGCAGAACGAGGAGCAGCAGCAGAGCGATGTAGAAGCCCGAGAACATGGTCGCGTACCAGGCCGGGAACGCGGCAAAGGTCGCGCCGCCCGCGATCACGAGCCACACCTCGTTGCCGTCCCAGACCGGTCCGATCGTCTCGAACATCGTCGACCGCTGCCGCTCGTTCCGCGGCAGGAACGGAAGCAGCATGCCCACGCCGAAGTCGAAGCCCTCGAGCAGGAAGTAGCCGCTCCAGAGGACAGCGATCAGGACGAACCAGAGGGTCTGGAGATCCATCGCCTCGCTCCTACGCCGCCGGCTCCGGGGCCGCCGCCGGCGGGGCCTCCGGCGCAGCGCCCAGGTCGCGCCCTCCGAACCTTCGCATCAGCCAGACGTCGACGGCGAGGAGCAGAACGTAGAGCGCTACGAACACCGTCAGGCTGATCGCGAGCCAGGTGGTGCTGACGCTGGGCGAGTTGGCGTCGGAGGTCTTGAGCAGGCCCTGCACGATCCACGGCTGCCGGCCCATCTCGGTCAGGATCCAACCCGCCGTCGCGGCGATGTACGGAAACGAGATCGCTGCGATCGCCGTCCGGTGGAACCAGCGCGCCCGCAGGAGTTTCTGCTTCCAGTAGAGCCAGGCGCCGACGACGGCCACGAGGAGCATCAGCATCCCCATGTAGGCCATCACCCGCATCGACCAGTAGATCGTGCGTATGTCCGGCATGTAGTTGCCGCGGCCGTACGTGCGCTGCTCCTGTTTCTGGAGCTGGTTGAGGCCCTGTACCTGACCGTTGAACGAGCCGGTGGCCATGTACGACAGGAGTCGCGGGACGGTGATCGAGAAGCTGGGGGTTTGATCGTCCTTGGTGAACCCGCCGATCTGGAAGAGCGAGAAACCGCACGGCTGGCAGGTGTTCCACTGCGCCTCGGAGGCGGCGATCTTCATGCTCTGCGCGCTCGTCACGGCCGCGCCGAAGCGGTTGCCGACGACGAGCTGGAGGAGCGTGACCGGCACCGCCACGATCAGCGCCAGCTTCGCCGCCTTGAGGAAGAGGTCGACGTCCTGGCGGCGCAGGAACTGCCAGCAGCAGATCCCCAGCATGACGATCGACCCGAAGATCAGGCCGGCGAGCATCGTGTGCACGTACGCGCGGAGCGCGAACCCGTTGGACATGAGCGCCCAGACACTGGTCAGCTGCGCCTCCCCGTTGACGAGCTTGTAGCCGACGGGGTGCTGCATCCACGAGTTCGCGACGAGAATGAAGTACCCCGACATCCACGTCCCGAGCACGGCCACCCAGAGCGTGGCGAGATGCAGGCGCGGCGACAACCGGTCCCAGCCGAAGATCCACAGCCCGAGGAACGTCGCCTCGAGCATGAACGCCGCCAGCCCCTCGACCGCGAGCGGCGCGCCGAAGACATTGCCGACGAACCGCGAGTACACGGACCAGTTCATCCCGAACTCGAACTCCTGGACGAGCCCGGTGGCGACCCCGATCGCGAAGTTGATCAGGAAGAGCGTCCCGAAGAACTTCGTCAGCCGCAGCCACTGCTCGTTCCGCGTCCGGTACCAGGCCGTCTGCATCACGGCGACGAGCGGCCCTAGCCCGAGCGTCAGCGGGACGAACAGGAAGTGGTAGATCGACGTCGTCGCGAACTGCGCGCGGGCCAGGTTGACCGTCGTATCGGCGAGGACGCCCATTCCCTACGCCGAGACCCGAGCCTCCGTTGTAGCTCCGAGCCGTTCGAGCAGATGGTCGCCGACCCTGAGCGCGTTGGCCATCGCCGTCAGGGCAGGGTTCACGGCGCCGATGCTCGGGAAGAAGCTCGTGTCGATCACGTACAGGTTGTCGAGCTCGTGGGCCTTGCAGTCGACGTCGAGCACCGAGGCCGCCGGGTCGGTCCCGAACCTGCAGGTTCCCGCCTGATGCGCGCAGCCGGCGACCGGGATGTCGTTCTTCATGTAGGCGAACCGGTGGATGAGGTGGTCGGGGTTCATGTCCAGCTTTCCGAGCAGCGACTTGAATTTCGTGTAGAGCCGCTTCTTCGCCTCGGCATTCGTCTCCTCGTAGGTGAGCACGATGTTCCCGTCCCGATCGACACTCACCCGGTTGTCGGGCCGCGGCAGGTCCTCGGTCGAGAGCCAGAAGTCGATTGCGTGCTTGGCCATGCGCTCGAGCGTCCACTCGGGCGCAAGCTTCGTCTCGCCGGGTCGCTCGCCGCGGAACATCGGCGCCGTCGACTTGCCGACCATCTGGACGTTCCCGAGCGGATAGTCGAAGTCGTCCGCGCCGAAGTAGAAGTCGTTGAGCCCGAGCGTCTTCTGGTAGGCGGTCTTGTTCTCCTCGCGCGAGAGAGCAAGGACGGCGGTCGAGTCGTGGAACATGTAGTTGCGGCCGACCTGATCCGAGCCGTTCGCGAGACCATTCGGGTGCTTGTCGTTCGCGGAAAGGAGCAGGATCTTCGCCGAGTTGGCCGCGCCCGCCGACAGGACGACCACGTCGGCCGAGTAGCGCTCCTCCGACCCCTCGTGGTCGACAACGACCTCGGTGACTGCGGTGCCCGCGTCGTCGGTGTCGAGTCTGACCACCTTCCGGTTCGTCAGCAGGGTGACGTTGGCGTGCTCGAGAGCCGGACGCACGCCGAGCACCTCGGCGTCCGACTTCGCGTGGACGAGGCAGGGGAAGCCGTCGCACGTCGCACAACGAATGCACGTGCTGAACGGTGGGTTGGACTCGTCGAGCATGATCCCGCACGGCGCGTGGAACGGGTGGTAGCCGGCGGCCCCGAGCTGGTCGGCGAGCTGCTGGATCCGTGGCTCGTGCGACACGGCGGGATGCGGGTAGGGCGCGCTCGCCGGCGGTTCCGTCGGGTCCTCGCCGCGCGCGCCGTGCACCTCGTAGTGTTGCTCCGCGAGCGTGTAGTACGGCTCGAACTCGTCGTAGGACACCGGCCAGGCGGGTGAGATGCCGTCGTGGTGGTGGAGCTCGCCGAAGTCCTCTTTGCGCAGCCGGTACAGCGCCGCGCCGTAGAGCTTCGTCGCCCCGCCGACGAAGTAGTGCACGCCGGGCTGGAAGGCCTTCCCCTTCTCGTCGTACCAGGTGTCGGGCGAGACGTAGCGGTTGTCGACGAACACGTACTGGTCCGACCAGTTCTCGGGCTCGCGCGTGAGCCAGTCGCCCCGCTCGAGCAGGAGGATGCGCTTGCCCGAGGGCGCGAGGTGCCGGGCGAGCGTCCCCCCGCCCGCGCCGGTGCCGATGATGATCACGTCGTATCTGTCCATTGGCTCCTCCTCCGAGGTCCGCTCATCGCCTCCCTCTAGTACTGGGCCATCAGCTCGGGCACGATGATTCGCGCCGCCGCCTCCATCAGCGCGAGATGGGAGAACGCCTGCGGGAAGTTCCCCAGGTGCCGGCCGGTGTCGGCGTCGAACTCCTCGGCGTAGAGGCCGAGCGGCGACGCGATCCGCAGCAGCTTCTCCATCAGGTCGCGCGCCCGCTGCAGCTCGCCGACGATCGCGAGCGCCGACACGAGCCAGAACGAGCAGATCAGGAACGTGCCCTCCTTCCCGGAGAGGCCGTCATCGGTCTGGTCGGTGCGGTAGCGGAGCACGAACCCGTTCTCGGTCAGTTCGTCGGCGACCGCGTCCACGGTCGCGCGCAGGCGCTCGTCGTCGCCCGGGAGGAAGCCGAAGATCGCCGCCAGCAGCACGGAGGCGTCGAGCGAGTCGGTCTCGTAGTGCTGGCGCAGGACTCCGCGCTCGGAGACGCCGTGCTCGAGGATGTCCGCGCGGATCTCCTCGGCGGTCGCCCGCCACGTCGCCGCCTGCTCGGGATCGCCGCGGATCTCCGCGAGCTGCGCTGCCCGGTCGAGCGCCACCCAGCCCATCAGCTTCGATGAGACGTAGTGCTGCGGTGCGCCCCGGGCCTCCCAGATGCCCTGGTCCGGCTCGCGCCAGACCTTCGTAGCGCACTCGGCCTGCGACTGGACGACCGGCCAGAGCCGCCTGGGGAGCCGTTCGCTGTGGCGCGTGTGGAGCAGGATCGAGTCGAGCACCGCGCCGAAGACGTCGTTCTGGCGCTGGTCGTAGGCCCCGTTGCCGATTCGCACCGGGCGTGCGCCCGCGTAGCCCGTGAGGTGGTCGAGCGTCGACTCGGTGAGGTCACGCCTCCCGTCGATCCCGTACATGATCTGCAGCGACCCGTCCTCGGTCGGCTCGATGTCGGCGACGAACTCCATGAACTCGTCGGCCTCCCAGTCGAGGTTGAGCCAGTGGAGCGCCTGCAGCGTGAAGGTCGTGTCCCGCATCCAGGTGTAGCGGTAGTCCCAGTTGCGCTCTCCGCCGGGAGTCTCGGGCAGCGACGTCGTCAGCGCCGCCACGGTCGCGCCGGTCGGCATGTACGTCAGCCCCTTGATCGCGAGCGCCGAGCGTTGGATCGGCTCGCGGAAGCGGTGGTCGGGGATCCGGGCGCGGCCGAGCCAGCCGCGCCAGTAGCGGGCCGTGGCCTCGATCCTCGCGTCGGCCTCTTCCACGTCCGCCGAAGCTTCGAGCTCCTCTGCCCAGGAGAGGACGCAGTACGCGCGGTCGCCGGCGGTGAGCGTGTGGCGCCCCCGCACACGGTTGCCCTCGATGCCGAGCGCGAGGTCCGAGACCAGGCGGACCGTCAGGCCTTCCGCGCTGGCGTCGGCCACGTTGCGGCTCCCGTCGACGAGCGTCCACTCGGCCGGCGCGCGGCCGTAGTCGAAGACCGGCTCGCACACGAGCTCGAGCTCGACGGAGCCCTCGGGGCACTCGACCGTCCGCACCAGCATGTGGTCGCCGTCGTCGTCGGCAGGCGGCCGGGTGTGGGGCGTGATCTCGTCCTCGCGGCCGCGGGGCCCCATCGTCAGCGCGTCGCGAACCACCATCCAGCCTCCGGGCGTCTTCCACGTCGTCACCAGCACGTTCGTGCCGGTCTCGTACGCGCGCGAGGAGGGATGGTTGATCCCGAATGGCGCCAGCCGGAAGAAGCCGGCCTCGCGGTCCAGCAGGCTGCCGAAGATGCTCGGCGAGTCGAAGGCCGGCACACAGAGCCAGTCGATCGCACCGTCGGCGGCGACCAGCGCCCCGGTGTGGCAGTTCGAGAGGAAGGCGTAGTCGGCGATCGGCGGGAACGGCGACGGCGCGGCCGCGCTCTGCGGCGCCGCCTGCTCCGAGGTGGTGTCGGTCACGACACGATCCAGGGGCCGTACCAGCGTCCCTGGCCCGCGACCAGCTCATTCGCGGCCTCGGGGCCCCAGGAGCCGGGGGCATAGCTGTGGACGGGCGGTGGATTGTCGAGCAGTGGCTGCATGACCCGCCACGTCTCTTCGACACCGTCCTGCCGGGTGAAGCGGGAGCTGTCGCCGACCAGCGCCGCGTGGAGCAGCACCTCGTACGGGGTCGGGCCTTCCCCGCCCTGCTCCGAGAACTCCATGTCGAGCTCGACCGGCTTCTCACCGGGGGCGTCCGCCCGGTGCGCCTCGACGATCAGCCTGATCCCGGGCGATGGGTCGAGCTTCACCACCAGCTGGTTCGGCTCCAGTGCCCGGTCGAGCATGCGGAAGCCGAGGTTGGGCGGGTGCTTGAAGACGATGCGCAACTCGGTCTGGGTGACCGGCAGCCGCTTGCCCGTACGGATGAAGAACGGGACGCCTGCCCAGCGCCAGTTCTCGATCTCGAGCCGGAGGGCAGCGTACGTCTCCGTCGTCGAGTCCGGCGCAACGCCGTCGATGGACAGGTACCCGTCGTACTGGCCACGTACGTAGTGGGCCGGGTCGGCCTCGACCACGGCCTTGAAGAGGGCGACCTGGGCGTCCTTGATCGTCTCGGGCTCGCCGCGGGCCGGGGGATCCATCGCGCAGGCGGCGACGACCTGCATCAGATGGTTGACGACGACGTCGCGCAACGCGCCGACCGGGTCGTAGAAGTGGCCGCGATCCTCGACGCCGAAGTCCTCCGCCATCGTGATCTCCACCGCGGCGACGTAGTTCCTGCTCCAGAGCGGCTCGAGCATGGTGTTCGCGAAGCGGAGGTGGATGATCTCCTCGAGCCCCAGCTTTCCGAGGTAGTGGTCGATGCGATAGAGCTGCGACTCGTCGATCGACGCGTGCAGCTCCGCAGCGAGCGCGCGGGCGGACTCGCGGTCGTGCCCGAACGGTTTCTCGACCACGACGCGGGCGTTCTTCGTCAGCCCCGCGTCCGCCAGCCCCTTGACCACCCGGCCGAAGAGGAACGGGGGGATCTCGAGGTAGAACACCGGCTGATCGGCGTCGGAGATCGCCGCCGCGACCCGCTCGTACGTCGCCGCTTCGGAGAAGTCGCCCGAGACATAGGAGAAGCGGGCGGCCAGCCGCTTGAACACGTCCTCGTCGAGGGGCTCACCCGTGCCGACGATCGACTCCCGTGCACGCTCGACGAGCTGATCGACACTCCAGTCGTCGACGGCCACGCCCACGATCGGGCAGTCGAGCAGGCCGCGGCGCTCCAGCCGGTACAGCGACCGGAACGTCATCACCTTCGCCAGGTCCCCTGTGATACCGAAGACGACGAAGACGTCGGCCGCCTGCTGTCCGCCGGTGCTCATACGGAACTCCTCCCGAGGGGCGTAGTTTGCGGGCGCCGCGCCTGCAGCACGCCCGACCTGGGTGAGCGGAGATTACTGAAGCGCGCGCCCACGTCAAGTGATCCGGGCCGCCCCGCGCGGGGCCTGGCTCCGTCGCACGCTCGGCGTCTCCTCCCTCTCCGCGACAGATATGTAAATCTCGACCTTGCAATGGGGATTGACCGCACAGACGGCGCCTCGCGGCCGCGCGTCGTGATCCTCGGCGGAGGCTTCGCCGGCGTCGGCGCGGCCAGGAAGCTGAAGGACGCCGACGTGGACGTCGTCCTCGTCGACAAGCACAACTACCACACGTTCCAGCCGCTGCTGTACCAGGTCGCGACCGACCTGCTCGAGCGGACGGCCGTCGGACATCCGCTCCGCGATCTCTTCCACGACCAGCCCAACGTCGCCGTGCACGAGACGACCGTGACCGCCGTCGATCTCGAGAAGAAGGAGGTCGGCTTCGCGGAGATGGCGCCGCTGACCTACGACTACCTCGTGGTCGCCCTCGGCGCCCAGGTCAACTTCTTCGGTACCCCCGGGGCCGCCGAGCATGCGTTCCCGATGTACACCCTCTCGGATGCGGTCCGCCTCAAGGACCACGTCCTCGACCGCTGGGAGGCGGCCGACAAGGACCCGGCAGTCATAGACGACGGCGCGCTGAACGTCGTCGTCGTGGGCGGCGGCCCGACCGGTGTCGAGACCGTCGGAGCGATGGCCGAGCTCTATCGCAACGGCTTCTCCGAGGACTACCCGGCGATTCCGCAGGAACACGCGCGCCTGACCCTCGTCGAGGCCGGGCCGACGCTGTTCGCGATGTTCAAGCAGAACCTGCGCGACTACACCGTCCAGGCGCTCGAGAAACGTGACGTCGAGGTGGTGGTGGGCGAGATCGTCTCCTCCGTCGAGCCCACGAGGGTGACACTGAAGTCGGGGAAGGTGCTGAACGCGCACACGCTCGTCTGGGGTGCGGGCCTTCAGGCCAATCCGATCGCGGACGCGCTCGGCGTCGATCTGGAGAAGGGGCACCGTGTCGCGGTAGGGCCGGATCTCGCGATTCCCGGCCGTCCCGAAGTGTTCGCGGTGGGCGACGTCGCCTGGATCACCGACACGGGGACGGACGAGGTGCTGCCGCAACTGGGCTCGGTCGCCCTGCAAGCGGGGGAACAGGCAGGCGAGAACGTCGCGCGGATCGTCGCCGGCAAGTCCACGGAGCCGTTCGTCTTCAAGGACAAGGGCACGATGGCAACGATCGGCCGGGGCTCAGCGGTGGTCCAGTTCCGCCGCGGTCGCACGCTGAAGGGCAAGTCCGCTTCTCTGGCCTGGGGTGCGGTGCACCTCGCACTGCTCTCGACAGGCGAGGATCGAGCGAAGGCATTGATCGACTGGACCTGGGCGGGCTTCAGCCACGAGCGGCCGGCCCGGATCACCGTGCGAACCGACGAGCGTGACGCTGGATAGTGTGAGGGTCGCTCCTTCCGGCGACCAGTTCGAGCTCAGCTTCGGAAACCAGCGGGCGGTGATCGTCGAGGTCGGGGGCGGGATCCGCACGTACTCGGTCGGCGGGAACGACATCCTGGACGGCTACGGAATCGAAGAACGCTGCCCCTCGGGTCGAGGTCAGGTCCTCATCCCGTGGCCGAATCGCATCGAGGACGGACGCTACGAGTTCGAAGGCCATCGCCACCAGCTCCCGCTGACCGAGCCCACGCTTGGCAACGCAATCCACGGCCTGTCGCGCTGGGAGGCCTGGCGGGCTGTCGAGCGCGAGCCGAGTCGAGTGGTCATGGAGCACACCATCCACGCGCAGCCCGGCTATCCCTTCACTCTCGCGCTTCGGGTCGCCTACTCGCTCGCCGACGACGGTCTGTCCGTGTCGACGACGGCGACCAACATCGGTGCAGACGCCTGCCCCTACGGGGCCGGGGCGCACCCCTACCTCACCCTGGGGACACCAACGGTCGACCGGCTCGTGCTGCAGGCACCAGGCCGCCGGGTGCTGATCCACGACGAGCGAGATCTTCCGGTCGGTTCGGAGCAGGTCGACGGCACTGAGTTCGACTTCCGGGAGGCACGGCCGATCGGAACGACGAAGCTCGACAACGCCTTCACGGACCTCGAGCGGGGCCCGGACGGCCACGCGCGCGTGACCCTCCACGACCCCGATGCCGGGCGCAGTGTCACCCTCTCGGTCGACGAGCACTACGGCTACCTCATGCTCTTCACCGGTGACCCGCTGCCCGACGTGAACCGCCGTGCCCTCGCCGTCGAGCCGATGACCTGCCCTCCGAACGCGTTCCGCACAGGGGAGTCCGTGATCCGCCTCGCTCCGGGCAACTCGGCCACCGGCGTCTGGACGATCGCCGTCCGGTGAGCCGACGTGAGCTGGATCGACGCCGAGCTCGCGCTGATCGCCGTCGGGGCGATGCTCTCGCCGACCACGCTGACGTTCTCCGTACTCGCGCTGGTGCTCGGTGAGCGTCCGCTGCGCACCGGCCTGTGGTTCTACCTCGGCGCCTTCGTCGCGACCGTCGCCGTGGGGATCGCAGCGGCGTTCGTCCTTGGCGACACCGCCGCCTCGCGCGACTCGTCGCCCAAGACCTGGGTGGCGGTCTTCGATGTGGTCGCCGCCGCGCTGCTGCTCGGCTACGTGGCGAGGACCAGGAACCGGCCGCTGGAGCCCGCGAAGGTCGACGGCATGGTGACGCGGATGAGCAAGGTCGCGTCTTCCCCGGCGGTCGCGATCGTCGGCGCCGGCGCGGCGCTCGCGAACCCCGGCGCGTTCATGCCGCTGGCGCTGAAGGCGATCTCCGAGACGGATCCCTCCGCCGCCGGATATGCCGTGCAATGGCTCTTCTTCACGCTGATCGCGCTGCTCCCGCTCGCGGTCGCGCTGATCCTTCTGCTGGTCGCGCCCGGCCGGGCGGGGCGGCTGCTCGAACGCGTTCGCGACTGGCTGATCGCCCACGCCCGCACCGTCGCGAGCGTGATCGTCTTCATCCTCGCCGTCGCGCTGTTGCGGAACGGCATCGCGGGACTGGTGTAGACGCATGGCGACATCGCGCAGGGAAGTAAGCGTCGTCTACCTCGCCGGCATCGTGCAGGGGATCGTGCTGGTCACGTTCCCCGCCGCCAGCACGATCTTCACCGACCCCGACCAGTACGACCTGTCGAACACGCGCTACGGCCTCCTGTTCGTGCCGCAGGTGCTGACCGCGATCACCGCCTCGCTGCTCGGCTCGTCGCTCGCCCGGCGCTCCTCGACGAAGCGCGTCTATCTCGCCGGCCTCCTGGCCGGGCTCGTGGCGATGGTGCTGCTGCTCGTCAGCCAGTTCTTCGAAAGCGACACCGCCGTCGCCTTCCCGATGCTGCTGGTCGCGACGGCCTTCCTCGGAGTCGGGTTCGGCCTCACCGTCCCCGCTCTGAACACGCTGACGGCCGCCTTCCACCCGCAGGCGGTGGAAAAGTCAGTGCTCGTGCTCAACGCGCTGCTCGGGCTGGGCACCGCGCTCGCGCCCGTGTTCGTGGCCGTCTTCGTCGGGCTCGGCTTCTGGTGGGGCCTGCCGCTGACCTCGGCGATCCTGCTCGGCCTGCTGACCGCCGCCAGCCTGGCGCTGCCGCTGCGCACGGCCGCGCCGGCGGCGCGCGAAGCAGCTCCGCAGCAGCGCGGGATCCCGTCCCGCTTCTGGGTCTTCGCCGCCTTCGCGGTGCTCTACGGGATCTGCGAGACGCTGAACGGAAACTGGTCGCAGCTCGACATGACGAGCAAGCTGGGCGCCTCGACCACGGAGGCGGCCGTCGCCCTGACAGCGTTCTGGGGCATGGTCACGGTCGGCCGCGTCGTCTTCGCGGCGATCGAGCGCCGGGTGCCGTCGCGCGTCACCTACCGCGTGCTGCCGTTCGTGCTCGCCGGGACGTTCGTGCTGATCGGCTTCCTCTCGGACGGCGACGTCGCTCTCGGAATCGTGGCGTTCGCGCTGGCGGGGCTCGGCTGCTCCGCGCTCCTCCCGCTCACGATCGGCTTCGGCCAGGAGGAGCTCGTCTCGATGTCGGCCGCTGCCGCCGGGGGAGTGATCGCGTTCTACCAGGTGGGGTACGGCCTGGCCGCGTTCGGCGTCGGGCCGCTGCTCGACCACGGCGTCGAGCTGCCCACGATCTACAAGCTCGCCGCCATCGTCGCCGCCGGGATGGGCCTGGTGTCGCTCGCCGTGACACGCCGGCGCGGTCTCGTGGTCGAAGGGGCCTAGCCGGGGATCTCGATCCGGCCGCGGCCGAACGCGTCGATGCGGCCCCAGCGACCGGGGATGTCGAGGAGCTCGAGCCGGCCCATCGTGCTCGGCAGGGCGGCGTCGATGATCAGGTCGTCGTCGTGGGGCTCGAGGCCGAGCATCGTCCGGAGGAGCAGCAGCGGCGCGCCCGTCGACCAGGCCTGCGGGCTGCACGCCGTCGGGTACTGGACCGGGTACTTGGTCAGCGACCGCTCGTAGCCGCCGAACGCCTCCGGGAGCCGACCCTCGAAGAACTCGGCGGCGTCGAGGATCCCGGCCGCGACCCGGGCCGCCTCCTCCTTGAAGCCGTAGCGCCGCAGCCCCCAGGCGATGAAGGAGTTGTCGAAGGGCCAGACCGTGCCGACGTGGTAGCCGATCGGGTTGTAGCGCCCCTCCCCCTCCGCGAGCGTGCGCACGCCCCACCCGGAGAAGAGGCGCGGGCCGAGGAGGTGCCGGGCGACCGCCTTCGCCTTCGACTTGTCGACGATACCGCTCCAGAGCAGGTGGCCGTTGTTCGACGCCAGCGTGTCCACCTGCCGGCCGTCCTCGTCCAGCGCGAGCGCGAAGTACTCCCCGTCCTCGATCCAGAAGTCCCGGTTGAACCGCCGCTTGAGGTCCGCCGCCTCCTGCTCGAGCCGCTCGGCGAGCGCAGTGTCCTTCCACACCAGCCGGGCGAGCCGGGCGCCTCGAACCTTGGCGTCGTAGGCGTAGCCCTGGAGCTCGCACGTCGCCCGCGGGAAGCCGGGCAGGGTGCCGTCCCGGAACGAGATCGAGTCCCACGAGTCCTTCCAGCACTGGTTCTCGAGGCCGGTCTTCTCGTTGCGCCGCTTGTACGAGAGGTAGCCGTTGCCCAGCAGGTCGGCGTAGTCGTCGATCCAGTCGAGCGCAGCGCGGGCCTCGTACTCGAGCTCGCGGACGAGCTTCCGGTCGCCCGTCCAGCGCTCGTACTCGTCGAGCAGGACGACGAAGAGCGGCGTCGCGTCCGCGCAGCCGTAGTACGGCGAGTGCGGCCGCTCCTCGAACGCGGTCATCTCGCCGTAGCGCATCTCGTGCAGGATCCGGCCGGGATCCTCGTCGCGAAAGTCGTCGAGGCTGCTGCCCTGCCACTCCCCGAGCGCACGGAGCGTCCCCGCGGCCAGGTCGGGTGCGAACGGCAGCGCCTGCAGGCTGGTGAAGATGCTGTCGCGCCCGAACATGGTCATGAACCAGGGCAGCCCCGCGGCGGGCAGGCTCTTCCCGCCCGCGACCTCCGGCGAGAACCGGAGCGCGGCGAGGTCGACGAGGCTCCGCCGGTAGATCGCCTCGAGCGGCTGCCAGTCGCACCTGAGCCGGGGCGCCGCGTCCAGCCAGCGCTCGAGGCTCCGCTCCATCGTCACTTTCCTCCGCCGGCCTGTCCCTCTGGCCGTCTCCATCGTGCCCATGCCCGCGACCACGTGCAGCTCGGTCGACCAGGAGCCGTGCGGCGCGAGCTTGATCGCGAAGGTGAGGCCGTTCTCGTCGAACGCGGCGCGCTCCGATGCAGAGATCATGGTCTCACGCCGGAAGGTCTCTCGCTCGTAGCCGAGCACCAGCCGGCCGCGCTCGACGCGGTTCGAATATCTGCCCTTTTTCTTCAGGGCGTCCTTCACCTCGAACAGGTCGGCGAAGTCGGAGGCGGCATCGAGCCGCACGCTCAGCTCGATCGGCTGCTCGTCATGGTTGAGAATCGTCAGCTCCTCGTGGAAGCCGCCGCCCACGGTGCGCTGCCGGATCACGGACAGCTTCGCGTCGATGTAGACGGTCCCCGTGCCCGGCACGAGGAAGAAACGGGTCTCGAAGTACTGGAGATCGTCGACCGAGAGCGCGCCCAGCCGCTCGCCGTTCAGCGACAGGATCCACCGCGAGAGAAACCGGGTGTCGAAGGAGAACAGCCCGGCCGCGTCCGTCGGCGAGGCCTCGATATCCCCGCGGGAGTCGCTGACGACGAAGGTGTTGCCGTCGAGGATCTTGACCTCGCGGTCGTTCATCGCGGCCTGGCCGCCCATCCGGCCGCACGACCCTTCCGGCGGGACGCAGGCGGCCCTGGCAGCAGCCGCTGCACGAGCACGATCAGCTCGACGTTGCCATCGATCTGCAGCGCGCCGCGCAGGAACGCCGCCGTCGCGTTCGCCTTCCCTCGAAAGATCTGCTCGAAGAGCGCGCGCGGCGCGCGCAGGGTGACGTCTGCGCGCGCATTCCCGCGCGAGACGGCCAGCTCGCCCCTGGTCACCGTGAGCAGCCACCGCTCGGACTTCTTGCCGTCGACGACCTCGAACCGCACCGTGCCGGTCGCGTTCGCGAGCGAAGGCTCGTGCCCGCGTGAAGCCACGCCGTCCATGAATTTCGCAATCGAGTCGGTCTTCGCCATTCGACTCCCTTGGGCGCGCCGGGTTGGTGGCTACAGAATAGACCTTGCCCGCCTGGAGTAGCGTACGCTCGTGGCGAGCGAAGCCGAGAGCTCAGGAGCGGTCCCGGGAGCGCCCGAGCGGATAGGCGGTCGGGACGTCTTCGCCGAGCCGCGCTGGCCGGTGGCGCTCGCGATCCTGACGTTCATCGGCATCTCCGTCGCCCTGCGGGTCGCCGTGCCCGACCGCGAGTCGCTGGGACCGCACTGGCTCGTCCCCGGGATCGAGTTCGGCCTGCTCGCCTGCCTGGTGGCCGCGGACCCCGTCCACATCCTCCGCCGGCGGCGCTGGCTGCGCAGGATCTCGATCGCGCTGGTCTTCGCGCTCGCGGCCGCCACCCTGCTCTCGACGGTGATCCTGATCCGGGATCTGATCATCGGCGGGAAGGTGACGAACCAGGCAAGCTCGCTGCTCGCCTCCGGTGCCCTGATCTGGCTGGGCAACGTGCTCGTCTTCAGCCTGATCTACTGGCTGCTGGACAGCGGTGGCCCGGTCGCCCGCTACCTCGGCGAGCGCGCGTACCCGGACTTCGCCTTCTCGCAGCAGATGAGCCCCGAGCTCGCCCCGCCCGGGTGGCGCGCCGAGTACGCCGACTACCTGATCCTCGGGCTGACGACCAGCACGGCCTTCAGCCCGACGGACGTCATGCCCATGACGTCGTGGGCGAAGCTGACCATGGCGCTGCAGTCGATCGTCTCGCTCTGCGTCGTCGGCCTGGTGATCGCGCGCGCCGTGAACGTCTTCTCCTAGCCCCGTGGAGTCTTCGGGCACGAGGGGTCGTCGGATCGAGCTCCTCGCCACGACCCTGCTCGCGGCCGCGGCGCTCGGGACTGCCTGGAACACGTTCCAGTCCGGGCGCTGGCGGGGCTTGCAGGCGTCGAATACCGGCAAGTCGACGGCGGCGCGGGTGCAGTCGTCGCAGGCGTCCACCCGCGCCGGCCAACTCACCCAGATCGACATCGCCACGTTCATCCAGTGGGTCAACGCGGAGACCGCAGGCAACCGAAAGCTCGCCGGGTTCTACCGCAGGCGCTTCCGCCCCGAGTTCCGGCCGGCCTTCGACGCGTGGCTGGCGCGCCGGCCGCTGCAGAATCCGAGAGCACCGTCGAGCCCGTTCGCGATGCCGCAGTACCGGCCGGCGGAGAGCGTGCAGGCGACGCAGCTGGAATCGACGGCGGAGCTGCGCTCCGCGGCAGCCGGCCGCGCGGCCAGGAACGCCGACGACTACCTCCTCGCGCTCGTGCTCTTCGCCTCGGCGCTCTTCTTCGCCGGCATCTCCACGAAGGTGCGGTCGTCGCGACAGCGAGAGGCCCTCCTCGGGCTCGGCTGCGTGATCTTCCTCGCCGCCCTGATCTGGGTGACGACGATCCCGGTCAACTTCTCGTTCTAGACGAGCGACGCTCGTTCGAGTGATCTTCGCGTGGCCTAACCCTTTCTCGGGATGCCCTCGAATGCCCCGCGCGTACGTTGAGAGCAGCCCTCGGGCGTTGGTGGAATGTCGACAGCGCAGGCCTCGCCTGGCAGACAGGAAGGACGGACACGGTGCTCGGACGGAGTCGGTTGGAGACACGGCCTTCCCGCACGGGCGGGCTGCTCACGATCTGGCTGTGCCTCATTGCCGGACTTTCCGTGCTCGCGCTCGCGTGCGCCGGCGCGAGCTGGGGCGGCAGCGGCTACGACCCGGCGGCCGACGTGAACTCGATGTACTCGACGACGCTCTACTCGGGCGCCCAGGCCTGGTGGAACGCAGGCTTCACCGGCAAGGGAGTCGACGTCGCCGTGATCGACACCGGCGTCTCGCCGGTCGCGGGCCTCGACGCTTCGGACAAGGTGATCTACGGGCCGGACCTGTCGCTCGAGTCGCAGGCCCCGAACCTGACCAATCTCGACACGTCCGGCCACGGAACCTTCATCGCAGGGCTGATCGCCGGCCGCGACGCGGGCCTGAACGCCCCGTACACCGCAGCGCCACCCTCGTCCTACCGGGGCATGGCGCCGGATGCCCGCATCGTCTCGCTCAAGGTCGGCACCGCCGACGGCGGCGTGGACGTCAGCCAGGTGATCGCTGCGATCGACTGGGTGGTCGAGCACCGGCACGACCGCGGCCTCGACATCCGCGTGCTCAACCTCTCGTACGGGACGAACTCGGCGCAGAGCGCCGAGGTCGACCCGCTCTCGTACGCCGTCGAGCAGGCCTGGAAGCGAGGCATCGTCGTCGTCGCGGCGGCCGGCAACAGCGGCTACCAGGTCGGCGGCGGCGCGCCCGGAGTCGCCGACCCCGCCTACAACCCCTATGTGATCGCCGCCGGCGGCTCCGACTCGATGGGGACGCCGACGCTTCCGGACGACACGGTCGGCTCCTACTCGGCCAGCGCTCGCTGCGGCCCCTGCAAGCGGCCCGACTTCGTCGCCCCCGGATCGCACCTCCAGGGCCTCCGCGTCCCCGGCTCGTACATCGACCAGACCCAGCCCCAGGGCGCGCTCAGCAGGCGGTTCTTCCGGGGCACGGGGACCAGCGAAGCGGCTGCGATCGCCTCGGGCGCGGTCGCGCTCGTCCTCGACAGGTATCCGGGCCTGGACCCCGACGACGTGAAGGCGTACTTCAAGAGCAACGCCGTCAGCCTGGTCGGCCAGAGCCGCCTCTCTCAGGGGAAAGGCGAGATCGACCTCGGCGCGATGCTGACCGACCGGCCGTGGCGGAACAAGCAGCAATGGCACCGCGAGGCGACAGGCGACGGCTCGCTCGAGGTCGCGCGTGGCCAGGACCACCTGACCCGCGACGGCGTCGTGCTCACCGGCGAGCAGGACATCTTCGGCAAGCCGTTCGACTCGGCCGCGATGGCGAGGCTCGAAGGTCGGGCCGACAGCTGGCGGGGCGGCCGCTGGAACGGCAGCACCTGGACGGGCAACGGCTGGAACGGGAACAGCTGGTCCAGCACCGTCTGGGCCGGCTCGAGCTGGTCGGGATCGAGCTGGTCGAGCGGCACGTGGTCGGGGAACAGCTGGTCGGGCGACAGCTGGAACGGCAACAGCTGGTCGGGCAACAGCTGGTCCGGGAACAGCTGGTCGGGCAACAGCTGGTCGGGATCGAGCTGGTCGAGCGCCGCCTGGCTCGGCGCCAGCTGGGGAAAGTAACGCTCTGCCCCAAGAGACGATGACGTCGGCGCCCCGGAAGGAGAAGGCCGTCAGACGGTTCCTGCTCTGGCTGGGACCGGCGCGCGTCTGGCTGTTCATCGCCGCGGTCGCGGCGCTCGCGGCCGAGATCTGGGCTCCGATTCTCGCCCACGGCGGGCCGCCCACCGCCGGCGGCGGCATCTCGATCCGCTGGTGGGAGCTCGCCGCCGCCTTCTACCTGGCCGAGGTGTTCGTCGTGCACATGCAGTTCCGGAAGCAGGCGCACACGCTGTCGCTGACGGAGGTCGGCCTCGTCCTCGGGCTGTTCTTCGCGGCTCCGGTCGACCTCCTGGCCGCGCAGGTCGCCGGCGCCGCGGTCGCGCTCTCCGTGCACCGCCGCCAGCGTCCGGTCAAGCTCGCCTTCAACCTCGCGCAGATGCCGCTCTGCACCGGCATCGCGCTCCTCGTCTTCCGCTCGCTTCCTCACGACGGTCCCGAGAGCGTGCAGACGTGGGGAGTCGTCCTGCTCGCGGTGACGATCGCGCACACGGTCGGAGTGGGGCTGGTCTCCGCCGTGATCGGGGTGGCGGAGGCAAAGTTCGTGGCGCCGCAGCTCCACCGGACGCTCGGCGTGTCGCTCGTCGGGGCGCTGGCGACGGCGAGTCTCGGCATCGCTGCGGTCGTGCTGATCGGCGACCGGCCGCCGGCCGGCCTGCTGCTGGTCGTTCCCGCGCTCGCCTGCGTGGCCGCCTTCCGCGCCTACATGGGCCAGCGGGAGCAGCGCGAGCACCTCGAGTTCCTGTACGAGTCGATGCGCGAGACACAGGGCGCGCCCGAGTTCGGCCTCGCGATCGGGCAGCTGCTGATCGCGGCGCGACGCCTGGTGCGCGCCGAGTACGCGGAGATCCAGCTGCTCGCGCCGAAGCCCGGCGAGCCGGTTCTCCGCAGCATCAGCGGCCCGGCGGGCGAGGCCCTGATGCACCCGGAGACGGTCGCGCCGACGGATCAGCTCGCCTTCGACCGGATCGCCGACGCGCGGCGGCCGCTGCTGCTCGGCCGCCGGCGCAACACGCATCCGCTCGACCGGTTCCTCGCAGACCGCGGTCTCGGCGACGCGATCGTCGGCACGCTCCGAGGGGAGGAGCGTGCGCTCGGCTTCCTGATCGTCGGCAACCGCGCCGGCGACATCGGCACGTTCACCGAGACCGAGCGCGAGCTGTTCGAGACCTTCGCGGGCCACGCCAGCGTCCTGCTCGAGAACAGCCGGCTGGAGCAGTCGCTGGCACAGGTGACCGAGCTGCAGGAGGAGCTCCGCCACCAGGCGTACCACGACGCGCTGACCGGCCTCCCCAACCGCGTCCTCTTCGCCGACCAGGTGACCGAGACGCTCGCCCGGGAGAGCGGCGGCGCAGCGAGCCACGCCGTCCTCTTCCTCGATCTCGACCACTTCAAGAACATCAACGACAGCTGGGGCCACGCAGCCGGTGACGAGCTGCTGGTGCAGGTGGCCGACCGCCTTCGCGGCCAGATCCGGCCGTGCGACGTCGCCGCCCGGCTCGGCGGCGACGAGTTCGCGCTGCTGCTCGAGGACACGGACGTGGCCGAGGCGGAGGAGGCCGCCCGGCGAATCGCCGCGCGCCTGAACACGACCTTCGCGGTGCTGGGCAAGGAGGCGAAGATCCACGCGAGCATCGGGATCGCGGTGACGGGGCCGCATGCAGGCACCGCCGAGGAGCTGATCCGCAACGCCGACACGGCCATGTACGCGGCCAAGCGCAACGGGCACGGCCGGTCGGCGCTCTACGAGCACGCGCTCCACAGCCGTCTGAGGCAGCAGGGCAGGCTCGCGCTGGAGCTGGAGCACGCGGTCGAGCGCCGCGAGCTCGTCGCCCACTACCAGCCCGTAGTGTCGCTCGTCGACGGCTCGATCCAGGCGTTCGAGGCCCTCGTCCGCTGGCCGCATCCGGAGCGCGGGCTGCTCGCTCCGAGCGAGTTCATCGACACCGCAGAGGAAAGCGGGCTGATGTTCGACGTCGGCCGCTGCGTCCTCGCGGAGGCGTTCCGCTCGGCGCAGATGTGGGAGGCAATGGTTCCGGACGTGGGCGACATCGGCATCTGGGTCAATCTCGCCCCCAGCGAGCTGACCAACGACCGTCTCGTCGAGGAGCTCGCGATCGCGATGCGGGGAACCGGGCTGGATCCGCGTCGCATCACCCTCGAGATCACCGAGTCGAGCATGAGCCTGGACGAGCAGGGCGCCGTGCGGGCCCTCAGACGGCTGCGCGAGCTCGGCGTCCGCGTGTCGATCGACGACTTCGGAACCGGTTACTCCTCCCTCAGCCGGCTCGCCGAGCTGCCGATCGACATGCTCAAGATCCCGAAGACGTTCATCGACCAGCTGACCGAGGACGACGACACCAACGTGGTCGACGCGATCCTGCGGCTGGCCGACTCGCTCGACCTGGTCACGGTCGCCGAGGGGATCGAGCACGTCGCCCAGGCGGAACGGGTGCGCGAGCTCGGCTGCGGGCTGGGGCAGGGCTACCTGTTCAGCAGGCCGCTCCGCGCCGGGGACGTCGTCGACCTGCTCCGCGCGCGGCAGCCTGCCCGCCCCGCGGCGATCGTCGCCGCCTGACGCGCGTCAACCATGCCCGGCACTGTTAAGAGCGTCCGTCCGGAGAGACCGCGGCCCGAGCGGGCTCAGCGAAGCGTGCCGGGAATCGTGCCGGTGAGCGTGCCCGCGTCCGCGATTCCGTCGTCGAACACGCCGTTCACCCACTCGTGCGTCCACACCGACGAGTAGGTGAGGCTCAGCCGGCCGCGCGCGTGCGCGTAGCGGCCCGTGCCGCCGACGACGCGCAGCTGGACGCGGAAGTCGCGGAACGAGTGGCTGGCGATGTCCTCCATCGAGACGACGCTGCCCGGCTGGACGGACGCGGTGAGGGTGCCGACCCTGCCGGAGAAGGTGATGCTGCCGGCGAGAGGTGCGCACACGGGGCCGCAGGTCGACGACGTGAACGTCGGACCGGCGGCGGTCATCGTCCCCGAGTACGTGCCGCGGCCGAGCCCTCCGTCGAAGGTTCCCGCAATCGCGTAGCCGGAGGTCCACTGCGACGAGCCGGTCAGCGCCGTCGCCCGCTCCCTGGGGCCGGCGGCGAGCGCCGCGCCGGCCGCCACGCAGGCGGCGATCGCGACAGCTGCGACCGCGGCCGAGGGCCGAAGCCGTTCCCCTCTCCCCAACATCCACCTCTCGTCATACCGGCAAATGCAAGCCGACTCAACCCCGGATGCTCGACCGGCATTCCACGCAGCCGCGGCCGGGGGCCTGCACACGGGGCATCGCGGCCGATCCGGCCGAAATGTCGTATCGTCCGGAAGGTTCTGCGGTGACCGATGTGCAAGGGGGGCGAGTGGCAAGCTGCGGGCGGCACCGCCGCCCTCTCCGTTCTGGGTTCCTGATCCGAGCGGCGCTCGCGCTCGCCGCAGTGGGCGCTGCCGCCCTGGTCGTCTCGGCAATGGCGCTCCCCTCATCCGAGTCTCAGCGGACGATCCGCTTCCTCGAGATCGCCCGGTCGACGCAGACGCGGCTGATCGACCACAACGGCAACCGCCAGCCCGACATGGGCGACTCCATCGCCGGCGCCTCGAACCTGTTCCGCTGGGAAGGGTCCCGCCGAGGCGCACGCCTCGGCCACATCTGGCGGCTGTGCGTCCTCGCGACGAGGACGAGCGGCAACTGCTCGGCGACCGTCTTCCTGCCTGACGGGACCGTCCGCATCGTGGGCTATGTGGAGTTCGACCGGGCGCCCGACGAGCTCGCGATCGTCGGCGGCACCGGGGCGTACCTCGGCATGCGCGGAAGCTTCACCTCGCAGCCGCTCGGCGGCTCGCCCTCGACGAGGTCGTCGGACCTCGTCCACCTGCTGCGCTAGCTGTCGCGCCGCTCTCGTCCGGCATGCCGGTAGGGTTGCTGCGCCGTGGACATGCGCCGCTTCCTCCCGATCATCCTGATCGCGTTCGCGGCGCTCTTCATCCTGCCCCAGCTCTTCAAGCACGGTGGCTCCAAGACTCTTTCGTCGAAGGACCGGGCGGTGATGACGCGCGATGCCATGCTCCGCATCGACAGGGCCCAGAAAGCCGCGTTCGCGAAGACCGGCAAGTACACGGACAGCCTCGCGGACTTCGTCGTCACCGACAAGGTGCTGGCGCGGGAGCTCACCGTCCCGCTGACGATCGACCTGAGCACGAGCGGCGACGACAAGAGCTACGTCGTCACCATCTCGAGCGACGTGCTCAGCGTCGCGCGGGCGCGCAGGGGAGCGAAGGTCGTCTCGAGCAGCTGCCGGACGCTGAAGTCCGGCACCGGATTCAAGTGCCCGGTGCCGCCGGTCCCGACCACCACGACGACCTCGACAACCACGACGAAGTGACCGAAGCGCGCTGGTGGGAGCTCCGCCGCGCGCAGAACCTCAAGCCAGCCACCTACACCTGCCCACTGTGCGGCCGGCGGCTCGCCTCGATGAGCGACCACGTGCTGCTCTTCCCCGAGGGCGACCACGGGCAGCGGCGCCACGCGCACACCGGCTGCGTTCAGAAGGCGCGGGCGGCCGGCAGGTTGCCGAGCCGTTCGGAGTGGAGGAAGGCGCAGCCGCGGCGCCGGTGGCTCCGCCGGGGCTAGATCTAAGCCTCCGGGACGACCGCGACCAGGCAGAAGACCCGGCGCGTCCCTTCGGGATGGTGCTCCGCGTCGCGATCGCCCGTGTACTTCTTCAGCACCGCGCCGAGCTCGGAATCGAACTCGGACGCCTCCTCCTCGGTCAGCCACAGGTAGACACGGCTGACGCCGGCGAGGTCACGCCAGGCCTTCGGCTCGGTCTCCTCGGTCGTCGCCCAGCGCCGGAGCTCGTCCCGGAGGTGCTGGAAGGTCGTGCCGGCGACGACGTCGACCGCCGCGGTGGAGATCGTCTCCGGATCGAACTTGAGCGTGCGCCCGACCGCCCGCCAGGGACGCTCGCGGCCGTCGTCCCGCGCCGTTCCCCGCTCGACGATGCCCCAGCGCTCGAGCGAGCGCAGGTGGTAGCTCATCGCGCTGGCTGACAGGCCGGTCAGCTCGGCGAGCTCGCTCGAGGTCCGTTCCGCGCCCTGGTAGAGCTCGTCCACGACGGCCAGCCGGGCGGGGTGCGCCAGCGCCCGGAGGGCGCCGGGGTCCTCGATCTTGACATCGCCCTTGAGACGCCGAGGTGAGGCCATCGGACGGGATCCTACGCCGCCGGTTTGACAACGTGAAGCATCTGCTTCAAAATCCTGAAGCGAATGCTTCACGATTATCTCTCGATCTGGCGCCACCGCGACCTACGGCTGATGATCCCCGCGCGCGCGATCAGCGCCTTCGGCGACGACATGGCGCTGCTGGTGCTGACGCTCCGGGTCTATTCCTCCGGTCGGGGCCCGTGGTCGATCACGATCCTGCTCCTCTGCGCGACCATCCCGGTCGTGGTGCTCGCGCCGGTGGCCGGCCGGCTCGTCGACACCATCCCCTTCCGCACGCTCGCGTCCGTCGCCGCGGTCTGGCAGGCGGCGTGCTGCGTCGCGCTTGCGTTCGCCGACCCGCTGTGGCTGGTCTACGCCCTCGTCGTCGTGCTCCAGCTGGGCCAGGTCGTCGCCAACCCCGCCTGGATCGCGCTCGTGCCGGAGATCGCCGAACCGGACGAGGTCGGGCAGGCGATGGGCGCGTCCCAGTCGCTGTCGACGCTCGCCGCAGTCGCCGCCCCCGCCCTCGCCGGCGTGCTGGCCGGGGTGTTCGGCTACGGCGCCCCGCTGCTGATCGATGCCGCCACCTTTGCCGGGCTCGCTGCGGCGGCGCTCGCGATCCGGGCAACGCGCCGGCATGCTCCGCCCGGCGAGACGGAGCCCGCCGAGCAGCCGGCCGCCTTCTCGCTACGGGGAGACGCGATCCTCTGGCCGCTCGTGCTCGGAGTCTGCGCGCTCGTGCTCGTCGGCGAGTCGACGAACGTAGTCGAGGTCTTCCTGCTTCGTGGCACCCTCGGCGCGGGGACGGTCGTGTTCGGGCTGGTCGCCGCGGTGCTCGCCGTCGGGGTGGTCGCGGGCTCGCTGTTCGCCGGCAGGAACGCGCCGGACGGAGTCAGGGCGGTGCGCACGGCGGTGGCCGCGCTCGTCCTCGCGGTGATGCTGGGGGTCGCCGGGCTTGCCCCCGTCGTGGTGGTCTTCGCCGCCGCCTGGGCGATCGTCGGCGTCGCCAACGGCATCGCCAACGTGGACGCGACCACGCTGCTGCTCGGCCGGACGCCCGACTTCTGCCGCGGCCGGGTGCTCGCGACGGTGAACGGGATGGTGCGCGGCAGCTCCCTGGCCGCGATGCTCCTCGGCGGGCTCGGAGGAACCCTGCTCGGCCCGCGCGCCACCTTCGTCGCCGCCGGAGCCCTGATGGCGGTCGCTGCCCTCGCCCTGCTGGTCCGCCTCACCAGGACGCTTTCCGCTGGCTCCGCGCGAAGCGCCGCCGCTCCTTCCGCGCCTCCGAGCGAAGCTGGGCGTCCTGCTTGACCGCGAGCCAGCGCAGCTCGTTCTGGAGCTTCCGCCAGCTGTCGTATCGATCCCGGTCGAGCGTGCCGTTCGCGATCGCCGCCCGTACGCCGCAGTCCGGCTCGCGCTCGTGCGAGCAATCGCTGAAGCGGCAGCTCGCAGCGGCCGCGGCGACGTCGTCGAAGGCGGTCGCGAGCCCCTCCTCCGACTCCCACAGCCGGAGCTCCCGCATCCCCGGAGTGTCGAGGAAGAGGCCGCCGCCGGGAAGCAGCAGGAGCTGGCGGTGGGTGGTCGTGTGCCGCCCGCGGCCGTCGGCGCGAAGATCGCCGGTGGCCATCAGCTCCTCGCCCGCGAGGCGGTTGACGAGCGACGACTTGCCGACGCCCGACGAGCCCAGCGCGGCCACGGTCCTGCCCTCGGCGAAGTACTGCGCGAGCGCATCGACCCCCTCGCCGGTGACGTTGCTCACCGCATGGACCGGTACGCCGATCGCAACCGGCTCGACGTCGAGCAGCGCCGCCTCGACGTCGGCGCAGAGATCGGCCTTGGTCAGGACGACGACCGGGGCGGCGCCGCTCTCCCAGCCCAGGGTGAGGTAACGCTCGAGGCGCCGTGGATTGAAGTCGCCGTCGAGGCCCGCCGTCAGGAAGACGACGTCGACGTTCGCGGCGACGATCTGCTCGACCGCGTCGCCGCCGTCCGTGGCCGCCATCCGCGAGAACTTCGTCCGGCGTGGCAGGACCGCCTGGACGAGCGCCCGCTCGGCGCCGTCGGGATCGGCGATCGCGACCCAGTCGCCGACGGCCGGCAACTCGCCGCGCCCGCCCACGCCGTGGCGAAGCCGGCCGGAGAGCTCGGCCCAGCGTTCCCCGCGCGCGGTGTAGAGCAGGTAGGCACCCCGCTGCTCGACGGCGACGCGCGCGGGCTCGAGGCAGTCGGCGGCGAACGGGGCGAACTGGTCTTCGATGGCTGGATCCCAGCCGAGGTGCGTAAGCAACGCGAAATCTCCTTTGCAGCTAGCAAACGCGTCGGCGCCAGAGCTTGCTCTGGCTTCGACTCCGTTTCGGACAGCCGGAACGGGCGGCAGGAGACGCACTACTCGGCTAGCTACAGCATCCGTGCCAGAGCTTGCTCTGGCGTGGATTCCGTTTCAGCGCGCCCTGCGCCGGAGGCAATCGGCAAGCGCGGACTTCGTCATCTGTGCCACCTCCTGGAGTCGCAGGGCGTCGGAAGCCCGAACTGTACCCGACGGCCACGACTTCTGGAGCCAAGTCCGGGGGACTGTCCCCCGGAACAGAAGCGTCACGCGCTGTCCACCGAAGGCGGTATCCCGGGGACAGTCCCACGGACCTGTCCGGAAAGGGCTACGGGAGGCGGAAGGCCCGCTCGCCGAGGAGCCGGTAGCCCTCGACCGACGGGTGGTCGCCGTCCGACGTCCATTCCTCCCTCATCCGCCCCGGCCGCGCCGGGTCCTCGAGCGTGGAGTAGAAGGGCAGCACGGGGACGCGCTCGGCTTTCGCCAGCTCGCCGATCAGCCCGTTCAGCCGGCGGATCTTCGGGTCGGCCTCGGGATAGCCGTTGTTCCAGGGCAGCAGGTTCGCGACCTCGACCTCGAGACCGAGCTCCTTGCCGCGGCGGACCATCCGGCGGAGGTTCGCGGCCGCCGTCTCGACCGGCCGGCCCTGCGCGATGTCGTTGATCCCGCCCTGCACGACCAGCACCCGCGCCCCGTTCGCGCATTCGTCCAGCCGCCGGGCGATCTGGTCGGTGCGCTGTCCGTAGACGCCGCAGTTGCGGAAGCGCAGGTCGGGATGCGCCTTCTGCGCCCAGTACTGCCATTGGCTCTTCTCGTCCGCGCCGAAGCCGAGCGTCTCGCGCATCCGCGGGTCGGGGTCGTAGCCGGGCGAGCCGGCCGTGATCGAGTCGCCGAGGGTGGCGACCAGAGTGGTACGCGGGGCCGTGCTCGACCCGCCGCACCCGGCGAGGAGGAGAACGGTGCCGAGAGTCACGGCCGCACGCCTCACCCGAGGTCGAGGTACTCGTCGGCGCAGCTGACCGCGAGCCCCGGCGTCGGCCCACCGCCGATCGCGTAGATGCGCGTTCCGACCGCGACGACGCCGAGCCCGTGGCGGGGCGTGCGCAGGCGGGGCAGCCGCCGCCAGCCGCCGCGGGCGAGGTCCCACGCGTACACCGACGCGATCGTCCCGGCCGGCTCCTCGCCGCCGACCGACACGAGCCGACCGGCGGCGACGGCCGCACCGGTGCCCCCGCGTGGACGCGGGACGCCGGGAAGCTGCCGCCACCGCTCCTCGCCCGGCGCCCAGCTCTCGAACGTCGCGACGTTCGTGTCGTAACCCGCCTTCCTCCCGCCGACGGCGTAGATCCGCCCGGCGGCGGCGGCCACTGCGAGGTGCTCGCGCGGCGTCGGCGCCGGCACGATCGACCAGCGGTCCGTGCGCAGGTCTAGTGCAAGGGCCCGCCGGGCCAGACCGGAAGCACCGACGCCTCCGACCACGTACAGCCGCCCGCCGACAACGGCGGCACCCCCGGCCGCTCGCGGCTCGGGCATCCGCGGCAGAGTCCGCCACCGCCGACCGTCGAAGGCGAACACCGTTCGCAGCCGCTCTCCGGTCCCGAGACGGCCCCCGTAGCCGCCTGCGACGTACACCGAGCCGCCGCCCGAGGCGACCAGCGGGTGATGGACGGCGACGGGCAGGTCCGGCAGGCGGCGCCAGCGACCGGTCGCCGGCGACAACGCGTCGGCACGCGCCGACGTGACACCCGCGGCGGTCAGCCCGCCGACCACCACGATCCGGCCGCGGACCACCGCCGCGCCGACCTCCGTGCGCGGCTGCGGGAGTGGAGCAGCGGTGAGCCACGCGAGTGCGGCGACGGCGACCTTCGCCCAGATCACGTCGCGATCTCCCCCACCCGCTCGCCGCGGCTGTTCAGCAGCGGCGCGGCGGCGAACCCGTCGTCGAGGCTCAGGAACGCGGCGAGCGCGGGCCGCAGCGCGCGCATGTTGCCGTCCTCGACCTTCAGCGCGATCCCGGCGCCCTCCGGCGTGGCCGCGCAGATCAGCCCCTCTGCCCCGCCCTTGGCAACCCACCCGGGCCGCAGGCGCATCAGATCGGTGTCGGTCGCCCCGCGCTCGTAGCCGATCAGCTCGGGGTGCGCGGTCATCGCGGCGACGATCCGCCCGCCGCCCTCGAGCTGCGCGAGGCGCGAGAACGTGTACGCCATCCGCTCGAGGCTCATCCCGAACGTGGGCACGCCGCAGCCGTCGACCCCGGTCGCCACCTCGTGCGCGTCGAGCTCGGCCGCGGCCGCGATCTCGCTCAGCAGCAGCTGCTGGAGCGGATGGTCCGGCAGCCGGTAGCCCTCGATCGGCCAGCCGCGGGCGCGGCAGACCGCGAGGAAGCCGGCGTGCTTGCCGGAGCAGTTGTGCGAGAGCAGGCTCGGCCCGCGTCCCTCCTGCGGGCCGAGCTCGAGATCGACGTCGGTCGCCGGCGCGCGCTCGAGCAGGCTGCGGGCGGCCTCGAGCTGCGGCGGCTCGGCCCGGTGCGACGCGCAGGCGATCGCGAGCTCCACCTCGGTGACGTCCTCGCGCTCCCGGGCGAGCGGGAGCGCCTGGAGCGGCTTCGACGACGATCGGTAGAAGGTGACCAGGCCGGGATCGCCCGCCGACTCGGTGATCCGCCCGTCCTCGACCGCGACCGCGTGCACGCGATGGACGGCCTCGACCAGGCTCCCGCGACGCACCGTCACCGCGATCGCGTCCACGCCGTGACCCTACGTGGCGCCAGGCGGCGCGGGGCTGGTGGGCGGCGAGAACCGGGACTAGGATGGGTCCGAGAAATCCGGGAGGGAGAAGCATGGCCGCCGTCGCCAAGCACTCCTGCGGCTCGATCGGGCTCGGCCCGACCCGGATTCGTGCGGGCCTCGTACTCGGAGCCGCCGCGGCCGTGACCTGCATCGCGCTGCCGTCTCCTGCACCGGCCGCAGACGTCGACCTGACGCCGAGCGTGCTCAAGGATCGCGCTGCGGTCGGGCTGCCGGCCGTCGGCGCAAACCCGGCCGTGCGCGCGGCGACCGCCGCACTGCTCGGCGGCCAGGACCCGAAGGCGGCCTTCTCCTCGGCGGGCGGCACCGGGACGCTCGTCACGGCCAGGGTCCCGACCGGCTCCGCGCTCGCCGCCGCCCAGGTCAAGAGCGCGGTCTTCGACCCACGCGACACGTCGATCGCCGTGCTGCGCAGGGACCGCACCGTCGCGGTCGCCGCAGCGCTCGACCCGCAGCGCCCCTTCAGGACACCGGTGCTGGCGGGCGGGGTCGTCGACCCGGGCGTGGCCGGTTCGCTCGCCGTCCTCTTCCCGCCGAACGACGGGACGATCCCGGCGATCTCGCTGCAGCAGAACCGGGACGGCGACCTGGTCACGATCGAGGTCGCGGCCACCGCCGTGCCGGCCGACCAGGGGGCGATCCTCGTGCAGCTCAAGGGGCGCGACCGCATCACCGGCCCCCAGCTCGGCTACGGGCTCGACTACACACTGAAGATCGGAACGCGCTCGGTCCATGTGAAGACGAGCCCGGTGCCGACCGTGCTCACGTCGCGGTCGTTCGCGACCGGGCCCGGCTTTACCGGCAGCGACCGGCAGAACTTCGTCAAGGCGGTGGATCAGCTCCCGCCGATCGGCCGGAGGATCGTCGACGTGATCGGCGGGGCGATCACCGTGCGCGTCCTCGCCAACTCGGCCCCGAACTGCGGCGCCCAGACGTCCTGCGCGGGCTTCGACCCCGGCAACGGGTACTTCCTGATCGTCAACCGCTCCCAGCTGCACAGCTCGTCGGGACGGTTCGTGATCACGCACGAGCTCGGGCATCTCGTCGACTTCCTCGGGTTGGACACCTTCTCCCACGAGCAGTTCATGACGCTGTTCTCCAGGTCGTCGAAGTGGAAGGGCTGCTTCCCGGTCGGCGGCCAGTGCGCCCCGTTCCTCGAGGTGTTCGCAGACCAGTTCGGCTTCTTCGGGACGAACGCACACGGCATCCAGTCCGGCTACAACGACGACCGGCTGGCGACAGGCCCCGGGTTCGGGACGCTGTTGCACTCGCAGTGGGCGTTCCGTCCGCCCCAGAACCGCAATCCGCTTGCCGGCTTCGGCCCGCTCGCGAAGAGCTTCGAGGGCGCCCTCCACAGCGGCGACGATGCGCTCTAGCCGGCCGATCCTGTTCCCGCTGCTCGTTGCGGCGGCGCTCGCCACGCCCGCGGCCGGCTCGGTCGACCGCACAGCCGCGCTCCCGACGAAGGTGCCGGGAGCTCTGACCGTGGGGGTCGACATCGGCACCGTCGGCCTGGCCGAGGGCTCGGTCCAGAACGGAGTCGTCAAGAGCGCGAGCGGGTTCGAGATCGACCTCGCCCGTGCGCTCGCCCGCCGGCTCGGCCTGCAGCTCCGGCTCGTGGACGTGCCGTTCGCACACGTCTTCACGGCCGGGGCAAAGCCTTTCGACGTGTCTGTCGCGCACGTCACGATCACTGCCGAGCGGGAGCGGTCGGTGGACTTCTCGGCCCCGTACTTCGTGGTCGACAAGGGCGTCCTGGTCGCTCCCGGCGTTCCCCCACCGACGACCCTGGCCGAGCTCCGCAAGCTCCGGATCTGCGCCCAGACGGCGACGACGAGCATGCGGTATGTCCGATCCGTCCTGCGGCCGGCGCGGGCGCCGCACGGCTTTCCATCGCCGATCGACGCGCTGCGGGCGCTGTCCGACGGCTTCTGCCAGGCGATGATCGCCGACCTCGAGATCCTCGTCGCGGCGCGACGGGACGAGCCGGATCTGTACGGACCGATCGCCGGCCGGATCGTCACCGACGAGCACTACGGGGCGGTCTTCGAGAAGGGATCGAAGCTGACGCGTCCGGTCGGCGACGCCCTGCGCTCGCTCGCCAGCACCGGCGCGGTCACCCGGCTCGCAAACCACTGGTTCGGCGCAGGCTGGGACCGGGTGGCCGTCCTCAGGTAAACATCGCGATGGTGTCGAAGCGGTCTCGCATGCTCCCCGCGGCCCTGGTCGCAGCGGCCGCGCTGGCCGCGGGCGCTCTCGCCGGCGCCCACGCGGCGCCGCCGACGAAGACCAAAGGCGTCCTCACCGCGGCGATCGAGCTCGGCAACCCCGGCTTCGCGCAAGGCACCCTCCGGAACGCGCACGGCTTCGACGTCGACGTCGCCAGGGCCCTGGCCAGGCGTATGGGGCTGAAGGTCAAGCTCGTCGACTACCCCTTCGGGCGGCTCTTCCTCCCCGGCGCGAAGCCGTACGACGTCGCCCTGGAGTTCGTGACGATCCTGCCGGGCCGCGCGCGATTCGTGGACTTCTCCGTGCCGTACTACTCCTCGACCCAGGGCGTCCTCGTCGCCCACGACGTCACCGGGCCGGTGACGCTCGCGCGGCTGCGCAAGCTGCAGGTGTGCGCGAAGCAGGTGACGACCGGCTTCGAGTACGTGCAGGACGTCCTCCGGCCCGAGGGGCTGGTCCTCGAGTACGCCACCGCCGGCGAGGCGCTGAACGCCCTGACCACGAGCATCTGCGACGCGTTCGTGTTCGACCTGCCGGTGCTCGCGGCCGCCAAGCGGGCGACTCCGAGCCGCTACGGTGCGCTCGCGGGCCGGCTGGGCCCGACCGAGCGCTACGGCGTCGTCCTCCCGAAGGGATCGAAGCTGCGGCCGGCGGTCAGCAAGGCGATCGCGTCGCTACAGCGCGACGGGACGATCCGTAGGGCGGCGGCGGCGAGCTTCGGGTCGACGCTCGCGTCGGTTCCCGTCATTCGCTAGTTCACTTCAGGAGCCGCGACAGCCGCCGGTCCTTCAGGATCCGGCCGGCGGTCTGGCAGTGGCTGCAATAGAAGACAGTGTGCTCCTCGTAGTCGACGCGGGCGATCGGCGTGCCGCAGACATGGCAGGGCTCCCCCAACCGGTTGTGCACCCGGTAGACCTGCTTGTCGCCGGCTCCGCGCTCGCGCAGCTCGAGCCCGCGCTCCAGCTCGTCGTCGATCGCCTCGGCGAGCCGCTCGACCTCCTCGGGCTCGAGCTGGGTCGAGAGCGCGAAGGGCGACAGCTTCGCGTGATGGAGGATCTCGTTCGCCCACGCGCGGCCGATGCCGGCGATCGCACGCTGGTCGCGGAGCAGCGAGTGGAGCCGCCGTGAGTCCGCCTGCAGGATCTCCGCGAGCCGGTCGACCCCGAGGCCGAGCGCCTCCGGGCCGAGGTGCGCGAGCTCGGCCTCCGCCGCGTCCGGCGTGAGCAGCCAGACGCCGGCCCGCTTCTTCGGGCCTCCCTCCGTGAGGACGAGCTCGGCGCCGTCCTGGAAGCGGAGGCGAAAAGCGGGCGTCTTCGGGCCTTTGTCGCCCGGGCGCAGATAGCGAAGACGGCCGGCGGACATCAGGTGCACGAGCAGCACGAGCTTGCCGTCATCGGTCGGAAAGAGGAGCCGCTTTGCGCGGCGCTCGGCGCCGGCCAGGCGGCGCCCCTCGAGCGCCGAGAGTGGCGGGTCGAACGTCTTGAGGGTGGCGACGTGCGCCGGACCGGCCTTCTCGATCGGAAACGCCGACACGGGCTCGTCGAGGGCGCGGCGCCAGGCCTCCATCTCGGGCAGCTCGGGCATTCAGGCGAACCGGATCGTCAGGGTCTCGCCGTCGAGGGCGACGGAACCGCCCAGTCGCCGCAGATGGAGTACCGCGACCGCGGCGCCCAGGTCGCGGAGGTCCTCGCCGAGCACGACCGGCGCCGACGCCGGCGTGATCGGCGTGACGCGCAGCTCCGCGCCGTCGGCGATGACCGCCACCTGGTCGAGGCCGCCGTGCCGGAGCGCGCACTGGACGAGCGCCGCGACCGAGCGCGCGGCGTCCGTGTCGGTCTCGACCGAGGCGCCGTCGCCGGACACGTTCACGCGCTCGGCGCCGAGCTTCGCGGCGACCGCCTCGGCGAGCTCACCGGTCGAGACCGGCAGCAGCTTCGGCTCGTAGCGGTCGCCCTCGATGCGCGCCGCCAGCGAGAGCTCGTCCACCAGCTCGGCGAGCTGCTGCGACGCCGTCTCGATCATCTCCGCGTAGCCGGCGAGCTTCGGCTCGAGCCCCTCGGCCCGCGCGATCGTGCGCGCGAAGCCGTACACGGTGGCGAGCGGCGTCCGCAGGTCGTGGCAGGCCAGGCTGACGAGCTTCGGGAAGGTCGTTTCGTGGGTCACGTGCTGGTACGTTTGAGCATAGATGGAGCGTTCGGATCTGCTGACCAGCACCACCGACCTCCAGTCGTCGGAGCCCGAGGTCCGCATCGGTCTCTCGCGCGCCGGCGTGCGCGGCGTCAGCAAGGCGATCCGCCTGCGCCGCGGCCCGTACGAGAAGCTGGTCTCCGCCGAGATCTCGTGCTCGGTCGACCTCGACCCCACCCAGCGCGGCGTCCACATGTCGCGCTTCGCAGAGCTCTTCGAAGAGGCCGTCGATCAGGTCGTGATCGACGAGGCGCTGCTCGTCGAGGAGCTGGCCGAGCACATCGCCACCGCGGTCGCCGCCCGGCAGCACGCGCTGCGCGCGGAGGTCGAGGTGACCGCCCGCTACCCGATCCAGCGGGAGACGCCCGTGACCCGGATGCGGACACAGGAGATGGTCTCGCTGATCGGGATCGCGGCCGCCTCCGAGACGGGGACGCGCCGCGTGATCGGCGTCGAGGCGACCGGGATCAACGCCTGCCCCTGCGCGCAGGGGCTGGTCCGGAACCGCGCGTCGGAGCGCCTGGCCGAGGCGGGATTCGGCGAGGGTGACGTCGAGCGCATCCTCGAGCTCGTCCCGCTCGCGACGCACAACCAGCGGGGCCGGGGCACGCTGTACGTCGGCACCGACCAGCCGGTCAACGCCGAGGACCTGGTCGACATCGTCGAGCGGTCGATGAGCTCGCCGATCTACGAACTGCTGAAGCGGCCCGACGAGCTCTTCGTCGTGGAGCACGCGCACCTCCAGCCGCGCTTCGTCGAGGACTCCGTCCGCCTCGCGCTGAAGGAGGCGCTCGAGACCTACGGCGAGCTCGCCGACGGCGACTTCCTGTGGTCGCGCCAGGTCAACCTGGAGACGATCCACACCCACGACGTGCTCGCCGAGCGCTACGGAACCGTCGGGGAGCTGCGCGGCGAGCTCGAGCGCGGCGAGCGGCCGCCGGAGCACACCGAGCTGAGACAATGGCTGACGGGATGAGCGTCGCTCGGCTCCGCCTCGCTCCCGTGGGGGAAACCATGTTTCCCCCACGGACCCCCTTCTTCCAGAGGCCGACTTTCTCGGGGAACCTCCCGGTTCCCCTGGGACCCCTCCCCGCTCATGGGCCAAAGGGCAGCCTATGAGCCAGACGAAGGAGCGGCTCGACCGCGGAACTGGCACCGATCTCGGCCCCCCGTGGCACGTGATCGTCCTGAACGACAACCACAACACCTTCGACGGCGTCGCCGCCGCGCTGGCCACCGTTCTCCCCGACGTCTCGTTCGAGCAGGGGCTCGCCTACGCCAACCGGATCCACACGACGGGCGACGCGGTCGTCTGGTCGGGCCACCGCGAGGTGGCGGAGCACTACTGGAGCGGGCTCAGGCGACGGGGCCTGACGATGGCCCCGCTCGAGAACTAGCCCCCCGCCGGAACGACAGCTTGTGCTCGGTTCCGTGCAGGAGCCGGGCGATGTTCTCCCGGTGGAGGACGACGATCGCGGCCGCCATCACGATCGTGAACGCGACAACCTCCCACGGGCTGCCGGTCAGCACCTCGAGCACCGGCATCACGACGGCCACCGTCAGCGACGCGGCCGAGGAGTAGCGGGTGATCAGCGCGACCAGGAGCCAGACGCCGGCGCCGATCGCGGCCGCCTTCGGCGCGAGTCCGAACAGGACGCCGCCGCCGGTCGCGACGATCTTTCCGCCGCGCTGGAAGCGCAGGAAGACCGGCCGGTAGTTGCCGAGCAGCGCCGCGCTGCCGGTGGCGACGGCCGCGCCTGCCCCCGAGATGTCCATCGCGACGTACGTCGGGGCGAAGCCCTTGGCCACGTCGATCGCCATCACCGCGATCAGCATCCCCAGGCGGGACGCGCCGCCGCCGAACGCCCTGGCCGCGTTCGTCGCCCCGATCGTCCCGCTGCCGATCGTCCGGATGTCCACGCCCTTGACCGCGCGGACGAGCAGGTATCCCGTCGGGATGCTGCCGGAGAGATAGCCGGCGGCGATCAGGAGTGCAAGCGTCAGCGTCGTGCCCTATTCGGCAAGCGACGCCGACGGAGCCGGCATCGCCCGAACGACGATTCTAACGCAGGGGAATGCCGTACTTCTCGACCCAGTCGTTCACGACGCCCCAGTCGAGGTTGTTGAAGAACGCCTCGATGTAGGACGCGCGGTCGGTCTGGAAGTCGAGGTAGTAGGCGTGCTCGTACACGTCGAGCGCGACGAGCGGGGTCGCGTTCCAGATCGGGAAGGTGTTCTGGGCGTCTCCGAGGTAGTTGAACAGGCGCCCCTCGTCCCAGTCGTAGGCCGTCCACGCCCAGCCGCGGCCGCCCATCCCCGTTGCCGCCAGGTCCGTCCGCCAGGCGTCGACCGAGCCGAAGTCGCGCGTGACGACCTGGGCGAAGGCACCGTCGGGGACGCCGCCGTGACCGCCGAGGTGCTCGAAGTAGATCTCGTGGTTCTTGATCCCGCCGATCGCGAAGGTCAGGTCGACCTTCAACGACCGCAGATCCGAGTACACCTGGTTCGCGCTCGCGCGATCGACCTCGTCCAGCTTCCCGAGGATCTCGTTCCGCTTCGCGACGTATCCCTGGTAGAGCCGGTAGTGGGCCTCGATGGTCTCGCGGGAGATCCCGTCGAGCTCGAGGAGGCCGGGCTTCAGCTCCCGCGCGACGATCTGCTCGTAGGTGCTCATCGGTTCCTTTCCTCTGGCTGGTGCGAACGCGCGGCCAGCATAGTCGCTCGTCAAACCGGGCGGGCCTGAAACGCGTAGAAGCACGGATGGGGTACTCCGATGCAGTCGCTCTCCGCTTGCCGTCGCGCTCCGAAGGCGCGACGATGCCGCGAGTGTCCGCGATCCAGCCGACCGACGAGGAGCTGCTGGCGCGCGTCGCCGACGGCGACCGCGACGCGTTCGGCGACCTCTACCAGCGCTATGCGCGGGCCGTGCTCGGGCTCGCGATCCGGCGCCTCGGCGACCGCGGCCGCGCCGAGGACGCGGTGCAGGAGGCGTTCGCGTCGGTGTGGCGGGCGGCGCGGAGCTACAAGCGCGACCGCGGCCCGGTCGCTCCCTGGCTCTACGCGGTCGCCCGCAACGCGATCGCCGACCGCGGGCGAGCACGCACGGAGCCGCCGGCCGAGCTGGCCGACTCGCCGTCGGACGACCCCGGCCCGCCCGAGCAGGCCGAGCAGTCGTGGGTCGCGTACCGTGTCCACCGCGCGATGGAGGAGCTGCCGGAAAGCGAGCGGACCGTCCTGGAGCTCGCCTACTGGAGCGGGCTGTCGCAGAGCGAGATCTCCGACTATCTGGCCATCCCGCTCGGTACCGTGAAGACGCGCACACGGAGCGGCCTGCGTCGGCTCTCGGAGGCGCTCGAGGAGGAGCTGGGATGAGCCAGAAGACACCCGATTTCTTCGACCTCGTCGGCGACGAGGGCACGCCCGATGAGCTGGCGCAGCTTCGTAGGGCCCACGACATGCTGCTCGCGGCCGGCCCGCCGCCCGAGCTCTCGCCCCGTCTCGCCGAAGCTCCGGCGGCCGCGCGCAGCCGGGGGCATTCGGCGTGGGGCCGCCGAAAGGGCGCGGCGTTCCTGCTCGCGGGCGCCGTCGCCGCCGCGGCCTTCGGGGTCGGCTACCTCGTCGGCGACCGGGGCTCGAGCGACTTCCAGGCGCGGGGCACCCCGATCGAGATGCACCCGCCGGCGGCGAGCAGCCCGAGCACTGCCCGCGCGTCGATCCTGATCGGCGACCGCGACGAGGTCGGCAACTGGCCGCTGCTCGTCCGAGCCAGCGGGCTGAAGCCGCTCCCGAAGGGGCAGTGGTACGAGCTCTACCTCACGCGCCAGGGGAAGATCCTGGCCTGGTGCGGGGCCTTCAACGTGAAGGGAGCCGGACGGACGACCGTGCACTTCTCGGTCCCGTACACGCTGAAGGGCTTCGACGGCTGGGTGGTCACGAGCAGCAAGCAGCACCCGCGGCCGCAGGTGCTGCTCACGACCTGAGCTCCGCTAGGGCGCCGTGCGGTCGTTCGCCACGAACGCCGCGTGCGTGACCGGCATATGCTCGGCGAAGAACTGCTCGACCGCCTCCGCGTAGCGGCGGATCTCGCGCTGGGCGGTCTCGGCGGCGCGAAGCGAGACGAAGTTCATCAGCGAGCGGGCGTTGATCGTCCAGTAGAACTCGGTGTAGGCGCCGACCGGCAGCACGCAGCGGGCCAGCTCGCGGGCGACGCCCAGCTCAACCAGCCGCTCGTAGGTCTCGAAGGCGGTGTCGTAAACGGCGCGCAGCTCGTCACGGGTCTGCTCGGCGAGCTCCGGATCGACCGGGTCGAACGTGTATGCCCCCGGCTTGCCGACCTGCGTCCTTACGTCCTCGGGATCAGGGACGTAGAAGTCGTCGCTCGCCTTCGCATATCTGAGACTGAACTCGTTGAACGACCCGACACGGTGTCTCATCCATTCCCGGGCGACGAAGATCGGGCAGCGGATGTGGAGGCGGAAGGAATTGTGCTCGAAGGGGGTGTTGCCGCACCAGACTGGATAGCCGTTTCGCCGCACGTAGAGCGTTCCGTTCGGCACCTCGACGCAGTGAATCGCCCCGTTGTAGAACTCGACACCCATGTGGTTGTCCGCCTGTTCCCGCGTCCGACAGAGTGCAGGTCGTGAGTTCCGCGAGTTGTAGATCGTCACCCGCCAGCGGGGCTTAGCTCCGAAGTGCCCGTCGCCCGGGCGCACGGGGTGAGAACGAATGCTTGCGCTTCGGCCAAGCTTCAAGGCGAGCTCCTGGATCTGATCGGCAAGCCGCCGGCTCGTCGTCGAGTACGTCTCCTTGTCTGCGCGGCCTGGCCGCTCGACCCGCGACCCGTCCGATTCCAGCAAGCCCGCGTACAGAGCCGCCAGAAGGCCAGGCCCGAACGCCATGAGCCTGGCCGGCAAGACCTTTTCCCTGTTGGAGTCGTAGCACTGCTCGAACAGCTTTCTGAGTTGAGGGCCAATGAGAAGGCCCCGATTCGTCCCCCACATCCTGGGCTCGATGCCGAGCTCGCCGGCGACGCTCGTCAAGAATGCGATCTCGCGCTCCTTGCGGAGGTTGAATGAGATCGCATTCGACCACGCGAGGCTCCCGTCTCCGATGAAGAAGCCAACCAACCTCAGGAGAGGGGCAGCAGGCAACCGTGCATCGTCGAACGTCAGGAAGGCAGGCTCGGGTCCTTGCCATGTGGCTGTCGTGACGTGTCGATGCGACCGCCAGAGGACGCCGTGCGCCGGCTGAAGCCGGAAACGCGGTGCCGTTCTCCCCTCACGGGTCGTCATCAGCGCCGCCAGAACACGATGATCGGGCGTCACGGACAGGTCGACGCTCATGCCTTTGAAGCCGATCATGTGCCCGCGGTACTCCTTGCGCACAAGACGCAGCGCGGGTTGGTATTCGAGGGCGCCGCTCTTCGCTCGCGTCGCGAACAGCTCCTCGCCGGTCACGTGTGGCCACGCGCGCCAGCCCTCGGCGGTTAAGACCTCGGTCGAATCGTCATAGCACCCGTGGCGGTCGCGCATCAGGAAGCGGATCAGACCCTCGTCGGAGTCGTCCAGCTCGTCCTTCCGCCGTGCAAACGACACCCGCGCCCCGTTCACCACGGACAGGTCGCTCGCCATCACGCCGTCCAGACGGACGAACCCATGGTCGAGGACGCGGATCGTGTTCTCGGGTATCACGTCGGTCGTGACCGCCACCGGACGCCCGAGTCTAGCGGCGGGACAGGTCGGCGCCGTTATCGTCCGGCCGATGACCTGGCTCGCCGACAACGTCGTCCATCCCCTGCAGGACTCGCCGTGACGGATCGCCTGTCCGTCGGCGCCTCGGGCTTCTCCTATCCGACGTGGAAGCCCGGCTTCTACCCGGCCGGGACGCCGCAGAGCCAGTTCCTCCGCTTCTACGCGGAGCGGCTCCCGACCGTGGAGCTGAACACGACCGGCTACCGGTTGCCGGAGGAGGAGCGGTTCCGGCACTGGGCGGCGGAGACACCCGACGGCTTCCGGTTCGCGGTGAAGATGCCGCACCCGAACCGTGCCAGCGTCTTTTCCGAGCGCTGCCGCGCGCTCGGCGAGAAGCTCGGACCGGTGCGGATCGTCGTTCAGCAGACCCGTGACGACGCGTTCCTGGCGCGCCTGCTCGACTCGCTCGACCCGGCGCTGAGGTGGGCGCTCGACTTCCGCCACGAGTCCTGGGCGGGCGCCGAGACAGGTTCTGCCGCGGTCGTCGATGCGCTCGACGGCGAGGCGACATTTCGCTATCTGCGCTTCCGCGATCCGCCGTACGACGAGGCAGCACTGCGCGGCCTGGCGGACCGGCTCCGACCGATGCTCGCGGACGGGCTCGAGGTCTACGCGTACTTCAAGCACGAGGACGCGCCGACCGCGCCGGCGTACGCGACGCGGCTGCGCGAGCTGGCCGCTTCCGGCCGAGCCTGATCAGAACGAAGTCCGGGGGACAGTCCTCCTGACACGACCGAAGCGGACGGCAGCGGCGCATGGTTGCGCCAAGCCTCGGCTGCGAGCTCGTCCTTTCGGGGTGGTCCGGGGACTGTCCCCGGGACCGGCCGGAGGAGACGTGGTCCGGAAGGGGCAGCAGAACGGCCGTCGTTCGTCCGCCAACCACCACGACGGATCGGCGTCGTAGTGGGCATGGGCAGGCTGCTCGCGACGATCGCTCTCGCCTGCGCGGTCCTGGCCGCGGGCGCGACGTCGGCGCCTGCCTATCCGGGCTGCCCTGCCGCCAAGGGGCCGGATCTGAACCTCCGCGCGGCGGACAACACGCGGATCGTCGCCCACCGCTGGGGCACGGGAAGGACGGCGGTCGTGCTCGTCCACCAGTCCGGGGCCGACCTCTGCCAGTGGGCGCCGTACGCGACGCGGCTCGCGAGCCTCGGCTACCGGGCCTTCGCGCTCGACCTCCGCGGCGCAGGACGCTCGCAGTATCGCCCGCTCCCGGCCGGGCTGCGGTTCTCGGCCGACATCGCCGCGACGGTCAAGGAAGCCAGACGCGAGGGCGCGAAGCGGGTCTTCGTCGTCGGCGCGTCGCTCGGCGGGAACGCAGCGGTCGTCGCCGCCACGAACATCCGGCCGCTGATCGACGGAGTGGTCAGCCTCTCGGCACCGGCGAGCTTCCGGCTCGACGCCGTCACCGCCGCGAAGCACCTGCAGGTGCCGGCGCTCTACGCCGCAGCCGAGGTCGACGAGGGCGGCATCTACGCCACCGACGCGAAGACGATGTTCGACGCAACGCCGGTGACGGACAAGTCGGTCGCGATCGTCCCGGGCGGGAAGCACGGCGTCGCGCTCGTGGCCGGGCCGGGACGTGTGCGTACCCTGGTCGAGGGATTCCTCCGCACCCACTCCGCGGGCTAACCTCCGAGGCGTGAGACGGCTCGTCCTCCTGGCCGGCGTGGCCGGCGCACTGGTCGTGCTCGCCGGCGGCTCGGCCGGCGCCGCCGGGTGGTGGAAGCCGCCGCTCGGCTCGACTCTCCAGGTGCAGTTCGACGGCGACGTCGACCAGACCGTTCAGGCGTCGGTCTACGACCTCGATGCGTTCGACACCGACGCCGCCACCGTCTCCTCGCTGCACGGCCTCGGCCGGCACGTCGTCTGCTACGTCGACGCCGGCACCTGGGAGAAGTGGCGGCCGGACGCCGGTCTGTATCCCAAGGAGGTCAAGGGTAAGACCAACGGCTGGCCCGGCGAGCGCTGGCTGGACATCCGGCGCCTCGACGTGCTCGGCCCGATCCTGAACGCCCGGCTGGACCTCTGCGCCGCCAAGGGCTTCGACGCCGTCGAGTTCGACAACGTCGACGGCTACACGAACAGGACGGGCTTCGACCTGACCGGCGCCGACCAGCTGACGTTCGATCGCTGGCTCGCGGACGCCGCGCACTCACGCAGCCTCGGCGTCGGGCTGAAGAACGACCTCGACCAGGTTCCGCAGCTCCTCTCGTCGTTCGACTTCTCGATCGACGAGCAGTGCGCCCAGTACAAGGAATGCAGCGCCTTGAGCCCGTTCGTCGCCGCGGGCAAGCCCGTCTTCGAGATCGAGTACAAGCTGAAGACGTCGCGGTTCTGCGCGCAGGCGGCGGCGCTCGGCTTCGCGGCGATGCGCAAGCACCTCTCGCTGAACGCCTGGCGCGATCCCTGCCCCTGAGGCCTGCCGCAACCGTCGCCCTAGAAGCGCGCGGCCGTGCCCAGGTGCTGCTCGTGTGCCTTCGAGGAGACGATGTCTTCCACCTCGGAGACGGCGAAGTCCAGCTCCTCCTCGGTGTTGAAGAAGTGCGGCCCGAGGCGAAGGCCGGCGTCCGGGCGGAAGTCGCAAAGGATCTGCCGCTCTGCCAGCTCACGGTGGACGCCCTCGAATCCCGGCATGCGGACGGTGACGCTTGCGCCCCGCCGTGCCGGGTCGCGCTGCGACGTCACCTCGAACCCGGCGGCGTCGGCCAGCCGGATCAGGTGCCCGGTCAGGTCGAGCGAGCGGCGGCGGATCGCGTCGACGCCGACCTCCTCGATCACGTCGTAGCCGGCGGTGGCCGCGAAGAGCGCGGGCACGTTGGGCGTCCCGGTCAGGAACCGGGCGATCCCGTCCGCGTACTCGAGCTCCGGCTCGAACGCGAACGGCCGCGCGTGGCCCTGCCAGCCGATCAGGGTCGGCTCGAGCCGCTCGATCAGGTCAGGGCGGACGTACAGCCAGCCCGCCCCGGGGCCGCCGCAGAGCCACTTGACGGAGCCGCCCGTGGCGAAGGCGACGCCGAGCCGCCCGACGTCCAGCGGCACCGCGCCCGCCGACTGGTACGCGTCGAGGATCACGTGCGCGCCGGCCTCCTCCGCCCGCCGCTGCACCGCGGCGACGTCCTGGAGCTCGGCCGTCTTGAAGAGCACGTGGCTGACGGGGACGAGCAGCGTGCGCTCGTCGATCGCGTCCAGCAGCGCGTCCACGTCGGGGACGACCTCGATCTCCGCGTCCGGTTGCGCCTGGAGCAGGTAGCGCACCGACGGGAACTCGCCTTCCAGGTAGACGATCCGGTTGCGGGCCGGAGCCGGCCGGAAGCAGGAGAGGATCACGGCGACAGCGATCGTCACGTTCTGGTGCATGCAGATCGTGCCCGGCGGCGCCCCGACGATGCGCCCGACCTGGTCGCCGACCGTCAGCGGCAGGTCCCACCAGCCCTCGCCCCACGCGCGGATGCCGCGCGTCCTCCACATGCGCGTGTACTCGAGGAGCCGGTCCTCCGCTGCGACCGGCATCGCCGCGAGCGAGTGGTTGATCAGGTACGTGGTCTCGGCGAGGATCGGGAAGCGGTCCCGGTAGTCGGCCACGTCCACGCGGCGAGTATAGGGACGCCGCCATTCGGGGGATTCGCCCCCACGACGTGCAGCCGATACGTGTTGAATGTTCCAACCGCCGACGGCGGTCAGAGCCGCCTGGGAGAAACCGCCCGATCCACGCTGCGGCACTCGTGCCGAGCTCTTCGACGCACTTCGCTCGCTGGAGCGGGAGAAGCACACGCCCGTGCGCGTGCTGCTGGTCGCCGACGTCGACGGGTTTCGCGCGTTCAACACGCGGCATGGATACGAGGCCGGCGACGCGATCCTCAGGTCGCTGGAGCGCGCCGCGGCGGCGTTCTCGCGCGCCTTCCGGCTCGGCTCGGACGCGTTCGCGCTCCTGCTCGAGGGCGGTGCCCCGGAGCTGATCGAGAAGGTCGGGCACGCGCTCGACCGGCTGACCGTCGGCCACCCGGAGCCGCTGCACTGCTCCTTCGGCGCAGCGATGATCCCCCTGGAGGCGAGCGGCCCTGCGGCGCTCGCGCTCGCCGAGGAGCGTCTGGAGGACCAGCGGCGTCGCGGGCTCGTCTTCCCGGATCGCGTGGGCGAGCTGCTGCTGACGCTGATGGAGGCACACGACTCGACGCTCGGGCGCCATGCCCGCGAGGTCGCCCGGCTCGCCGACGCGGTCGCCGCCCGCCTCGGCCTGAGCGTCGCCGAGCGCGGGCTCGTCAAGCGGACGGCCGAGCTGCACGACATCGGCAAGCTCGCGCTGAGCGACGCCGTCCTCGCGAAGTCCGGGCCGCTCGACCAGGAGGAGTGGGAGGAGGTGCGGCGCCACACGCTGGCCGGGGAGAAGCTCCTGCGTTCGTTCCCCTCGCTCGACCCGGTCGGCGCGCTCGTGCGGTCGACGCACGAGCGGTACGACGGAAGGGGCTACCCGGACGGCCTGGCGGGCAACGAGATCCCGCTCGTCTCGCGGATCGTCGCCGCCTGCGACGCCTTCGACGCGATGGTCTCGGCCCGCACCTACCGCCCCACCCGGACGAGTGGCGAGGCGGGCGTCGAGCTCGCCGCCTCGACGGGGACCCAGCTCGACACCGACGTCGTCGCTGCGCTGATGGCGGAGGTGGCCGGCGAGCGGCGCTCACCCGTGGAGGTCGAGGCGCACGACGTCGCGCCCGCGGCCCTGGACGAGGGGGAGCTGCACCGGCTCGCGCGGCTGCACGCGCTGCTCGAGAGCGCGACCGTCGTCGAGCACGCCGACGACCTGCCGCGCGCGCTCGAGGCCGTCGCCCGCGTCGTCGCCGAGAGCCTCGATTACCGGGCGGCGTTGATCAACCTCTACCGGCCGCAGTGGGACGACTTCGAGGTGACGACGGTGTACGGCGACGACCCCGGCCTGCCGACGCTGCTCGGTGCGACGTACGACTGGAGCATCTGGGAGCCCATCCTCCAGCCGAGGTTCTTTCGCGCCGGCGCCTATCCCGTCTACGCCGGCGAGTACGACTGGGCGGAGCAGAGCGGCCATCGTGTCGTACCCGATGTCGCGCACGACGGCCATCCGGACGCCTGGCAGGCCGAGGACGAGATCTTCGTTCCCTTCCACCATACCGACGGGCATCTGCTCGGCGTCTTCAACGTCGCCCAGCCGAAGTCTGGGCGCCGGCCGTCGGACGAGGAGCTCCACCTGCTCGCAACCGTCGTGCGCCACGCCGCCCGCGCCGTGCAGCGCGCGCAGGAGATGGCGGTCTCCGCCGCGCACCGGCGGTCGCTCGAGCGCCTGCTCGAGATCTCGTCGAGGCTGACCGAGACCGCCGCGGGCACGAGCGTGCTCGAGTCGGTCGCAACGGGTATCGCGGAGGCCCTCGGCTTCGAGCACGTGGTCGTCAAGCTCCACGAGCCCGCGACGGACGGGCTCGTCCCGGCCGCTGCGGCCGGGTTCGAGCTGGACGATCCCCAGCTGCGCCTGCCGTTCGGCCTGTCGGAGCTCCGCCGCCTCTTCGACCCGCGCTACGAGCGCGAGGGCTGCTTCCTCGTTCCGTGCGAGGACGCCGAGGCGCGCCTGCCGAGGCTCGACGGCGTCCACCGGTCGCGGCGCAACGGCCGCGGCCCGTGGGCATGGCAGCGCCACTGGCTCGTCGTCCCACTCGTCGACCGCCAGGGTGCGTGCCTCGGTGTGATCCTCGTGGACGACCCCCTCGACCACCTCCTCCCCACGACAGAGACGCTCCAGGCGCTGCGCCTGTTCGCCAACCAGGCGACGGTCGCGCTGGAGTCGGTCAAGCAGTACGAGGCGCAGCGCTACCTGGCCGAGCACGACGCGCTGACGCGGCTCCGCAACCGGCACTCCTTCATGGCCGAGCTCGATGCCTGCCTGCGCCACTCGCAGCCGAGCGGCGAGCAGGTCGCGCTCGTCTACTGCGACCTGGACGGCTTCAAGGAGCTGAACGACGCGCACGGCCACGCCGTCGGCGACGACCTGCTGGCCCGCTTCGGCCGCGTGCTCGCCGCCTCCGTCCGTGAGGACGACGTCGCTTTCCGGGTCGGCGGCGACGAGTTCGCGCTGGTGCTCAGAGGCTGCGGCGAGCAGGACGCCCGCGCCGTCGTCGAGCGTGCCCTGGCCGCCTGGGACGAGGAGCGAAAAGACGACGCTGCCGCGGCCTCGGTCGAAGCCAGCTTCGGCATCGCCCTCTCGCTCGGGAGCGCATCGCCGGCGGTCGAGCACCTGCTCCGCCGGGCGGACGAGGCGATGTACGAGGCGAAACGCTCGCACACGCGGCTGGAGGTCGCGGCCTAGCTGACCTTCTTCAGCAGGGCGAGCGCCTGCTGATTCCACGGCACGCGGTGCGTCACGCCCGCCGCCTTCAGTGTCTCGCGATGTGCGAGGTACCAGTCGTACGTCCGGCAGAGCGCCTCCGCGTTCGAGAACCTCGACGTCCAGCCGAGCAGCCGCTCCGCCTTGCCGACGTCGACGAAGGAGTCGCGGTGCGCCGTCTTGTAGTGCCATTCGGCGAGCGGCGAGACGCGCAGCAGCTCCAGCGTGCGCAGCGCGATCTCGGCGGGGCGCGCCGGGACCGCCGTCAGCCGCGACGCCGAGCCGGCGTGGTCGATCAGCGACTGCAGGTCGGAGCGGACCGTTCCGAATTGGCGGGCGCCGACGTTCACCGTCTCGCCCGCGGCCTCACGGCGCTCGGCCGCCAGCACGATCGCGTCGACCAGGTCCTCGACCGCGAGCAGCTGGTAGCGGTTCTCGCCGGTGCCGAGCATGTAGATCCGGCGGTCGTCACGGATCCAGTCGAACAGGATCTCGAAGACGCCGAGCCGCTCGGGGCCGACGAACGTCTTCGGACGGACGATCGTGAACTCGAGCCCACGGCGGCCGAAGTCGCGCGTGACCTCCTCGGCCTCGATCTTCGACTCGCCGTACCAGCCGACGCCGACGAGGGGCGCGTTCTCGTAGATCGGGTGCACCTTCGGCACGCCGTAGACGGCCGTCGACGAGACGAGCACGTGCCGGCGGACACCGGCCTCGGCGGCGGCGGCGAGCAGCGTCGCAGTCCCGCCGACGTTCACCGACCGGATCGACTCGCGGGACGCCTGGATCGGCAGGGCGGCCGCGGCGTGGACGAGCACTCCGGCTCCGTCGACCAGGCGGCGGACGTCCCGGGCCGAGCGGACGTCGCCGCGCAGCTCCTCGACCGACCGCTCGAGCTCGGCGTCGTCGAGCGGCGCGAGATCGAGGGTGCGCACCTGGTGCCCGTCGGCGAGCAACCGCCGCGCGAGGTGCAGGCCGAGAAACCCGGCCCCTCCCGAGATCGCCCAGAGCATCGACCGGGACGTTAGCGGGGAAGCGGTCCCGAGCCGAACCCTTGTAACACTGTGTTACTTGGTTCCGCGGCGCCGGCGCTCCGCGACGGCGGGGGCTTCGCCGGCGGCTTCGAGTCGACCAGGATCGCGGCCAGCAGGAGGATCGAGAGCGCCACCGCCGCCTCTCCCGCCAGCGAGCGGGAGAGCCGAGCGGCGACGGCGGGCCGGTCTAGTCGCGGCCGGACGACGAAGTGGTGGAACGCCCCCCAGGCGAGCGCGAGGGAGACGAGCCCGAGCTTGACGATCAGCAGCCGCCCGTACTCGACCGTCCAGAGGTCGTGCAGCGCGGGGAAGCGTTCGAAGGTCATGTAGACGCCGGCGGCGACGACGAGCGCGACCAGCGGCCCCGCGACCTCCGAGAAGCGCCAGAACGCCGTCCGTCTCAGCGCACGGTCCTTCCACACGACGAGCGCGAGCGAAAGCAACCCCCCGATCCAGAGCGTCGCCGCGGAGAGATGCACCCAGTCGGCGAACGACGGCAGCCAGCCGCGGTCGTCGGCCTGGTGGCTTGCCAGCGACAGACCGGAGCCGAGACCGAGCGAGAGCAGGAACGCCGGCCAGAGCAGCCACCGGCGCTCGGTCAGCCAGGCGAGGAAGAGCAACGCCGCCACGAAGGCGAACCCGAGCTCCATGACCACGAACGCCTCGCCGAAGCGCGTGTCCTTCGCAAACGGCGACAGGTCGCCGTACAGGAACGACGTGAACGGAAGCTGGAGCGCATCCTGCGCGCGAAGCAGGAAGGCGACGATCCCGACCTCGAGCGCGCCGACCACACCGACGCCCGTGAAGCGGTAGAACCGGCGCTCCGCCTCCGGGGTCGCGTCGCCGCGCAGCACGAACAGCCGGAAGCCGAGGCCGCCGGTGAGCAGCGCGAGGCAGATGAAGTAGAGCCAGCGGACGACGTGCTCCGCGGTCGTCGGCCCCGAAGCGCCGAAGGCCTCGCTCAGCGCCGGCGCGTTCACGCGGACGCCGAAGGTGAACACGCCGTGGCCGACGTGGCTGTCGTTGGAGATCGCGCTCCAGCGGACGGTGTAGGCACCCTTCGGCAGCCGCCGGAGCGAGACCGCCACCGCGCGCGGGTTTCCGGGGACTCCGCGCGCCGTGCCCGAGACGAGCGTCCCCGCCTCGTCGTACACGCGGATGCCGTTCGGCAGCGTCTTGACGTTCTGGTCGAACGAGAGCGTCACCACCCGCGGCGACTGGGCGAGCCGCTGACCGACCGCGGGCTGCGTCGAGAGGAGCGTCGCGTGCGCCCACGCCGTCCCGGGCAGCGCGAGCGCGACGAGCGCGAGGAGGACGACCGCGAGGCGTCTCATCGGTGCTGCACCCCGGCCGACGGATCGAGGTGGCCGAAGACGGGCGCGACGTCACGCGAGGAGAACAGCGCGATCGAGATCGCCACGATTACGATCGCGTAGCCGCCCGCGTACACCCACGAGCGCGGCTTGAACGCCGCACCGAGCGGGAAGAGCGCGCCGAGAATGAGGATCCAGCCGCACGCATGGTGGACGAATGCCGACCGCGAGTAGAGCCACGGGTTGGCCTCGTGGATCAGGAACGCCGCGCCCGAGACCGCGAGCATCAGCGGCACGCACAGCCGCCACGCCTCGCTTTTCAACTTCCCGCTGACGAGGCCGAGCTCCGCCGCCCCGGCCAGCATCATCGTCTGCGCCCACGCCGAGTGGGCGAGCATGTGCACGGTCGAGTTGGTGTAGAAGACCATCACCGGCCACATCAGGACGCCGAGCCCGAAGACGAGCGCCGGCCACAAGTAGGCGCGCCAGCGCCGCCGACCCCACACCTCCCGGCCCACGATCGCCTCGGCGAGAAGCAGCAACCCGACGAAGAGGACCCCGGTCGCGAACAGCCAGTGGACGTGTTCCGCTGGCGGCTGCATTACCCCGGCTCCTCCAGGTCCTCGACGAGCGGCCGGGCGACGAACGCATGGAAGAGGACCCCGGCGAGGATCACGAGCAGCGGCGGCTCGACCGCGAGCCACCAGAAGCCCTGGTCGTAGGGGTGCAGCAGCGTCACCCGCCAGGGCTGGACGAATGCCCAGACGATCCCCGCCACGATCACCAGCGGGCCGAGCGAGAGCACGGCGACCGCCCGCGCCGAACTGCGGATACGGGTGCGCGAAAAGTCGGTTGCGTACTGCGTCATTTCGATGCCTCCCTTGCGTCGGAACCGGGGGCCAGTCCCCGCCGGGACTGCCCCTCTACCTACGCGGCGAGCGGAGGAGGCCGGCTCTCGAGCGAGAGCCCGAAGGTACGCCGCGGCGGCCCGGCGAGGACGACCCGCCGCGGCCGGGCGACCCGCAGCGGCGCCCGCCCGACCAGCCGCCGGGCGCGGGCGGCCGTCGCGTAGACGTGCTGCTCGTAATCGGCGAGCCAGCTCTGGACGGCACTCCAGGCGAGCGCACAGACGACGCTGATCACTGCGAAGGCCGGGAGCGCCGACGAGTGCAGCCAGGGCGAGAGCAGAGGCCAACGGCCCGCTTCGATGCCCTCGGCGTCGGCCTGGAGGAGGTAGATCACGGAGGTGAGGACGAAGAAGGCAAGCCACAGGCGCGCCGAGAGCCGGAAGCGCATCCGCGGCAAGTGGGCCGGCCCACCCAGGAGGCGCAGGGCGGCCGACTCGGCCGTCCGCGCCTTCACCACACGCCAGAGCAACCGGGCCAGGAGGAGCGCAACCCCGATCTTCACGACGACGAGCAGGACCGGGTAGTAGTCGGTGTGCGCGTAGCGGGGGCTGGCCACGTGCCGACCGAGGTCGACGCGATGAGTCAGGCTGCGGCCGGCAAGCTCGGCGACGAGCGCCAGCAGCCCGAAAGCGAGGACCGAGCAGAGGCGCTGATGACGGCGCGCCCGTTCCATCGTTCAATGATATGCACCGGACGGGGCCCCGGGCGAAGCTCGACTGGTAACTCAGCCCAGAAGCGTCAGCGTGTACTCGGCGCGGGTGTCGCCGTCGAGGCAGAAGAGCAGCACCCGCTGCCACTGGCCGAGGCACAGGCGGCCTGCGTCGAACGGGATCTGCTCCGTGCGCGGGCCGAGCAGGGCGAGCAGCATCCGCTCACGGTCGGCACGCGCCCGGGGAACGAGGTTCTCCAGCAACGCCTCGATGTCGCAGAAGAACCCGGACTCGCGCTCGCTGACCCGGACGAGCGAGGTCGGCATCGCCGCGGTCACGTAGGCGATCCCGCGGCGGGCCCGATCCGACGCGACGTCGCGCGAGACCTCGTTCGTGATATCGAACACCGAGAGGGTCGGCAGCGCCGCGGCGACGGAATGAGGGATCTGGACGGAGGTCATCGGGCCGCCACCTCCCGCGGCAGGCGGAAGTGGACGTCCTCGCGGGCGACGGTGACCTCGGCGTCGAGCGCGTACCCCGCCTCGGCGAGCCGGGCGAGCACCGCCTGGACGAGCTCCTCCGGGGTCGACGCCCCGGCGGTGAGGCCGACCGTCTCGTGGCCGTCGAGCAGATTCGCCTCGATCGCGTCCTCGTCGTCGATCAGCGTCGCCTCGGCACCGCGGGCCTGCGCGACCTCGACCAGCCGCTGCGCGTTCGAGCTCGTCGGCGAGCCGATCACGAGGATCAGGGTGGCGCCCATCGACACGATCTCCTTGACCGCGTCCTGGCGGTTCTGCGTCGCGTAGCAGATGTCGTCGGCACCCGGCCGGCGCAGGTCGCCGAAGCGCTCTGCGAGCACCTCGACGGTGGAGGCGACATCGTCCAGCGAGAGGGTGGTCTGGCTGATCACGGCGAGCGGCTTTCCGTTCGTCTCGAGGTCACGTGCCTCCTCCGGCGACTCGACGACGACGATCTGGTCGGGGCGCTCGCCCTTCGTCCCGATCACCTCGACGTGGTCGCGGTGGCCGACCAGCGCGACGAGGTGGCCGCCGTCGGCGTAGCGCCGCGCCTCGGCGTGCACCTTGGAGACGAGCGGGCAGACGGCATCGACGACGCGCAGTCCGCGGCGCTCGCAGTTCTCCAGGACCGCCGGGGCAACGCCGTGCGCGGAGAGGACGCAGATCGCTCCCTGCGGCACGTCGTCCTCGCCGTCGACGAAGACCGCACCCAACCCCTCGAGGCGGCGGACGACGTGGTCGTTGTGGACGATGTGGTGGCGCACGTAGATCGGCGGCCCGTGCTGCTCGAGCAGCCGCTCGACGATCTCGATCGCGCGGTCGACGCCGGCGCAGAAAGACCTCGGAGCCGCCAGGAGAACGCGACCGTTCACGCGCTTCCGCTCACTTCGTTCGCGGAAGCGCTGGACAACGCTCGCAGCGCAGTCCGAATGTTGACTAGCGCTCGGGCGGCAGCCGCAGGATGCCGCGCGAGCGCAACGAGGCCTGCCGGCCGGAACCGCCCCTCGGGCGTGACGACTTGGCCGAGTGGCCCGAGCGGCTCCGCCGGTGAATCGGAAACGGCCCGCACGCAGCCGCGAAGGCGGCCGGTGGCGGCGAGCACGCCGCTCTCCATGTCGACGGCGTCGGCGCCGGTCCGCTCGTGCAGGCGGCGGAGTTCGGCGGGGTCGTCCACGAGGCGGCTCATGGCCAGGATCGTCCCGGGGCGCCCGAGGCCGAGGCCCGTGCCCTCCCAGAGCGTCGCGCCCTGCTCGTCGACGACGCGCGTGGCGTCGATCACCGTGCCGATCGGGCTCCCGTTCATCCCCCCGGCGACGCCGAACGAGACGAGCTCGCCGGCGGGAGCGCCGCGCCGGACGCAGACGCCGACGCGCGCGGTCCGGTGTCCGGCCCGCCGCGCGGCCCGCTCCTCCGGGCCGGTCGCGCAGGCGAATGTCAACCGGTCAACGTCCACGCCATGCTCCGGACGGTCTCCTTCACGCTCGAGGTGGCCGCGTACGCGGCGGAGGGCTCGAAGCCCGAATGGATGCCGCAATGCTCGCAGCGCGGGTCGTTGCCCGGCCCGTACGAGTCCCACTCGATGTTCTCCAGCAGCGCGTCGTACGTCGGGAAGATCCCGTCGGTGAGCAGGTAGCACGGGCCTTTCCAACCGTACGGGTTGCGCGTGATCGAGCCCCACGGCGCACACGGGAGCTTCCGGTCGCCGGTGAGGAAGTCCTGGTAGATCGGGCTCGCCAGCCAGCGGAAGCCGTGCTTGCGGACGGCGGAGCGGATCTCGCGGAACTTCGCCTCGTGCTCGTCGCGCGTCATCGTCAGCGCAGGGTCGATCTGCGAGTACTGGTAGCCGGGCGCGATCAGCATCCCGTCGATCCCGACCTCGTTCGTCAGGTAGCCCATCATCTCGATCACGTCGTCGACCGACGACTCCTTGAACACGGTCGTGTTCGTCGTCACCCGGAAGCCGGACTTGCGCGCCTCCTTGATCGCGTCGACGGCGATGTCCCAGAGGCCGGGGTAGTCGCAGACGTAGTCGTGGATCTCGCGCATGCCGTCGAGGTGGACGACGAAGGTCAGCCGCGGATCCGGCTTGAAGACCTCGAGGTACTCGGTCAGCTTCAGCGCGTTCGTGCACAGGTCGATGTTCTTGCGCAGCTCGAGCATCCCCGCGACGACGTCCTCGATCCCCTTGTAGATCAGCGGCTCGCCGCCGCAGATCGAGACCACCGGCGCGGGGCACTGGACGCCGGCATCGATGCACTCGTCCACCGAGAGGCGCGCCTTGTTCGACTCGTACTCGCGGATCTTCCCGCAGCCGATGCAGGCGAGGTTGCAGGCGAGCGTCGGCTCGAGCATCAGGACGAGCGGGTAGCGCTCTCCATTTCGCTTCTGCGTGGCGACGTAGCGGCCGATCTGGACGGTCGAGCGCAGCGGGAACTTCATGTATTGAGCCTTTCTCTGAGGCGGCCAAGGGCCATGAGCGGGAAGTGGAGCCGGTAGAGGTGGTAGCGGATCATGAAATCGGTCGGGAACCCGGTGCCGGTGTAGTGCTCCTCATGCCAGTCGCCGTTCGCCTCCTGCTTCGCACAAAGATAGTCGGCCGCTCTCGACGCCGAGGCTCTCCGCGCTTCGCCTGCCGCGACGTAGCCTAGTAACGCCCACGCCGTTTGTGAAGCAGTGGCCGCCCCGCGGCCGCGCACGGTCGTCTGGTGGTAGGCGGAGATGTCCTCCCCGAAGCCGCCCGCCGTCTGCTGGACCGAGTCCAGCCAGTCCACGGCCTTCGTGATAGCCGGATGCTGCGGCTCCAAACCACACGCCTCCAGGGCGGGCAGCGCCGCGCCGGTGCCGTACACGTGGTTCACGCCCCAGCGGCCCCACCACGAGCCGTCCCACTGCTGCTCGCGGAGCAGGTAGTCGAGGCCGCCGGCGACCGCGTCGGCGTAGCGCGGCTCGGGCGCCAGCGCCTCGACGGCGTGGGCGGAGACGTCCTCGCTCGGCGGGTCGATCACGTAGCCGAAGTCGCAGAACGGCAGCTTGTAGAGCCAGTGGCTGGAGTTGTCGACGTCGAAGGCGCCCCAGCCGCCGTTCGCGGACTGCATGCCCTCGATCCAGTCGAGGCCGCGGCGGACGGCGTCCTCACCCATGTCCAGCTCGCGGAGGGCGAGCGCGACGACGGCGGTGTCGTCGACGTCGGGATAGAGGTCGTTCTCGAACTCGAACGCCCAGCCGCCCGGAGCGAGGTCGGGACGGCGGATCGACCAGTCGCCCTTGCCTGTGATCTCCTCGGCGAGCAGCCACTCGCCGGCCCTGAGGAGCTGGGGGTGGTCAGCCGGGAGCCCCGCCGCGCGAAGCGCGAGCACGGCCAGGGCGGTGTCCCAGACCGGCGACTGGCACGCCTCGGGCCTCAGGCGGTCGCCGTCCTCGACCATGAACGTGCCCCAGCCCTCGACCGCCCGGCGCAGGGTCTCGTCCTCGAAGCCGCGGCCGAGCGCGGCGAGCATCACGATCGACCAGACCCACGGCGGCTGGATCCCGCCCCAGCTTCCGTCCGCTTCCTGGCGCTCCTTGACCCACGCCTCCGCCGCCGCAAGGGCGCGGCGGCGCAGCGGGCTCAGGCGCGGCGGCCGTTTCGTCTCTCCTGGACGGGCGCCGATCTCCCTGAGGTCGACGTCGGCCGGCCTGACCGGCCTCAGCGCCCAGACCACGGACAGCGGGACGACCGTCTGCCGCGCCCAGCAGGCGAAGTTGTAGATCGAGAACGGCGCGCTCGGCGGGAGCAGGATCAGTTCGGGCGGGATCGGCGTGACCCGCTGCCACGGCCAGTGCCCGAGCAGGGCCATGAAGCACTTCGTGAACACCCGGCTGCGCGGGATCCCGCCTGCGCGGCGGATGTGGTCCAGCGTCTTGGCGCCGGGGTCGACGCCGGCCATCTTCAGGGCGACGTACGACTCGATCGTCGTCGAGAGGTCGGCCGGGCCTTCCCACCAGTTCGACCACGTCCCGTCGTCTCGCCGCCGCGCCAGGAGATCGTTCGCGAGGCGGCGATCCGTCTCAGCGTCGCGTAGGCCGAGGGCGTGCAGCCAGAAGAGGTGCTCGGCGATCATGGTCGCGTTCGACTCCAGCTCGCCTACCCACCAGCCGCCGGGATGCTGAAGCTCGAGCAGGCGCGCGGTCGCCTTGTCGACCGCCGTGTCGAGCCTAGTCAGCTCCTCGACAGCGGTCACGCATTCACCGCCCGGGCAGCCGCGACGCCGCTCCGGACTGCGGCCTCCATCGTCGCCGGCCAGTCGGAGGCGACCCAGGCGCCGGCGAGGTAGACGTTCGGCGTGCCGGTCCGCATCGTCCATCGCAGCCTACGTGTCCCGGGCCGGGCGGCGAAGGTGGCGCGTGGCTCGCGGCTGACCCTCGACCAGAGCAGCTCCGCCGGCCCCACTCGCTCGGTCAGCGCGTCGGCCATCAGGTCGACGAGCCCGCGGCCACGGACCTCGAGCAGGTCCGGGGCGCCGCTGGAGACGACGGTCAGGTACTGGCCCCCTTCCGGGGGGGCGTGGCCCGTGAGCGCGCCGCGGTCGAACACCCAGTGGGCCGGTGAGTCGAGCAGGGCGGCCAGCCGGTGCCGGAGAATCGGCCGGTCGAAGAGCAGGTGGACGCTGACGATCGGCGAGTCCTCGAGCGCCGGCGGCTCCTCGTCCAGTAGACGTGCAGCCTCGAGCGCCGGCAGCGCCAGGATCACGGCGTCCGCGTCGAGCTCGTCGAGCGTCTCGACCCGGGACTCGAGCCGGACGTCGACGCCCGCCTCGCTGAGGGCCTCGCCGGCGGCGTCCCCGTGCATCGCGCCCAGCGGCTCGGCCGGGAGGAGCAGGTCGCCCGCCCCGCGGCCGCCGAGGAGGGCGGTCTGCACCGTGAAGATCCCGTAGTCCGCACCGGCCTCGTCGGTCGGGAGGTTGAGCCCCGGGCGGATGAAGACGTCCCAGAAACGGTCGATCTCCCCCTGCTTCTGGCCGAGGCCGCGGAGCAGATCGCCGAACGTCTCGTCCGAGTGCTCCTCCGGGGAGAGCCCCCGCAGCCGGAGGGTCACGCGCGCGATCCGGAGCCGCGACGACAGCGGCAGGTGTGAGTACCCGAGCAGCCGGAGCCCGGGCCGGACGAACGACGTACGGGCCTGCTCGTCGATCACGGGGAGCGAGAGCGGCTCGCGCCGGAGCGCAGCGCCCTTGCCGATCCGCTCGACGAAACGGCGGTACTCGGTGAAGCAGCCGAGCGCGATGTGCTGGCCGTTGTCCGGGGGCGGCGGCGGATCGCCCTCGCGCTCGGGCAGCGTCTGCACGGCGCCGCCGAGCGTCGGCCGGGCCTCGTGGATCACTACTTCGTGGCCGCCGTCCGCCAGCTCGAGCGCTGCCGCCAGGCCGGCCAGACCCCCACCGACGACGGCCACCCTCGCGGCAGGGCTCATGCGGTCGGGATCGCCTGTGGACGGATCGTCACGCTCTTGTCACACCCTCGGTCTCAGAGACTGGGTTGGAAACGTCACGAGGAAGGACCAGGCTCGAACGGACAGCCGTGGTCACACCAGGTTGGCGGCCACGATCCGGAGCTTGGTGAGCGCCGAAAGGCGTGGTGGGCCGTCGAAGACGTCGAACCCGCGCGCCTCGATCCGTTCGAGGGTCGCGCGGTAGAGGCCGGCGAAGGTGCCGACGCAAGCCGAGCTTCGGTGGTCGAGGTAGTCGAGCAGTGTGAGCCCCTCCTGGAGGTAGGAACGCGCCCGGGCCGACTGGTATGCCATCAACGCCTGCCAGGCGGGAGTGAGCCGGCCGGCGGCGATGTCGTCCTCCCCGACGCCGAACGAGGCGAGCTCGTCCTGCGGCAGGTACACGCGACCGAGCTGCCAGTCCTCGCGGACGTCGCGCATGACGTTGATCAGCTGGAGCGCGATCCCAAGCGCCTCCGCCCGCTGCGGCTGGTCGGCGCCGTAGACGCCGATGCACGCGACGCCGACCGCGCCGGCGACGTGCACGCAATAGTCGCGCAGCTCGTCGAAGGTGTCGTAGCGCTGCCGTTCGAGATCGGTGAGGCCACCGTCGACCAGGTCGTGCAGAGCCTGGTCCGGGATCGGGAAGCGGCCGCGGGCGTCCGCGAGCGCGACCCACATCGCCTCGCCATCCGGCGGCAGGTCGAGGCGGCGGTGCAGGTCCTCGAGACGCGCCCGCTTCTCGTCGTCGGCCGCGTCGCCGTCCGCGATGTCGTCGACCTCGCGCGCGAACGCATAGATCGCGGCGATCGCGCGTCGCTTGGGCTTCGGCAGCACCATGATCCCGTACGCGAAGTTGCGGGCCCGGGCCCGGGTCAGCCGCTCGACCTCGGCGTACGCGGCGTCGACGGCAACGGTCACCGGCGCAGCGCCTCGCGCGCAAGCCGGAGCCGCGACGGTCGGGGGCGGCTCGTGAAGATGTCCCAGCCGGCGTCCTCGAGCGCCTCGATCGCAGCCAGCCCGCCGCGGGCGAACAGCCCGACCGCCCGCCCCACCCGGCCGCCGATGCGGTCGCGGAGGATCCGTCCGCCGGCCAGCAGCCCGCGGGCGCGGTCGGCCTCGAACCGCAGCAGCCGGGTCAGAGGCTCGTTCGGCGCGTCCAGCACCGTCACGTCGTATCGCCGCCGGTCCTCGGCCGGCAGGTATATGCGGCCGAGCGCGAGATCGCGGGGAACGTCCTGGAGGAAGTTGACGAGCTGGAGCCCGGTGCAGACGTCGTCGGAGGCGGCGACCAGGTCATCGTCGTCGGCTCGCCGGAGCAGCCCGAGCACCAGCCGCCCGACCGGGTCGGCCGAGTGGACGCAGTAGTGCCTCAGGTCGGCCCAGGCCGCGTACTCGGAGATCCGCTGGTCCATCCGGTTGGCCTCGATCAGCCGCAGGAACGGCTCGCGTGGCAGGTCGAACTCCCGGATCGTCGGCTGGAGCTGCTGCATCACCGGCCAGGCCGCAGCGCCGGCGCCGTAACAGGCGTCCACCTCGTGCTCGAGCTCGTCGAGCAGCGCGAGCCGGTCGCCCTCGGCCTCGTCGCCGAGGATGTCCACGAGCCGGGCGAAGCCGTACACGGCGCGCAGATGCGGCCGCAGCACACGGGGGAATAGGAGCGACGCGACCGGGAAGTTCTCGGTCCGCGCGCGGGCGGCGACGACAGCCGGGTCCACGCCCCTATTGAAACAGCGTCTGCCACGATCGGGCCGTGAGGGCGATGGTGCTCGACCGGCCGGGACAGCCGCTGCGCGCCGCCGAGCTGCGCGATCCCCAGCCGGGGCCGGGTCAGCTGCTGCTCGAGGTGCGCGCCTGCGGGGTGTGCCGCACCGACCTGCACGTGGTCGACGGCGAGCTACCGCACCCGAAGCTGCCGCTCGTCCCGGGCCATCAGATCGTGGGCCTGACCGAGGATGGCCGCCGCCTGGGCGTGCCGTGGCTCGGCTGGACCGACGGCGACTGCCGGTACTGCCGACGCGGCCTGGAGAATCTCTGCGACCGCGCGCGGTTCACCGGGTACGACCTGGACGGCGGCTACGCGGATCGCGTGGTCGCCGACGAGCGCTTCTGCCTCCCGATCCCCGACGGCTACACGGACGAGCAGGCAGCGCCGCTCCTGTGCGCCGGGCTGATCGGCTACCGCTCGCTGCGCATGGCCGGCGACGCCGAGCGCGTCGGGCTGTACGGGTTCGGCGCCTCCGCGCACATCGTCGCCCAGGTCGCGCGGCATCAGGGCAGGCGCGTGTTCGCGTTCACGAAGCCGGACGACCGCGAGGGACAGGCGTTCGCCCGCGAGCTCGGCGCCGAGTGGGCGGGCGGCTCCGACCGGCGCCCGCCCGAAGAGCTCGACGCCGCGATCCTGTTCGCGCCGGCGGGCGAGCTCGTCCCGACCGCCCTCGCCGCTCTCGCGAAGGGCGGGACGGTCGTCTGCGCAGGCATCCACATGAGCGACATCCCGTCCTTTCCGTACGAGCTGCTCTGGGGCGAGCGGCAGGTGCGCTCGGTCGCCAACCTGACCCGGGCGGACGGGGAGGAGTTCCTCGCGCTCGCTCCACAGGTCCCGGTGCGGACCCGGGTGGAGGTCTTCCCACTGGCCGAGGCGAACGAGGCGCTCGGCCGCCTTCGCGCCGGCCGGATCACGGGCGCCGCGGTCCTGGTGCCCTAGCGACACTCCGTCGCGTTGAGCGCGACATAGGTCGCCTGCGTGCCGCGACCGAGCCCGACGACGCCGACCCGCTTCCCGCCCTCGGCCGTGAAGATCAGCAGGCCGAGGCGGTAGGCGACGATCCTCCCGCCTTGCCGGAAGGGGACGAGGCGTGAGCCGTAGGCGCGCTTCAGCGCCGGCACCGTCGAGCACGGGCCGATCCCTTCGGCGGTCTTCAGCCGCCGGTTCCAGGTGGTGACGACGGCGACGCCTTTCGTTCCGGTGCGGAAGTAGCTCTCGAGGCTCCGGCGCGTGGAGACGAGCCGCAGGTACCCGTCCTCGAGCCGGTCGAGCCGCACCGGCGGGGTCATCCGCGCCCGTGCCTTGACCTGGCTCATGCCGAGGCGGATGCCGGCGATCGACGTCGCCGTCACCCCGGGTGCGGGTCGCGCAGCCGCAAGCGGCGTCGCCACCACCACGACGACGGTGGCGAGGAGGACGGCGGCCCGCATCGTGCGGCGCACCTTACCCCCGGATCCGGCGAAGACGGTCCGACCGGATCAGCTCGAGCACGGTCGAGCCGACCTTCTGCAGGTTGGCCTGCGAGACCTGGCTCAGGTCGTCGCAGACCTTTTGCCAGCAGCGGTAGCGGAAGTCGATCAGGTCGATCGCCGGGATGCCCGCCTCCAGGAACGGCGTGTGATCGTCGATCACCGCTCCCTGCTCCCCGAGCGGGAAGAGCGCGGCCGTCTTCGCACGCACCGCGGCGCCGCGCAGGCGCGACCAGAGCAGCGCGTCCGCGGTTCGATCGCGGACCAGCCGGAGGTCGTGCAGGGCGATGAAGTCGAGGACGATCACCTCGCGCAGCTCGCGCGCGTGTGCCGCGGCGTACGCCTTGCTTCCGCGGAGGCCCTCTGCGTAGAAGTCGGAGAAGCCGGCCGGCGCCTCCTCGCCGTCCGTGAGCAGGAAGCGGACGGCGACCTGGCCCGCCCGCAAGGGGTCGCTCCTGAGCGCCTTCGCGATCGCGATCACCGCGCCCACGCCCGCCGCGCTGTTGTTCGCGCCGAGGTAGCCGGGGACCGGGGTCGTGTCGTAGTGAGCGACGAGCAGGATGGCGGGCTGCCGGCCGGGGAGCTGTCCGACAATGTTGCGCAGTCCGCCCGGAACGGCCTCGAAGTGACCGCCGGGGAGAAGCTTGACCAGTCGCGCCGCCGCCTGCCGTTGCGCCGGAGACCCGGCCGGGCGCGGCCCGAAGGACAGCTGGAGCTTCGTCAGCTGGTAGGCGTAGCGACCGTCAAAGGGCGCGCCGGGCTGGACAGCTGCACCCGCGCCGAGGGGCGTCGCGGCGAGCGCTCCCACGACGAATGCGATTCCGAGCAGGCGCTTCAACCCGAACCGAGACGAACGCGAACGGCGACACCTCAGAGTCAAGCGATCCGGTCCGCGGCGATGGCGCCGAGGTCGGTGACGTCGTCGTTGAACCAGGATTCCAGGAGCCAGCGGTCTTCCACGCGGGCGAACCACCTGATGTTGCGGTAGTGGTTGACCGTCCCGTCTTCCTTGGTCGTCTCGACGATCAGCGTGCTCACCGCGCGGTCGCCCCGCACCTCGACGACGACGTCCGTGGATGCGCGCGCCGCGAACGGGCTCGGCCCGGAAAGGGCGTCCATGAACTCCGGCTTTCCGACGACGGACGCGTCCGCGCGCCGGAACAGGAGCTGCGGCGAGAGAACACCGTCGAGCTTGCCGGTCGCCTCCACGTCGCGTGCCTGCTCCCACGCCGCGATCTCGAGGTTGATGCTCCGGAGCTCGCTCGCGTCGTCAGCCCGGTCCCGTCCCATGCCGCATCCTTTCAGAGCCGACGTCCGGACTCGAACCGGGGACCCCTGCAGCTCACAGTCTGGCCGTCCCCGGCACTCGGGCGTGCGCGATTCGCTCTGTATCTTCCGGCGGTGGTCGGTACGGCGGTCGATTTGTACAGCGCTGCGTTCGTCGCGCGCTATGGCCAGCAGCCGGAAACCGATCCGGTGCCTCTGAGCGAGCCCGGCATCCGTGGTGTCGTCTCCGCGGATGAAAAGCGGATCATCCGGCTGCTGCTGATCGACGATCGTGGCTACGGCCGACTCGCGACCGAGGTCGCAGTCGCCCGGCAGGGAGTCGCACACGTCTTCGAGAGAGCCTCACGATGCGATGCATTCCTGCGCGGCCGATCCAGCTGGAAAGCAGATCGGCCGTCGACCGCGATGGTTCTCCGCGATATCCACGCAGTATCGATCGCCACGCTTCCGGACGGCCTGATTCTCCGACCCGTGAAGAGGCTCGCGTGCGAATCGGGCGCCGTCCCGCTGCAAGCTGCAGCCGCCGTTGCCGTCGCGTCGGATCCCGACATCACTCAGCCGGCCGATGACTTCGCGGAATTCCTGCGGGCGCTGCCGTCGGCTGTTCGACTGTTCGCAGCGGTCGACCAGTCGGGAATCCCTCGAGCGACTTCAGGCTGCGTTGTCTTCGGCGAGTATGCGCGCATCTTCTTCGTCAACACCGAGCCCGGCTGGCGTCGCCGAGGTATCGGTCGCGCGATGACGGTGGAGGCGCTGCGAGCCGCCGCATCTTCGGGAGCGCGTCGAGCAATCCTCGACGCGACGGACGGCGGCGCGTCTGTCTACCTGCGGCTCGGATTCGAGGACGCGGGGCGGCTGACTCGATACTCGCGCGCTGCCTGACCCCGGCCCTGCCGGATCAGAAGCCGACGCCCGGACTCGAACCGGGGACCCCTTCATTACGAGTGATGTGGCTGCGCCGGGATGGTTGAGCCGAGGATAGCCTCCAGCCCGGAGCCGGTGCGGAATCCTGGTGGTTGATGCACCGCTCTACGACCTCGCCGATGCACCGTCAGATCCCAGCCGAGGGGGCCAACAAGGGGGCCACGCCGGAGGGCCACGCCGGGCCAACGAAAAGGGCCCGAGACGAATCCCGGCCCCCTGTCCCACAGCGAGTAGGACAGCGGGGACCCTAATCATCCGGGTCGCGACGCAGCATCTAGGCGCGCGAGGCCACTCTTCTCCGATCGTACTATGGTCACGAGACCGGCTTCCTTTGTGCGCCGAGGGCCTCCGACTGACAACCATCCCCGCAGCGGCTCCTCCTGCCGAGCCTGCGGCCCAGCGAGCGCCCGTCATCGGCCATATCCCGTTTTCCAACACTCGGACGATGTTCCCTGTCGCCCGCAGGAGGCAGAGGCAACTCCCCGAAGCCGCAGAACCCGCCCCGTCATTCTTCGCCCCTATAGCAGGAGGGTGGCCAGACCGGGGCACAGCCGTTTCTCCGACGACTAGACAGCGAAATAGATCGTCATCGCCAGTCCTGCGCAGAAGCAGTAGATGGCGAATGGCGTGAGCCGGTTGGTATGAAAGAAGCGCATTAGGAAGCGGACTGAGAGGTATGCCGTTACCGCTGCGCACAGCGCGCCGACGAGGGTCTGTCCGCGCACGCCGTCGCCGGTTGAGCCCAAGAGATCGGGAAGCTTGAGAATGGCTGCGGCGGCGATGATCGGGGTGGCGAGCAAGAAGGCGAATCGAGCCGCGTCCTCGTTGGAGAGACCGACGAGCAAACCGCCCGCCATGGTCGCGCCGGAGCGCGAGAAGCCTGGGATCAGCGCGAGCGCCTGGGCGGAACCGATTCCGGCCGTCTCCTTCCAGCCGACCCGTTCGGCGATCCGCTCGTCCGGGTCGCCGTGCTCCTCGACGGGTGCTCGCCGACGGAGCAGCTCGGCACCGTACAGGAGCAGGCCGTTCAGCATCAAGAAGATGGAGGCGGACTCGGCCGACGTGAACACCGACCGCAGCTTGTGCTCAAGGAGTAACCCAAGGATTCCTGCCGGAATCGTTGCGACGACCAGCAGCCAGCCGAGCTTGGCGTCGGTGTCGTCAGGCGCGATCTGGCGGTCGCGGAGGCTGCGGCCGATACCTTTCACGATCCTCACCCAGTCAGCCCAGAAGAACCCCAGCAATACGAGCGCTGTGGCGAAATGCGTGCCGACCAGGAACACGAGAAAGAAGTCGTCGTTCTGCTTGATGTCCCAGCCGAGCAGATTGGCGACGATCACGCTGTGGCCGAGACTGGAGATCGGGAAGAGTTCCGAGAATCCTTGGAGCAGCCCGAGGACGATCGCCTGCCAGTACGAGATCACTTCGTCTTCGTCCTCGGCCCGGACTGGAACCAGGCGAAGGCGAGACACGCCAACCCGACGACGAACGCAGCGATCCCGTGCTTGGCGTGGTGATGGTCGGAGCCGGACTCGTGACCCGGAAAAAAGCCCGGCAGGGAGCGGGCAGGCTCGACCCAGTACACGACGGCAACGACGATCAGCGCGACGCCGACGACGACTGCGGCAAGCGTCAACCAACGATCCTTCGGCATTACTACTCCTCCTCGTCGGCCTGCCGCGCAGGGACAATACCGGTGCCGCCTACCAAGACCGACGGCCACGGCGGGAGACGCCCGAGCCGCTTACTCGTCTCGTGAGGTCGCCCCTCTCCCCGGAGATGAGATCCCGCCGGGCGTGCATTTACGCCACCTTGCGATTTGCGGTCACTCTCGCTCAGAAAGCGGGTTCAGCGCCGCCGACGCGATCGCTGCTGATCCGTACGGATCAGCAAACATCGACGCCGACCGAACCTGACAGGTTGTCTTGGAGGTGGTCGGCCGCGGGCAGGGTTAGCGTCGCAAGCAATAGGCCAGCGACGAGCGATGCGCCGACAAGCCCCAGTCGTAGGGCTGTGCCTGGCAATCGTCGTCGGAGGATCGAGGGCAAGGTGACGACTCGCGGCAGAACGTGCAGCCCTGCCCCACCGAGCCAGACGAGGAAGCTCGCCTTGTGCAGCCCGACGAGCGTTCCGTGCGTCTGGTCGATCGCGAGTAGAGCGACGCCCGTCGCCAAGAGGACAACAGTCGAGACCACGATCAGGGGCGCGACGACCACACGCAGAACGAGGTGTGGCGGGCCGCGGCGCATGTACTCACGAACGCGTGCGCGGTCAGGAACGACCGCAGGTTCAGGAGCGTCGCGCCCTCGACCGCGAGAACGATGAGGAGGAGCGTCCCAACCAGCGCCGTGAGCTGCTCGTTACCATCGCTTCCGCCGCGCAACAGTCTCTTCAGTCGCGCCATGATCTCAGTGAAGTACGGACACGGCGGGTCGGGCCTCGCCATCGGCCATGTCCCGTTCAGGAAATCGTCTTGCGAAGCTCGACGCACCGTTTCGACCTGTCGAGCTTTGAATCGTCCGACGGCTCTGCGCGGTTGAAGCGTTTTTCGGTCAGCGGGAAAACGATGTGACCCTGCGCCTGCTCATTTAGGACGTGGTAGCCCGTATGTGGGGTGCGGGCTTCAACTGTGGGCCGCGACGAGGGTGGTGATTCGGGTCAGCGCGGTGGAGCCGAATGTCGTCACGGTGTTCTTCGCTGCTCTCGTGACGGCGTTGGCGACCGGGCTTGGGGCGCTGCCTCTCATCTTCGTCCGCTCCTCCGGCCGGTTCGTGCTGGGCGCGTCGAACGCGATCGCGGCAGGTGTGATGCTCGCGGCGAGCGTCAGCCTCTGTCGGGAGGGCGTCGATCGCAACCTGTGGCGCACCGCGGTAGGCCTTGCGTTGGGAATCTGCTTCGTGCTGGTGACGGAGCGCCACCTCGAGCACGACCACGGACACAGCTTGGGATCGTTGCGCGGCGAGGACGCGCCAGAGGGCGCTCCTGATCGTCTGCGTGATGACAGTCCATTCCGCGGCCGAAGGAATCGGGGTCGGAGCTGCGTTCGCTGACGGATCGGCGCTTGGCGTGCTGATCACGATCGCGATCGCGGTGCACAACATCCCCGAGGGGCTCGCGATCAGCCTCGTCCTCGTCCCTCGTGGCACCTCGGTCAGGGCAGCGGCCGGATGGAGCATCTTCTCGAGCCTGCCGCAGCCACTCCTCGCCGTTCCCGCGTTCCTGTTCGTTGACAAGTTCAAGTCGATCCTCCCGATCGCGCTCGGATTCGCGGCAGGAGCAATGGTGTGGATGGTGCTCCGGGAACTGCTCCCCGATGCGCTCGAAACGGCGTCGGCGAGAATCGTCGCCCTTGCGGGCGGTACCGCGTTCGCGCTCATGCTTGGCTTCCAGTTCCTGTTGTCGTAGCGGGTCTAGCCGGCAGAGGATCACGCCGGCGGCGACCCCGGCAAGGAGGCAGGAGCCCGACGCTCGACCGTTGCCTCGCCCGGATCAGAGCGCGCTGCGCCCGGGCGAGATCGAACCGTCCCAGAGGAGTGCGAGCAGCGGGCACGCGGCAGCTGCGCGCTTCGCGTGCTTTTCCAGGTGGGGCGGGATGGGCGTCGGGTCGATGATCGGGTAGCCCCAGTCGTCGAGCGTGACGCGCTCGGGGAAGAGCTCGGCGCACAGCCCGTGCGCATCGCAGGCGATCGGGTTCACCCGCAGATGCTTCACCGGTTCGGCACCGGCAGGATCGTGCGGTCGAAACCGCTGCAATGGCCGCGCAGGTGAAGGTCGACCTCGTCGGCGAAGACGTCGAGGCCGCTGGCGACGAAGCGGGCGGCACCGTCGGGATGGCGACAGGCGCCGCGGCCACGCACCTGGTCGATCCAGCGCCCTAGCCGCAGCCGATCGCTTCGTTCCCGCCTGGCGAGGTGAACGAGAGCGTCGGAGATCGCCGCGAGTCCGTGAACGCAGGGACCGCATTGGCCCGCGCTCTCGCGGGCAAGGTAGCGAGCGACGCGGGCGAGCTCGACGACGCCGCAGGCCTGCTCGGGCAAGGCGATGACGGCGCGCGCCCCCAGAGAGACGCGGTGTGCATGGAGGTCGACATCGAGCACACGCAACCCGGAAAGCTCGGCAGCCGGCAGCCACGAGCCGAAGTAGCCGCCGACAAGGACGGCCTGCAGGGGCTCTGAGAGACCATCGCATTGTCTGAAGAGATCGTCGAAGGTGGTGCCGAGCGCGACCTCGTATACGCCGCTCGTCTCAACGGCACCGGTGAGTGTGACCAGCGCGGATCCGGGCTCGTCGGACGTGCCGACCTCCCGGAACCATTGCGGCCCGAAGCGCGCGAGCAGCGAGATGTTCGCCATCGTCTCGACGTTCTGGACGAGGATGCCGCGCTCAAACGGCTTGGGCCCGAACGTCGGCTTCGCGGGACGACCCTCGACGAACTCGGCCAGCGCCGTCTCCTCGCCGGCGACGAATGCCCCCGGCGCCCCAAGCGCACGCACGCGGACACGACCGTCGAGGCGCCTGCGAACTCGAGCCTCGATCTCCTTCTGCAGTGCGGCCAGTTCCAGCTCACCGGCGCCGCCGAATGCGACCAGCACTTCGTGTGCGCCCACTGCCTGTGCAGCGAGGACGGCACCGTCGAGGACGACGTGCGGGGCGTGGCGGAGCAGCACCCGGTCCTTGCCGCTTGCAGGCTCGCCCTCGATGCCGTTGACGATCACTCGGCGGCCGCCGCGTTCGGCGACTGCCGCCAACTTGCGCGCGGTTGGGAAACTGCCGCCGCCGCGGCCGGTCAGTCCGCTTTGGGCGACGAGGTCGATCAGGCGGCCGCCGAGCGCGGGAAGGGGGCCCCAGCGGGCGAGATGCTCCTCGAGTCCGGCGCCGAGAGCAGCGAAGAGGCGTGGCACGCGTCCAGGGGCGGCCACTCGATGGTCGACCGATGCCGCGCTCACTGGCTGTTTTCTCCGCTCTCATCCGCGGACGCCAGCGGCGCAGCGTGGATCGTGCCGGTCACACTGCGGGAGCCGGCGTCGATGTGCAGTCGCATGACGAGCCGGAGCGTCGAGCCGGATGAGGAGGTGACGTCGGCGGTGACGAGCGTCCCTTGTAGCCCCACGACCGAGCCCGAGTACACGGTCCCGCTCCGGGCGTCGGCGAACGAGACCTGGCTGCGCGACATCGCCAGGCCGCCTTCATCGAGTGCCGAGCCCCAGAGCGTCAGCCGGACGACCCCGGGCTCCCGACCTCGTGTCGCCATCGCCATCGTGACCGCCGCGTCGCCGAATGCGTCCGGTCCGGACGAGGACATGCGCCCCACGAGCCGCCCAGAGAACGTCGTCGACTCGCGTACCGATGCAAGCCGGCGGTCGGGTGTCGCGGTCGTCTTCAGGAGGGAGGCGGGCGTTCCTGCGCGGGCTGCCCACCCCTTCTTGCCTGGACCGCCGTCGTACCAGGCCACGAGCACAATCGCGAGTGCAAGCGTCGCCCCACCCGCGATGATCTGGAGCGCTGGTTCACGACTCTGGAGCAGGCGGCCGGCCACCGCGAGCGCGACGAGCGCGAGACAGGCGAGCGCGAGCAGCGACATCCAGCCTCCACGCGCATCCGAGCCGGTGCCGAGCCCGTGCGCCAGCGCTAGCGGCCACGTCGCGTATGCGGTCCAGTGGAGCAGCCGCCACGCGCGGTAGCCGATCTGCTTACGGAATGCGCTCGAGATCGCGATCGCGAGCAGGAAATCGAGGGTGAGCGCGCCCAGCCCCAACCAGATTGGCCGGTACTGTGAGACGAACGGGACGAAGACATCCTTGACGGCGATCGGTGTGTAACCGTCCGCGATCGTCGTTCCCACGTGGATGCCGATGAATGCGAGCGCGACCAGCGTCACGTTGCGGTGGACGGCCGCGATCGCGAACCGTGGCCATTGCTCACTGCGCCAACCGCCGGCTGTCAGGACGCCGATCACCGTCGTTGCCGTCAGCAGCAGGAGCGCGACGACCCCCGACCCGCGAGTGAGGTACCAGAATGCGCTGCCCGAGCTCACGGCCCCTCGGTCGGCCAACCATTGACTGTCGCGACGTCGCCGCCGAAGGTGACGAGTCGGGCGGGAACTTCCCGCTCCTCCAACCAAGCAGGAGCCGCCTCGCCGAGGACCACCGCGGCGGTGGTCGCGGCGTTGGCGAGGACGCACGAGCCCGCGACAGCAGACACGGTACGCCAGCGCGACCGCGCCGGTCGACCGGTGCGCGGGTCGAGGATGTGGTGAAGCTCACCGCCGGCAGTCGTCCAGCGCCGGACGGCGCTGCTCGAGCTCGCGAGTCCACCTTCGACGATCGCGACGACGGGGCCGGCGACGCCTACCGCGGAGGCGTGGTCGTCGGCGATCTTGATCGGCCAGCCGTCGGGCGGGGCAGGGCCGGCGACGGCGACGTCGCCGCCGAGGCAGACGAGCACGCCGCAGTGGGCCGCCTCCGCCGCTGCCCGGGAGGCGCGGTCGGCGGCGAGAGCCTTTGCGGTGGCGCCGAGATCGAGTTCGACGCCGACGGGGACGCTGACCGTGGAGCTCGTGCGGTCGGTGGCGACGCTTCTCCATCCGGCGACGCAGGTGAAGCGTGCGTGGACGCAGCGCCCGTCGCGGCGGCCGATTTCGGCGAACGTCCGGTCGTAGCCTGCGAGGCGCATGTTTGCTCCAACAGTCGGGTCGACGAGCCCGCCGGTGAGCGCGGCGACGTCGAGCGCGACGCGGACTGCCTCGAAGCAGAGTGGGTCGACCTCGATCGGGGCGCCGGCGCCGCGGTTGATCGACCAGAGCTCGGAATCGTGACGGAAGCGGCTGCACGCGTGGTCGATCGCGGCGAGCTCGTGCTCGAGAACCTCCCGTGCCGTGGGCAGAGCGGTTTCGTCGGTCACGGCCACCACCGCGGTCGTTCCGAGGGCCGGGAAGGAGTCGGTGGCGGTCACGAGCCTCCCGACACGGCGACCGGCGGGTTGACCGACTGGGTCGGCGGCTGCACCGGGGCTAACGGGGCGGGCGTCGGCGTCTGCTGCTGCGCCGACGAATCGAGGGACGGCGCGACGGGCGTGGCCGGAACCGGCACCTCGCCCCGCTGCGTGCTCGGTGTGGTCGTGCTTCCGACTGCCTTTTGACTGGTGGCCGCGCCGGCGACATAGGCGGCGACTACCCCCGCGATCACGGCCGAGCTCGCGGCGATCACGGTGGTGGCGCGACGTACCCGCCGCCGGGCGGCGTCGCGCAGATCAGTGGCGGGACGTATGTCGTTCATGCCCCCATCCAATCGGGGCTGCATGAGGGACCGATGAATGGATGCTTAGGGGTTCCTGAGAGCGGCGACGATGCTGATCCAGGCGTCGACTCCCCCTCCGGGGCGATTCGCGAGGTGAGCTTCGCCGCCGTGTGCGCGGGCGATGAGGTCGACAATCGCTAGGCCCAGGCCCGTTCCGCCGCTACCGCGGGCCTCATCGGCACGGCTGAAGCGGTCGAACGCCCGCGGCACGAACTGGTCGGGCATACCGGCGCCCTCGTCGGTCACGTGCAGCTCTACGCGGCCGTTCTCGCGCACGGCCGAGAGTGAGACGGTGCCGGCGCCGTGGACGAGCGCGTTCTCGACGAGGTTGTCCAGCGCTTGCTCGAGGCGTGCCTCGTCGCCGTCCACGACGGCCCCGCGCCTGTGCGCGATTCGAAGTGGGCGTCCGGCAGTATGGGCGAGAGGGTCGAACCGGAGAGCGACGCGTTCGAGCAGCGAGTCCGCGTCGACGGGTTCTCGCCGCAGCGGCAGAAGGCCCTGGTCGTAGCGCGCGACGAGTAACAGATCCTCGGCGAGCCTTCCCAGGCGGTCCGCTTCCTCCGCCGCCGAGTGCAGGGCGCGTTCGAGCTCCTGCTTCGAGCGCGGTCGGCGAAGGGCGAGCTCGAGCTCCGCCTGGAGCAACGCGAGCGGCGTGCGCAGTTCGTGGCTCGCGTCGTCGACGAAGCGGCGCTCGTGCTCGACTGCGGACTCGAGGCGCGCGAGCATTTCGTTCAGCGTCTCCGTGAGGCGGGAGAGCTCGTCGCGGCTGCGCGGCTCGGGCAGCCGTGCTCCCGGCGTCGCCGCGCCGATCGATGCCGCCCGTCGGCGCATGGCCTCGACGGGCCTCAACGCACCGGCGGCGAGCAGGTAGCCGGCCAGCGTCGCAACGCCGAGGGCAAGCGGGCCGCCGAGCAGGAACTCGCGGAGCAGCCGATCGAGCGCCTCGTCGCGCGATTCGAGAGATGCGGCGACGACGACTGCGGCGCTGCGGCTCGGGGCGCGGACGGCGATGACGCGCCACTCGCCGTCGAGGCCGGGTATCCCCGTGGTGCGGAGGCTCTGCTCGCCGGCGAGGACAGCGCGAAGCTCGCCACCCGAGACGAGTGGTGGCAGGCCCTTCGGCGTGGTCTCGAGCACGTGGCCGTCGGCGGCGACGAGCTGTCCCACGGGCGCGCTACCGGGCGCGTCACGATCGAGGATGGCGCGGTCATGCCCGACGTGGCGGTTCGCCTCGTCCGCCTGTCCGCGAAGGCTCTGGTCGACGGACGACAGGAGTGTCGCTGCGACCCGGTGGTAGATCAGGAATCCGGTCGCGGCGAGCACGACGGCCATCCCGAGCGCAAACGGCAACATCAGCCGCAGCCGGATCGGCAGGCGCGAGATCACGCTGTGTCCGTCCGCAGCCGGTACCCGACGCCGCGGACGGTCTCGATCGCGTCGGCTCCGATCTGCTCCCGGAGCGAGCGCACATAGACGGCGACGATGTTGGAGCGGCTCTCGAACGCCATATCCCAGGCCGCGTCGAGGAGCTGTTCCCGCGAGAGCACCTGGCCCGGTCGCCGCATGAACGCCTCGAGCAGTTGGAAGGCCTTCCCCGACAACTGGAGCTCCCTGTCGGCGGCCCACACGCGGCGCTGTGCCGGGTCGAGCCGCAGCCGGCCGGCCTCGAGCACGGCCGGTCGTTCACGCGGCGCCCGGCGGACGAGCGCGCGCAGCCTGGCGAGGAGCTCGCCGAACGAGAAGGGCTTGAGGACATAGTCGTCGGCGCCGACGTCAAGCCCGGTGATGCGATCCGCGTAGGCGTCGCGCGCCGTCAGCATCAGAACCGGCGACCAGACGCCCGCCTCGCGCAGTGAGCGGCACGTCTCCATGCCGTCGATACCCGGGAGCATGACGTCGAGGAGAATGGCGTCGTAATCGATGGCACGCGCCATCCAGAGCGCGTCCTCACCAGTCCCGGCGACGTCGGCTGCGTGGCCTTCCTCGCGCAGCCCGCGCGCAAGCAAGTTCGCCATCTTCGGCTCGTCCTCTACTACCAGCACCCGCACGTACACATTGTCGCGCCGGGGGATGAGCCGAAGATGAACTCCATTCATCGTCGGCTCATCCGGGAACCGTTCACTGATCCGTCGTGCGGATTTGGAGAAGACTCGGCGGCGTCGAGGGCAACGAGCGTTTGACCGGCGCGACGGCCGTCCTCCTCATAGCGCTTCTCGCTGTCGAGGGGATCACGCTCCTCTTCCTTGGGCGGCTCCTCTCGGTGCACGTGTTCGTCGGGATGCTCCTCATCCCGCCGGTGCTACTCAAGCTTGGGGCCACCGGCTATCGGTTCATGCGCTACTACCGGCGCCGCCGTGAGTACACCGTGAAAGGCCCACCCCCGCCCTTCATGCGTTTCCTCGTCGCCCCGGTGCTCGTCCTATCCACGATCGGCGTGCTCGGCACCGGCGTCTTGATGATCGCGTTCGGCCGCCGCGGGATGATCGTCGGCCTGCACAAGGCGAGCTTCGTCGTCTGGGCGTTCGCCTTCGGAATCCACTTCCTCGTCTACCTGCGCCGGCTGCCACGCCTGGTACGACCCGACCGGCGGACCGGCGGCGCTGCTCTTCGGGCAGGCGCGATCGGTGCGTCGCTGGTCGCCGGCATCGCGCTCGCCTCGGTGACCTTCCCGCTTGCGAGGCCGTGGCTGCACCACTTCCGACACGACCACGGTGAGGACCGAGCAGCCGCCGCGATCCGCAGTGTCGCGGCACCGGTAGCCACGCGAACAACCGTGCAGTCTCACCCACTCCGCATGCGTCGAACTCCGGGGAGCCCTGCGTCTCGAGCACTCGGCTTGCCGCCCGTCGGGCCCGGCCCGGTGCCGGGCTACGTCCTGATCGCCGACCGCAACGCGAACAAGCTCCTCGTCGTCTCACCCGGCAAACGCATCGTCTGGCAGTACCCCCGCCCCGGCGACTTGCGCCCCGGCCAGTCCTTCTCCGATCCCGACGACGCGTTCTTCACTCCTGACTACCGTCGGATCGTCACCAACGAGGAATTCAACGACCAGGTTGCGCAGATCGATCTCCACACGCACCGGCTCGTCTGGAGCTACGGCCACGCCGGCGTCGCCGGATCGGCCGGCGGCGAACTCTCGAACCCCGACGACGCATATGTCTGGCCCAACAGGACGATCACGGTGGCTGACATCAAGAACTGTCGGGTACTCCGGCTCAGCCCGTCACACCGCATCGTCGCCCAAATCGGCGGCGACGGCAGTTGCGCGCACGACCCGCCCCGCACTCTCTCGTCACCGAACGGTGCGACGCCGCTGCCCGACGGGGGAATGCTCGTCACCGAGATCGGCGGCTGGGTCGACCGCTTCGACCGCCGCGGTCGCCTCGTCTTCTCCGTCCGCACGCCGACCACGTACCCGTCAGATGCGCAGCTCCTCCCCGACGGCAACATCCTCGTCGCCGGCTTCAACACACCCGGCCGTGTCGACATGATCGCGCCGAGCGGCCGAGTCGTATGGACGTACGGACCGTCGTCAGGGCCAGGCTCGCTCGATCGCCCCTCCCTCGCCGTGCGCTGGCCGAACGGAATGATCGCGATCACAGACGACTGGCACCACAGGATCGTCGTTATCGACCCGCGCACGAAGCGAATCGTCTGGCAGTACGGCCACTTCGGCGTTCCGTCGGCGGCGTCCGGGTTTCTGTCGAAACCCGACGGGCTCGACCTGCTCCCGGCGACCGTCCGTCGGCCCACGGAGGCGCCGAGTCTCGTCGTGCGGCAGGTCGGGACACTGCCTGCCGCAACATCGCGCCTTGCCGCAGCAGCGTTGCCCGACGGACGTATCGTCGCCGCCGGCGGGCTCGTCGCCGGAACGTCATCCGGCCAGGTCCTGCTCGGACCGCCCAGCCGGCTCCGAGCCGTAGGAAGGCTCCCGGCGCCGACACACGACGCGGCACTAGCAGCCGCCCACGGCACCGCCTATCTCCTCGGCGGCGGCCGGGCCACCTCGTCAGACGCCGTCGTGCACATCAATCTGCGGACGGGTACTGCGCACGCCGCAGGGACGCTCGGCGAACCGCTCTCCGACCTCGGCGCGACAACCATCGGCGACAACATTTACATCGCCGGCGGGTACACCGGAACGCGGTACGCCACGGCCGTGCTGCGGGTCCGCCCCGGACGCCCACCCGCGCTCGTCGCCCGGCTCCCCGTAGGTCTGCGGTATGCCGGCGTCGCCTCCCTCAACGGCACCATCTACATCGCCGGAGGCATGACGACCACGGGTGCGAGCGACGCCGTGTTCGCGGTCGACCCGCGCCGGCGGACAGTTCGCCTGGTCGCGACCCTGCCCTCACCGGTTGCACACGCCCCCCTCGCCGTGCTCCGCGGCAACCTCTACCTAATCGGCGGTGCCGACATCACCGGAGCGCCACTGGCGCGGATTCTGCGCATCGACCCGAAAGCGGGCACCATCACGGTAGCCGGGCGGCTCCCAGCAGCTCTCGCGGACTCCGGCGCTGTCGGAGATGGGAAGCGAATCGTCGTTGTTGGTGGCTCCGGCGTCAACACCTCCGCCGCCGTCTACGCTCTTGCGGCGAGCATCACACCGACTCCACCTCGCCACGGATGCCAAGGCTTGAGTCTTGCTTGCAGGCGTTCAGCGGGAGATTTACCGACGCCACACATCGCCGGCGTACGGTGACTCCATGAGGCGCGTCTTGTTTCTGGGATTCGCGATCGCCGCGCTCATCGCGGGCGGCGCGCAGGCGAAACCATCGCCTCTCCCCGGCCTCGTCACCCCGAGCGGCAACATCCGATGCTTCTACGTCCCGGCGCGCCCCGCGCACCTGCTGTGCGACATTCATCGTGCCGCGTACTCCCCCCGCGAGCAGAACTCGTGCATGACGCGCAGCGGCCTCGACTGGCACGGCTGGCAGGTCTACGCGGCGCGCCCCACAACAACAGTGTGCAGCGGCGGGATCCTCTACAACTCGAACCGAAACTTTCCGGCGTACCGGCGGCTGGCGTACGGGTCGACCTGGCACTTCGCGGCGTTCACATGCACCTCGCGGACCACGGGCCTCACCTGCACGACGAGCAAGGGGCACGGCATCTTCCTCTCGCGCCAATCCTGGCGCGGCTGGTAAGTCCACGCGCCCACCGAAAGAAGGCCCGTTGCGTCGTGACCGCACCGAGTAGCCGGGGCCGGCCACGCGACGAAGCCAACGAGCTGCCGCTCCTCACGCCACGGCACCAAGACCTCGCTTGGCCAGAGCTCGCGCCAGCTTCTAGTATCGAGGCATGAGTACCAAGACGGAGTTCACAGCCGAGGAATCAAGAGCGGTCGGCGAACAGATCGGAATTGACTGGGCGACGGCACCCTTCGATCTCGAACAGTTCCGGCTCGGCATGGGCGTCGAACTCGAGCACGGGCTGCACGACCCCCAGACGGACGTGACCGGCAGCGACCCAATCATCACCGGCAAGATCGCGCTCGCGCACCTGAAGGAGTTCCCCGACTACTACACGCGTCTCGCGAAGATGGAGGCCGAAGCCGAAGCTGCCGGGTGATTCTCCTTGAGCTCTAGCTCCTGCGACTGATCGTCACCGTTACGTCCCGGTCCGGACATACGAGGAGGGCCCGTTACGGGCCCTCCTGAACAACCTCGATTCAAGTCGGCACGTCAGTGGATGGTCTTGATCGAGGGTTGTTACGCACAGAATCTCAGCCAGGCGGGTCGAACACATCCGTAGCAGGTACGGATTCGCCATGAGAACGAACTTCAGCCGTGGACACGGATAAGCGGTCAGACCGCAGTTGCCGAGGACTACTTCAGCGTCTTCAGGTAGGCGACGAGCGCCTTCAACTGCCATGCCGGGATGATCCCGCCCCAGTGCGGCATGCTCGCGATCGGCTGCTTGCCGATCACGCTGCCCGACCGGATCACGTCGAGGATCTTCTTGTCTGTGTTGAACTCCTTCCGGAAGTCCTGCCCCGAGAGCGGCGGGATCGACTTGTCCGGCGAAAGTGGGTTGGGGACGCCTCCGAGCGCGTTCGGGCCGTGGCAGTTGATGCACCCGTAGTGAATGTAGGCGGCGGCGCCAGCGACGACGGCACCCTGGTTGCCGGGGATCGGCACCGGCCTCGCGTACTGAACCGGCGGTAAGCCCGCGCGGATGTAGGCGACGAGATCGGCGACCTGCTGCTTCGAGATCACCGGCCCCCACACCGGCATGTACGGCCGCTTCGGGTTCGCCGACTCGCCCAGGCCATGCGTGATGATCGTCGTGAGCGCCTTCACAGTGAGCGACTTGCCGACGACGTTCAGCGCCGGCACGAACGGAGAGACGCCGCCACGGCCGAGGTTGCCGTGGCAGGCCGAACACGCGAACTGCACGAAGTCGTGCGCCCCAGCAGCGACATGAGGGTCGACCCGCCCGACTGCTGTCGAGGCGCCGCCAGAATGGGCCTTCCCCTCCGTGGCCGCGAAGAACACAGCAGCAAGCAAGCACGCCGCAAGAACACTGGTGACGACCACACGCCACCGCACGAAAGCATCATCCTGCGCAGCAGCCCAGGATGCAAATGCTGGGCCGGACGACCAGCCGGTCCATCCCAGAAGGTCGTGAGATCAGCGCTGGGACCCGACCCGGGCATCGAGTGTGGAGTTGGACGTGCGGGCCTCGCCGGCTAGCGCTGGGCGCCGTGGCCGCACGAACGCGACGAACCGGGCATGTGCTTCGTGAACGCGTGCTTCGCCGTCGAGAAGTACCGATACGACCTACTGCGAGGGCTTCGCGTGGTCGGATGGCGAGGGGTGCTGGATTGACCACGCGTGGGTGCTGAAGGACGACGGCTACGCGGACCCGACCTGGATGCCCGAGGACGAGTTCGACGTCGACTACTGGGGATCGTGTTCGGCGCCGACGAGTCGCGCGCCCTGCATGCGCTGTGGCCGGGGCACGGGACACACATCGACGCGCTCTTGTGCAGCGGGCTTGGGCTCGCACACGCTCGCGCGCGCGGCTCGGCTACTACGGCACCGATGGGGCGAGACGTGAACCCCTGGGCCGACCAGCCTCGTCTCGAAGGCATCGACTGGGAGGGCTACGTGCTGGACGATGCGCCCCAGCCGTGGCTGTGCCTCGACTGCGGCGCCGACGCCGAGGGCTACATGGTTCACGACTGGGTGTGGCGTCGGACGCGACTCGATCCGGAGGCGCGCGGAGAGTTCCTCTGCTTCGCCTGCCTCGGGACGCGGCTCGGTCGGCGGCTCAGACGGACAGACTTCAGCGACGTGCCGGCGAACGACCCGTGGCTGTACGGGCACGCCCCCTACGCGCCGAAGGGGGCCAGGAGAGGGGGCCAAATACACCAGGCCGCTCCTTAGCCTCTCCGCTAACGGCCTGGTTGACAGAGCCGACGCCCGGACTCGAACCGGGGACCCCTTCATTACGAGTGAAGTGCTCTACCAGCTGAGCTACGTCGGCGAGGCTCGAAGCGGAGGCCCAGTATAGCCCGCTGCTCGCGCCGGAGATGCCGTCCGGGATCCTCTCGAGCACCGTGCGACCACGTCCGCAGAATCGCCGCCGATAAGAAGGACCGAAATCATGAGCAGAATGCGTCGTTGAAATCGCGGCCGATCGCACCTAGCATCGGAGGTCGGTCACCGCAGATCGGGATTCTTCTGCCGGTGGACGCATCCCTCGTTCGAACGTCCAGGAGGGCACCGAAGACAAGGCGGTGCCCTTCTGGTCGTGCGCGCGATCGAAGGCGGCGTCGAACGGGACACGAGTGGGCGCCGGGTCGAGCCCGGCGCCCACTGAAAACGGCCCGTGTCCTCTTCCTACTTGAGGAAGAAGGTGTTCAGGTTCGCGGCACCGTGTGCGGCCTGGAACAGGTAGCCGCCGGTGCGGGCAGACACGAACTCGCGGATGTTGCGGTTCTCGTACGCCGCCCACGGGGCGTACTTCGTGGTGATCTCGCGGTCGAGGTTCTGATACGCCGCGGAGCGCTTGTCTCCGGTCAGCGCGTTCGCCGCCTTCATCTGGTTGTTCAGGGCCGGAACGTTCAGGTAGGCGAGGTTGTTGTTGTTCGCCTCGTGGATGTTCTGGCCGTTGAGCAGGATGTCGACGAAGTCGTAAGGATCCGCGTAGTCGGCGAACCAGCCGACGAACGCGGCGTCGAACGGCTCACCCTTCGTGCCGGTCGCGATGTAGATCTGGAAGCCCTGCAGCAGCTTCACGTTCACGTTGCAGCCGATCTGGCTCAGGTTGTACTTGAAGACCTGCGCCAGGTTCTGGCCGGTCGAGCTGTTGGCCGTGTACAGGCTGACGTCCTTGCAGCCGCCGGCTGCCGATGCCATCGCCTTCGCCTTCGGGTAGTTCGCACCCTTGATCGGATACGTGGTGATCGGCTTGTAGCCGGCGATGCCCGGGGGCAGGACCTGCTGCGAGCGCTTGCCCGCGAGGAAGCCACGGACCCGGACGAGGGCCGGCCGGTCGACCGCGAAGTTCGCAGCCTTCCGCATGCCGACGTTCTTGAACGCGGGCCGAGAGGTGTTCAGGGCGATGTAGTCGACGTTCAGGCCCTGATTGATGAAGTAGCGGCCCTTGTTGATGCCGTACTGCTGGGCCAGGCCTGCGTGCGCCGTCGGCGGAAGACCACCGGCGTCGTAGTCCACCTGACCCGCCTTCACCTGGAGCAGGCTCTGGTCGAGATTGGTGTTCATCGTGAACACGAACGTGCTGACGTTGTGCGGCCGCGACCCGTGGTAGTTCGGGTTCGACTTGACGATCAGCTGACGGCCGACCTGACGGCTCGCGACGTAGTACGGGCCGAACGACGCGAACGAGTTGATCCCGTCGGCGTTGATCGGCGTTCCCTTCGGGATCGGGCTGAAGAAGTCCATCGCCATCTTGGACAGGAACGACCCGTCCGGCTTCATCAGCCTGATCGTCAGCTTCTGGCCCCTGGCGATCACGCCGCTGGCGGTCGCAGCCTTGCCGTCGGCGACGGCCTGCGCGCCGACGATGCCGTTGTCGCCGGTGATGAACGGAACCGACGGTGACTGCATCTTCGGGTTCAGGTCACGGTTGATCGCCGCCGCGTAGTTCGCCGCGGTCAGCGTCTCACCGGTGTTCGACTTGACACCCGACTTGATCGTGAACACGTACGTGCGCCCGTCCTTCGAGACCGCGGGGAGGCCCACAGCGGCGTCGGGCTGGAGCTTGCTCCCGAGCGGATCGGGCTTGTCGGGGTAGTACATGAGCTTCATGGTCACGGCGTCGAGGATCTGCCAGGACAACGTGCCGTACGCGAGCGCCGGGTCGATGTAGTCGACGTCGGTCGCGGACGCGTTGATGTTCATCGTCCCGCCCTTCTTCTGCCCGGAGGCGGACGGGCGACTGGACTTGCTGGACGCCGGGCCGGCAAACGCAGCCGCGATCAACATCGCGGCCCCGAGCGCAGCCATTGCGCCAGAAGCCAAGACCTTTCTGGACATCGATCTCCTTCCCTCCACGTCGAATGGCTTGACTGTCCCGTTCAGACGGGTGGGGCAGGGATTCGTTAGCCGATATCGCCGAGGCCAATCCAGCGCCTCAAATCGTCCCCCGAGGTCGATATTTCGCTTGATCGCGCCGTTTATTCGCGCGTGTAACGCAGCGGCGCAGATCCGCGATCACATTTCGTGATCGAATGATGATTCGGCGGAAACGGACCGCCCTGCGCTCGCGCGGCCGAGATCCGGTTGTCGCGCGTGTCGTCGCGATCAGCCCGACGCATTTGTTGATTCGAGTGTCTGATCGGGGCGGGCGGATATTCGTTTGTGCAGCGCGGAGCCGTTCATGGAGCATCGGCCGGGATGGCCGAGTCGGCACGGACCCGGAACCGCGCGCCAACCGGCGGCTCGCTCGCTCGTCTCACCCTGGAGAGAGCTTCCGTGATTGCATCGAGCCAGTGGGCCGGACTCGAGCTGCGTCATCTGATCACGCTCGAGGCCGTGGCAAGAAATCGCTCCTTCCGGAAGGCTGCCCTCTGCCTGAACTACACCCAGTCGGGGATCAGCCAGCAGGTGGCCGCGCTCGAGCGGATCGTCGGCGAGCGGCTGATCGAGCGACCCGGCGGCTCGAGGCCCGTCGGGCTGACCGCCGCCGGCGAGGTCGTCCTCCGCCACGCCGAGTCGATCTTCCACGAGATCACGGCAGCTCAGGCCGACGTGGACGTGCTCACGCGCGGCACCTCCGGCATGCTCAGGGTCGGCGCCTTCCAGAGCGTCAGCGCCGAGGTCGTCCCCGAGCTGATCCGCCGGCTCCCGGACGCCCAGCCGGGCCTGTCGGTCGACCTCGTGCAGACGACAGCCGACAGCGAGCTCTTCGCCCTCCTGGAAGAGGGCAAGCTCGACGTCACCTTCGCGATCCTGCCGCTCCCGCAAGGCCCGTTCGAGGCGGTCGAGCTGTTCGCCGATCCGATCGTGCTGCTGGTCTCGACGAGCTCGCCGCTCGCCCGGCGGCGCGAGCCGGTCACGCTCGAGGAGCTGGCCGGGCTGCCCCTGATCACCTCGCACGACTGCCGCTACCTGAACGGGTTCGAGGCGCGGATGCACGAGCGCGGCTACGAGCCCGAGGTCGTGCACCGCACCGACGACAACGGGACGCTCTACGGCCTGATCGCCGGCGGGGTCGGCGCCGCCGTCGGCACCCAGCTGGTCGCGGACGGCGCCAAGGGCAGCGTCGCCACGCTCCAGATCGAGGAGCCGCTGGCGCCGAGGCGGGTCGCGCTCGCCTGGCGGCGCGACCGCGAGTTCCCGCCCAGGCACGAGGCGTTCCTCGAGCTCGTCCGCTCCGTCTGCCGCGACCTCGGGCTCGAGCCGACCGCGGCCGCTGCTGCCTAGGCGCCGGTCTGGGGGCTCTCGGCGGTCGGGCACGACCGCGACCGGTAGATCCCGAAGCGTTTCGGCGAGAGGATCCAGCGCCACCGGCCGTCGACCGCGACGGCGTGCACGGTCTGCGTGACGATCACCGACTCGTCGAGCACGGGCTCGCTGAGCTTCAGCCGGAACGTGACCGCCTTGCTGGTCACGGTCCCGCGGTCGCCTGGGACGTTGATCCGCTCGTCCGCGGCCCGAACGACCCGGATCCAGTCGAGGTGCCCGGGGATCGGAGTCATCGCCTCGCAGCTCACGTACACGGTGCGGGTCGCGACGCGCTGCTGCGCCGGATGGAGCGAGGGCCAGACGCCGGCGTAGTCGTTGTCGGCGATGTGGCTGACGATTCCGCGGAGGAAGACGACGGGGTCGGCATCCGGCTGCGTCGGCCCGTCGTCGCGGCCGCCCGCCCAGACGGCGACGCCCACGCCGACCGCGATCACGACCGCGGCGAACCCGAGCGCCCACTGCTGTTTGCCTGGCGAGGCCGTCGTCGGATCCTACTCCCCCGGCCCGATCAGCAAACTATGAATCGGTGAATCGCCTGCTTGCCGGGGGGGCCCTGGCGGTCTTCATCGCCGCGATGGCCGTGATCGCGCTCTCCAGCGTTGGCTCGAAGAGCAGCCGGACACAGTCGACCACGACGGTCGCGACCACGAAGCCGGTCAGCCGGCCGGAGGCGCCGAAGGCGCCGCCGACGCCTGCGCGGATCAAGCTGGTCGCGGTCGGCCCGTACGATCCGGACGGCGACGGCACCGAGAACGACGCCGAGGTGAAGAACGCCGTCGACGGCAACGCCTCCACCTTCTGGAGCACCGAGCACTACACGCACGGGTTCTTCAAGCCGGGCGTCGGCGTCGTCCTCGACGCCGGGAAGAAACGGCCGATCGCGCGCGTGCTGGTGGGAACGGACACCGCCGGCTCGCGGGCCGAGATCCAGCTCGCCGACCAGCCGACGGGGCCCTACCGGGTGGTGTCGGCCGACAGGTCGCTCCAGCCGGGCACGACCGGGTTCGCCCTGAAGCGCGGGTCGTCCGGGCGCTACGTCCTGGTCTGGCTGACGGCCTTGCCGACCGCCACCGGCGAGGGGCACATCACCGAGGTGCGGGCGATCGGGCGCTAGACAGTCAGGCAGGAGCGGCGACGCCGGCGAAGCAGCGCCGGACGCGGACGAACATCGCCTCGAGCGCGAGGGCCGGGGTGACGTTGAACTCCTCGAACGTGCGCCAGGCGCCGAGGACGACCTCGGCCGCCTGCTCCGCCGCGGGCATGCGCTCGGAGGTCCCGTCCTCCGCCAGCTCGCCGATGCGGTCGTAGTGGACGACGGCGCGCTCGGCTCCGGCCGCGACGACGAGGAGGTCGCGGTACCACGCGGCCAGCTCCTCGAGCGCGAACAGGATCTCCTCGCGCTCCGCGCCGCGCTCGGCCCGCCGGACGTGCTGCTCGGCCTCCCGGTCGGGTAGGTCGCGACCGGCGATCGCCTCCTCGGCCGCGGCCCGCTCCTCGGCGCCCCGCTCGGCCGCGAGCGCAGTCACCGTCTGGGCGGCGGCGGCCGGATCGAACGCCGGGTCGGCGTACGCGGCGCGTGCGACCCCGAGCAGCTCGGCTCGCCGGCGGACGGCGTCCGGGTCGAGCAGGCGGGCGACCCGGTCGAGACGGCCGGCCGCGACGCGTGCGACGGCGGTCAGCTCGTCCGGCGACAGCCCCGGCGCCAGCCGCTCCGCCTCGGCCCGGACGGCCCGCTCGGACAGCCGCTGGAACGGGACGAGCTGGCAGCGCGACCGGATCGTCTCCGAGATCGGGCCGAGCTCGTCGGCGGCGAGCACGACGACGGCGTAGGGCGGCGGCTCCTCGAGATCCTTGAGCAGCGAGTCGGCCGCCTCGGCGTTCAGCAGGTGTGCGTCGAAGATCAGGTAGACGCGGCGGTCGCCCTCGAACGGACGCATATGCAGGTCGCGGCGCAGCTCGCGGATGTCGTCGATCCTGATCTGGTCGCCGTGCGGCTCGAGGACGTACAGGTCGGGGTGGGCGCGCCGCTCGACGCGGTCGCCGTCGGCGAGCAGCCGCGCGGCGAAGGCGAGCGCCGCCCGGCGCTTGCCGACGCCGGCTGGGCCGTGGAAGAGATAGGCGTGGGCGGGGCCTTCCCGGAGCGCCGCGGCGAGCAGGTCCTTCGCCTGCTCCTGCTCGATCAACGTCTCGAACATCAGCGCAGCTCCTCCACCCGGTCGCGGACGGTCGCAGCGATCTCCTCCGGCGGCAGGGCACCGTCGAGCAGCTCGATCCGATCTGGGAAGCGGCGCGCGAGCTCCTCGTAGGCGGCGCCGACCCGCGCCTGGAACGCGTCGCCCTCGCGCTCGATCCGGTCGGGGTCTCCCTGTCGGCGCGTACCGGCGGCGCCGGCGTCGAGCGCGAGCACGAAGGTCCGATCGGGCAGGAGCCCCTCGAGCACGGTCAGGTTGAGCTGGAGCACGGCCTCCAGCCCGAGCCCGCGGGCGATCCCCTGGTACGCCAGCGAGGAGTCGACGAACCGGTCGCAGACGACGTCGGCGCCGCGCTCCAGCGCCGGTCTGATCACCTCGGCGGCGTGCTCGGCCCGGGAGGCGGCAAAGAGCGCCGCCTCGGCCCAGCCCGCCATCTCCGGCCCGTTCAGGACGAGCTGCCGGACCGCCTCGCCGAGCTCCGTCCCGCCCGGCTCGCGGGTCGCGACCACGTCGCGCCCCAGCCCGAGCAGGTGCTGCTCGAGCAGCCGCGCCTGCGTCGACTTCCCCGAGCCGTCGACCCCTTCGATGCTCACGAACACGCCGTGATTAGAACAGGTGCGTCGCGCTCGGCGGGGATGGGGAGGAGCGGCCGCCGGCGGCGCGAATCACCCCCCGTGGATTCGCCCGCGCAGATCGAGCTCGTCCGGCCCTGGCGCACGGCCACACTCGTCGCCTCGGGAGTGGCGGCGGTCGAGCTGGTCGCGCTGGTCGTCCTCGGCCTGGTGCTGGTCGGGCGCTCGCTCGCGCCCCACGTCCACGCCGCCGCCGCGAAGGCGGCGCGCGAGCCGAAGCACGCCGCGGCGCCGGCGAAGCACGAGACCAGGCCGAAGCCGGTGCGGCCCGCCCACACGGCGCGGATCCTGCCGCGTGCGAAGACCGGCGTCCTCGTCCTGAACGGAAACGGGATCGCAGGCGCCGCCGCCCAGGCAGCGTCGATCGTGCGTGCCCGCGGGTACGCGGTCACCGCCACGAAGAACGCCCCTCGGACCGGCTACCCGACCTGGCGGCTGATGACCGCGCCGGGCTACGCCGCGGAGGCGATCCGCTTCGCCCGCGACCTCGGCCTGTCCCGGTCGCGAGTCGGCCCGCTCGACGGGATGATCCCGAAGCAGCTCCACGGCGCGAAGCTGGTCCTGATCCTCGGCACGTCTCGCTAGCGCCCTTCGACCTTCGCCCGCGCCTGGTCGAGCAGCCCGCCGGGGCGGCCGGCCGGGCCGTACGGGTCGAGCCCGTACGCGCGGTCGAGATCGTGCAGCGCGGCGCGGTACTGCCCCGAGTAGAACTCGAACGAGCCGAGCGCGAACCAGGTGCTCGAGTTCTTCGGCTGGAGGTTCACCGCGTCGCGGTAGTAGCCCTGCGCGTCGCGATCGTTGTACCGCGCCACCTCGGCGTCGCCGAGCACCTGCAGCGGGTCGGTCGCCAGCGGGTCGAGCCAGCGGGCCGAGCGGCCGTCCGACAGCGCGGCGCTCATCCGTCCGCCCGCGATCGCCTCGTAGGCCGAGTCGACGAGCCGGCCCGAGACGTACGGCGCGGTCAGCGAATAGAGGACGCCGGCCGCGACGAACGCGGCGACACCCGCCCACGCGGGCCGTAGCCGGCCGGCCGGGGGCGACGCCCCCAACCCGACGAGCACGCCGAGGGAGAAGAACGCCGGCGCGCCGACCGCGACGAACTCCCAGTGGATGTCGACGAGGGAGTGGAGCAGGAACGCCCCCGCGGCCAGGGCGAGCGCCGCCGCCGCCGTCCGCTCAGGCGGCTCCACCCGGCGAACGGCCGTGACCGCCGCCGCGGCACCCGTCCCGATCAGCCCGAGCAGGAGGAGGAACCCGACGATGCCGGTCTCGGCCAGGAACTGCAGCGGCAGATCATGCGGCTCGGTGGTGACGATCGAGCCGTTACGGATCCCCCGCCGGGCGATCTCGAACGTCGCCGCACCCTTGCCGCCCGCCGGAGCCTCGGTGAAGAGCTGCCACGCCTCCTGCCACCACCGCCACCGGTTGCTGGAGCTGAGATCGGCGAGCCGGTTCGGGTTCTGGCTGACCTCCGCGGACTTCGCGCCGCGGAACTCGTCGAGGATCTGCCCGCTCTTGCTGGCCACGACCACGGCGACGGCGGCCACGCCCACCACGGCGACGAGAACGCCCAGGGCGCGCGTCAGCGAGCGCCGACGCTCGGGGGTCGGCTCGACCCGGGCGCCGAAGTAGGCGAGCACGCAGACGACCGCCGCGCCGACGCAGAGCAGGACGCCGAACCAGGCGCCGTCGTTCACACGGTCGCTGTACGGCTGCAGGTCGTCGGTCAGCGCAGGTCGCGAGAACGCCCAGAGCGCCACGAGCCCGGCGACCGGCGTGACGAGGACGAGCGTCGCGAGCGCCTCGAGGCGGTCTCGCTCGATCGCCAGCCAGGCGAGCGCCGCCACCGCGGCGACAGCGATCCCGGCACGCGAGTAGGTCAGGACGACGACGAGCTCGGCGAGGTAGACGAGGAGGGCGCCCGATGCCCGGACGACAGGATGGAACCGCCGGGAGCAGGCCGCCCACAGACCGAACGGCACCGCGGTGGCGGCGACGAGCGCGAGCGAGTTCCAGTAGCCGACGGGGTTGCGCAGCCTGGCGACGCGGGCGCCGTCGGGGAAGAGCGAGGGGATCATCTTGCCGAGCAGGGCCCAGGCCAGCACGAGGCCGAGCAGCACGGCCAGGCCGGCGGCGGCGGTCCGCGCCGGCTGCGGTGCGCGGGCGGCGAGCAGGCCGAGCAGGCCGATCGCCCCGTAGACGAGCAGCCGGTCGAACGCCGCCCAGGACAGGTCGGGCGCGATCGACCACCACATCGTCAGCCCGACCCACGCGATCAGGGCGGCGAGCAGCCCGAGGGCGACCGCCCCGGCGCCGCGCGGCACCGGCAGACCACCGCCGGCGGCGATCGCGGCGGCGGCGATCACCGCCAGCGCGCCGATCCAGAACAGCCGCCCGTTCGAGGTCCCGTCGCCGAAGAACAGCGCGGTGAAGAGCAGCGCGGCCGCGGCGAGGAGGGCCGCGCGACCGGCGAGCACGGGGGCCTGCATGGCCGCCCGACGCTAGCGGGTCCTGCCGACGACGGCCCAGAATCCGGGCTAGGCTTTAACAGACCCTTTACGGGGGCCTCACGGCTAGCGAACGGCGCCCGGTGAGACTGGGTCGAGCCGTTCCGCCCGGGGCATGACGTACAGTGCATTGGACGAGAGAGACACCGACCGGCGCCCGGGTGGGTACGGTCATCCGTTTCGCGTGATCCGTTTGCTTCGCCACACCCTCGTTGCACTCCTGATCGTGGGCGCCGCCACCGCGGCGTTCGCAGCGGGCACGGCCGGCGCGGCCGGAGCGGTCGCGAAGAGCAAGACGCCCTGCTGGAAGGTGTTGATCAACGACTGGTACGACGGCCGGATCGACGGCATCTATGCGATCCACTGCTACCGGGACGCGCTGCAGCATCTTCCGGCCGACGTGGACACGTATTCGAGCGCCAGGGACGACATCCGGCAGGCGCTGCAGAAGCGGATCACCCAGAGCCATAACGGCGGCAACGCCAACGGCGGAGGGGCGAACGGCGGCGGTGCCGCGGGTGGCGGCACGAGCGGTGGAGGCAGCGCCGGCGGCGGAACCTCCGGTGGCGGGACGTCGGGCGGCGGCTCGTCGGGCGGGAACGACACCAGCGGCCCGATCCCGAACGCGATCAGCAATCTCGGCCCCAAGAAGGCCGACTCCCTGCCGGTCCCGCTCCTCGTCCTGGGCGGCGTGGCGATCGTCCTGATGGCGGCCGGCGGCGCCGGTTTCCTGGCGCGCCGCACGCGCACGCGGCGGGCCCAGCTCGCCTCCGCCGCCTCGGTCCCGCACGGCCCCGGGCCGGAGCCGACCGAGCAGTCGTAGCTCGGTAAATCACCTGCAAATCAGCTAAAAAGCGTTCCGTCCGAAGGACGCTCTACGCTCCTTGGTCCCTCTCCGGGGGAGAGGGAGCCCGCAGCTATCCTTGGGAGGAAAGAGATGGCGTCCACGAAGGCATCCACAGGTTTCGAGCACCCCACCGACGAGGTCGTGAACACGGTCGTGGAGGAGGGCGCCGACGTCGGCGTCGAGCGCTTCTTCACGATCACCGGCCGCGACCCGTTCGAGGAGGTCGAGTGGGAGCTCCGCGACGCCTTCATCCCGGGCAAGGACAAGGCCGTCTTCGACCAGAAGGAGGTCGAGTTCCCGAAGTTCTGGTCGCAGACCGCGACGAACATCGTCGCGCAGAAGTATTTCCGCGGCAAGATGGGCTCCCCCGAGCGGGAGCGGAGCGTCAAGCAGATGATCGGCCGCGTCGTCGGCACGATCGGCGGCTGGGGTCGCGCGGGCGGCTACTTCGTCGACGACGAGGAGGCCGACACCTTCGAGGCGGAGCTGAAGGCGATCCTCGTCAACCAGTACGCCTCGTTCAACTCCCCCGTCTGGTTCAACGTCGGCTTCGAGGAGACGCCCCAGTGCTCCGCGTGTTTCATCCTCTCCGTCGACGACTCGATGGAGTCGATCCTCGACTGGATCCGCCGCGAGGGGATCATCTTCCGCGGCGGCTCGGGCGCCGGCGTCAACCTCTCGCACCTCCGCTCCTCCAAGGAGCAGCTCTCGAAGGGCGGCTACGCATCCGGGCCGGTCTCGTTCATGCGCGGCGCCGACGCCTCCGCGGGCACGATCAAGTCGGGCGGCAAGACGCGGCGCGCCGCGAAGATGGTCGTCCTCGACGTCGACCACCCCGACGTCGAGCACTTCATCTGGTGCAAGGCGCACGAGGAGGAGAAGGCGCGCGTGCTCGAGCAGGCCGGGTACGACATGGCCCTCGACTCCGAGCACTGGGCGTCGATCCAGTACCAGAACGCCAACAACTCGGTTCGCGTGACGGACGCCTTCATGGAGGCGGCCGAGGCGGGTGCCGAATGGAACCTGACCGCACGCACCGACGGCAGCGTGGCCGAGACGGTCGACGCGCGCGACCTCCTCCGCCAGATCGCGGAGGCGGCCTGGCGCTGCGCCGACCCCGGCGTGCAGTACGACACGACGATCAACTCGTGGCACACGAGCCCGAACTCGGGCCGGATCAACGCGTCGAACCCGTGCTCCGAGTACATGCACCTCGACAACTCGGCCTGCAACCTCGCGTCGCTCAACCTGATGAAGTTCCGCGGCGAGGACGGCGAGCTCGACGTCGAGGCGTTCCAGCATGCCGTCGACGTCGTCTTCCTCGCACAGGAGATCGTCGTCGGCTACTCGTCGTACCCGACGCCGGAGATCGAGGCGAACGCGAAGGCCTATCGCGAGCTCGGCCTCGGCTTCGCGAACCTGGGCGCGCTGCTGATGGCGCGCGGGCTGCCGTACGACTCGGACGAGGGCCGGGCGTACGCGGCGGCGATCACCGCGCTGATGACCGGCCGCGCATATCGCAAGTCGGCGGAGATCGCGGCGCGGATGGGCCCGCACGCCGGCTACCAGCCGAACACGGCGGCGATGCTGGGCGTGATCGCGAAGCACCGCGCAGCGGTCGGCAACATCCAGCACGCCGATTCGGTTCCCGACGACCTGCTCGCTGCAGCGCGGCAGTCGTGGGACGACGCCCTGAACCTGGGCGAGGTCCACGGGTTCCGGAACGCGCAGGCGACCGTGCTCGCGCCGACCGGCACGATCAGCTTCATGATGGACTGCGACACGACCGGGGTCGAGCCCGACTTCTCGCTGGTCAAGTCGAAGCGGCTCGTCGGCGGCGGCGAGATCACGATCGTCAACAAGACGGTGCCGATGGCGCTCGAGAAGCTCGGCCACACGCCGTCCGAGGTCGGCGAGGTGGTCGCGTACATCGACGAGCGGAACTCGATCGTCGGCGCGCCGTACGTCAAGTCGGAGCACTACCCCGTCTTCGACTGCGCGATCGGCGACCGGGCGATCCACTACTCCGGTCACGTGAGGATGATGGGGGCGGTCCAGCCGTTCATCTCCGGCGCGATCTCGAAGACGGTCAACCTGCCCGAGCAGGTCACGGTCGACGAGGTCGCCCAGCTGATCGCCGACGCGTGGCGCCTCGGCGTGAAGGCGATCGCGATCTACCGCGACAACTGCAAGGTCGCGCAGCCGCTCTCGGGCAAGTCGGAGGGCGCGGTGCCGGCGGTGCCGCCGACGCCGCTCACCCAGCGCCGCCGCCTGCCGGAGGACCGCACCGAGATCGGCCGCAAGTTCCGCGTCGGCGACTACGAGGGCTACATCCACGTCGGCCTGTACGAGGACGGGAGCCCCGGCGACATCTTCGTCGACATCGCCAAGGACGGCACCACGATGGCCGGCCTGATGAACTCGCTGATGATCGCCGTCTCGATGGGCCTCCAGTACGGCGTCCCGCCGGAGGTCTACGTCTCGAAGCTCTCGCACATGCGCTTCGAGCCGTCCGGCCTGACGAACGACACCGACATCCGCGTTGCGAAGTCGATCGTCGACTACATCTTCCGCTGGTTCGGCAAGAAGTTCCTCACGCCCGAGCAGCAGGAGGAGGCGGGGATCCTCTCGCCCGAGGTGAAGGCCCGCCTGGCCGAGCGGTATGCGAACGGGAGCGCCCTGCCGGCTTCGGAACCGGGAGCCGTGGCGCAGGACTCACCTCCCCCTGGCCAGACCGCGCTGTTCAACTCGTGGGAGGACGCAGTCGAGTGCGCGAAGTGCGGCGGCCGAATGGTGCGCACGGGTTCCTGCTACACCTGCCGCGACTGCGGAACGAACACCGGCTGTAGCTGAGACCGACAACGAACGCGTGGGCTGAGGGGGTCGCATCCGCGACCCCCTCGCGTTTTTGCACCGTCGCGGCGAGAATCGCGGCAATGGATCGAGACGATGCGCTCAGAACATCGTGCCGTCTGTCTCTGGACGTGCTGTGCGCGCAGTTCGGCGCCGACCTGCCGTATCGCAGCGGTCTCGACAGCGGCTTTCTCTATCGCGGTGAGCGAGTTCCGTTTCTCGCCCCAGCGAAGGGAATCTTCCGGGCGAGAGCCCAGCGAGGGGCTGCCGCTCTGTCGCTCAACACGTCGGTGAACTCTCCCTACGACGATCTTGTCTTGGACGACGGCTTCGAGTACGCGTATCGGTCAGGGTCGCCAGACCAGCACGACAACAGGGCTCTCAGGGCTGCCTTCGAGCTGCAGGTGCCTCTGGTGTACTTCGTCGGCACGCGTCCGGGGTGGTATCGGCCCGTCTATCCGGTGTTCATCACGCATGACGATCGCCTGGGTGGGCGTGTGGTGATCTCGCCGGGGGCGATGATTGGCCCGCTCGACGAGCAGGAGGCGGTCGTGATCGCAAGCTCGGTCGAACGGAGATACGCCGTGCGCAACGTGAGAGCTCGACTGCATCAGGCGCGATTCCGTGGGATCGTTCTACCGGCCTACGGCGATCGATGCACGATCTGCCGGCTCAAAGAGACCCGCCTGCTCGACGCAGCACACATCGTCGGCGACGTGCAACGAGAGGGCGAAGCGACGGTCACGAACGGACTCAGCCTCTGCTCGATCCACCACCGCGCGTACGACGAGAACCTCGTCGGCGTGTCGCCCGACTACCAGGTGCGTGTGTCGCGCCGGCCCTTGGAGGAGGACGACGGGCCGATGTTGGATGTCCTCAAGACGTTCGATCAGCAATCGATCCATCTCCCGGCACGCCTGGCTCACTATCCCGACCGAGAGCGTCTGGCAACGCGTTTCGAACGCTTCGAGTGACGGGTGCCAGCGCCGGGGGCCTCTTACAGCTCGCCCGGAGGCGCGAAGCGGTAGAACACCTGGCCCGCCTTCGCGAACACGCCGGGGACGAAGTCCTCGAGCGCACGGGCGTTCTCGAGGCCGCCGAGGCGGACGGGCTCGTACCCGGCGTCGCGGATGAGTTGCTCGGTCACCTCACGCGCGTCGTCGTCCGCCGCGTACAGACAGCTCGGCCGCACGCGCTGCGCCGCGACTTGCTCGTACAGCGTGGCGAAGTTCGCGTTGAACGCCTTCGCCGTCGGCCCGTTCGTGTGCGCCTTCACCTCGTGGGCGAACGACTCGTACTGCTCGTTCCGCCCGCCGAACGCGTTCGCCGAGTCGATCGCGACCTTCCCTCCGAGCCCCGTCACCTTTGCGAGCGCCTCCGAGATCGAGCCCGACGGGACGGCGACCAGGACGACCTCGGCGTCCGACGCGTCCCCGCCCTCGCGCCCGAGGGTCGTCACCTCGTGGCCCGCCTGCTCCCAGAGCCGGGCCAGCCCGCCGCCGATGTTGCCCCTGCCGATGGTCGTGATCTTCACGGTGCGACCTCCCGCGGTCGGCCTCTCCCGGGCGACCTGACGGTAGCCGATCGAGGTGTGCAAACGCGCCGGTCGATCGACGCGCCGAGCTCCCGAGGGGCCACGACTCCCGCCGACCTCTGTGTACGAGTTGTTGCACAAGCGTTTCACCTCCAGTCTCAGAGACTGGGTGCGAAACGCCACGAGCTCGGACTAGCCTCTTTCGGCCACTGGCAAGGAGCCGCGCCCGCGTCGGGCACGGCCGCAGCGGCTCGTCAGGTGTAGGAGCGGTCGTTCCACTTGATCCAGCCGACGATCGCGCCCGGCAGGCTGCAGAGCAGGACGACGAAGCCGATCACCACGTGGCCGGTGCCGAGCAGGATCCCGCCGGCGACGAGACACGCGACGAAGACGGCGAGTCCGATCAGGGCGCCCATGGGCGTGGGACCCTACTCGATCGTGCCCCGTGAGGAAACGTCGGGCTACTGCGAGAAGGGACGCCTTCAGCCCGTCTGCGAACGTACCCCCGTGGACGCGGTGCGAGTCGACAAGTGGCTCTGGGCGGCGCGCTTCTTCAAGACGCGTGGCGCCGCCACCGAGGCCGTGCTCGGTGGGCACGTTCAGGTGAACGGCACGCGCGTGAAGCCTGCGCGCGACGTGGTCGTCGGCGACCGGCTCGAGGTCACCCGCGCGCAGGAGCGGTGGACGGTGGTCGTCACCGGCCTCGCCGACCGGCGCGGACCGGCCGGGGTCGCCGCGCTCCTCTACGAGGAGACCCCCGGCTCCGTCGAGGAACGACGGCGCAGGCGCGAGGAGCGGCGGCTGGCCCGCCCGCTCGGCGCCGACCTCGCCGAACGGCCGACGAAGCGCGACCGCCGCCGCCTCGACGAACTCCGGCGCGCGCAGCGACGCCGTTGACCCTCGCGAACGCGCCTCGTCCACGCGTACGGGCGCACGCTCCTCGACATGCACGAGCGCTGGCTCGACGAGGCCGAGAAAGAGCCGGGGCCTCGTGGGCGAGAGGCATAAGGCGGCCTCCGCCCCTTTGGGTCAGAGGCCTGACTGATACGGCGCGTGCCGCGCGCCTAGCCTCTATTTCATTTCAGCTGCCAGGCGTTGTCTCGCACGAGCGGCACCGTGGAGCCGCCGGCCTCGATGCCGTCCACCTCGACCTCGGGGCCGCCGATCATGAAATCCGTGTGGGCGCCGGACTGGTTGACGCCCATCGCTTCCAGGTCGACCTGCTCGGGATCGGCGCCGTCGAGGTCGACCGCGTGGAGGACGGCAGTCCCGAACGCGATGTGCGACGCCGCGTTCTCGTCCAGCAGGGTGCTCCAGAAGGTCAGCCCGCTCCGTCCGACGCGCGAAAGCTCGTCGACGAGCGCGACCTCGCCGAGATACGAGGCGGCATCGTCGAGCGCCACCTCGGCCCGAACCGCCTCCGCGCCGGAGGACGCGTTCACGTCGGTGATCCGGCCGCCGGAGAAGGACATCTCCAGGTCGCGGACGACGATCCCGCTGACCAGGACCAGCGGACGCGTCGACCGCACCCGCCCCTCGGTGCGGCGCCGGTCGGGCGCCGTGAACACCTCTTCGGTCGGCAGGTTCGGGACGTAGAACTGACCCGACGCGGTTTCGGCGCCGGCCGCCATCCAGCGCGACTGCGGCATCAGCCCGACCGTCAGGTCGGTGCCGGGGCCGCGGAACCGAACTCCGTCGAGCCTGCGCTCGTTCAGCTGGGCCGCGCGGCTCATCAGCATCGCGACGTGCTCCTTCCAGGCCACAACGGGGTCGGTCTCGTCCAGGCGAACCGTCGCCCGGATCGCGTCCCAGAGGCGCTCGAGATCCGGCTCGCCGAACACTTGCCCCGCCCAGGCCGGGGTCGGAAACGCGACGATCGTCCAGGGGATCTGACGGCGGTCGATCGCGGTCCAGATCGCCCGGCGGCGGTCCGGAACGCTCGACTCGACCACGCGCTTTGCATCGAGGCCCTCGAAGAGGTCGGGATCCGGCTCGCCGACGATGCTGACGAGCGCGGTCTCGCGCTGGGCCTCCTCCTCGACACGCTGCAGCATCCACGGCGGCGCCCAACCGACGGCTTCGTCGGAGGCGAGCTCGGCCCGTGCGCGCCGGACGTGACCGTCGGCGTACTCGACCTGGACGAGGCGCGCGCCCTCCTCGTAGGCGACCCTGGTCATCGCCCGGACGAGCGGCGCGTGCTCGATCTCGCCGATGATCGTGACGTCCTGCCCCCGGCGGACGTTGATGCCGACCCGAACCGCGAGCCGGGCGTACTGCTCCAGCTCGGCGCTCCGATCGGCCCAGAACGCTTCGACGTCCACGTCGCCGGGACGCTATCTAGAATCGACCGATGGGAGACGAGATCGCCGGAACGCCCACCCAGGCACCACCGCGGGAGCAGATGAGCTGGGCGGATCTCGGCGAGGCGTCCCGCGAGCTGGCCTCGGCCATCGTCGACGACGGCTACGAGCCGGACCTGATCCTGGGAATCGCCCGCGGCGGGCTGCTCGTCGCCGGCGCCCTCTCCTATGCGATCGGCGTGAAGAACACCTTCACGATGAACGTCGAGTTCTACACGGGCGTCGACGAGCGCCTGCCCGTGCCGATGATCCTTCCGCCGGTCCCCGCGCTCGTCGACCTGCAGGACGCACGGATGCTGATCGCCGACGACGTCGCAGACACCGGCCAGACGCTCGCACTGGTCAAAGGGTTCTGCGCAGGACAGGTCGGCGAGGTGCGGACCGCGGTGCTGTACGAGAAGTCGCGGTCGATCGTCACCTGCGACTACGTGTGGCGGCAAACCGAGCTCTGGATCGACTTCCCGTGGTCGTCCGAGCCGCCGCTCACAGCCTGAGGAACGACCAGAAGCCGCCACGGCGCGACGTCACCCGCGAGACCCAGAACGTCGTCGTGTCGACGACGAACAGCGGCCGGGCGTGGAACGTCTGCAGGGTCAGGGATCCGGCTCGTTCGTCGAGCCGAAGCCGCACCATCGGGAGGATGTCCTGGACTCCCTTCCAGGGGATGCCGATGCAGATCGCGGTGCGCGCCGCCGCGTCCAGCGCGTGCACGAACGGGTAGCCGCCCGGCTGCTGGTAGAGCGTGTACACCCATCGTCCATCGGCGCTCGCCGTTCGCGTGACCGGTGTGCCGTGCATCAGCCACGACGCCTGGCGGCGGTCGGCGATCACGCGTGGGAGCAGCCGCCGAGCCGTGAGGTCGTAGGCGCGGACGCGATACGTGGTCACGTCCTTCGCCGAGGTGTGCTCGATCAGGTAGAGCGTCCCGCCGCCGGGCGAGAGCGCGTCGTACGAGAAGTCGCCCGGGAGCGTGATCCGGCGCCAGACCTTCAGGCTCTTCGTCGAGACGAGCAGGAAGCGCGACGTCGTCCGTAGCTGCCCGTACGTCTTCGGCGGATTCCAGCCGGCGAGCACGAGCAGCCGGCCGTCGCGGCTCAGGCCACCGGTGCTGCCGTCGTTCGCGACCATCGGGACGCCCCAGGAGCCGGCGACCGCACGCGAGCCCCATACTCGCCCGCTGGACCTGCTCACCGAGGCGATCACGGTCGCCCTGCCGCCGGGCAGCGTGACGTAGCGAAGCTGTTGTCCCGGAGCGGTGACGCCCGTCCAGCCCTGCATCACCCCGGGGTCGGGACCGCCCCCATCCGCGAGCGCCGGGGAGCAGAGTGCGAGCCCGCAGACCGCAATCGCGCAGAAGACGCGGGTCATGCTTCCTCCTTCGATTCGACTACCGTCCATACGCCCGCAACAGGGCGCAAGGTCCACGGACCTCCGAGCCGCCGGGAGCCGTATCGAATGTGATGGACCTCCCGGACTCGACCGTTCGTATAGTCGGCGCGGGATGGGTACCGGCGGGCCAGAGCGCGCCTGGGTCCGCGGAGCCCAGGGTGGTGACGCCTCGAGCCTCGAGGCGCTGTTCCGCCACCACTGGCCCGCTGCGTACCGCGCTGCCTACCTCGTCGTCCACGACGCCGGCGCAGCCGAGGACATCGCCCAGGAGGCGTTCCTCGCCGCCGTGCGGAACCTCGACCGATTCGACCGCCGCCGCCCGTTCGGGCCGTGGCTGCACCGGATCGTCGTCAACCGGGCGATCGACTGGGCGCGGATGCGGGCTTTGCGGCCCGAGTCGGGAGGCGACGCCCTGGCCGGGGTCGCTGCTGCCGAGCGTGCCGACGCGGGCGAGGGGCTACTCGCGGCGATCCGGTCTCTCCCCCCGGACCACCGGGCCGTGATCGTCCTCCGCTACCTGCTCGAGTACACACCCGGTGAGATCGCCCGGCTGCTCGATCTCCCCCGCGGCACGGTCAACTCCCGCCTGCGCCGCGCGCTCGACGCGCTGGGCGAGAAGCTGGAGGACGAGCGGTGAACGAGCGCGACCTGGGACGTGCGCTGCGGGACGTCGAGCTGCCGCGGCCGGACCGGGAGCGGGCGCTCGCGGTCGTGCGGGCGGCGTTCGCCGACCGTGAGCGTGTCTCGTGGCCGCGCCGCCACGTGCGCTCGCTCGCCCTCACAGCCGCCGCGGCGGCGGTCGTCGCGGGCGCGTTCAGCCCGCCCGGCCTGGCCGTCCTCGGCTCGCTGCGCGACGCCGTCGGGCGCGAGGGTGTGAAGCGCGCGAGCCCCGCCCTGGTCGCCCTCCCCACCTCCGGACGGCTGCTCGTCCAGTCGCCGAGCGGGCCCTGGGTCGTCCAGGCGGACGGCTCCCGCCGGCTGCTCGGCGCGTACGGCGACTCTGCCTGGTCACCGAACGGCCTCTTCGTGGCGGCAACCAGGCCGAATCAGCTGGTCGCGCTCGACCCGCACGGGCGCGTGCGCTGGGCGCTGGCCCGGCCGCAGGTGCGATTCCCCCGCTGGGCCGGCGGCCGGACGAACACTCAGATCGCGTACCTGACCGGCAGCCGCCTGCACGTCGTCGCCGGCGACGGGACGCACGACGTCGACCTCTGCGGCGACCCGGCGGCGGCGCGCGTGGCGCCCGCCTGGCGCCCGGGCCCCGGCTGGACGCTCGCCTACACGACGACGCGCGGGCGTGTCTACGTGCTCGACGCGGGCCGCTGCTCGCTTCTCTGGCGCTCGGCGCCGTTCCCGAAGCCGCGCCTGCTCGAATGGTCGGCCGACGGCCGCCGGCTGGCGCTCGTCACCGCCGACAAGCTGGTCGTCTTCACGGGCAAGCGACCGGCCGTCCGCTACCTGCGGGGCGCGACCTCGATCGCGTTCGCTCCGCACGGCCACCAGCTCGCGGTCGTCCAGGGCGGCAGGCTGCTGGTGTTCGACTCCGACCGGCTCGCTGCGCCACCGCGCCGCATCTTCTCCGGAGCGGGCCGCTTCGGCGACGTCGTCTGGTCGCCGGACGGCCGCTGGCTGCTCCTCTCGTGGCCCACCGCCGACCAGCTGCTGTTCATCCGCTCGACGGGCGTCCGCCGGCTGTTGGCCTACTCGAACGTCACCGAGCAGTTCGGCGGCCGGGCGTTCCCGCGTCTGCGCGGATGGTGCTGCTGACCAGACAGGCGTCGTGCGACGAGCGGGCGACGCGTCTGCGGCGGATCACCCTGCCCCGTTCGTCGAGAACCGTCAGCATGCCGCGCCCGAGCGCCGGAGTGACCACGAGCCCGAGTGCCTGCTGGACGTTGTACGAGCCGACCTCGACCGGCACCTGGCGGAGCGGCCGGCCGTCGACGCGGTGCAGACGGAGGGTGCCGCTCCAGCCGCTGGTCACGTAGACGGTCCCGCCGGCGAACGTGACGTGCTGGGGAGGCCAGTCGCCGGACGGCCGCGAGAGCAGGCGCCCGTCGCGGCGGTCGTAGACGACCAGCTCCTGGCGATCTCCGGAGCTGACCCACAGATGCCGCCCGTCCGGGGCGATGCCGACGTCGTGGGCGAGGAACGGCGGTCGGAAGCGGCGGACGAGCCGTGGCCGTGCCGGCGCCGACACGTCCACGATCGCCACCTCCGCCGCCTTCGAGCCGAGAGCGATCCAGAGCGTCCGTCCGGCCGGGTCGACGGTCACGTGCCGCGCGTGGGGGCCGACCTGCTCCCGTCCGACCACTCGCCCGCGGAGCACGTCGATCGCGACCACCTCGCCCCGGTCCGCGTCCGTCACGAACGCGTGCCGTCCATCCGGATGGGCGGCGGTGTAGCGGGGCTCGCCGAAGCCGCGCAGGACGTGCGAGACGAAGAGCGCGGTCGCGTCGATCAGGCTGACCGCGCCGACGTCGGAGTGGGCGACGACCGCCGTCCGGCCCACGGTCTCGATGCTCCGCGGGAAGGCGAGCGTCGAGATCCGCCGTCGCACGTCTCCGCTTGCCGGATCCACCGCCAGCACGGACGACTCCAGGTCGGCGGTGACCAGGACGAGCGGTGCCGCGCCGGCCGCAGCGAGCGCCTGACGGGGCGCAACCGCGACCGCAGCCGCGGCGAGCAGGAGCTCGCGGCGGTTCATGCAGTGACTACGGCTCAGGACGCGGCGGAGGTCCGGCGCACAGCTGCCAGGACCTCGCCGGGCTCGGCGTGCCGGCCGACCTGTTGCTTCGAGAAGACGAGCTGCCCATCGACGAGGACGTCGAACTGGCTCTTCTCGCCGGGGGTGTCGATCGCCTCGTACCCTGCCGCCTGCAACTCGGCCACGAGACTCGCGGCCCGCTCGTCGTAGCCGCTTCAGACCGGGCAGAAGAAGATCTCGACCGTCACGGCCCGAACTGTAGGCATTCCGGCCGGATGTCCGCCACGGTGCGACAACCGGAGAGCGCCATCGTCAGGTCGAGGTCCGCGACGAGGTTGCGGATCACGTCGCGCACGCCGGCCGCGCCGCGGAGCGCGAGGCCGTAGACGTACGGCCGCCCGAGCAGCACGGCGGTCGCGCCGAGCGCGAGCGCCTTGAACGCGTCGGCGCCGCCGCGGATACCGCTGTCGAACAGGATCGGGATCCGTCCGTCGACCGCTTCGGCCACACCGGGCAGCGCGTCGAGCGAGGCGATCGCGCCGTCGACCTGGCGGCCGCCGTGGTTCGAGACGACGACCGCGTCCAATCCGTGCTCGACCGACAGGCGGGCGTCGTCGGGATGGAGGATTCCCTTCACCACGATCGGCAGCGTCGTCCGCTCCCGCAGCCAGGCGAAGTCGTCCCACGTCAGCGACGGGCGCGAGTAGATCTCCATCACCTTGCGCACGGCCGCGACGCCGGCACCGGAGCGCAGGTTCTCGCGGAAGCTCCCCGGGTACGAGCGTGTCGCCCGGACGAGCGCGCGCACCGCGGCCGGCGTCGGACGGCCCGACCGCTGCGCCGCGGACGGGTCGACGAGGCTGCGGAAGACCGGGTCGCTGGTGTACTGAGCGATTCCCATCCCGGTCGCGAACGGGAGATGCGCGAAGTCGAGGTCGCGCGAGCGCCAGCCGAGCATCTTGGTGTCGAGCGTGACGACGATCGCCTCGCACCCGCAGGCCTCGGCGCGGGCGACGAAGCTCGCGACCAGGTCGTCGGACGTGCTCCAGTAGAGCTGGAACCAGCGCGAGGCGCCGCCCATCGCTGCCGCGCACTCCTCCATCGGCCGGGACGCCTGATTGGAGAAGATCATCGGGACGCCCTCGGCTGCGGCCGCCCTCGCGACGCCGACGTCCGCGTCGCCGTGCGCGAGCTCGAGCACGCCGATCGGAGCGAGCAGGAACGGAGTGGGCCGGCGCCGGCCGAGCAGCTCCACCGACAGGTCGCGAGCGGAGACGTCGCGGAGCACCCGCGGGACGATGCGCCACCGGTCGAACGCCGCGCGATTCGCCGCGATCGTGCGCTCGATGCCCGCGCCGCCGGCGATGTAGGCGTAGGCCTGCGCCGACAGGGTCGACTTCGCCTTCCGCTCGAGCTTCCGGTGGTCGAACGGGATCGCCGGCCGGCGGCCGCGAACGCCCGCCAGGTAGATCTCGGTCTGCCGCGCGAGGCCGACGCCTGGGGGACTGCTCACAGCCTCGATGCTACGGCACCGAGAGAGCTCCGCCTATGTCGACGGGGCAGGCTCGGCGGCGGGATGCAGCCGCTCGGGCTGCTCGCGCAGCAGCGACTCGAGCGCGGCGAGCACCGTGGGGCAGAACTGCGTCCCGGCGTTCGCGCGGAGCTCGTCGAGCGCCTCGGCGACCGGCCGCGCCGGCCGGTGCGGACGGTCGCGCGCGAGCGCATCGAACGCGTCCGCGACCAGCACGATCCGCGCGGGAAGCGGGATCTCCTCGCCCGCCAGCCCGTCCGGATACCCCGTCCCGTCGATGCGCTCGTGCGTGTGCCGGGCGATCTGCCGGACGAACGGGTGGAGCTCGAGCTCCGCGAGCATGCTGTCCGAGGCGACCGGCTGCCTTCGCATCTCCTCCCACTCCGCCGCGGTCAGCGGCCCCGGCTTGTTCAGGATCCGCTCGGGCACGCGGGACTTGCCGATGTCGTGCAGCAGGGCTCCGATCTCGATCGCCTCGAGGTCCTCCTGCCGGTAGCCGAGCGTGCGCGCGAGCTCGACCGAGAGCCTCCGCACCCATTCGGGGCGGTCGGTGCCGTCGCCCCGCTGCATCGACCGCGAGAGCGCCGCGAGCGTCTCCAGGTACGTTCGCTGGGCGACCAGCTTCCTGCGCTCGAGCTCCTCCTTCTGCGCGTTCGCCTCCTCCTCCGCCGCGCGTGTGCGTGCGAGGGAACGGCCCATCCAGAGGCCGACCACCAGCGGGATCGCGACCAGCACGAGGCCGACCTGCCACACGTGGCCGTCGACGAACGCGACCGCCTGCCCAATCGTGCCCCGGGCGAGCACGAGCGTGACGCTGACGGCGAGGGCGGCGATCAGCACCGCGAACGCGATCACGTCGATCCAGGGCTGCCACGGGCTCGACACCTCGCCGGTCTCGTCGGCGGTGATCGGAGCGCCGTCGGCCGTGTCGGGCTCCGACGCCGGGACTTCGACCTGTCCCGACACGCGGTTCCGGCCGAGCGCCTTCGCGCGGTAGAGCGCCAGATCCGCCTGGTGGACGAGCTCGTCCGCCGTCTCGAACTCCGGGTGGGTGGCGACGCCCAGCGACACCGTCGCGCGGATCTCGCCGTCGCCGGTCGGGTTCCCGAACGGCGTCGCCGCGATGGCCCGACGGACGCGCTCGGCGATCGCGAGCGCATCCTCGTGTCCGGCCTCGGGAAGCACGACCGCGAACTCCTCGCCGCCGAACCGGCAGGGGATGTCGAAGGGGCGCAGCTGCGTGCGCAGGACGGCGGCGACGCCGCGCAGCACCGCGTCGCCGGCGAGATGCCCGTACGTGTTGTTCACGTTGCGCAGCAGGTCGAGGTCGGCGAGCAGGATCGACAGCGGCCGACCGAACCGCCGCGCGCGTTCGATCTCGGCCTCGAGAGCCGAGGAGAAGTACCTCGCGTTGAAGAGATCCGTCTTGGGATCGAGCCGGGCGGCCAGCTCCATGCTCGGGAGCCTCAGCGCCCGGTACGCCACTACCAGGGGAGCAAGCAGGAACGGCACGATCGCCGGTGCCAGCTCCCAGACCGCTGCGAGGCCCACGCCGAGCGCGGCCAGGCCGAGCTCGGTCGAGAGGTTGCCGAACGCGAATAGACCGCTCTCGCGGTAGGTCGTGCCGCGGGCGATCCTGAGCATCTGCGCGAGCAGCACGTCGTCGACGAGCACGCAGGCCACGGCGGCGATCGCCCCGCCCAGCGCCAGCCACGAGATGTCCTGGCCGGGGTCGTTGCGATCGACGAACAGGCCGCAGACCATCGACGCGATCAGCGCCGCGCAGATCCAGCTGGCGATGTTGAAGGCCTGGGCGTGCCAGAGCGAGCGCCCGCGCACCATGTCCGGGACGTGGGCGAGGACGATCATCAGCGCGATCAGCTGCGGCGGCAGGAGCAGAGCGCCTGCGACGAAGAAGACGAGCGCCGGCGAGTACCACTGGTGGGCCGGCGACTCGACCGAGAGCAGCTGGATCGGCGCAGCGCAGGCGGTCAGGACGGCGAAGAGCAGCCAGTCGTCGTGTGTCGCGCTCGTCAGGTGTCGCGGGGCGAGCAGGAGGGCCGCGGTGCCGATCACCGCGACCAGGTACGCAGCTGCAGGCGGGCTCAGGCCCGGATTGGTGGACGGGCGGGCATGCGTGCGTGCAGCCGCACCGCCCGGCGAGTTGACGCCTGTCGCGCTCACATTCCCCTCACGTCGTGACGCGGCCCGCGCAGCGGGCTCCGACCAGCTCGTGCACTTCCCTCTCCCTCTCTCCTACAAGACCGTACGAGCGAGAGGTGTCTTCCTACATCCCCCTGTTGAGGGATCCGGGGCCGAACGCGGCAGTCGACGCGGCTACCGGGCTTCGTCGAGGCGCCTGGCGACCTCTGCCCAGTTGACCACGTTCCACCAGGCGGCGAGGTAGTCGGGCCGGCGGTTCTGGTAGTTGAGGTAGTAGGCGTGCTCCCACACGTCGATGCCGAGCAGCGGCACGTCGCCGGTCATGATCGGGCTGTCCTGGTTCGGAGTCGAGTACACGGCCAGGCCGGTGCCGTCCCAGACGAGCCACGTCCAGCCGCTGCCGAACCGCTTCACCCCGCCGTCCACGACCTGCTCCTTCAGCTGGTCGACGCCGCCGAACGTGCTCGAGATCGCGTCCGCCAGCGCTCCCTCCGGCTCGCCGCCGCCGTCCGGGCCCATGATCTGCCAGAACAGCGAGTGATTCGCGTGCCCGCCGGCGTTGTTGCGGACGGCGGTGCGGATCGCCTCCGGCATCACCTCGAGCTCGGTCAGGATGTTCTCCACCGAGCGGTCGGCCCACTCGGTGCCGTCGAGCGCCTTGTTCGCGTTGTCGACGTACGCCTGATGGTGCTTGTCGTGGTGGATCTCCATCGTCCGCGCGTCGATGTGCGGCTCGAGAGCGTCGAAGTCGTACGGGAGTGCGGGCAGCTCGAAGGGCATCGGTCTCTCCTTGTCGTAGGGCTCGGGGTCGATTCTCGCAAACGTAGGATGGGCGGCATGAGCCGTAGGCTCGCCGGAGGCGACACGGGAGCGGAGGTGCCGGCTTTGCCGGCGCCGTAGCGGGGCATGCGCGTCGTTCTCGGCTGCGGCAACTTTGGGGGAATCGGCTCCTCTCCAGCCTTCTTCGGGCAAGGCGAAACCCACGAGCAGGCGTTCGACCTGATGGACGCGGCGTGGGCCCTCGGCCTCGATCGCTTCGACACCGCCGACGCCTATGGAGGCGGCCGCAGCGAGTCGTGGATCGGCGACTGGATCGCCGCCACCGGGAACCGCCCGCGGATCACGTCGAAGACGTTCAACGCGATGGAGGACGGAGCCGACTTCGGGCTGGCGCGCGACCGCGTGCTGCGCCAGGTCGAGACCAGCCTCGAGCGGCTCCGGGTCGAGTGGATCGACCTCTATCTGACGCACGAGCCGGACCCGGACACGCCCGTCGAGGAGACGTTCGCCACCCTCTCGACCCTCGCCGAGCGCGCCCTGATCGGCGCCTGGGGCATCAGCAACGTCACCGCGGACGACCTCCGCCGGTGGCTCGCCCTCGGGACGCCGTCCCTGGTGCAGAACTCGTACTCGCTGCTGGAGCGCGGCGACGACCAGGAGGTGATCCCACTGTGCGAGGAGCACGGGATCGAGTACCAGGCGTTCAGTCCGCTCGCGGGCGGGTGGCTGACCGGGAAGTACCGGCGCGGCCACGAGCCGCCGCCGGGCTCGCGGATGACGATGCGCCCGGAGCCGTACCGGCATCTGGACAGCGAGCCGGTGCACGCCGGGCTCGAGCAGCTGGCGGAGGCGGCCGCGGTGCGCGAGGTGAGCACCGCCGCGCTCGCGCTGGCGTGGGCGCTCGGACGCGTGGGATCGGTGGTCGTCGGCCCGCGGCGGCCTGATCATCTCGAGAACGTGCACGAGGCCCTGTCGCTGTCGCTCTCCGAGGCCGAGCTCGGGGAAGTAGGCTCGTTCTTCTGATGGCGGTCGTCGTGCTCAACGCGAGCGAGGTCGAGCAGCTGCTGGACATGCCCGGCTGCATGGCTGCGATGGAGGAGGCGCTGATCGGGCTCGCGCGCGGCGAGGCCTATCTCCCGCTCCGGCCGGTGGTCAAGCCGCCGGGCGAACCGACGTTCTTCGGTCTGATGCCGACCTTCCGCGGCGGCGCCCGCCCGCTCTACAGCCTGAAGACGATCGTGGTCGCGCCCGAGAACGCGGCCCGAGGCCTCGACCCGCACCAGGGGACGGTGACGCTCTACGACGGGGTCGACGGCCACGTGGTCGCGGTGATGAACGCCACGCCGATCACGGCGATTCGCACGGCCGCGGTCTCGGGGGTCGCGACGCGCGCACTGTCCCGAGAGGACTCGCAGGTGCTGGCGATCGTCGGAGCCGGTCACCAGGCGCATCCGCACATCGCGGCGATGCTCGAGGCACGGCAGTTCGAGCAGATCAAGATCGTGGCACGCAGCATGGAGAGCGCCGAGCGGCTCGCCGCCGAATGGCCCCTCGCCGTCGCCGTCGACACCGTCGAGGAAGCCCTCCGCGACGCCGACGTCGTCTGCACCGTCACCTCGTCGGCCGAGCCGGTCGTCCTGGGCGAGTGGCTGAAGCCGGGCGCGCATGTGAACGCCGTCGGCGCCTGCCTGCCGACGGTCCGCGAGCTGGACGGCGACGCGGTCGCGCGGGCGACGCTGTTCGTCGACCGTCGCGAGTCGTGCGAGCACGAGGCCGGCGACTACCTCCTCGCGGTCGAGGAGGGCGTGATCGGGGCGGACCACATCAGGGCTGAGCTCGGCGAGGTGCTCGCCGGCGAGGTACCCGGGCGAACCTCGGAGGAGGAGATCACGGTCTTCGAGTCCCTCGGCCTGGCGGTCGAGGACCTGGCCGCCGCCGAGTACATCGAGCGCCGCGCGCGCGAGAGCGGCGCCGGCACGACCGTCGAGTTCTGAGCTCGTGATCCCGCTCGCCGAGATCGAGCGCGCCCGCGAGCGGATCCGGGGCGCAGCGGTCCGGACACCGCTCGTCCGGCTTCCCGACACCGACACCTGGCTGAAGCTGGAGAACCTGCAGCCGGTCGGCTCCTTCAAGATCCGCGGCGCGACCAACGCGATCCGGGCGGCGTCGCCGGACGAGCTCGCGGGCGGCGTGGTCACGGCGAGCGCGGGCAACATGGCGCAGGGGGTCGCCTGGGCGGCCCGCGAGGCGGGCGTCCCGGCGACGATCGTGGTCCCCGACCACGCGCCGCAGACGAAGCTGGACGCAATCGAGCGGCTGGGGGGCCGCGTGATCAAGGTGCCGTTCGAGCGCTGGTGGCAGACGATTCTCGAGTCGCGGTTCGAGGGCGTCGAGGGCAGGTTCGTCCACCCGGTCGAGAACGAGCTGGTGATGGCCGGCAACGGCACGATCGGGCTGGAGCTGGTCGAGGACCTCCCCGACGTAGACACCGTGCTGGTGCCTTTCGGCGGCGGCGGCCTCTCCACCGGGATCGCGAGCGCGGTCAAGGCGCTCCGTCCGGAGGCGCGGGTCTACGGCGTCGACCCGGAGACCGGGCCGGCCCTGAGCTCCGCCTTCGCGGGCGGCGAGCCGGTCGCGGTCGAGCACGTCCCCTCGTTCGTGGACGGCTCCGGCAGCCGCGGCGTGCTCGAGTCGATGTGGCCCTACGTGAGCGACGCGCTCGACGGCGCCCACGTCGCCTCGCTCGAGGAGACCGCCGATGCCGTTCGCCTCCTCGCCGAGCGCGTCCGCGTGATCGCCGAGGGCGCCGGGGCGCTCGCGCTCGCGGTCGCGCGGTCCGGCCGCGCCGGCGGCGGGAGGATGGCGTGCATCGTCTCCGGCGGGAACATCGACGCCGCCGTCCTCAGTCGCATCCTCGCGGGCGAGACGCCCAGGTAGCATCGAGGGATGCTCGAGACCGGCGATCGCTTTCCCGTCGAGAAGCTGTCGACGCCGCCGCACGGCCCCGCGGTCGTGTTCTTCTACCCGGCCGCCCTCACTCCGGGCTGCACGATGGAGGCGAAGGGCTTCAACGACCGCTACCAGCGCTTCCGCGACGCCGGCTACGAGGTGGTCGGCGTCAGCATCGACCAGACCGCGAAGAACGACGAGTTCCGGTCGGAATGCGGGCTCGACTTCCCGCTCGTCTCGGACGAGGACGCGTCGCTGACCACCGAGCTCGACCTGATGAAGGAGTACGGCGAGTACGGCACCTTCGCGCGGCGCGTGACGTACCTCCTCGACGGTGACGGCATCGTCCAGCAGGTCTGGGACGTGGAGGACGCCGGCGGGCATCCGCAAGAGGTGCTCGAGGCCGTCGAGGCCTGAGCGACGCCGCACCCGGTGGACGAACCCGGCGCTGGCTGAGACAATCCCGCGTTCCCCCGTATGACCGGCTACGTGATCGACCAGGACGCCGTTGCGGCGCGGACGACCGAGGGCGACACCGCCTCGAGCCGCCTCGCCATCGACGCGTCCTGCGGCTGTGAGCGGCTCGAGCAGCAGGTGATCCGGTTCGGGCCCGGCCGCTCGCAGGAGCGGACCCTCGAAGGCAGGCAGGAGGTGCTCTACGTCGCCGAGGGCAGCGGAACGCTGCACGTCAACGGCGACGAGCACGCGCTCGAACCGGAGATGGGCGTGTTCCTGACTCCGGGCGACCGCTACTCGATCCAGAACGACGGCCCCGAGGAACTGCTCGCGATCTCCGTGACCGCACCGCAGGAAGGCCCCGTGGCAGGCGAGCACGGCATCACCGTGCGCTACGCGGACCGGCCGGTGCTACCGGCCAGCCCGAACCGCGAGTTCCGCTATCTCGTCAACCAGGACATCGGCTGTCCCGACGTCACCCAGTTCGTCGGGACGATCCCGCCGGGACGCGCCGGGATGCACAGCCATGTCTACGACGAGGTCGTCTATGTGCTCGACGGGGAGGGCGTGCTGCACATCGGCGGCGAAGAGACGCCGATCGGACGAGGGACGTGCATCCACCTACCGCCGCTGGTCGAGCACTGCCTCGAGAACACCGGCGCTAACCCGATGCGCGTGTTGGGCGTCTTCCATCCACAGGGAGATCCGGCTTCACGGGCCTCTGAGTGATCGAGCGTGAAGCGCGGAGAACCACAACAGATCGACAGGAGGTTGAGGGTATGAAGTTGAGGATCACGTTCGTGGCGGTGGCGGCCCTAGCGCTCGTCGTCGTCGCCGCGGCTTTCGCCGGCTCCGACGGGAAGGCCGCCAAGGCCGCCCTCGGTTCAGCGGCGATCGCCTGCGGGCCGACGCGTACGATCGGCGTGGCCGCGCCGATCACCGGTCCGGCTGCCTCGATCGGCCAGCAGCAGCTGCGCTGGGCACAGTTCTACGTCAAGCGTTGGAACGCGGTGAAGGCGAACGCGAAGCAGAAGATCGCGATCGTCCAGGGCGACACGCAGCTGGGCGTCGACACGGCGTTCGCCGTGAAGGTCGCGCAGTCGTTCGCGTCCAACTCGAAGGTGCTCGGAGTCGTCGGGCCTGCCGGGAGCCAGGAGGTCGTCGCCTCGACGTCTGCGCTCCGAGGTGCGGGGCTCGGCTTCGTGACCGGCTCGGCGACGCGCGTCTCGCTGACCGACGGTCATACGGACGGCGTCAACCGGCAAGGCTTCTTCTTCCGGACGGTGCCGAACGACAACGTCCAGGGCCCGACGGTCGCGAACTACATCCGTCTCAAGCTCAAGGCCCAGCGCGTCGTCGTCATCGACGACCAGGAGGCCTACTCACAGGGCCTGTCCGACACGGTCCAGGCCGCTCTCAAGGCCAAGGGCATCAACGTCACGCGCGAGTCGGTCAGCCAGGACACGACCGACTTCTCGTCCCTGATCGCGAAGATCCCGGGCTCGACGGACGTGATCTACATCCCGTGGCAGCTCTCGCCGCGCGCTCAGGCGTTCGGGCAGCAGCTCAAGGGAGCAGGGAAGAACATCACGCTGTTCGGCTCCGACGGTCTCTTCGACCCGGCGACCTGGAAGATCACGGGGTCGTACGACTCCTTCTTCCCGGTCGACACGAACAACCCGGTCGTGAAGGCATACGCGGCCGCGCACGGTGGAGACGGCGAGTACTTCGGCGCTCCGACCTACGCCGCGACCCAGGTGGTCGTCGGCGCGATCACCCGGGCGTGCAAGGACGGCAAGGCGACCCGTGCGGAGGTCCGCAGCCAGATCGCCAAGACGAACATCCCGGCGGCCCTGTCGGTGCTCGGGTTCCGGGTCGTGTACCAGAAGAACGGCGAGCTCCGCTTCGGCGGGTTCGGCATCTTCCAGATCCAGTCCGACGGCACGTACAAGCGCGTCGGGTAACACCCCAACTCGAAGTCAACGACGTGCGGCCCATCGAACGGTGGGCCGCACGTCGCTTATGAGAAGGTCTCGCGCGTGGGAATGAGCCAGAACGTCCGTCAGCAAGTCGTCAACCTCGGCGGGCTGGGAATCATCCTCCTCGCGTGGACGTTCTACGCCGTCTACCTCTCGCCGACCCAGGGCTGGACCTTCTTCTTCCAGCTCACGGTCAACGGGATCATCCTCGGGAGCGTCTACGCGCTGATCGCGCTGGGCTACACGATGGTCTACGGGATCCTGAAGCTCCTCAACTTCGCCCACGGCGACGTGTTCATGGTCGGCGCGTTCATTGCGCTGGGCATCCTCAACCTGATCGGCGGCGCCCTCAACCCGGCGATCCCGGCAGGAGCAGGCGGCGCGCTGATCCTGCTCTGCATGTTCCTCGCGGCGATGACCGGCTCCGGGTTCCTCGGGGTCGCGATCGAGCGCTTCGCCTACCGGCCGCTGAGGAACGCGCCGCGGATCGCGCCACTGATCACCGCACTCGGCGTCGCGTTCTTCCTCGAGAACTCGATGCTGCTGCTGTTCGGATCGAAGTTCAGGACGTACAACGGCTTCGACCTCGTCTCGTACAACGGCATCCACATCGGCGGCGACAACGGCGTCTTCGTCCAGTACCTCGGATTGATGGTGATCATCAGCGCGGTCGTGCTCATGGTCGCGCTCCTCGCGCTCGTCCGTTGGACGCAGCTCGGGCGCGCGATGAGGGCGGTCTCGTTCGACCGGGAGGCCGCGGCGATGATGGGGATCGACCCCGACAAGGTGATCGCCGGCACGTTCTTCATCGGCTCGGCACTGGCCGGCGCGGCCGGAGTGATGTTCGGCCTGCTCTACAGCCAGATCTACCACCTGATGGGCTTCCTCGCCGGCCTGAAGGGCTTCACCGCCGCGGTTGTCGGGGGGATCGGCAGCATCCCGGGAGCGATGCTCGGCGGGTTGCTCGTCGGCCTCGTCGAGTCGTGGGCGAAGGGCTACCTCAACGGCAACGTCTCCGACCTGGTCGTGTTCGGGATCCTGATCGGGATCATGCTCGTCCGCCCGAGCGGGCTCCTCGGCACGCCGGCGCTGCAGAAGGTGTAGACACGATGTCGACGGGGCCGGAACAGCCGAAACCCGGAGCGCCCTCGGAGCCGGAGGCGCAGATCGGCGTCGACCACTGGGTCTCCCAGTCCGACGCACGGAGGGAGCAGCATCCCGGCCTGCGCGGGCGGGTCGTGCGACTCTGGCGGACTCTGCCGCCGGCGGGGAAGCTGGCGCTGCTCACCCCGGCGATCGTGGTGCCGTTCCTCCCGATCAGCCAAGGGAACCTCTTCAACTATGGGATCTTCATCCTGATCTACGCGCTGCTCGCGCTCGGGCTGAACGTGGTGGTCGGGTTCGCAGGGTTGCTCGACCTGGGCTATGTCGCCTTCTTCGGCTTCGGCGCCTACATCTATTCGTTCCTGTCGAGCACCCATAGCGAGAAGGGCCACACGTACACCCACCACTGGGACGCGCAGTACTCGATCCCGGTGTGCGTGGCGATCTGCGCGCTGCTCGGGCTCTTCCTCGGATCGTCGTCCCGCCGCCTGCTCGGCGACTACCTGGCGATCGTCACGCTCTTCTTCGGCCAGGCCTTCGTGGTCTTCACCAACGCGACCGATCCCTACGGGATCACGAACGGTTCGAACGGGATCGCGAACGTCGACCCGCTGACCTTCTTCGGTGGCCACATCAGGATCCACACGACGCGCGGATACTTCTGGTTCCTGCTGGGCGTCGTCGTGCTGCTCCTGATCGTGCTCCACTTCGTGAGCGAGTCCAGGACCGGGCGGGCCTGGAAGTCCTCGCGCGAGGATCCGCTCGCGGCCGAGCTGATGGGCATCCCGGTCAACCGCCTGAAGATCATGGCGTTCAGCTTCGGCGCCGGGATCGCGGGCCTCGCAGGAAGCATCTTCGCCGCCGTCCAGACCGGCGCGTTCCCGCAGAACTTCGGAACCGCCGTGCTGATCCTCATCTACGCAGTGGTGATCCTGGGAGGGACGGGCAGCCTGTCCGGGATGATCGTCGGTGCGATCGTGATCATCGCGTCGAACCAGGTACTCGACTCGACCTCGTCGCCGACCCTGCAGCGCATCCTCTTCTACCTCGTCCTGATCGCGGCCGTACTGCTGACCATGAAGACCTGGCCGAAGCGTCTGGCCGCCCTCGCGGGCACGGTCGCCTTCGGCCTGATCGTCCGCGAGGTCGTCGGCGCGCTCTGGACGAACGGCACGACGGGCCAGGTGACCTCCGGCGGCTTCCTTACGGACGTGATCGAGCACTGGGTGCTGATCCCGGCAAACCCACACCGCGTCGCCGTCTGGGGATACCTGCTGCTGATCCTCTGCATCGTCGTGCTGGTGCAGCTCGAGGGATGGTGGCGGATCATCGTCCTCGTCCCCACGCTCACCCTGACTGCCTTCGTCTGGGAGAACCTCCTGATCGTCAATCCCGCGGTCACCCGCTCGGTCCTGTTCGGCGTGCTCCTGATCGCGGTGATGACGCTCCGTCCGGAAGGGCTCTTCGGCCAGGCCAAGGTCGAGGTCTTGTAGATGCCGCTGCTCGAGCTCACCGGTGTCTCCAAGGCCTTCGGCGGCCTGCAGGTGATCCACAGCCTCGAGCTGCGCGTCGAGGAGAGGGAGATCGTCAGCGTGATCGGGCCCAACGGCGCCGGCAAGACGACGCTGTTCAACCTGATCACCGGCGTCTACGGACCGGACGAGGGCGACATCTGCTTCGCCGGCGAGTCGATCGTCGGGCTGCCGCCGTATCGCATCAACCAGCGTGGCATCGCCCGCACGTTCCAGAACCTGCGGCTGTTCCTGAACATGACGGTGAAGGAGAACGTGATGGCCGCCGCGTACGGGCACACGCGCGCGGGCGTGGTGCGCTCGATCCTGCGGACGCCCGGCATGCGGCGAGAGGAGAAGGAGATCGCGGCGCTCGCCGAGCAGCGGCTGTCCTTCTTCGGACAGCGGCTGATGGGCTACCGCTGGGATCAGCCCGCCTACTCGCTCTCGTACGCGAACCGCCGCCGGCTGGAGATCGCGCGGGCGACGGCGACGAACCCGCGGCTGCTCCTGCTGGACGAGCCCGCCGCCGGCATGAACCCGGTCGAGACGCACGAGATCACCGAGCTGATCGGGCAGCTCCGCACGGACGGCGGCTACACGGTGCTCGTGATCGAGCACGACATGCACGTGGTCGAAGGGATCTCAGACCGCGTGATCGCCCTCGACCACGGCGTCAAGATCGCGGAGGGAACGTTCGACCAGGTGGCGACGAACCCGCAGGTGGTCGAGGCGTACCTCGGCCGGCCGGCCGCCAGGGCGGAGGGGGCGCCCGGATGAGCGCCGCGAGCCCGAACGGAGCGCCGCTGCTCGAGCTCGAGGCCGTCGACACCTACTACGGTCAGATCCACATCCTCCAGGGCCTGTCCCTGGCCGTGCGCGCCGGCGAGCTCGTCTGTCTGCTCGGCGGCAACGCCTCCGGGAAGTCGACGACGCTGAAGACCGTGCTCGGGATCGTCCGACCGCGGTCGGGGCACGTCCGGTTCGCGGGGGAGGACGTGACCGACCGTTCGACCAGCTACCGGATCGGCAAGGGGATGGCGATCGTGCCCGAGAACCGCCGGCTGTTCGGGCCGATGACCGTGCTCGAGAACCTCCAGATGGGCGCATACCTGACCGGCGGCGGCGAGCCCGAGGACTACGAGCGCGTCTACTCGTTGTTCCCGTTGCTGCACGAGCGCCGCGCGCAGCTGGCCGGGACGCTTTCGGGCGGCGAGCAGCAGATGGTCGCGATGGCGCGCGCGTTGATGTCGCGTCCGAAGCTGATGCTGATGGACGAGCCGTCGATGGGCCTGGCGCCGATCCTCGTCGAGCGGAGCTTCGAGATCATCAAGCAGGTCCACGAGGCCGGGGTCGCAGTCCTCGTCGTCGAGCAGAACGCGAACGTCTCGCTGTCGATCGCCGACCGCGGGTACGTCCTCTCGACCGGACGGTTGGTGCTCGAGGGGAAGGCGTCGGAGCTGCTCGAGCACGAGGACCTGCGCAAGGCCTACTTGGGGAGATAGCAGCCGCCCGAAATCCGGGCGCTCCGCGGCCATGACTTCCCGGCCGGGGACTGCGTCCACCCACATCCACATCCACATCCGCCCCCACAGCCACAGCGAGCCGCAGCCACAGCGAGCCGCAGCCGCGCATGTCGGCTGCGGCGGCGATTGCCTTCGTCAGGGGCCGATTCGCCTTGTCCGTTAGGGACGGTTCCGGGGTCAGACCCGCGTCAAAACCGTGTCGGTCCGTCCACAGATTGGCGGAGCGAAGCGGTCTGGCGCCTGTGGACAGTTCGTGACGTTTCCGTACGGGGTCAGACCCCCTACAGGAACGTCACGATTCGTCCACAGCCTGGATGCCATCGTCCGGCAGGGCGGAGGGACAAGCTGAACGCGGCCGTTCTTCGGCCCGAGACGGAGTCGCGGAACGCGACAGCCTCACGCGTCGTGTCTCCTTTCAGTCGGGCAGATGTGGAGATCAGAAGGGACTGACCCCGCAGGGGTCTGTCCCCGCAGAAGCCGCAGCGCGCTCAGCCGCCTGGGTCAGACCCCTTCGGGGTCAGACCCTAGTATTGGACGGTGGCGGTCACGTCCTCCAGAGTCGGTGCCGGAATCCGTTCCGAGTTCCCGATCTTCGCGCACACCATCTACCTGAACTCCTGCTCGCAGGGTGCGCTCTCGCATCGCGTCCGCGCCGCCTACGACGAGTACCTCGCCGGCTGGGACGAGAACGGGGCCGAATGGGGCGTCTGGGTGGAGCGCGCCGACGCCGCCCGTGCCGCGTTCGCCCGGTTGCTCCGCGCCGCACCCGGTGAGCTCGCGGTCACCACCTCCGTCACGCAGGGTGTCAGCGGCATCGTCTCGGCGCTCGATCTGCGCGCCCGGCCGAGGATCGTGATCAGCGAGTACGAGTTCCCCACGGTCGGCCAGATCGCCCACGCGCAGGAGCTACGCGGCGCCGAGGTCGTCCATGTCCGGCCGGAGGCAGACGGGTCGATTCCGCCGGAGCGCTTCGCCGAGGCGATCGACGAGCGCACCGCGCTCGTCTGCTGCACGACCGTCTCGTACCGCACCGGCCACCGCAACGACGTCGCCGAGATCGCCCGCCTCGCGCACGAGCAGGGCGCTCTCTGCCTGGCCGACTCCTACCAGGCGATCGGCGCGATCGACTTCGACGCGCACGCGCTCGGTGTCGACTTCGCCACCGGCGGCACCGTCAAGTACCTGCTCGGCTCGTCGGGGCTCGGCTTCCTCTACGTCCGCGCCGGGCTGCTTCCCGACTTGCTCCCGAGTCAGACCGGCTGGTTCGCCGACGAGGACATCTTCCGGATGGACATCTCCGACTACTCGCCTGCGGCCGACGCCCGCCGCTTCGACGCCGGCACGCCGCCCGTTCCGAACATCTACGCCGGCCTCGCCGGCATGTCGCTGGTCGAGGAGGCCGGCACCGACGCGATCGAGCAACACGTCGCCGCGCTCGCCACACGGCTGATCGACGGCCTCGAGGAGCTCGGCGCCGTCTTCCCCACCCCACGCGATCCTGCCCGCCGCGGCCCGCTGGTCTGCGTCCGCTCGACCGATGTCAGCGCGCTGGTCGAAGCGCTCGCCGCCGAGCGGATCACGTGCTCGGAGCGCGACGCCAACCTGCGCATCTCGCTGCACCTCTACAACGTCGAGGACGACGTCGACCGCGTGCTCGACGCGCTTCGCCGGAACCGCCCGCTGCTCGCCGACTAGACTCGCTCTCGATGCTGCTGCGAGAGCTCGACTACGCACGCCCCGATTCCGTGGACGACGCCGTCAAGCTGCTGGCCGCGCAGGAGGATGCGCGGGCGCTCGCGGGCGGGCAGAGCCTCGTCAACGTGATGAAGACCCGGGTGGCCTCGCCGGAGCTGGTCGTCGACCTGAACCGGATCGAGGCGCTCCGCGGAATCCGGGAGGACGACGGCGCGCTGACCATCGGCGCGATGACCACCTACGCGGCGATCGTCGGCTCGCCCGAGGTCGCTGCCGCCCGGCCGATCCTCGCCGAGGTCGCGCGCACGATCGCGGACGTCCAGGTGCGGAACCGCGGCACGATCGGCGGCAACGTCTGCTCGAACGACCCGACCAACCACTTCCCGCCGCTGCTCGCCGCGCTCCAGGCCGAGTTCACGATCCGCAGCGCAGAGGTCGACCGCACTGCGACCACGGACGAGTTCTTCGAGGGCGTGTTCGCCACCGCCGTCCATCCCGGGGAGCTCCTGACGGCGATTCGCGTCCCGGCGAAGGGCGACGCGCGCGACGGCTGGGCGAGCGCCACGCTCGGTCGCGAGGGAACGGGCATCGTCAGCGTTGCAGCAACCATCTCCGGCGGGAACGCTCGGATCGCGATCGGCTGCGTCGCCGCGACACCGGTGGTCGTCACCGCCAGCGCGGACGAGACCGCAGTCGCCGACGCGGTGAAGAGCGCCGACCTCGACCCGCCGAGCGACGTCCACGCCTCCGCCGACTACCGCCGCCACCTCGCCGCCGTCCTCGCCGCTCGCGCAATCAGGGATGCAGCGTGAGCGACCACACGATCAACGTGAGCGTGAACGGCGAGCGCTACGAGCGCGAGGTCGAGGCGCGCAAGCTGCTCGTCCACTTCATCCGCGACGACCTCGACCTGACCGGGACCCACGTCGGCTGCGACACGGGCAACTGCGGCGCGTGCACGGTGCTGCTCGACGGGGTGGCGGTGAAGAGCTGCATGCTGCTCGCCCCGCAGGCCGACGGCGCCGAGATCACGACGGTCGAGGGCCTGGCCGGCGACGAGGGCGTGCTGACACCGCTCCAGCAGGCGTTCCACGAGCACCACGGTTTGCAGTGCGGCTACTGCACGCCCGGAATGCTGATCAGCGCGACCTACCTCCTCTCCCACACGCCTCGGCCGAGCGAGGAGGAGATCCGGCGGGCGATCCAGGGGAACATCTGCCGCTGCACCGGCTACGTCAACATCGTCAAGTCGATCCAGGCCGTGTCCGGGGGACTGTCCCCCGTAACCGAAACATGACCGAGACCGCACACGAGACCCAGGTCGAGCTCGAGGTCGGGTACGCCTCCGGCAAGTCGATTCCGCGCAAGGAGGACGGCCGGCTGGTGCAGGGCCAGGGCGTGTTCGCCGACGACGTCAAGCGGCACGGGATGGGGTACGTGCATTTCGTGCGCTCGCCGTATGCGCATGCGGAGATCGTGTCGGTGGACGTCTCGGCCGCGGAGGCGCTGGACGGGGTGTACGGGACGCTGACGCCGGACGAGGTGGCAAAGCTGACCGATCCGTTCTTCGAGCTGACGACGGAGCCCGGGAGCCGGATCAAGGACTACGCGCTGGCGGTCGGCCGGGTGCGGCACATCGGCGAGCCGGTGGTCGCCGTGGTGGCCGAGACGAGGGAGCGCGCGCGTGACGCGGCGGACCTGGTCGAGGTCGAGTACGAGCCGCTGGACGTGATCGTGGACGCGCGCCGGGCACAGGACGAGACCGTGCCGGTGCTGCACGGCGATGCCGGGACGAACGTGGTCTGGTCGGGTCGCTTCGACTGGGGCGACATCGACGGGGCGCTGAAGGCCGCCGACCGGGTCGTGAAGATCGAGGAGCTGCATTTCGACCGGTTCTCGTCGACGCCCCTGGAGTGCTCGGCGGCGCTGGTCGAGTACGACCGCGGCACGGCGCAGTTCACGCTGCACTGCAACCACCAGATGCCGGGGGTGGCGGCGATCTGGATGGGCCCGGCCCTGCGGGTGCCGCTGGACCGGCTGCGCTTCGTCACGCAGGACATCGGGGGGGCGTTCGGCAACAAGATCACGACGCACACGTACCTGACCGCGTGCTGCCTGCTGGCGCGGAAGCTGAAGCGGCCGATCCAGTGGACGGAGTGGCGCACGGACCAGCACACCGCCAACGCGCACGGCAACGAGCGCTGGTTCCACGACATCGAGGTGGCGGTGCAGAACGACGGCACGATGCTCGGGTTCAAGGTGAAGGCGCTGGACGACTGCGGCGCGTTCCCACGGTATGAGCCGCTCGGCTGCATCATCTGGGCGCAGGTCACGCCCGGGCTGTACCGCTGGCGGAACATCCGCGTGGACTTCACCCAGGTGGTGACGAACAAGAGCCCGGTGGCGCCCAACCGCGGCTACTCGCGGATGCAGCAGCTGTGGCTGACCGAGCGGATCTGCGACATCGTCGCGCACGAGCTCGGTCTCGACCCGGTCGAGGTACGCAAGCGCAACTACATCAAGACCGAGGAGCTTCCCTACGAGACGCCGAACGGCTGCGTCTACGACTCCGGCGACTACGCGCGCTGCCTTGACATCGCGCTCGACCTGATCGACTACGACGCCGCCCGCGAGCGCCAGCAGACCGCGAACGGGAAGCTGATCGGCATCGGGATCGGCTCGACGCTCGATTCGGGCACGAACAACTTCGGCCAGTCGACGCTGCTCAACCCGGAGCTCCAGTTCTCGGGGAACAACGAGGTGGCGACGATCAAGCTCGACACCTTCGGCGAGATCGTCCTGACGCTCGGCACCGTCCCGCAGGGCCAGGGCCACGAGACGGTCGCGTCGCAGGTGGCGGCCGACATCCTCGGCGTCTCGCCGGACCAGATCCACGTGCGGCCCGGCCACGACTCGTACTGGAACTCGCATGCCGGCTTCTCGGGGACGTACGCGAGCCAGTTCGCGGTCACCGGCCTCGAGGCCGTCAAGGGCGCGACCGAGAAGCTCTCGCTCGAGCTCCGCCGGCTCGCCGGCGGCGTGCTCGGCGGCGCCGACCCCGACGACATCGTCCTCGAGGGCGGCTTCGCCAAGCGCAAGGACAACCCGGAGGCGGCGCTCCCGTTCATGGCTTGTGGCGCAATCATCAACGCGAACAACGCGGCGATCCCGCCCGAGCTGCGCGACATCACGCTGAACTGCCGGTACGTCTACGTGCCACCGTTCGAGCTGCCGGACACGGAGAAGAAGTTCGGCAATCTGACCCTGACCTACGCGACGCAGATCCACGCTTGTGTGGTCGAAATCGACCCGGAGACCGGCGAGGTCGAGCTCGCCGACTACGCGGCGGTCGACGACTGCGGCATCCGGATCCATCCGCAGATCGTCGAGGGCCAGGTGCACGGCGCGACCGTCCACGGGATCGGCGCCGCCTTGCACGAGACGTTCGCCTACGACGAGTACGGGCAGCTGCTGACGTCCAATTTCTACGACTACCACGTCCCTCACGCGCTCGACCTGCCGGAGATCAAGACCGGGCACATCGAGAGCCCCTCGCCGTTCTCGTCCCTCGGCACGAAGGGCATGGGCGAGGGCGGCGGCGCCGCGATCCACGCGATCTGCGCGGCGATCCAGGACGCGCTGCGCGCCGCGGGTAAGCCGGCGGTGGTCAACGACTCGTTCAACCCGCCCGAGCGGGTCTGGCGGATGCTCCAGGCCCCGGAGGAGACGGCGGCTCTCGTGGAGGTAACCACTCAGTGAAAGTCGAAGGCACCAAGGAGTTCGACGCCCCGCCCCAGCTGGTCTGGGACGTCCTCAACGACCCGTCGAAGATGGCCAAGCTGCTCCCCGGCGTGGAGAGCTTCGAGATCCAGGACGACCGGCACTGGAAGGCGTCGGTGAAGATCCCGCTCGGCATGGGCGGCCTGAAGCTGAACTTCAGCTTCGAGAAGCTCGAGGAACGGCCGATCGAGTACGCCAAGCTCGCCTCGAAGGGCCAGGGCGTCGGCGCGATCGTCGCCATGGAGACCGAGTTCAACCTCAAGCCCGACGGCGACAGGACGCACATGGACTGGGTCGCCGACGTCCGCGTCGCCGGCCCCATCGGCAGCATGGGCCAGCGGGTCTTCCAGCCGATCGTCAACCAGCAGGTCGGCAACGTGCTGAACGCGCTGCAGGAGCAGGTGGCCGAGGCGAAGGCCGACGGCACGAGCGGCGCCGAGGAAGGGCTCCACGCCGCCTCGCCCGAGGCGTCCGAGCCCGAGCCCGAGGGGCCGACCCACTCGGCGTGAGCGAGGCCCCGACGACACGGTCCTGATCGGCTTCGCCGATCAGTGAGCCGGTCATCCGCTCGAGCGCCCGGCCCAGAGTGCGCTACAGATACCGTGGCGGGCAACGTCGGAGAACGAAGGTTCGTATGCCTGATCTGGCCGACATCGAGGGAATCGGGCCGACCTACGCGGAAAAGCTCGCAGCGGCAGGCATCTCCGGAGTCGACGGCCTCCTGGCGGCTGGAGGCAGCCCCAAGGGGCGCGCCGACCTGGCGGCACAGACGGGGGTCGACCCGGCGCTGATCCTGGAGTGGGTGAACCACGCCGATCTGTACCGGATCGACGGCGTGGGCAGCGAGTACGCCGACCTGCTCGAAGCGGCCGGCGTCGATTCGGTCGTCGAGCTCGCGACACGCAACCCCGGCAACCTGACCGAGCAGCTCGGCAAGACCAACAAGCAGAAGAACCTCGTTCGGGCGTTGCCGAGCGAGAGCCAGGTGACCGGGTGGGTCGAGCAGGCCAAGGGGCTCGATCGCGCCGTGCACCACTAGCTGGTCGAGCGGTGGCGGCCGGCTCGATGCCGGCGCCGCCCTTACTCGAGCACGAACGAGATCCGCAGAGTCACACGGTAGGCGGTAACCGCGCCGTTCTCGACGTCGACCTTCTGCTCCGACACCCAGGCGCCTTTGATCTCGCGCAGGGTCTCGCCGCTCTTCTCGATGCCGGTGCGAACCGCGTCCTCGAAGCTCTCGGGGGAGCTCGCCGTCACCTCGATCACCTTTGCAACTGACATCACGTCCTCCCTTCCGGGTTGATTGGAACAGAGCGAGGTCGGGACGGTCTGCCCGCCGGGGCGAGAATGCAACCCGCCGGCGCGCGGAGAACAGCGCTCACCCGGTCGTGGCGGCGACCTCGGCGGACGGAGCGCTCGTATTGCCCGACGTGTCGACGGCCCGGACCACGTAGTACGCGGTGGTCCCGCGCGGAACGGCCGCATCGACGAACGCCGGCCGGTCGATGAACGGGCCGACGGGCTGGTACGGACCGCCGCTCGCCGTCGACCGGTACACGCGGTAGCCGGCGAGGTCGGGCTCCACTCCGTACGACCAGCTCAGCGCGACGATGCCCGCGCCGCCCGGCGTGGCCACGGGCGCGGACGGCGGGGCCGGAGCGGCACGATCGCCGAAGAGGAAACGGAGCCGCGCGAGCACGGGGACGACGCCGACCTCCCGGTTCTCCGAGACCGGGAAGTCGCCGCCGCCGGGCAGCTCGTCGTGCAGGCAGATCGCGGTGGCGACCGCGCTCGCCTCGTGCTCGGCGGTCCACTGGAGCGTCGTCTCTCCCCCGCCGGACGAGGCGAGCTTCTGCGCGGTCGCACGCCTTCGCAGCTCGTCCCGGATCACACCGCGCGCCACCGCTAGGGTCGCGTGCGACCGGGTCAGCGCCTCCAGGAACCCGCGGCGGCCGCCGCGGAACCGGGCGACCGCCGCCCGCTCGGCGCTCGCCACGGCCGCGTCCGGGACCGCCGCTCCGGACTGCAGCACGGCACTCGAGAAGGCAGCGGACAGAGCTTCGTGCCGGTTGTGGAGCACAGCTGCGAGCCCGTCGACGGCGGAAGTGGCCACCGTCCCGCCGGCGAACGTACAGGTCGCGCCGGCCGGGAGCACGATCTGCCCCTCCGTGCGCGATGCGTTGAACGCGGGCCCCGCCTTCGTCGGTGCGTCGCACAGCTTCGGGTCGCGCGCCCACAGGTAGGCGCAGGCGGTGACGAGCTTGTCCGGGTCGTCTGCCCCGAACAGCGCCCAACCCCAGGACCAGATCGAGCCCAGCCCGGTCTCCCTTGCCACCTGGGCCGTAGCGATCGCCTGCCACTTGACCACCCGCAGCCATGCCTCGACGGGCTCGAGGCCCTGGCGTCCGCCGATCCCGGCCGCCCGCGCGGAGTGGAAGCCGAGCGCGATCCCGAGCTTGCTCTGCGGAATGCCGATCCCGTGGAACTGTGCGACGAAGCTGCGCCCGCCCTCACGTACCCGGCGTGCGCCGAGCACCGGTCCGAGCTCGGAAAGCCTGGCGCCGCTGAAGTACAGCTCGTAGACGATCGAGCCGACGCTCGCGGCCTGGCGCCACCAGTCGGCAGCGGTGCCGTCGGTGTTCGGATCCCCGTGGACGAAGAGCACCGGTCGCGCGCCGCGGTCGTGGAGCCGTTTCATCAGCTCGAGGACGTTCGCCCGGTAGGTCGTGTTCGACGGCGACCATGGCGTCTTCAGCGACTCGCCGAAGAGCTCGTTGAGCGCGATCACCGGCGTCGCGCACGCCGTCGAGGCCGAAGCCCGCTGGAACAGCGCATCCGCGGTCGCGTCGATCGATCCAGGGTCGCTGGGATCGGTCGGCTGGCCGACCAGCGTCGGCAGATGCAGCTCGAAGTACGTGGTCGCCGCGCCCTTGTCGCGGAATTGCTTCGGGATGACCGTGCCGCTCGCCGTGACGACGACGCCGGGCTGCGCGAAGAGCGCGCGGACGTCGGGCGCGACGCTGCCCTCGGCGTAGTCGATCCAGACCGGCGCTGCGGTGGGGATGCCACACGGGTCGGTTGTCTGACGGGGCGCCGCGCCGGCTCCGCCGACAATGCCTGTGCCGGCCACAACGGCGACCAGCCAGCAGAGCGTCCGGGCGCCCGACCTGCCGATGCGAAACACGATTTCGACTCCTTGTTGCTCGACGACGTGCCTGCCAGGCAGGACGCTACTCCTACGTGACGGCCGATACAAACCCGCGTTTAGCGCCGCATTAGCGCCGCCTGGCAGCTGTCGCCGACCCCGGTTTTTCAGGTGCCTGCCGGGCGAGGGACGACCGGCGGCGGCTGAGGCGCCTCGTCGGTTCCCGCGCTCGTCGCCTGGACGGCCGAGTCGATCTCGGCCAGCGTCTGTTCGTCCAGCTCGAGGCGGTCCGCGCCGAGCCAGCCGTCGAGCTGGGACGGGCGACGACCACCGACGATCGCGCCCGTCACGCCGGGCACGGCCAGCACCCAGCCCAGCGCAAGCGACGCGACGGTGACACCGAGTCGCGACGCGATCGGCCCGAGCGCCTCGACGAGCGCCAGGTTCCGCGAGAGCGCCGGCTCCTGGAACGGCGGCGCCTTCCGGCGCCAGTCGTCCTCGGCCAGGCGGTCGAGCCCTTCACGGTTGAAGGAGCCCGTCAAGAGCCCGGAGGCCATCGGGGAATAGGCGATCACACCGGTTCCGTGCTCGTGCGCCCAGGGAATCAGCTCCCGTCGCGCGTGGCGGTTGAGGAGCGAGAGCGGCGGCTGCAGCGAGTCCACGTGCCGGATCGCCTCGCACGCCTCGAGGCGCGGGACGTCGAAGTTGCAGACGCCGAGCCAGCGCACCTTGCCCTCCTCGACCAGCTCGACCATCGTCCCCCACGACTCCTCGACCGGAGTGCCGGTGCCGTAGTCCGGCCAGTGGAACTGGTACAGGTCGATCCGCTCCACCTGCAGCCGCTGCAGGCTGGCCTCGCACTCCGCCCGGATCGACTCCGGCCGCAGGTCGAAAAAGACCTCGCCTCCGCGCCACGGCCGGCCGCACTTCGTGAACACGAGCACGTCCTCCCCGGCCCGGAACGGCTCCAGCGCCCGGCCGACCACCTCCTCGGAGTGGCCGTCACCGTACGTCGGCGCCGTGTCGATCCAGCTGACGCCCGCCTCCACCGCGCGCCGGATCGCAGCGACCGACTCGTCGTCGTCGACCGCGCCCCAGCCGAACCGGTAGCGGCCCGCCAGCGCCCAGGTACCGAAGCCGAGCGCGCTGATCTCCGGGCCCGCGCGGCCGAGCCCGCGCATCACCACGGCGCGCTCACGCCCTCCTTCAGCCGCCCGTCGGCGTCGAGGTAGTCCCGCCAGGAGCGCTTCGGCTCCCAGCCGAGAACCCGGCGCGCCTTCGAGCAATCCACGGCAGAGGCGTCAGGGCGATCGATCGGCCTGAGCTCGACCCGCCTCGACCCGTGGTAACGCCGCACGATCTCCTCGAGCGCGTGGCCGCCGATCGTGTCCGGCGAGGCGACGTACAACACCTCGTGGCCCGGTAGCTCCGACTCGACCGCGAGCACGGTCGCCTCGCAGAGGTCGTAGACGTCGACGTACGAGCAGAAGTTGCCGATCAGCACCGATGGGTCGCGCACGATCGGGCCGAGGTTGCGCTCGTAGCTGGCGACGTCCTGGACCCAGCAGGGTCGGATCGAGATGGTCGCGATGTCCGCCCGTTCCGGCGCTCGCTCCATCAGGAGCTCGCCGAACCACTTGGCGGTCGCATACGAGTCCTGGGGTCGGACCGGATGATCCTCGTCGATCGGCAGGTAGTCCGGTTCGAACGGGCGGTGGGCGAAGATGAACCCGGGCACCGTCTCGCTGGAGAAGTTGACGAAGCGGCCCACGCCGGCCGCGATCGCCGCCTCCAGCAGGTTGAAGGTGGCCATCAGGTTGTTGCCGAAGACGACGCTCGGCGCGTGATGGAGCGGCTGCGGGATCGCGGCGGTGTGGGCGACCGCATCGCAGCCTCTCACCAGCGCGTCGACGGACCCGACGTCGGTCAGGTCGACCTGCCAGTAGTCCTCCGCCTGCCGCGGATCCTCGAGCCGGTCCCAGGTCGGCAGAGTGAGATCGGTGGCGCGCACGTCGTGCCCCGCCCGCATCAGCGCCGGGACGAGCGCGCGGCCGACCTTCCCGTGCGCGCCGGTGACGAGGACCTTCACAGGTACGTGACCGCGTCCGCGACGACCGGCGAGCGCCCGCGGAGGAAGTCGAAGTCGCAGCCCTCGTTCGCCTGGAGCACGCGGTCCTCGTACAGCCGCCGGTAGCCACGGTCGTCCTTGCGCTCCGGCGGTCGCCACGCCTCGCGGCGGCGGGCGAGCTCCTGCTCCTCGACCAGCAGGTCGAGACGCCGCTCCTCGACGTCCAGGCGAATCCGGTCGCCCGTCTTGACGAGCGCCAGAGGTCCGCCGACGGCCGACTCCGGCGCGACGTGGAGCACGACGGCCCCGTACGACGTCCCGCTCATGCGCGCGTCGGAGATGCGCAGGATGTCGGTGACGCCGCGCTTCAAGAGCTTCGCCGGGATCGGGAGGTGACCCCATTCCGGCATCCCGGGAGCGCCCACCGGCCCGCCGTTTCGCAGCACCATCACCGAATTCTCGTCGATGTCGAGGCCGTCGTCGTCGACCCGCCCGGCCAGGTCGTGGATGTCCTCGAAGACGACCGCGGGTCCCTCGTGGCGAAGGAGCCTGGGATCGGCGGCCGAGATCTTCATCACCGCTCCGTCGGGGCTGAGCGAGCCCCGGAGCACGACGAGGCTGCCGCCCGCGTCGAGCGGGTCGCCGGCGGTGCGGATGACCTCGCGATCGACGATCTCGGTGGGCGCCTCCGCCAGGTTCTCGCCGAGCGTCTTGCCGGTCACGGTCAGCGCGTCGAGGTCGAGCAGGCCGGCGATCTGCGCCATCACCGCCGGCAGCCCGCCCGCGTAGTAGAAGTCCTCCATCAGGTGCCTCCCCGCCGGCTTCAGGTCGACCAGCCAGGGCGTCGAGCGGCAGAGATCGTCGAAGAGGTCGAGCGGCAGGTCGACGCCGACGCGCCCCGCGTAGGCGATCAGGTGCAGGATCGCATTCGTCGAGCCGGAGATCGCGTGCAGGACGCGGATCGCGTTCTCGAACGCCGGTCGCGTCAGGACGTCGGACGGCTTCAGGTCCCGGTCGACGAGCTCGACGATCTGCCGGCCCGCCGTCTCGGCGACCTGTGCGCGGCGCGAGTCGACGGCCGGAATCGCGGCCGCGCCGGGGAGCGTCAGCCCGAGCGCCTCGGTCACGCATGCCATCGTCGAGGCGGTACCCATCGTCATGCAGTGCCCGTTCGAGCGCGACATCGCGTTCTCGATCTCCTCGAACTCGGCCTGCGTGATCCGGCCGGCGCGCAGCTCCTCGTTGTAGTGCCAGCAGTCGGAGCACGAGCCCAGCTCCTTGCCGCGCCAGCGGCCGTTCAGCATCGGCCCGCCGGTGACGACGATCGACGGGACGTTCGCGCTCGCGGCGCCCATGATCGACGCCGGGTTCGTCTTGTCGCAGCCCGTGAGCAGGACGACGCCATCGAGCGGGTAGGCGCGGATCGACTCCTCGACGTCCATCGCCATCAGGTTCCGGTAGAGCATCGTCGTCGGCTTCATCAGCGACTCGCCGAGCGACATCACCGGGAATTCGAGCGGGAACCCGCCCGCCTGGAGGACGCCGCGCTTGACCGCCTGGGCCAGACCGCGCAGGTGCACGTTGCAGTTGACGAGCTCGCTCCAGCTGTTGCAGATGCCGATAACCGGCCGGCCGCGGAAGGTCTCGTTCGTCACCCCGGTCGACTTCAGCCAGGACCGGTGCAGGAACCCGTCGAGGTCGCGCCGGTCGAACCACTCGCTCGAGCGGCGCCCGTTGCCCGGGCCGTAGCTAGCGTTCCGGATCGTTGCCACCAACCTCCTCCTTTCGACCGTGACCGAGATCGCCGACGGCATCCATCGCATCGAGAGCGACCTCGGCGCGCGGTTCATGTGCCAGTACGTCATGGCCGGCCGCGACCGCTCGATCCTGGTCGACACCGGCCTCGCGGACACGCCTGCGGCGGTGATCGACCCCTACCTGAACCGGGCCGGGCTGGAGCCGGACTTCGTCCTGATCAGCCATGCCGACAACGACCACGTGGGCGGCAACCGCGCCTACCGGGACGCCCACCCCGACGCCGTCTTCGTCTGCCACGAGCTCGACCGGCACTGGGTCGAATCGAACGAGGCGCTCGTGCGGAAAAACTACGGCTGGCACGCCGCCTACGGCTTTCCTCCGATGCCGGCCGACGAGCTGCTCGCGTCGATGAGCGGCGACGCGCCGGTCGACGTCGGGCTCGCCGGCGGCGAGACGGTCCGGCTGGACGCGGACAGGGTGGTCGAGGTGCTGCACCTGCCCGGCCACACGCCCGGGCACATCGGCCTCTGGGACGAACAGACGCGGGCGGCGATCGTCGTCGACGCCGTCCTCGCCGACGGGATCCGCGGCCGCGACGGGAACAAGCTGATCCCGCCGCGCTACTACGACCTGGCCGCGCTGCGGCAGACGATCGCCCGGCTCGAGGCGCTTCGCCCCGAGCTGCTGCTGACCGCCCACTACCCGGTGCTCGGGCGCGCCGACGCGCTCGACTGGCTCGCGACCGGACGGGCATTCGTCGACGACGTCGAACGGGTCGTCCGTGCGGCCCCTGTCGAGGAGCGGGACGACCTGTGGGCGCTGACCCGGCGCGTCGACGCCGAGCTCGGACCGTTCCCCGAGTTCATGACCGAGCTCGGGGCGACCGTCCGCGAAGCGGCTCGCCACTAGCGCGCTCGTCGGTTCACCAGCGACTGCATGATCAGCGCGCCGACGATGACGGCTCCGTAGATCACCTGCGTGAGCAGGCCCGTCCAGCCGAGGGAGACGATCCCCGGCTCGATCGCGCCGATCACGAACGCGGCGACGAACGTCCCGAAGATCGTCCCGCGGCCGCCGAAGATCGACGTCCCGCCGAGGAAGACCGCCGCAACCGTCGGCAGCATCGCGCCGCTCCCGACGGTCGGCCAGAAGTAGTTCGTCTCCAGCGTCGAGGCCATGCCCGCGAAGGCTGCGGTCATCCCGACGAGCGCGAACACCGACACCCGGACCCGGTCGGAGCGGACGCCCATCATCCGGGCGCTCTGCTCGTTGTCGCCGACCAGGTAGACATGGGCGCCGAAGCGATGCCGATTGAGCAGCACCCAGAGCACGATCGCGATCCCGAGCATCCAGAAGAACTCGGCCGGGATGGCATGCCAGCGGCCCGTGAGCAGGCTCTGCACGAAGCCGCTCGCGAAATCGGTGCCTGCTCCCTTCCCGCCGGTCCTCCAGACCACGATCCCGCCCCAGAAGAACCAGGTGCCGATGGTGGCGACGAGCGAGGGAATGCCGAAGCGGACGACGATCAGCCCGTTCAGGAGGCCGACGCCGAGGCCGGCGGCGAGCCCGGCGAGCAGGCCGAGCTCCGGTTGCCCCACGGAGACGAAGACCCAGGCGCCGACGGCCATCACCGAGCCGAACGAGAGATCGATCTCCCGGGCGATCACGACGAGGGTCAGGGAGAGCGCGATCATCCCCGTCAGCGGCACGGACGACATCAGCGAGCTGTAGATGTCGAAGTGCAGCCAGGTCTCCGACGCACCGATCGCGAGCACCGTCCAGAGCACGAGCGCCATCGCGGAGGTGCCGAGCTGGAGCCCGTACCGCACCGGGAAGGTCTTGTGCCACGCCGCGGACGGCGTCTTCGTCGGCGTGGGAGCCTGCAGCCCGGTGCCGGCCTCGACCTGGGTCACGCCGGTGCCTCCTGGAGCCTGCCGGTCTCGGCCACGTGCCGCATCTGCTCGACGAGCTCGTGGACGCTCATCTCGGACGGCCGGAACTCACCGGCGACGCTGCCGCGGTCGATGACGACCACCCGCTCGCAGATCTCGTGCACGTTGAAGAGGTTGTGGTCGATGAAGATGCACGCCTTGCCGGCGTCCTTGATCCCGCGCACGAAGTCGAGCGTCTTCCTCGTCTCGGTCACCGACAGCCCCATCGTCGGCTCGTCGAGGATGACCAGCTCGGCCTCGAAATGGAGTGCACGGGCGATCGCGACGCCCTGGCGCTCGCCTCCCGACATCGTCCCGACGAACGAGTCGGGCGTGACCGCCTGGGAGGTGAAGCGCAGGAACTCCTGCATCAGCGTCCGGGTCTCGGCCCGCATGCCCGGCACGTCGAGCAGCCCGACGCGGTTCGTCCGCTCGCGGCCCATGAAGATGTTCCGCCAGAGCGACTGCTGGTCGGCCAGGGCCCGCTCCTGGTAGACGGTCTCGATCCCGAGGTCGCGGGCGCGCTGCACCGAGAGGTGATGGACCTCCTCGCCCTTCCACCTGATCGTGCCGGTGTCGGGCGCGTGGAAGCCGGTGATGATCTTGATCAGCGTCGACTTGCCGGCGCCGTTGTCCCCGAGCAGGCCGACGATCTCGTCGACCCCGACCGTGAGGCTGACGTTCTGCAGCGCTCGGACGTGGTCGAACGACTTCGAGATCTGCTCGAGCTCGAGGAGGGTCGTCGTCGCCGTCTCCATGGACGCTGTCCGGAGTCTCGCAGAGGGCGGCGGCGCAACCTCGTGCGCTGCCGCCCTCATCGCGAATCCGCGTCGGGCCTCCGCTACCTGATCAGCCTCTTGACGAGGGGGATGAGCGGCGCGACGTTGCCCTTGTTGATGATTCCCGATCCGGTGTCGATGTAGAGCCCGGCGAACTTGTAGACCTTCGTCAGGCAGGTCTGGAGGATCGGCAGGTACCCCTGCAGCCACTCCTGCTGGTCGAGGACCAGATCGGTCCACCCGCCCTGGATCGCCTTGATCGTCGCCGGCGACAGGTCGAATCCGGCGATGCCGATGTCGTTCGCACCCTTGTGCGCCGCCTTCAGATACGTCTCCGCGGTGGCGGTGAGACCGCCGTGGTCGGTGACGACCAGCTTCACGTCGGGATGCGAGCTGACGTATGCGGTGAAGGTCGGGATACCCGCAGCCGGGTCGGCGTTCGTCTGCTTGTTGATCTCGAGGTAGTCGACCTTCAGGCCGGCCTTCTTCAGGGCGTCGATCGCTCCCTTCGTGCGCAGGCCACGGGTGGGCTGGGACAGCAGTCCCCAGACCATCGCCCGGTCGCCCTTCTTCAGATGCAGCTGGGAAACGGCCGACTGGCCGAGGAGAACGCCGGAGTCGTAGAGGTTCTGGCCCACGTACCCGAAGCCCTTCGCCTGATAGGCGTGGAAGAGCGTCGGCAGCTCGGTGTTCTGGCTGGTGACGATGATGCCCTTGGCCTCCGCCTTGGTCACCCACGGCTTCAGGGCGGCGTCACCGGGATGGCCCATCACCGCGATACCCGCCGGGTTCGTGGCGATCGCCGACTTGAACTGGCTCACCATCGTCTCCGGATCCCAGTTCGACCAGACGTAGCGCACGTTGGCACCGAGGTCGGCAGCCGCCTGCTTGGCGCCGTTGTAGACGTTGACGGCGAAGACGCCGCCGGCAGGCCCGCCCGGGAAGAACACGATCTTCTGCCCGCTGCACCACTTCCCCGCGTAGGGCGACGCGTTCCCGTTGCTCGCGACGCCGAGGAACAGGGCTGCAGCGACGGCGACGGCCGCCACAGCGGCAGTCGGCACGGCGATTCGCAGCACTCGTTTCACTCTCGATCCCTCCTTCCGGATGCACGTACGGTCGCGCGGAGGCGCGAATCTAACAGCGGTCAGCCGGAATGTCTAGTTATAGAATTATCGTATGACTAAAAGGCGGACCTACCCGAAGCGAGGCCTGCACGGTGCGGTCGTGCACGAGATCGGGGTACGGATCCTCGACGGCGAGCTGAAGCCGGGAGAGACGCTCCCCGACAACGGCTCCCTCACCGAGCCCGACGTGAGTCGGACCGTCGTGCGCGAGGCGATCAAGGTGCTGGCCGCGAAGGGGCTCGTCGAGTCGCGACCGAAGGTCGGCACCCGTGTGCGGCCGAGACGGGACTGGAATCTCCTCGACCCCGACGTCCTCGCCTGGCAGATCGAGGCGGGCCCGGATGCCGATTTCCTCGGTCAGGCGCTCGAGCTCCGCCGGATGATCGAACCGGCCGCCGCCCGCCTCGCGGCCGAGCGCGCCACCGAAGCCCAGATCGCAGCGCTCCACGAGGCGTGCGAGGCGATGGCCGCTGCAGTCGCCGACCTCGACGCCTTCATGGAGCCCGACCTCCGGTTCCACAGACTCATGCTCGAGGCGTGCCGGAACGAGCTGCTCGAACACATGAACGATGTCTTCACGGCGGTACTGCGAACGGTCTTCGCGTACTCGTCGGCGAGCTCCCACGCCTATCCCCGGGCCGCCCGCCGCCACCTCGCCGTCGTGCGTGCGATCGAGGCGCGCGACCCGGACGCTGCCGAACAGGCCGTCCTCCGGCTGATCGACGACACGCGGAAGAATCTCGCTTCCGCACTGCGCCAGGGCTCGAAGCGCTAGAGCGTAGGATCGCGGGGCGATGTCCCCGCCCTTCCGGATCGGCGTCATGCAGCTGACGATGGAGCCGCTCGAGGAGATCCTCGAGCACGCCCGCGCCATGGACGAGGGCGGCTTCGACACGATCTGGCTGGCCGAGGCGTACCCGTGGTGGCGCAAGCACTCGATGGAGGCGCGCTCCTCGACCGCGCTCTCCCCGCTCGTCGCCCGCGAGACCGAGCGGCTCGCGGTGGGCTGGGGGATCATCTCGCCGTTCACGCGACACCCGGTCCAGATCGCGATGGAGGCGCGCGTGACGCAGGAGGCCGCGGGTGAGGGCCGCTTCTACCTGGGGCTCGGCGTCTCGAAGATCTTCATGCGCCACGCCGACATCCACTCGAAGCCGGTGGCGGCGATGAAAGAGGCGGCCGAGATCATCCGCGGCGTCCTCGACGGCGGTGCGGTGGACATCGAGGGCAAGGTCTTCTCCGCGCACGTCCCGGCGCTGAAGGACGACGCCGAGGCGCCGCGCTGGGACGTGCCGCTCTACTTCGCCGGCACCGGGCCGATGATGCTGCGCGCCTCCGCCCAGGCGGCCGACGGCCTGCTCACCGCCTCGATCACGACGCCGGCGTTCGTCCGCCACGTCCGAGGCGAGTTGGAGAAGGCCGGCCGCGATCCCGATTCGCTCGACCTCGGCTGCACGATCGTCGCCTCGATCGACGAGGACCGCGACCGGGGCCGCGACGGCGCGCGCGAGATCGCCGGCATGTACCTGGCGAACAAGGTCCAGAACATCCAGGGCGCGGCGGACACGCTGCTCGAGTGCGCCGGCCTGACGCAGGCGGAGATCCGGCCGGTCGCCGAGGCGATGGAGCAGGGCGGCCGCCTGGCCGCGAAGGCGGCGGTCACGGACGAGATCCTCGACAAGTGCAAGCCGATCGCCGGGACGCCGGAGGACTGCGTCGCCGCGATCCGGGAATACCGCGAGGCGGGCTGCACCCACGTCATGCTCGAGCTCTGGGGGGAAGACAGGATCGGCCAGCTCGCCCGTTTCAGCAGCGAGGTCCTGCCGCACGTGAGGTGACCGACCGCCTCTCGGTCGGCATCGTCGGCGGCGGCATCGGTGGCCTCGCCGCCGCACTGTCGCTGCTCCAGAGAGGCTTCGACGTCCAGGTCTACGAACAGGCGCAGGAGTTCGGCGAGGTCGGCGCCGGCATCCAGGTCAGCCCGAACGCGTCGCGGATCCTGCACCGGCTGGGCCTGGCCGACGCCCTGGCCCGCATGGGCGTACGGCCGCTCGCGTGGCGGCAGCGCCGCTGGGACGACGGCCGGACGCTCCTGCACACGCCGCTCGGCGACACGGTCGTCGAGGCGTTCGGGTTCCCCCACTACCAGACGCACCGCGCCGACTTGCTCGCGACGCTGGTGCGCTCGCTGCCGCCGGAGCGCCTGCACGCCGGCCACCGCCTCGTCTCCTTCGCCGACCACGGCGACCGCGTCTCGCTGGAGTTCGAAAACGGCTCCGCCGTCGAGGCCGACGCCCTGGTCGGGGCAGACGGGATCCACTCGACGGTGCAGCGGCTCCTGCTCGGCGAGCGGCGCCCGCGGTTCACCGGCTGCATCGCCTACCGCGGCCTGATCCCGGCGGAGCGGGTGGCCGACCTCGGGATCCCGGTCGAGGCGCATGTCTGGATGGGGCCGGGCAGGCATTTCGTCCACTACTACGTGCAGGAAGAACGGCTGCTCAACTGGGTCGCGCTGGTCGAGCACGACACGTGGCAGCGCGAGTCGTGGACCGACCGCGGAGAGGTCGCCGACGCCCTCGCCGCGTACGAGGGCTGGCACCCGCAGATCCGGCGGATCGTGGAGAGCGCCGACGAGACGTTCGTCTGGGCGCTCTTCGACCGTGCGCCGCTGGAGCGCTGGTCGCGCGGGCGCGTGACGCTGCTCGGCGACGCCTGCCACCCGATGCTCCCGTTCATGGCCCAGGGAGCGGCCCAGGCGATCGAGGACGGGGCCGCGCTGGCCGCGTGCCTCGCGGGGACACCCGACGTCGAGGCCGCCTTCCGGCGGTACGAGGCGATCCGCCTCCCGCGCGCGTCGAAGATCCAGTCGCTGTCGGCTCAGAATAAGGTCCGCTTCCACCTCCCGGACGGGCCGGAGCAGGAGGAGCGCGACCGCCGGATGGCGACCCGGTCGACCGACTGGTCGATCGAGGCGGTCGCCTGGATCTACGGGCACGACGCCGGAATCGTGGACGACGCGGCCGACTAGTATCGGCGAGTCATGCAGGTGAAGCGGAGCTCTGGCGTCCAGGTCGACCGGCGCAGCCTCGTCGAGACGGCGAGCGCGCTGGTCGACATCCCCAGCCCGACGGGGTCGGAGCAGGCGATGGCCGAGCACATGGCGGGGCTGTTCCACGAGCTGGGCATGCACGTCCAGTGGCAGGAGGTCGAGGACGGCCGGCCCAACGTCGTCGGCACCTGGCGTGGCGCCGGGGGCGGCAAGACGCTGATGTTCAACGGCCACATGGACACCTCGTACTCGGGGCGCGAGCCGTGGCTGGCCGGCCAACGCGGGTTCCGGCCGGAGGCGCGCGTCGAGGGCGACTATCTGTTCGGGCTCGGGATCTCGAACATGAAGGGCGCGCTCGCCTGCTACGTCGAAGCCGTCCGCGCGCTGCAGGCGGCGAATGTCCGGCTGAAGGGCGACGTGCTGATCGCCGCGGTCGTCGGCGAGATCGAGAAGACGCAGTGGGGCGAGGAGTTCCGCGGCAAGGAGTACCGCGGCTACGCGGCCGGCTCGCGCCATCTGGTCTCGCACGGCGGCGTCGCCGACATGTGCGTCCTCGGCGAGCCGACCGAGCAGCGGATCGTGCTCGGCCACTACGGCTCGATCTGGATGCGGCTGACGACACGCGGGCCGTTCATCCACACCGCGTTCAGCGGCGGACGCTCCGAGGAGAACTCGATCCTGCGCATGCGTGCCGTCCTCGACGCCGTCGAGGAGTGGATCCCCGAGTGGCAGGCCCGCACCTCGTACGGCGACAAGCCCGGAGTCGTCAACGTCGGCTCGATCCGGGGCGGTTTTCCCTGGCGGGTGTCGCGAACACCGGAGCGCACGTCGCTCTTCCTCGACGTCCGGGTGCCGCCGACGATGCCGATGGCGGAGGCGCGCGCCGCGCTCGGCGACTGGGTGCGCGGGTTGCAGGAGCGCTTTCCCGACTTCGGCATCGACTGGGAGATCTACGTGTCGGCGCCCGGGGCGGAGATCGAGGAGGGCCACGAGCTGGTGCGGGCGATCGACGAGTCGCACACCGAGGTCTACGGCTCGGCACCTGACCGCGACACCGTGCGCTGGTTCTCCGACGCGAGCGTGTTGACCCGCTACGGGATCGCGACCGTCAACTACGGGACGTCGAGCGGGCTTCCGGGCGCCGAGGGCGAGAACCTGGAGATCCGCGGGCTGGTCGACACCGCCCGGGTCTACGCGCTCACGACTCAGCGCGTCTGCGGGGTTGTGTGAGCTTCCTAACCGTGCCAGGCCTCGTTAGGAAATGAGTCTCTACCAGCTCCCACAGGACTTGCCGGCTCCGGTCGACGATGGCGCCTGCGTGCACCTCGAGGGCATGGCCGTACCGGCAGTGGAGCTGGAGTCGACGCTCGGGCCGGTCGACCTGGCCGAGCTCGCGACCGGGCGGGCGGTGCTCTACGTCTACCCGCGGACGGGCCGGCCGGACCAGGTGATCTCCGACAGCTGGAACGCGATCCCGGGCGCGCGCGGGTGCACGCCGCAGTCGTGCGGGTTCCGCGACCGTCGCGAGGAGCTGCGCCGGCTGGGCGTGCAGCTCGCCGGCCTCTCGGCACAGACGCTGGAGGAGCAGATCGAGCTCTCTGAGCGGCTCGGCCTGCTCCACCCCGTGATCGCAGACCCGGACCTGCGCCTCCGGGACGAGCTCGGGCTGCCGACGTTCGAGTTCGAGGGCGCCGAGCTGTACCGACGCGTCACGCTCATCCTCTCGGGCGGGCGGATCGAGAGGGTCTTCTACCCGGTCTTCCCGCCGGACCGGAACGCGGAGGAGGTGGTCGCATGGCTCGGCTCGTGACGTTCGACGAGGGCCGGGTGGGACGGGTGGACGGCGACGAGATCATCGTCCTCGACGTCCCGACGACGCGCGAGTGGTTCGGGCGCGGCGGAGCCGCCGAGACGGGCGAGCGCCTCCCGCTGGCCGGCGCGAGGCTGCGGCCGCCGATCGTCCCGAAGAAGTTCTTCCACACCGCCGGCAACTTTCGCGAGCACGAGGAGGAGTCGAAGCAGGTCGACTGGTCGCACAAGATCGCGCCCTGGATCGTGTTCTTCCAGAACGTGGACGCGCTGGTCGGCCAGGACGAGCCGGTCATCTACCCGGAGCACCTGACCGAGGAGCTCGACTACGAGCTCGAGCTGGCGGTCGTGATCGGCCGCGACGGCAAGTGGTTCGGGCCGGAGGAGGCGATGGACTACGTCGCCGGCTACGTGATCTTCAACGACATCACCGCCCGCGACATCCAGCGCCGCGAGATGGAGTCGGGCGTGTTCTCGTTCTGCAAGGCGATCGACACGTTCTGCCCACTGGGGCCGTGGATCGTCACCGCGGACGAGATCCCGGACCCGCACGATCTGGCGATGGAGCTGCGCGTGAACGGCGAGACCAGGCAGACGTCCCACTCGGGCCGGATGTCGGTGACGATCCCGGAGATCGTCGCGCACTACTCGGCACTGGGGTACTCCGCGGGGGACGTGCTCTCGACGGGAACCGTGTCGGGCGTGGCCGGGTTCTCCCCGGACGCGGCGTCGCTGTACCTGAAGCCCGGCGATGTGATGGAGGCCGAGATCGAGAAGATCGGCGTGCTGCGCAATCCGGTGATCTCGTGGCAAGACGGGCACGGCGAGCCGCCGCCGCCGCGCGTGCGGTGGTAGGCCGCCCGTCGTTCCGCCAGAGCGGAGTAGCAGTGACAGGCTTAAGCCTGTCACTGCCGTGACGCAACGCCGAGCGATTACGCCCTGAGCCGGGTGCAGAAGCGGTGAGCTGCTGCGACCTCCCCGCTGCACATCCGACAGACGGCCATGAGGAAGCCTAGGACGCTGTAGGTTCAACCCATGGCCTGGCCGCGCGACGACGCGAAGCTCGAGCGCGTGCGCGCGCTGATGGCAGAGCGCGGGCTCGACGCGCTCGTCGTGCGGGCGCCCGACAACGTCCTCTACCTGACGAACTTCTGGGGAATGAAGGGCTTCGAGGCCTGTGTCTTCCCGCGCGAAGGCGACCCCACGCTCGTCTGCCTCCGGCCCTCGGCCGACGACGCCGCCCGCACCGCCTGGACTCGAGACCTCCGCTTCTTCGACGGCTACGACCCGAACGACCCGCGGCCGCCTGGGCTGCGCGCGCTCGACCTCGCCCGGGAGGCAGCGGCGCCGTACGAGAAAGTCGGCCTCGAGCTCTCGCTCGGAACGCAGGCGACCGACCGGATGGTCGGCGAGCCCACCACCTTCCCGAGGGCCTGGTTCGATGCGTTCGCGGCCGCCGAGGACGCCACGCCGCTTCTCGCCGAGGCGCGCGCGGTCAAGACCGAGCAGGAGACCGACCGGATGCGGCTCGCGAACGAGATCGCCGCCGCGGCGACGGAGCACGTCCAGGGCGTCCTCCGCCCGGGCATGACCTGCGCGCAGGCCGCCGCCGAATGGCAGGGCTTCGTCCACGGCGATGGCACCGGCTGGAACGGCCAAGTCGAGCTCGCGCTCCCCTTCTCGCTCGTCTGGTCGGGACCGAGCATCAAGACGTTCACGGCGACGACCGCCGACCCGATCGTCGAGAACGAGCCGACGCTGTTCGAGATCTGGGTCTGCGCCGACGGCTACTGGGCGGATCACACCAAGAACCTCTGCCCCGGGCCGCTCTCGCCGCGCTACGCGGAGCTGCTCGACCAGCTGACAGGCGTCTACGACGACGCGGTCGCGTTCTGTCGCCCGGGCGCGAGCCTGGCGGAGCTCGACCGCCGCGTCCGCGACGGCATTGCCGCGGCCGGCTACGAGGGCCAGCCGAGCCATCCGATCTGCCACGGCATCGGCGCCCGTGCTCACGAGCCGCCGTACGCCCACCAGGCGGGCGGCGGCGAGATCCTCGAGAACATGGTGCTGGCGATCGAGCCCGGCATCTACTGGCCCGAGGGCGGCGGCCTCCGGCTCGAGGACAACTTCCTGATCACGGCCGACGGCCCGGAGAAGCTGTCACCGTTCCCGGATGGCGTCGTCGAGATCTGACCTGATCTGGACCGGGGCGGTCAACGAGCCGTACGCGATCGGCGGCTCCGTCGGCCTGTACGACACCACGCTGCGCGACGGCGAGCAGACCGTCGGCGTCGTCCTCGACCCGCAGCAGAAGCTCGAGCTCGCCCGCGCGATCGACTCGCTCGGGATCGAGCGGATCGAGGCCGGCTTCCCGCGCGTCTCGCAGGACGACTGGGACGCGGTCAAGCTGATCGCCGGGGCCGGCCTCGACGCAGAGGTCTGGGGCTTCTCGCGCGCCGTCGCAGCCGACGCGGAAGCGCTCGTCGAGCTCGGGGTGCAGGCGAGCGTGATCGAGTCGCCGATCTCCGACGCGAAGCTGGCCGCACTCGGCGTCTCGCGCGAGTCGATGCTCGAGCGCATCCGAAACGCCGTGTCCTTCGCTGCGGAGCACGGGATCACGGTCGCCTACTTCGGCGTCGACGGCACGCGGGCAGACCTCGAGTTCTTCCGGCAGGCGTACGAGACGGCGGTCGAGGCGGGCGCGAAGGAGGCGGTCGTCGTCGACACGATCGGGGTCGCCACGCCCGAGGCGGCCGCCGAGCTGGTCGGGCGCACACGCGAGTGGCTCGGGCCGGACGTCCCCGTCCACTTTCACGGCCACAACGACTTCGGCCTCGCGACCGCGGCGGCCGCAGCCGCCGTCCGCGCGGGCGCGACGTGGATCCAGGGGACGATCAACGGCATGGGCGAACGCGGTGGCAACGCGAACCTGATCGAGGTCGCGTTGACGCTGGACGCGCTCTACGGCGTCGGGACGAACCTGCGCCTCGACCGCGCCCGGGCGGTCTCGCACGTGGTCGCCGAGGTCTCCGGCACGCCGCTCGAGGCCTGGAAGCCGGTCGTCGGCGAGAACCTGTTCCGCCGCGAGAGCGGCGCGGTCGCGAGCCAGTTCCACGACCCGCCGGCGATCGAGCCGTACTCGTCCGAGCTGGTCGGCGCCGAGCGTTCCGTCGTGCTCGGCAAGAAGAGCGGGATCGACTCGATCCGGATCGCCGTCGAGCGCCTCGGCCTCGACGTGCCCGAGGAGCAGTGGCCCGGCCTGCTCGCCCAGGTGAAGGCACTGGGCGCCGAGAAGCGCGGCCTCGTCACCGACGATGAGCTCGAAGCTCTCGTTCGACTGCCCAAACGCTGACCCGGACGCCGTCTGCAGAATGCCGGGATGGCCGGCAAGCGCTCGCATCCCCAACTGACGCTGGCCGTCCTCGCCATCGCGGGACTGGCCTACGCGATGCTCAGCTCCGCGGTCGTGCCGGCGCTGCCGACGATCCAGCACGACCTCCACACCTCGGAGACGGGCGTCGCCTGGCTCCTCACCGGCTACCTGCTGTCGGCGTCGGTCGGCACCGCGCTCCTGGGCCGCCTCGGAGACATGTTCGGCAAGGAGCACGTCCTCGTCTGGACGCTGGTCGTCTTCGGCGCCGGCACGCTGCTCGCGGCCGTCTCGCACAGCCTGATCGTGCTGATCGTGGCGCGGGTGATCCAGGGCGTCGGCGGCGGCATCTTCCCGCTGTCGTTCGGGATCATCCGCGACGAGTTCCCGCCGCACGAGGTCGCCGGTGGAATCGGGCTGATCTCGGCCATCCTCGGGATCGGCGCCGGGATCGGCATCGTGCTCGGCGGGCTCGTCGTCGAGCACCTCGGCTGGCAGTGGCTCTTCTGGCTCCCGCTCCTCGTGATCGTCCCGGCCGCGTTCTGCGCGTGGCGGTACATCCCCGAGTCGCCGGTGAAGATCCCGGGGCGCGTGAACTGGCTCGCGGCCGCGCTGATGGGCAGTGGGATCTCGATGGTGCTCCTCTCGGTCAGCGAGACGACCACGTGGGGCTGGGGCTCGCCGAAGACGCTCGGCCTGCTCACCGCCGGGCTCGTCGTCTGTGCGCTCTGGGTCGTGGTGGAGGCGCGCAGCGAGCAACCGCTGATCGACATGAACATGATGCGCATCCGGGGTGTCTGGACGACGAACCTGACCGCGTTCCTCCTCGGCGCCGGGCTCTACTCGTCGTTCGTGGTGTTCCCGCAGTTCGCGCAGCTGCCGACGAGCACCGGTTTCGGCTTCGGCGCCTCGGTCGTCGTCTCCGGCCTGTACCTGCTTCCGTCCACGATCGGCATGGTGATCGTCGGCGCGCTCGCCGGCAGGATCGCCGAGCGGTTCGGGTCGAAGACCGCCGTGATCGTCGGCTCCGCCTTCACTGCTGCCGCGTACGGGCTGATCGCGGTCGCGCACGGCTCACCGCTGGACATGCTGGTCAGCGCGGCGCTGATGGGCCTCGGAATCGGGCTCGCGTTCGCCGCGCTCGGCAACCTGATCGTGCAGGCGGTCGAGCCGCACCAGACCGGCGCCGCCGGCGGGATGAACACCGTCATGCGCACGATCGGCGGCGCGATCGGCGGCCAGCTCTCCGCCACCTTCATCGCCGGCCACCTGGCCGCGAACGGCAAGCCGCTCGTCACCGGCTTCACCGAGACGTTCGTGATGGCGACCGCGTTCCTCATGGTCTGCACCGCCGCAGGCTTCCTGATCCCGGGACGGCGGCGCGAGCGGCCGGCCGAGCTCGATCCGGCTCTCGGCGCCGAGCGCGGCTAGCCATCGTAGGATCGCTCCATGAAATTCAGCATCTATTCCGAGCTCCAGTGGTGGCCGGGCAAGGAGCCTGCCCAGGTCTACGCCGAGGTCCTCGAGCAGATCGAGAACGCCGACCGTCTCGGCTTCGACACGTACTCCGGGATCGAGCACTTCTTCTTCCCGAAGTTCTCGGCGTCGCCCGACCCGATCGCGCTCTTCTCCGCGGCCGCGCAGCGCACCTCGCGGATCAACTTCCGGACGCTCGTGCACGTGCTGCCGTACCACAACCCGATGGTGCTGGCGTCGCGGATCGCCTTCGCGGACATCCTGATGGGCGGCCGGTACGAGTTCGGCGTCGGCCGCGGCCACGGCTGGATCCCCTGGCGCGCCGGTATCCAGTACGGCGAGATGGTCGACCGCTACGACGAGTCGCTGGAGATCCTCTTCACGGCGCTGGAGTCGGGCGGCGAGCCGTTCTCGTTCTCGGGCAAGTTCTACGACGTCCACGACGCGCGGATCGTCCCGCCGCCGCGCGGCAAGTTCCGCGTCTTCACGGGCGGCACCTCCGACAAGACGTACATCCTGGCCGCCCAGAAGGGCTGGGGCGTGGTCGTGCCGCCTTTGCTGCCGTACGAGGCGCTCCGCGAGCAGCTCGACCTGTACCGCTCGAAGTGCGCCGAGTTCGGCAACGAGCCGGACATCGTCTGGATCCACGCCTGCTACCTCGACGAGGACCGCGACACCGCGATCCGCGAGGCCGAGGAGGGGATCAAGGGCTTCCTCGCCGGGAACGCGTCGCCGCTGGTCGAGCACGAGAAGCCGCCGGCCGATGAGCTGACCGGCGCCGGCTACGGCTTCTACACGGCGGGGATCCTGGAGAAGCTGGCCGAGACGCCGTACGACGAGATGATCGCGGGCGACATCGTCTGGGTGGGGACGCCGGAGGATGTGATCGCGCGGATCGAGGCGGTGCGCGACGTCTGCGAGGGGCTGACGGAGATCTCGATCACGGTCAATCCCGGCGGCTTCGACCACTGGCAGGCGATCAAGAACCAGGAGCTGTTCGCCGCTCGCGTGATGCCGCACTTCAGGTCGCAGACCTGACGGGTCTGACCCGAAGGGGTCTGACCCAACAGAAGGCTGAGCTCGCTTCGGTCCTGCGGGGACAGACCCCTTCGGGGTCAGTCCCTATTGGCTAGAGCTCCGCGCCCTCCCAGAGCAGGTCCTGGCCGCTGACCTCCAGCGCAGGGATCTTGCGGCTCGGCATCTCCCGCGGAGCCGGCTTCCACACGCCCCACGAGCGGCGGTAGTACATCAGCGGCGCGTCCTCGTCGGCAGCGCCGTCGCCGTCCTCGACCTGGCCGAGCAGGACGACGTGGTCGCCGGGCTCGAGCTCGTGCACGGTCACGCACTCTGCCCAGGCAAGCGCGTCTGCGGCCAGCACCGGCATTCCGCTGGCGCTCGGACGCCACTCGACACCGTCGAACTTGTCCTCCGATTTCGACGCGAACAGGCGCGCGAGCTCGCTGCGCCCCTCGCGAAGGAAGTTGACGACGAACCGCCCGCCCGCGCGCAGCGCCGGGAGCGTCCGCGACGTCAGGTCGACGCAGACGAGCAGCAGCGGCGGCTCGGCGGATACCGATGAAACCGCCGTCGTCGTCAAGCCCCGGGGCGTCCCGTCCCCGTCCAGCGTGGTCACGACCGCCACACCCGCGGGGTACGACGCCATGATCTCGACGAACAGGTCGCGATCGACCGGCACGGCGAAAGGCTACTCGCCTCAACGACGCCGGAGCCGGCGCTTGAGCAGCTGCTTCGCCACGAGTGTGCCCGAGCCGGCGCCCAGGCCCGGGCCTGGGTGCGTGCTCGCGCCGACGTGCCAGAGCCGCCCGACATGCGTCCGGTGGCCCGGCAGGCCCGGGCGCGGGCGCCAGATCAGGCTCTGGTCGAGGGCGCACGAGCCCGAGTAGATGTCGCCGCCGGGCATGTTCGGGTTGGCGGCTTCGATGTCGGCGGGCGAGTAGGTCACGCGGCGGAGGATCGACGCCTCGAACCCCGGCGCCTGAGCGGCGATCCGCCCCTGGATGCGGTCGGCGTACGCCTCGCGCAGATCCTCCGTCCAGGTCCCGTCGCCGACGTCGAGCTCGCCGGCCGCGTCGCCGACCGGACGCGACGGGACCTCCTGGAGCTGGATCCAGAGGATCCACCGGCCCTCGGGCGCGCGGGACGGGTCGACCGCCATCGGCTGGCCGACGACGACCGTCGCCTCGGCGGGCAGCAGGTCGCGATCGGCCTCGTTCACCGCACGCGAGACGCCGTTCAGGCCCGGCGTCAGGTGGACGATCGCGGTCCGGCCGAGTCGCTCGTCGCCCTGCCAGCTCGGCGGCTCGGACAGCGCGAAGTGGATCTGCATCTCGCCCCGGCCGTAGCGGAATCGCTGCGCCTCCTGGAGGGACAGTCCCTCAGGGACTGTCCCTATGAGCGTTCCGTACAGCGCCTGCGGCGTCACGCCGGCGAGCACCGCTCTGGTCGCCTCGATCACCTCACCGTCGGCGGTCTTGACGCCGGTCGCGTGGTCGGACTCGACGACGATCTGCTCGACCTCCCGCCCCGTCTCGCACGCGCCGCCCGCGTCCCGGATGATCCCCGCCAGCGCCTCCACCAGGCGAACGCCGCCGCCCCGCGGGACGGGCATCCCGCCGAGCTCGATCGCGACGCCGACCACCTGCGCCATGAAGCCGGACGAGGCCGCGTCGGGCCCGAGCCCCGTGTGCAACACCCACGGCGCGAACAGCCCCCACGCCTGCTCCTCGTCGAACGTCTCCGCAGTCCAGTCGCGGCACGTCGAGAGGACGTTCCCCGCGAACTGGACAAGGCCGCGCCGCCCCAGCCGGCGCAGCATCCGGGAGGCGAGCCTGGCGCCGTCGCGCGACCACAGCTCGGTGCCGAGCACGCCGAAGCTCAGGTCGGCGTTGGGCATGAACTCCGCCACCGTCCGGTCCCAGCCCGGCCCGAGCGAGGCGACGTTCTCGTGGTGCGAGGTGGTCAGGAACCGCGACTGCCCGTCCGGGAAGAGCGTGGCCGTCGGCAGGTCGGTGTTCAGGTACTCGACCCCGCGCGCCTCCAGCTCGTCCCGGAGCTGCACGTACGCCTCCGAGCCGGTGAACAGCGGGTGCCACGACGCGAACACCTCGTGCACGAAGCCCGGCTCGGTGATCTCGGCCGTGCGGATCGCGCCGCCCAGCCAGTCGTTCCGCTCCAGCACGCACACCGTCCAGCCCTTGCGTGCGAGCAGCGCGCCGGCAACGAGCGCGTTGATCCCACTGCCGATCGCGACCGCGTCGTAGCGCCTCACAGCTGCTCCATGCTGGCGACCGCGCGGCGCGCGATCTCGTCCACAGGCAGCGCCCACAGCGAGTCGGGGAACGCGTCGCCGAAGGTGCCGTCATCGGACATCACCTCGACGTCGTACCAGCCCTCGTAGCCTGCGGCCTCGAGCGCGCGCACCGCCGCGCGCGAGTCGTCGCCGGGCAGCGCGCGGTCCAGGTCCGACCGCGTCTCCGGCCGTGTCCGGTCGGACACGTGCACGCCGAGGATCCGGTCGACGTGCGAGACCTCGGGCAGGTGCCATGTGTCGAAGAGGACCCCGACGTCCGCGTCGCCGATCAGCTCGACCGCCTGCTGGATCGTCGAGACCGGCGAAAGCACCTCCGCCTGCGACGGGTGGATCGGCTCCAGCGCTACGGGGACGCCGTGCCGCTCGCCCGCCTCGGCGATCCGGCGGATGCCCTCGACCACCACCTCGCGGTCGTCGCCCGGGCCCGTCAGGAAGAAGACGCAGCTCGCCTCCAGCTCGGCGAACCGGGCGACCGACGCGCAGATCGACTCGACTCGCGCTTCCGGCTCCTCCGGGCCCGGGATGAGCGGCGAGGGCAGGATCGAGCCCGCCGCCGGCAGGCACGACGACACTGCGAGGCCGCTCTCGCGCAGCTTGCCGCGCACGTCGGAGACACCGTCCAGCTTGAACTCGAGGATCCCGATCGCACCTGCGCCGGCCGCCCGATAGGCGGCGAGCTCCTCCTCGAACGACGCGGGGAACGTCGTCCACTCGCAGATCCCGATGCGCACCACCCAACGCTAAACCGAACCGCATTGAATCCGCGTACCGATCGGTCGTATGGTCCGGTCACGGGATCCGAGACTGCGGCGCAACCGCCTCGACCCGAGGGCTCACCCGGGAGATGGTTAACTCACTGTGGACGGTTCAGCCAAGGGAGGAGTGCAGCATGAGGGATAGGAAGAGATGGGGCGCGGTCGGCGGGCTCGCGCTCGTGGTGGCCGTTACCCTGGCCGTTGTCGGGGTGACGACCGCGTCGGGCGGGAAGTCGGCGAAGAAACCGATCGTGATCGGCTTCGCTGCCGACCTGAGCGGCCAGATGGCACCGTTCGACAACCCGGCGTACACGGCGGCGAAGCTCGAGGCGGCCAAGATCAACGCAGCCGGCGGCGTGAACGGCGCGAAGCTCAAGATCATCGCCTGCGATACGCAGAACTCGAAGCCGGACGTCTCGAAGTCGTGCGTCAACAACGTGGTGTCGAAGGGTGCCGTGATCGGCATGGTCACCTGTGACGTCGACTTCGCCACCGCGGCGATCCAGCAGTTCCTGGCGAAGAGGATGCTGACGATCGCGCCGTGTATCGGCACCGACCAGATGGGGCCGAAGCGCTTCGGCGCGCTCGGGAAGCTGGCCTTCAGCTACGGCAACGTCGCCCAGGACGAGGGCGCAGCGATGGCCGAGTACGCCTACAACGTCAAGCACTGGACGACGGCCGTCACCGTCACCGACAACCTCCTCGTCTACTTCAAGAACGTCGTCCAGGCGTTCACGTCCCGCTTCAAGCAGCTCGGCGGAAAGATCGTCGACGCCGAGAGCTTCACCTCCTTCGACAAGACGATCGGAAACGTCGTCAGCCGGGTGAACGGGCAGAAGGCGGACGTGATCGTCACCTCGACCGGGTTCGCGGACTGGCCTGCGTTCATGGCCGGCATCCGCAGCCTGAACAACCAGACGCCGATCATGAACTCGTGGGCCGGTGACGGCACCTTCTGGTACCCGAAGAGCCCGCCCGTCTCGAACTACTGGTACGTCACCTACGCCTCGGTGTTCGGCGACGACCCGAGCGCCCTCGTGAAGCGGATGATCGGCCAGCTGACCAATCTCAAGCAGCCGCCCGCGACGGGAGGCTTCGTCACGGGCGCAGCCTCGATCGACGGCATCGCCGCCGCCATCAAGCTGGCGAAGGGCTCGACCAAGGGAGCTGTGCTCGCAGCGATCATGCAGAGGTTCAAGGGCCTGCCCACGATCTCCGGCAAGGTGAGCTTCTCGCCGACGCTGCACAGCGTCTTCGGGCGCGCCTACCGCGTGATGGAGGTGCAGAACTCCAAGCCGAAGTTCGTCCAGCTCTACACGACGAAGAAGCTGGGCACCACCTGAGAGGCGTTGGCAGACGACGTCTCGCGTGAGGCGAGCCGGTGGCCCGGGGGCAGTCTCCGGGCCACCGGCGTTTCGCGCGCCTTCGAGGGCGTGCACGCACTCCGCGGCGTCGACATCGAGGTCGACCGGCACGAAGTCGTCGGGCTGATCGGTCCGAACGGCGCCGGGAAGACCACGCTCGTCAACGTCATCACCGGCTTCGACCTTCCGACCTCGGGCTCGATCGCGCTCGGCGACGAGCTGATCACATCGTGGAGCCCTCACCGCCGTGGTCGCGCCGGCCTCGCCCGGACGTTCCAACACAGCCGATCGTTCGGATCGCTCTCCGTGCGGGAGAACGTCGAGGTGGCCGCACTCGGCTCGGGGGCACGCAGCCGCGAGGCGCGGCGGAGGGCGGCTGCGCTGCTCGAGCTCCTCGGCCTCGAGGGCTACGGGACCCGTCCGGCGGGGACGCTCGCGCACGGCGACGAGCGCAAGCTCGGGGTCGCGCGCGCGCTCGCGACCGCGCCGAGGTTCGTCCTGATGGACGAGCCCGCGGCCGGGCTGCCCGAGGCCGAGGTCCCCGACTTCGCCGCGGTCGTCAACACGGTACGCGACGTCTACGAGGCGGGCGTGCTGCTGATCGACCACAACATGGCGCTGATCATGGAGGTGTGCGACCGCATCCACGTGCTCGACCAGGGCCGCACGCTCGCCGAGGGCACACCCCGCGAGATCCGGTCGAATCTGGACGTCACCGCCGCGTACCTGGGCGAGAGCGCGGTCCACGAGGCCCCGGCGTGACCACTGCGCCCGTACCGCCGTCGCCGCCCGCGCTCGAGGTCGAGAACCTCTGGGTCAACTACGGCTCCGTGCCTGCGGTCAGGCAGCTCGCGCTCACGGTCGGCGCCGGCGAGATCGTCGGGCTGATCGGGCCGAACGGCGCCGGCAAGTCGACGACGTTGCACACGATCGTCGGCCTGGTGCCGGCGCGATCCGGCGACATCCGGGTCCACGGGGCCTCGATCCTCGGCCGCAAGCCCGAGACGATCGCGCGCGGGGGCGTCTCGCTCGTGCCCGAGGGCCGCCGGATCTTCGCCGAGCTGACGGTCGAGGAGAACCTCAGGCTCGGACTGGTGGCACGGAGAGACCGGACGGACGCCGGCAGCGAGCTCGAGTGGATCGAGGAGCTGTTTCCCATCGTCCACGAGTTCCGCGCCCGGCAGGCAGGGACGCTCTCGGGCGGCCAGCAGCAGCAGCTGGCGATCGCACGGGCGCTGGTCGCGCGGCCGAGCGTGCTCCTCCTCGACGAGCCGTCGCTCGGGCTCGCTCCGACCACCGTGGACGTGGTCCTCGACGCACTCGCTCAGATCCGTGCCCGCGGCGTGACCGTGCTGCTCGTCGAGCAGCGGGCCCAGCGCACGGTCGCCCTCGCCGACCGGACCTACGTGATGACGAACGGCGAGATCAGGATGACCCTCACACCCGCCGACGCGGACGACACCGACCGGATCGTCGCCGCCTACATGGCCTCGTGATCCACGTCCAGTCGCTCATCGACGCGATCGGGGTCGGCGCGCTCTACGCGCTGATCGCGGTCGGGATCGGACTCGTGTTCGGCGTACTGCGGCTGATCAACTTCGCGTACGGCCAGCTGATCATGCTGGCCGCCTACGCGCTCGCCTTCACCGACAGCTGGCCCGACGCGGCGAGCATCGCAATTGCGGTGCTCGTCGCCGTCGCCGCCTCGCTCGTGCTCGAGCGCCTGGCCTTCCGGCCGCTGCGGACCGCCGACGCTTCGACGATGCTGGTCGCGACCTTCGCGGTCGCGTATCTGCTGCAGAACGCAGCGCTCCTCCAGTACACGTACCGCCAGCGGGGCGGCCTCGGCGACCCGGTGGGGACGCTGGCGCGGCTGAACCAGGCGGTGACGATCGGCTCGCTGAACATCCGCTGGTCGACCTTCCTCGCGATCGGCGCGAGCCTCGTCGCCCTGGGAGGGCTGGCGCTCCTGCTCAACCGGACTTCGATCGGCCTCCAGATGCGCGCGGCGTCGCTCGACTTCCGCACCTCGCGGCTGCTCGGCGTCAAGGCGGACACGGTGATCATGGTCGCCGTCGCCGTCGCCGGCGTGCTGGCCGCGATCGTGGCCGTGATCCTGAGCATCACCAGCCCGCTGGTCAACCCGACAACGGGCCTGAACGAGACGCTGATCGTGCTGGTCGGCGTGGTCGCGGGCGGTATCGACCGCCTCACGTCCGCCACGCTTGGCGGGTTCGCGATCGGGTTCGCCACGTCGTTCGTCGGCTCGGAGCTGCCGACGTCGGGGACGACCCCCTTCACGTCGAACGTGTACATGCCGTCCGTCATCTACCTCGCGGTGATCGTCGTGCTGCTCCTGCGCCCGCAGGGGCTCTTCGCGCGGACGGGGCAAGGGTCCGTGGAGCGGGTATGAGGCGCGTCGACTGGCTGACCGAGCTGCTCGGGCCGATCGCCCTGGTCGTCCTGCTGGCGGTGACCTCCAGCCTGTGGGTGACGAGCGGCGACCAGATCAAGTTCCAGAACGCGATCGTCTACGTCGCGCTCGTCACCGCGCTGTACGTCTTCGTCGGCAACTCCGGTGTGATCTCCTTCGGCCAGGTCAGCTTCGTCGCCGTGGGCGCGTTCGCCAGCGGCGTGATGACGATCCCGCTCGATTCGAAGCGCGGCGTCCTGCCGACGCTGTTCCCGCTCCTCCGCGACCACTCGATCTCGAGCGCATGGTCGCTCGCGCTCGCCACTGCGCTCGGGGCGGTCTATGCGTTCGTGGTCGGCATCCCGCTCATGCGCCTGTCCGGCATCGCCGCCGGCATCTCGACCCTGGCCGTGCTGGGCATCACCTACAACATCCTCACGTACTGGACGAGCATCGGGCCCGGTTCGACGGTGCTGTCCCTGATCCCGACGACCACGGACTACTGGCAGGCCACGGCCGGCGCAGTCGCGGTCATCTGCGTGGCCTTCGCCTATCAGCGCAGCCGATACGGCCGCCAGCTGCGCGCCGCCCGGGAAGACCCCGCGGCTGCGCGCGCCGCCGGGATCGACATCCATCGCCAGCGCCTGCTCGCCTTCACGCTGTCGGGCGCGCTCTCCGGCTTCGCCGGCGGGCTCTACGTCCACCTGCTCGGGAGCATCGCGACCAACCAGGTCTACCTCGACCTCACCTTCCTCACCCTGGCGATGCTGGTCGTCGGAGGCATCTCGAGCCTGTTCGGTGCCGTGATCGGCGCGATCACGATCAGCCTCTTCACCATCCTGCTCGGGAACTCCGAGCTCGGGATCCACTTCTTCGGCCTGGGGATCAAGGCGCCCGCGGGCTCCAGCCTGGTCGGGGTCGCGATCGTGATGCTCGTGATCCTCCTGCTCCGGCCGAGCGGGATCACGGGCGGGAAGGAGTTCTCGCTGCCCCGCTCGCTGCATGGGAGGCCGCGCGGCCCCGAGCCGCCGACTCCCGCGCCCGACGCCGGCGTCTAGAGCTCCTCGTCGGGCTGGTCGCGCACCAGCTCGAGCGTCGCGCAGTGCAACCCCGCGATCGCGAAGCGCTGGCTCTCGGAGAAGTCGACCTGGATCACCTCGACGTCTGCCCGCTCGAGCGCCTCGACCACCGTCGACGAGCCTCGGTTGATCACGACCTTCCCGGGCTCCAGCGTGACCCCGTTCACCGCCAGGTCCCAGTACTCGTCGAGCGGCACCTCGACGATCCGGTAGTCGCGCTCCATCAGCCAGCGCACGAAGCCGTAGTTGACGAGGTGCGGTGCGAGCACGATCACCCGGTCGTCGGGGACCATGCAGACCATGTCCATGTGGGACGTGCCGATCGAGCCCTCGCCGATCGAGTCGTACCAGCCGGGGCTATGGGTGACGACCAGCTCGACGCCGAGCGTCTCCAGGACGAACCCGAGCTGGCGCAGGCCTTCCTCGTTCGCGACCACGCTCTCGTTGAAGACGAACGTCTTCGAGTCGAGCCACCGCCCGGCGCCGGGCTCGCAGATCCCGCGGCCGTGGATGGTCAGATAGATCGGCACCTGCAGCGCTGCGAGCGCCTTCGACCAGATCACCTCGCGGCCGCGCTGCCACGAGCCGAGCCCGTAGCGGTGGAGGACCGCGCCGCCCCGAACGCAGAGCCCCGCCCCGGCGAGGGTGACCAGGTTCTTGATGTAGCCGTACTCGCCGATCGCGGGCACGGGCGCCTCGAGGTAGTTGACCCGCACCCCGTGGCCGGCGAGGACGTCGTAGTACTCGTCGAACTGCGCCTGCAGACGGCCGAGGTCGGCGTTCCCGGCCGCGCTCGAGTAGTAGTACTGCCACTCCTTCGAGTACTCGGGCCGGATCTCGTTCTCGGTCGGCCGCGAGACGAGCACCTCGCGGAGCGTGCCGATCCCTTCCGCGCCCCAGCGCCGGCCCCAGATCTGCTCGACCTCGTCGTAGAAGTCGGTCTGGTGGAGCATGTAGTTGCGGAGCGGCTTCCCCGGCTCGAACCAGGGCAGCGACTCGAGCACTTCCTCCTCGTCGTGCTCCTCGGCCACCCGCGGCGACGAATACGTCAGCTCGATCGAGTCGCCGTCGGCGGTGCGAACGGTGAACGGCACCGCCTCCCGCTGGCGCTTTCCGCTCTCCTTCAGCATCTCATCCTCCGATCAGTCGCAGGGCGTCGTCCATCTGGCCGAGGTACGCCGGGAACGAGAACTCCCGCATCGGGAACCCGTCCGGGAAGTGCCCCTGGTACAGCGGGTACCAGAGCCCGGGCGGGGACGGATTCACGGCCACGGTCTGCACGCCCGCCGCGCGCAGCTCGTCGGCCCGGCGGCGGATCTCGTCGGGCGTGCCGGACACGGTCATCGCGGCGACCGCCTCGTCGGGAATCGCGACGATCGCGCCGTCGGCGTCGAGCGCGTCGACGCGCTCCCGCAGCTCCGCGACAAGGTCGCCGTAGCCGGCGCTGGCGAAGCTCTCGGCGTAGAACGGGGACGAGCTCGCGGCGGTCGCGAACATCAGCACCTGACCCTTCGCGTTCTCGATCGCGCTGCCGTCCTCGGCGACCACGGTCGGGTAGCCGCAGGCGACGTCGACCTCGTCGAGCGAGCGGCCGGCCCGAGCCGCGCCCTCGCGGAGCGCCGGCAGGACGACCTCGCGCACGTAGGCCGCCGACCAGCAGTAGCCGAGCACGCCGTCGGCGACCTCGCCCGCGAGCCGGATCATCTGCGGGCCGACGGCGGCGACGTACACACGTACAGGCTGCTCGGGCAGCGGCATCTGCAGCTGAAAGTCCCGCACCGAGAAGAGCTCGCCCTCGAAGGTGACCGGCTCGCCGGCGAGCGCCCGATTGAGAATGGTCACGTACTCGCGCATCGCCCGGATCGGCCGCTCGTAGGTGCGGTCGTGCCAGCCGGACACGTAGTTCCGCGCCTGGACGCCCAGCCCGAGCAGGAGGCGGCCGTTCGAGAGCTCGTTCACCGATGCCGCCTGGAGCGCCATCGTCACCGGCGAGCGGCTCCAGATGCCGACGACGCCGGTGCCGAGCAGCAGGCTCGAGGTGCCGGTCGCGGTGGCGGTCGCCGGGACGAACGAGTCGCCGAAGACGATCTCCGGGAACCAGGCGGTCCGGAACCCCGCCTCCTCGACCCGGCGCCCGTACTGGACGGCCAGGCTCGGCGGCACCGCCTCGACGAAGAAGTCCAGTCCGTTCACAGCGACTCACCCGGCCCGAAGATCCGGATCGGCACCTGTGAGAACGGGACGCCTCCGTCCTTCGTGACGCGCCACGTGTCCTGCATGTACAGACACGTGCGCTCGTCCTCGCTGATCGCGTGCGGATGCATCGAGATCACCATGTTCTCCTTGAGCTCGGTGTCGAGGCCCTCGCCGACCCGCGGGAACTCGATCATCGTCATCCCGATCGAGTGGCCGGTGACGTGGCCGAGTTTGAAGCCGCGGTCGAGAAACCCCTTCGAGACGGCGCGGTGGACGTCGTGCGCGGAGGCGCCGGCGCGCATCGTGGCGCGCGCGGCCTCGACGTACTCCTCGTAGGCCTCCATCCCCGCGAGCGTCTCCCTGCTCGGCTCGCCGGCGCAGAACGGACGGGAGAACTCGACCCAGTGGCCCCCGGAGGCGGCGATCTCGAGGCCGTACAGGAGCAGGTCGTCCTGCTCGATCCTGCGGCTGGCGCTCGGGTGCTTGAACTCGGGGCCTGCGCCGCCCTGCGGGCCGGTGAGCACCATGTCCATGGTCGTGCGGTAGGTGCCGCGCGCGGCGAAGACGCGCTCGGCCTCGCCCATCACCTCGGCCTCGGTCTTGCCCACCTCGTAGGCGGCGAGCGCGGCCCGGACGCCGTCCTCGTTCAGGCGAAAGCTCTCCTCGACCGACGCCAGCTCCTCCTCCGACTTGACCGCCCGCGCGGTGTCGAAGCCCTGGTCCCACGGCACCGTGACGTCGGCGACCGGACGGAAGTCGCGGACCGGCATCACGTAGTCGAGCCCGTAGACGCCGATCTTGCGGAAGCCGCGATCGGCGATCCACTGGCCTGGGTGCTCGGCGAAGACCTTGTCCTCGATCCAGGCTTCGGAGTGGTCGCCGACCCAGCGCGCCTCCTTCGGAAAGACGACCGAGGGCTCCCCCTCGACCGGCAGGACCACATAGGCGTAGCGGTGCAGGATCCGGAAGCCGGAGAGGTAGCGCACTGCGCCCTCGAAGCCCGTGTATTCCGAGCCGGCGACGACGACTGCGTCGAGGCCGTCCTCCTGAGCCTGCGCCCGCACGTTCGCGTACCTCCGGTCGATCTCCGCCTTGCTCGTCACGCACGCTCCTTTCCCTTGACCAGTTGTGTCAGTGCCCGGTTCAGCGGCGCGTCGACCCCGTGGCGCTCGCCGAAGGCGACGATCGCGCCATTCAGGAAGTCGATCTCCGTCTCGCGCCCGGCCTCGACGTCCTGGAGCATCGACGGCTTGTGCCCGTACGCGACGTCCCGGCGCGCCGCGTGGTCGAACAGCTCCTCGGGGCTCCGATCCAGCGCGATTCCCTGCGCGTCCGCGACCGCACGGCCTTCTGCCATCACCGCCCAGGCGAGGTCGCGGGTGGGCGGCTCGGCGACCTGGCCGTGCGTCCGGCCGGTGAGCGCGGCGATCGCGTTCGAGGCGGCGTTGAAGATCAGCTTGCGCCACTGGGCGCCGCGGGCGTCCTCGAGCGCATGCGTCGGCATGCCGGCGCGGGTGCATGCATCGGCGAGCGCCTCGACCGCGTCCATCGGAGCCGGGCTGGGCTCGAAGGGGCCGATGTGGGTGTCGCCCTTCGTGTCCCAGCCGACGTGGCCCGGCTCGATCACGTGACCGGCTGGGAAGGTGGTGCCGCGGATCACCCGCTGCACGTGCTCCGCTACCAGCTCCTCGTTCCCGGCGCCGTTTTGCACCGAGCAGACGGAGCCCTGCTCGAACGCGTGGGCGGTCGCCGCCATCGCCGCCGAGGTGTGCTGGCTCTTGGTCGCGACGATCCCGAGCTCGCAGGGCGGGAGCGCGGCCGGGTCGGCTGTTGCCTGCACGCGCCCGACCACCTCGCCTGCGCCGGACAGCCGCAGGCCGGTCGCGTTGATCGCGTCGACGTGCTCCTGCCAGGGGTCGTACGCCCAGACCTCGACGTCGTCGAGGGTGCCGAGGTTGGCGGCGAAGAGCGAGCCGACGGCGCCGCAGCCGATCACGGCTACGCGCATTCGCGCGCCTTGACGAGCCGGTACATCGCCGTGTGCAGCGGGACCGGAACGCCGTGCTTCGCCGCCTCGCGGACGAGCGCACCGGTGATGAAGTCGATCTCGGTCGGGCGGCCCGCGCGGACGTCCTCGAGCATCGACGGGACGTGGGCGTAGTGACCCTGGGCGGCGAGCGTCTCACCGCGGCGGACGGCGTGCACGTTCATCTCCCAGGGATCTTCGTGCAGCGCGACGCCCGCGGCGGTGGCAACCGCCTCGCCCTCGTCCATCAGGTCGTGGACGAGATTGCCGAGGTCGACCTCGCGATCGCGGGCGGCGAAGGCGCCGACGTGCGGCAGGTCGGTGAGCGCCGAGACCGCGTTCACGGTCGCGTTGAAGATCAGCTTCGACCACTGGGCCGGCCGCAGGTCCGGGAAGGCGCGGGCGCGGAGACCCGCCGCGACGAGCAGCGCCTCCACCTCCTGCGCCTGCTCGTACGTCGCGGTGTCCGCGAACGGGCCGAGCCAGGTCTCGGTGTCGAGCTCGTACTCGACGTGTGTGTCCGCATGGCGGACGCCGCTCATGAACGTGACCGCCGAGAGCAGCGGCCAGTCGCCTCGCGCGCGCACGAGCTCCTCGGCGCCGAGGCCGTTCTGGATCGTCATCAGGGTCGCGCCTGGGAAACGCCCCGTGAGCCCGGCGGCGGCCCCCTCGAGCTGGGTCGCCTTGGTGGCGACGATCCCGAGGTCGAACTCGGGGAGCTCGGCCGGGTCGGCGGTGGCGCGGACGCGGGCGGTGAAGTCGGACTTGCCGGAGATGCGCAGGCCGTCCGCTTCGAGCGCCTCGGCGTGCTCTGTCCGCCGCGTGAGCACGCTGACCTCGAGGTCGCGGGCCAGATGGCCGGCATAGAGGCTGCCGATCACCCCCGCCCCGATCACGCACACGCGCTCGATCGCCACGCTTCAACGCTAACCGGTTAGGTTCGGACGGTGTCCGGGGTCGCACTCGCGCTGTGCTCCGCCCTGCTCTTCGGCGGGATGTCGATTGCGCTCGGCTTCTCGATGCGGCGGAGCCGCGATGCGCTCGTCGGGGCGTTCGCGACGGCGTTCAGCGGGTTCTGCGTCTGCGCCGTGGTCGCGCTCGTCGGCCGCGAGTGGGGCGGCGAGCTCTGGCCGTACCTGCTCGCCGGGGTGCTCGCACCCGGCGGTGCGCAGCTCCTCTTCGTGCTCGGCGTCCGCGAGGCCGGCCCCGCGCGCGCGTCGGTGATCGCGGGCGCAGCGCCGCTGGTGGCGGTGACGATCGCGATCATCGCGCTCGGGGAACCGGCGCAGGCGCCGCTCCTGGTCGGGGCGGTGCTGATCGTCTGCGGCGGTCTCGCGCTGATCGCCGAGCGCACCCGGCCGGAGCACTTCCGGGCGATCGGCCTGGTCTACGCCTTCGGCTGCACGATCCTGTTCGCGACGCGCGACAACATCGTCCGGCATATCGCCTCTGCCAGCACCGTCGCGCCGCAACTGGCGGCGGCGACGACGATCCTCTCCGGGACGGTGCTGGTCTTCGTCGTGCTGGTCGCCTTGCGGGGCAAGCGCGTGTTGGGCGACATCCGGCGCGAGGGGCCGAGCTTCGTCCTCCCGGGCGTGCTGTGGGGCGCCTCGTACGCGTTCCTGTTCGAGGCCTTCTACCGCTCACGGGTGACGGTCGTCAGCCCGCTCGTGGCCACGGAGTCGCTGTTCGCCGTCCTGCTCGCCGTGCTGCTGCTGCGCCGGACCGAGCTGGTCGGCCGCCACCTCGTTCTCGGGGCGGTGCTGGTGGTCGCCGGCGGCGCGCTGATCGGGGCCTACCGCTAGCACTCCTGTGGACGAATCGTTGCGCAATTGTTTCCACCCCAGTCTCAGAGACTGGGTGCGAAACGCCACGAGCTCCGACTAACCCCTTTCGGCCGGAAGGCCTCGCCCGCACCAGTCGCTCCACGATCCCGGGTAGAGCTTCGCGTCGGACCTGCCGGCCTTCGCGAGCAGCAGGAGATCGACGCAGGCGGTGATCCCGGAGCCGCAGTACACGACGATCTCGTCCGCCTCCGCCACCTCGACCGGCGGCTCGCTCGCCTCCGCGTAGAACCAGTTGACTGCGCCGGGGATCCGCCCGGCCACCGGATCGATCGGCTCCGTCTCGCCTCGATAGCGCTCGGGCGAGCGCGCATCGACCACCACCAGCCCGGGCTCGCCCAACCGCCCCGCCAGCTCGTCCGCGTCGATCGTGTCGCCGGCGCGCGGACGCGGCACGAACTCGCGCGGCTCGATCTCCTCCTCGCCCGCGCGCAGCGGCCCGAGCCAGGCGTCCAGCCCGCCGCGGAGCACCGCCACGTCCTCGTGCCCGTAGTGACGGAGCAGCCACCAGAGCCGCGCCGCGCCGCCGGCGCCGCCGTGGTCGTAGGCGACGACGAACACGCCGTCGCCGATTCCCGCCCGGCCTGCCGCGGCCGCGAACTCCTCATCACGCGGCAGCGGATGCCTGCCCTGACCTTCGATCGTGAGATCCGAGAGCTCCACGCCGAGAAACGCGGCACCCGGGATGTGCGCCTCGAGGTACAGCTCACGACCCGCCTCCCAGCGGTCGAGCTCGTAGGCGCAGTCGACGAAGCGGTACTCGATCAGTAGAAACCTTCGCGGCGCGCGTACCGTTCGGCCCGCTCCGCGTCGTACTGCTTCGGATCGACCTCCGCGCCGACCGAACGCATCAGCTCGCCGGACGACGGCAGCTCGGACCGGTCGGCGTACGCCTCCGGATCCCAGAGCCTGGCGCGCAGGAACGCCTTCGGGCAGTGCGTGTATGCCTCGTCGACCTCGATCCGCAGACCGAGCGTCGGCACCTTGCCTTCGACCGCGCACTGCTCGAGCAGCTCCGGATCCTCGACGATCGTCGCCCGCCCGTTCACGCGGAAGGTGTCGCTGATGCCCGGGATGATGAAGATGAGCGCGACGTGCGGGTTCTCGAGCACGTTCCTGAGCGAGTCCGCCAGTCTGTTCCCGGGCCGGTCGGGCAGGAGCAGCGTCCGCTCGTCCAGCACCTTGACGAAGCCCGCCGGGTCGCCGCGCGGCGAGACGTCGCACGTGCCGTCCGCGGCCGAGGTGGCGAGGCAGACGAACGGCGAGCGCTCCACGAACTGGCGCGTCAGCTCGTTCAGCCGGTCCGCGATCTTCGCCTTCACGACCTCCGACGGCTCGCCGAGCGTCGCGCGCAGGGTGTCCTCGGCGGCGATCATCACGAAGAGCCTACCTCGGAGAACATCCGCACCAGCTCGACCTCGCCGGGGAAATACAAGCCGCCGGTACCCCAGGCCAGGTGCTTCGCCAGCCCCCAGAGCCTGATCCGCTCGCGGTCGACCCCGAGCCGCTCGGAGAAGAAGTCGAGTCGCCGCCGGAGCTGTGCGACCGTGATGCGTCCCTCGTCGTCCAGGTCGCGAACCGCCGGCACGGCGTCGTATGCCGGCTCGGCGACGATCGGCTTCGAGTCGATCGCCAGCCACGGCTCGCGCTCCGCCCGCAGCAGGTTGCCGCCGTGCAGATCCTGGTGGCAGAGAACGACCCGCTCCTGTGTCGGCGGCAGCGTGCGCAGAGCGTCGACGGCCTCGTCGAGGAGCCGCTCCTCGTACGGCCGGCCGTGGCGCTCGCGGTCGCGCGGCAGCTCGTCGATCCACCGCTCCGCGACGACTTCGATCCGGCGCCACGGCACGTCGTCGGACGGCGGACGCCAGAGCCGCTCGAGCGCTGAGGCGATCGCCCCCAGCGCATCGTCGTCGTACGCCCGTCCGAGCGGCGTTCCCGGCATGCAGCGTTCGATCAGGTAGGCGCGCGACCCGGGGTCGCGGTCGATCAGCCGCACGGCGCCCCGCCCGTCCCAGAAGCGGAGCGCCTCGGGCTCCTGCACGCTCTCGACGTCGTCGTCGACCGGGATCTTCAGCACCGCCTCCGTCCCGTCGGCCAACCGGACAGGCGCGACCAGCTTCGAGAACGGCGCTTCGAACGGATCGCCGAGCTCGAGCTCCCAGGGGAGGTTCAGTGCGCCCCTTCGGCGGCGACCGCCAGCGTCAGCACCGTCTCGTCGGGGAAGCGGTCGGCCAGCTCGGTCGCGCACGCCTCCGCTTCCTCGGCCCAGACGATGACGGTCGGGCCGGACCCGGAGAGCGTCGCGCCGACGGCGCCGCCCGGCAGGTCGGAGCGGATCGCATGGAGGAGCGGCGAGGGGCGGTAGGGCTCGTGGAGGCGATCCTCGAACGCAGCCTCGAGCAAGGTCGCGTCTCCGCGCGCGAGCCCCGCCCCGAGCAACGTTGCCCGCGCGACGGTGAAGACCGCGTCGGCATACGGCAGCTCCTGCGGCAGTGCATCCCGCGCTTCGGCCGTCCGCACGAGTTGCCGCGGGATCACGGCAACGGGCGTGACCGGGAGGGAGTCCGCGAGCCGCTCGATCCGCCCGGCCCAGGTGAGGCAGGCACCGCCGGCGAGACAGGCGGCCAGGTTGTCGGAGTGACCCTCCAGCGGCCCGCCGCGCGCGAGCAGGTCCTCGAGCGCGAACTCCTGACCCGACCACTTCGCAGCCGCGACCAGCCCGAGCGCGATCGTCGCCGCGCTCGAGCCCAGCCCGCGCGCGCGCGGAATCCGGTCCGTCCACTCGAATGCGAGCCCTTCCGGCGAGGCGACGAGCCCGAACGCGCGGATGCCGATGTGCGTCGGGTCGGGCGGCTCCCCGCGACCCTCGGTCACCTCGACCTCGTTCCAGAGATCGAGCGCGACGGCCGCGCAGTCGAAGCCCGGCCCGAGGTTGGCGGTCGTCGCCGGCGCCCGCACCCTCATAGGAGCTCGACCGCTTCGGGATCCTTCAGCCCGTTGCCGGTGAGCACGCAGACCACGCGACCCGCCGGCCGAACCCGCGCCACTCCGGCGACCCCCGCCGCCGACGCCGGCTCGCAGAAGAGCCCCTCCAGCCGCACGATCGCCGACCACCACTCGAGCAGCTCCGCGTCGGGCACGGTGACGATTTCGGCCTCCGCCTCGACCTGCTCGCGGTGGACGGGCGAGACGATCCGGATCGCGGAGCCGACCGTGGTCGCGCGTTCCTCGGACTGCACGGACAGCAGCCGCGGGCGCCCTACGCCCACCTCCGCGAACCCACGTGCGTACGCGCTGGTGTTGCCGCCGCCGCCGTAGGGCAGCGCGAGGACGTCGGGGGCCGCGCCAAGCTGCTCGACCACCTCGCGGGCCGCCGAGGCCTGCCCTTCGATCCGGTCCGGGTTGATCGAGTTGACGTTGACCCAGCCCTCGTCGGCGGCGAGGCGCCGGGCGAGCGCGTGCGCGTCGTCGAACGAGCCTTTCACCTCGCGCAGCTCCCCCCCGGCGGCGACGACCTGCGCGAGCTTTCCCCGCGCCACGGCGCCGGCCGGAACGATGATCAACGCCGGCAGGCCGGCGCGGGCGGCGTAGGCGGCGGCCGACGCCGCGGTGTTGCCCGTGGAGGCGCAGATGACGCCGCGGGCGCCGCGCTCTGCCGCCCGGCCGACGGCGAGCGCCATGCCGCGATCCTTGAAGCTCCCGGTCGGGTTGGCCCCTTCCCACTTCAGCCAGAGCTCGCAACCGAGCCGCTCCGACAGCCGCGGCGCGGGGACGAGCGGCGTCCCGCCCTCGCCGAGCGTCAGGCCCATCCGAGCTCCGCGACGCCGCGGTCGGAGACGACCGGCAGCGCCGAGGCGGCGCTGCGCGTCTCACCGAGGCGGTCGATCTCGGCCAGCGCCTCGTCCAGCCGCCCGGCCGGGGTCTCGTGCGTGACGACGTGCAGCGTGGCGCTCTCTTCTCCCTGCTGCTGGACGAGACGCGCGACCGAGATTCCGTGCGACGCGAGGCTCGACGCGACGAGCGCGAGCACGCCCGGACGGTCGGCAACCTCCACGCGAAGGTAGAAGGGCGAGGCGACGTCGCCCTCGGGCAGGCGCTCGAGGGTTCGCCAGCACGCGTCGTTCTGCAGGAAGCCGGTGCCGGTCGTGCCGACGATCGTGACCATGTCCGCGACCACGGCAGACGCCGTCTCGATCCCGCCCGCACCGGGGCCTTCCAGGGTGATCTCGCGGATCGCGTCGCCCTGGAGCATGACCGCGTTGAACGCGCCTTCGACCGCGGCGAGCGGGTGGCTGCGGTCGACCAGTGCGGGCCCGACGCGGACATCCCAGCGCCCGTCGACCAGCGTCGCCGCCCCGACCAGCCGCACGACCATCCCCATCTCGCGAGCGGCGGCGACGTCCTCGGGGGCGACCCGCTCGAGACCGACGTACGTGACGTCGTCGAAGGTGACGCGCGAGCCGAACGCAACCGTCGCCAGGATCGCCATCTTCGCCGCTGCGTCCTTGCCCGACACGTCCTCGGTCGGATCGGCCTCCGCGAAGCCGAGCCGCTGCGCTTCGGCGAGCGCGTCCTGGTAGGACGAGCCACGCTCCATCTCCGTGAGGACGAAGTTGGTCGTCCCGTTCACGATCCCGAGCACGCGGTGGACGTTCGAGACGACGAGTGCCTCGCGCAGCACCTTGACGACCGGGATCGCGGCGCAGACGGACGCCTCGAAGCGAAGCTGCACGCCGCGGTCGGCCGCGGCGGCGAACAGCTCCGCACCGCGCGCTGCGACGAGCTGCTTGTTGGCGGTGACGACCGACTTGCCGGCCCGCAGGAGCTCGAGCACGTGGTCGCCGGCAGGGTCGAGGCCGCCCATCACCTCTGCGACGACGGCGATCCCGGGATCGTCGCGGATCGTGGCGAAGTCGGTGGTGACCTCGACCTCCGTCGCCCGCTCCTTCGCCGGGTCGCGGACGAGCGCGCGCACGACCCGCAGCCGGTGGCCGGTCGCGCGCTCGATGTCGGCGGCCTGGTCGCGCAACAGCCGGTCGACGGCGGACCCGACCGTCCCGTAGCCGAGCAGGGCAACCGGAACGTCGACGGACGCCACGCACCGACGCTATCGAAGTCGCACGACGCACGTCCGTTTCGCTGCCGGCGTCCGTACACGCCGCCGGGCGTCCACGCGCACGACGTCGGCCCGACGTCGGAGTCGCTTTTCCGCGCCCGGTCCAGACCCCCACCCTGGGTGGGGGAATGAACCCCTTTCCCCTGCGGCGATCGTGCCACGGATCCACGCGCGGTCGTGTGTCGGTTCCGTGCCAATTTCTACTCTTGTGGCGATGATCGTCGCGCACCTCGACCTCGATGCCTTCTTCGCCGCCGTCGAGCAGCTCGAGGATCCGTCGCTGCGTCGACGACCGCTCGTGGTCGGGGGCGACCCGAAGGGCCGCGGCGTGGTCGCGACCGCGAACTACGTCGCCCGCAAGCACGGCATCCACTCGGCGATGAGCTGCGCCGAGGCACTGCGCCGCTGCCCGGAAGCCGTCTTCGTGCGGCCGCGCCACAGCCTCTACCGCGACTACTCGCGGGCGGTCTGGGGCACCGTGCGCGAGGTCGTGCCGACGGTCGAGCAGACCGGGATCGACGAGGGCTACCTCGACCTCGGAGAGATCGCCGGCGACTTTCTGGCCGCCCGCCAGCTCGCCGAGGCGGTGCAGTCGGCAGTCCGGGGCGCGACCTCGCTCACCTGCTCGCTCGGCGTCGCCACCTGCAAGGTGGTCGCGAAGGTCGCCTCCGACCGGCGCAAGCCCGGCGGGCTCACGGTCGTCCGCCCCGGCCGCGAGGCTGTCTTCCTGGCGCCCTTCGACGTTCGACTGCTGCCCGGCGTCGGCCCCCGGGCGGAGGAGCGTCTGCGGGCCGCCGGCCTGCCCACGATCGGCGGGCTGGCCGATCTCGCCGACGACGCGCTGCGGCGGCTGCTCCCGGGAAAGGTGGGGACGGTGCTGCGCGATCGCGCCCGTGGGATCGACGAACGGGGGCTCGATACCCAGGTCGAGCGCGTCTCGATCTCGACGGAGGAGACGTTCGAGCGCGACATCGACGACCGGGAGCAGCTGCACGCCGAGCTTCGCCGGATGGCCGGCCGGCTCGGCGAGCACCTCGTCCGCACCGGCCAGGCCGGGCGGACGATCACGACAAAGGTGCGCTACCCGGACTTCGCGATCCGCAGCCGTTCGTCCACCGTCGCGGCCGGGCTCGACGACGGCGCGGCGATCGGCGAAATCGCGTGCACGCTCCTCGACCGTGCGCTCGCCGACCGCCCGGGGCCGCTACGGCTGGTCGGCGTCGGCGTCTCGAATCTCGAGCCCTTCCGGCAGCTCGCGCTCCACTAGCGCCAGTTGCCGCAGCACCTCCTGAAGGTCGGAGCCTGCTTCCTCCGGGGCGACCCGGCCGAGCGGCGTCCGGGCTATCCCGGCCCACACCTCCGCCATCGCCTCGAACAGCGCGGGGTCGAGCCCCGCTGCTGCCTGCGACGCGCTGATCTCGTGCATCTCGCCGACGTAACGGTCGGCTTTCGCCGCCGACCTGGCGATCCGCCGGCCCGCTCCGTCCGCGAGCTCGCCGAGATCGGACAGGACGTGGTCGAGCACGCCGTAGTGGTCGGCTGCGCGTAGCGCCTGTCCGAGCAGCGCGATCGAGCCCTTGTACACCGACGCGGTGCTCATCTTCACAGCCGAGGCCGCCCCGGCCTCGTCGCCGACCACGATCACGTCGACGCCGTCGAACGGCAGCGCCGCGACCTCCGGCGCCCGCGGGCCGGAGAGGTAGATCCTGGTCGTACCGGCCTGCTGCGGCGGCGGCCCCGAGATCGAGCCGTCGACCTCGGCGGAGTTCCGGCGCGCCGTCGCCGGCGAGACCGCGTTCAGGTCGGCCAGCAGCCGTGCCTCCGAGAGCTGCGCGGCGACCGCCCCGGCCTGATCCGGCGGGACGATCGAGAGCACGACGTCGGCCTCGCCGATCACGTCGGCGATGCTCGGCACCAGGTCCAGCCCGGCCTGCCGGGCGAGCCAAGCCGTGCGCTCGCTCCGTCCGGCGACCGTGGCGACCACGCGCGCGCCGCCGCGCAGCAGTGCGCCGCCGACGGCGCTGCCCATCGCGCCGGGGCTGACGATGCCGACGGTCGTCATCGTGCCGAACGGTAGTCGCTCAGCGCCGAGCTACATTCTCGAGGTGAGCAACCGGCTCTGCTGGGGTCTCGCCGCCGCCGCCGTGTCGGCCCTCGTCCTGGCCGGCGGAGGCAGTGCTGCTCCGACACCGCCCTGCGCCGGCTCGCAGCTCGGCGGGACGTTCGCGGTCATCCCCGGCAGCGCGGGCGCCGGGAACATCGTCTACTCGCTGCGGGTGCGGATGCTCTCGGGCCGAACGTGCTTCGTCTCGGGCGTGCCGCGCCTCCAGCTGCTCGACCGGCTGCGCCGACCGTTGCCGACGAAGGTGACTCCCGCCTTCCGGCCGGGGCTGACTGCGGTACGAGTGCTGCTTCGACGCGGGCAGGTCGGCAAGGCGAGCGCGCGCTTCTCGCCCGACATCCCCGGTCCCGGAGAGCCCGTGACCGGCTCCGCCTGCGAGCGGCGCTCGTACTACGTACGGGTGACGCCGCCGCCGGGTCGCGGGACGTTCGTCGCTCCGGTGCGCCCGCCCACACCGGTCTGCGAGCACGGGGGGCTCTCGGTCAGCGTGATGTCACCCGCGTAGCGTCGCGGCCGCCGCCAGGATCGAGTCGACGATCGGCGCGTAGCCGGTACAGCGGCAGAGGTGGCCGGCCAGCTCTGCCCGGACCTCCGCCTCGGTCGGATCGGGGTTCTGCTCGAGCAGGAACAGCGCGCTGATCAGGATCCCCGGCGTGCAGAAGCCGCACTGGAGGCCGAAGTGCTCGTGGAAGGCCTGCTGGAGCGGGTGCAGCGTCGCTCCGTGACTGACTGATTCGACCGTCCGGATCTCGCCCCCGTCGGCCTGAGCGACGAGGGTGAGGCACGAGCGCGCCGGCCGCCCGTCGAACAGCACCGTGCAGGCGCCGCAGACGCCGTGCTCGCACCCGACGTGAGTCCCGTGGAGCGACAGCTCGTGGCGGAGGAAGTCGGAGAGCAGAAGGCGCGGCTCGACGCGCCGCTCGTGCCGCTTGCCGTTCACGGTGACGGCGACCTCGATCACGCCGCCGCCGCCGCCTGCTCGAGGAGCGCCCGCGCGACGTCGCGCTTGTAGCCGGCCGGCGCGAAGAGGTCGCCCACGGGGTCGATCGCACCGCCGTCCCACAGGACGGGCGTGGGACCGACACCGCCGACCGCGATCCGCTCGCCGGCGCGCGCGACGCAGACGACTGCGAAGTCGCCATGGCGGTGGGAATGCTCCAGGAACGCGGTCGGCCCCACCGGCGTCGGGAAGCGGATCTCGACGAGCAGCTCGTCTGGCTCGAGCGCCGTCATGAAGACCGAGAGGAAGAACTCCTCCGCGGGAATCGTGCGACGCGACGTGACGAGCTCCGCCCCGAGCGCCAGCGCGCACACCGGCAGCTCGGCGGTCGGGTCGGCGTGGACGAGCGACCCGCCGACCGTGCCGCGGCAGCGCGTCGCCGTGTGGCCGACGTGGGCCAGCGCCTCGCGCAGCAGCGGAAGACCCTCCGGCGAGTGCTCGAGGTCCCACTGCCGCGTCATCGCGCCGACGACCAGCGCGCCGTCGCCGACCCGGATGCCGGCGAGCTCGTCGATACCGCCGAGATCGACCAGCGCCGAGGGCCGTGCGAGCCGGAAGTTGAGCATCGGCACCAGGCTCTGGCCGCCGGCGAGCGGCTTGGCGTCCTCGTGCTCCGCCAGCAGCGCCTCCGCCTCCTCGACCGACGTGGGCCGGAAGTACTCGAAGGGCGCGGGCTTCACGAGCGGGCGAGCTCCCAGAGACGCGCGGGCGTGAGCGGCAGGTGCGACGGCTTCAGCCCGAGCGGACGCAAGGCGTCGGCGACCGCGTTCGCGACCGCCGCCGGCGCCGTCTCCGAGGACGATTCGCCGCAGCCCTTCGCGCCGACCGGCGTGAACGGCGACGGCGTCTCGACGTGTGCGGTCGCAATCCGCGGCGCTTCGGCGGCGGTCAAGCAGCGGTAGTCGGCGAACGTGCCGGTCAGGAACTGGCCGTCCTCGTCCCAGCGGAACTCCTCGAGCAGCGCGCCGCCGAGCCCGTGCAGCGCCGAGCCGTACGTCTGCCCCTCGACCAGCTTCGGGTTGATGATCGTGCCGGCGTCGTTCGCGGAGGCGTACTCGAGGATCGTCACACGCCAGGTGACCGGATCGACCTCGACCGCGACCACCTCGGCGACGAAGCCGTACGCGTGGGACGAGTTGATCCGGTCGTCGTCGGTCGGCGGCGCCGAGCTCGGCATGTGGAAGACCTCCGAGGCCTGGATGCCGGCGTCCATCCCCTCCGGAAGCCCGTGCGGGTCCCAGTGGGCGACGCCGGCGATGCGGCGCAGCGAGACGCTCCGGTCGGGCGACCCCTTCACACGTACCTGGCCGTCCACGAGCTCGAGGTCGTCGGCGGACGCCTCGAGCAGCGAGGCGCCGATCTCGAGGATCTGGGTCTTGACCACGCCCGACGCCTTCCGCACGGCACCCGCGGCGATCCCGGCGAAACGGCTCGAGTACGACCCGGACGACACCGACCAGACCGACGTGTGGCTGTCGAACGCGTCAACGGTCGCGACGTCGTCGGGAGTCAGTCCCAGCTCGTCGGCGACCACCTGCGCGACAGCCGTCTCGTGGCCCTGCCCCTGCGGCGCCGTGCCCATCGTGACCACGACCTTGCCGCTCGAGCTCACCCGCACCTGCGCCCAGTCGGCGGCGCCCGACTTCGGGTTGTAGCCGGGCGCCTGCCGCAGCTCCGGCGGCAGCGCGACGGTGATGTAGCCCATGTTCGAGATCGACGGATCGACGGCGAGGCCGATGCCGATGCCGACCAGGCGGCCCTCGTCCCGTGCCCCGGCCTGCATCACGCGCAGCTCGCTGTAGCGGGCGGTCTCGAGAGCGAGCTGGAGCACGCGCGGGTAGTCGCCGCTGTCGTAGACGCCGCCGGTCGGAGTCTCGTACGGGAACGCGTCGGCGGGGATCAGGTTGCGGCGGCGGATCTCGGCGGGGTCGAGGTGGAGCTGCTGTGCCGCCTCGTCGAGCGTCCGCTCGGTCTCCAGGTAGATCTGCTGGCAGCCGTACCCGCGGTTCGGTCCGGTCGGCACCTTGTTCGAGACGACGTCGACGAGGTGGAGCTCGACGTCGCGGACGCGGTAGGGCCCGACGTAGTTGCCGAGGGGACGGTAGGTCGTCGCCGGCTCGGGGGCCCGGACGTAGGCGCCGAGGTTGTCGACCACGTGTGCGCGCAGGCCGATGATCTCGCCGTCCTTCGTCAGCGCCAGCTCGCGCGTGCCGACCCGGTCGGGCTGGTGCGACGAGCCGATCAGGTGCTCGGCGCGGTCCTCGATCCACTTGACCGGGCGTCCGGCGCGCATCGCGAGCAGGCCGACGAGGCTCATGTACGGGAAGAGCGACGACTTGATCCCGAAGCTGCCGCCGATGTCCTTCGGGACGATGACGCGCAGCTTCTCCTCGGGCATCCGCAACGACCGCGCGAGCACCGGGAGCAGCGTCATCGGCCCCATGAAGTTCGCCCACATGGTCAGGAGCCCCGAGGCCGGCTCGTAGTCGGCGACGACGCCGTAGGTCTCGATCGGGGTCGAGCTATACCGCTCCCAGCGGAGGGTTTCGGTCACGACCAGGTCGGCTCGGGCGAAGGCGCCGTCGGGGTCGCCGTAGCGAAGCGTGCGGTCGACGACGACATTCGAGCCGACCTGGTCGTGCAGCAACGGCTTCGCCGGGTCGAGCGCGTCCTCGACGGTGACCACCGCCTCGAGCGGCTCGTAGTCGGCGGTGACGAGCTCGGCTGCGTCCTCGGCCTGGTAGCGCGACTCGGCCGCGACCGCCGCGACCGGTTCTCCCGCGTAGCGCGCGCGGTCGACGGCCATCGCGTAGTACGCGAGGCGGTGCGTGATCCCGGCGGCGAACGGGTCGGTCAGGTCGGGGAGCTCCGCGCCCGAGAGTGCGACCGCGACGCCGGGTGCGGCCAGCGCCGCGGAGAGGTCGATCGAGCGGATCTCCGCGTGCGCCCAGGGTGAACGCGCGAAGGCGACGTGGAGCGGGTTCGCGATCGGGACGTCGTCGACGAACTGCCCGCGGCCGGTCAGGAGCGGCAAGTCCTCGCGGCGGAGGATCGACTGGCCGACCCAGCGAGTCATTGCTCGATTCTTCCCCACCCGCCGCCGCCGGGCGTCTCGACCGTGACCACGTCGCCGGGCTCGAGCGCGCGCGTGACCTTCGGCGGCAGCTCCTTCCCGTTCAGGAGGTTGCGGCCGGGCCGGCCGGGATCGCCGCCTTCGAGGCCCTGCGGCGCGTGGCGCCGCCGGTCGGTCAGCAACGAGAGCGTCGCGGCCGCCAGCACGCGGATCTCGCGCACCAGGCCGTCGCCGCCGCGGTGACGGCCGGTGCCGCCGGAGCCGTCGAGCAGCTCGTAGCGCTCGACCCGCAGCGGCAGCTCGAGCTCGAGCGCCTCGACCGGCGTGTTCAGGGTGTTCGACATGCCGACGTGGACACCGGAGGGGCCGTCGCCCCTGCTCGATGCGCCCTGGCCCCCACCGAGCGTCTCGTAGTACGTCCAGCTCGAGCTGCCGATGACGACGTTGTTCATCGTGCCCTGGCCCTGGGCGGGCACCTCGGTCGCCTGCGCGAGCGCGAGCAGCACCGTGTCGGCGATCCGCTGGCTGGTCTCCACGTTGCCGGCCACGACAGCGGAGGGGGCGCGAGCGTCGACGAGGCAGCCGGCGGGCGCGCGGATCGTCACCGCCTCGGAGAGCCCGGCGTTGACCGGGACGTCGGCGCCGAGCGCGACCTTCACCGCGAAGGTGCAGGCCGCTCGTGTGACCGCGAACGGTGCGTTCACGTTTCCTGCGGCTGCGGGAGCGGTGCCCTCGAAGTCGATCTCGATCGCGTCGCCGGCGATCGTGACCGCGACGCGGATCGGCAGGTCGTCGTCGCTGACGCCGTCGCCCTCCACCTCACCCGCGGCCTCGTAGCGGCCGTCCGGCAGGAGGCGGATGGCCTCGCGCGCCCGACGTTCGGCGTAGGCAATCACCTCGTCGAACGAGGCGAGCACGCTTTCGCGGCCGTGCCGGGCCGCGAGCTCGCCCAGGCGCTCTGCGCCGAGTCGGTTGGCCGCCGCCTGCGCGGCCAGGTCGGCCCGGCGAAGCTCGGGGGTGCGGACGTTCGCCAGGATCACTCGGAGCACTGCGTCGTCGAGCCGGACCGGCGGGACCACCAGGCCCTCCTGCCAGATCGAGGTCGAGCCGGCAGGCATCGAGCCGGGCGTCATGCCGCCCACGTCCGAGTGGTGGGCGCGCGTGCAGGAGTAGGCGACGATCTCGCCGTCGAGATCGAGCGGCGAGACCAGCGTGATGTCCGGCAGGTGCGAGCCGCCGGCGAAGGGATCGTTGAGCACGAAGACGTCGCCGGGCGCCGGGTTCCGGTCGATCACGGCCGCGACCGACTCGGGCATCGCGCCGAGATGAACCGGGATGTGCTCCGCCTGGGCGACCATGCGGCCGGTCGCGTCGAAGAGAGCCGCCGAACAGTCGCGCCGCTCCTTGATGTTCGAGGACGACGCGCTGCGGACGAGCGCCGTTCCCATCTCCTCCGCGATGCCGACCAGAGCGGCGCTCATCACGGAGAGGGTCACCGGGTCCACGTTCGCTCCAGGACGAGGGTGCCGGCGTCGTCGGGCGCTCCGGCCCAGCCGGGGCGGACGAGACAGGTCGAGCCGGGCAGCTCGACGATCGCCGGACCGGTGACGGCCGCGCCGGGGCCGTGGACCGGGAGGTCGAGCCGGTCGCCGTCGAGGTACGCGCGGCGAGCAGAGAACCGTGTCGATGGTCGGTGGCCGCGGAGAAGGGGGCGCTCACGCGGGAGAGTCGCCACCAGCCGCCGCGTGACGATCTCGGGCTCGGCATCCGGCCGGAAGCCGTAGCGGCGCCCGTGGGCCTCGGCCAGATGCTCTTCCCAGCGATCGGCCTCGACGGTCAGCTCGTGCGACTGGCCGCGGTAGCGCGCATCGACGACCCGCAGCGTCGTCGCCCCCGGGAGGTCGTGAGCCACCCTGGCCTCCAGCTCCTCGAACGAGCCGCCGACGTAGTCGCGGCGGAGGTCGGCCGCCGCGAGCCCCAGGGCGCTCAGCATCCCCGACGCGAGCGGCACGAGGACGCGCTCGATTCCCAGCTCCTCTGCCAGCGCGCACGCATGCAGCGGCCCGGCGCCGCCGAAGGCGACCAGGGCGAGCCCGCGCGGGTCGATCCCGCGCTCGACGCTGACCACCCGCAGCGCCCTCGCCATCTCGGCCTCGACCACCCGAACGACGCCGGCGGCGGCCTCGGTGGCCCTTCCGACCGTGTCCGAGCTCGTGGCGTTTGCCACCCAGTCTCTGAGACTGGGGTTGAAACGTTTGAGCGACGATTCGTCCACAGGTAATCGCGCCAACGCCTCTTCGGCCAGGGCCCGGTCGAGCGTGACCTCGCCGCCGAGGACGGCCCCGCCGGCGAGGTAGCCGAGGACGAGGTTCGCGTCGGTCACGGTCGGTTCCTTGCCTCCAAGGCCGTAGCACGCGGGCCCCGGACGCGCCCCTGCCGACCGCGGCCCGACCCGCAGCGCGCCGCCGCCGTCCAGCCAGGCAATCGACCCCCCGCCCGCTCCGATCGTGTGCACGTCGACCATCGGGAACCGGATCGGCACGCCCGCCACGACCGACTCGACCGTCACCTGCACGTCGCCGCCGAAGACGGCAGCGACGTCGGTGCTCGTCCCGCCCATGTCGAAGGTGAGGACGTCCTCGAAGCCGCCGGCGGCCGCGACGAACGCCGCGCCGACCACGCCCGCCGCGGGACCGGACAGGACGCACGCGGCCGGTCGAGCAGCCGCCGCAGCAGGATCGGCCACGCCGCCGGCCGACTGCATGACGAGCGGCGGCGGCTCGATCTCGTCCAGGTACGTCGACAGCGCCGGCGCCAGGTACGCGTTCGCGACCGTGGTCGAGCAGCGCTCGTACTCGCGGAACTCGGGCAGGAGCTCGGACGAGAGCGATACGCGCACACGCGGCAGAGCAGCCTGAAGCGCCTCGCCCACGCGCTGTTCGTGCTCCGGGTGCAGAAAGGAGAACAGGAGGCAGACCGCCACCGCCTCGACCTCCGCCGCAGCGACGGCCGTGACGGCGTCCCGGAGCGACCTAGGATCGAGCGGGACGACCACGCCCTCCGGCCCCATCCGCTCGCGCACGACGAACCGCAGCTCGCGCGGGACGAGCGGCGCCGGCCCGTGCGCGGTCAGGTCGTAGAGCGACGCCCGGTTCTGCCGGCCGATCTCGATCACGTCGCGGAACCCCTCGGTCGTGACGAGTGCCGTCCGCGCGCCGCGACGCTCCAGCAGCGCGTTCGTCGCCACCGTCGTCCCGTGCGCGAGCACGCCGACCGCCCCCGCCTCGACGCCCGCCGCACGAAGGGCCGCGGCGATCCCCAGAGCCTCGGCGCCGGGGACCGACGGCACCTTGGCGGTGACGAGCTCTCCGTCCACGACCGCAACGAGGTCGGTGAAGGTGCCGCCGACGTCGACCCCGACGCTGATACCACTCATCACGCCATCTTCCCGAGGATAGGCTTGCGGCGGCAAATGGCCACGACCAAGATGCCCTCCAGCCTCGAGATCGCCCAGCAGGCGACCCTGCGTCCGATCGCCGAGCTCGCCACGGAGATCGGCCTGGAGGACGACGAGGTCGAGCTCTACGGGCGGTACAAGGCGAAGGTCGACCTGTCGGTCCTCGACCGGCTCAGCGACCGGCCGGACGCGAAGCTGATCGGCGTCACCGCGATCACGCCGACCAAGGCAGGCGAGGGCAAGACGACCACCGCCGTCAGCCTCACCCAGGGCCTGGGCACGATCGGCAAGAGCCCGGTGCTCTGCCTGCGCGAGGCCTCGCTCGGCCCCGTCTTCGGGATCAAGGGCGGCGCGGCCGGCGGCGGCTACGCGCAGGTCGTGCCGATGGAGGACCTCAACCTGCACTTCACCGGCGACATCCACGCGATCGGCGCCGCCAACAACCTGCTCTCGGCGATGCTCGAGGCGCACATCCTGCACGGCAACGAGCTCGGCATCGATCCGCTCACGGTCAGCTGGCGCCGCTGCATGGACATGAACGACCGAGCCCTCCGCCAGGTCGTCCTCGGCCTCGGCGGCCGCGCCAACGGCTACGTCCGCGAGACCGGCTTCGACATCACCGCCGCCTCCGAGGTGATGGCGATCGCCGCCGTCGCGCGCGACCTCTTCGACCTGCGCAAGCGCCTCGGCGCGATCACCGTCGCCTACACCTGGGAGGGTGAGCCGGTCACGGCCGAGCAGCTCCGCGCTGCGGGCGCGATGACGGTTCTGCTCAAGGACGCGATCAAGCCGAACCTCGTCCAGACGCTCGAGGGTCAGCCGGCGTTCATCCACTGCGGCCCGTTTGCGAACATCGCGCACGGCAACTCGTCGCTGGTCGCCGACCTGGTCGGGCTCAAGCTCGGCGACTACGTGGTCACCGAGTCGGGCTTCGGCGCGGACATGGGGATGGAGAAGTTCCTGGACATCGTCTGCCGGGTGGGGAGCATCTCGCCGAGCGCGATCGTGCTTGTCGCCACCGTCAAGGCGCTGAAGCACCACGGCGACGACCCCGACGGCGGCGTGGAGGCGATCGAGCGCGGCGCGGGCAACCTTGCCCGCCACATCGGGATCGTCCGCGAGTTCGGCCTGAACGCCGTGGTCGCGATCAACGCCTTCCCGGACGACACCGACGAGGAGGTCACCACCGTGCGCCGGCTCGCGCTCGAGCTCGGCGCCCATGCGGCGGCGGTCAACACCGCCTTCGAAGACGGCGGCGCCGGCGCGACCGAGCTCGCGGAGGCGGTCGTCGACGCGGCCGAGACGCCGAGCGCCTTCGAGCCGGTGTACGAGCTCGATGCGCCGATCGTCGAGAAGATCGAGGCGATCGCGAAGCGCGTCTACGGCGCCGACGGGATCTTCCTCCTGCCCGCGGCCGAGAACGACGTCAAGCGGTTCACCGAGCAGGGGCTCGACACCGTTCCGATCTGCATGGCCAAAACCCATCTCTCGCTCTCGCACGACCCGGCCCTGGCGAACGCGCCGACCGGCTTCACCGTACCGGTGCGGGCCGTGCGGGCCTACACCGGCGCCGGCTGGCTGGTCGCGCTCTGCGGCGACATGCAGACGATGCCGGGGTTGTCGGCTTCGCCGGCCGCGTTCAACGTCGACATCGACGAGAACGGCCGCACCGTTGGCCTCTTCTGATGAGCACAGAGAGGGACAGGTCTGACAGACCTGTCCCCGGTTCCGTGTTGGAAAAACCGCTTCCGGCCGGCCCCGCGATCGTCCGCACGCTCGAGCTGGCCGCCGGGCTCGCGCTGCTGACCGCCCGCGTCGCCGGACGCAACGACCTCGTCGCGCGGGCCGAGGCGCTCGCGGCGGAGCTGGCGCCGCTCGCGGCGGAGGACGCCGAGGCGTACCGCGTCTACCTCGCCGCCGGATCCGAAGAGGCTCGTGCCCGGACGATCGAGCTGCCGCTCCACATGGCCGAGCTCGCCGCCGACACGGCCGAGCTCGCCGCCGAGGCGGCCGCGACGATCGATCGGGCCGTCCGCGGAGACGCGCTGACCGGTGCGCTGCTTGCCGAGGCCGCCGCCCGCGCCGCCGCCCTGCTCGTTCGCGTGAACGGCGGCGACGACGCGGCAGCGGCGACGGCTACCGAGCGGGCTGCCCGCGCAGCTGCTCGGCCGTGACGCCGAGGTCGCGGAGGACCTCGCCGCCCACTCCGCGCGAGTCCGAGACGAGCGCGAGGAGGATGTCGTCGGGGCCGAACTGCTCGCGGCCGGAGTCAACCGCGTCGTTCAGGGCAGCTTCGAGGACGCGCTTCGCCCGCGGCGTGAAGGGCCGCGGCAGCCCGGCGATCCACTGCTCGTCCCCCTCGCCCGCCTGCTCGATCACCTGCTTGCGGGCAGCGTCGTAGGAGACGCCGTCGATCCCGCGCTTCGCGAGCGCGAGCATCAGGTGCTCGGTCCCGAGGTACGGGTGCTTGAGCGAGTCGGCCTCTTTCTGCGCCTCGACCATCACCTCGCGGGCGCCGTCGTCGAAGCGGGCACCGAAGTACTCCCGGTTGCGACCGCCGCGATGGCGGCGGCCGTGCTTCCGCCCTCCGCGCATCCATGGCTGCGGTCCCGGCAGCCCGGCAGGGCCGTCGACGATCTGGTGGACGCGCTGGTGTGACAGCTCGAGCGCCTCGGCGATCTCGCGCAGCGAGCCGCCGGCGGCGTGGAGCTTCTTGATCGCGGCGTGGTAGTCCACCCGCGTATGTGCTGTCTGGGTCTCGAGGTCGACGAGGTGCTGCCGCACCTCTTTGGCCTCGGCCAGTATCTGTTCGTCTAGTGTCATAGACGTCGAGTGTACTAGACAGATGTCTAGTTGTCTAGACGACGAGCAGCACCACCCCGACGACGACCGACGCCGCGCCCGCCGCGCGCCACGCGGAGACGTGCTCCTTCAGCATCACCGCGGCCAGGACGGTGACGAATACGACGCTCGTCTCGCGGACGGCGGCGACCGGCGCGGCGGGCGCAAGGCGCAATGCATAGAGAGCGAGCGCGTACGGCGCGAGCGTGAGCGGCGCGATCAGCAGCGTCTCCAGCCGAAAGCCGGCCCGCAGCGCCGGCGCGCCCCGCCGGATTGCAACCACCGCGGCGGTCACGAGCGCCGGGCCGACCATCACCGCCTCCAGGTAGGCGAGCGGATCGGCGAGCGTGACCCCCGTGTTGTCGATCAGGGTGTAGCCGGCGATCGTCGCGGCGATCGAAAGGCCGAAGACGGTGGCCGCGCGATCGGGGCGGCGGCCGCGCACGAGCAGGATCCCGGCCCCGACGGCGCAAACCCCCACCGCCTGGTTCCACGAGGTCGCCGCGCCGAGCGCGGCCACTGCCACGACCAGCACGAGCACGGGCGCCAGGCCGCGGGCGATCGGATAGAAGACCGAGAGCGGCGCGGCGGCGTAGGCCGCGCTCAGCAGCAGCACGTAGCCAAGCTCGAACGCGGCGCTGCCCGCGATGTACTTCCAGGCGCCGGCCTCGACGCGCCAGCGCGCGGCGGCGACGGGGGCGAATATCACCACCGCCATGCAGAAGGCTGCGGCCGTCGCCGCCTGCGGGTCGCGGGTGCGCGCGAGGAGGACGTTCCAGAGCGCGTGCAGCACCGCCGCGCCGAGTGCAAGCGCGAGAGCATCCGCCGGCACTCAGCGCGTCCCGATCCGCAGGCCGAGCACACGCGGGAGCGCGGCGACGGCGCGGGCGACGAGCGACGGCCGCCGCCCGGCCTCGTCGGCCGCCTCGACGGAGAGGATCGCGCGGCGGACGAGCGCGCCGCCGAGCTGGCGGACCGGCTCGGGCGGTAGGCGCGGCGGGACGCGGCCGGCAAGCGGGAGCCGCGCCCACTCGTCGTCGGAGCCGAGGACGAGCGAGGCCAGGATCTGCCCGCCGAGCCAGCTGGGGCCGACGCCGTTCCCGGAGTAGCCGGCGCCGTAGTGGATCCGCGTGCCCGCGACCGTGCCGAAGAACGGCAGCTGGTCGCTGGAGACGTCGACCGGCCCGCCCCACGCCCGCTCGACCCTCGCCGCGGCGAGCCCGGGGAGCAGCCGGCGCAGCCCCTGCTCGGCCCGCGCCACGGTCGGCGCGTCGTCGAAGAACCGCGAGTCGATCCGGCCGCTGCGCCCGATCGGCCCCGACGCCGAGCCCATCAGCACGCGGCCGTCCTCGGTCGTACGGAAGTAGTGGAGGAACATCCGGCCGTCGGCGATCGCCTCGCCGCCGGTCCAGCCGATCTCGGCCAGCAGCTCGGGCACCGGCTCCGTGAGGACGACGTAGCTCCCGAACGGCGTCAGCGCACGGCTCGCCGGGCGCCAGCCGCTCATCCACGCGTTGGCGGCGACGACGACCTCGGGAGCGCGCAGCCGCCCGCGCCCGGTCACGACCCCCCCGGGGCGGATCGACGTCACGCGCGAGCGCTCGTGCAGCACGGCGCCGGCGCCGAGCGCTGCCCGGCGCAGGGCGCGGACGAGCCGGGCGGGCTGGACCGTGGCCGCGTCCGGAAAGCGCACCCCCCGCCGGAAGACCGGCGAGATCCCCGGCTCGACCGGCAGAGCACGCTCCGGTGCGCCCAGCTCGGCCGCGACCCGAATCGCGTCCTCGACGGCGGCGTCCTGGGCGAACGTGGTCGAGACCTCGAGCAGCCCGCCGCGGCGGAGCCAGACGTCCTCGCCGAGCGCCTCTACAGCCGGAATCGCGCCTTCCGACGCGCGCGCGAGAACGAGCGCGGCTTCGTCGCCGAGCCGCGAGCGCAGGCGCGGCAGCGCGCACCAGTACGTCTCGAGAAATCCGCCGTTGCGGCCGCTCGGCCCGTAGCCGACGTGCTCGGCCTCGAGCACGGTCACGCGCAGGGCCGGGTCGCGCCGCTTCAGCTCGAGCGCGGTCCAGAGCCCGGTGTACCCGGCGCCGACGATCGCGACGTCGGCCTCGGCGTCGCCGGCGAGCGGCTCCGCCTCGGGATCGGGCGGCGCCTCTTCCAGCCACCACGGCACGCGGCTCAGCACGGCGATAGCATCGCGGAGCCGTGACGCGCGCGTTCTGGAACCCGATGACGAACATGGGCGCCTTCCGCGACCGCGGGGTCACGATCGTCCGCGGCGAGGCGTCGACCGTCTGGGACGACGCCGGCAAGGCGCTGATCGACATCTCCGGCGCGCTCTGGTACTGCAACATCGGCTACGGGCGCGCGGAGCTCGCCGACGCGGCCGCCGCCCAGATGCGCGAGCTCGCCTCGTACAAGACGTACGACGGGTTCACCTCACCGCAGACCGAGGCGCTGGCGGAGCGCGTGGCCGAGGTCGTGCCGCTGGACGGCGCCAAGGTCTTCTTCACCTCCGGCGGCGGCGAGTCGATCGACACGGCGGCGAAGCTCGCGCGCGCCTACTGGGCTGCGACCGGCAAGCCGGACAAGCACGCGGTGATCTCCCGCCAGTTCGCCTACCACGGCTCGAACGCGTACGGCACCTCGCTGGGCGGGATGGCTGCGCTGACGGACGTGTACGGACGGCTCGTCCCGGACGTCGACCAGGTGCCGTGGGACGACGCGGAGGCGCTCGCCGAGGCGATCGACCGCGCGGGCGCGGAGAAGGTCGCCGCCTTCTTCGCCGAGCCGATCATCGGTGCTGGCGGCGTGCTGGTCCCACCCGACGGCTACCTCTACCGGATCCAGGAGATCTGCCGCGAGCGCGAGGTGCTGCTCGTGCTGGACGAGGTGATCACCGGCTTCGGACGCACAGGCGAGTGGTTCGCGACCGGCCGGTACGGGCTGTCTCCCGACCTGATCACGGTCGCGAAGGGGATCACGTCCGGCTACATCCCGCTGGGCGGGGTGATCGCCTCGGCGCGCGTGGCCGAGCCGTTCTGGGCCGAAGGCACGGCCAATGTCTTCCGCCACGGCTTCACCTACGCCGGGCATGCAACCGCCTGCGCGGTCGGGCTCGCGAACCTCGACGTGATCGAGCGCGAGGGGCTGGTCCAGCGCGTGCGCGAGCTCGAGCCGGTGCTGGCGGACACGCTCCGGCCGCTCGCCGACCACCCGGCGGTAGCCGAGGTCCGCACCGGCGTCGGGCTGCTCGGCGCGGTCGAGCTCGCCGATCCGTCGAAGCTCCCGGCCGTGATCGACGCCGCGTACGAGCGCGGCGTGCTGGTGCGGGGCATCCGCGGCGTCGCCCTCCAGGTCTCGCCGCCGTTCGTGATCACCGAGGACGAGCTCGTTCAGACGGCGCAGGTGTTCAGCGACGCGCTGGACGCAGCCGCGTAGGCGCACGACTCTCTAGGGACAGACCCCGGAGGGGTCTGTCCCTGCAGAAAGGCAGCGGCTCAGATCAGCCGGTTGCCACGATTGTGTGAATTCTGCCGCCTTGCTGTTCCGCGACGACCGCGAGCCGCCTACCGTCGGGCGATGCCCCGGATCAGCGCGTTCTATGGAATCTCCATCTGGATGTACTGGAACGAGGGAGCCCATGCCCGACCGCACTTCCACGCCCGGTACGCAGGTCAAGCGGCGTCGATCGATCTCGATGGAGAGATCCTCGCCGGTTCCTTGCCGCATCGCGCGCTCGCACTCGTCGCCGAGTGGGCGTCTGATCATCGAGATGAGCTCCTCGACAACTGGGAGCGAGCCAGGCGCAGCGAGCCCTTACAACCGATCGAGCCGCTTGCCTACCATGGTCGACATGGAGCAACTCGTCGACGTGACAGCCGTCGAGGTGATCGGCGACTATCGGTTGCGTCTCACGTTCGCAGACGGGACGATCGGGGACGTCGAGTTCGACACGATCGATTGGAGCGGCGTCTTCGAGCCATTGCGCGATCCGGCATTCTTCGCCCGGGTCTCGGTTGACCACGAGGCGGGAACGATCGCCTGGCCAAACGGCGTCGACATGGCCCCTGAGCCGCTGTACGCCGCCGCCAGAAGTCATCCGGCTGGCACCTGAGGCGTCCGCGCGGCTCAGACGAGCCGGTGCTCGGTCGCCCAGCGCGTCAGCTCGTGGCGCGTGGACAGCTGGAGCTTGCGCAGGACGCTGGAGACGTGGCTCTCGACCGTCTTCACCGAGAGGCTCAGGCGCGCGGCGATCTCCTTGTACATGTAGCCGCGCGCGATCAGCTGGAGCACCTCGCGCTCCCGCGGGGTGAGCTCCTCGAGCTCCGCGTCGCCGCCGACCCGCTCGCCGCTCCTGAACGCGTCGAGCACGAAGCCGGCCAGCCTCGGCGAGAAGACCGCGTCACCGGCGGCCACCCGCTCGATCGCGGCGGCCAGCTCCTCCGCCGAGATCGTCTTCGTGACGTAGCCGCGGGCGCCCGCGCGGATCACGGCGATCACGTCCTCCGGCGCGTCGGACACGGAGAGCGCCAGGAAGCGGACGCCCGGCCGCTCGGCCGCGACCGCGTTGATGATCGCGTCCCCGCTGCCGTCGGGCAGGTGGACGTCCAGCAGCACCACGTCGGGATCGTGCTCCCTGATCACGGGCACGGCGTCCGCGACGTTCCCGGCCTCGCCGACGATCTCGACCCTGCTCCCGAGCTCGGCCCGCACGCCGCTGAGGAAGAGCTCGTGGTCGTCGACCAGGACGACGCGCGGCTTCACGAGGGACGCCTCGGCAGCCGCAGCTCGATCTCGGTCCCGGCGCCGGGCGCGGTGGTCACGGTCGCACGCCCGCCGGCGCGCTCCATCCGCCCCTCGATCGACTCGGTCAGGCCCAGCCGGCCCTTGGGCACCGCGGCGCGGTCGAAGCCGACGCCACGGTCGCGGACGAAGACGGCAGCCGCCTCGTCGGTGACCTCGACGTAGACGTCGACCTCGTCGGTGCCGGCGAACTTCGCCGCGTTCGCCATCGCCTCCCGCGCAGCCAGGACGACGGCGCCGACGGCCTCGTCGACCGGGCAGTCGCCCGCGCTGGCCAGCTCGATCCGGACGCCGTACAGCTCCTCGACGTCGGCGGCGGCCGTCGAGAGCGCCGCCAGCAGCGACGCGGACTCGTCTCCGAGCGGCCGGTCGCCGTAGAGCCAGCCGCGCAGCTCCCGCTCCTGCCGGCGCGCGATCGCGGCGACGCGCCGCGGCTCCTGCGCGTGCCGCTGGACGAGCGCCAGGGTCTGGAGGACGGAGTCGTGCACGCGCGCGGCGACCTCGGCCCGCTCCTCGCTGCGAATCCTCGCCGCCCGCTCGGCGTCGCGCTCGAGCGCGAGCCGCCACAGCCATGGCCCACCGACCATCAGAAGCGCGCCGGCGACGGCGCCCGGAGCAAGGACGGCCGCATCCGGGCTCCCGCCGGAAAGAAGGAGCACCGCGCCGGCGGCGGCGACGACGAGTCCGGCGTAGGACACGGGTGCGTCGGCGCGAAAGCTTCCCCCGCGGCGCCAGGCAAGCGCAAGACCGAGGGCAATCAGGGTGACCCCGGCGACCGAGCGGTCGGAGAGGCCGATGGCGTGGAGCAGGAGCGCGCCCGCGATCACCAACGCCAGCACGAACAGCCAGACGGTGTGGGACCGGTTGTGGAGCCAGAGCGCGAGGTAGAGCACGATGCCGGCCCCGCCGGCCAGCGCCAGCAGGGTGAAGACGAGGCGAACGAGCGTGACGTCGACGGCGAGGGACTGCGCGATCCTCGCGCAGACGCCTGCGATCACTCGGTCATCGCCGACGGCGGAGACCCTCGACAGCGGCATCGGTGCTCATGGTAAGTGGCGGCTCACCCGCAGCGACCCGGCGCCCACGTGGGCGTCGAGCACGAGCACACGCGCGCCCCGCTCGGTGACGGCATCGTCGACGTTGCGGCCGTCGTTCGCCTCGCCGAACAGGTTCAGGTTGCCGAGCCCCACGTCGGCCTTCACGCGGAGGGCAGCGCCGGGAGGAACGATCACGCGCAGGCCGCCGACGTCGACGCGCGTGGTGAGCTTCGTCTCGCCGACCGGCAGGCGAACGTTGCGCAGGTCGACGAAGAGGTCGCCGACGCCGAGCCGGTAGCTCCGGTGGAGGTCGGCGGCGGAGGACGGCACGTAGGTCTCGTTGCCGACTCCGCGACTCAGGTGCACCGGGAAGACGGCGACGAAGACCGCGACCGTGACGAGCAGGAGCGCGAGCAGGCTGCCGACGACGATGAGGAGCGTGCGCCAGAAGCGGCCGCGGCGGGCAGGCGCTACGGCGGCCGGGACTGTCGGGGCGTCCGTGGCGGCGTCGCCGGCCGAGCTGGCGGCGGGGGCGGCGGGCTCGTCGACCCCGCGCCTCCGGGTGAGCAGGAAGACCGCGCCGCCGCTAATCAGGAGAAGCATCCAGGCCGCGTCGCCCGAGGGCCAGAGGCTGACGCGGGAGAGCAGCACCGCGGCGGCGACCGCGGCGATGCCGAGCGCGATCACGGTCAGTGGGTGGTTTCGCCGCTCGCGGAGCGCCGCCGATGCGATCGAGTCCTCCTTGCCCTCGTCCGGGATGACCAGCGCGGCGGCGAGGTAGATCAGGATCCCGGCGCCGCCGATCAGCGCGAGCACGACGAACCCGACCCGGTAGAAGGCGGGGTGGATGCCGAAGTAGCGCGCGAGGCCCCCGCTGACCCCCGCGAGCATGCGGTCGGAACGGCTGCGCTCGAGGCGCCTGGCCGCGGGTTGGACGACTGTCTGCTCGCTCATGCAGCCAGAGTGACCGACGGTGGCCCGACCGGCTATCCGGAATGACCCTGGTCCGACCCTGAGCCGAGTCCCGAACAGCGACCGTCGGGCCCGGGACCTTTCCCGCGAGTGTGACGAGTGCCACAATCGCGGCGAGCAAGATGGAATCCCTGGAATTCCTGATCCTCGGCCCGGTCGAGGTGCGCGCGGGCGAGCGCACGATCAACGTGCGGCGGAGGCAGAGTCGCGCGATCCTCGCCCTGCTGCTCCTGCATGCCGGCGAGGTCGTCGCCACGGATGTCCTGATCGACGAGATCTGGGGGGAGACGCCGCCGAAGCACGCCCGTGCCGCGCTGCACAACTGCGTGTCTCAGCTGCGCAGGGAGCTCGGCGAGGGCGTGATCGTCGCCCGCGATGCCGCCTACATCCTTCACGTCGACCCCGACCAGCTGGACCTCGCCCGCTTCGAACGGCTCGTCGCCGAGGCTCGCGGGTCCCGGTCCGCCGAGGAGCGCGCCGGCCGGCTTGGCCGGGCGCTCGAGCTCTGGCGCGGGCCGCCGCTCGGCGATCTGGTCTACGAGCCCTTCGCGAGGGCCGAGATTCCCCGCCTCGAAGGCCTCCGTCTCGCTGCGCAGCAAGACCTGATCGACGCGCAGCTCGAGCTCGGCCGGCACGCCGACGTCGTCGCCGAGCTCGGCGCGCTCGTCCAGCAGCATCGCTTCGACGAACGGCTACGTGCCCAGCTCATGCTCGCGCACTACCGCTCCGGCCGGCAGGCGCACGCCCTCGCGGCCTACCAGGACGCGCGCCGGGCGCTCGCGGAGGAGCTCGGGCTCGAGCCGGGTGTTGCCCTGCGCGAGCTGGAGCAGGCGATCCTGCGCCAGGATCCGTCGCTCGACCTGCCCGCCGTCCTCCCGTCGGTCGAGGAGCGGCGGAAGACGGTGACCGTCCTGTCCTGCGAGATCGCGCCGGCAGTCTCGGGGCTCGACCCCGAGGCGGTGCGCAGGTCGACCGTGAGGGCGCTCGTGGCCGCCCGCGCCGCGATCGACGCCCACGGCGGGTCGGTCGAGACCCGGTCAGGCGACGAGCTCCTCGGCGTCTTCGGCATTCCCGCAGCGCACGAGGACGACGCGCTCCGGGCGGTGCGGGCAGCGGTCGAGCTCCGGGACGAGCTCGACGGCACAGAGCTCCACCTCGCAGTCGACACCGGCGAGGTGCTGGCGGGGCACGGCTTCGTCGCAGGCGAGGTCGTCGCTTGTGCTCGGCGGCTCGCGCGAGCGTCCGCCGCCGGCGAGATCCTGTTGGGGAAAGCGACGCTCGGGCTGTGCAGCAACGCCGTCAGCGTCGAGCCCGCGGGCAGCGCGCACCGCCTGCTCGCCGTCGAACGCGGAGCGCGCCCGATTGCGCGCTCGCTCGACGCGCCGCTCGTCGGGCGCGAGCAAGAGCTGGCGGCGCTCCGTCGGGCCTACGAGGAGGCCTGCGGGGAAGGCCGGTGCCGGCGGGTCGCGATCCTCGGCGAGCCGGGGATCGGAAAGACGCGCCTGGCCCGGGAGCTCGTCGCCGGAGTCGCCGGCGAGGCCGCAGTCCTGGTCGGTCGTTGCGTCTCGTACGGAGCCGGTGCGACCTACCTGCCTCTGCGGGAGATGCTCGCGCAGGCCGGCGGCGACCTGGCGGCGATCACCGGCGACGCCGATGCCGTCGGAGAGCAGCTGCTCGGCGTCCGGCGCTTCTTCGAGCACCGCGCCCGTGAGCGCCCGCTCGTGCTCGTCTTCGACGACGTCCACTGGGCCGAGCCTGCGCTGCTCGATCTCGTCGAGCAGCTCGGCGAACGGGCGGAAGGGCCGATCCTGGCGCTCTGCCTCGCCCGGCCGGAGCTCCGTGAAAGCCGCCCCGCGCTGGCCGAGGGTGCGATCGAGCTCGGCCCGCTGGGCGAGAAGCATGTGCGCACGCTCGTCGACTCCCTCGCCGGCGAGGTCTCCGACGCGGTCCGCGCGCGGGTCGTCGACGGCGCAGGGGGAAACCCGCTGTTCGCCGAGCAGCTGGTCGCATTCGCCGAGGAAGGGGGCGCCGTCGACGTGGTGCCGAGCTCCGCCGAGGCGCTGATCGCCGCCCGCCTCGACCGGCTCGAGCCGGTGGAGCTCGCCGTGCTGCAACGTGCGGCCGTCGTCGGGCGCCTGTTCTCGCGCAGCGCCGTGGAGGAGCTCTCGCCGCCGCGCGATTCGGCGGTCGGCGAGCTCCTCCGGGGACTGGCCGAGAAGGGCTTCGTCCGCCGGCGGCGCGGCGGCTTCCGCTTCCACCACGTCCTCGTGCGCGACGTCGCCTACGCCTCGCTGCCGAAGACCGAGCGGGCGCAGCTGCACGAGCGCCTGGCCGACTGGCTCGACGAGTGGCATGAGCCGGACGAGCTCGTCGGCTACCACCTCGAGCAGGCCTATCGCCTGCGAGCGGAGCTCGGCCGGATCGACGGGCGTGCGCGGCGGCTGGCGACCGACGCGGGTGGACGGCTGGGCGCGGCCGGGATCGAGGCGTGGAAGCGCGGCGACACGCCGGCCGCCGTCAACCTGCTCGGGCGCGCGACTGGGCTCCTGCCGGAGCACGATTCCGTCCGCCTCGAGCACTGCTGCGAGCTCGGCCTCGCGCTGCTGACGGCCGGCGAGCTCCGGCGCGCCGATGAGACGCTCGCAGCAGCCGCCAAGACCGCGGCCGAGGCCGGCGATCGCCGACTCGAGCTGCGTGCTCGCGTCGAGCTCGCCTATCTACGCCTGTTCAGCGATGAAGGCGGGGCAGACGAGCTTCTCGACTTCGCCGCGGTCGCACTGCCCGTCTTCGACGGGATCGAGGACTTCCGCTCGCTCGGCAGGGCTTGGCTGACGCTGTCCTTCGTCCACGGCTTGATGCACTGTCGGCACGCCGCAGCAACTGAGGCCGCGGAGCGCGCGCTGGACTGTTATCGCCGATCCGGCTGGCCGGTAACACCGTGCCTCGCCTATCTCTCAGCGGCGGCGCAGAACGGCGCGATGCCTGTGCATGAGGCCATCCGGCGCTGCCGGCAGCTACTTGCTCGGGCCGATCTCGGCGGCGAGGCGAACGTTCTCCCGTCGCTGGCCGAGCTCGAGGCCATGCGTGGGCGCGTTGCGGAGGCCCGCCGGCTCGTCGCCCGGGCACGGACGATCTACGATCAGTTGGGCCAGCCAGCGCTCGCGCAACTCAACTGCGCACCCATCGAAGGAAGAATCGAGCTGCTCGCCGGCGACGCTGACGCCGCAGTGCGCGCGCTGACGGCCAGCTGCGAGGCGCTCGAGCGCATGGGCGGTCTCTCGTACCTCGCCACGCGGGCGGCGGAGCTCGGTGACGCCCATTACGGGCTCGGGCACTACGACGATGCCGAGCGCTTGAGCCATCGTGCCGAGGAGCTCGGCGCAGCGGACGACGTCCTGACCCAACTCCTCTGGCGGTCTCTGCGGGCGAGGGTCCTGGCGCGGCACGGAAGGCTCGACGAGGCCGAGATGCTCATCGGCGAGGCGGCACGACTCGTGGAGGAAACCGATGCCCTGAACCTCCGGGCGAAGGTACTACTCGACCGAGCCGAGGTGCTGCAGCTCGCCAGCCGTTCGAACGAGGCCGGTGCAGCGCTGGAGCAGTCGATCGAACTCTTCGAGTTGAAGGGAAACGTCGTCGCGGCAAAGAGCGCACGACGTCTCCTGCTCGGGCTCGCCGCGGCCTAGGCACACGAAGAGCCCAGGACGGGCTCTTCGTGCTCTTTGCATCTCGGCGATCAGGCCTGCGGGCCGACGCCGTTTCCGGGCATCCCGGTCATAGCGGTCACCTCCTTTCGGAGGCCCACTCCACGACCGGGCGCTCATTGCGCCCCAATCGCCGGCTAACGAGTCGCTAAGGCGCCCGGAGGTTGCGGACGCTCGGCGTGAGCGAAAAGGCGATGCAGGCGGAGGCCTGAACGACTGCCGAGACGATGAGCGTCGCGGGCACGCCGCTCGCAGCTGCGAGCGGCCCAGCCAATGCGAAGCCCGCCGGCTGCAGGACGATCGACCCGAGCCAGTCGAACGAGCTCACGCGCGAGAGCGCCGTCCGCGGAATCCGCTGCTGGAGTGCCGTGAACCAGACCGCGTTGGAGAAGCCCAAGGCGCCGAAGCCGACCGCGGCTGCGATCGCGACCACTGCCGTCGGGAAGGGACGGGCGAGCAGCGCCGGCTCGAGCGCCCAGAGCGAGACGGCGAGCCCGCCGGCGAGGAGCGGCCGGCCCGGCCTGAGACGCAGGGCGGCCGCGTCGCCGAGCACGGCGCCGATCCCGCCGGCCGTCCCGATCAGGCCCCAGGCGGTCGCCCCGCCCAGCGACTCCTTCGCCACGAGCGGCCCGAGCACGAAGAGCGGCGCGATCGCCAGGTTCGAGATCGAGAAGCGGAGCACCGTCATCCAGACCCACGCCCGGCTCCGGACCTCGAGCCAGCCGCCGCGCAGCTCGTCGAGGAGGCGCGTGCGACGGGACTCGGCCGCAGGGGACGGAAGGGAGAGAAGTCCGAGCGAGAGGCTCGAGCACGCGAACGTGGCGGCGTCGATCGCAAACACCCAGCCCGGCCCGACACCGGCCACGAGCAACCCGGAGATCGTCGGTCCTGCGACGAACGCGATGCTGCGCGAGAGACTCATCAGCGCGTTCGCCTGCTGCAGGCGCTCGGGTCGCACGGTGTCCGGCACCAACCCGGTCGAGGCCGGGGAGAAGAACGCGTCCCCGGCGCCGAAGAGCGCGAACAGGACGACGAGGTGCCAGAGGTGCGCGTGCCCCGTGACGAGCAGCACGGCGACGAGCGCCTGAGATCCGGTGCGCAGCAGGTCGGCGGCGAGCATCACGGTCTGCCGCGGCCGCCGGTCGGCGACGACGCCTCCCAGCAGCAGGAACGCCACCCGCGAGACGAGCGCTGAGGCGAGGACGAGCCCGAGGGCGGAAGCCGAGCCGGTCAGCTCGAGCACGGCGAACGCGAGCGCGACGGGGACGAGGCTCGATCCCAGCGCCGACGTCGCCTGCCCGAGCCAGAGGAGCCTGAACTCCCGCTCTTCCAGCGCCCCGAGCCTCCCCGCGACGAGCATCACCCGATGCTGCGACGCGACCCTAACTCGCCGCTAACCCGACTCGAGCAGCCGGTTAGCGGCCGGCCGCCGTCGCCCAGCGGGCAAGCGCGCCGTGCGCGCCGAGCAGCCGCCGCCGGATGGTCGGCATGACCGGGGTGTCGCTCCACAGGGCCGCCAATCACGGGCGGGCGAGCCGGGCCCAGAGGTTGCCCATCATCGTCGTCACGATCGGGTCGTCGAGGATCGAGCCCACGAAACGGAACGCGCCGGCGGCGAACACCTTGGCCCCCGCAGGGGTCTCGTAGTACGTCATCTGGGCCGTGAACCCCGGGCCGAAGAGGTCGGGGATCTGGGCCAGAACCTGAACGCCCGGGGGCGAATCCGCGGTGGTCTCGTCGATCTCGATTCCACCCTCGCCGAAGGTCGAGCCGTCCTTCAACCCGGTGCCGGCGAAGAGCCAGGGCGCGGCGGATGGCTCGCGTGCGACCCAGGCGCCGCGGTGCTCGCCGCGGTCGTTGCCTCGGTACTGGACGCCGATCAGGGCAGCCTCGGGGCGCCCGAGCTCGCGCCACTGCTCGGTCTTCTCGATCAGGTCACCGTGCTTGACGACCCGCCAGAAGAAGTTGTTCGCGGACAGGAACGCGAGGTTGCCGCCGAGATTCCGGTAACCCTCGACGACGTCGTACTCGTGGGTCGTGACGTACTCGTGGTGGCCGGGAAAGACGATCAGGTCGTACGACTCGCGCAGCCGGTTCGCGTTCCGCACCGAATCGAGATCGGCGTCGGAGAGCACGTCAACCTGACGTCCGGTCCACGCAAGCCAGTGGAGGAACGGAAGGTCGTAGCGCCGGAAGTTGTAGGGCACACCACGATTCAGGAACGGCCGCCCGAGGCGGGCCGTGTGGACGTTCCAGCGCGCGTACCAGCTGTCACCCTTGCCGTCCCCGTCGTCGTCGCGCAGGTTGTACGCCTGCCAGGTCAGGGTCGGCAGGACGATCGCGACGCGATGCTCGCCGAGGCGGCGGGGGCGAACGACGAAGGGCGCGAACCCGACGCGGCCGTCGGCCGCCTCGAGGCGCGCGAAGTAGAGACCGCTCGGCCAGTTGCCGACGCTGATCCGAACGGCGCGGCCCTTCCGGGCGAGGCCGATCCGCTCCGTCCCGGTGACCGGAACGCCCCGCATCTCGCTGTAGCCGACGGTGCGGGTGCGCTCCGGGCCGGCACGGAAGATCCGCAGCTTCACGCCCCGGCTGTGATCGAAGAAAGCCAGCGATGCCGTCGCTCCGGGCGCGTAGCTCTCGCGCCTGAAGGCGGCCTCGACCGACGGCTGCAGCTCCTCCGCCGTCGGCGCCCTGCCCTCCAGGTCTTCGTCAGAGCTCTGCTGCCTCGTCCCGAGCCCGAGCAGAATCGTCGCCGATCCCACGGCCGCCAGCAGGAGAGAGACGTTGCGGACGCCCCTGCTGTGGAGATGTGCCGTGACGGTGGCCATGCCGCCACCGTCGGGCTGGACGCCAATCGCGCCCTCACGCAGCGCTAATGCCGCGCTAACACGGCTTGGCGCAACCGCCGGACGCGCGCAATCATTAGCGGGTGAGAGACGTCACCCGGGGCGCCGAACCGTCGGAGCTCCCGACCGGCACGGTCGCCTTCCTGTTCACGGACGTCGAAGGCTCGACCGAGCTCCTCCGCCTGCTGGGCGACGGCTACGCCGCGGTCGTCGACGAGCACCGCGCACTCCTGGTCGGAGCCTTCGACGCGCACGACGGTCGGGTCGTCGACTCGCAGGGAGACTCGTTCTTCGTCGCCTTCTCGCGGGTGAAGGACGCCGCCGCAGCCGCCGCGGATGCGCAGCGCGGATTCGCCGCCCACACGTGGCCGCAGGACGTCGACGTTCGAGTTCGCATGGGGCTGCACGCAGGCGAGCCGCTCGTCGCGGACGAGCGCTACGTCGGTCTCGGAGTCCATCGAGCCGCCCGCATCTGCGCGGCTGCGCACGGAGGCCAGGTACTCCTGTCCCAGGCCGCGGCCTCGCTGCTCGCCGACAACGAGCCTCCGGACGTGAGGCTGCGCGAGCTCGGGGAGCACCGGCTCAAGGACTTCGACCGGCCCGAGCGGCTCTCACAGCTCGTGATCGACGGTCTGCCCTCCGACTTCCCGGCGCTGACCGAGCGACAGGCCGACGGCGCGTCGCGGGCACCGGAGTTCCGCATCCTCGGACCGCTCGAGGTCGTCGGCCCGAAGGGTCCACTCGCGCTCGGAGGTCAGAGACCGCGGGCGCTCCTCGCGCTCCTGCTGATCCACGCGGGCGAGGTGCTCTCGAGCGACCGCATCATCGAGGAGCTCTGGGGCGAGCAGCGCCCGAAGACGGCGACGACTTCGCTCCAGAACTTCGTCTCGCAGCTTCGGAAGCTGCTTCCGCCCGGCGTGCTCGTCACGAAGCCGCCCGGCTACCTGGTCAGGATCGAGCCCGAGCAGCTCGATCTCGGTCGCTTCGAGCGGCTCGTCGCGGAGGCGCGGGGGCAGGATGCGAAGCGGCGATCCAGCACGCTGCGCGAGGCGCTGGGGCTGTGGCGCGGCACGCCGCTCGGCGACTTCCAGCTGGAGAGCTTCGCACAGGGCGAGATCCGCCGGCTCGAGGAGCTCCGGCTGGATGCCCTGGAGGAGCGGATCGACGCCGACCTCGAGCTCGGCGCGGGCGGAGAGCTCGTCGCCGAGCTCGAGGGGCTCGTGGCGGAGCATCCGCTCCGCGAGCGCCTACGGGGACAGCTGATGCTCGCCCTCTACCGAGCGGGGCGTCAGGCAGAGGCGCTCCAGGCCTACCTCGACGCGCGCCGGACGCTCGTGGACGAGCTCGGAATCGATCCGAGCCCGGCGCTGCAGCAGCTCTACCGGTCGGTGCTCCGGCAGGAGGCGGTACTGGAACGTGCGGCGCCGCCTGCGCCGGTCGAGGATCACTTCGGCGACGTCGCCGGAGCGTTTCTCGCCGGCCGTCTCGTGGTCATCGTCGGCGCGGGCGTCAATCACCCGCGCGAGCCCGCAGAGAACGGGCTGCCCGGCCCGGCCGAGGTCGCCGCCCATCTGGCCAGCTGCTTCGAGTGCCCGCCCGACCATGCCCGCGACCTCGCCCACGTCGCCGAGTACGTCGCCCTGACCAAGGGCGTCGGGCCGCTCTACGACGAGCTCCACACCCTGTTCGACCGCGAGAGCGCCCCCGGGCCGGTCCACCGGTCGCTGGCCGAGTTGGCGGGCCTGCTCAGAGCGCGCGGCGGCTCGAATCAGCTGATCGTCACGACCAACTTCGACGACGTCCTCGAGCAAGCCTTCAGGGAGGCAGGCGAGGACTTCGACGTCGTCTCGTACCTCGCGCTCGGCCCCAACCGCGGCAAGTTCCTGCACGTCGGCTTCGACGGCGCCGCCACCCTCGTCGAGGTCCCCAACGAGTACGCCGACATCTCGCTCGAACGCCGACCGGTGATCCTCAAGATCCACGGCGGCATCGACCGCCGCCCGGAGCGCGAGTGGGAGAGCTTCGTCGTCAGCGAGGACGACCACATCGACTATCTCGCGCAGGCCGAGATCGCGGTCGTCCTCCCGGTGACGCTCGCAGCGAAGCTCCGGCGGAGCCATTTCCTCTTCCTCGGCTACCCCCTCCACGCCTGGAGCCTGCGGGTCTTCCTCCACCGTGTCTGGGGCCGTGAGCGGATCGGCTATCGATCGTGGGCGATCGGGCCGAAGCCCGAGGCGATCGAGCAGGAGCTCTGGCGCCAGCGGGGGATCGACCTCTTCGACGTGCCGGTCGAGGAGTACGTGACGGGGCTGCGCAGCCGGATCGCTGCTGAGTTGCCGGCATGACGCGGGTAGACTCCCTCTCGCCCTACAAGGGGCTGACGCCGTTCGAGGATTCCGACCTCGACGTGCTCTTCTTCTTCGGTCGGGAACGTGAGCGAGAGCTCCTCGAGGCCAACCTGATGGCGTCCCGGCTCACGGTCCTCTACGGCGACACCGGAGTCGGGAAGAGCTCGATCCTTCGGGCCGGCGTCGCCCACCACCTCCGCGGGCTGGCGAGGACGAACCTCGAAGAGCAGGGTGAGCCAGGGCTTGCGGTTGTCGTGTTCGACGCTTGGCGCGACGACCCGCAGGCGGCGCTCCGCAACGCGGTCGCGCAGGCGGTGAGAGGCGCCCTCGGCGGCTCGCTCCACGCGCCTGACGACCCCGGGTCACTCACCGACACGCTGTGGATGTGGCAGCAGGCCCTCGACGGCGACGTGTACGTGATCCTCGACCAGGCCGAGGAGTACTTCCTCTACCACGGCGGCGAGGAAGGGGCGGGAACATTCGCGGCGGACTTTCCGGCGATCGTGAACAGCGCGGACCTGCGCGTGAACTTCCTACTGGCGATCCGGGAGGACGCTCTCGCCAAGCTCGATGTCTTCAGGGCCCAGATCCCGAATGTCCTGGGGAACTACTTGCGCCTCGAGCACCTCGACCCGGGCGCCGCCCGAGCGGCGATCGTCGAGCCGATCTCCCAGTACAACCGGATGGTCGCGGAGTCGGAGACCGTCGACATCGAACGGGCACTCGTCGACGCCGTGCTCGACCAGGTCGTCGCCGGCAGGGTCGACGTCGGCCAGACCGGGCGCGGCGCCGTCGAGGGCGGGGACGGGGTCGTGCGCATCGAGACGCCCTACCTGCAGCTCGTGATGCAGCGACTGTGGGACGAGGAGCAAAGCGCCGGGGAGCGGACGCTACGCCTCGAGACCCTGCGCAGACTCGGAGGGGCCGAGCGCATCGTGCACGAGCACGTCGACGGCGCACTCGCCGAGCTGACCGCCGCCGAGAAGGACATGGCCGCGCGCATGTTCGACCACCTCGTCACGCCGTCGGGCACGAAGATCGCCCACGACGCAGGAGATCTCGCGAAGTACGCCCATGCGGGCGAGGGAGACATCCTTCCAGTGCTGGCCAAGCTGGGCGACGAGCGCATCCTTCGGTCGGTCGCCGGCAACGGTGCAGGCCACTCCCGCTACGAGCTCTTCCACGACGTCCTCGCGGAGCCCGTGCTCGCCTGGAAGGCCTCGTACGAGCAGACCAGCGAGCTGGAGCGCCAGCGGGCTGAGGCGGAGAAGCGGCACCGGCGTCTGCTCAAGGTCGTCGCCGCCGGCGCCGTCGCGCTGCTCGTCATGGCGGGGGTGACGGTCTTCGCGCTCACCCAGCGCGGCGAGGCCCGGTCGCAGGCACGGCTTGCACGTGCGCGCGAGCTCGCGGCGAGAGCGGTCGCCGACCTCGACGTCGATCCCCAGCGGAGCCTCGCGCTTGCCGTTGACGCAGCGTCGCTTCGCCACATCCCCGAGGCGGAGGACGTGCTCCGCAGCGCCCTCATCGAGTCGAAGGAACGGGCGATCCTCCCCAGCGGCGGCCCCGTGAACAGCGTGGTCTTCAGCCGGGACGGACGCTTCGTGCTGACAGCGAGTGACGACAGATCCGCCCGGATCTGGTCGCTGCACGGTCCGGCTCCCGCACGCGTACTCAGGCACGAGGGCCCGGTGCACACCGCCGCCTTCAGCCCCGACGGGGCATTGGTCGTCACCGCAAGCGAGGACGGGACCGCGAGAATCTGGCTGACGGCGAGCGGAGCGCTTCTGCGGACGCTGCACGACACGAGTCCGGTGACGACTGCGTCGTTCAGCCCCGACGGAACGCTCGTCCTGACAACTGCTGATCGAGAGGCGCGGCTCTGGCGGACCTCGACCGGAACGATGGTTCGCGCACTGCCTCACCCTGGCCCGGTGATCGGTGCGTCGTTCAGCCGCGACGGGCACCAGGTGGTGACGATCGGAAGCGATCCGGACGAAACGGACGTCCGCGCGCGGATCTTCGACGTCGAATCGGGCCGTCTCGTCCGCGAACTGGCCGCCACGGGCGTTACCGCGGCAAGCTTCAGCCCGGACGGCCGCCGTGTCGTCACAGGCAGCATGGATCACACGGCCGCGGTCTGGCGGGTTCGGGATGGAAAGCGCCTGCACCTGTTCGCCGAGCACAAGGGCGGAGTGACGGATGCCCTGTTCGGGCCGCGCGGAAAGCTGATCGTCACGACGAGCTCCGACGCCGCGACCCGCGTCTGGGACGCCCGGACCGGACGACGCGTGGCACTCATGCTCGGACACGTGAACGGTGTCAACGCTGCCTCCTTCAGCAGGGACGGCAGGTTCCTGATCACGGCCAGCGAGGACGGCACCGCACGGATCTGGGAAGTGGCGACCGGACGCCCCGAAGCCGTCCTGCGCGGCCACAGCGACTCTGTGACGGAGGGAGTCTTCAGCCCCGACGGCAGGGCGGTTGCGACCGCCGCCGACGACGGAACCGCCCGGGTCTGGAACCCGGGCACGGCTCCTGAACTTCGCCTGCTGGCGCATCGCGCGCCGGTTCGAACCTGCAAAGCCCATCCCGAGCTGATCTGTGGCACAACGGCGTCATTCGGCGCCGACGGCCGGATCGTGGCTGCGAGCGACGACGATGCAGTGCGAATCCTGGCCGACGACGGCCGGCTCGTCCGCGTCTTTCGGAACCGGATCCCGCTCGCCAGCGCCGTCGACAGCCCTGACGGCAAGCTCCTCTACACCACCGGTGCACGCGGAGTGGCGCACGTGTGGAGGATCGCCACCGGTGCGCTCGTGCGCACCGTACGGGGCGGCCCAGCGGGGCCGCTCGCCCTCAGCTCCGACGGACGCCTGGCTGCCGGGCCGACCGAAGCAGGAGCACTCTGGGTCTGGAACGCGAGGACGTTCGCCCCGGTGCTAACGCTGAAGCGGGGCGCGCCGTTCACCGCCGCTTCCTTCAGCCCCGACGCGCGGACGATCGCGACCGCCGGCAAAGACGGGACTGCAAGGCTCTGGAACGCTCGAACCGGAGCGCTCGTTCGCGTTCTGCGAGGCCACAAGGACGCTCTCACGGCGGTTCGGTTCAGCCCGGACGGAACGCTCCTCGTCACCTCGAGCCGGGATCACGATGCTCGCGTCTGGGACGTCTCGACCGGGAGGATGCTGGAGCTCCTTCGCGCCCACGGGGGGCCGGTCTTCGACGGCTCCTTCAGCCCCGACGGCCGTTGGGTCGTCACCGCCGGCCCCGTCTCAGCGGGTCTCTGGCAGGTCTCGAACGGCCGACTGCTCACCCTCCTGTACGGCCACAAGGAGCCGTTGACAAGCGCGTCCTTCAGCCCGGGCGGACGGCGCATCCTCACCTCCAGCCGGGACGGGACGGTTCGGACCTACCTCTGTGAGCTGTGCGGAGGGATCGACGACCTCCAACGGCTGGCGAACGAGCGGATGGCTGGCCTGTCGCGCGGCCTGACCTCAGATTCAGCGCCGCCGCTACCTGCCGGTGGGAACGGCAGACGGCCGCCGCGCTATCGGTGTGTTAGCGCCGCGCGCGAGCCTCCTCTCGACACGAGAGGAGGGTTCCACGCACATCCATCTACGCCGCGCGTTTGCACTCGCGGCACTCATCGCAGGGGGTGCTGCTTGTTCCCGCGACAGCGAGCGCCGCCCCTCCCACAAACGATGACTTCGCCGATGCGGCGGTCATCGATCCGTCGTCGCAGCCGTTCAACGACTCGGCTGCGATCGACGACGCGACCCTCGAGAGCGGCGAGCCGTCCGCCTGTTACTACGCCGGAAAGTCCATCTGGTACAGCATCACCCCGACGTCGAGCGGCGTCCTCCGGGCCGACATCAGCACGAGCACGTTCGTTGATCGCGTCCTGTACGTGTATCGGCAGGACGGGTCCGGCTTCGGCGGGCTGTCGACGGTCGCGTGCGCGAGCCCGTACTACAACGGCCTCAGCTCGGTCACTTTCGGCGTCGAGGCCGGGAAGACCTACTACCTGCAGGTTGGCGGGTTCTACGGCTACAGCACGGGAACGTTGAGCCTGTCGCTCCAGAAGGTTCCTGCGCCCGCCAACGACGACTTCGCACATGCCTCGACGGTCGGCGGGCTCCCGTACAGCGACAACCCGGATCTCACCGGAGCGACCATCGAGCCAGCCGAGCCCTCGCCCTCGTGCGGCTACTCGCCGCAGGCAACGGCCTGGTATGCCTTTACGCCGTCGACGAGTGCCACGTACATCGTCGGCACCTCGTCTGCCTCGTTCTACCCCGAGTTGGCCGTCTACACAGGCTCGGCGCTCGGGAGCCTGTCGGAGATGAACTGTCGGTTCAACGCACCTGCGACCTTCAAGGCAACGGCAGGGAGCACGTACTACATCCAACTCAGCAATGCGCTCGGCGCGGGAAGCAGGATCTACCTGTTCGTCGATATTGCCCCGGACCCCGTCTCGAGCTTCTTCTTCTCGCCTCCGGACCCGTCGACTCTTGACACGGTCCAGTTCTACGACCAATCCGCCGACCCCGCTCAGGTCGGTCTGTCGTCCGAGGTCTGGAACTTCGGAGACGGCACCACTGCGACCAATCCAGGCTGCTGTCCAACGCATCACTACTCCGCCGACGGTACGTACAAGGTGAAGCTGAGCGTGACAACAGCTGATGGACGGACCGCTTCGGCCTCCCAGGACGTCGTCGTGAGGACGCATGACGTCGCGATCGACAAGGTGCACGTGCCGGAGGCCGCAAGCGTGGGCCAGACGCGGTCGATCACGGTCGGGCTGACGAACAGGCGTTATCCGGAGAGCGTCCAGGTGCAGCTTCTGAAGAGCGTCAGCGGTGGTGGGTGGCAACAGGTCGGAGTGCTCACCCAGAGCGTCCCCGTGCGAGGCGCCAACCGTACGACGAACTTCGACTTCTCCTACACCTTTGCTCCGGAAGACAAGGTGCTCGGGAAGGTGACCTTCCAGGCGATCGCAACGATCCAAAGTGCGCGTGACGCCATTCCGACCGACAACACCGTCACCCCGCCCCCGACGACGGTCCACTAGAACGCCCGCATCCACGAGTCGGAGGGGCCGTCACAGAGCGGCCCCTCTGCTCGCCCTGCGGTGAGGCCTACTCGTCAGCTCGCGCGCCAGCTCCTCGAACACCGCCACATACCGGTCGACCGCCTCGTCGGTGTGCTGCACCGAAAGCGTCCACTCCTCCTCGCGGCCCGGGGTGGCGAAGATGCCGCGGTTCATGTTCCACAGCCAGCTCAGCTCGGTCAGCTCGCCGTCCTGGTGGGCCTTGAACGTCTCGTAGTCGACCACCCGCACGGGCGAGAACGTGACGCAGCCCTTGGCGCCGATCCCGACCGCGTAGCCGGGCAGCCGGTACTGCTCGACCACGGCGCCGCAGCCTTCCAGCAGCCGCTCGTTCAGGTGGTGCAGGTGCTCGTAGGCCTCTGGAGTGAGCACGTCGTACAGGCTCGCCCGCGCGGCCGCCATCGTCAGCGGATTGCCGTTGAAGGTGCCGACCTGGAAGACGCTTCCGTCCTCGACGCAGGCCATCACCTCGTCCGTCCCGCCGATCGCGCCCGACGGCAGCCCGGCGCCGAGTGTCTTCGCGAGGGTGACCAGATCGGGCACGACGCCGAAGTGCTCGACCGCGCCGCCGGCGGCGACCGTCAGCCCCGTCTTGACCTCGTCGAAGATCAGGACGATCCCGTGCTGCGCGGTCAGCTCGCGCACGGTCTCGAGGTAGCCCGGCTCGGGGAGCACGACCCCGAGGTTCATCATCGCCGCCTCCATGATCAGACAGGCGGGCAGGCGCCCCTCGGCTGCGAGCCGCTCGATCCGCCGCTCCATCGCACCGGCGTCGTTGAACGGAACCGGGACGGTCAGGTCGACGACCGCCTGCGGGATGCCCGCGCCGTACGGGAGCGAGGCGAGGTCGTCGCGGTCGCCGATCCGGTCGTAGTCGACGCCGATCGAGACCATCACCGTGTCGTGGTGACCGTGGTACGAGCCGAAGATCTTCAGCACGACGTCGCGGCCGGTGTGCGCCCGGGCGATCCGGATCGCGTCCATCGTCGCCTCCGAGCCCGAGTTCGTGTACCGCCATTTCGGCAGCCGGAAGCGGCGGGCCAGCTCCTCCGCCACCGCGATCCCGTCCTCGGTGGCCGCAGCGAAGTGCGTGCCCAGCGCGGCCCGCTCGGCGATCGCCCGCGTGATCACCGGATGCGCGTGCCCCTGGGTCATCGAGCCGAAGCCGTTGTGGAAGTCCAGGTACTCGCTGCCGTCCACGTCCCAGACGCGCTCGCCCTTGCCGTGCGTCAGGTAGATCGGCCACGGCTCGCGCACCTGGTACGACGAGGCGACCCCGCCGGAGAGCCAGCGCCTCGCGCGCTCGTACATCGCCTTCGACCCGCCCGTGCGCTCGTCGAGCTTCGTCCCCTCCCGCTCGGTCAGCTCGCGGATCCGGGTGCGGTCGATCTCGACGGGGGCGTTGACGGCCATCACCCGGAATCGTGGACCGGGACGACCAGGACCGGCAACGGCGACCGCTGGACGAGCCGGAGCACGACCGATCCGAGGAGCGCACCGGTGACCGGATTTCGCCGACCGTCCCGACGACGATCCCGCTCGCCCCGACCTCCTTCGCGACGTCGATCAGCGCGTCCGCCGGCTTGTCGGAGACGAGCCGCGACTCTGCCTCGACGCCGGCCGCCTCGAGGTCGGCGACGGCGCGACCGACCGCGTGGCGTCCGACCCCCTCCAGCGCCTCCTGGATGCTGCCGTGCTGAAGGCCCCCGAGGGGACTGATGTAGTACCCGAACACCACGAACACCTTCGCCCCGACGACGGGCGCGATCCGGATCGTGGCCGCCAGCGCCGCGTTCGCGGACAGCGACTCGTCGTAGCCGAGGACGATCGGATCAGCCATAGAGCGCCACCTCCGGATCGGCGGTTTCGATCTTGCGCCGGAAGAACTCGGGGCGAGTTCCACCAGCAGAGCAGCATGAACACGATCCCCATGACCAGGAAGCCGATCGCGATCACGAGCGGCGGGCCGATCCCGAACCAGGAATCGCCGGATTCGGAGTTTTCCGGCTTCGAGAGGTCGATGCACGACTTGACGAAGATGCCGGCGAGCATCAGGCCGCCGATCAGCGGTGCGACGCCCGCGAGAAAGAAGTTCCTGACGCTCTTGAACAGGCTCCGCCGGAAGTACGACGACGCAGGCGAAGCCTGTGAGCCCGTAGTAGAAGGCGATCATCAGCCCGAGCGCGGCGATCGAGTCGAACAGGATGTTCTCGCTCACGAGCGTGAGGCCGACGTACCAGACGATCGAGACGATGCCCATCCAGATCGTGGACGGCCCCGGAGTCAGGAACCGCGGGTGGATACGCCCGCAGTACTTCGGGATTGCGCCGTGCGCCGCCATCGAGAGGCTCGTTCGGGGGTCGGGAGGATCGTCGTCTGCGTGGACGCGGACGCCGACGTGAGTACGGCGATGATCAGCAGCTTGTCCAGGGTGACCCGAGGACGTCGGTGCCCAGCGCGCTGAGCACGTCGTCCGAGTTGTCGACCAGGAACTGCGGGCCGTGGAACGCCTGCGCCGCGATCGAGACGATCACGTAGATGCCGACCAGGATGACCGTGGCGGACACCGCCGCGATGCCCGGCGTCCGGGTCGCGTCCTCGGTCTCCTCGTTCACGGAGACGCGGCTGTCCCAGCCCCAGTAGATGAACACGGCGACGAGCACGCCGGAGACGAGCGCGCTCGACGTGCTGATGTCGAACGGGTTCAGCCAGCTGCCCGCGACGTGCATCGAATCGGCGGCGGGTTGCTGCCGTAGACCTTGACCAGCGCCACTGCGGCGAAGATCGCGAGGGTGATGATCTCCGCCGCGAGCAGGTACCACTGCAGGCGGGCGGAGAGCTCGATCCCGATGAGCAGATGATCGTCATCACCGACGATCCAGATCACGCCGACGAAGGTCACCCAGAACGTGCTGGCTGCCGCGCCGTCGGCGCCGAAGAGCAGGAACGTGTAGAGGCCGGCGATCTGCGCGAGGTTCGCCATCACGACGACGTCGGCGACGATGATCGCCCACCCGCCGATCCAGCCGGCGACGGGCCGAGCGCCCGCGTCGCCCAGGTGAAGGTCGTGCCGCAGTCGGGATCGACCTTGTTCATGTAGTAGTACGAGGTCGCCATGAGCAGCATCGGGACGAAGGCGATCCACATGATCGCCGGCGCCTGGAGGCCGACGGCGGCCACGACCAGGCCGAGCGACGCCGCCAGGCTGTAGCCCGGGGCGGTCGACGCGACGCCGATCACCACGCTGGACATGAACCCCAGCGCGCCCGACTTCAGGCCTTTGTCGCCCGTCTCGGCACTGTGGGTGGGAACGGGGGCAGTAACCGCCTGCTCGGCCATCAGCTGCTCCTTTCCGTCGCAGTCGACCTCGTCGTCCGGGCGCCCCAGTCGTAGAGCTGCTTCCAGAGCTCGAGGTAGAGGAAGCTCTCGGTCGAGTGCACGCCGTCGAGAGCTCGGATCCGGTTGATCACGTCCAGCAGATGACGCCGATCGATGCAGAGGACCTCGATGATCACGTCGAACCGGCCGGCCGTGATCACCACGTAGTCGGCCTCATCCCACTGGGCGATCTCGTCGGCGACGACCTCCGGAGAGCCGGAGGTCTTGATCCCGACCATCGCCTCGGCCTCGAAGCCGAGGCCGAGCGGGTTCGTGACTGCGGTGACCTGGAGGATGCCGTCCTCGCACAGCCGGCCGTAGCGCGCCCGTACGGTCGCCTCCGAGACACCCGCGGACGCCGCGATCCGCCGGAACGGCTCGCGCCCGTCTTTCTGCAGCGCCTCGATGATGGTCGTGTCCAGCTGGTCGAGTTGGCGGCCCGGGGCAATCGCCCCGCGGCTGGCGCGCTGCGCGGTGCGTCGGTCCTGGGCCTGGTTCGCACGCAATGCGAGGCGGTTCCTACCAAATTCCACGCATTGCGTCAACGCGGGGCGGTGAAGCTCAGTCCAGCTTCGCCATCACGTGCTTGATCTGCGTGTAGTCCTCCAGCGAGTACACGGACAGATCCTTGCCGTAGCCCGACTGCTTGTAGCCGCCGTGCGGCATCTCCGAGACCAGCGGTATGTGGTCGTTGATCCACACCGTCCCGAACTGGAGCGTGCGCGCCGCGTTCAGCGCGCGGCCGACGTCGCGCGTCCAGACCGACGCGGCGAGGCCGTAGCGGACGTCGTTCGCCCAGGCGATCGCCTCGTCGTCGCTCCCGAACCGCTGCACCGAGACGACCGGCCCGAACACCTCGCGCTGGACGATCTCGGCGTCCTGTCCCACGTCCGTGACCACTGTCGGTTTGACGAAGAATCCGTGATCGCCGTTCGTGCCGCCGCCGGTGAGGATGGTCGCCTTCGAGCCCTCGGCCCGCTCGAGGAAGCCGAGCACGCGCTCCTGCTGGTCCTTCGAGATCACCGGGCCCATCTCGATCTCGTCGCCCTCGGCCGGATCGCCGACCTTCAGCGACTCCACCGCCGGGACGAGCTCCTCGAGCAGCCTGTCGTAGATCCCCGGCCCGGCCATCACCCGCGAGGCGGCCGTGCAGTCCTGGCCGGAGTTCCAGTAGCCGGCGATCTTGATCCCCTCGGCGACCGCGGCCGGGTCGGCGTCGTCGAAGACGACCACCGGTGCCTTGCCGCCGAGCTCGAGATGGACACGCTTGAGCGTGTCGGCGGCCGTCCGGGCGATCGTCTTCCCGGTCTCGACGTCGCCGGTCAGCGAGACGAGGCGAACGTCGGGATGCGTGACGATGCGCTCGCCGACCGGGACGCCGTCGCCCGTGACGACGTTCAGGACGCCGGCCGGAATCGCGTCCTGCGCCAGCTCGACGAACCGCAGCAGCGAGAGCGGTGTCTGCTCCGACGGCTTCAGCACCTGGACGTTGCCGGCGGCGAGCGCCGGCGCCAGCTTCCAGACCGCCATCATCAGCGGGTAGTTCCAGGGCGCGATCCCGCCGACGATCCCGAGCGGCTCACGGCGGACCATCGAGGTGTAGCCCTGCATGTACTCGCCGGCGGCGCGGCCCTCGAGGACCCGGGCGGCGCCGGCGAAGAAGCGCAGGTTGTCGGAGCAGACGGGCATCTCGTCGCGCGCGTACGAGAGCGGCTTGCCGACGTTGCGCGACTCGATCCCGGCCAGCTCCTCGGCGTTCTCGTCGAGGACGTCGGCGAGCTTCAGGAGAAGCTCGGCCCGCTCGGCCGGCGTCGACTCGAGCCATTCGGGTAGCGCCTGCCCGGCGGCCTCGACCGCGGCGTCGACGTCGGCAGCGGTGCACGCCGGCACCTCGGCGATCGTCTCGCCGGTCGCCGGATTGAGCACCTCCATCGTTCCGCCCTCGGCGGCATCGGTCCACTTGCCGCCGACGAAGATCTTGTTGCTCGTCACCGTGGCCATGCCGCAGACCTCCTCCTCGAGTTCACTCGGTACGAAGGATTCCAGACTCGCGGGTGAGGCGTTACGCGATCGGGTCGGGCGCTCCGCAGGAAGGACCTGCCGTCCGTGACCTCTGTTGCTACGAGATCACCTCGTTCCAGGACTTCACCCACGCGGAGTAGTCCATGCAGTCCTTCTTGCCGTTGCCGCAGTCGGCCAGTGGCGTCTTCCAGAACTTGATCGATGCGTAGTACGACTCAGGCTCGTTGGCGTGGTACGCGGCGCACGCGCCCTTCGTCAGCTTGTTCATGTAGGGGCAGGCGAGCTTGTTCACAGGGTTCTCACCCCACGTCACTGCCTGGAGGGCCTGCACCTTCGGGCTGGAGATGTACGCGTACCAGGCGTACGCGCAGTTCGGATGCTTCGCCTTCGCGGAGAGCATCCAGGTGTCCAGCCAGCCGGTCATGCCCTCCTTGGGGATGACCTCCTCGACCGGCACCTTCGCCCCCTGCAGCTGCCCAGTCGTGTACGACCACGAGGCGCCGATCGTCGCGTCGCCGTTCTTGAACAGGCCGATCTCGTCGGAGGCGCGGTCCCAGTACTTCTTGACGAGCGGCCGCTGCTTCTTCAGCAGCGCGATCGTCGCCGCGAACTGGGTCTTGTTCAGCTCGTAGGGATCCTTGATCCCGAGCGCGGGCATTGTCTTCGACAGGTAGAGCGCCGCGTCGGCGATCTGGATCGGATTGTTGGGGACGGTGATCTTGCCCTTGAACTTCGGGCTGTACAGCGCCGACCAGCTCGTCGGCGCGGGCTTCACCTTGGTCGTGTTGTACATCAGCGTGTTCAGACCCCACTGCAGCGAGATCCCGTAGTGCTTGCCCTTGACCGTGTTGTTGGGCGGGCTCTGGAAGCCTTCGAAGAACTGCTTCCAGTCGGGTACGCGGTCGACGTCGACCGCGGCGACGTCGCCGCCGTAGATCAGCCGGAGGCTCGCGTCGCCGGAGGCCGAGACCATGTCGTACTGGCCGCCGCCGCCGGACCGCATCAGCGTGACCATCTCGTCCGAGGAGCCGACGTACTTCGCCTGCACCTTGCAGCCGGACTGCTGCTCGAAGGGCTTCACCCACTTCGCGTCGAGGTAGCCCTCCCACGCGATCATCGTCAGTTTCCCTTCGTTCGCTCTGGTCTTCGTGGTTCCGGCCGCGGGCGCCGCGAGCGCGACCGCGACGAGCGCGAGCACGACATAGCGGAGCTTGACGGCCTCGGAAGAAGGCGCGACCGTGGGAGGAGCGGGCGCCGCCTTTGTCTGCCTCTGCAACGACATGAGGCGACCGATTATCGTCCTCTCCGGTACGGAAGCCGCGCTGGGACTTCCCGCAGTCGAGGACAGGCCACAGTGACCCACGCCTCGTCCCTCACCCGGCCCTGATCAGTGCCCACGCGTCCGACCAGCCGAACCAGTCGACGCACGTCTCTCCGCGCGCGTCGTGGCAGTTCTGCTGCGGCGTGCGGACGAACGAGAGCCGCGACCACCACCGCTCGTCCCCGGCGTGGACGGACTTGCAATTCATGTACGCGCACGCCTCCGGCGTCGCCGGCGCCTCGCCCAGATAGCTCGCCGACTTCGCGTTCGGCTTCCCGGTGAGGATGTAGTCGAGCCACCGGTACATGCAGCCGAGGTGCCTCGCGTGCGAGAGGATCATCCACGAGGCCGAATGGGCGGTCCCGCCCGGAGGAACGGTGGTTGCGACCGGTACCTGATCCGCCCGCAGCAGCGTCGCCAGCCGCGCGCTGACCGCGCCGACGATCGCGTTCCCGCCGGTGAAGTCGGCGAGCGCGGCCACCAGGTCCTGCCAGTACGCACCGACGCTCGCGCTCTGCTCGGCCGCTGCGCGAACGACCTTGCGGAACTGGCCCTTGCTCAGCTCGTACGGGTTCCGGTAGCCGAGGTGGAGAGCCGTCTGCGCCAGGGTGATCGGCTCGTCACGAAGGCCGACCCTGCCGGCATAGCGCGGGTCGTAGAGGACGTCCCAGCTCGTCGGCGCCGGGCGAACGAGATCCGTCCGCCAGAGCAGCAGGTCGGCGCCGCGTCCGTGGGGGATGCCGACGATGCGGCCGTGCTCGAGGTTCTGGGGCAGCGTCTTCAGCGGCGCGTAGACGTGCGCGTAGCTCGGGATCAGGTCGGTGTCGATCGGCTGCACCTCCTTGCCGCCGGTCAACACCTGGGTCACGTCACCGTAGGCGGCGACGCCGTCGAAGCCGCCGCCGTCCACCACCTCGAGTAACTCGGTCGAGCTGCGCACGGTGCGCACGTGCACCTTGCAGCCGGTCTTCTGCACGAACGGCTGCACCCAGTTGGCGCGCGGATCGTCGCCGCCCGCCTCCGCGTAGCCGGGGAAGGCGACGAGGTCGAGACGGTTCTCGGCCGGGGGCAATCCGGCGGCCGCCGACCTGGTCGAGGCGGTCGCCGCCGAAGCGGCGACAGCGACACCCACGACAGCGAGGAGAAGGCGCCGGAGCACGCCGGTACGGTAGTCGCCCGTGAGACCGCGGATCGCCGTGATCGGCTCCTCCTGCTCGGGGAAGACGACCCTGGCCGCCCGCCTGGCGGACGCGCTCGGCGTTCCGCACATCGAGCTCGACGCGCTGCATCATGGCCCGAACTGGCAGGAGGCGACCGCCGAGGAGCTTCATGCGCGCGTCGAAGAAGCCCTGGCGGGCCTCGACGGGTGGGTCACCGACGGCAACTACATGGGCAAGCTGGGCACGTGGCTGATCGACCAGGCCGACACGATCGTCTGGCTCGACCTTCCGCTGCGGACGCTGCTCGTGCGGATCTATCGTCGGTCGCGGCGGCGCATGCGCGAGCGGGTCGAGCTCTGGCATCCGGGCAACGTCGAGACGTGGCGCGGGATCTGGGTGCTGTCGTCGTACAACGTCCGCCTGCATCACCGTCGGCGCCGGTACTGGCCGCCGCGTTTCGCGGGCAAGAACGTCGTGCGCCTCCGGTCGTCCGCCGAGGCCGACGCCTGGCTCGCCGAGCAGGTCGTCAGCTGACGATCTCGAACGCGCGATCGCGGTTTCGCCCGAACCGGAAGACGGCGAAGTGCCCGTCGTAGGTGGCAACCCGGTGCACGCCGAGACGCTGCATGACCGCGAAGCTCGTACGGTCGACGATCGAGAAGTCCTGATCGAGGAAGGCTTCCCCGATCGAGAAGGCAACCTCGAGATCTGCCGCCGTCACACCCTCGACGGCGGCGGAGCCTCCCCTGATCGCTTCCCAGAACCGCTCGGCAGCAGAGCGCCCGAGCCGATGCGCAATGAGCAGCCAGCTCTCGACCAGCACGTGGTCGCTGGTGACCAACCGCTCGCCGGCACCGAGCACCAGCCGCGCACGAGGGTTACTCCGGTCGCCGCTGTCCGCGGCGGCATAGAAGGCCGACGTGTCGACGAACAGGCTCAGCGCCCGGCCTCGACCGCCTCGCCGATGTAAGTGTCCTTGCCACGGGCGACATCCGAGCCGCCCGAATCGCCGAGGTCGAACAGCGCTGCGGAATCGGTGGAGGCCGAGGGACCGCCCAGGTCCCTCGCGACCAGTCGGCGGACGTACTCCGCCAGTGAGATTCCCAGCTCGGCCGCACGTGCACGGGCACGGCGCTGGTCCTCAGGCGGGAGTGCGATCTGAATCCTAGCCATCATGATGTCGCCATCATAGCGGCCCCGAGCGGTCGTCTCGAAGCCGCAACAAGGCGGAGGGACCGCCGCAGCCGGCGGCCCCTCCGCATTACGTGGTCAGCCGACCTTGGTCGCCGTCCAGGAGACGGCCCCGGTGTCGCAGCTGAAGTGGCTGCCGCCGAGGTCGAACTCGTCCTTGAGCTGGATCGTCCCGGTCACGGTCGTGCTGCCGTCGAACTTGACGGTCGTCCGGTAGTCGTAGTGCGTGTAGACGAAGCCGCCGCCGAGATCCTGGTTGATCGTGCCGGTGGCCGAGCTGCGGGCGATCGTCGCGTTGACCGGCGAGGCCAGCGTCACGGACAGTGTCTCGTCGGGCTCGATCGCGAGGTCGGCGACGACCGAGACCGCAACCGCCTTGCTCGTCTCACCGGGCGCGAACATGAGCGTTCCGGTGGCCGAGGCGTAGTCGGCAGGAGCCGTTGCAGAGCCGTTCGCGGTCGCGTACGAGACCGTGACCGCCTGCCGGCTCGCCTTCGAGAGCGTCACCGGGAAGGACATCGTCGTCGTGCCCGCCGTCGGCCTGCAGACGAGCAGCCCCTGCGCGAGCGCGCGGCCGTTGTCGCTGCGGGTGACCTTCGCGGAGACGCCGAGCTTCGCTCCCTGGATCGCCTGGGCGGGTGTCGCCGTCGCCTTCCCGATCACGGGCTTGACGTCGGCGGCGTGCGCGCTGCTCGCGATCGGCACGAACACGGCAACGACCGCCACGATGACGGCCACGACCATGCTCGTACGAGCGGTGGTGTGCATCCGACTCCCTTGTCGCCTGCCTGCCTGCGTGACCGGCTGATCTTCATCCGGCCGTCCCGGCCTGTCCATGGGCCGTCCGGCCCAACGAATCGGCTCGGCGAGCCTAGGCTGCGCCGCGGCGCTGTGTCTTCTCGGCCCGCTCGACGATCACGGCGAAGGCGGCGACGACGTCCGGGTCGAACTGGGTGCCGGCGTGGGCGTGGAGCTCCTCGAGCGCCTGCTCGCGTGCGATCGGCAGACGGTACGGCCGGGGCGAGGTCATGGCCGAGAAGGCGTCGCAGACGGCGATGATGCGGGCTGCGAGCGGGATCGCGTCGCCGGCGAGCCCGTCCGGGTAACCCATTCCGTCCCAGCGCTCGTGCGTCGCCCGGACGATCGCGGCAACTCCGAGCCAGCCGGGAGAGGCGGCGAGGATGCGCTGGCCGATCACCGTGTGCTCCCTGATGAAGGCCCACTCCTCGGGGTGGAGCGGGCCGGGCTTCTGGAGGACGTCGTCCGGGACGGCCAGCTTGCCCACGTCGTGCAGCCTGGCCGCGAGCCGCAGCTCCTCGAGCTCGTCCGGGGGAAGCCCGAAGGTCTCGCCGATCGAGACGGCCCTATTGACGACCTCGCCGACGTGGTCGCGAAGCCCTGGAGAGCGCTCGAAGAGGGCCTGGAGCAGCATCTCGTGGGGGTCCCGCCGGCCCGAGCGCTCGCGCTTCTGCGCGTAGAGGCGCTGGTCCGCGACGCGCAGCGCCTCGGTCGAGCTCGACGCCTCCTGCGGGAGGTGGACGGCGCCGAAGGAGCTCGTCACCCCGAACCCGACGCCCGACTCGGACAGGGCGATGACCGTCTTCTCGAGAAAGGCTTCCTCCTCCTCGGGGGCGACGTCGGCGAGGACGCAGAACTCGTCGCCGCCGAGCCGGTAGCAGCCCCCGTACGGCGCGACCACCCTGGCGAGTGCCCCGGCGAGCCTGGTCAGCAATGCGTCGCCGGCGGGATGGCCGAAGCTGTCGTTGTAAAGCTTGAACCCGTCGAGGTCGTAGATCACGAGCAGTCTCGGCTCGGCCCGTTCGCCGGCGGCGAGCACCCGGGCCAGGTCGTCGACGAGCTGGCGCCGGTTGCCCAGGCCGGTGAGAGCGTCGGTGACGGTACGTGTGCGAAGCAGTGCGAGGACCCGCCTGTTCTCGCGGAAGGTGAGCACCAGCCGGACGGCGACCGCCACCAGCGTCGCGGCGGCCAGGCTGACCGCGAGCAGGTTCAGCTGCTGGAAGTGGTCGAAGATGAGGATCCCGAGGCCGATCGCCGCGCAGATCAGCGACGTGGCCAGCAGCGGCCGGCCGGCGAGCGCGACGTCCACGTGACGCGGCGGCTGCCAGATCGCGGCGGCCAGCAACAGCATCGAGGCCGGCCAGAGCGCGTCGAGGATGGAGCCCTCCGTGTAGGTGCCCAGGGCGGTCTGGCAGAGGAAGATCCCGTCGGCGATCGTGGCCGTCAGCAGGGAGGCGCCGATCAGCGCCCAGGTGCGATCGGGCCTCCAGCCGCTCAGCGCGAAGACGCCGGCGACGCCGGAGAGCAGCAGGACGTCGCCGAGCGGGTAGGCCAGGTTGGTGACGATCACCGAGGTGCTGCCGTCGGTGTGCGTGAGCACGACCTCGAACAGCACGGCCGACCCCACCGCCGCCGCCGCGATCGCCGCCATCGCGCCGTCGAACCAGACCATCGGCGTGAACTCGGACAACCTGTGCCGCACCAGGATCGCCATCCCGACGTAACAGGCGGGATAGAAGAGGAGGTAGAAGGCGTCGGCGGCCGACGGGTAGGGCGGATTGCCCGCGTAGGGGAAGTCGAAGAGGATCTCCCCCACCGCCCAGGAGGAGATGCCGACGGCGAAGGCGATCGCGGCGGTTCGCTCGACCCGCGTGGTGACGGCGCGGACGACTGCGGCGCCGGCGGCCAGCAGGATCAGCGCGTTGTACCAGTACCGGTTGAAGAACTGGTCGAAGCCGGCGCCGAACAGCGTGTAGGCCGCGAAAGTGACGAGGCCGCCGACCGCGGCGACCTTCCAGGCGACGACCACGGTCCGCAGACGGGCACCGGCGAGCGACGAGGCAGAAGCCGCGGCCACAGAACCTGTATCGGCGCTAATCGCCTCCGGCTTGACCGCGGAGAGCCGGGACGATGTCGCGGCCGTAGGCCTCGAGCGTCTCCTCCTGGCCCTGGGTCATCAGGTAGATGTTCCACTGGTCGACGCCGGCCGCCTCGAGGCGCCGCAGCTTCTCGACATGGGCATCGGGCGGGCCGAGGATGCAGAAGCGCTCGCAGGTCTCGTCGCTGATCTGCTCGCCGTGCTTCGCGCCGACGCGGCTGTGCTCGGCGTAGTCGTACGAGCCCCGCTTCATCCGCGAGACGTACTCGGTGAGTGCGGGCGGGAGGTCCGCCGGGTCGTGCCGGGAGATGACGTCGAAGACGTGGTTCGACACCATCGCCGGGAACCAGCGCACCTGCTCACAGCTGTCGGCGAGGTCGTCGCTGACGTGCGCCGGGGCGCAGGCCATCACCTCGAGCTCGTCCGGGTTGCGGCCGGCGTCCGAGGCGGCGCGGCGGACCTGGCCGACGATCCACTCGACGATCTCGGGGTCGGCGAGCTGGATGATCACGCCGTCGGCGACCCGGCCTGCGACCTCGAGCACGCGCGGGCCGTAGCCGGCCACGTAGAGCGGGATCTCGGCGCCGCTCTGCGCCCACTCGAGCCGGATCTCGGTGCCGTTCCACTCCACCGGCCGCCCGTTCATCAGGTCGCGCATCATCCGGCAGGCAGCCTCGAACTCTGCGACCTTGACGGGCTGCTGGCCGATCACGCGCCGCGCCGAGTCGCCGCGCCCGATCCCCATGATCATGCGGCCGTTGGAGACGTCCTGGAGCGTCGCGAACGCGCTCGCGGTGACGGTCGGCTCACGCGTGCCGGGGTTGGTGACGTTCAGCCCGAGGTGGAGCCGCTCGGTGTTCATCGCCGCGAGCGTCAGCAGCGGGTAGGGCTCCTGCCAGAGAACGTGCGAGTCGTACGTCCACCCGTAGTCGAAGCCGTTCTGCTCCGCGAGCTGCATCAGCTCGACGAGCCGCTGCCACGGCGGGTCGGGAAGAACCGTTACTCCGAACTTCATTGCCGTTGAGAATAAACGGCGGGTCGCAGCTCAGTAACGGAGTGGGCGCGCGGGCGACCGAGCCCGGGCGCACAAGAAAGGCAGCGGCAAGGGTGCGAACCCGTTCCCGCTCGAAGTCGTCGGCCGCGAAGCGGCCGGACTTCGAGCGGTGAACCCGGCCGCCGCGGTTGACGCTCGTTCGACGGGAGGTGCCGCGGCGGCCGGTTGCTGTCGGACGCCGGGGTGTCGTGGAGGGGTGGAGGAAGCGTCTCCGGCGTCTGTGTTCGAGACAGAGCTTGCTCCCCGAACCTGAGAGGAGCCTGAGAGCTCTGTAGGAGTTCCGTTAACGCCCCGGTTTCTTAGGGTCTGACCCCGAAGGGGTCTGACCCTGCAGGCTGAGCTCGCTGCGGTTTCTGCGGGGACAGTCCCCTCCGGGGACAGTCCCTACGAGAAGCTACGAGAGCAACTCGAGTGTCCTCGTCGCCAGGCCGTCGAGCGCGCGGACGGAGAGCTCCAGGTGCTCGGGGTTCGTGTCCTCGAGCTTCGTGTGCGAGAGGCCGCGCAGGCTCTGGACGAAGAGCATCACCGTCGGGATCCCGGCGCGGGCGACCTCCGCGGCGTCGTGCAGCGGGCCGCTCGGGAGCCGGGGGCACGCGCCCGCGACCCCGGTGATCGCCTCCTCCGCAAGGCCGATCAGCGTCTCGTCGAACAGGATCGGCTCGATCCCCCAGATCCGCTCCCACGCCACCTCGATGTCCTCCTCGCCGGCGAACCGGGCCGCGGCCGCCCTGGCCTCGGCGAGCATGGCCGCCAGCTTCGCGGCGTCGAGATGCCGCTGGTCGAGCAGCTGCTCGGCCGTCTCCACCACCGAGGTGACGATTCCCGGCCGGCAGACGACGTTGCCGCTCGTGCAGACGGCGCCGTCGCCGATCTCCGCAGCGATGCGGCGGATGTCGAGCGCCAGCTTGGCCGCCCCGGCGAGCGCGTCGCGCCGTCGGTCCATCGGCGTCGAGCCGGCGTGGGCGGCCTGGCCCGTCCAGGTGATCCGGTGGCGCTCGACGCCGAATGTGCCGAGCACGACGCCGAGCGGAAGGTCGAGCGACTCCAGCACCGGCCCCTGCTCGATGTGCAGCTCGAGGTAGGCGGCGGCGTTCTCGAGCTGCGCCCGCGCCTCGGTCGCACGGTCGAGGTCGACGTCGTGGGCGGCGAGCGCGTCCGGCAAAGACACGCCGTCGCTGTCCGTCAGCTGCCGCAGCTCGTCCTGGTCGCGCATCGAACCGGCCGCAGCGCTCGAGCCGAACAGCGAGCGGCCGAACCGCGCCCCTTCCTCGTCCGCCCAGTTGACCAGGCGGACGGTGAGCGGCGGCGTGCCATCCTCGGCGATCCGCCGCAGCACCTCGACCCCGGCCAGCACGTTCAGGCAACCGTCGAGCCAACCGCCGTTCGGCACCGAGTCGATGTGCCCGCCGATCAGCAACGCCCGCTCGGTCTCGCCGGCGAGCGTGAACCACTGGTTCCCGGCCTCGTCGACCGCTTCCTCGACCGGAACGCCCTCGAGCCTGCCGCGCAGCCACTCGCGCGCCCGGGCCCAGGTGTCGGTCCAGGCGACGCGCTGGGCGCCGTTCTCGTCGCCGGTCAGCTCCTGGAGCCCGCGCAGCTCCTCGACGGTGCGGGACGGATCGAGCGGCACGCGACGACTCTAACGCCGCCGCCGTTAGGTCCGTGCCCTCCCGGGGAACCTGTGCGATATGTCACCCGAGCCAGCAACGGTTTCAGGAGGAGGGGCAATGAGAGCCAGACGACTCTTTGTCGTGCTCGCGTGCAGTGTCCTCGTCGCGGCCGTCTTCGCCGCCACGAGCCTCGGCAGGTCGGACAAGAACGGCAGCACGACTGCGGCCTCGGGCACCGTCGTCCTGTCCGGCTGGGGCGCCAGCCCCGACGAGCTCAAGCTGCTCAAGCAGGTACTCAGCGGCTTCTCGAAGACGTATCCGAACATCCACGTCGACTACCAGCCGATCACGGGCGACTACGTGCCGGCAATGCTCGCGAAGTTCGCAGCCCGCAAGCCGGCCGACGTGTTCTACGTCGACTCGAACGTGTTCCTCGACTGGGTGACGCAGGGGCTGCTCGAGCCGCTGGACAGCTACGCCCAGCAGAGCAAGTTCTCGTCCAAGCCCTTCTATCCGTCGCTCCTCAACGGCTTCAAGTACAAGGGCAAGATCTACGGCTACCCGAAGGACTGGTCGCCGCTCGCGATGGAGGTCAACACCGACCTCGCCGCAAAGGCGGGCGTGAAGCCGGCCTCGATCACCAACTGGGCGACCCTGACGGCCGCCGCCAGGAAGCTGCGGGGCGTGATGCCCTCCGGCTCGAAGCCGATCTGCCTGTCGCCGAGCTGGGACCGCGCGCTCGCGTTCGTGTACCAGAACGGCGGCACGTTCCTGAACGCCGCGAAGACGAAGTCCACCGTCAACTCACCCGCGGCGGCGGCGGCCCTGAACTACTACGTCGGGCTGATCAAGCAGGGGCTCGCCGACATCCCGGCCAAGCTGAGCGTCGGCTGGTGCGGTGAGGCACTCGGCAAGCAGAAGGCCGCGATCATCTTCGAGGGGAACTGGCTGTTCCCGTTCATGACCTCGACGTTCCCGACCGTCCACTTCTCGACGCAACGGATGATCATGCAGAAGCAGCACGGCAACCTCGCGTTCACGGTCTCGTACTCGATGGCGAAGGACGCGCAGAACAAGCCGGCGGCGTGGCAGCTGATCCGCTACCTCGTCGGCAGGCCCGGCATGGCCACATGGACGTCGAAGGGCCTCGCGCTGCCTTCGCGCAGCGACGTGAAGCCGGTCGCCGGCCGGGCGTCGTTCCTCGCGGACGCCCCCGCCGCCCGTCCGTGGCAGTTCGCGCCGCGGTTCAGCCAGGTGATCGACACGGCGAACAACGAGCTCTCGGCGGTGATCGAGGGCAAGGAGTCGGTCGCCCAGATGCTCCAGAAGGTGCAGTCGACGGCGAACGACACGCTCAGCAAGTAGCTCCGGCATCGAGCTCTCCGCGCGCTCCGTGAGCGGGCGCGCGGAGAGCACCCCCCCGAAGGAGGCTGATGAGCGCAACGGCGGCGGCGAGAGAAGACCGGCCCGGACGGGGCTTCGGGAGTGAGCGCGTGCGGGAAGCGCTCGTCGGCTACCTGTTCATCGCGGCGCCGATGGTCCTCTACGGGATCCTCTTCTTCTATCCGATCGGCTACGCGCTCTACATCAGCCGCTACGACTGGGGCGTCCTCGGCAAGATCGACACGGTCGGCTTCGGGAACTACCGCGAGCTGCTGCACGACCACCGCTTCGGGATCGCGATCAAGAACGGGCTCAAGTTCACGCTCGCGTTCACGATCTGCTCGATGGCGCTCGGCCTGTTCGTCGCCGTCGTCGTCAACAACGCGATCCGCTTCCGCGGCTTCTTCCGCTCCGCCTACTACTTCCCCTCGATCGCCTCCTCGGCGGCGATTACCGCGGTCGCGCTGTTCATCCTTTCTGCGGACGGGCTGTTCAACCGGATCACCGGCTTCGACCGCGCGTGGTTCGGCGAGTCCGGGACCGCGCTGTGGGCGCTCGTCGGCCTGAACTCCTGGACGACCTCGGGGATGGTGATGCTCTTCTACCTCGCCTACCTGCAGTCGATCCCGACGGATGTCTACGAGGCGGCGGCGATCGACGGCGCCGGCGCCTGGCGGACGTTCTGGAAGATCACCTTCCCGCTGCTCAGGCCGGGCCACTTCTTCGTCTCCACCCTGCTCGTGATCGGCGGGCTGAAGATGTTCGACCAGGCGTTCATCGCCTCGGGCGGGTCGGGCGGGCCGAACAACTCGACGCTCGTGCCCGTGCTCTATCTGTACCGCGTCGCGTTCTACGACGTCCGCTTCGGCTACGCCGCCTCCGTCGGCATCGCCCTGATGCTGATCATCTTCGGGCTGACGCTCCTCCAGCGCCTGACCTTCGGCAGGACGGACTCAAACTGATGGCCGACGCGGACGTCCCCACCCAGAAGGACGCCGTCCCGTCGGTGGAGGCGCCGCTGGTACCGCCGGCGCCGACGTTGCAACCCGCGCTCGCGGGCGGGACCGTCCCGGTCGGGATCCCCGGCCGCACCGCGTTCGAGCGGTCGCGCACGATCGTCGTCTACCTGCTGCTGTTCGGGATCGCCCTCCTCTACTTCGTGCCGTTCCTCTGGATGATCTCGACCTCGCTGAAGACGCTGCCGGAGACGGCGTACTTCAGCCTGCTGCCGAAGCACCCGACCCTGCACGCATACCGGGAGGCGCTGAGCACGTTCCACTTCGCCCGCTACGCGGCGAACAGCGTCGGGCTGGCGGCGACCGTCACGTGCCTGAACGTCTTCCTCTGCTCGCTCGCCGGCTACGCGTTCGCGCGCCTCCGCTTCCCCGGGCGGGAGGTGCTGTTCATCCTCGTGCTGGTCACCCTGATGATCCCCGACCAGCTGCGGCTGGTGCCGATCTTCGTGATGTTCACCAACTGGCACCTGCTCGGCCACTACCACGGCTACGTCCTGATCAAGCTCGCCTCCGCAGCGCAGCTGTTCCTGATGCGCCAGTACTTCCTGACGATCCCGCGCGACCTGGAGGAGGCGGCGAAGCTCGACGGCGCGGGCTACTTCAAGACGTTCTGGAAGGTGATGCTGCCGCTCGTCGGGCCGGCGATCGCGGCGATCGCCATCCTCGAGTTCGAGGGCACGTGGAACGACTTCTTCTGGCCGCTGATCATCTTCAACACCGCCCCCGACCACTACACGCTGCCGGTCGGCATCTTCTCGTTCGTCTCGGAGTACCAGACGCTCTGGCCGCAGCTGATGGCGAGCAGCGTGATCGCGATCGCGCCGATGGCGCTCATCTACGTCTTCTTCCAGCGCTACTTCGTCGCCGGAATGGCGTCGGCGGGGGTCAAGGGATGACCGCGCGCCGCGCCCTGCGGCAGGCGGCTCGGGATCTGTACGAGAACTCCTGGCGGCTGATCCTGCCGAACCTCTTGCTCGCCGTCGTCGCCGCCGCCGCCTTCCTGGCCGCGGTGTACTCGCGCCCGGCGCTGATCCTCGTCGTCGCGGTCGGGCCGTTCGCGGCCGCGCTCCTCCACTGCGCGCTGAAGATCCAGCAGACCGGAGAGCTGCGCGTGGGCGACGCCTTCACCGGGCTGGCGCTCCACTGGCGGCGCGGGCTCGCGCTCGGCGGCCTGCTCGCGCTCGCCGTGGTGCTGACGGTGTCGTCGATCTCGTTCTATTCGCGGCTCGGCGTGCTCGCGTGGCCGTTCGTCCTCACCGCTCTGTACCTCGTCGCCCTGTTCGTCGTCTGGCAGGTCCACCTCTGGCCGCTCGCTCTCCGCGACGAGCGGCTGCCGCTGCGCGCGATCCTCGGCGAGTCGGCCGTCGCCTTCGCGAGACGCCCGGGATCGACCTTCGGGCTGGCCGCCTCGCTGCTCGCCCTGAACGCCGTCGCGGCGATCGGCGTGCTGCCGCTGCTGACGCTGACGATCGCCTACTCGGCGCTCGCCGCCGTCCGCTTCGTCCTTGCCCCGCCGGCCGAGAGCGCGCAGGCCTGATGGCGAGCGTCACCTTCGACCACGTCACCAAGCGCTACGACGGCGACGTCGCCGCCGTCGACGACCTGCAGCTGGAGATCGCCGACGGCGAGTTCCTCGTGCTCGTCGGCCCTTCGGGCTGTGGCAAGTCGACCGCGCTGCGCATGGTCGCCGGGCTGGAACGGATCAGCGACGGCCGGGTGCTGATCGGCAACCGGGTGGTCAACAACGTCGCGCCGATGTCGCGGGACGTGGCGATGGTCTTCCAGTCGTACGCCCTCTACCCGCACATGACCGTCTACGACAACCTCGCCTTCGGGCTGCGCAACCACCGTGTCCCGAAGGCGGAGATCCGGCGTCGGGTCGAGGAGGCGGCGAAGATGCTCGACCTCGGCGCCCTGCTGAAGCGGAAGCCCAAGCAGCTGTCCGGGGGCCAGCGCCAGCGCGTCGCGCTCGGCCGGGCGATCGTCCGCGAGCCGTCGGTCTTCCTGATGGACGAGCCGCTCTCGAACCTCGACGCGGCGCTCCGCGTCGCCACGCGGGCGGAGATCCTGACGCTCCACCAGCGCGTCGGCACGACGACGATCTACGTCACCCACGACCAGGTCGAGGCGATGACCATGGGCGACCGGATCGCGGTCATGCGGGAAGGCCTGCTCCAGCAGGCCGGAACGCCCGAGGAGCTCTACACCCGTCCCACCAACCTCTTCGTCGCACGCTTCATCGGCTCGCCGGCGATGAACATCGTGCCGGTGGAGGCGGCGAGCGAGAACGGCTCCGCGGCGCTGCGCAGCGGCGACCTCGTCCTCCGGGTGCCCGAGCGGTTCGCCGGCGAGGCAGCCGGCAGCGGCCGCGAGCTCGTCGTCGGGCTCCGGCCCGAGCACTTCGAGGTCGGAACGGCCGACGGCGCCGAGACCGCCCGGATCGCCGGGTCCGTCTCGGTGGTCGAGTACCTGGGCGATGAGCAGCTCGTCCACCTGCGCGCCGGCGACGTCGACCTGGTCGCGAAGCTCCCGGTCGAGCCGCGCCTTTCACCGGGCACGGGGATCGAGCTCTCGGTGCCGCTGGAGAAGGTCTACCTCTTCGACCGCGAGACCGAGCAGGCGCTCGCTCTCCGCTAGCGCGACGCGGCAGCGGTCTCGGCCGGCGCCTCGACCTGCACGCGCGGCAGCCAGTGGAGCCACTGCGGCAGGTACCAGTTCCAGCGGCCGAGCAGGTGCATGGTCGCCGGCAGGACAACGGAGCGGATGATCGTCGCGTCGATCAGCAGGGCGACGGCGACGCCGAAGCCCATCTGCTGGAACATGATCAGCTCGCCGCTCGCGAAGCCGGCGAACACGGCGACGATGATCAGCGCGGCGCCGGTGATGATCCGCGCGGTCGACGCGACGCCGAAGACGACGGCTTGCGTGGTCGGATCGTCGTCGCCGGGGCGCCCCCGGGCGCGGAGCTCGTCGTAGCGCTCCTTGATCCGGCTGAGCAGGAAGACCTGGTAGTCCATCGAGAGGCCGAACAGGACGGAGAACAGGAAGAGCGGCACCCAGGCCTCGATCGTGTCCACCTGGTCGAAGCCGAGGAGACCGGCCCCGAACCCGTGCTGGAAGACCAGCACGAGCAGCCCGTACGCGGCGCCGACCGAGAGCAGGTTGAGCAGCACCGAGGTCGCCGCGATCACGAGCGAGCGGAACACGACGGTCAGGAAGACGAGCGTCAGGCCGAGAACGAGTGCGATCACCCAGGGCGCCGGGCCGATCACCGAGTCGAAGTAGTCGATGTTCTCGGAGGTCGTGCCGCCGACGAGCACCTCGGCGTCCGTGCCGTCGAAGGCACGGGGGATGATGTGGTCGCGCAGGTCGCGGACCGCGGCGACCGCGCGATCGCCGGAGGGGTCGCCGCGCACCGGCACGGCGAGGGCGGCGACGGTGCGGTCCTGCGACCGGCCGATCGTCCCGGCGCCGAAGCGTGGGTCCGACGCCAGCTGCGTGCGCAGTCGCGCGAGAGCGGCCAGGCTCGCCGAGTCGGTTGCGCCCCTGGCCACCACCACCTCGACGGGGCTCGTCGTCGCACCCGGGAAGTCGCGCTGGAGCGCCGCGAAGCCCTGGCTCGACTCGAAGCGGTCGGGGAGAGCGGTCACGCCGCTCGTGCCGACGTGCATGCCGAGGACCGGCGAGGCGAGGGCGAGCAGGACGGCGATCGCCAGCGCGAGGCTGAGGCCCGGCCTGCGCAGGACGCCACGGACGATCGCGCCCCAGAAGCGGCCCTCCGGGTTCGACTGCTCGAGCGAACGCCTGCCGAAGAAGGGGATTCGCAGGCGGTTCACGCCGTCTCCGATCAGCCCGAGCAGCGCCGGCAGCAGCGTCGCCGAAGCGACCACGGAGACCGCTCCGACCACGATCGCGCCGGTGGCGAGGCTACGCATGATCGAGTTGGGGACGATCAGCATCCCGAACATCGCGATCACGAAGGTCGTCCCGCTGAACACGACCGCGCGGTTCGCCGTGCCCGCGGTCGCCGCGATCGCGTCCATCTGCTCGCGCCCGCGGCCGCGCTCCTCCCGGAACCGCGAGACGACGAACAGGGCGTAGTCGATCCCGAGCGCGAGGCCCATTCCGGTGAGCATGTTCACGACGAAGATCGAGAGGTTGAACACCTGCGCGAGCAGCGCGACGAGGCCGAGCGCGACCACGATCGACGGCAGCGTGATCATCAGCGGCATCAGGCCGGCGACCACCGAGCCGAAGACGAGGAGCAGGATGATCAACGCGGCCGGCAGACCGATCCGGAGCTCGCCCTTCTGGAGATCGCTCTCCGACAGCTTGTTGAAGTCGCGGTCGATCGTCTTCTGGCCGGTGACGGAGACGTCGAATCCGGGCTGGTCGTTCGCCCGGTGGACGACCGAGACGACGTGGTCGATGCCGTCGTCGGAGGCCTCCGAGAACTGCACCATGGCCGCGCGGCGGTCGCGCGAGACGAGCGCCGGGTCCGGCGAGCTCAGGTAGCTGCGAACGGCGTCGACGCCGTCAGCCGAGCGGATGTCTCGCGCAAGCGACCCGACCAGCGCGTCGAACTGCGGCGTGCGCACCCGGTAGCGGTCGGAGCGCACGACCACGATGTCGGTCATCGCGGCGCCGACGGTGGGCGGGAAGGAGGCCGCGAGCAGATCCTTGGCGCGCTGGGACTGCGGATCGTTGGTCGGGTTGCCGTCGGTCGTCAGCGAGAGCGACGTCGCGATCGCGAAGACGGCGAGCACGACCAGCACGATCCAGGCGACGATCGTCCGCCAGGGATGCCGTGCGCATGCGAGTGCGATTTCCTGCAGCCCCATCCGACCCGGCTCTGACTCTAGCGAGCGTGCGCCTGGAACGACCGGGCGGGACGTGCTCGACCTCGACTGCTCGACGGGAACCTGACGCGGCGCTCCGCGAGCGCGGGCGCTTGCCTACGATCCGTGCATGTCTGCCAGGCCGGACGTGGCCGTGGTCGGCGGCGGTGCGATCGGCGTCTGCTGCGCGCTCGAGCTCGCTCGTCGCGGTGCCCGCGTCGTGCTGTACGAGCGCGGGCCGGCGCTCGCGTCGGGCTGCTCGGCCGGGAACGCCGGGCTGATCTGCCCCAGCCACTCCACCCCGATCGCCAACCCGGCCTCGCTGCGCAACGGGCTGCGCTGGATGTGGACGCGGGACAGCCCGTTCTACCTGCGCCCGCGGCCGGCGGTGCTGCCCTGGCTGGCCCGGTTCGCGCTCGCGGCCCGGCATTCGGAGGCCGGCGCGCAGGTCATCCGCGAGCTCTCGATCGCCAGCCTCGAGCTGCACGCCGAGCTCGGCGAGGAGCTCGGGACGAGCTTCGAGCGGACCGGAACGCTGAACGTGTACGAGTCGCACGACGGCCTCGAGGCCGAGGCCCGTGCCGCCGCCCGCTCCGGGCTCCCGTTCGAGGTGTTCGACGCCGACGGGACCCGCGAGCTCGAGCCGGCACTGGTCGGGCCGATGGTCGGATCCGTGCGCTATCCGACCGAGGGCCGCGTCGACCCGAGGCGGTTCGTCGAGACGGTCGGAGCAGCCGCCGCCGCGGCGGGTGCCGAGATCCGCACCGGCACGGCCGTACGCTCCCTCGCCGAGCTCGACGCCGGGACGGTGATCGTCGCCGCCGGTGCCTGGTCGAAGCAGCTCGTCAGGCTGCCGCTCGAGGGCGGCAAGGGCTACCACGTCGACTACGAGCGGTCGGAGGAGGACCCGCGGATCCCGGCCTGGGTACAGGAGACCTGGACGATCGCGACGCCGCTGCAGGACCGGCTGCGCCTCTCCGGGACGCTCGAGCTGGCCGGTCTCGACCTGTCCGTCGGACAACGCCGCGTGGAGAAGATCCGCGAGGGCGGCGAGCGCTGGTTCCGCCGACTCCGCAACCGGACCGTGCTGGAGGTCTGGGCGGGGCTCCGGCCGTGCCTTCCCGACGGGCTCCCCGCGATCGGGCGGCTCGGTTCCGTCGTGGTTGCCACCGGCCACGCGATGAAGGGCGTCTCGCTCGCGCCGGTCACCGGGCGGCTCGTCGCCCAGCTCGTCGCCGGCGAGCAGCCCGGCCACGACCTCGCACCGCTCGACCCCGGACGGTTCTAGGTGAAGATCGCGATCGTCGGCGCCGGCGCGATGGGATCGGTGTACGCCGGGCTGCTCGCGGGCGCAGGGCACGACGTCTGGGCGATCGACCGCTGGGCGGAGCACGTCGAGGCGATCCGCGAGCGAGGGCTCCGCGTCGAGGGGGCGAGCGGCGACCGGACCGTGCGGATCGGCGCCACCACCGATCCTGCCGAGGCCGGGGAGGCGGACCTGGTCGTGCTCGCGACCAAGGCGATGGACGTCTCGGCCGCCGCAGGGGCGGCGCGCCCGCTGCTCGGACCGGAGACGCTCGTCCTTTCGATCCAGAACGGCCTCGGCGGCCCCGACGCGGCCGCGGCCGTCCTCGGCGACGATCGCGTCGTCGTCGGAGTCGCCGGCGGCTTCGGCGCCTCGCTCGTCGCGCCCGGCCACGTCCACCACAACGGCTTCGAGCTGGTCCGGCTGGGCGAGCGCTCCGGCCCGGTCACGCCGAGGATCGAGTCGGTCGCCGAGGTCTGGCGCGGCGCCGGCTTCACCGTCCGCACCTACGACGACGTCGACCGGCTCGTCTGGGAGAAGCTCGTCTGCAACGTCGCCTTCAGCGGGACCTGCTCCGTGCTCGGCCGGACGATCGGCGAGGTGCTCGCGGACGAGCACGCCTGGTCGGTCGCGTCGCGCTGCGCCGTCGAGGCACACGAGGTGGCGCGGGCACTGGGGATCGTGCTCGGCTTCGGCGACGCTGTCGCCCACGTGCGCGCGTTCGGCGAGGCGATCCCGGGCGCGAAGCCGTCGATGCTGCTCGACCTGGAGGCCGGCCGCCCCACCGAGATCGACTTCATCAACGGCGCGATCCCGCGCGAGGGCGCGCGCGCCAGCGTTCCAGCGCCCTTCAACGAGACGGTCAGTGCGCTCGTGCGTGCCCTCGAGCGGGGCACGATCGACGCGGTACTGGAAGAGCTGCGCGTGGCGCTGGGCGCCCACCGCGTGACGCTGAGGCGCGACGTCCCGGGCGATTACGCTTTCCCGGTGACGGTGGAGGCGCTGAGCGCGGGAGTCGGCTCGCTGCGCGACGAGCGAACGGTCGACCTGCGGACGCAGCCGGTGGTGGCGCTGCTCCAGCGGGGCGAGCAGGTCGTCCAGGACGACACCCGCGGCGCCTTCGACGACCCGGCGTTCCACCGCATGCTGGAGGCCTACGGCGGGCTGGCCGCCCAGATCGTGACCCCGATCTTCGCTGACGACCGGCTCGAGGCGATCATCTCGGTCCACGTGCTCGGCGAGCAGCGGGCGTGGAGCGCCGACGACACGGCGACGTGCCTCCGCGCGGCCGCGCGCGTCCGGGGGCTGCTCTGATGCACAACCGCTGGCACCCCGACCTCGAGCCGATCGCGGAGGTCGCCCCCGGTGAGGAGATCCGGCTCGAGGCCGCGGACGGCCTCGACGGCCAGCTCACCCGCGAGAGCACCCACGCCGACGCCGGCACACTCGACCTCGGCCTCGGCCACCCGCTGACGGGGCCGGTGCACGTGCAGGGGGCCGAGCCGGGCGACGTGCTCGAGGTCGAGCTGCTCCGCTACGAGACCGACGACTTCGGCACCACCGCCGTCATCCCCGGCTTCGGCTACCTCGCCGACCTCTTCGCCGACCCGTACCTGGTCAAGTGGGAGATCGCCGGCGGAGTGGCCCGGACCGAAGAGCTACCCGGCGTGGCGGTGCCGGAGGACGCGTTCGCCGGGGTGATCGGCGTCGCGCCGTCGCACGAGCGGCTCGAGGCGCTCCGGCGACGGGAGGAGGCACTGGCCGCGCGCGGCGAACCGGTCGCCGACTCGATGGCGGAGGGGGCAGTACCGCCCGAGGCGGCCGACGGGCTGCGGACGATCCCCCCGCGCGAGCTCGGCGGCAACCTGGACATCCGTCAGCTCGTCGCCGGCAGCCGGCTGTGGCTGCCGGTGGACGTGGCGGGCGCGCTGTTCTCGATCGGCGACCTGCACTTTGCCCAGGGCGACGGCGAGGTCTGCGGCACGGCGATCGAGGTCGCGGGCGCGGTCACGGTCCGTTTCCAGCTGCACAGGGGCGGTCGCCACGGGCGCTTCCCGAGTTTCGAGACGCCCGGCCGCCCCGCGCGGCGCTCGTTCGCGACCACGGGCATCCCGGTCGACGCCGGCATGAACCTGAACGTCGCGACGAGGGAGGCGCTGACCGAGATGATCGACCACCTCGAGGCGACCTATGGCTTCGCGCGCCCGGCCGCGTACGCGCTCTGCAGCGCGGCAGTCGACCTCCGGATCTCCGAGGTCGTCGACGTGCCGTACCCGCTCGTCTCGGCCCTGCTGCCGCTCGACCTGTTCGAGCCCGCGTAGGCCATTCGCCGGTCTGCGGTCTACCGGAACTCGTCGATACCGCGTGCGTCCTCCGGCTCCCAGCCGTAGGCAGCGACATAGCCCCAGCAGTCCGGCCGGCTTCCGTCGGTGTCCGTGATGCCGTAGGTGTCGGCGAGCCGGCGGGCGCTGAGGATCGTGCCCGCCCACCGATCGGCGTCGGCCGCCCCCGCGAGCGCGGCGACCCCTCGGGCCACGTAGGTGGGCGACTCGGAGATTCCGAAGCCGGGACGCTCGCGGCAGGCGTCCCGCCAGTTCGCCTCGGCGACGCCGAAGTTCTCCAGCATCTTCTCCGAGCGCAGCCACCCGGGAGTGACGCCGACGGCTGTCACGGGACGGTCCTCGAGCTCCGCGGTCAGGCCCTTGACGATCCGCTCGACGTTGGCCTTGACGAGATCGTAGTAGAAGCCGACATTCGGCCTGAACTCGGCATTCGCCTGCGAGGTGCCGTCGGTCATCTCGACGATCAGGCCGCACGCGCCGTGAGCTTCGGCCGTGCGAAGCATGAGCGGGATGGCAGCACGGCAGGTGATCAGATGCGTGTGCACGCCCATCTGCAGCATCCGCAGCCCGCCGGCCCAGTCGTGCTCCCAGAGCGGCTTGTCCCACTCCATGTACCGGTCGCCGCCGAAGATGTCGTTGACGAGCACGTCGAGCCTCCCGTGGTCACGCTCGATCATCGAGACGAGCCCGGCGACCGAAGCGGGGTCCTCGTGATCGACCACGAGCGCCGACCCCGCTCCGCCTGCCGCCGCGATCAGGTCGCCGGTTTCCTCGATCGTCTCGGGCCTGCCGATCTCGGAGAGGCCGCTCGTCCGGCTGCTGCGACCGGTCGCGTAGACGAAGAAGCCCGCACGGGCGAGCTCGACCGCGATCGCGCGACCGGCGCCGCGCGTCGCGCCCGCAACCAGCCCGACTCGCATTGCCTCTGTCACGACGCTTTCTCCGGGCTGACCGGGGTCGCGGCGGCGGAGACCTCGTCGCCGACCGAGATCGTCCCCCCGGTGAGGATGTCGGCGCGAAGGCCGCCGCGGTGGACGAGCGGCCGCAGCAGCCCCGGCCGCGCCACCTTCTCCAGGTGCGCGCACGGCTCCGCCAGCCGTCTCCCGACGCATTCCACCGGCCCGACGCGGAACCGCCTTCCGACGAGCGCATTCAGTGAGATCCCCCTGGTGACGATGTTGCGGCGAGCGTCTTCCCAGGGGAGATCGATCTCGTCGAGCACCTCGGCCTCGACGAGCGTGAGCTCGTAGCCACGGCCGGGCGCGCTGAACGTGCCCTGGCTCCGCTCGTACCGGTCGCCGACGAGCCCGCGGCCGGGGGCCGCCGCGGCCGTGTCCACCCGCCTGAGCGGCGCCTCCGCGGCCGGCGCGACCAGGATCCCGGCCACCGTTCCGGCACCGGGCTCGCTTCCGTACGGCGACTCCGCCGGAAGCTGCAGATCGAGCGGCGTCAGCATCCAGCCGGCCGTGATCTGCCCGTGCCGGTACGCGCCGGACGGATCGAGCCACACGCCCGACGGCGACCCGAACATGACGACGGCGTGCTGCCCGTCGACGATCGCGATCCACCGGCCGGGCCAGTCGAACGACGCCGGCTCGGCGATCGGCACGAGCCCGAGATTGCGCTCCGCCAGCCACTGCCGGTAGAAGCGGAGCGGGTCACCGGAGTCGTCCGGAACCTCCGGGACCGCACTGCCGAGAACCTCGCCCAGACAGTCCCGGACATCGTCCGCGAGCGCCACGCCCCGGATGCTAGTCGTGCAGCCGATCCCCACCGCAGGCCTTGCCTGAATGGCCAATTGCGCACTTTACGTATTTGTGTGATCGTGTGGGAATGGAGCATCGAATCTCCGCGACGGAGCTGGCGCGGAAGCTGGGCGACGTCATCGGCCGTGTGCGCTACCGGGGTGACTCGTTCGTGATCGAGCGGAACGGGGACGCGGTCGCGCGGATCGCTCCCCTTCCCGAAGGGTCTGCGACGTCACTCCGTGAAGCCTTGACTGCATGGCGATCGGCCGGAGACGCAGACAGCACCTTCGCGGACGATCTCGAGCGGGTGTCCGAGGCCGACCGGATTCCGCAGGATCCGTGGGCCTCGTAGTCGACACGAGCGCCCTCGTCGATCTGGAACGGGCATCGGGGGACTGGGAAGCGATGCTCGCCGGGATCGGCGCGGAGGCAGTCGTCCTCCCGGCGATCGTGTACGGCGAGCTGCTAGTGGGCGTTCGCCTCGCCGGCCGCACCGATCGGGCTTCCGCGCGCCGCGCCAAGATCGGCGCGCTCGTCGAACGAGTACCGATCGTCCAGTTCGGTCGCGAGATCGCCGAGCGGTGGGCCGACCTGTTCGCTTCGCTCAGCCGACGAGGCCGCCTCATACCGGCGAACGATCTGGCCGTGGCGGCGACGGCGATTCAGCTCGACTTCGGCGTGCTCGTGGGCGCCCGCGACGAGGCACATTTCCGCCGGGTGCCGAAGCTGCAGGTGCGCACCTTCAGGGTCTGACCCCCTACACATCTAGGGGAAACCCGCTGGCGCGGCGGCCCGCGGCGGCCAAGACTGGGAGGCATCGACAGACGAGGAGGACGATCATGCCGCCGCTTCCCACCAAGGCAACTCAGACCCAGGTCGACCCGAGCGACGCCCACCCCATCGGGTCGCTCGAGGAGCTCGTAGACGACGTCCCGACCGCCCGCGAGGTCGACGGAAAGTGGGTCGTCGGGGCGATGCCGAGCCCCGACCTCGTCACGAAGTTCGTCGACCTGCTCACGCTCGGAGCGTCGCACCCCATCTTCTTCGGGCCCTACGCGACCACGTCGGACGATCCCTTCGCCGCAGCCGCCAACCTGGACTCGTTCAACCGGTGGTGGCGGTCCTACCGCGACGCCGACGCGCCCATCGACGACTGGGCGGTGGCGCTGGACGACTCGGAGCAGGCGCTCCTCGACAAGGCCTGCGCCACGCTGAGCTCCATCCACATCGATCTGCTGATCTCGCAGCTGAAGACCACGGTGTACCCGACCGACTGGGGCTCGAGCGGCTCGGATGCAGGCCAGTTCCGGTCGACGGCAGACCGGCTCTTCGACCGGCTCCGGCTCAACTACCTCACGGCCCGCGTCTCGCTCCCCCCGGTCGACCCGAAGGAGTTCCCGCTGCCGTGGCGCCTGGCCGGGTGGGCGAGTCACGACAACAAGTCGATGCCGCCCCAGACGACGATCTTCGGGCGGCGTCACGAGCTGAACGCCTTCTACGCCCTCGGCGGCAGGCTCTCCTCGAGCGGCACGCCGCTCGGCTCGCTCGTCGGGCTGACCGAGCAGGCGGACTCGTTCGCGCTGCCGCTCGACTGGAGCGAGGCCGTCCACTCCGGCCTGGCGCCGGGCATCGACGCGCAACTCCCGGACGACATCCGGAAGCGCCTCGGGTCGTTCGGCGACGACGTCAAGTCCGGCGTCAAAGCGCTCGACCAGACCACGTTCTGGGCGCGCCTGATCGGCGCCCTCTCGATCCCGGTGACCGCTGTGGGCGGCATCGCTGCGATCTGGCTCGCCGGTCTGCCGAAGTCGCTCGCCGACGCGATCGACCACTGGCCGTCTGCGCTGAAGCGGGCCTCCGCGAGCAACGCGTACCTCGACGACGTCGGCTACGAGCTCCTGCACATGCTGCGCGTGACCGACTACGACGGCGTCTTCGAGAAGAAGATCGAGGACGCGCTCGACACCGACGACAACGTGCTCTTCGTCGGGCTCTCACCCAGCAAGGTGCAGGACATCGAGCGCGCGCTACGGCCGTCGACCACCTCGGGGTTCGAGCCGATGATCGTCCTCGGCGACGTGTTCGGCGACTACGGGCAGCACTTCGGCCGGACGCCGTTCGAAGAAGGCAGCGTCCCCGGGAAGGGCGTCATCGTGGAGCAACAGCTGGCGAACGGCCTCTGGACGCAGTGGTGGAACGACACGCGGCCGACGCTCGACTTCGCATACGTCCTGGACACGGCCGCCATGGTCCTGGAGCAGCTCGTCAACCTCGACGACGCCCTGCTCGCCGTCAACAGCCTCGCGGCCGGCGAGGGGCCGGTGGCGGGCGCGCTGCGCTCGGCGCTCGACAGCCAGGACGTCGGCTCGCTCGCGGACGGGCTCGGCGGCGCCTCACCGGCTGCGATCCTCCGCTTCGCCTTCCGGCAGCTCTGGACCGACCACTTCGTCGACTGGATCGAGAAGGAGCAGGACAAGGCAGGGACGACGGGAACGGACCGGATCAGGACGCAGGATCTCCATCCCGTGTTCAACTGGATGGCGTCCTCGACGAGGCGCGCGCAGATCGACGCCGCTCTCGGGCCGGTGCTCGAGGTCACGCCCGAGAACGCGGGCCAGCTCTACGCGGCGTACCAGGGCTTCGCCTTCACCTGGGACTACCGAGACCACCCGCTCTCGGTGCGCGGCTGGATGCTCCCGGACGCCGCCGAGCAGGACCGCGGCGCCTTCGGGCGGATCATCACCGCGCTCTTCGGCCCCGGGATCGACGCCATCACCCTCGGCGACATCGGCCTCGTCCGCGACTGGCTGGACGGCGCACGCAAGAGCCGGATCGACAACCTGCGCGAGCAGCTCGAGCCGAACTGGCACTTCCCGGCGACGAACGACGGTCACATCCCCGACGACCTGCCCGGCCTCGACGAGGTGAAACCGCCGATCGGGACGGCGGACTCGGGCGGGAGCGTCCCGGCGGGGCCGGTCGTCGTCAAACAGGGCCAGAAGCCGGTCGAGCAAGAGCCGGCTGCGGCGAAAGCCGCCCGGCGAGGCCGTGCCACCGCGAAAGGCAAGCGACGCTGACGTGCATCCCTCGTAGGGTCTGACCCCGAAGGGGTCTGACCCCGCCGGGTGGCGACGCGACCGTTTCTGTAGGGACAGACCCCTCCGGGGACAGTCCCTCGTGGTCAGCCCTTCAGCGGGACCGCGTAGCAGGGCGACGGCGCCCCCGTTGCTCCCCGCAGCTTCAGCGGGAAGCACATGAAGGCGAACTCGTACTGCTTCTCGGCGGCGATCTCCTCCATGTCCACGACCTCGATGATATTCGCGCCGGCGGTGGCGAACATGTACGCGTGCACCGGCAGGAAGACGTCCGACTCCTCCGAGGGCAACACCTCGAGCGCGATCGAGTCCGCGCCGATGCACATCGCGCCCATCTCCTCGCACAGCCACTTGGCGGCGGGCAGACCGAGCCCGGGCGGGCTGAGCAGGTAGCCGTCGAAGTCGGGCCACTTCGTCATCCGGCCCGTACGCACGAGCACGACGCTCTTCGGCTGGATCGTCACGCCCTGCGCCGCCGCCGCCTTCTGCAAGTCCTCGGGCGTGATCGCGTAGCCGTCGGGGAGGCAGTCGACGCCGTGCAGGCCGGCGACGTCGAGCAGCACACCGCGCGCGATGATCGGCGGGTACTTGTCGGGGCCGCCCTTGTTCCAGACGCGGCTGCCGAGGTCGGCGTCCGCGGTCCAGCCGTTCCAGAACTGCCCGTAGAAGCCGAGGTGGTTGAACGTGTCGATGTGCGTGCCGCAGTGCGTATACAGGTGGATCGAGTCGCCGCAGTACGTGTACTTCTCGTGCACGTGCGAGCCGACGCCCGAGAGGTTGTCGTTGATCGAGCCCTGTGGCGTGTGGGTCATCCAGATCCCGTAGGGCGGGTCGCCGGCCGCCACCCACGACGGCATCCCGAGGAAGTAGTCGACGTTCAGGTCGAACAGGTGCGAGCCGTCCAGATGCTCGAGGATGGCCTTGTTCGTCTCCGGCGTGATCCAGTTCAGCCGGCCGATCTCGTCGTCGACCCCCCAGGGGCTCTTCGAGACCTTGACGCCGTCACGGTCGAGGATCGGCTCGAACACGTACTCACCCACGCTGGCTCCCTTCTACTCCGGCTGTCTGGGTCTCCTCGACCAGGGCGCCGTACAGCTCGGGCCGCCGGTGGCCGAAGAGGTAGAGCTCGTACTCGCCCGGGATCACGTAGTCCTTGTCCCTGGCCTTCTCGACGTCGACCTCGGCGACGAGCAGCGCCTCCTCGGTCGGGTCCGCCTCGGCGAGACGCGTGCCGAACGGGTCGACGATCTGGCTGCGCCCGCAGAACTCGCCGGTTCGCTCCTTGCCGACCCGGTTCGCGGTCAGCAGGTAGATGCGGTTCTCCGCCGCCCGGGCGAGCGTGATCACCTCGGTCTGCACCCTGGCCGCGACGGGGAAGTTCGTCGGGTGCGCGACCAGGTCGGCGCCGTGAAGCGCCAGCGTGCGGGTCACCTCCGGGAAGCGGAGGTCGTAGCAGATCTCCACGCCGATCCGGCCGAGCGGCGTTTCCCAGACGTGGAGCTCGTCGCCCGGCGTCGTGAAGCGGTCGACGCCGAGGAACGGCAGGTGCGTCTTCCAGTAGGTGCCGATCAGGCCTTCCGGCCCGACCAGCACTGCCGCGTTCCGGAGCTGGTCTCCGTCGCGCTCGAGCAGGCCGCAGACGGCGTGCATGCCGAGCCGGGCGCACTCGCGTTCGAGCGCCTCGACGGTCGGGCCGGCCACGTCCTCGGCGAACTCCATTCCCTCCTCGAGGCTGTCGAACATGTAGCCGGGGATCGCGCATTCGGGCAGCACCAGCAGCTCGGCGCCGGCCGCAGCGGCCTCCTCGAGGCGCTCCAGACAGGTCTCGAGGTTCCGCTCGGGCTCGCCGAGCACCGGGTCGAACTGGGCGACGGCGACTCGCGAGGTCACAGGGCGAGTCTAATAGTCTGACATTCGCCGTGCGGGCGATCCGCTTCTACTACGACGTCGTCTGTCCGTACTCGTACCTCGAGTCGCACGTCGTGGAGGCGGCCGAGGACGCCGGCGAGGTCGAGGTCGAGTGGCTGCCGTTCGAGCTGCGTCCGGCGCCGCGGCCGCTGCTCGAGGTGCGAGGCGACCACCTGCGCGTCGACTGGACGAGGACCGTCTACGCGCGGGCGCAGGCGATGGGCGTCGAGATCCACCTGCCGCGCTATCAGCCGCGCTCGACGCTTCCCCTGGCCGCGTGCCTGTGGGCTGCGGAACAGAGCCGGCTCCGTGCGTTCAAGCACGCACTGTACGAGGCGTTCTTCTGCGAGGGCGAGGACATCTCGGCCGACCGCGAGATCGCCCGTGCGGCCGAGCGCGCCGGGCTCGATCCGGATGCCGCGATCGCCGCCGCGTACGATCCCGAGCGGTTCTCGCGGATCGCCGGGATCCGTGCCGAGGCCGAGGCCGCGGGCGTCGGGGGAGTCCCCTCGCTGCTCGCCCCGGACGGGTCGAGCCACTGGGGGATGGGCGGCCTGGAGCGCCTCCGCTCGGGCGAGCCGCTCGTGCCGCGAACGGCCTAGCCGAGATCGAGGACGTCGAACTGACGTACCTCGGGCTCGAGCCCGAGCTTCCGCATCAGCTCCGTGCCGCGAGGGACGTCGGCCTCGGCGAGGTAGCGGTCGAGCGTCTCCCGGTCGCGCCAGACCGCGACCAGGCGACCGTGCCCGCCCTCGTGCTCGAGCAGGGCGGTGACCACTCCCTCGGGCCGCGTCGGGCGGGCCTCCTCCATCAGCCGTGCCAGCTCAGTCGCCTGGTCGGCGGTCATGTCGGCCTCGAAGCTGATGCCGGCGTAGGTCATCTCCAGATCATGTCGCATCGGGGAACGGCGCGATCCGCTTGCGACCGTCTGCACGAACACCGATAAGTGGAGCCCATCGGACGGCCATCCCGGGCGAGGTGGTCGGGCCGGTCGAGGTCGTCCTCCCGCTGATCGTCGCGCTGCGCCACGACCTTCAGAACCGCCGGGACACGATCTCTCTTCGGCTGTACCGAGAGCCGAACGACGGCCCTCAGAGACCCCGACTGATCAGTCAGGAGAGGCGGGGCAAACGCGCTCCCGGACCGGAGCCTCTACTGGAGAATGTCCTAGGGACCGCGAACGAGCGTGACCAGCTGGTCGAGCGGCCACTCCTTGACGAAATCGTCCCGACCCTCCACACGCAGTGTGGCGAGCACAGTGTCCACAGTCCGTTCAATGGGCCGGACGACCCTCGCCTCTACCTTCGCATCCTGGTCGGCGACATCGATCAGGATGACGTCCTCGATCTGAAGCCGTTGGACCTCCACATCGAGCGCCACTGGGCGGAGTGTACTGCTGTCGGCCCCGACTGCTCGCGGAGGGCCGTACCTTCCGTAGCATCGTTTCGAGCCGGCTCTCGAAGCGTCGCGCACCCGTTCCCTCACGTTTGGCGATAGGCTCGATTCGAGGAACGCAGGCTCAGGACGAAAGGAAGGTCATGAAAAAACTCATCTTCCTGCTAGCTGTTGCTGCCGCTGTTGCTGGCGCAGTCGGGTTCTGGCGGAGAAAGGAGGCGTCAGAGCTGTGGGACTCGGCAACTGACACCGTCACCTCCTGGGGGGAACCAGTAACCACCAAGGCAGAGGAGGTCGCGGAGACGGCCGTACAAGCGGCTCAGAGTGCCGCCAGTGAAGTCCGCGACGCCGCCCCGGATGCCGCCAAAAAGGCCAAGGACGTCGCCGAGCAGGTCGGCTAGCTCGGTGCGGGGAGGGGCGGTGCCTCTCCAGGCTGGTCGCTTAGAAGGGAGTGCCGTAGGTGTCGATCCACACCCCGATCAGCAGCATCGCCGCCAGCAGGATCGCTGCTACCAGCGGCCACATGGCGAGGCCGTTGTCCGCACCCTTCGGGTAGTGGGCGTTCACCGCTCCACCTTTCTTCTCCCTCACTCGTCATGGGCCTTCTCAGCAACAAGAGCAAGAGACCAAGCCCAATCCAACCGTGGAGACTGCTACCCGCTGATCATCTTCTTCTCGACGCCGACGCCGGCCGCGACCGCCCGCTCGTACTCGAGCGGCACGGTGGCGGAGTCCTGGAGCGCGATCCCGGTCGAGTCGAAGACCGTCACCTGGTCGTCGGACTGACGGCCCTCGAGCTCGCCGCAGACCACCTTGCCGATCTCGCCGGCAACGTGGTCCTCCGTGATCAGCCCCTCGGCGAGGGCGACGTTGATCTCACCGTCCTCGCGGCACTGACGGATGTCGTCGACGAAGACCCGGGCGCGCTGAAGCGTGCGCGGGTCGAGCTCCTGCTCGCCCTTCAGGTCGGCGCCGAGCGCCGCGATGTGCGCACCCGGCTTCACCCAGGTGTCGTCGACGAGCCACTTCCGCGCGTGGGTGCCGGTGACGATCACGTCGGCTCCCTCGACCGCCTCCCGCACGTCGGTCGTCCCCGTGATCGCGAGGTGCGGGTACTTCGGCGCCTGCTCGGCGAGGAAGCTGTCGACCGACTCCTGCGTCCTGCTCCAGATCCGCACGTCCTGCCACGGGAACACGGTGTCGCAGGTGGCGAGGGAGCCCCGGCCGACGAGCCCGCTGCCGAGGATTGCGAGCACCTTCGAGTCCTTCCGCGCCAGCCACCGCGCCGAGCACGCTGCCGACGCGCCCGTACGCATGAGCGTGTGGTAGGAGCCGTCGCAGATCGCCAGCGGGAAGCCGGTCTCCGGGTGCGTGTAGATCAGGATCGAGAACACCGCCGGCAGCTCGTACTGCGCGTTGTCCTCACGGATCGACACCCACTTGCACGCCGCCGCCTCGGGCTCCTCGATGTACGACGGCATCACCTCCCACTCGCCCCTGTAGCGGTCGAGGACGATGTGGCCCTTCGGCTCCATGTAGACGCGCCCGAGCCCGTGCATGCGGTACGCGTGCTCGACGCAGTCGACGTACTCGCCGGGGGTCAGCAGGCCGACCATGTCCGACCAGCTGAGAATCAGGGTCTTGCGGTTCCGCCAGCTCTCGATGTCGCGGAGATCTTAAGGGTCTGGCCCCGGAGGGGCCTGACCCTGCAGGCTGAGCGGGCCGCCGTTTCTCCAGGGACAGACCCCGCAGGGGTCTGTCCCTAACCCATCGTCCGCTTCTCCACGTTCTAGAGTCCCTTCGATGGACCGGGCACGGAGCACGAAACGGATCGCGCACGACATCGAGGCGCTCTCCGGCCCCGAGTACACGCTCAGCGACGAGTCGATCCGGCGGTATGCCTACACGCAGGAGTACCGGAACACGCTCGACTGGTTCACCCGCGAGCTGGAAACGATCGGCTTCGACGTCGAGGAAGACCCTGTCGGCACGCTCTACGCCCGGAACCGACCGAGGGGCGAGCCGGTGTTCGGGCTCGGCTCCCACTGCGACTCGAACCGGAACGGGGGCCGCTACGACGGGACGATGGGCGTCGTCACCGCTCTGGAGGTCTGTCGGCTGAGCGCGGAGCTCGGCCTCGATCTGCCGCTCCAGCTGATCTCGTTCCTGGAGGAGGAAGGTTCCGGCTTCGGACAGATGCTGCTCGGGAGCCGGATCGTCGCGCAGCGCGTCGACGAGGAGGACCTCCGCGAGCGCTTCCGCTCGATCGACGACGGGCGCAGCTTCTGGGAGCACGCCGCAGCGGCCGGCTACCGACCGGAGCAGTGGCGCGAGTGCGCGCACGTGCTCGACGACCTGACGGGCTGGATCGAGATGCACATCGAGCAGGCGCGGGTGCTGCAGGACACCGGCAACCGGATCGGGCTCGTCACCGCGATCGCCGGCTACGTCCACGCAGACGTTCTCGTCCACGGCCGCGGCGACCACGCAGGGGCGACGCCGATGGACCTCCGCCTCGATCCGACCCTCGCGCTCTCGGAGACGATCGTCGAGCTCGAGCGCCTCGCGCGGGCCGCAGGCGAAGGCACGGTCGGGACGGTCGGCGAGATCGAGGTCGACCCAGGGCTGATCAACGCGGTCGCCGCCGAGGTGCGCTTCTCGCTCGACATCCGAGGGCCGGTGGACAACGCCTACCGCGGCGTCGCCGCGGAGATCGCCGCCTTCGCGCAGGAGGCCGCCCGCCGGCGAGGCATGAGCGCCGAGTACCGCGAGCGCCAGACGCTGCCGGCGACACCGATGGACGAGCGGATCGTCGCGGCCCTCGAGGAGGCCGCGCGCGCAACCGCCGAGCCGTTCACGCGCATGCATTCGGGCGCAGCCCACGACACGATGTGCGTCGCCGACCGCGTGCCGACCGCGATGGTCTTCGTCCCCTGCAAGGACGGGATCAGCCACCACCCGGACGAAGATGCGGACCCGGCGGACGCGGCGCTGGCCGCCGAGATCATCCTGAACGCGGTTCAGGCGCTCGCGCGCGCATAGGCGACCAGGCCGCCCGCGAGCAGGATCGCCCGCTCGCGCCCACTGAGCTCCAGGCCGAGCCGGACCTCGCCGTGTGGGGTGACCGCGACGACCTCACGCCCGCCCTCGCGCACCGCCTCGGCCAGCCCGTCGATCCGCCACTCGTCGCCCTGCTCCACCTGCGCGTCGTCCGGGAGGACGAGCGGCAGGATCGCCTGTGCGATCAGGTTCGAGCGGTGGATCCGCGCGAAGCTCTTCGCGACGATCGCGCGGACGCCGAGGTACAGCGCCGCGAACGCCGCCTGCTCGCGCGAGGAGCCCTGACCGTAGTTGTGCCCGCCGACGACGATCCCGCCGCCCCACTCCTCGGCCCGGGCCGGGAACTCCGGGTCGAAGCGCTTGAACATGTGCCGCGCGCAGGCCGGGATGTTCGACCAGATCGCCAGGCCGAGCACCCCGTCCGGAGCCATGTCGCCGGTCGAGACGTCGTCAGGGACGACGATCAGCAGCCGGCCCGAGACCGTGTCGGGCACCGGGGCCGGGATGGGCGGCGGCACGATGTTCTTCCCTGTCTCCAGCTCCACATCCCGTCCGTCGGCGGGCGGCCGGACGATCTGCCGGTCGTCCAGCCCGGGATCGCCGGGCGGAGCTTCGAGCACGGGCGGCGCGCCGAGGTCGCGTGGATCGGCGATCTGGCCGCGCAGGGCGGTCGCCGCCGCGGTCGCCGGCGAGCAGAGGTAGACCCGATCGCCGGGAGTGCCGCTGCGGCCGGGGAAGTTGCGGTTGAACGTCCGCACGGAGACGGCGCCGGCGGCCGGCGCCTGGCCCATGCCGATGCACGGCCCGCAGGCGGGCTCCAGCATGCGCGCGCCCGCGGCGACGAGGTCCGAGTACACGCCGGCCCGCACGATCGTGTCGAGGATCTGCCGCGACCCTGGCGTAACCGTCAGGTCGAGCTCCGGATGCACCGAGCGCCCGCGCAGGACGGCCGCGACGACGGCGAGATCCTCGAACGACGAGTTCACGGAGCTGCCGACGCAGACCTGCTTCGTCGCCGTCCCGGCAGCCTCGCGGACAGGCACGACGTTCCCGGGCGACGAGGGGAGCGCGATCAATGGCTCGAGCTTGGCCAGATCGATCGTCTCCAGCTCCTCGTAGACGACCCCGGGATCGGCCGCCAGCTCGACGAACTCGTCCTCCCGTCCCTGGCCCGCCAGCCACGCCCGCGTGCGCTCGTCGCTCGGGAAGATCCCGGTCGTCGCCCCCGTTTCCATCACCATGTTGCAGATCGTTCCGCGGTCGGTCGCGCTCAGGGTCGCGACGCCGTCGCCGTGGAACTCGAAGATCCGCCCGCGGCCGCCGCGCACGCCGCGGCGCCGGAGCAGCTCGAGGACGACGTCCTTCGACTGCACCCAGGGCGGAAGCGCGCCGCGCAGCTCGACCCCCACGACCACCGGCGCCTCGACCGTGTACGGCCGTCCCGCCATCGCGACCGCGACCTCGGTCGCGCCGGCGCCGATTGCGAGCATGCCGAGCGCGCCCGCCATCGTCGTGTGGCTGTCCGCACCGACCAGCACCCACCCGGGCCGGGCGAACCGCTCCAGGTGGAGATAGTGCGCGATCCCGTTGCCGGGGCGTGAGTAGAGCGCGCCGTACCGCGCTGCCCAGCTACGCAGGTACGCGTGGTCCTCGGGGTTCTTGTCGTCGAACTGGAGCACGTTGTGGTCCACGTACGACACGGTCGGCACGGCCACGCGGTCGAGGCCGAGCTGCTCGAACTGGAGGCAGGCCATCGTGCCGGTCGCGTCCTCGAGCAGGATCTGGTCGACCCGGAGCTCGATCTCCTCGTCCACGCCGCCGACCAGGTGCTCGGAGATGATCTTCTCCGTGAGCGTCTGCGGCCCGGCCACCGGAAGAGCCTAGTTCTTGGGAGCTGTCCTCTTCGCCGGACTCGCGGGCCTGCTGTTCGGGGCCTTCGCGGTGGTCATCCGCCAGGGCCTCCAGCGCGGCGGCGACCCCGAGCTCGGGGCAGTGGTCGTCACCGGGATCGGCACCGCGGTCGCGGCACTGCTGGCGGTCAAGTCGTTCGCGGCAGGCGAGGTACACCTCGGCGACCTCTGGCCGTTCCTGCTGATCGGCGCCCTTGTGCCCGGCGTGACCCAGATCCTGTTCATCGTCGCCATCCGCGACATCGGCCCGTCCCGGGTGTCGATCCTGATCGGGACGGCGCCGCTGATGTCGGTCGCGATCGCGCTCGTGTTTCTCAACGAGCCGTTCCAACCGCTGCTCGTCGTCGGCACCGTGCTCGTGGTCGCCGGCGGAGCCGCGCTCGTCCGCGAGCGGACGCGTCCGGAGCACTTCCGGGCGTTCGGCGTCGTCCTCGCCCTCACCTGCGCCGCGCTCTTCGCCGTCCGCGACAACGTCGCACGCTGGGCCGCCCGCGACACCCATCCGCCGGCGCTGGCCGCCTCGACCGCCGCGCTGCTCGGCTCCTTCCTCGTCGTCCTCGCCTGGGTGCTGATCAGGCGCCGCGCCTCGTTCCGCGAGCACCTCCGGGCGGCGCTACCCGCGTTCGCGTTCGCCGGCGTCCTGCTCGGCTTCTCCTACTCCAGCCTGCTGGAGGCGTTCGATCGGGGCAGGGTGTCGATCGTCGCCCCGCTGAACGCGACGCAGTCGCTGTGGGCGGTCTTCTTCGCCGCCCTGCTGATCGGGAGGCACAGCGAGCGCATCGGCCCGCGCCTCGTCGCAGCCGGCGTCCTCGTCGTCGCCGGCAGCGCGATCATCGGGATCGTCCGCTGAGGTCGGCCACGCGCGCGGCGACCGCCTCGCCGACCTCACGCGTCGACGCGTCGCCGCCGACGTCCCGCGTGCGCGGCCCGTCCCGGCAGACGTCCTCGAGCGCGGCCATCAGCGTCCGCGCCGCGTCAGGCTCGCCGAGGTGGTCGAGCATGAGCGTTGCGCTCCAGATCGCCCCGGCCGGGTTCGCGATCCCCCGCCCGGCGATGTCCGGCGCGGAGCCGTGCACCGGCTCGAACAGCCCCGGGACGTCGGAGCCGGGCGCGACGTTCGCGCTTGCCGCCATCCCCATGCCGCCCTGGATCGCCGCGGCCAGGTCGGTGAGGATGTCGCCGAACAGGTTCGACGCGACGACGACGTCGAGGCTGCCCGGATCGCGCACCATCCGCGCGGCGAGCGCGTCGACGAGCACGCGCTCGTAGCGCACGCCGGGAAACTTGCCGGCGACCTCCTCGGCCACCTCGTCCCAGAGCACGTAGCCGAAGCGCGACGCGTTCGACTTGGTCGCGCTGGTGACCACGCCGCGCCGTCCTTCCGCGAGCTCGAACGCGTGGCGGAGGATGCGCTCTACGCCCACGCGAGTGAAGACGCTCGTCTCGATGCCCACCTCGTGCGCCAGCCCCTGGTGCGCGCGGCCGCCGACGCCGGAGTACTCGCCCTCGGTGTTCTCGCGGAGGAAGAGCATGTCGACGTCGGCCGGCCCGCGGCCGGCGAGCGGCCCCGGGATCCCGTCCAGCAGCCGCACCGGCCGGAGGTTCGCCCACAGGTCGAGCCGCTGGCGCAGCTCGAGCAACAGCCCCCAGAGCGACACGTGGTCGGGAACGGACGGATCGCCGACCGCCCCCATCAGCACGGCGGCACGGCCGTCGAGGGCGTCGCGCCAGTCGGCGGGCATCATCCGCCCGTGCTCGTGCCAGTGGGCCGAGCCCCAGGCGAGCTCGGTCCACTCGACGTCTAGGCCGAGAGCGTCGACCGCCCGCCTGGCCTCGGCGACCACCTCCCGGCCGACCCCGTCGCCGGGGAGGAGCGCGACGCGGTGGCTCACACGCCCGCGCCGACGGTCGCCGGCACGCGCTCGACGTACTCGAGGACGTCGTCGAGCGGGACGACGTCCGCGTACTTCGCGTCGATGTCGAACAGGTTCGCCTCGTGCGGCGCCTGCGCCCGGTCGGCCACGCACTCGCGCGGGACGAGCGTCGGGTAGCCGTACTGGAGCAGGTCGATCGCGGTCGCGCGGATGCAGCCGCTCGTGGTCGCGCCGCAGAGAATCACCGAGTCGACGCCCTGCGAGACCAGGATCGCGGGCAGGTTCGTGCCGAAGAACGCGGACGCGCCCTTCTTGAGCACGATCGTCTCGTCCTCGCGCGGCTCCAGGCGCGGGTCGATCTCCACCCAGCGCCCGCCGATCTGGAGGTCGCCCAGCGACGGCACCTTCTGCAGCCAGAGACCGCCGTCCTTCAGGCTCGGCTCGTAGCCGATGGTGGTGAAGATCACCGGCAGGCCCTTGCCCCGCGCCGCGTCGAGCAGCCGCCTGGTCGCCTCCACGGCGGCGCTCATGTCGGCGCCGAGGACGCACTCGGGGTCGGTGAAGCCGCAGCTGAAGTCGACGACGAGAACCGCGGGGCGCGACCCGAGCGTGACGCTCTGGCCAAGCCCCGCCGCCGCGTAGACCTCCTTTGCCTGCTGATCGCTCACGCGCTCACCTGCAGTGACAGGCTTAAGCCTGTCACTATCGTCCGCCCCTTCGCCGCGTGACGGCTCACGCTGTGACCTTTTCTACCGAGCCGAGCGCCTCGCCGACCCGCGCCCGCTTGACGAACTGGCCGGCGCCCGGCTCGGCGACGAGCTCGTCGTTCTCGACGATCACCTGGCCTCGGACGAGCACGGTCTGGGGTGCGCCGGTCACCTTCGTGCCCTCGAACAGGCTGTAGTTGACGTTCGAGTGGTGGTCCTTCGCCGAGATCGTGAGGGACTTCTCGGGATCCCAGACGACCAGGTCGGCGTCGCTGCCGACGGCGACCGTGCCCTTGCGCGGGTAGAGCCCGAAGCGCTTCGCCACGTTGGTGGAGGTCAGCTCGACGAAGCGGTTCATCGAGATCCGCCCGGTGCGGACACCGAACTCGTGCAGCATGTGCAGCCGGTTCTCGATACCGGGCCCTCCGTTCGGGACGACCTGGAAGTCGCGGCCGTTGATTCCCTTCTGGTCGGGCCAGTTGAACGGGCAGTGGTCGGTGGAGACGACCGAGAGGACGTCGTTCTGGAGCGCCTTCCACAGGTGCTCCTGATGCTCCTTCGGCCGCGGCGGGGGCGTATAGATGTACTTCGCGCCCTCCCAGTCCGGCTTCTCCAGCGCCGAGTCGTCCACGAACAGGTACTGGGTGCAGGTCTCGCCCCAGACGTCCCAGCCCTTCTCGCGGGCGAGCTGGATCGGCTCGACCGCCGGCTGGCAGGAGACGTGGACGACGTAGAGGGCGGCGTTCGCGACCCGGGCGAGCTGGATCGCACGGTTCGTCGCCTCCGCCTCCGTCTCCATCGGGCGTGTGCGCGCATGCCAGATCGGGTCGCTCTTGCCCGCGGCGACCGCCTCTTTGACGATCACGTCGATTGCATCGCCGTTCTCGGCGTGCACCATCACCAGCCCGCCGGTCTCGTTCGCGACCTGCATGGTCCTGAAGAGCGTCTCGTCGTCGACCATCACGGCGCCCTTGTACGCCATGAAGAGCTTGTAGGAGGTGATCCCCTCGTCGGGCAGCTTCGCGAGCGCTTCGAGGCCGCCGCCCCCTTCGAGGTCGGTGACGCCGATGTGGAAGCCGACGTCGATCACCGGCTTGCAGCGCTCGATCTTCTCGAAGTAGTTCTCGAGCGCCTGCGGGAACGGCGTGCCCGGCGCCTGCATGCAGAAGTCGACCAGGGAGGTCGTGCCTCCGAACGCGGCCGCGACGGTCCCGGAGGTGAAGTCGTCGCACGTGGTCGTCCCGCCGAAGAACATCTCGATGTGCGTGTGCGGGTCGATCGCGCCCGGGATCACGTACTTGCCGGTCGCGTCGATCACCTTGTCGGCGTCGACGTCGAGCGACTGGCCGATCGTCGTCACGGTGCCGTTCTCGGCGTAGATGTCGCCGACGTAGTCGTCGGACGCGGTCACGATGCGACCGCCCTTGATCAGCACGGACATACGGCTCCTCCTCTACTCGGCGGTGTCGGTTGTATACAAAACGTCTGTGTGGGCGCCGTCAACCGGCGTGCGCTCGTGCCAGTCGGTCGCCTGCTGGAAGTCGTGTGCGGCGGCGAGCGTGAGGCCGTCCTCGCCGAAACGGCCCATCAGCGCCAGACCGACCGGCAGGCCGTCGACGAAACCGCACGGCACCACGGTGACCGGGAGCCCGAGGAGGGCCGCCGGCGAGTTGTAAGGCATGATCAGCAGCCGGTAGTCGTCCGGGATCGCATCGAGTCGCGGTGCGACGATCGGCATCGCCGGCGCGACCAACAGGTCGAATCCGCCCAGCTCGCGCTCCCACAGCGACCGGGCCCAGCTCCGGGCGCGGCGTCCGGTCAGGTACGCCGTCGACGGCAGGAGCAGTCCGGCGAGCAGGCGCGCTCGGACGTCCGGGCCGTAGTCGGCCAGGCGCGTCCGGAGCCACGGGAGATGAGCGTCGGCAGCTTCCGGGAGCATCACCAGCTGCGTGATGGTCGAGATCTCGTCGTGCAGCGGGAGCTCGACCGGCTCGTGGCTGCCGGGCAGCGCGCGGGCCGCCTCCTCGCAGGCGGCCGCGACCTCGGGCTCGGCCTCTTCGAACAGCCTGGTCAGGATGCCGACCCGACGGGGTGCGCGTGTCTCGAGCGAACGCCCGGCCATGATCTCCAGCGCCCGCCGGCACTCCTCGGCCGTTCGCGCCAGTGGCCCGACGGCGTCCAGGGTCCAGGCGACGGGGACGACGCCCTCGCTCGGGACCAGGCCGCTCGACGGCCGGTGGCCGGTGACCCCGCAGAACGCGGCCGGGATCCGGATCGAGCCGGCCGTGTCGGTGCCGAGCGCGAGGTCGACGAGGCCGGCGGCGACCGCCGCGCCGCTGCCGCCGCTCGAGCCCCCCGTTGTGCGCTCGAGGTCCCACGGGTTGCGGGCGGGGCCGAAGTGCGGGCTGTTCGTGAGCGCGCCGAACGCGAACTCGTGCGTGTTCAGCTTCCCGACGATCGTCGCGCCGGCCCCACGCAGGCGCGCGACGCACTCGGCGTCGCGCTCCGGCACGCGGTCGAGGATCTTCGACGCCGCCGTCGTCGGCATGCCGGCGACGTCGATCACGTCCTTGACGCCGACACGCCAGTGAACGGAGTCAACAGTGCCAGGCACTGTTGAGGCGTCCTCCTGCTCCTCGCGGTGGAGGAACGCGTTGTAGGGATCGAGCGTCACGGCTCGGTCTCCGGCGGCAGGCGCTCCTCGATCTCGGAGAGCGCCGGCAGGATGCGGTCGAGGAAGTCGCGGACGCCCTGGAGGTCCTCGTCGGTCGGGTGCACGCCCTGGGCGCCGGCCGCTTCCCGCAGGCGTTCGAGGGGGCTAGACTCGGTAGCCATGCCGATCTACGAGTATCGCTGCGACGCCTGCTCCGAGCAGTTCGAGGAGTTCCTCTCGCTCTCGACGAAGCCGTCGCCGCCGTGCCCGAAATGCGGGAGCAAGAAGGTCACCCGCGTGCTTTCGCGGATCAACACCGAGTGGCTGCCGAGCGACGTCGCCTGGGACCGCGTCGGCCGCAGCTGGGATTAGATGCTCGCAGAGATCGGCGGAGGCGCCAGCCTCTACTACGAGCTGACCGGCCCGGAGGACGGCCCCGTCGTGCTCCAGCTCGGCGGCGGCCTGTTCGGCCGGCACAACTTCGGCCTCGTCAACGACGGCTTCCGCGACCGCGGCTTCCGCCTGCTGTCCTTCGACGCACGGGGCTACGGCGCGTCGTCGTGCCCGCGCGAGGCATACACGATCGAGGGCTGGGCGGCCGACGCGGCGGCGCTCCTCGACGCGGTCGGCCTCGACCGCGCGCTCGTCCACGGCACCTCGATGGGCGGGATGATCGCGATCGCGTTCACCGCGCAGTACCCGGAGCGGACGATCGCCGCCTGCGCCGACGTCGCCTTCGCGAAGCCGGATCTCTACCGCCGCACGGTGTTCCGGGTCTGGCGGCGGATGGCCGAGGAGATGGCCTGGGACGAGTTCTCCGACCACGTGACCACCCAGGCGGTCGGCGCCGGGTTCATGGAGAGCCCCGAGGGCGAGAACATCTTCCAGCTCGTCCGCGACATCGTCGGGCTCAACGACCCGTACACCGTCCGCCAGGCCTGCCTGGCCATGGAGAACATGGACCTCTCGCCGCTCGTCCCGAAGATCGAGCGGCCGCTGCTGATGACGAACGGGACTCACGACGTCCTCTGCCCGCCCGACCTCGCCCCGAGCGGGCTCGGCGCCCGAAGGATGGCCGAGCAGAACGAGCACATCGAGCTGGTCGAGTTCCCCGACATCGGCCACGCCGACCTGGTCGAGTGCCCGCAGGACGCGATCCGCATCGTCGGCGACTTCTTCGACCGCGCGCTCGCCGCCTGGGCCTCTACTTCAGCGGGTTCGTCCCCGCCATCCAGATGATCACGCGGCTGAACTTCCCGTCGGCGTCGATATCGAAGAAGTTGCAGTTGTGCATGTCGTTCTTCGTGCCGTCGTTCAGCTCGCCGATGTAGCTCTGCTCGGTCGCGACCTTCCCGGCCTCCGGCTCGACGACGATGTTCTTGATCTCGTGGAAGATCGAGACCGAGTTGCCGCAGAAGTCGGTGAACATGCGCCGGATCTCGTCGGCGCCGGAGAAGACCGCGTGGTCGGTCTGCACGGTCATGGTCGCGTCGTCGGCAAAGTGGGAAAGGATCGCGTCGACGTCCTTCGCGTCGACCGCCTTGAAGTAGCTGTCCGGCAGGGCGGCGAGCTGGTCGCGGGTCAGCGGCTGGGTCTGGGTGGCCACGATGCCTCCTCGACTCGAATGTCAGACTTCCAGGCGCGAGTCTATGCCCTCGACGCGCCCGGTGCGCGGGCGGCAAGCAGTGACAGCTTAAGCCTGTCACTGCAAGGGAACGTCGGCGCAGCCATGGCTAAAGCGGTCACCTGAGATGACTGGCAGTATGCGATGACCATGAAGGAGATCGGAGCGGCCGAGTTCAAGGAGCACTGTCTCTCGATCCTCGACGAGGTCGACGAGGACGGCCTGGTGATCACCAAGCGCGGGAAGCCCGTTGCGAAGCTGATCCCGATCCGCGCCGAGTCGAGCGCGCTCATCGGCGCTCTCGCCGGCAAGCTGGCGATCAGGGGCGAGATCCTCTCGACCGGCGCCGCCTGGGATGCTCAACCTTGACACGCACGTCTTCCTGTTCGCCCTTGCCGGCCAGCTGAGCGCAGCGGAGCGGCGGCTGCTCGAGCGCGACCGCTGGGGCATTTCGGCAATCGTGCTCTGGGAGATCGCGAAGCTCACGCAGCTCGGTCGGATCGATGTCGATCTCGACGACTCGAGTGTCGTCCGCGCGCTGTCAAGCGTCAAGATCTGGCCGCTCACCCGCCAGGTCTCGCTCACGAGCACGCGGCTCGACGTCCAGGGCGATCCCGCCGACGAGTTGATCGCCGCCACGAGCATCGTCCATGGCGCGCCGCTCGTGACGAGAGACCGCGGGCTGCGCCGCTCGAAGCTCGTGCCCCTCGCGCGTTAGCTCTTGCCGCCCGTTGTCGGGTGATGCTCGTGCCAGTGGCGGGCGATCTCGGCGCGCGTCGTCACCCACACGTCCTCGCGCGAGCGCACGTGGGTCAGGAACCGGTCGAGCGCCCGCGCGCGGCCGGGGCGGCCGACGATGCGGCAGTGCAGGCCGACGTTCATCATCCGGCCGCCCTCCTCGTACAGCTGCTCGAACGTGTCGACGAGGTACGTGTAGAAGTCGTCGCCGGTCGCGAACCCGTTCGGGATCAGGAACTTCATGTCGTTCGCGTCGAGGGTGTACGGGATCACGAGATGCTGCTTGCCGGCTACCTCGACCCAGTAGGGGAGCTCATCCGAGTAGTCGTCCGAGTCGTAGAGAAAGCCGCCGTCCTCGACGACCAGCCGCCGCGTGTTCTCCGTGTTGCGCCCCGTGTACCAGCCGACCGGGCGGACGCCGCAGGCGCGCTCGATCGCCTCGATCGCGAGGCGCATGTGCTCGCGCTCCTCGTCCTCCGAGAGGCCTGCGTAGTCGAACCAGCGCCAGCCGTGGCTCGCCACTTCCCACCCCGCGCCGACCATCGCACGTGCCGCGGCCGGGTTCTGCTCGAGGGCACGGCCGACCGCGTAGACGGTCACCGGCAGGCCGTGATTCGTGAAGATCCGATGGACGCGCCAGAAGCCGACGCGGCTGCCGAACTCGAACATCGACTCGACGTTCAGGTTGCGCCCAGGGGTCGGCGCCGCCCCGACCACCTCCTGCAGGTACGACTCCGACTCGGCGTCGCCTTCGAGCACCGAGCGCTCGCCGCCCTCCTCGTAGTTGAGGACGAAGCTGAGCGCGAGCCGGGCGCCGCCCGGCCAGTGCGGGTCGGGTGGGGTCGCGCCGTAGCCGACGAGGTCGCGCACGCGCTCAGCCGGCCGGCGGGACCGTGATGCGCATCACGCAGTTCTTCGTCCCTTTGGACCGGACGTAGTCGAACCCGGCCCGCTCGAAGAGGCTCCGTGTGCCGTCGTAGAGGACGGAGACCTTCTTGCCCTGGTTGTCGTGCGGATAGCCCTCGACGACGCCGCCGCCGGCCTCGCCGATCAGCTGCAGCGCACCGTCCAGCGCTACGGCTGAGACTCCTCGGCGGCGGTGCCGCTTGTCGACGAAGATGCAGACGAGCCGGTAGTCGGGCAGGACGTCGAGCTCTTCCTCGTACTGCTTGCGGTGGTAGATGTTCGGCAGCTCCTCGGGGCTCCCGTAGTTGCACCACGCGACTGCCTCGTCGCCGTCCATCACCAGCGCGGCGTGGGCACGGCCCTCGTCCACGAGCCGTTTCTTCAGCGCGCGATTCCCCTCGTAGGTGTGTTCCTTCTCGGCGTGCATGGTGTGGAACCAGGTGCACCAGCACCCGCCGAATACGCCGTTGTGCCGCTCGCACAAGGCGGCGAACGCGTCCCAGGTATCCGGCGTGAGCGGTAGGGCGGTGAACTCGTTGAGCTCGACGTTGGCCATGGCGACACTCTAGAGCCGGCGCGCCACCGCCTCGATCTCGATCAGCACGCCCGCCGGCAGCCCCGCCTGCACAGAGGTACGAGCCGGGTACGGCGCAGAGAAGAACTCGAGGTAGACCTCGTTGTAGGCCGGGAAGTCGGCGAGGTCGACGAGGTACGCATTCACCTTGACGACGTCGTCCAGCGTGCAGCCCGCCGCCTCCACGCACAGGCGGACGTTCTCCAGCGTCTGCCGTGTCTGTTCGGCAATTCCGCCCTCGACCAGGTTCCCGTCGCCGTCCACGCCGGTCTGGCCGGCCGTGTAGACCGCCTCGCCCGAGACCACCACCGGCGAGTAAGGGGGCTTGGGAACCGGCAGGTTGTCAGGTTGTAGTGCTTGCCTCGGCACCTTGGTCTCCTTTCGACTCGACTCCGAACACACCGGACTCTGCCAGGGCGCGAATCCGCTCCGGCTCGTAACCGCACACCTCGACCAGGACCTGCTCCGTGTGCTCGCCGCGGGCAGGCCCGGGCTGGACCGGCGGCTCCGGGCCGGACAGACGCAGCGGCGAGGCGACCTGGCGCACCGCGCCCAGCCGCGGATGCTCGTACTCGACGACCCGGGCCTCCTCGAGAGCAGCCGGGACGTCGTTCACCGGCGAGCAGGGGACGCCCGCCCGGCTCAGCACTTCGAGCCACTCCTCACTCGTCCGTTCGCGGAACACCTCGTCGAGGATCGGCGAGAGCTCGTCGCGGCGGCGGTCGCGGTCGGCGAAGGTCGGAAACTCCTCGGCCAGCCCCGGACGGCCGATCGCGTCGCACAGGAGCATCCAGAACTTCTCCTTCGGACAGGCGACGACGATCCACCCGTCCGCGGTCTCGAAGTTCTGGAACGGGACGATCGAGGGGTGGGCGGAGTTCCTCCGCCGCGGCGGCGTGTACCCGCCCGAGGCCGCCCAGGTGCCGACGTACATGAGCTCGTGCTGCGCGGTTCCCAGCAGCGAGACGTCGCAGTCGCAGCCCGTGCCGTCCCGCCGCGCGCGCCAGAGCCCGGCCAGCACGGCGATCGCGGACACGTACCCGCCGGAGAGGTCGACGAGCGAGAGCCCGCTCTTCGTGGGCGGCCCGTCCGGATCCCCGGTCAGGCTCATCCACCCTGCCAGCCCCTGCATCATGTAGTCGTAGCCGCCCTGGGCGGCCCGCGGGCCGGTCGTCCCGAAGCCGGACAGCGAACAGCAGACGATTCGCGGGTTGACGTCCTTCAGGTCCTCGTACGTGAGCCGGAGCTTGGCCGGCTGGTCGCCGCGCAGGTTCGAGTAGACGACGTCGGAGCCGCGCACGAGATCCTCGAAGACGCCGCGCGCCTCGGGGTGGCGCAGGTCGAGCGAGATGCTCCGCTTGTTGCGGTTGAAGGTCTCGAAGAACAGGGAGTCCTCGCCCTCGGCGAACGGCGGCACATAGCGACCGACGTCGCCCCGCGAGGCGGGATCCTCGATCTTGATCACGTCCGCGCCGAGGTCGGCCAGCTGCAGCGTGCCCCAGGGCCCGGCGCCGAACTGCTCGATCGCGAGCACGCGGACGTCAGCCAGCGGCTGCACGGGCCACCTCCGCCAGCCGTTCCGCGTCCTCGGGCTCGCCGAGGTTGAACACGACGTGCCTGGCACCGGCGTCGATGTACTCGCGGACGCGAGCCACGCACTCCTCCGGCGTCCCCGCAACGCAGTAGCGGTCGACCACGTGCTCGGAGAAGTCGCCCGCGTAGCGGCGGCGCAGATGCTCGTACAGGGTCCGCTTCTCGCCGACGTGCGCCGGGAGGGTGACGGCCGGCACGACGTGGCCGGGCAGCTTCGCGAGCGCCTCGCGGAAGCGCTCGACCGAGACCCAGATGGGGATCCAGCCGTCGCCGAGCGTGGCAGCGCGGCGGATCGCGGCCTCGGAGCGGCCGCCGACCCAGAGGGGAGGCCCTTCCGGCCGCGGCGAGCCGGGCGCGATCTCGACATCCGCGAACGAGAAGAACCGGCCCTCGAAGCTCGCCGGCTGCTCGCCGAACAGCACCCGGAGCGCGCGCATGGCCTCGCTGGTCCGGGCGCCGCGCTCCCGCGGGTCGACGCCGACCGCCTCGAAGTCCTTCTCCCCCTCGCCGCCGACGCCCACACCCAGGATCACGCGCCCGCCGGAGACGTAGTCGAGGGAGGCGAACTCCTTGGCGACCACGCCCGGCTGGCGGAGGGGCAGAAGCACGATCCCGGCGCCGAGCGCGATCCGCTCCGTCACAGCGGCGAAGGTGGAGAGCGCGACGACGATGTCCAGGATCGGATTGCGGTACGAGATGTGGTCGCCCGCCCAGATCGAGTCGTAGCCCAGCTCTTCCGCCGTCTGCGCGAGGTCGCGGTAGCGGCCCGGGTCGGGCATCCCGTCGACCTGCTGGCCGCTGCCCTGGATGCCGAACGCGACGGTCAAACGACGGTCGTGCGCCCCGCCGCCCGCCACGCTTTCTCGTAGTACGGGCGCAACCACTCCAGGTGGTCGAGCATCTGCTCGCCCGCGCCGGCCTCGTCGCCGCTCTCGATCGCGGCCACGATCCCACGATGGTGGTCGTTGATCGACCGGTGCCACGCACGGCCGAGCCGGGAGCGGGACAGGTGCGTCTGCAGCACGGCGAAGACCGGCTGCGCCGCGATCGAGAGCAGCGTGTTGCCGCAGGCCGCGATCACGCAGGAGTGGAAGTCGCGGTTGTAGACGAACTGCTCCTTCGTCGGCAGCCGGAGCGGCCGGTCGGGGATCGACTCGTGCAGGAAGACGAGGTCGTCCTCGGTGCGGCGACGGGCGGCGAGGCGGGCGGCGGGCACCTCGAGCAGCTCGCGCGTCTCGAGCAGCTCCTCGAGCGTGAGGTCGTCGGCCGTGGCGAGCAGGCCGATCCCCGAGCGCAGCGACTCGGAGATGTGGTCGGCGCTCGGCACGGTCACGAACGAGCCGCCGCCCGCGCCCTTCGCCGTGCGGATCAGGTTCTGGGCGGTCAGCAGCCGCAGCGCCTCGCGGATCGTCGCGCGGCTGACGCCGAAGTCCTCGGCGAGGACGGTCTCCTTCGGCAGACGCAACCCCTCCTCGAGCACGCCTTCGAGGATCTGCTCGCGCAGCCGCATCGCGATCAGCTCGTAGGCCTTCGCTACGCGCTCACCCCCCGAACTCGGCGTTGCCCGCAAGGGACACCGGTGCCGACGCCGCCGGGAGCTCGCGACCCTCGTACCAGGCCGTCAGCGAGCCGGCGGCGCGGTTCGCGGCCAGATCGGCGCGCAGCTTCGCGGTCGCCGCCTCGTCGATCTCGAGCGTCCGTTCGTCGGCGAAGACGACGCCGTAGGCGTCCCGGGCGAGCTCGATCGAGGTGAAGTCGTCGAGCACGTCCTCGCGCACAGCCGCCGGGTCGCGCTCGAGCGGGTCGCCGTAGCCGGCGGCGTTCGGCTCGCGGAACTCGATGAACTCGCCCGCTCTGAACGGGATGCCGGTCACCTTCGCCGGCAGCGCCTGCTCGGCCGGCGTGTCCGGGTTCTTCCGGCACGAGGCGACGAGGCCGTCCCAGCCGCCGAAGACGCCGACCGGCGGGTCGGTCTGGCGGTCGCCCTCGCACGAGTACGTCCCGTCGACGAGGAAGCGGTTGCGGCGGATGATCCCGATGCCGCCGCGCCACTTCCCGGGCGCGGCCGGCTCGGGGCGGAGCTCGTACTGGTCGCAGCGCATCGGGAAGCGCATGTCCAGCTCCTCGATCGGGTTGTTCCGGGTGTTCGCCATCAGGTTGTCGACCGAGTCCATCGCGTCCTTGCCGAAGCGGCCCCCGTACGAGCCCTCGTTCACCTCGAGATAGAGCCAGTACTCGCCCGCCGACTCGTCGAAGCCCGCGTACGCGCAGAAGTGGATCCCGGCCGAGTTGCCACCGGTCACCTTGTCGGGGAGCGCCTCGGCGAGCGCGAGGTTGACGTTGTCGACCACGCGCTGGGTCTGGCAGAAGCGGGAGAAACACGCCCGGGGGAAGTTCGGGTTGAAGATCGTCCCCTTCGGCGCGACTACCTGCACCGGCCGGAAGACGCCGTCGTTCTGCGGCACGTGCTCGGGGAACGTCGTCTCGTCGAGCAGGATCGTGCGCACCGCGTAGTAGCACGAGACCAGCAGCGAGCCCTCGTACGGGACGTTGTAACCGGTCGGCACCTCCGGGTTCGAGCCGGTCAGATCGATCGTGATCTCGTCGCCCTCGACGATCACGCGCGTCTCCACCCTGAGCCGTACGTCCCGATTCCGGGCGTCGTCGTCGAGCCAGCCGACGATCGGGCCGTAGGTCCCGTCGGGGATCTTCTCGATCTCCCGGCGGAGCATCGTCTCGGAGTAGTCCATCCAGTCGTAGGCGGCGCTCATCACCACGTCCGCCCCGTAGCGCTCGACCAGGCGCAGGAAGCGCTCGCGGCCGAGTTGGCAGGCAGCGAGCATCGCGTTCATGTCGCCGCGGTTCATCGTCTCGGTGCGGACGTTGTCGAAGATCATCCGGTCGAGGTCCTCGTTCAGCTCGCCGCGCTTGTACCAGCGCAGGGCGTTGTAGACCTTCGCCTCCGCGTAGACGTCGAAGGCGTCGGCGTTGATCCCCGGGAACGACCCGCCGACGTCGAGGACGTGCGCGGTGACGGCGGCGAAGCCGAGCAGCTCGCCGTCGTGGAAGATCGGCACGGCGACGGCGACGTCGGGAGAGTGCGAGGCGCCGAGGTACGGGTGGTTGTGGACGATCACGTCGCCCTCCTCGATCTCGTCCTCCAGCCGCCAGAGGAAGCCGCGGATGTACCAGGGCAGCGAGCCGATGTGCATCGGCGTCGAGTCCGACTCGCACAGCTCGCGACCCTCGGCGTCGAAGATGCCGGCGCCGAGGTCCTCCGACTCGCGAATGATCGACGAGTAGGACATCCGGAACAGGACGCCCGCCATCTCCTTGGCGATCGCGTGGAAGGCGCCGCCGAGGACGCGAAGGGTGATCGGATCGACCTCGACGCGCCTTCGCGTCGGCAGGCCGGGCTGACGGCCAACCTCGTATTCCGTGATGCTCATCCCGTCACCTCCGCAGCGGTCACGGCCTCCGCCTCGGCGGCGGCCCCGGTTCCGATCACGATGTTCCCGAAGCGGTCGACGTGCGCGGTCAGCCCCGGCGGGATGACGGTGGTCGAGTCGTACTGGTTGACGATCGCGGGCCCCTCCAACCGGTTGCCGGCTTTGAGCGCGGTCCGGTCGTAGAACCGCGTCGGCACCTGCTCGAGGCTGCCCCCCACGCGGAACCAGGCGTCGCGCTCGTAGCGAAGCGCCTCGTCGGGCGACTCGTCGCCGTGCTCGACCTCCGGCACCTTCAGCGGCGGCATCAGCCCGATCCCGCGCACCCGGATGTTCGGGATCTCGATGTCCGACTCCTCGAAGCGGCGCGAGTACTCGCGCTCGTGGATGTCGTGGAAGTCGCGGCGGGCCTTCTCGGCCCACGCGTCGTCGATCGCGCCGGAGTCGACGTCGACTCTGAGCTCGTAGCCCTGGCCCAGATAGCGGCAGTCGGCGACGCGCTGGACGAGCATCTGGTCGGCGCGGACGCCGTCGTGCTCGAGCTGGGCTCGCGCCTGCTGCTCGAGCTCCTCGAACCCGCGCTGCAGGGCATCTGCGTCGAGGCCGGACAGCCGCTCGTAGACCGTCGAGACGTACTCGTAGACCATGTCCGTCGCCAGCAGCCCGAGCGCCGCGGTCACGCCCGGGTAATTGGGAACGACGACCGAGGGCGTCCCGACCTCGAGCGCGATCTGTGCGGCGAAGAGTGGCCCAGCGCCGCCCTCGGCGACGAGCGCGAAGTCGCGCGGGTCGTACCCCTTGCGCACCGAGTTCTCCTCAATCGACTGCACCATCGAGTGGGTGAGGATCTGGACCGCGCCCATCGACGCCTCCTCGACCGACATGCCGAGCGAGCCGGCGGGTCCCTCCTCGAACGCGCGCCGGGCGGCGGCCGCGTCGAGGTCCATCCCGCCGCCGAGGAAGGTCTCCGGCAGCAGCCAGCCGAGGTTGACCATCGCGTCGGTCGCCGTCGCCTCGGTTCCGCCGCGGCCGTACGCGGCGGGCCCCGGGTCGGCGCCTGCGGACCGCGGTCCGACGCGGAAGATGCCGCCTGCGTCCACGTAGGCGATCGAGCCGCCGCCGGCACCGATCGTGTCGACGTCGACCATCGGGATCATCGCCTGGTACGGCCCGACTCTCGTGTCGAGGAGGTGCTTCATCCGCAGCCGGCCTTCCTGGGCGAGGCCGATGTCGGCCGACGTGCCGCCAACGTCCAGCGTGATCACGTTCTCGTAGCCGGCCTGCCGCCCCGCCCAGATGCCGCCGACGACACCGGCCACCGGCCCCGACATCAGCAGGTTGACGGGCCGCGCGATCGCGCCCTCGGCGGTTGCGACGCCGCTCGCGGAGGTCATCAGGTGCAGCCCGGTGCGGACGTCCATCGCCTCCAGCTCCTGCTCGAGCCGGTGGACGTAGCTGGAGACGCGCGGGCCGATGTACGCGTTCAGGCAGACGGTCGAGAAGCGCTCGTACTCGCGGTACTGCGGCAGCACCTCCGACGAGACCGACAGGAACGCGTCCGGGAACTCCTCGCGGGCGATCTCGGCCACGCGCGCCTCGTGCTCCGGGTTGAGGAACGAGAACAGGAAGCAGACCGCGACCGACTCGACCCCGGCGTCCTTCAGCTTCCTGACCTGCTCGCGCGCCTTCGCCTCGTCCAGCGGCACGAGCACGGAGCCGTCGCGGGTGATCCGCTCCGGCACGGTCAGCCGGTGGCGGCGGCGGACGATCGGGTAGCGCTGCCACGGCAGATCCTGGTAGTTCGAGAAGTTGAGCGGCTTCTTGTGCCGGGCGATGTGGAGGATGTCCCGGTAGCCCTCGGTGGTGATCAGCCCGACCTGGGCGCCGTTGTGCTCGATCACGATGTTGGTGGCGATCGTCGTGCCGTGGAACACCTGCTCCAACTGCGACGGCGCGGTTCCCGCGCGGTCGCAAAGCTCGCGAACTCCTCGGACGGTCCCCTGAGACGGATCGGCGGGAGTCGTGGGGACTTTGTGGACCGTGATCGTTCCCGCGTCGTCGTCCACGTAGATCAGGTCGGTGAACGTGCCCCCGACGTCGACTCCGAGTCGCTTCATCGAGCCCCCTTACGGTTTCAGGACGATCTTGCCGAAGTGCTCACGGCGCTCCATGACCTCCATCGCCTCCCGCGCCTCGCCGAGCGGGAAGACCTTGTACACGAGCGGCTCGATCAGTCCCCGGGCGGCCAGGTCGAGCACCTTCTCGATCTCCCAGCGGTCGTAGACGAACGAGCCGATCACCTGCTTCTGCGCGCGGAAGAACGGGATGATGTCGAAGGGGACGACCTCGCCGGAATGGCCGCCGCAGATCACCAGGCGGCCGTCCTTCGCCAGTGAGTCGAGCCCCTTCTGGAAGAGCTCGCCGCCGACGTGCTCGAACACGAGATCGACGCCGCGTCCGTCGGTGGCGCGCATCACCTCCTCGACCACGTCCTGGCTCGCGTGGTTGATCCCCACGTCCATCCCGAGCTCACTCGCCCGGGCGAGCTTCTGGTCGGAGCTGGCGTTCCCGATCACGAACGCACCGGCCAGGTGGGCGAGCTGCACCGCCGCCGAGCCGATACCGCTGCCGACCGAGTTGATCATCACGCGCTCGCCGGGAGCGAGCCGGCCACGCGTGAACAGCATGTGCCAGGCGGTGCCGAAGGCGATCTGGGTGGCCGCGGCGGCCTCGTCGCTCAGGGAGTCCGGGATCCGGATCAGGTGACGGACCGAGCAGGCGAGCTTCTCGGCGTATCCGCCCGAGGTCGAGAAGCTGATGAAGCCCGCCGAGGGGCAGAGCGACTCGCGTCCGGTGCGGCAGTAGACGCATTCGCCGCAAGTCGCCATCAGGTACGGCATCACCCGCTCGCCGACCTCCCAGCCGGTCACGCCCTCCCCCAGCGCGGTGATCCGTCCGACCACCTCGACGCCGAGCACGAACGGAGGCTCGACCGGGAAGCGCGACACCCCTTCCCGGACGTCGACGTCCAGGTGGTTCAGCGCAGAGGCGAGGATGTCGACCGCCACCTCGCCCGGGCCGGGCTCGGGATCGGGCAGCTCCTGGACCTGCAGCACGTCGGAACCGCCGAACTCCTCGAACACGACCGCCTTCACGCCGGCACCTCCCACTCGGACGACGGGGCTGAGGCTCCTTTATGTCTGACTTTCGGGTGGGAGTCAAGAAAGAGCCGCCGGTGTCGATTTGCGCCTTGCCCGAATGTCTGACATAAAGCGAACACGGCTGCGCTCGACCGACTCCGCTCCCTGCTGTTCGCGCCCGGCTCGGACGAGCCGAAGCTGACGAAGGCACTCGCCTCGGAGGCCGACGCGGCGGTCGCCGATCTCGAGGACGCGGTCACGCCCGACCGCAAGGACGAGGCGCGTGAGCTCGTGTCGCGGCTCCGGCCGCCCGTCGTCCGGGTCAACGGCGCCGGCACGCCGTGGTTCGAGGACGATCTCGCCGCGGCCCGCGAGCTGCCGCTGGAGGCACTCGTCCTGCCGAAGGCGACGCCCGACGCGGTGGCGGCGCTCGGCCCGGACGGTCCTCCGGTGATCGCGATCGTCGAGACGGCGCAGGGCCTGCGGCTCGCCTATGAGACCGCGTCGAGCCCGCGGGTGGCGGCCCTCCTGCTCGGCGCCGCCGATCTCGGCGCCGAGCTCGGCTGGGAGCCGCGGCCGGACGGGCTCGAGCTGGTCTACGCCCGCTCGAAGGTGGTCGCCGACTCGGCTGCTGCCGGGATCCGCGGCCCGTTCGACATCGTCCACGTCGACACCCGGGACGACGCGGGGCTGGAGGCCGCCGCGCGGTTCGCGCGCTCGCTCGGCTTCCGTGGCAAGGCCTGCATCCACCCTGCGCAGGTCCCGATCGTCAACCGCGTGTTCCGACCGGAGGCCGACAGCGTCGCCTGGGCGGAGCGGGTGGTGGAGGCGGCCGAGACCGGCGAGCGCGAGGGGCGGGGAGCGGTCGCGCTCGACGGCGAGATGATCGACGCGCCGATCGTCGACCGTGCGCGCAAGATCCTGTCCGACGCGAAAGGAGCAACCCATGGCCACTGACGCCGCGACCGCACCGAAGGTCTGGGAGGGCCGGTTCTACGAGGACCTCGACGTCGGCGACGTCTTCCGCAGCCGCTTCGGCCGCACGGTCACCGAGTACGACAACATCCTCTTCACCGGGCTCACGCACAACACGAACTCGATCCACTTCGACGCGGAGCACGCCGGGCGCACGCAGTTCGGGCAGATCCTCGTGAACAGCACCTTCACCCTGGCGCTGGTCACCGGCCTGACCGTCCAGGACACGAGCGAGAACGCGGCCGCCAACCTGGCCTGGACGGACATCTCGCTGCCGAACCCGGTGTTCGTCGGCGACACGCTCTGGGCCGAGAGCGAGATCCTCGACAAGCGGGAGTCGAAGTCGAAGCCGAACGTCGGCATCGTCTCGATGCGCTGCCGCGGGATCAACCAGCGCGGGCAGGTCGTGATCGAGTACCGCCGGACGTTCATGCTCTACAGGCGCGGGGCGCCGGAGGCGAAGCGCAGCTTCCCCGGCACCGCCGAGGAATGGAGGGTCTGATGGCCACGGCAGCGGAACGGTTTGCGGTCTTCGCGCTCGAGCTCGACCTCGACGCGGTCCCGGACGAGGTGGTCGACGCGGCGAAGCTGCACGCGCTGGACGTCCTCGGCTGCGGTCTCGCCGCGCACGGCCTGGGAATCGCCGGCGAGGGCCGGACGGCGATGGCCGAGCTCGGCGGCGAGCCGGACGCGACCGTGATCGGCCTCGACCGCGGCCTGCCGGCGGCGAACGCCGCGTTCGCGAACGCGATGCTCTGCCACGGCCTCGACTTCGACGACACCCACTCGGACTCGGTCTCGCACGTCAGCACCGTCGTCGTGCCGGCGGCCGCCGCGCTCGCGGAGGCTCGGAGCGCGACCGGGCGCGAGCTGCTGACCGCGGTGATCGCGGGCAACGAGATCGTCACCCGGATCGGCATGGCCGCGCCCGGCGCATTCCACGCCCGCGGCTTCCATCCCACCGCGATCTGCGGCATCTTCGGCGCGACCGCGGCGGCGGCCCGGCTGAGCGGCCTCTCCGTCGCCGACACGGCGAGTGCCCTGGGCATCGCCGGCAGCATGGCGTCCGGGCTGTTCGCCTACCTCGACGACGCGACCGCGACGAAGCCGATCCACCCCGCCTGGGCGGCGCACGGCGCGCTGGTCGCGGCACGGCTGGCGGCGCTCGGCGCCGAGGGCCCGCCCGGAGTGCTCGAGGGGCGCTTCGGCCTCTACCACGCCTTCGTCGACACGCGCATCGACCTGGAGCCGCAGCTCGCCGACCTGGGCGAGCGCTGGGAGACGCCGCGGATCGCCTTCAAGGCGTTTCCGGCCTGCCACTACATCCACGGCTCGCTCGGGGCGACGGCGTCACTCGGCGACGAGGTCGACCCGGACGAGGTGGAGGACATCCTCGTCACCGTCCCGGAGGCCGGCGTCTCGCTCGTCCTCGAGCCGGCCGAGTCGAAGGTCGCGCCGCGCACCGACTACGAGGGCAAGTTCTCCCTCCAGTACTCGACCGCGGCGATGCTCGTGCACGGCAGCGTCGGTCTGACCACCTACACGCCGGAGGCGCTGGCCGACGAGCGAGTGCTCGGCCTGGCCCGGCAGGTGCGCTACGAGACGAAGGACTACGCGTCGTATCCGGGCGCGTTCCCCGGCGGGGTGCGGATCGGGCTGCGGGACGGCCGGACGCTCGAGGCGGACCTCCCCTACCAGCTCGGCGCACCCGAGAACCCGATGAGCGCAGAGCAGGTGCGGGCCAAGTTCAGAGAGAACGCCGCGCTCGCCGGCGGCTCGTTCGAGGCGCTCGAGGAGGCGGTGCTCGAGCTCGACCACCGTGACGACCTGCACGCGGTCCTCTCGACGCTCGGGCGGAAGAGAGTCGCAGCGTGACGCAGCACGAGGTCGTCGCCGCCGTCCGCGAGTGGGTCGAGCGGGAGGTCTATCCCGTGGCCTCGGACTACGAGCACGCGGACGAGTACCCCGCACCGCTCGTCGAGGACATGAAGCGGATGGGCCTCTTCGGCGTGACCATCCCGGAGGAGTACGGCGGCCTCGGCCTCGACCTGCTCACCTACGTGCTGATCCAGATCCAGCTGTCGCGCGGCTGGATGTCCCTGTCCGGCGTCCTGAACACGCACTTCATCTCCGCCTGGATGATCCTGACCCACGGGACCGACGAGCAGCGGCAGCGCTACCTGCCGCGGATGGCGACGGGCGAGCTGCGCTTCGCGTATTCGATGACCGAGCCGCATGCCGGGTCCGACGTCCAGGCGATCCGCACGCGCGCGGTTCGCGACGGCGACGGCTACGCGATCACCGGCCAGAAGATGTGGGCGACGAACGGCTTGCGCGCCGGCGCGATCATGCTGCTCGCGGTCACCGACCCGGACGCCGAGCCCAGGCACCGTGGGATGACCGCGTTGATCGTCGAGAAGGAGCCCGGCCGGGCTTCCCAGCCCGGCCTGGAAGTCTCGAAACCACTTCCGAAGCTCGGCTACAAAGGAGTCGAGTCCGTCGAGCTCGCCTTCGACGGTTTCCGTGTTCCAACTTCCAGCGTTCTCGGCGGCGAAGCCGGCGAGAACGCAGGGTTCGCCTACTTCATGGGCGGCATCGAGCTCGGCCGCGTGAACATCGCCGCGCGCGCCGTCGGGATCGCCACACGGGCGTTCGAGGAGGCGATCGGCTACGCCCAGCAGCGCGAGGCGTTCGGCAAGCCGATCGCCCAGCACCAGGCCGTCCAGCTGAAGCTCGCGCAGATGGCGACGAAGATCGAGGCGGCCAGGCTCCTGACCATGCAGGCGGCGGAGCGGAAGAGCGCCGGCGAGCGGGCCGACCTCGAGGCCGGCATGGCCAAGCTGTTCGCGACCGAGACCGCCGAGGAGGTCGCGCTCGAGGCGATGCGCATCCACGGCGGGGCCGGCTATTCGCAGGAGCTCGTGGTCGAGCGGATCTACCGCGACGCGCCGGTGCTGATCCTCGGCGAGGGCTCGAACGAGATCCAGCAGCTCGTGATCGCGCGCCGGCTGCTCGAGCGCTACGCGACCTGATGGACTTCTCGCTGCCGCCGGAGCTGGCCGAGATCCGGGTCGCAGTGCGCGAGCTCTGCGCCGGCTTCCCCGGCGAGTACTGGCGCGCGCTCGAGCCCGACCGCTACCCGGAGGAGTTCGTCGCGGCGCTGACGGAGCAGGGCTGGCTGGCTGCCCTGATCCCCGAGGAGTACGGCGGCCCGGGCCTGTCCCTCACCGCCGCCAGCGTGATCCTCGAGGAGATCAACGCCTCCGGCTGCAACTCGGGCGCCTGCCACGCCCAGATGTACGTGATGGGCACCATCCTCCGGCACGGCTCCGAGGCGCAGAAGCAGGAGTACCTGCCGAAGATCGCCTCCGGCGAGCTGCGCCTCCAGGCGTTCGGGGTGACCGAGCCGACGGTCGGCTCCGACACTACGTCGATCCAGACGACGGCCGAGCGCGTCGACGGCGGCTACGTCGTCCGCGGCCAGAAGATCTGGACGTCGCGGGCGCTGCACTCCGACCTGATGCTGCTGCTGGCGCGCACGACGCCTGCCGACCAGGTCGAGAAGCGGACGGAAGGCCTGTCGACGTTCGTCGTGGACATGCGGAAGGCGCTCGAGGCGGGGACGATGACGATCCGCCCGATCCGCACGCTGATGAACCACGCGACCACCGAGATCTTCCTGGACGGCGTCGAGCTGCCGGCGGACGCGCTCGTCGGCGAGGAGGGGAAGGGCTTCCGCCACATCCTCGACGGGATGAACGCCGAGCGCGTGCTGATCGCGGCCGAGTGCATCGGCGACGGCCGCTGGTTCGTCGACAAGGCGGCGCGCTACGCGTCGGAGCGGGTCGTCTTCGGTCGGCCGATCGGACAGAACCAGGGCGTCCAGTTCCCGATCGCCCGCGCGTGGGCTGCGGTCGAGGCCGCCGACCTGGTGCGCTACAGGGCCGCGTGGCTGTTCGACCAGGGGCAGCCGTGCGGGCCGGAGGCGAACACGGCGAAGCTGCTCGCGTCCGAGGCGTCGTGGGCGGCGGCCAACGCGTGCCTGGACACGCACGGCGGCTTCGGCTTCGCCGAGGAGTACGACGTCGAGCGGAAGTTCCGGGAGACGCGGCTGTACACGGTCGCGCCGGTCTCGAACAACCTCGTGCTCGCCTTCATCGGCCAGAACGTGCTCGGCATGCCCCGCTCCTACTAGGGACTGTCCCCGGAGGGGACTGTCCCCACAGAAACGGTTGCGTCACGATTCGGCGGGGTCAGACCCCTGCGGGGTCAGACCCTACGGCAGCTCCGTTGAACGCTGCGAGCGAGCGCTCGAGCTCCTCGCGCGTGAACCCGCGGCCGATGAAGACGAGGCGCGAGCGGCGGTCGTCATCCGGCCACGCCGGCAGGTGCTCAGGCGGGTGAACGACGTGCTGCACGCCGTTGATCACGAGCGGCCCGTCCGCCCCGACGTTCAGGAGACCCTTGACGCGCAGGACGTCCCCGCCGCGGGCCTGGAGCAGCATCGTCAGCCAGATGCCGAACGCCGTCCAGTCGAGCGGCTCGTCGAAGGTCAGGCACATCGCGTGGACGTCGCCGTCGTGCGCGTGTGAGTCCTCGAAGTCGAGGTCGCGCGGATCGCGCTCGCTGCCGCCGAAGAGCTCCGCCGGGCACAGCTCGCCCAGCACCGCCTCCAGGACCTCCGCAGCCGGGTTGAGCCGGCCCAGCTCCCGTTCCACCGCCGCCGGATCGGCCAGGTCCGTCTTCGTCACCACGATCCGGTCGGCGACCGCGGCCTGCTTGACCGACTCCTCGCCGCGGAGCCCGTGCTGCGCGTCCACAGTCGTGACCACTCGCTCGAGCTCGAAGTGGTGCTTCACGACCGGATCGCCGAGCAGCGTGTAGAGGATCGGCGCCGGGTCGGCGATGCCCGTCGTCTCGACGACCACGCGCCCGAACGCAGGAATCTCGCCCCGGTCGCGGCGCGAGAGCAGGTCCCGCAGCTCGTCGGCGAGGTCGCCGCGCAGCGTGCAGCAGACGCAGCCGTTGCCGAGCACGACCGTCCGCTCGTCCACCCGGCGCAGCAGGTGGTGGTCGATCGCCGCCTCGCCGAGTTCGTTGACGATCACCGCCGTCTCGCCCATCTCGGGGTGGGCGAGCAGCCGGGAGAGGAGCGTCGTCTTGCCGCTGCCGAGGTAGCCGGTCAGCAGCACGACCGGCGTCTTCACGACAGCGCCGAGACGAGGTCGGGATCGAGCGGGTCGAGCGGCCGGCCGGCGAGCCGCTCGGCCTCGACCCAGACCGCGCCGAGGTTGTCCACCACCGCGGCGCGCCCCTTGCGGTCGCGCAGCACCCACACCCTGCCGCTCCAGTCGTCGAGCCGCAGCCCGTAGACCGTCAGCACGCGGTTGAGCAACCGCCCGCGGAAGACGCGACCGCGGCGGCCGCCCTCCTGCTCGGCCCAGTGGTCGTTCAGGAGTACACCGCAGAGAACGCACATGCCCCGTCCGTTCTACCACCCGTCTAGTAGGTTCGGCATTGCATACAAACGTCACGGGAGGAGTGCGATGGCGAAGGAGATCTTCTGCGTGATCGGCGTCGACGTCGACGCGGTCGCCGGCTGGCTGGGGTCGTACGGCGGCGAGGACTCGCCCGACGACATCTCGCGCGGCATCTTCGCCGGCGAGGTCGGGACGAGGCGCCTGCTGAAGATGTTCGACAAGTACGACATGAAGACGACCTGGTTCATCCCGGGCCACTCGATCGAGACCTTCCCGGAGGAGACCAAGATGGTCGTCGACGCCGGCCACGAGGTCGGGATGCACGGCTACTCGCACGAGAACCCGATCGCGATGACGCCGGAGCAGGAGGAGGCCGTCCTGGTCAAGTGCATCGGTCTGATCGAGGAGGTCTCCGGGCGCCGGCCGACCGGCTACGTCGCCCCATGGTGGGAGTTCTCCAACGTGACGAACGAGCTCCTGCTCAAGCACGGGATCAAGTACGACCACAGCCTGATGCACCGCGACTTCGTCCCCTACTACGTCCGCGTCGGCGACAGCTGGACGAAGATCGACTACTCGAAGCAGCCCGAGGAGTGGATGAAGCCGCTCGTTCGCGGCGAGGAGACCGACCTGGTCGAGATCCCGGCCAGCTGGTACCTCGACGACCTGCCGCCGATGATGTTCATCAAGGGCGCCCCGAACAGCCACGGCTTCGTCAATCCACGGCACCTCGAGGAGATCTGGCGCGACCAGTTCGACTACGTCTACCGCGAGGAGGACTACGCCGTCTTCGGAATGACGATCCACCCGGACGTCAGCGGCCGCCCGCAGGTGATCCTGATGCTCGAGCGGCTGATCGAGTACATCTCGGGCCACGACGGCGTCCGCTGGGCGACGATGGACGCGATCGCAGACGACTTCAAGAACCGCTACCCGAGGGACAGTCCCTAAGGGACTGTCCCTGGCTAGCCCTCGACGACCTGCTCTGCGGCCTCGGCGTCGATCCCGCCGCCGAGGCCCAGCTCCTCCTCGACGCTCTGCACCGGCGCCCGCCGGAACCTGGAGCGGATCGTGAGCACGACCAGGAACGTGACGATCACCGCCAGCGAGACGAGTGTCGTCGCCGTGCCGAGGGCGTAGAGATCGGGTCGGAGGGCGGCAGCCTGGATCAGGCCGACGATCTCGAGCGGCAACGTCAGGTTGCCCACAACGAGCAGCGCCGTGCGATCGAAGTCGTTCCAGGTCAGCGTGAAGCCGAACAGGAACGCTCCGAAGATGCCGGTCCAGACGAGGGGCAGCGTGACCTCGCCGAACGTCCTCGCCGCGTTGGCGCCGAGGTCGCGCGCCGCCTCGTCGATGTGGTCGTCGTAGCGGTTCCAGATCGCCGTCATCACCAGGAACCCGAACGGGATCCCCCAGACGGTATTCGTGCCGAGCGCCGTGTGCCAGAGGGAGGTCTCCTGGTTCATCGCCTTCCAGAAGATCTGCGTCCCGAGACCGAGGAGAAATCCGGGCGTCATCAGCGCGAGCAGGATGATGTAGAAGGCGATGCCGTCGCCGCGGAAGCGGCGCCGGAATGCCATCGAGAGGGTGAAGGCCAGGAACGCGACGATCGCGCCCGCGGCCAGGCTGACCCAGAGCGAGCCCTCGCCGGCGGTCCGGATGCCGTCTGCATTCGTGAAGATGACCTGCTGCCCGTGATGGACCTCGTTCACAAAGATCGAGCGCCACCAGTCGAGGCCCGCCGGGCCGCTGAACGGGAAGGTGACACCGCCCTGATAACCCTGGAAGGAGAGGATCGCCATCAGGATCATCGGCGCGTACAGGAAGATCAGGAAGATGACGAAGTACGTGGCGAGGCCCCACTTCGCCCAGTCGCGCTTCGGCTTGTACTGGCGCTTGACCACACTGTCCTGCGTGCGCTCCATCGCGGGGGCGTAGGCGCTCGACGACATCAGATGTCCTCTCGCAGATTCGAGAAGCGGGTGATCGCGAACACGCCCAGGATCAGGATGAATACGAGCAGCACCGCCGACGCCGCCCCCTGCGGGTACTGGGTGCCGACGATCTGAGTCTGGATGTAGACGCCGACCGTGGTGACGGCCCCCTGGCTGATCACCTGCACGGTGCCGTACTCGCCCATCGTCAGCACGAAGATGAAGATCGAGCCGATGACGACGCCCGGCATGGTCTGCGGCAGGACGACCTCACGGAACGTGCTCCACCAGTTCCCGCCCAGGTCACGGGCGGCCTCGATCGCATGCCTGTCCACCTGCGCGAGCAGGAAGAAGATCGGCGTGACCATGAACAGGATGTAGAGCTGGATCATCGCCAGCTGCACGGATAACTGCGTGAACTGGGTGTTCAGCAGCGGATGGTCGTAGCTCGAGACGCCGAGCTTGACGAGGAAGGTGTTGAGCGCACCGTGGCTGCCCATGAGCGGGTAGGCCCAGGCGACGGAGCGCGTGATGAAGCTCGTCCAGAACGGCGCCAGTGCGAGGATGAAAAGGGCGATCTGGTACTGCAGCTTCTCGACCTTCATGGCCAGGAAGTACGCGACGGGGAAGCCGAAGACCAGGCAGGCCGCAACCGCGATCGCGGAGATCTGGAACGACCTCCACATGTCCTTCCAGTAGGCGTTGTCGAGGCTGAAGGGGTGAAGCAGATCGCTGTAGTTCTGCGTCGTCCAGTCCTTGACGAAGCCAACTGACGTGTCCGGCGTCCAGAAGCTCATCAGCACGATGAAGACGAGAGGGGCGATCAGGAAGAAGCCGAGCCACAGGAAGCCTGGGGCCGCCCACGCCAGCGTGACCCAGCCCCCACCCCGCTCCCGTTGCGCGCCGCGTTGCTCGCCGAGTGCGCGCTCGTGCTCCTGCTCGACCTCGAGCTCGTCCTCCTCGATGTCGGCGAGATCGAGATACGGAGGCGGATCAGGCGTCGAGGAGCTGGACATCCCCCTCTTTCCAGACGATGCGGACGGTCTCGCCCTCCCGGCCGCGGAGAGCGTGATACCGGTCGCCGGGCACCTTCGCCAGCATCCGCTCACCGCCCGCCATCAGGTGCAGCTTGACGAGGTCGCCGAGGAACTCGACGAACACGATCTCGCAGTCGGCCGAGTTCACGGTTTTCTCGCCGGCGGCGCCGTCGGCCAACTCGACCGCGGCCGCCCGGACCGAGACGAACACGTCGTCTCCCACCGCCGGGCCTCCTCCGTTCTCGACCGTGACGCTCGCGCGCAGGTGCGCGGCGTCCTCGACCAGCAGCCGGTTGCCGGTTCGCTCGGTCACCTTGCCGTGGATGATGTTGTTGTCCCCCATGAACCGGGCGACGAGCTCGGTGGCGGGCCTCGTCGCGATCGTCAGCGGGTCGGCGGCCTGCTGGATCCGGGCCTCGTTCATGACCACGACCCGGTCGGCCATCGAGAGGGCCTCCTCCTGGTTGTGCGTGACGTGGATGAACATCAGCCCGAGCTGGCGCTGGAGGTTCCGGAGCTCGACGCGCATGCGCAGCTGCAGCAGGCGGTCGAGGTCCCCGAGCGGCTCGTCGAGGAGCAGCGCCTTGGGCTTGGTCACGAGCACGCGCGCGAGCGCGACCCGCTGCTGCTGACCGCCGGACAGCGCGGCGGGCTTGCGGTCCTTGAGCTCGGAGAGGCCGACCATCTCGAGCGCCTCCATCGCCTTCTCACGGCGCTCGCCTTTGCCGATGCCCTCCATCTTCAGACCGAACGCGACGTTGTCGAGCACGGTCCGGTGCGGGAACAGGGCGAAATGCTGGAAGACCGTCGTCGTCGGGCGCTTGTGCGGCGGCAGGTCGACGAGCGATTCGCCGTCGAGGACGATGTCCCCCTCCGTCGGGTACTCGTGGCCGCCGATCATCCGCAGGGTCGTCGTCTTGCCGCAGCCGGACGGGCCGAGCAGGACGACGTACTCCCCGTGGTCGATGTGCAGGTTGACGTCGTCGACGGCGACGGCCCCGCCGGGGAAGACCTTCGTCAGCCCGATCAGGTCGAGGCCTGATCCCCTTTGGGCGGAGGGGGCGGCCGGTGCCGCCCCCTCGCTATTCGATTCCGCGACCCCCTCAGCCATCCAGCTCTAGGCGCTGAGGAAGTCGTTCCACCGCTTGATCTGGTACGCGTTGTTCGTGAAGTAGCTGTTCCACGAGGAGTAGTGGCCGATGCGCTTCGAGAAGCCGCCACCGTCGCGGGTCGAGCCCTTCTTGATGTCGCCGACCTTCCCCGTGATGCCGGGCAGGTCGCGGCCGGCACGGGTGCCGCCGTACCAGAACGCGTACTCGTCCGCCTTGAACGGGATGCCGCCCGCCGGGTTGCTGGCGCCCTTCGTCTTGATCCAGTTGAGGAGCGAGTTGCCGTTGCCGGTGTAGTAGCCCTGGCGCATGATCGTGGCGCCGAGCCACCCCTCGTACATCCAGTTCAGGTAGTCGTAGCAGGCCTGCAGCTTGGCCGGGTCGCTCGTCACGTGGGACGCGATGCCGACCGAGCCGCACCAGCCGCGGAAGCCGGTCGGCGGGGACGCGTACTTCACGTTGATCCCCTGCGCGACGAGCAACGCCACGGCCGGCGACCACATCGACTCGACCACGACCTCCTTCGAGGCCATCAGGTTGACCGACTCGTTGAAGTTCGCCCAGTAGGCGCGGAACTGACCGGCCTTCTTGTACGTGGTCGCGATCTTGACGACGCGGTCGATCTCGGCGGGCGTCATGTTGCCCATGTCCTTGGGCTTGAAGATGCCCTGGGCCTTGAGCGCGTTGCCCACGTCCTGCATGACGATGCCCGGGTCCTTGAGCAGGGCGACCTTGCCCTTCCACTTCTTGTTCAGGAGCTCGGCCCAGCCGACCTGGTTCGGCAGCTTCTTGAGGACGTCGGCGTTGTAGCCGATCGAGTCCGCGTTGAAGAAGCCAGGGGCGCCCACGACGTACCGGGGCATCGGGCCCTTGGTTGCGCCGGTGCGCTCGTTGACCACCCACTGGACGATGTCCTTGTTCGACTTCGGCCCTTCCTTCGTGAGCGGCAGGCCAGTGGTGCCCTGCTTCAGGAAGAGCGCACGGAAGGGAGCGTCGCCGTCGCCGTACGTCTCGCCGCTCGAGCCGGGGTGGACCTTGCCGTAGGCGAACAGCTTGTACAGCTGCGGCCACGCGGTGATCTTCTTGGTGTCGATGGGCGTCAGGTGATGCGACGACCACATCTGGATGTCCTGGTAGTTGTAGCCGCCGAAGATGTCGAACGTCTCCGGCGCCGTGATCGCCTTCTGGACCATCGTCACCGGGTCGGTCACGGTCAGGGCGAACTTGACGCCGAGGTCCGCCTCCGCCTTCTTCTGAACCTCCGGAGTCGGCCACTCGACGCCGAGCGTGATCACATTCAACGTGCCAGTGAACGCGCCCTTCTTCGCCGGCGCTGCCGAGGCAGCGCCGGCGAGCGCGCCGACGCCCGACACCGCCGCTGCGGCTGCGCCACCTTTCAGAAGGAGGTCACGGCGGCTCATCCCGCCGGACTCCTCCCCGGGCTCGGTTCCGGTCAGGCGCTGATGCTCGCCCAGCTGCTCGACGAGCTCATCAGTGTCGACCTCGAAGTGGTCAGACATGCACGAACTCCTTTCTCCTCGCCGTCCGCTCGAAGATCGTCTCTGCCCACTCGGGCGCACCCCACGCCTCGCCGACGGCACCCGCGATGCCGCAACCGCAGCGAGAATGAGTGGCGCTGGGCCGTGGAATGCAGTTTGTATACAGGGCCGTCCCGCACGAGTCAACTCGCCTCTCGCCCCCGAGCCCCGACTAGCAGGGCGGCGACGGGAATCCGATCGCGTGACCGAGCTTCTGGGCCTTGGCGCCGGTGACGACGAACGCGACGTAGGCGACCTGGATGCCTCTCAGATCGGTCTTCTTCGCCGCACGAAGCGCCTCGCCGAGCTTGGCGATCGAGCGGCGGTTGAGCTCGTTCCAGCGCGCGAGCTGCGCCCGCAGCTCGGGCGGCGGCTCGAGTCGGCGCACCGCGGCCGCCTCGGCCCTGAGGATCGGCTCGACCTTCCGCACGGACTCGGTGATCTCGGCAGGGATGCTGACGTCGACCGGGGGCGGGACCTTGTCGAGCTTCGGCCCGTAGAGCCGGCAGATCGCCGCGACGTTGCTCAGGTACTCGGCTCGGGTCGGCGCCGTCTTCGAGCTGGCCCTGTGGGCGACCAGGACGATCCCGACGGCGATCGCGATCGCGATCGCCGCGCAGGCGACGCCCAGCGTCAGGTGGCGTCGTGGCAATGCCCTTCGGGCGGAGCGGTCTCGGCCTCGCACGCGGCGTTCGCGTAGCCCGACCGGAACGGCGATTCCGCACCCGTCTCAGGGTCGAACGAGTGCCGCCAGACGCACCCGGTGTCGTTCGTCAGCAGGTGGATGGACACGGACGTCTCCGCCGAGGTCGTACGCACACGGTGGATGTCGTCGTGCGGCGGGAACAGCGCATAGAAGTCGCCGGGTCGGAGCGGCCGCCGCTCGGTGAGCTCGAGCTCCTCGCCGCGGCGCGCGAAGATCTCCTCGTCCTGGGTGCCCTGGTAGAGGCCGACGAGGCCCCACGCCAGGTGGTCGTGCACCGGCGTCTCGGCGTCCGGCGGGACGACGAGGGCGAACAGCGAGAGCGAGCCGTCCTCGGACCGGTAGAGGGCCCACTGGCCGATCCCTCCGCCCATACCGCTGTCCGGCACCGGCTCGCGGTAGGTCTCCGGGAGCCAGTCCTGGTCGGCCAGCAGGCTCGCGAACCCGGGCCGGATCGCCTCGCAGGCGTCCTCCGGCGAGCCGGCCGTCGCGATCGCGGTCCAGACGCCAGCGACGAACTCGCGAACCCGCGGCGTGTCGAGGACGTAGTCGTCGCTCACGTGAGCCCAGTCTGACATCGCCCCGGACTCCGCGCCATCTACGAGGGCGAGCTCGAGCGCTGGGAGGAGGCGACGGTCGGCTCGCGAACGTAGGCGATCGCGCGTAGGCAGACGAGGTAGACGATCGCCGCGGCACCCAGGCCCCACGCGATCTTCAGCCACGACATCGAGAGGGCGTAGTAGAGCGCGACGCCGGCTCCGATCGCGACGAAGGCGGCCAGATTGACTCCGTTCAGGTACCGGTAGGGGCCGTTCGCGTCGAAGAGCCCCGAGACGTCGATCCGCCGCCGCTTGACCACGACGTAGTCGACGAGCATCACCGCCGCGAGCGGGGCCGCGACGTTGCCGAGATGGACGATCCAACGCTGTGCGCTGTCGATCACGTCGGGGGCGGCAGAGAGAGCGACGGCGGCCGCGGCAACGATGATCGTCGCCCATAGCCGGCCCAGGCGGGGGATCGAGTTCACGAGCGCGAGACCGGCCGTGTAGACATTGCCGATGTTCGCCGAGATCCCCTGGACGACGACCGCGACGAGCAGGAGCGCGAGCAGCGGGTAGCTCGACGTCAGGTCGGCCACGGCGGCGAAAGGGTTGGTCTCGCCCGTCGCCGCCGCCGCGTAGCCGCCGATGAACGTGTCCACGGCGGCCGCGGCGAGCGCCGCGGAGACGAGGCCGATCCGCACGTCCCGGCGCGTAGGCGTGTAGCGGCAGAAGTCGGCGACGCTGGTGACGAGCGTCAGGCTCGACCCCGCCATCAGCGTCACGGCGCCCGCGAAGCCCGCCCAGGTCAGATGCTGGTCGGGCGAGTGGAAGACGCGGCCGACGTCGAACCGCGGGTCGTCCGTGGACGCGTAGAGAGCGATCATCACCGCGACGAAGGCGAGCGAGAGCGGCAGCACGATCCGCAGCAGCCAGCGCATCACGTCGAAGCCGAGCACGGCGAGCGTCGCGTGGAAGAGCGCGACCCCGAGCGCGACCGGGACGAGTGGCGGCTTGCCGCCGCCCATCGCCTCCACGATCGCCTGGATCGCGTAGGCCGCTGCGATCGCCTGTGCCGCGAACCAGTAGGTGGCGGCGACCACGCGGTACGGCGAGCTGAGCAGGCGCGCCCCCCAGAAGCCGAGTGTCGCCCGGGCCGCCACCTGGCCGGTGAGCCCGTAGTCGACGCCCACCTCCGCGATCGGGACCATCACGGCGTAGGCGATCGCCTGCCCGAGCACCATCGCGAGGATCGCCCACGGAAGCGGCAGCCCGAACCCGGCCACCGCGATCGCCCCGAGCACGTACATGACCGGGTTCAGGAAGAACGTGAAGGTGATCGCGAAGAGATCCCGCCAGCGGGTCGCCCGGAGCTCGGCGGGGATCGGCTCGACCCCGTATTCCTCGACCGCCGGCATCAGCGTGGGGGAACCCCTGGTTCCCCCACGGACCCCCTCCTTGCAGGCGCTGCTGATCGCTCGTGCGGCAGCGGAGCCGGCGGCTCGAGTGTCTCTGCCGACGTTGCCTCTCCGCCCTGGGCCTCCCGCCGGGCAGAGCCCGGCTCCGGCGGCGACTCGTCGTGACCCGATCTCCGAGGATCTCTTGTCACGGCAACGTCTTTCTGCGCCTACTCGACGCTGGAGCCGTGTCTGCGGAAGAACTCGAGCACGACCCGGACGTGCTCGTCGGTGTTGTCGAAGATCGTCGAGTGGTTCGAGCCGGCGATCACGTGCTTCTCCGCACCGGCGATGCCTTCGTAGATCGCCTCCTGCCCGGCGCCGTCCGGCCCCTGGTCCCACGGGGTCATCAGGTCCTCATCGCCACCCAGAACGAGCGCGGGCGAGGTGATCTTCGGCAGCCACTCGCGGATGTCCATCACGCACATCGCCTCGCAGGCGGCGGTGAAGACCTCGATCCGGTTCGAGTCGCGCAGGATCTGCTGGATCGAGTCGATCGCAGCCACGCCGTCCGGCGTCTCGAGGAAGCGCTTCGAGAGCGCCTGCCACGCGATCAGCTCGGCGAGGATCCGGCTGCCCGGGCCCTCGGGATCCATGCGCGCGATGTCGATCCAGTTCTTGAAGACGAGGCGGCCGGACCTGCCGAGCTTGGCGGCCGCGCAGTTGATCACGACCGAGGTCGTCCGCTCCGGGTACTTGCCCGCGAAGACGGTCGCGATCATCCCGCCCATCGACGTGCCGTGGACGTGCGCCTTCGCGTGGCCGAGGGCGTCGAGGAGCCCGGCGACGTCGTCGGCCCAGACCTCCATGTCGTAGTCCTGCACCGGCCGGTCGGACTGCCCGTAGCCGCGCAGGTCGTAGTCGATCACCTGGAAGTACTCGGCGATCGCCGGGGTCGCGGGCGCGAAGTTGAAGTGGCCGAAGCCCGCGCCGTGGATCTGGATCACGGGCTCCCCCTCGCCCGTCACCTGATACCAGAGCTCGACGCCGTTGACCTGCGCCCTTCCTTCCACGACGGCCGAGTATTGCATGATGTCTGACATTCGGTGAAGATCGCGGGGTGGCCGAGCGGTTCATCGAGCGGATGACCTGGCCCGAGGTCGAGCAGGCGATCGCACGCGGGGTCGACGTGGTGCTGATCCCGATCGGGACGACCGAGCAGCACGGGCCGCACATGCCGCTCGACACCGACTGCTTCATCGCGCGGTCGCTGTGCGCGCGGGCCGCGGAGGCAGGCGAAACGGAGGGCGTCGAGCTGCTGGTCGCGCCGACGCTGAACGTGACCCTGTCCTGGTACCACATGCAGTTCCCCGGCTCGGTGCGGCTCTCGACGCCCACGTTCTTCCAGGTCTTCCGCGAGATCTGCGACTCGCTCGCCGAGCACGGCTTCCACCACCTGGTCGCGGTCAACGGCCACGGCGGCAACGCCGCCGCGCTGACCGTGGCGGTCAACCACTACCTGGAGACGACCGGCCGCCGGGTGTTCCTCGTCCAGTGGTGGGACCTGGCCTCGGACATGCTCGCCGAGATCGAGGGGCCGATGATCCACGCCGAGGAGGCCGAGACCTCGCTGGCGATGGCGCTCGGTCAGCGGGTCGTGACCGACCGGGCGACCCGGGACGCGTGGGATCGCGGCGCGGCCGTGAAGGAGGCCGGCCTGCCGTGGACGTCGTACGGCCGCTACGGGATGCGCGCGAGCGGCCCCGGCGTGGTCGTGCCGATGGACATGCTCCGCGACATCACCGAATCGGGCGTGGTCGGAGACGCGACCCGCGCCTCGGTCGAGACCGGCGAGAAGATCGTCGCCGCTCTCATCCCCCGCATCGTCCAGGTCTGCAAGGAGATGGCCGGAAAGGAGTAGCCCGTGCGTGTGATCGACCTGTCGCAGCCGCTGTCCCGCGAGTCGCAGCTACACCCGTTCTTCCCGCCGACCCAGATCCTCCGCCACATCCAGCACACGGACGCGGAGGAGGACAGGCCGTCGTTCAACGCTGAGATCATCATCACGTCGAACCACGCCGCCACCCACGTCGACGCGTTCGGTCACTACCAGAAGGGCGGCACCGCGATCGCCGAGATGCCGCTCGACACGTTCTGCGGCGAGGCGATCTGCGTCGACATCCGCGAGTACGAGCGGGGGCACGACGTGACCGCCGGGGAGGTCGAGCGAGCCGTCGAGGCCGGCGGCCAGGAGCTGCGCGAGGGCGACATCCTGCTCTTCTGCTCCGACCACTACAACCGGACAGCCGGTACGCCGGCGTTCCTCGACGGGTTCTGCGGGATCTCGGCCGAGGCCGTGCACTGGATGGCCGACCGCGGCGTGAAGATCTTCGGCGTCGAGACGATCAGCCCGGACCTCGTCTACCTGACCGACGAGTACCCCACGCACAAGGCGTGCGCCGAGCGCGGCCTCACCCACTACGAGAACCTGAACAACCTGAAGGACGTGCTCGGACAGCGCTTCCTGTTCGTCGGGCTGCCGCTGCGGCTGGAAGTGGCGTACGGCTCGCCGATACGGGCGGCGGCGCTGCTCTAGCCGTCCAAAGTCCGGCCCGCTTCGCGTGCCGATGACTTTTGACGGATCACAGGCCCAAGAGCGGCAGCGAGCCGAGCCCGCACAGGTCGGGCTCGGCGGCGACACCGGAGCCGATTCTAGGCTTCGGTGGTAATCGTCGTTTCCTGCGGTGGGACAGCGAGGACGCCGAGCTCTCCGTCCTTCGGGATGACTCGCCGGAGGAGCGAGAAGTGGGCCGGGCTCTCGGCGAACGGGTACGGCTCCAGCTTCACGCGCCAGGGGCCGACCGGCTCGAGCGTGTAGCCCTGGAGCTCGGCCGCCTCGCCGGCAACCACGTCGCGCATGCAGAAGTAGAGCGACAGCCGGTCGAAGAGCTGGAGCAGCTCGTAGTCGGCCTGCCGCTCGCCGGGGTCGCCGTCGAACTTCGCCTCCTGCTCCGCGACGAATGCGTCCACGTCGCCCTGCACCTCCGCCGCGCGCGTCAGACCGAGCGAGGTGTCGAGGCCGTAGCGCTGCCGGTAGATCCCGGCGCCGTGCATCGAGACGAGCAGTCCGGCGTTGGGGTCCTGCTCCGTGATCGCGGCGATGCCGGCGCGGTAGAAGGCGAGGTGGGAGCGGACGTCGACGTCGAAGAAGTTGATCGGCGTGCCGCTCTCGAGCTGGGGTGATTGCTCCCAGACCGCCCAGCCGTCGTCGTGGCGCTCGGTCGCGAGGACAAGGGACGGGGCGAGCGGGGTCGCCCACGCGCGTGCGAACGCCGCCGAGAGGTCCGCGTGGTCGGTCTGGAGGACGACCTGCCAGGCATCGCCGAGGTCGCGAACGATCATCGTGCTCTCTCCTTCGTCCAGGGAACGAGCCCGCCCGCCGCCTGGAGCTCCGCGACGAGCTCGGGAACGGGTGGGGCGGTGAAGCGGCGACCGTCGACCGTGATCTCGCCCGCGTCCGTGTCGATGTGGATCCGCGAGCCGGGTTGCGCTGCCGCGGCCGCGTCGGGCGCTTCGAAGATCGCGAGGCCGAGGTTCACGCAGTTGCGGCGGAAGATGCGGGCGAAGCTCGTGCCGACCACCGCCGGCACGCCCCAGGCCTTGAGGGCCTGCACGACGTGCTCGCGCGAGGAGCCGAGGCCGAAGTTCCGGCCCGTGACGACGATCGCGTCCGGCCCGAGGCGGTCGCGCAGCGACGGGTCGTAGCCGTCGAAGAGATACCGCTTCATCTCCTCGGGATCTTCCACGTTGAGGTAGCTGCCGGGGTACATGACATCGGTGTCGACGTCGTCGCCCGGGATGACGACGGCAACGCCCTCGACGATCACCGGCCGCTCCCTGTCGCGAAGTCGGCACGGACCCGGCACAGACACGCGCGCTTTTCGGCGATACGCTCATCGCGGGTGGCGGGTGGAGCCTCTTCCCCACCCTGGGTGGGGAAAAGGAAGGCGGTTCCGCGGAACCGCCGGCGCGTCGTCCACGCCGCCGGCGTCACGCCGGTGCTCCCGCGAGAACGTCCGCAGGATGGACGATCTCGCCCGCGACGGCCGCGGCCGCTGCGACGTACGCGTTGGCGAGGCACACCTCCGCATCGGGAGAGCCCATCCGGCCACGGAAGTTGCGGTTCGTGGTCGCGACCGCACGCTCGCCCGCGGCCAGGACGCCCATGTGGCCGCCGAAGCAGGCGCCGCAGGTGGGGGTCGAGACGCTCGCGCCGGCCTCGACGAAGACGTCGAGCAGGCCCTCGCGCATCGCCTCTCGGTAGATGCGCTGGGTGGCGGGGACGACGATCGCGCGACAGTCGGGGTGCACGCGGCGGCCGCGCAGGATCTCCGCCGTCTGCCGGAGGTCGGTCATCGTCCCGTTCGAGCAGTTGCCGATGTAGACCTGGTCGACTCGCGTCCCGACTGCTTCCGCAATCGGGACGACGTTGCCCGGCAAGTGCGGGAGCGCGACGAGAGGCTCGAGCCCTGCCAGGTCGATTTCGAGCGTCTGCGCGAACGCCGCGTCGTCGTCGGAGGCCAGATCGCCGGGGACAGTCCCCTGGACACGGCTCTCACGGCCATGGAGGTAGTCGGCGACGGTCTGGTCGGCCGGGAACAGTCCCGTCTCCGCTCCGGCCTCGACCGCCATGTTCGAGACGGCCAGGCGCTCGTCGACCGACAGCGCCCGCGCGCCCGCGCCGACGAACTCGAGCACCGCGTTCGTCGCGCCGCCGACGCCGATCCGGCCGATGACCGCGAGAATCAGGTCCTTCCCGGTCACGAACGGCTGCTTCTCGCCCGTGAACTCCACCCGGATGGTCGACGGCACCGCCTGCCAGAACTCCCCGAGCGCGAGGCACGCGGCGATGTCGGTCGAGCCGAGACCGGTGCCGAAGGCGCCGAGCGCGCCGTACGTGCAGGTGTGCGAGTCGCCGCCGGCGATCACCGACCCGGGCCGGATCCAGCCCTCCTCGCAGAGCAGCGTGTGCTCGATGCCGCCGCGGCCCTGGTCGTAGAACGTCACTCCCTGCGCCTCCGACCACTGCTTCAGCCGCCGCTGGAGCTCGGCCGAGCGCGCGTCCTTCGCCGGCGCGAAGTGGTCGGCGACCATCACCACCCGCCCAGGGTCGAAGACCCGCTGCACGCCCATCTTCTCCAGCGCCTGGAACGCGATCGGGCCGGAGACGTCGTTCGCCATCACCACGTCGCAGCGCACCATCACCACGTCCCCGGGCGCGACATCGTCGGCGTCGGTGTGCGCGAGCAGGATCTTCTCAGCGAGCGTGTGCGCCAGCGATCTCCTCCAGGTGCGCGACGACCTCGTCGACCGAGACGACATCGCCGTACTTGGCGTCGATGTCGTACAGATTCGCCTCGTGGGCGGCGGGGTTGCGGTCGCCGACCGCCTCGCGCGGCACGACCGGCCGGTAGCCGTGCTGGAGCGCGTCGACGGCCGTGGCCCGGATGCAGCCCGACGTCGACGCGCCCGTGACGATCAGGCTGTCGCAGCCCTCGGCGGCCAGGAACGACGACAGCGCCGTTCCGTGGAATGCCGAGGCGAACAGCTTGGTCAGCACCGGCTCGTCCGGGAGCGGCCCGACCCGCGGGTCGATCTCCACCCACCGGCTGCCGGCCTCGAGCGTCAGCAACGCGGGCACCTTGTCGATGAACGCGGCCGCCGTCCGCCGGTCGGCCTCGGTGTAGGCGACCGTCGTGTAGACCACGGGCAACCCGGCACGGCGCGCCTCGCCGAGCAGGCAGGCGATCGAGGCGACAACGTCCTCCAGTTCGCAGGCGAGCGGCGACGCCGGGTCGGTGAAGCCGACGCTGACGTCGACCACGATCAGGGCGGGCCTCGTGCCGAGGCCCGCCCGACCGTGGAAGCCCTCGTGTCTCACGCTTTCGCAGGCTCCGGCATGTCGTCGCCCGCTCGGACGCGTGCGAGCGCTTCGTCGCCGGGCTCGAGCGGCGACCAGCGCAGCGGTGTGGCGGGAACCGGCGGCTGAAGCCCGGTCTCCTCGAGGCACTTCGCGAGGATCTCCTCCAGCGGCGGGCCGAAGTCGAAGGACAGCGGCTCGCCGCGCTCCTCGCGCTGGCGTGCCCGTTCGGCTTCGGTCGCCTCCAGGTCGGCGCTCCCATCGTCGGCCAGCACGACGCCGTAGCCGGCCTTTGCCTTCTCGCGGGAGACGAGACCGTAGGAGACGTCGCGGACGACCGCGTCGACGGGCCGGTCGAGCCGGTCCTTCCAGCCGCCGCCGCCGGCCGTCCGGTAGACCAGCATGTCGCCCGGTTCGACGACGACGTTGTCGCACTTGGACGGCAGCCGCTCCTCGGTTCCGTCGGCGCGGCGGAGGATCTTCTCCGAGCGTCCGCCCGGCTCACCGCCGAGCACGCCCCACGGCCGGGTCAGCCAGCGGTCGTCGTGGATCGAGACCTCGCCGGGCTCGAGGTAGACGTAGCGCTTCTCGACCGCGTTGCCGCCGCGGTGGAAGCCGGCGCCGCCCGAGTCGGTGACGGTCGTGTATCCGTCGATCCGCAGCGGGTAGTAGGCCTCGAGGTACTCGGTCGGGATGTTCTCGAACAGCGGCCACCAGGAGTGGCCGTCCATCCCGTCGCCGATCGGCCGTCCCGGAATCCCGCCGTAGAGGATCTCCATCGAGTAGTAGAACTCGCCCTTCGAGTCCCAGCCCGAATAGAGCATGTACGGGCTCGTCCCGTAACCGGCGGCCGTGTTCAGCTCCGGGGCCTGCTTGACGAGCGCGCCGCCGAGCACGTCGAACTGCCGGGCGAGCGCGTGCGTGCGGCAGCCGAGCGCGGCCGGGAAGCGCGGGCGGAGCAGCGACCCCTCGGGCATGACCACGTGCAGGAGGGGATAGAAGCCGTCGTTGAAGAGGATCTGGGGATCGTTGACCATGATCAGGTAGATCCCGATGAACATCTTGAACATGCCCTCTGAGAGGTAGAAGTTGATCGGCCCGAGCGCCTGGGGGTCGGTGCCCGACCAGTCGAAGAAGGCGTGGTCGCCCTCGCGCCAGATTGTCAGCTTCATCTTGTAGGGGCCGTTCCCGAGGCCGTCGTCGTCGATCCAGTCCTCGAACGACTGCGGCTCCTCGGGGATCGCCAGCTGGATCAGCGTGCGCATCGCCTCGTACGTCCGGTCGAGCAGCGCCTGCAGACCGGCGAGGTAGGTCTCCTTCCCGAAGCGCTCGCAGAGCTCGACCACCCGCTTCTCGCCCGCACGGCAGCCCGCGACGATCGCGAACAGATCGGCGCGGTTCATCTCCGGGAGGCGGACGTTGTTGAAGATCAGCCGCAGCACGTCCTCCTGCGGCTCCCCCCGCTCGATGATCTTGATCGGCGGGATGATGATCCCCTCCTCGAAGATCGTCTTCGCCCCCGTCGGGAGCGAGCCCGGCAGCGGGCCGCCGGCGTCCATCTGGTGGCCGAACTGCGACGACCAGCCGACCAGCTCGTCCTCGTAGAAGATCGGCACCAGCACGAGCCAGTCGTTCGTGTGCGAGATCGACGCCGAGCACTTGAACGGGTCGGAGGTGAGGATCACGTCGCCCGGGTACACGCCGCGGTCCCAGTCCTCCATCATCTCGTTGATGTAGGCGCCGAACTGGCCGACGACCATCCGCCCGCGCGGGTCGGTGATCATCGGGAACTCGTCGTGCTGCTCCCGGATCACGGGGCTCATCGCCGAGCGGAAGAGCACGGCGTCCATCTCGTAGCGGGCGCTCTTCAGCGCGCCCTCGATGATGTCGAGCGTGACCGGGTCGACCTCGAGGTCGGGGATCTCGGCGATGCGCAGTTTTTCAGAGACAACCATTACTCCCTCGTTCACTCGTTGGGGGTGATCAGGATGTTGAAGTTCACGTCGACCTCCGCCCGGTGGCCGGGCAGGACGACGGTCGTCGAGTCGAACTCGGTGACGATCGCGGGGCCGTCGAGCGATGCCCCGGGCTGGAGCTTCGAGCGGTCGTAGATCCTCGTCGGCACCCGCTGCCCGCCGAAGACGACCTGTTGCTCGTCGACGACCGCCTCCGAGGCGTCGGCATCGCCGGCCTCGCCGACCGGGAGCTCGGGCTTCGGCACGGTTCCGTACCCGACCGCGCGCAGGTTGACGATCTCGCAGGCGGTGCCGGGCATCCGGAACCCGTAGAGCTGCTCGTGCAGCCCGTTGAAGCGCTCCTCGAGATCGGCCAGCCCGTCCGCGCGGACCTCGTCCGGCTCCAGCGCCACCGGGATCTCGTAGCCCTGGCGGTGGTAGCGCATGTCCGCGCTGTACAGCACGCGCCGGGCGTCGGCGAGGATGCCTTCGCCCTCGAGCCACTCGGTCGCGCGGGTGCCGAGCCCGTCCAGGATCTCGGCGACCTCGGCGCCGCTCGCGTCGGCGAGCAGCCGGATGTACGTCTGCGCGAACTCGTCCCGGAAGTCGGCAACGAGGTCGCCGATCGCGCAGAGCAGCCCCGGCGCCGGCGGAACGATCACCGGGAAGGAGCCCATCAGGCTCGCCAGCGCGTTGGCGTGCAGCGGGCCCGCGCCGCCGTAGGCGACCAGCGCGAACTCGCGCGGATCGTGGCCGCGCTGCACCGACACCAGCCGCAGCGCGCCCGCCATGTTCTCGTTCACGATCGCGACGATGCCCTCGGCCGCCTGCTCGACCGAGTCGAGGCCCATCGCGTCGGCGACCTTCTGCACGGCCGCGCGCGCCGCGTCGACGTCGAGCTGCATCTCGCCGCCGAGCAGCGACGGGGGCAGGTGCCCGAGCACGACGTTCGCGTCGGTGACGGTCGGCTCGGCGCCGCCCTTGCCGTACGCAGCGGGGCCAGGCTCCGCACCGGCGGACTGCGGGCCGACGCGCAACGCCCTGGTCAGCTCGGGAACGTGCGCGATCGAGCCGCCGCCGGCACCGACCGTGTGCACGTTCACCGACGGCACCTTGATCCGGAAATGGCCGATCGCGGTCTCGCGGCCGATCGTCGGCTGGCCGTTCTGGCAGAGCGCGACGTCGGTCGAGGTTCCACCCATGTCGAAGGCGAGGATGTCGTCGAAGCCCGCCTTGCGCGCGACGAAAAGCGCGCCGGCGACGCCACCGGACGGGCCGGAGAGCACCCCGTAGATCGGGTTGCGCGCCGCCTCCCGCGTCGTCATCAGCCCGGCGTCCGAGCGGAGGATGTTCACGTCCGCCTTGGCGCCGATCCCGCCGAGCTGCTCCTGCAGCCGGTTGACGTAGTCCGCGACCTTCGGGCGCACGTACGAGTTCATGCAGGCGGTCAGCGCCCGCTCGTACTCGCGGAACTCCGGCAGCACCTCCGACGAGAGCGTCACCGGGAAGCCTGGGTACAGCCGCTCGACGATCTCGCCGATCTGCCGCTCGTGCTCACCGTTCACGTACGAGTTGATCAGCGCCACCGTCAGCGTCTCGACGCCCGACTCGACCAGGTCGCGGACGACGCCTTCGACCTGACCCACATCGACCGGCACGATCGGCTCGCCGCGGGCGTCCATCCGCTCGACCGCCTCCCGCGTGTCGGCCAGCGACGCCGGCGGATCGGGCTTGATCATGATGATCCAGCCCGCCAGCGGCCCCGGCGTCTGCGAGCGCGCAAGGTGCAGGATCTGCTGGAAGCCGACCGTGGTGATCAGGCCGACGCGCGCGCCCTTCGACTCCAGCACCGCGTTCGTCGCGACGGTCGTGCCGTGGAGGATGTTCCGGATCTCGCCGACGTCGATCCCCGCCTCCTCGCAGATCCGGCGGACACCCGTGAGCACCCCCTCCGACGGATCGGCAGGCGTCGACGGCGTCTTCACGCGGAAGCGGCTACCGCCGTCGCCGTTCCCGTCGCCGACCAGGAAGAGGTCGGTGAAGGTGCCACCGACGTCCACCCCCAATCTGTACGCCATCCCGTTCCTCCCTCTCAGGCCGCTACCGGCGCGAACGTGCCGGCGCGGTAGACCTGTCCCGGTAGCTGTTTGCCGAGCCGGCCTTCGAGCCACTCGGCGACGGTGATCAGTGCGGCAAGGTCGATGCCCGTGTCGACGCCCTCGCCGTGGAGCATGTAGACGAGATCCTCCGTGCAGATGTTCCCGGTCGCGCGTGGGGCGAAAGGGCAGCCGCCGAGGCCGCCGACCGACGCGTCCAGCACGGTCGCGCCTGCCTCCAGCGCCGCGTACGCGTTCGCGAAGCCGGTGTTGCGCGTGTTGTGCAGGTGCACGCCTACCGGTCGACCGAGCTTCACGGCCTCGGCGACCAGGTGCTTCACCTGCCGCGGGACCGCGACCCCGACCGTGTCCGCGAGCACGATCTCGTCGGCACCACCGCTGGCCAAGACCTCGGCGTAGCCGAGGACCTGGCCCGGGTCGACGGCGCCCTCGAACGGGCAGCCGAACGCGACGCCGACGGTCACGGTCGCGCGAATCCCGTCCGCGTGCGCGCGCTCGACGATTGCCGTTGCGGCGGCGAGGGACTCCTCCGGCGAGGCGTTCTGGTTGCGGCGGTTGAAGGTCTCGGTGGCGGCGAAGGCCACGTGCACCTCCTCCAGACCCGTCGCGGCCAGCCGGTCGTAGCCCTTCTCGTTGAGGACGAGCCCCGCATAGACGACGCCGTCCTGCCGGTCGATGCCGGCGACGACCTCCTCCGCGCCCGCCATCTGCGGGACGCGGGCGGGGTTGACGAAGCTGACCGCCTCGATCCGGGGAAGGCCGGCGGCCGCGAGCCGGTTGACCAGCTCGGCGCGCGTCTCCGGGTCGAGGTGCTTCTCCTCGTTCTGGAGCCCGTCGCGCGGGCCGACGTCGCAGATCGTGATCCTCGCACTCACAGGATCCCGTCCTCCTTCAGCCGCTCGAGCTCGTCCCCGGAGAGCCCGAGCAGGCCGCCGTAGACGTCCTGGTTGTGGCTCCCCTCCTCCCAGGTGGCCGACCAGCGCACCTCGGCCGGCGTCTCCGAGAACTTGGGGACGATGCCGGGGCCGATGTACGAGCCGAACTCCGGGTCGTGGTGCTCGACGAGCATCTCGCGGGCGCGGTACTGCTCGTCCTCGAAGATGTCGGCGATCGTGTAGATCGGCCCGCAGATCACGCCGGCCTCGTTGAGCACCGCGTCGATCTCGGCGGCCGTGAGCCGCAGGGCCCACTCGGCGACGATGCCCTCCAGCTCCTCCTGGTGCTCGCCGCGGGCGACATGGGTGGCGAACCTGGGGTCCTGCGCGAGCCCGGCCTGCCCCATCGCCTCGCACAGGCGGCCGAAGACCTTGTCCGCGTTCGCCGCGATCACCATCCACTTCCCGTCGCTCGACTTGAAGATGTTCGAGGGGGCGACGCCCTTCAGCCCGGTGCCGCCGGGGCCGCGGACGATGCCCAGCCGGTCGTACTCGGGAACCATGCTCTCCAGCAGCGCGAAGCAGGCCTCCATCAGCGACACGTCCACCACCTGCCCGCGGCCGCCTCCGAGAGCGTCGCGGCGGTACAGGGCGGCGAGGATGCCCTGCGCTGCGAACATCCCGGCGAGCGAGTCGCCGAGCGAGATGTGGATGCGCGGCGGCGGCTCGTCGGGGAAGCCGTTGATGTGGCGGATGCCGCCCATCGCCTCCGAGACCGACGCGAACCCGGCGCGCGGCGCGTACGGCCCGGTCTGGCCGTACCCGGAGACGCGCGCGATCACCAGCCTCGGGTTGACCTCCCAGAGCCGCTCCGGCGCGAGGTTCCAGCGCTCGAGCGTGCCCGGCCGGAAGTTCTCGACCAGGACGTCGCTGTGCTCCACCAGCGCCAGCAGGAGCTCCTGCCCGCGCTCCTCGCGCAGGTTGAGCGTGACGCACTTCTTGTTCCGCGACTGGACGGGCCACCAGAGCGAGCGGCCCTCGTAGCGGGCGTGGCCCCAGTCGCGGAGGGGGTCGGGCTGGCCCGGCGGCTCGACCTTGATGATCTCGGCACCCATGTCGCCGAGCAGGCGCCCGGTGAAGGGGCCGGCGAGCAGCATCCCGAGCTCGACGACGCGGACACCCGCGAGCGGGCCCGGGCCCTCGGTCGACGGCCGCAGCCTCCCTTCCGTCGCCGCGGCGGCGTCGGTCACGCGCTCGCCTCGGCCGGCGACGGGCTCTGCTCGGCGGCCCTGAGCCGGCCGACGAGCAGGTCGCGCGCCTCGAAGACGTGCTCCTTCATGATCAGCTCGGCGCGCTCGCCGTCGCCGCTCGCGAGCGCGTTCACGATCTGCCGGTGGTAGTGCGACGAGATCCGCTTCTGGTCGGGCGAGTACCAGATGTACGACTTGTAGACGAGCGGCAGCTCGATCACCCGGCGCACCATGCTGGCCAGGCGGGCGCTGCCGGCGATCTCGAGGATCGTGTTGTGGAAGAAGAGGTTCTCGCGGACGAGCTCGCGCAGCTCGTCCTCGGGCTCGAGGCCGTCGAACCGCTCGCAGCTCTCTCGCAGCTCGTCGACCTGCTCCTCGCTGACCCGCGTGGCCGCGCGCCGGACGGCGTGGCCCTCGAGCACGGCGCGCAGGACGTAGAGATCCTCGAGGTCGTCGGGCGTGTGAACCCGCACCGTCGCGCCGCGGTTCGGCGTCGCGACGATCAGGCCCTCGACCTGGAGCATGAGCAGCGCCTCACGGACGGGCGTGCGGCTGATCCCGAGCTGACGGGCGAGGTCCTCCTCCTTCAGACGCTGTCCCGGCTGCAGGCGGCCGTCGAGAATCGCCTCCCTGATCAGCTCCGTGGCGGCCAGGCTCGCGTTGCGCACGAGACCTTCGCCCTTGTTCAGCGTGTCGGCCACCGCGATGAAAATACAGTATGCAATCCGAGCCGCCAATGACCATCGCGGCGGATCGGCTCATCTAGGGTTGGCGCGTGGACCGGGCCCGGATCGCACGCGCCGAGCGTCGGCGGCAGGCGCTGGACGAGCTGGAGTTCGAGCGCGACCGCACGGCACTCCTGCACGAGGAGATCGCCAGGCTCGTGCTCGAACTGGATGGGCCGCGCCTGGACGAGGAGGTCTTCGCACGGCTTGCGCCTGCCGATGTCGAGCTCGTGCAGGGCGCCTTCCAGGGCGGACCGGCGGCGGACGACGGCGAGGAAGAGTTGTTCGAGCTGGACAGCGACGACCCGGAAGTGGACCGCGAGGAGCTCGAGGCCGAGATCAGCCGCCTGCAGGCCGAGATCGCGGCCAGCAAGCGGCGTCAGGAGGCCTTCGAGCGCTATGTGGACGCGCTCGACGAGTAGCCGTCGGAGTCGACTCGTACGATGAGCGCATGCTGACCACCGAGGACTTCGAGACGCGCTGGGCGTCGGCCGAGCCGGCACCCCGAGGCAGCGGCACGGTCGAGCTGATCTGCGTGCGCGTCGAAGCGGGCGTGCACGAGACGCCCGCCGGCGTCCGGCTCACCGTCGAGGGCGGCGTCGAGGGCGACCGCTGGTCGCAGGGCAAGAGCCCCAGCGTCGACGCGCAGGTGACGCTGATGAACGTGCGGGTGGCACGACTCGTCAACCGGAACGACCTTCCGCTCGACGCGCCGGGCGACAACTTCCTGGTCGATCTCGACCTCTCGGACGAGGCGCTGCCCGTGGGGACGAAGCTCCGGCTGGGCGAGGCGCTGCTGGAGGTGAGCCCCGCGCCGCACACGGGCTGCAAGACGTTCCGCGAACGCTTCGGGCTCGAGGCGCTGACGTGGGTGAACGACAACCGCGACCGGCGGCTCCGAGGAATGAACTGCCGCGTCCTCGAAGCCGGCGCGGTCGCGGTCGGCGATCCGGTCGCCGTCGTCGAACGCTAGGCAGCCGTCTCCTGGTACATCAGCGAGCCGGGCGTGGTCAGGTTCTCGCCCGTCTCGAGCAGCGTCTTCAGGCCGGAGAGAATCATCGGCCAGCCGCCGTAGACCTCGTCGTTCGCGCCCTCGCGCAGCTCGTCATGCGTGACGACCAGCCGGCAGGAGTCGCCGACGGGCTCGATCTCCCACGTCACCCGTGACGTGCCCTCGGCCCTGACGTCGTCACTCCAGAGCGCGTCGAAGCTCTGCACCAGCCGGCGCGGCGGATCGACCTCGAGGTTCTCGCCGGCGGCGATCTCGACGTTTCCGTCCTGCGAGGTCGCGCGATACGCCGAGCCCGGCGCGTAGTCGGACTCCGTGCGGACGCCGAACGAGTACCGGCTCCGCAGCTCCGGATCGGTGATCGCCTCCCAGAGCTGCTCGGGCGTCGTCTTGATGTAGATCTCGAACACCTTCTCCATCTGTGGTCCCCCCTCCAGGGTTTGCTTGAGGCCCGCGAGCGTCGCCGCCCAGGGCGCTGCGTACTTGCTCACCCACCGGTCGTGGACGAGCCTGATCGGGACGGGGTTCAGGAAGTGCAGCTTCTCCCGGCCACGTCTCCTCGTCGTGACCAGGTGCGCCTCTTCCAAAACCCGCAGGTGCTTCATCACGCCGAAGCGGGTCATCGTCGGCAACCGCGCGCCGAGCTCGGTCAGGGACTGCCCGTCCTGCCGGTAGAGCTCGTCGAGCAGCGCCCGGCGGGTCGGGTCGGCGAGCGCCTTGAACACCGCGTCCATGTCCCGACTATATGTGACCGTTTGGTCACATGTCAAGCCGGCAGAAGGCTCTCCGCGTACAGCAGTGACAGGCTTAAGCCTGTCACTGCACTGCCGACCGCGAGCTAGCGAGTCTGCGGGAACCCGAGGTCGACCTTGCTGGTCGCCGGGTCCGGCCAGCGCGAGGTGACCACCTTGCCGCGGGTGTAGAAGTCGATGCCCTCCGGGCCGTAGATGTGCCGGTCGCCGAACAGGCTCGCCTTCCAGCCGCCGAACGAGTAGTACGCGACGGGCACCGGGATCGGCACGTTGACGCCGACCATGCCCGCCTGCGCGTCGAACTGGAACTGGCGGGCGACGCCGCCGTCGCGGGTGAAGATCGCCGTCCCGTTCCCGTACGGGTTCTCGTTCACGAGCTTCACCGCGTCGTCGTACGTGCCCGCGCGCACGACCGACAGCACCGGTCCGAAGATCTCGTCGCGGTAGGCGTCCATCTCCGGCGTGACCGCGTCGATCAGCGAGACGCCGAGGAAGAAGCCGTCGCCGTCGACCTCCAGCTCGCGGCCGTCGGCGACGACGGTCGCGCCCTGCTCGGCGGCGGTGTCCAGGTAGCCGGCGACCTTGTCGCGGTGCTCGCGGGTGATCAGCGGCCCCATCTCGCTGCCGGGCTCGAGCCCGTTGCCGACCTTCACGTTCGGGAGCCGCTCCTTGATCGCGCCGATCAGCGGATCGGCGACGTCGCCGACCGCGACCACGACCGAGACGGCCATGCAGCGCTCGCCGGCCGAGCCGTACGCGGCGGAGACGGCGGCGTCGGCGGCCATGTCGATGTCGGCGTCGGGGAGGACGATCATGTGGTTCTTCGCCCCGCCCAGCGCCTGCATCCGTTTGCCCTTCTTCGTCCCGGTCTCGTAGACGTAGCGCGCGATCGGCGTCGAGCCGACGAAGCTGACGGCGTCGATGTCCGGATGCTCGAGGATCGCGTCGACGGCGACCTTGTCTCCGTGCACGACGTTGAAGACGCCGTCGGGCAGACCGGCCTCCTTGAGCAGCTCGGCGGTGTAGACCGAGGCGGACGGGTCCTTCTCGGAGGGCTTGAGCACGAACGTGTTCCCGCAGGCGATCGCCGGCGCCCACATCCACATGGGCACCATCGCCGGGAAGTTGAATGGCGTGATCCCGGCGACGACGCCGAGCGGCTGCCGGATCGAGTACACGTCGATCCCGGTCGAGGCCTGCTCGGAGTACTCACCCTTGAGCAGGGTCGGGATTCCGCAGGCGTACTCGATCACCTCGAGGCCGCGGGCGACCTCGCCGAGCGCGTCGGACGTGACCTTGCCATGCTCGAGGGTGAGGAACCGGGCGAGGTCGGCGCGGTGCTCGTGGAGGAGCTCGCGGATCGCGAAGAAGAGCTCCGCCCGCTTTGCGAGCGAGACCGAGCGCCACGTCGTGAACGCCTCCTTCGCGGTCTGGACGGCGGCGTCGACCTCCTCGACCGTCGCGAAGTCGACCGCGCCCGTCTGCTCGCCGGTCGCCGGGTTCCAGACCGGGCCGCTCCGGCCGGACGTCCCCGGAACGCTCGTGCCTCCGATCCAGTGGTTGATCGGCTGGGTCTTCGCCGGAGCAATCGTCTCGGTCATTTTGGCGCCACCTCCAGAAAATACTGCTGAGCGGGACTGGCCCGACGGGCCTGTCCCCGAATCCGTTTCACCATACCGTCTAGGATTCGGCCGATGGCCGTCACGGAGTCGCGGCAGGCCGAGGGCGCGCAGGTCGTCGCCGACGACCGCCGGTACCTGATCCACTCGTGGTCGGTGCAGTCGGCGCTCGCGCCGATTCCGGTCGCGGGCGGCGAAGGCCGCTACTTCTGGGACTACGAGGGGAAGCGCTACCTCGACTTCGCCTCCCAGCTCGTCAACCTGGCGCTCGGCCACCAGCATCCGAAGCTGGTCGCGGCGATCAAGGAGCAGGCCGACCGCCTGTGCACGATCGCGCCCAGCGTCGCCAACGACAAGCGGTCGGAGCTCGCGCGCCTCGTCGCCGAGTGCATGCCCGGCGACCTGAACCGGACCTTCTTCACGAACGGCGGCGCGGAGGCGAACGAGAACGCAGTCAAGCTCGCCCGCTGGGTGACCGGCCGGCACAAGATCGTGGCGCGCTACCGCTCGTACCACGGCGCCACCGCCGGCGCGATCACCCTGACCGGCGATCCGCGCCGCTGGTTCGCCGAGCCCGGTCTCCCCGGGATCGTCCGCATGTTCGACCCCTACACGTACCGGTGCCCGGCAGGCCATCCCGATCCGTGCCCGGTCTGCTCGGGCGGCCCGCACCTCGAGGAGATCCTCATGTACGAGGGGCCGCAAACGGTCGCGGCGGTGATGCTCGAGACCGTGACCGGGACGAACGGGATCATCGTCCCGCCCGACGGATACCTGCAGTCGATCCGCGAGGTCTGCGACCGCCACGGGATTCTGCTGATCCTCGACGAGGTGATGGCGGGCTGGGGGCGGACGGGCCGCTGGTTCGGCTGCGACAACTGGGACGTCGTCCCCGACATCATCACGACGGCGAAGGGGATCAACTCGGGGTACGTCCCGCTCGGCGCGATGACGGTGCGCGACCATGTCTACGACGCGATCGAGGACCGGTACTTCGCCGGCGGGCTCACCTACTCGGGCCATCCGCTCGCCTGCGCGACGGGTGTCGCGTCGATCGAGGCCTTCCGCGAGGAGGGCGTGGTCGAGAACGCCGCCGCGATGGGCGACTACCTCGGCGAGGCGCTCCCGCGACTCGCACAGCGCCATCCGAGCATCGGCGAGGTGCGGGGGCTCGGACTCTTCTGGGGCCTCGAGCTCGTCCGGAACCGGCAGACGCGCGAGCCGCTCGTCCCCTTCAATGCCGGCGGCGAGGCGGCCGAGCCGATCACCCGGATCACGAAGGCGTGCCTCGAGCGCGGCCTCTACCCCTTCGTGCACTGGAACGTATTCGCGATCACGCCGCCGCTGAACATCACCCGCGAGGAACTGGACGAGGGCCTCGAGATCCTCGACGACGTCCTCGCGATCGCCGACGAGTACTCGACCGAGTAACCCGCCCGGACGCGTGCAAAGCCTTGCACGTCCCTGGCTGGGCCTGACGGCGATCGTCGTCGGCGCCTCGGCTCTTCTGGCCGTGGGCACGACCAAGGTGCACGAGTGGGTCGTGCAGACCGACGAGATGCTCTACGTGAAGCTTGCCCGGCACATGGCCACGACCGGCTCGCCCCTCCCGACGCTGCACGGCGAGCGCGTCGGCTTCCTCGGGGTCGTCTACCCGATCGTCCTCGCGCCGTTCTACGGCGGCCTGGACAACGTCGCGGCCTTCAACGCCGCCCATGCCGTCAACGCGGTGCTCTTCGCAAGCGCGGCGATCCCCGTCTACCTGCTCGGACGGCGGCTGGTCACGCCGGGCTGGGCGCTCGTCGTCGCGCTGCTGGCGATATCGACGCCGTGGGCGGTGAACGCCGCGTTCGTGATGTCGGAGGCGGCCGCCTACCCGGTCTTCCTCTGGACCGTGCTCGCCTGCCACGTCTGCATCGCCGAGCCCTCGCGCCGCACGGACGTCCTCGCCGCCCTCGCGCTGGCGCTCGCGTTCTTTACCCGCCCGCAGTTCCTCTTCCTGGCCGCGGTCCTCCCGCTCGCGGCGGTGGTCACCGTCGGGCCGCGGCCGGCGCTCCGGCAGCACCGCGTGCTGGCGATCGTCTACGCGATCGGACTGGTCGTCGTGGCCCTGCTCGCCGCGCTCGGCCAGGCGCACCGGCTGCTCGGCGACTACGGCGTGACCGCGACCGAGGGCTCGCTCCTGCCCGCGATCGCCTGGAAATCGGCTGCGATCCACGTCGACGTGCTGGCGGTCGGGCTGGGGATCGTGCCGCTGCTCCTCGGCGGCGGCTGGGCCTACTCGTCGCTCCGGGGCGGCGCCGTCCGGCTGCGCGCGTTCGCAGTGATCACCGCGCTCGCGATCCCGCTGCTCGCGCTCGAGACGGGCTCGTACGACGTCCGCTTCGGCGGCCCCGACGTGATCCGCGACCGGTACCTCTTCTACCTCGCTCCGCTGCTGCTGCTGGCGACGGCCGTGTGCCTGCTCCAGGAACGGCTGCCGCTGGTCGGGATCGCCGCTGTGACGGTCGTGTTCGCCGCGACCGCGGTCTTCGGCGACTTCGCCCCCGTCGCCGGCCTGTGGGTCGATTCGCCCGAATCGGTCCTCAACGGCCTGATCCACGACCAGTCGGGCGGCCTCCCTGCCGGCGTGTTCGTAGCGCTCTGCGGCCTCGTGCTCGGCCTGATCTGCCTGGGCCTGGCGCTCGTACCCCGTGGGGCTGCGCTCGCCGGTGTCGCCGTGGCCGTCTTCTGCTTCGGCGGGGCGGTGGCCGGCTACGCCTTCCACCGGCTGCTGACGAGCAACACCCCGCTGGGCGTCCCGACCACCGGCAAGAGCCGCGTGCGCAACTGGATCGACACGGTCGTCCCGGCCGGCAACCCGGTCGCGCTGCTCGCCTACCCGCTGTCGCGCGACTGGGGTCAGAGCGCGATCCAGTGGTGGGACGCCGAGTTCTGGAACAACCGTGCGCGGCGGGCGTTCGTCGTCCCGGACGGGACGTACACCTACACGCCGTTCCCGAGCACGGTTCTGCGGCTTGACTTCGCGACCGGACGGTTCGCCGGGACGGACGACGCGCCGCCGTTCGTGCTCACGGCGCCGAACGAAGCGCGCTTCGGGCTGGCCGGAGCCCAGGCCGCCGCGAACGTCGGCCTCGTCCTGCGCCAGGTCGAGCGGCCGTACCGGGCACAGTGGGCGACGCGGGGGCTGGACAGCGACGGCTGGACGAGGCCCGGCCGGCCGGCGACGATCAGGCTCTACGCCGACCCGGGCGCGCCGGCGCAGGCGGCGACGGTCACGGTTCTGCTCGACGCGCCGCCCGAGGCGGGAGGGCCCGTCCCGTACCGGCTGGGCGAACAGCGCGGGACGATCGCGCCCGGCACCCGCGTCCAGCCCGTACAGACGGTCTGCATGCCGGCGGGCAGGCACGCCGATCTGACGCTCGATGCGGGCCGGTCGGCCGCGATCGCCGGGCCGCCGCTCGGCCCGAACCCCGGCCCGGTGCGCGAGGTCGGCGTCGTCGTCTCCGGCGTGTTCGTCTCGGACGAGCGGCAACCGTGCTAGAGATTGCGGCGTGGGGCTCTACCACGAGGCGAGCAGGGCGTTGCAGGACCGGTTCGATACGCGCAGGCTGGCCGACCGGCTCGACGAGCGGATCGTCCGCGACACGATCGACGAGGACGACCGTGCGTTCGTCGAGGGCGCCGACATGTTCTTCATCGCGACCGCGGATGCCGAGGGCCGCCCGCAGTGCTCGTACAAGGGCGGCGATCCCGGCTTCGTCCGCGTGCTCGACGAGCGCACGATCGCCTTCCCGATCTACGACGGGAACGGGATGTACCTGACTGCGGGCAACGCCCTCGTCAACCCGCACGTCGGGCTCCTGTTCGTCGACTTCGAGCGGCGCCGGCGGTTGCGGCTGAACGGGATCGCCTCGGTCGCCGAGGACGACCCACTGCTCGCGGAGTACCCGGAGGCGCAGCTCGTCGTGCGGGTCGAGGCGACCGAGGTCTTTCCGAACTGCCCGCGCTACATCCACGAGTACCGGCTCGTCCGGCGATCGCGCTTCGTCCCGCGCGACCAGTGCCAGACGCCGGTGCCGGCGTGGAAGACGCGGGAGTGGGCGAGCGACGTCCTGCGCCAGGGCGACCCGGCCCGCGATCCCGACGCCGAAGTGATCGAGCAATAGCCCCGCGCGTCTTCGCATCTCGACGCTTTCCCGACCGGGTGCGGTCGGAGCTCGAGCGGTCGTTCGAGCTGGAGCTGCACGACTCGGTCTGGCCGCCGGCGCGGGACGAGCTGCTCGGGCGGGTGGCAGGCAAGGACGGCCTGATGCTGATGCTGAGCGACCGCGTCGACGACGAGCTGCTCGACGCCGCCGGGCCGCAGCTGCGGATCGTCGCCGACTATTCCGTCGGGATCGACAACGTCGACGTCGAGGCGTGCCGGCGTCGCGGCGTCGTCGTCTCGAACACGCCCGACGTCCTCACCGAGACCACGGCCGAGCTGACGATCGCGATCCTGCTCGCGCTGCTCCGCCGGGTCGCCGAGGGCGATCGGCTGATCCGCCGCGGCGAGCAGTGGATCTGGGCGCCGAACCTGATGCTGGGCCAAGGCCTTGCAGGGCAAGTCCTCGGTCTGGTAGGACACGGCAGGATCGGCAGTGCCGTCGAGAGGCTCGCGGTCGCTCACGGCATGGCAGTGATCCACACGACCCGGACGAGCGGCGTTCCGCTCGACGACCTTCTCGCCACCGCCGACGTCGTCTCCCTGCATCTGCCGCTGACGGAGGAGACGCGTCACCTCGTCGACGCGACCGCGCTCGAGCGGATGAAGCCGACCGCAGTGCTGGTCAACGTCAGCCGCGGGCCGATCGTCGACGAGGAGGCGCTGGTCGCCGCGCTTCGCGCGGGGACGATCGCGGGCGCGGCGCTCGACGTGTTCGAGCGCGAGCCGGAGGTGCACCCGGGCCTGCTGGAGCTCGAGAACGTCGTCCTCGTCCCCCACCTCGGCTCGGCGACGCAGGAGACGCGCGAGGCGATGGGGATGCTCTGCGTGGAGGCGCTGCGGGCGGTGCTGCTCGAGGGCCGCGTGCCGGCGAACGAGGTCAGCTGACCGGCGGGCGGCGGTCGCGCCACGGCTGCGCCTGCTCGAGCTGGGCCGAGACACGGATCAGCGTCGCCTCGTCCGCCGGCCGGCCGACGAGCTGGATCCCGATCGGCAGGCCGTCGTCGCTCCAGGAGAGCGGCACGGAGACTGCCGGCTGGCCGGTGATGTTCGCCACCTGCGTGAACGGCACGAACCGCCCGACGTTCCGCAGCTCCTGCCAGGGGTCGTCGTCACGCAGCGAGCCGATCGGCACCGGCGGCTGGGCAAGCGTCGGCGTCAGCAGCAGGTCGTAGCCGTCCCAGAAGGCGACGATGCGCCGCGCGAGCTCGCGCAGGCGCGCGGTCGCACGCACGTACTCGATCGAGCCGGTCCGGGACGCAGCCTCGATCAGCGCTGCGGTCAGCGGCTCGAACTCCTCGGCCGGCTTTCCGTAGAGCCCGGGGATCACCTGCCAGGCGGTCATGAACAAGGAGAACAGCCGCTCGTCGCCCCAGGGCGGCGTCGCCTCCTCGACCGTGTGGCCGAGCTGCGTCAGCAAACCGGCTGCGTGCTCGGCGGCCGCGACGCACTCGGGCGCGACCGGAGCGTCGATCAGCGGCGGGGTGGTGGTCAGCGCGATCCTCAGCGCCCCCGGCTCCGCTCCGACCTCCTCGGCGAACGGCCGCTCGGGCGGAGGCGCCCAGTACGGATCGCCGGTCTCGTACCCGGCCATCACGTCGAGGAGCGCGGCGGCGTCGGCGACGGTGCGGGTGATCGGGCCGCTCGTCGAGAAGCCCTCGAGCCCGCCGTACGGCGCCGGCGACACCCGCCCGCGCGCAGGCTTGATCCCGAACAGGCCGCAGCACGACGCGGGGATCCGGATCGATCCGCCGCCGTCGCTGCCCTGCGCCGCTGGAGCCAGCGCGGCCGCGACCGCCACCGCCGCGCCGCCGCTCGACCCGCCCGGCGTCCGCGACGTGTCCCACGGGTTGCGGCAGGGGCCGTTCAGCTCCGACTCGGTCACTGCGGTGATACCGAGCTCGGGCGTGTTCGTCTTGCCCAGCACGACGAAGCCCGCCTCCTTCAGGCGACGGACGACGGCGCCGTCGAACTCGGGCACGTAGTCGGCGAAGGCGCGCGACGAATACGTCGTCCGGATCCCGGCCGTCTCGTTCAGGTCCTTGATCGGCAGCGGCACGCCGCCGAAGGGGCCGTCGGGTAGCTCACCGGCGGCGGCCGCGCGCGCCTCGTCGGCGCAGACCGTGACGAACGCGTTCAGCTCGGGGTCGAGCCGCTCGATCCGCCCGAGGTAGAGCTCGACCAGCTCGGCGGACGCGACCTCGCCGCGCCGGACGAGGTCGGCCTGCTCGATCGCGCTCAGGAAGGCGAGCTCGTCCACTCGGTCCGCTCCTCGATCGTCACCGCGATCACCGGCCCGGCCGGCGGCCGCTCGCGGTACTGCGGGTACTTGGCGGTGAGCAGCTCCACGGCCCGGCGATCGTCCACGATCCGCGCAGGGCCGCGCAAGCGCACCCACCAGAGCCGCGACCAGTCGTCCTCGTAGTGGTCGATCAGCACCTCGACCCGCGGGTTCGCCTCGATGTTCGCGAGCCGCTTCAGTCGGCGCGTTCGTTTCGGCTTCTCGTCCACGGCCGTATACAGCGTGTCGCCCTCGATCGCGAAGCAGATCGGGACGACGTGAGGGCGGCCGTCCGTGCCAACGGTCGCCAGCCGCGCGACGTTCGCCTCCTCAGGCGACGGCAAGTCCGGGCCGGACGAGCGTCGCCGGTCGCCGGAGCCGCGCCGTGTCCACCGGCGGGTTGACCGGCTCGGCGAGCGGCGGCGCCCCGAAGGAGGCGGCGACGCGGTCGGGAGCCGGCGTTCCGTACAGCGTCGTCCGCGGTCTCGGGACGCGCCCGGCGGCGCGAATCGCCCCCTCCATCCGCTCCGGAGGCAGCTCCTGGCCGTGGCTGGCGCCGGCGGCCCGGGAGATCGACTCGTTCATCAGCGTTCCGCCGAGGTCGTTGACGCCGGCGCGGAGTACGGCCGCGGCCCCGTCCAGCCCGAGCTTCACCCAGGATGCCTGGACGTTCGTGACCCAGGGATGCAGCGCGAGCCGCGCGACCGCGTGCACGAGCAGCGCCTCGCGGAACGTCGGGCCCGAGCGTGCGGTCCCCTTCAGGTAGATCGGCGCCTCCATGTGCACGAACGGCAGCGGCACCAGCTCGGTGAAGCCCCCGGTGCGCTGCTGGAGCTCCCGGATCCGCAGCAGGTGCCGGGCCCAGCTCCTCGGCGTGTCGACGTGCCCGAACATGATCGTCGCCGTCGAGCGCAGTCCCGCCCGGTGCGCGGTCTCGTGCACCTCGAGCCACTGGGCCGTGTTCACCTTGTCGGGACACAGCACCGCCCGGACCCCGTCGTCGAGGATCTCGGCCGCAGTGCCGGGCAGCGAGGCGAGGCCGGCGTCGCGCAACCGGGCGAGGTAGATGTCCAGCGGCTCGCCCAGCGTCGCGGCGCCCTGCCACACCTCGAGGGCCGAGAAGGCATGCACGTGGATCCCCGGCACGGCCGCCTTGACCGCCTCGCAGACCTCGACGTAGTAGTCGCCGTCGAAGCCGGGGTGGATCCCGCCCTGGAGGCAGATCTCGACCGCGCCGCGGTCCCATGCTTCCTGCGCCCGGCGCACGATCTCCTCGGTCGGCACGACGTACGCGGGTCCGCGCAGGTTCTCCGCCAGCTTCCCCTTCGAGAACGCGCAGAAGCCGCACCGGAAGTAGCAGACGTTCGTGTAGTTGACGTTCCGCGTGACGACGTAGCTGACCTCGTCGCCGTTGACCTCGCGCCGCAGGGCGTCGGCGGCCGCGAACACACGGTGGAGCTCCTCGCCGCGGGCGGCGAAGAGCCGCGCGATCTCGTCCTCGCCGAGCTCGTCGGCGGTGTCCAGCGGGAGCGCGTCGCGCGGCGCGAAGGGCACCGGGGTCCGCGCGCCCGCGAACCAGGCCTCCTCGCGCGCGAGGCCGTCGGCGTCGGCCGACCTGAGCGCCTGCGTCAGCATGCGCGGGGCGAGCCAGCGGCCGCTCAGGAACTCCGGATAGACCGGCAGGCGGGGGGCGAGCGCCAGCCCGGCCGCCTCCGTCGCGACCCGCAGTCGTTCGATCGCCGGCCAGGGCGCCTCGGGGTTGACGTGGTCGCTCGTCACCGGCGCTGCGAGGCGCTGACCTCGCGCAGGGCGGCCAGCTCGTCGCGTGCCATCACACCGGGGTTCGCGTGAGGCAGCAGACCGGTCTCCTCCAGGACGAGCGCGCACATTCGGCTCAGGTACTGGATCGTCGTCTCGCAGCCGAGCGCGGCCAGCTCTTCGCGGGCGACGCGGTAGCGGCGTTCGGGCTTGTCCCCGAGCGTGAAGAGCGCCTCCTTGCAGCCGGCCGCAGCGCCGGCACGGGCGATCTCCAGGACCTCGTCGGGCGTGAGGTAGGCGCGCTCGCCGCGGCGGGGGCGGCCCGGCGAACGTGCAGTAGTGGCAGACGTCCCGGCAGAGCTTGGTCAGCGGGATGAAGACCTTCGGCGAACAGGTGACGACCGGGCTCGAGCGCAGGCTCCGCGCCTCGGAGAGCAGGTCTTCGAGGGGCCGGTCGAGCACGCGGTGAGCATACGTTCCGGAGGTAGGGTCACGGCGTGGACGCCCACGTGCTCGTTCCGCTGAAGACGCGCGACCCGAAGAGCCGGCTGGCGACGGCGCTCACGGCCGACGAGCGCGCTGAGCTGATGCGGACACTGCTCGACCGCGTCGTCGGCGCCGTGCGCGACGCGGGGGTCGAGCGGGTGACCGTCGTGACCGCCGAGCCGGTGGACGGCTACGACGTCTGGCCCGACCCCGGCCTCCCCTGGAACGACGCGCTCGCGGCGGCGACACGTGAGGTCGTCCGGGCGCCGCTGGTCGCGTTCGTCTCCGCCGACCTGCCGTTCCTGCGCGGCGAGGAGGTCGAGGAGCTGCTCGCCGCAACCCCTGGTCGCGGTCTGGCGATCGCGCAGGCGCTCGACGGCGGGACGAACGCGGTCTCGATGCGGCCGCCGGGCCTCGTTCGCACGCGGTTCGGCGAGCCGGGCAGCGCCGCCGTGCATGCAGCGCTCGGCGTGCCCTCCGCGATCGTCGACCTCCCGGGTCTCGCGTTCGACATCGACACTCCCGCCGACCTCGCCACGATGCAGGCCGCGTGCCTCTGAGGCTGGGCTACAAGGCGTCGGCGGAGCAGTTCCCGCCGCGGCGCCTGCTCGACCTGTCCGTGGAGGCCGAGCGGCTCGGGCTCGAGCTGGTCGGCGTTTCCGACCACTTCCAGCCGTTCCGCCACACCGGCGGTCACGGGCCGGCCTGCCTCCCCTGGCTCGGCGCGCTGGGCGAGCGCACCGAGACGGCCCTGCTCGGGACGAGCGTGCTCACCCCGACCATGCGCTATCACCCGTCGATGATCGCGCAGGCGTTCGGGACGCTCGCCTGCCTGAATCCCGGCCGGATCTGGATGGGGGTCGGCACGGGCGAGGCGCTGAACGAGACCCCCGCGACGGGCCTCGAGTGGCCCGGCGCGAAAGAGCGGCGGATGCGGCTGGCCGAGGCGATCGACCTGATGCGCCGGCTCTGGACCGACGAGCGCGTCACGTTCGAGGGCGAGTACTACCGGACGGAGAAGGCGACGATCTACGACCGTCCCGACGAGCCCGTGCCGATCTACGTCGCCGCATCCGGGCCGCTGGCGGCGAAGCTGGCGGGACGGGTCGGCGACGGGTTCATCGTCACGAGCGGCAAGGCGCCCGAGCTCTACGAGGAGCTCGGCGCGGCGATGGCCGAGGGCGCGGCGACGGCCGGGCGCGACCCGGCCGGGATCGTGAGGATGATCGAGATCAAGGTCTCGTACGACCACGATCTCGAGTACGCACGCGAGGCCTGCGAGTACTGGGCGCCGCTGGCGCTGACGCCCGAGCAGAAGCGCGACGTCGAGGATCCCGTCGAGCTCGAGCGGCTCGCCGACGAGAACCCGGGGATCGCGCAACGCCGCTTCATCGTCTCGACCGACGCCGACGAGGTGGTCGAGCGGATCGGCGACTACGTCGACCTCGGCTTCGACCACCTGGTCTTCCACGCGCCCGGTGACGACCAGCTGCGCTTCCTCGACCAGTTCTGCCGGGACGTCGTCCCGAAGCTCAGAGAGCGTTTCTGAACGCGGTCTCGGCCTCGGCTCCGTGGACCGCGAACACCACGCGTCGCAGCGTCCGCGGCTCGTAGGCCCGCACTGCGGCGACCATCAGCCCGGCGCACTCGTCCAGCGGGAAGCCGCCGACGCCTGTGCCGAACGCCGGCAGCGCCAGCGATTCGGCGCCGAGCTCGTCCGCGACCTCGAGTGTGCGACGGGTGGCGGTCTCGATCGCATCCGCAGATGTCCGCAGGTCCTGCCCCATCACCGCCGCGTGGATCACCCAGCGGGCGGTCAGCCTCCCCGCACCGGTCGCGACCGCGTCGCCGACGGCGATCGGGCCTTTCGCCATCGCCTCGCGCTCGATCTCGTCGCCGCCGGCTCGTTTCAGCGCTCCTGCCACGCCGGCGCCCATCCAGAGGCGGTCGTTGGCGGCGTTGGCGACGGCATCGACGTCCAGGGCTGCGATGTCCCCCTCCACGACCACGAGCTCGAGCGGCATGTGGACGAAATGTTCCACTCTCGGCGCAGTTCCAGTCTCAGAGACTGGGTGGCAAACGCCACGATCTCGGCCACGGCCGGAACGGTCAGATGGAGATGTGCAGCGCGAGGCTCGCCTGGTTGGCGATGCCGGCGAGGAGGCGGAGCTTGCGCTCCGGGAACGCCTCGGGGACGGTCGCGGCGATGCAGCCGATGCGTCCCGAGGGCAGGACGACCGGCGCGACTGCGAGCGGCTCGTCCCCGGCCGGGACGAGGTCGGCGGCGCCCGGCTCGAGCACGAACGGCGTCCCGCGCTCGAGTGCCTGCCTCGTGCCTGGAAGCTCGACCACGCTGCCGACCGGGACCATCGGCCGGGCGCCGTCCTCGCGCCAGACCGCCTCGATCGCGAACGTCTCCGGCCGGCCCTGCTCGAGCCACAGCCACGTCCGCGAGGAGCCCAGCATCTCTCCGGTCAGCTCGACGATCCGGCCGCGGAGGTCGCCCGCGGCCGTTCCGGCCAGACGCCGGGAGAACTCGAGCAACGCTCCGGTGACCTCGGCGCTCTCCTGCTCGGACTGGAACAGCACGGTCTTCTGCAGCGCGACCGACGCGCGGTACGCAAGGCCTTCGAGCAGGCGCAGCCGCTCGTCGGTGAAGCGCGCCAGGTCGTCGTCCGGCGCCCGCACGGTGATCCAGCCGCGGATGCCGAAGCCGGCATCGAGGGGGGCGATCGCCGCGGAGCTGATCGCCGCGCTGCCGGCGTCCCCGGCGAGGATCTCGCGGAACTCGTCGGCGCCGATCGTGAACGGGGTCTTGTTGCGGCCGATCAGCTCCGCGGCGTTCGCACGGCTCGTCCGCAGCGCGGGAACCGCCGCGGCCCGCGGGTCGACGTCGTAGCCGAGCGACGCGAGGCAGCGGAAGTTGCCCGCCCCGGCGTCCTCGATCCAGATCGACGCCTGCTCGACCTCCATCACGCTGCCGATCGTGCGCACGGTCTCGTCGCCGACCGCCTCGACCGACCGCGCCTCGGAGAGGGCGTCGGAGAACTCGAGCCAGGCGGTGGCGTTCTCGGCCTCTCGGCGCGCCGACTCGTACAGCCTCGCGTTCTCGAGCGCGACGGACGCCTGCCCGGAGACGGCCTCGAGCAGGCGCAGGTCGTCGTCGTCGAGCTGGCCGACGCCGAGCTTCGACATCGTGATCGTCCCGATCACCCGCTGCCCGTGACGGAGCGGCACCGAGGCGAGCGACTCGTCGCCGGCCCCCTCGGTGAGCTGCTTGCAGATGTCCGACTCGAGGACGTTCGCCACGAGCATCGACTTGCCCGTCTTGGCGACATGGCCGGTGAGCCCTTCGCCGAGCTGGAACTCGAGGCGCTCGAAGCCCTCGGACTCCAGCTGCCCGCGGACGGCCACCGGAAGCAGGCGCCTCCCGTCGAGCAGGTAGACGACGCAGTTGTGGTAGTCGACGAGCATCCGGAGCTCGTCGACGATCGCCTCGCCGATCTCGGTGACGTCGTTCAGCCGGCCGAGCTTGCGCGCGAGGCTCTGCAGGAGCTTCAGGTAGGCGATCGACCGGAGATCGCGTTCGCCGTCACCATCGAGCGGCCGCTCGGCGCGGACCTCCTCGAAGACGACCACGCGGTCCTTGCCCTGCGCCTTCGCGGTCATCATCGCCGCCTCGGCGCACGCGAGGAGCTCACGGGCGTTCATAGCGTGCTCGGGTCCGAGCGCGACGCCGACGGACAGCGTGACCTCGCCGCCCGCGTCGGTCGAGACTCCGGCCAGCTCCGCCGCCAGGCGGTCGGCGGTGGCGACGGCGCTCTCGCTCGAGCACCCCGGCAGGATCACGGCGAACTCCTCGCCGCCGACGCGGCAGACGACGTCGGAGACGCGCACGGTCTTCCGCAGCAGCGCCGCGATCGCCTGCAGCACCTCGTCGCCCTCGGCGTGCCCGCACACGTCGTTGACACGCTTGAAGTCGTCGATGTCCAGCATCATCAGCGCGACCGAGTCGTGCGCGCGGCCTGCGCGGGCCAGCTCCGACCGGAGCCGCTCGTGGAAGTAGCGGTGGTTGTAGAGACCGGTCAGCGAGTCGGTGTGGGCGAGATGCTCGAGGCGCGCCCGGATCTGCGCGTTGTCGAGCGCGAGCGCCGCGGCGTCGCCGAACCAGCGGGCGAGCTCGAACTCGTCGTGGTCGAAGGAGGCGTCGGCGCCGATGCGGTAGATGTTCAGCGCGCCCTTCAGGGAGCCGCGGGCGATCAGCGGCACGCTGATCAGCGCCTCCGGGTCGGGAGGTGTGCCCGGCACGAACTCGACCCGCGGGTCGAGGTGCGCCTCGTTGGCCAGCACCGGGCTGCGGTGGGCAACCGCCCAGCCGGTGATCCCCTGGCCGTACGGGATCGGGCTCGCCATCACCTCCTCGGTCCACGAGCCGACCGCGAACACGGGGAGAAGCTCCCGCCGCTGCTCGTCGGCCTCGTAGATGTGCAGATCCTGGTGCGGGACGAGGTCGTCGAGCGCGTCGGCGATGCGGTCGAGGAGCGCCTCCGGGCTCTGCTCGGAGAGCACCTCGTGGAAGACCGCGGCGAGCCGCCGGTACGACTCGACGAGCGCCTCGGAGCGCCCAGGGGGACTTCTCCCGGATTCGGGCTCGGGTACGAGCGCAGCGTTGACGGCCACAGTGCTCTCCATATCGGCATTTCCGGCCTGCGGCGGCGCCCCGTTCGGGGGAATGGCGGCCGCCGCGATTCAGCGAAAGAGGTCGTGCGCGGCCGGCATCACCAGCTCCGAGGCAGTCCCGGAGCCTCCGATGTCGAGACCGCGCACGACCGCAGCCGGGATCCGGGCCGTCTTGCCCATCACCAGCTCGGCTGCGGCGGCGATCTCGTCGGCGATCGCGATCACGGTCGAATGCAGCTCGTGGCCGGCGGGGTCGTAGACGCCGCGCAGGTCGCGGAGGACCTCGATCCCGGACGCGCCGATCGCCACGTTGACGATCCCGAGGCGCCACGACCGGCCGAACGTGTCGGTGACGATCACGCCCAGCGAGCGCCCGGTCAGCTCCTCCAGGCCCGCTCGGAGCCGCGCCGCAGAGACGTCCGGATCCTCCGGGAGCAGGACGACGGTGTCGGGGGCGGGCGCATTCGAGGCGTCGACCCCGGCCGACGCGCACACGAACCCGTGCCTGGTCTCGGCGATCACGAGCGGCGGGCGGCTGCGAACGACGCGCGCCGACTCGCGGATGACGACCTCCAGCCGCCGCGGGTCGCCGTCCGAGCCGGCCAGCCGCCGCGCCCCGGCCGACGGCTCGACCTCCTCCAGCCGGACGACGCGTCCTTCGGCCTTCGAGACCACCTTCTGGGCGACACAGACGACGTCGCCGCCGCGCAGCTCCACCGCCGCCGCGATCAGCGACGCGAGATCGTCGCCCTCGACGATCTCGGGTAGCCCCTCGACCGGCAGGACCTCGATCATGCGCGCGCCGCCTCGAGGACCGACTCGGCCAGCCGCCGGGCCGTCCGCCGGTCGCGCATCAGCGTCGCCGCCATGTGCGCCCGGACGCCGCTCCGTTCGACCGCATCGGCGCCGGCCGCGTCCGCGCGGTCGATCACGAGCGTCTCGATCAGTCCGGCGTAGCAGCCGGCGACGTGTGCCGGCGAGGTTCCGCCTGCGAGCCGCCGCAACATCCGGTCCGCCGCCCCCTTCACCGCCTTGCCGCCGACGATCGGGCTGACGGCGACCACGGGCGCGGAAGTCCGCTGAACGCCCGCGCGGATCGAGCGAACGGCGAGGATCGGCCAGATGCTGATGTACGGGTTGCTGGGCGCGATCACGACGACCGACGCCGCTTCGATCGCCGCCGCCACGCCCGGAGCAGGCTTCGCGAAGGCGGCGCCCTCGAAGCGGAGGCTTTCGACGCGATCCTTGGCCCGCCGCCCGACGAACCACTCCTGCAGCGACCGCGGCCCGGCCGGCGTCTCGACGATCGTCCGCAGCCGGTGGTCGGTGGCGGGCAGGATCCGCACTGCGACTCCGAGCGCCGCGGCGATCCGCGCCGTCACGGCCGACAGCGGCTCTCCGGCCCGCAGCGCCTTCGTCCGCACCAGGTGGAGTCCGAGGTCACGGTCGCCGAGCTGGAACCACGTCTCGTCGTCGTCGAGCGCCTCGGCGGTCTCGCGTGCGTTCCAGGTCTCCCCGCGACGACCCCAGCCGCGCCGTTCGTCGTTGAGGCCGGCGAGCGCGTACACCAGGCTGTCGAGGTCGGGCGAGACGTGGAGGCCGTAGAACTCGTCGTCGTCGCCGACGTTGCCGATCACGGTCACCGCCTCGGCCCCGACCACGTCGACCAGGCCGCGGACGAAACGGGCGCCGCCGACGCCACCTGAGAGAACGACCACGGGTTCCACTCCGGCTGACACTATCCATCGCCGTCCGACCGGTTTAGATTCTCCGTGGATGCAGGAATTTCCGGGGTCTTCGTGAGCGAGCTCGACCAGAGCGCCCTTGCCGCGCTCCGCGAGATCGGAGGAGACGACTTCGTCGCCGACCTCGTCGACACGTTCCTGGACGAGGCGCCCGCCCTGCTCCAGGCCCTCCATGGGACCGATGCCGCCGAGGTGCGGCGCGCGGCCCACACGCTGAAGTCCAACGGCGCCACGTTCGGAGCCACCGGGTTCTCGGAGCTCTGCCGAGAGCTCGAGCTGCAGGCGCAAGCCGGCGACCTCACCGGAGCGTCGGCACTCGTCGAGCGGATCGAGAGCGAGTACGCGGCCGTCGCCGAGGAGCTGCGGCGATGAGTGCTGCTGCGGGTCGGATCCTCGTCGTCGACGACAACCGCGTGAACCGGCTGCTGCTCGGCCGGGGGCTGGAGGAACAGGGCCACAGCGTCCAGTTCGCGGAGCACGGCCGTGAAGCGCTCGACCTGCTCCGCGGGAGTCAGTTCGACCTGATGCTGCTCGACGTCCTGATGCCCGAGGTCGACGGCTATCAGGTGCTGGCCGAGATGAAGGACGATCCGCACCTTCGCGACCTGCCCGTGATCATGACCACGGCGCTCGACGAGCTCGACAGCGTCGTCAAGTGCATCGAGATGGGCGCCGAGGACTACCTGACCAAGCCGATCAACCCGGTCCTGCTCAGAGCCCGTGTCCAGTCGAGCCTCGAGAAGAAGCGCCTCCGCGACCAGCAGCGCGAGCTGATCAGCAAGTTCGCCACCCGCGAGGTCGCCGAGGATCTGCTGACGTCGGGATTCTCCCTCGGCGGCAAGTTCGTGGAAGCTGCCGCGCTGTTCTGCGACATCCGCTCGTTCACCGCGATCGCGGAGGCGGAAGGGCCTGCGAACACGATCGAGCTGCTGAACGACTACTACATGCTGATGATGGATGCGATCGGCCACGAGGGCGGGGTCGTGAACCAGATGGTCGGCGACGGGCTGATGGCGATCTTCGGCGCGCCGAGCCCGACTCCCGACTTCCGCCTCCGTGCCGTGCGCGCCGCCCGCCAGATGGTCGAGCTCGTCGAGCTCTTCGACCACGAGCAGGCGACGCTCGGGAAGGTGCAGATCACCATCGGGGTCGGGATCGCGTCGGGCCAGGTGATCGCCGGCTACACCGGCACGCAGCAGCGCGCGACCTACACCTGCGTCGGAGACACGGTCAACCTGGCGGCGCGGCTCGAGGAACACACGAAGGTGGTCGACCGCTCGATCCTGATCGACGAGCACACCCGGGACGGGTTGAACGGCGAGATCCGGCTCGAGCCGCAGGGCGAGCTACTGCTCAAAGGGAAGCACCAGCCCGTCAACGTCTACTCGGTGGCATGACCGAGACCCGGGACGCCGCGAAGGTTCAGGACGCGCTCTTCCGGATCGCCGAGCTCGCCGGCGCTGCGAAGGACATGCAGGAGTTCTACGCGGCGGTCCACTCGATCGTCGGAGAGCTCATGTACGCCGAAAACTTCTTCATCGCGCTCTACGACGGCGAGCGGCAGCTGATCAACTGGCCCTTCTATCTCGATCTGCTCGACACCGACGTTCCCGATCCGAACAAGTGGGACGCATTCGGGGAGGGCGACGCCCGCGGATCGACTGCCTACGTGCTCCGGACAGGGGAACCACAGCTCCTTACCTGGTCGCGCACGAAGGCCCTGATCGAGCAAGGCGAGCTCGAGCTGATCGGCGTGTCCACCGAGGACGCCAGCTGGCTCGGGGTCCCGCTCCATTCCGAGGGCGAGACCGTAGGCGTCCTCGCCGTCCAGTCCTACACGGCGGAGCACCAGTACGAGGAGCACGACCGCGACCTGCTCGCATTCGTCGGCCAGCACGTCGGCGCGGCACTCTCGCGGGCCCGCGCGATCGAGGAGACCCGGCTGCGGAACGCCGAGCTCGCCCTGATCAACAGCGTCCAGTCGGCGCTGGCCGGCGAGCTCGAGCTGCAGGCCATCTACGACGTCGTCGGCGACAAGATCCAGGAGGTCTTCGACGCCCAGGTCGTCGACATCGGCATCTTCGACGAGGCCTCGGGACTGATCCACTTCCCGTACACGATCGAGCGCGGTGTCCGCTTCCCCGACGAGCCGATCGAGCTGATCGGCTTCCGCAAGCACGCGATGGAGACGCGCGAGCCGTTGATGATCGCCGAGAGCTCGCGCGAGGTCGCCGAGAGCTACGGCAACCCGTTCATCCTCAGCGGCGAGCCGGTGCGCTCCGCGCTCTTCGTCCCGCTCGTGGTCGGCGGCCGCTCCACCGGCGTCATCTCCCTCCAGAACCTCGACCGCGAGCATGCCTTCTCCGACGCCGACCAGCGGCTGCTGACCACGCTCGCGGGCAGCCTGAGCGTCGCGCTCGAGAACGCGCGCCTCGTCCACGAGACGCGTCAGCGGAACGCCGAGCTCGCGCTGATCAACAGCGTCCAGGAGGCGCTCGCCGGAGAGCTCGAGCTGCAGGCCATCTACGACGTCGTCGGCGACAAGATCCAGGAGATCTTCGACGCGCAGGTCGTCGACATCGGCATCTTCGACGAGGCCTCGGGACTGATCCACTTCCCGTACGCGATCGAGCGTGGAGTCCGATACCCGGACGAGCCCGCTCCGCTCGCCACCTCACCGACCACGAAGATGCTCCTCGAGGCCAAGGCGCCGGTCCTGATCAAGGACATTCCCGCCTGGGATCGGGAACGCGGGGAGGTGTCGCCGGTGATTCAGGGCGAGCGTCCCCTGTCGGTGCTCGCCGCCCCTCTGTTCTCCGGCGAGGACGTCCGGGGGCGCATCTCGCTCCAGAACCTCGACAGGACGAACGCGTTCTCCGAGAGCGACGTCCGTCTGCTGACGACGCTCACGAGCAGCCTCAGCGTCGCCCTCGAAAACGCGCGCCTCGTCCACGAGACGCGCCAGCGGAACGCCGAGCTCGCGCTGATCAACAGCGTGCAGCAGGCGATCGCCGGGGAGCTCGACCCGCAGGCGATCTACGACCTCGTCGGCGACAAGCTCCAGGAGGTCTTCGACGCCCAGGTGGTCAGCATCTCGACCTATGACGAGGCGGCCGCCCTCCTCAGCTTCCCGTACGTGATCGAGCGAGGCGAACGGCTCGACCAGGAGCCCATTCCGCTGATCGGCTTCCGCAAGCACGTACTGGCGACGGGCGAGCCGCTGATGATCAACGAGAACCTCACGTCAGAGGCGGGGCGATACGGCAACCCGGTCGTCCTGGCGGGAGAGCCGCCGAAGGCGAGTCTGTTCGTCCCGGTTTTCGCCGGCGGCAAGGCGAGCGGTGTCGTCTCTCTGCAGAACGTCGACAGGGAGCACGCGTTCACCGAGCCCGACCAACGGCTGCTCGTCACCCTGTGCGGCAGCCTCAGCGTCGCGCTGGAGAACGCGCGCCTCGTCGACGAGACGCGTCAGCGGATCGCCGAGCTCGCCGTGATCAACAGCGTCCAGGAGTCGATCGCGGGTGAGCTCGACCCCCAGGCGATCTACGACCTCGTCGGCGAGAAGCTCCGCGAGGTCTTCGACGCGCAGGTCGTCGACATAGCGATCCACGACGCGGACGCCGGGCTCATGCGCTTCGTCTACCAGATCGAGCGCGGCGTCCACTTCCCGAACATCACCTTCCCGGTCATGGGGTTCCGCAAGCACGTGATGGACACGCGCGAGCCGCTCGCCGTCGACGAGGACATGGATGCGGCACTGGTCGAGTACGGCAATCCGGCAGCTGTCGCCGGTGAGCCCTCCAACGGCTCGGCGATCTTCCAGCCGCTGGTGGTGGGAGGACGGGCCACGGGCGCCATCTCCGTCCAGAACCTGGACCGCGAGCATGCGTTCACCCCCTCCGACCAGCAGCTGCTCGCGACGATCGCGGGGAGCCTCGGGGTCGCGCTCGAGAACGCGCAGCTGATCCACGAGACGCGTCAGCGCGTCGCCGAGCTGGGAACGGTGAACAGCGTCGGCCAGGCGCTCGGCAGCCAGCTCGACCTCGACGCGCTGATCGACCTGGTCGGCGAGCGTGTCCGCGAGACCTTCGACGCCGACATCGCCTATGTCGCCCTGCACGACGAGGAGACCGGGCTGATCGAGTTCCCGTACAACTGGGAGCTGGGTGAGCACATCGTCGAACCGCCGATGGCCTTCGGCGAAGGGCTGACGTCGCAGATCATCGAGTCGGGCGAGCCGCTCCTCCTCAACACCGCCGACACGAAGAACCGGCCGGTCGTCGGCACCCCGGCGAGGTCGTATCTGGGAGTGCCGATCTGGGCCGGCGACCGTGCGATCGGGGTGATCAGCGTCCAGAGCACCCGCGAAGAGGGGCGGTACGGCGAGGCCGACACGCGCCTGCTCGCGACGCTGGCTGCGAACGTCGGAGTCGCGATCGTGAACGCGCGGTTGTTCGCGGAGATCGCGCGGCAGAAGCAGTACTTCGAGTCGCTGGTCGGGATCAGCCCGGTGGCGGTGATCGAGATGGACGCGGAGGAGCGGGTCACCGGCTGGAACCCGGCCGCCGAAGAGCTGTTCGGCTACTCACCGGAGGAGGCGATCGGCCGCCCGATCGACTACCTCGTGTTCGACGAGGAGCATCGCGAGGAGGGCCGCCAGACCACCGAGGAGGCGGTGGCCGCCGGACGGGCGCACCGCATCACCCGGCGTGCCCGAAAGGACGGCACGCTGGTCGACGTCGAGCTGATGCTCGTCCCCCTCACGGTCGACGACGAGCACGAGGGCTTCCTCGGGATCTACCACGACATCAGCGAGCTCCAGCAGGCGCGTGAGGAGGCGGAAGCGGCCACCCAGGCGAAGAGCGCGTTCCTGGCGACGATGAGCCACGAGATCCGGACGCCGATGAACGCGGTGATCGGGATGACCGGGCTGCTCCTCGGCACCGAGCTCACGCCGGAGCAGCGCGAGTTCGCCGAAGTCGTCGGCTCCAGCGGCGACGCGCTCCTGCACGTGATCGACGACATCCTCGACTATTCGAAGATCGAGGCCGGCAAGCTCGAGCTCGAGCGCGAGCCGTTCGATCTGCGGGTGTGCGTCGAGGAGGCCCTCGACATCGTCGCGCCGCGCGCGGCAGAGAAGAGCCTCGAGCTCGGCGGCCTCGTCGGCGAGGGAGTCCCGGGGGCGATCGCCGGCGATGCGGCCCGGCTGCGGCAGGTGCTGCTCAACCTGCTCTCGAACGCGGTCAAGTTCACGGAGCAGGGGGAGGTCGTCGTCGACCTCGACGCCGAGCCGGCCCGGGCGGGATCGTGTCGCGTGCACCTGACGGTTCGGGATACGGGCATCGGGATCCCACCGGATCGGATCGATCATCTGTTCGAGTCGTTCAGCCAGGGCGACGCCTCGACCACGCGCCGCTACGGAGGCACGGGCCTCGGCCTCGCGATCTCGAAGCGCCTGGTCGAGCTGATGAGTGGCAGGCTGTGGGTCGAGAGCGAGGAGGGCACCGGGTCGGTCTTCCACATCGAGTTCACCGCCGCCGAGGCCGAGGCGCCGACGCGGGCCCCGTTCGACGGCACCCAGCCCCAGCTCGCCGGGAAGCGGCTGCTGGTCGTCGACGACAACGCCACGAACCGGGAGATCATCAGCCGGCAGGCGCAGTCGTGGGGGATGGAGACCGTGGCGTTCGAGAGCCCGTCCGAGGCGCTGGCGCTGATCGAGGCAGGCGAGCACTTCGACGTCGCAGTGCTGGACCTGGTCATGCCGGAGATGGACGGGCGGGAGCTGGCGCGCGAGATCCAGCGGCACCGAAGCGCACGAGAGCTGCCGCTCCTGCTCGTCACCTCACTCGGACGGCTGCCGCAGGCACGCGAGGCAGACGGCCTGGGCTTCGCCGCCCAGCTGGCGAAGCCGCTGAAGGCCTCCCAGCTGTACGACGCGCTGATGCGGGTGTTCGCCGACCGGGACGACGCTCGGCAGATCCCACCCCCGTCGGCCGCAGACGGGGCTGCGAAGGTGTCGCCGCTGCGGATCCTGCTCGCCGAGGACAGCGCTGTGAACCAGAAGGTCGCGCTCGCGCTGCTGGCGAAGCTCGGCTACCGCGCCGACGTCGTCGGGAACGGACGCGAGGCGTTGACCGCGCTCGAGCAGGAGCGCTACGACGTCGTGCTGATGGACGTCCAGATGCCCGAGCTCGACGGGCTCGACACGACCCGCCGGATCCATGAGCGCTGGCCGGCCGGGGAGCGACCACGCGTCGTCGCGATGACGGCGAACGCCATGCAGGAGGACCGGGAGGCCTGCTTCGCGGCCGGCATGGACGACTACGTCGCGAAGCCGATCCGCCCCGAGGCGCTGGCAGAGGCCCTGCGGCAGGTGCGCCCGCTGACGTCTGCTTAACACCGCTCGCGGCGGCGACACTACCGCCGTGGCCGGGCAGCAGCACCTCGACAACCGGGCGATCGCGGAACGGCTCGACTCGTTCGCCACGCTCCTGGAGCTGGCCGGCGCGAACCCGTACTCGGCGCGCGCGTACCGGCGCGCGGCCGAGCTGATCCGTACGACCGAGGCGCCGGTCGCCGATCTGATCCGGGCGGGCCGCGTCCGGGAGCTGCGCGGGATCGGGCGCGGCATCGAAGCGAAGCTGAAGGAGCTGGTCGAGACCGGCGAGATCGCCGAGCTCGAGGAGCTCGAGCGGCAGGTCGCGCCCGACCTGGTCGGCCTCGGCCTCTACCTCGGCATCGGCGCCCGGCGGGCGGTGCAGATCGCTGAGACCCTGGGGATCCGGACGGCGGCGGAGCTCCGAGAGGCGGCCGCTGCGGGCCGGCTGCGCGAGGTGCCCGGGATCGGCCCGGCGAACGAGGCGAAGCTGCTCGCCGCTCTGGCCCGTGTCGGCGAGCCGCGCCCGCCGCGTGGGCTGCTGATCCATCGAGCGCGACGCCTGCTCGCCGAGATCGCCGAACCGCTCGGCGGCACCCCGGCCGGCGATCCGCGCCGTTACCGCGACTCGAGCGAGCGCTTCGCGGTCGTCGTCGCCGCGGACGACGCGGGGTCGGTGCTGGACGCATTCAAGGCGCTGCCGGCGATCGTCTCCGTGCTCGAGCGGTCCGAACGGCGTGCGTACGGCGTCACCGTCGAGGGCGTCCCGGTCGAGCTCGTGGTCGCCGAGCCGGCCCGGTTCGGCACCGAGCTCGTCCGTGCGACCGGTTCGCCCGAGTACGTCGCGGCGCTCGAGCCGCTCCCGGACGCTCCGGACGAGGAGGGCGTCTACCGCGCTCTGGGAATCCCGTTCCTGCCGCCCGAGCTCCGCGAGGAGCCGTTCCGCGGCAAGCCGCCGCCGCTGGCCGAGCTCGCGGACATCCGCGGCGACCTGCACGTGCACACCACCTGGTCGGACGGGCGGGCGAGCGTCGAGGAGATGGCGCGCGCCGCGATCGAGGACGGCTACGAGTACCTGGCGATCTGCGACCACACGCCCGCCGTCGGCGCCGTGCGCGGCCTCACGGCGGACGACCTCCGCCGGCAGGCGCTCGAGATCGCCGCCGCGAACGAGGTGCTCGCGCCGTTCCGGGTGTTGCGCGGCACCGAGTGCGACATCCTCCCCGACGGCCGGCTCGACCTGCCCGACTCGATTCTGGCCGAGCTGGACTGGGTGCAGGCGAGCGTCCACGGCGGCCAGCGCCTCTCGAAGCGCGACCAGACGAGACGCGTCGAGGCGGCCCTCCGGAACCCGTACGTCTGCTGCCTCTCGCACCCGAAGGGCCGGTACATCAACCGGCGTCCCGAGAACGAGCTCGACATCGACCGGCTGATCGAGGTCGCGCTCGAGGAAGGCGTGGCGCTGGAGGTGAACGGCCTGCCGGACCGGCTCGACCTGCGCGACGTCTACGTCAGACAGGCGGTCGAGGCCGGCGTGGAGATCGTCTGCTCGACCGACGCCCACTCGATCGGCGGCCTCGGGAACATGGAGCTGTCGGTCGCGACCGCCCGGCGCGGACGGGCGTCTGCGGCGGACGTGCTCAACACCCGGCCAGTAGATTCCGTGCTCGGTGGACGTCGAGCGCTTCGCGGCTGAGCTCCCGGGCCTGTTCGAGGACTACCCCCGCTCGCCCGTGCCGAAGGGCCTCCGCTTCGACGACGTGATCGAGGGGATCCCGAACCTGGCCACCGAGAACGTCCTTGCCCTGCTCAACCTGGCCGCGTCGCTGCTCGCGCCCGGCGAGAGCTACGTCGAGGTCGGCTCCTTCTACGGCGCCAGCCTGATCGGCGCGATGCGGGACAACGACGGCGACTTCGTCGCGATCGACCGCTTCTCGTTCGACGTGCCCGAGGTGCGCGGCCGGCAGCTTCCCCACGCAAGCCGCGCGCGCCTCGAGCAGAGCCTCGAGCGCTTCGGCGCCGAGCGCGCGACGATCCTCGAGGGCGACGCGTTCGAGGTGATCGAGGGTGGCGCGCTCGGCGAGCGGCGCGTCGGCGTCTACTACTGGGACGGCCCGCACGACTACGACTCGCAGCTGCGCGGGATGCGGGCGATCGAGCCCTGGCTCGCACCGGAGGCGCTGATCCTGGTCGACGACTACGACTGGGAGGAGGTCGCCCAGGCGACGCGCGACTACGTCGCCGCCGAGCCGAAGGCGGAGCTCCTGGTCGAGATCGCCGGCGAGGAGGGCGGGCAGGTGTGGTGGTGGGACGGCGTCGCAGCCGTGGCGTGGCGCGTCTAACCGACGCGGCCCGGCCCCGACATCGTCCACTCGGTCAGGTCGAACCAGTGCGAGCCGCGGAGCGCGTCGACCACGCGCGGGTCGGTGTGTCGCTTGAAGAAGACGTGCCGGTCGACGTCGGCGCAGATCTCCGCCTCGTCGAGGTTGACCTCGGGGATCTTCACCAGCGCCTCCGCCGGAAGCTGGGCCTCGCGGACGGTCAGGTGCTTGAACTGGAGGTCGGGCGCGATCTCCATCAGCTCGGGCCAGTCGGGGCAGCTCTGGTAGCTCATCGTCCTGTTAGTTCGGCAGCGGCGCCCGTCTCCTGCAGCGACCACGTGCCCTCGAGCAGCACCGGGCCGCGCGTGTCCTCGCCCGGGTAGACGACGAACCGGACCGCGTCGTCCAGCCAGTGGTAGAGCCGGCGGCCGGTGCCGTCGCCCAGCTCGAAGCGCAGGCGGAACCGTCCGTCGGCGAGCGGCGGACGCTCGACCTCGAACCGCAGCGTGCGCTCGCCGGGCGCACCGTCCCAACCGAGCCCGGCCGTGTCCTGCGCCGCGGCGGCGAGCAGGAGGCCCGCCTCGTCGCGCAGCTCGAGCGAGACCCGCGGAGGCTCGAGCGCCTCGCGGGTGACGATGCGCAGCTCGACCACGAGCGGCTCGCCGGCGGCGAGCTGCAGCCGCTCCTCCCCGTCGGGGCCGAGCAGCCGGGCCTCGGCGATGCGCGCTTCGCCGCTGCCGTACTCGCGCAGACCGGCCGCACCCTCCGCGGGGTCGCGCTCGTCGGCGAGCAGCTTGTGGTAGCGGGCGATCGCTTCCTGCGCCGAGCCGTCGAGCTCGACGTGCCCGTTTCGCAGCAGCACAGCCCGCCGGCAGAGCCGCTCGACGGATGCGGCGTCGTGGGAGACGAACACGATCGTCCCGCCGCGCTGCTTGTACTCGAAGATCTTCCCGAAGCACTTGCGCTGGAACTCCTCGTCGCCGACCGCGAACACCTCGTCGAGCAGGAGCACGTCGGCGTCGATGTGCGCCGCGACCGCGAAGCCGAGCCGCATGTACATCCCCGACGAGTACGTGCGCACGGGGTTGTCGATGAACCGCTCCAGCTCGGCGAAGGCGACGATCTCGTCGAAGCGCTCGTCGATCGTCCGCCGCTTGAGGCCGTAGAGCGAACCGTTCAGGTAAACGTTCTCGCGGCCGGAGAAGTCCGGGTGGAACCCGGCGCCGAGCTCGAGCAGCGAGGCGACCCGGCCACCGGCCTCGACCCGCCCCGAGGTCGGCGTGATGATCCCGGCGATCAGGCTGAGCAGGGTCGTCTTCCCGGAGCCGTTGCGGCCGACCAGGCCGACCGCGTCGCCCGGCTCGACCTCGAGCGACACGTCCCGAAGCGCCCAGACCTCGGCCGCCTCGGCCCGGCGGCGCCGCAGCACGAGCTCCTTCAGCGTCCGCACCGGCTCCGGGTCGACGCGGAAGCGGCGGCTCGCGCGGTCGACGCGGATCGCGCCCGGTTTCATGGAATCGAGGGTACCGCGAGCGCCCGCCGCACGATGGTCGCCAGCGTGGCCACGAACGCCGGATCGGCGTTCGGCATCTCGATCCGGGCGAGGCGCATGCCCAGCTCGCGTGCCTTCTCCTGCGCCTGGGTGTCCAGGTCCCAGCGGATCTCGAGGTGGTCGGCGACGAAGCCCACCGGGCAGATGAGGACGGAGTCCACTCCTCGCGCATGCAGATCGTCGAGGTGGTCGAGGATGTCGGGGCCGAGCCAGGGCTCGCCGGTCGGCGACGCCGACTGGTAGCTGAACGACCAGTCGCGCAGCGCTGCGCGCTGCGCGATAGCTGTTGCGGAGCCCATCAGCTGCCGCTCGTAGGGGTCGCCCTCCTGCAGGATCCTCGCGGGTAACGAGTGGGCGGTGAAGACGACGTGGGCTTCCGTCCCGCGCACCCGGTCGGCGAGCAGGTCGACGAAGCCGGGCTCCAGGTGCCAGCTGTCGACGAAGGCGAGCTCGGCCCGGCCTGCCAGCGCCTGCTCGAGCTGATCGCGGTAGCCGGCGATCGAGAGCCGCGAGTAGTGCGGCGCGAGCACGAGACCCGCAACGGTGTCGGCGCCGGTGGCGAGCGCGGCCTCGGCGGCGTCCGCGATCCGCGGCGTCCAGTGCTTCATGCCGGTCGAGACGGGGAGCCCGAGCTCGGCCTCGAGCGCGGCCCGCGTCCGTTCGGTGATCTCGTTCAGCGGATTCGAGGTCTCGATCCCGAGCCGCCGGTAGCGCTCGGTCAGGTCGGCCAGCCGCTCGGGGCTGACCGGCCGGCCCCCGCGAATGTCGGCGTAGTAGGCGGGCACGTCCTCGATCCGGTCGGGCGAGCCGTACGCCATCAGGACGACGGCGGCGCTCACGCCACTGCCCGCACAGTCCGCTCGTGGACGAGCTTTACCAGCCGCGACAGATCCGCAGGATCCGTCGCGGGCAGGACGCCGTGACCGAGGTTGAAGACATGGCCAGAACGGCCGGCGGCGCGGTCGAGGACGTCGCTTGCGGTCGCCTCGATCCGCTCCCACGGCCCGAGCAGCACGGCCGGGTCGAGGTTGCCCTGCACGGCCCAATGGAAGCCGATCGCCGCCCAGCCCTCGTCGAGCGGGATGCGCCAGTCGAGACCGATGCACTCGCCGCCCGTGGCCGCCATCGACCGGAGCAGGTGCGTCGTTCCGGTTCCGAAGTGGATGGTGGGCACGTCGACGGCTGCGAGCACGCGCGCGGAGTACGGCGCCACGAGCTCCTCGTAGTCGGCGACCGAAAGCACGCCGACCCAGGAGTCGAAGAGCTGGATCACGTCCGCGCCCGCGGCCGCCTGGGCGGCGACGTAGGCCGCGAAACCGTCAGCGAGCCGGTCCATCAGCGCATGCCACACGCCCGGCTCGCGGTACATCAGCTCCTTCACCCGGACGAAGTCGCGTGTGGGCTTCCCTTCGACCAGATACCCGGCGACGGTGAACGGCCCGCCGCAGAAGCCGACCAGCGCCTGGTCGGCGGCCAGCTCGCCCCGGACGATCCGCACCGCCTCCAGCACGGGGGCGTAGGCCTTCTCGGGGTCCGGCAGACTCAGCCGCTCGACGTCTGCCGCCGTCGCCACGGGGTCGGCGACGACCGGCCCGACGCCCTCGACCAGCTCGACGTCGATCCCCATGCCGAGGACGGGCGTGACGATGTCCGCGAAGAGCACGGCGGCGTCGACGCCGTGCCGGCCCACCGGCTGGAGCGTCACCTTCGCGCAGAGCTCGGGCGTGTTCGCAACCTCGAAGAAGGAGTGCCGCTCGCGCAGCTCGCGGTACTCCGGCAGCGACCGGCCTGCCTGCCGCATGAACCAGACCGGCGTGCGCTCGACCGGCTCGCGCCGGAGGGCGCGGACGAGCAGCGGGTCAGGCACCGAGAGCCTGGACGGGGGTGATCGCGAAGCCGGGTCGCACGAGATCGGCGATGTCGGCGCTGACGAGCTGTGCGCCCCGTCGGCGAGATGCGGCGACATAGGCGGCGTCGTAGACGGTGATTCCCCGGTCGGCCGCGAGCGAACTCGCCTCCTTCACGAGCTCTTGGTCAACGCGCTCGAGCCGTTTGCGGCACGCCGTCTCGACCAAACACACCAACTCGGCCGCATGTGTATCCGACTTCCACTTGAATACCGCGACGTTCGCAACCTCGTACAACGTCAGATCGAGAGCCGCCACGTCGATTTCCTTGTCAGCCGCTCTCTGGACGAGCGCAGACGCCGCCTCGTGATCAACGTCCCCCGCATCCGTGGACGCAACCCACACCGTTGCGTCCAGCAAGAGCTCGGTCAACGGGAATCCCGCATAGCGCGGATGAACGCAGCATTGCCACCGCCGTGGTTCTCTGCACGCGCCAGGATCGCCCGGATCGTCTCGCGCCGGGCCTCATCGTCCGTGAGCAGCTCGCGCTCGACCAGCTCACGCAGGAACCCGCTCCGTGTGAGACCGCGACGCTTCGCCTCCGCGTCCAGCCGGGTCAAGACGTCATCCGGGATGCTGATCATCACCTTGGCCACGATTCCATTATATACCGGTATTGCCATTTCTAGACTGGCCTGATGCAGGCTGTCGCCGTGCACTCGGTCCCGGCCGGGCCGCTCGCGGTCCGCTGGCTCGCGTACGAGCTCGAGCCCCCGCAGGCGGGCGCGCTCGGCCGGGCGACCGTCGAGCTCGAGAACGCCGGCGCCGAGCCCTGGCGCGACGTCCTCCTCGCCTACCACTGGCTCGACGAGCTCGGCAACGCGATCGACTGGGACGGCCTGCGCACGCCGCTCCCCCGGCTCGAGTCCGGTGCCCGCACCGAGGTGGTCGCCCGCGTCCGCGCGCCGATGCCTCCGGGGCGCTACCGGCTCGCATTCGACCTCGTGGTCGAGAACCTCTGCTGGCTCTCGGAGATCGGCAACGACATGCTGATCGCCGACGTCGGCGTCGCCCCACGGGATGCGAGCGCCGCCGTCGCACACCTTCCCCCCGAGGTCGAGCCCACCGGCGACTGGCACGAGCTCGTGCGAGCGGCCCACGAGGAGGGGTACGCCGCCGTCGGCGGCGCGATCGAGAGCCGCGACCGCGCGCTGCGCCCGTACCGGCCCGGCGGCGGCCGCAACCCGTCGTTCACGGAGCCGCTCGTGTGCCCGTCGCTGCTGCCGCCGCTGGAGCCGAACTGCGAGGTGGCCGGCCTGCCCGCCTGGCGCCCGGAGAGCGACGAGCCGTGGATCTACGACGGCCGGGTCAGAGCGAGGCTTCAGCGGTAGGCGCCGTCGCGGGCGTAGGGCAGTGACAGGCTTAAGCCTGTCACTGCTGTCGGCGCCGTCAGAGCTCCACGGCTATGCGGTCGTCGACGCGCCTGAAGACCCACGCGCCGAGCACGAGCGCGACCAGCACCTCGGCAACCAGGTACACCACGTCCCAGACGTCCGGCAGCGTCCCGTAGAACAGCGGAGCGCGGAGCGCGTACAGCGGCGGGGTCAGCGGGTTGACCCAGCGCAGGATCGTCACCACCCAGTCGTAGCGCTGGACGCCGCCGGGGAGGTCCTCGAGCCGGTAGAGGATCGGGGTCAGGAAGAACCAGGGGAGCAGCACTGCCTGGACGAGGTGCTCGACGTCGCGGAAGACCACGTTCGCGCAGGAGACGATCAGCGCGACTCCGGCGACGAAGGCGACGATCCCGGCGGCGATCGGGATCGCGAGCAGGAACGTGTCGCGCGTCTCGGGGATGACGATCGGGTTGACGACCATCAGCACGACGAGCATCGCGACGAACGTGACCAGCTGCGTCGCCACCACCGACAGGGGCACCAGCTGGCGGGGGAAGCGCACCTTCTTGACCAGCGCGGCGCTGTCGACCATCGACCGGGCGCCGGTGGTCAGCGAGCTCGAGAAGAACAGCCACGGCGCGAGCCCGACCAGCAGGTACAGCGCGTAGTGCTGGATCCCGGCCGCCGCCTTCCAGAGCAGCGAGAAGACGAGCACGTAGATGCCCATCAGGATCAGCGGGTTCAAGAGCGACCAGACGACCCCGAGCGCCGAGCCCTTGTACCGCGTGTGCAGATCGCGGCGGAAGAGGTTCCCGAACAGCTCCCGGTAGCGGACCAGGTCGGCGTAGATCGACACGTTCGTCACCGATTGAACACGAAGGTCCGGCTCGAACGGAGCCAGACGTCCTTCAATCGACAGAGCCCGGCCGGAGAACCCACTCGCATGGTTGGCCGGTCACCTCGGCGATGCGGTCGAAGTCGGCGTCGTAGTGGAGCACAGCGAGGTTGCGCGCCTCCGCTGCAGCCGCGACGATCAGGTCGGGCACTTTCCGGCCTCGCTGGTGACGCGCGGCGAGCAGTCGCTGCACCTGCCGGGCTCTGCGCAGATGATCGTCCGTCGTCTCGACCAGATCGAAGACCTGCAGCGCCTCCATCAGTCGATCCCACTCGGACGCACTGCGGGCCGAGTAGCCGATCTCGAGATCACTGATCCCGGCTCGCGCGAGCTCGCCCCGCGCGGCCGCTGGGTCAATCGCGACGCGGACCGGTGACTGCCCCAGGCGCGTGAGGACGCTGGTATCGACCAGGTGCGTCAGCGCCATGCGTCCTCGCGGCGAACGAGCCTCGCGCGGGCGAGCACATCGAGCGAGCGCTCGACCTGCGCGCGGTCACTCTTGCCGGCTCGGCGCAACGCCCGGTTGACGGTGTCCTTGATCGTCGTGGTTCCGAGCTCGGCACGAGCGGCGCGCAGGGCGGCCTCGTCGATGTCGACCAGATGCTTCGCCATTCGAACAGTATATACGTATCCGGGTACGTATATACCGGCCATGTCTCGCGCGTCACAAGACCTTACGGGCATAGAGCGAGACGCCCGAGTAGCCGTAGCAGGTCTGGGCGAACCAGGTGGCCGCCGAGCGGCCGACCACCGGCACGCGCCGCAGCTTCCCGCCGATCCGCCGGTCGCGCAGGTCGTCGTCGCCCTCGGCGTGCTCCACCCGGCGGACGGCGAGCCCGGCCCGCCCGAACGCCCACAGGTACGCGTACAGCGTGTGCACGTGCTCGTTGATCCCGAAGCTCTTCTCGTGCTCCTGGTCCTCGACTGACCCGCTCGCGCGCACCGCCCGCGTGCCCTCGTTCAGCGCCGCGACGGTACCGCCGCGCCGCGTGACCCGGGCCATCTCGCCGACCATCCGCCCGAGGTCGAGCGCGTGGTGGAGCGCCGCCACGCAGTAGACGAGGTCGAAGGCCCCCGTCGCGAACGGGAGGTGCTCGCCGTCGGCCTGGACGCGGGCGAACGGCCCGACCCGGCTCTCGTAGAAGGCCCCGCGGCCGAGACCGATGTTCGGGTCGGCGAGAATGTCGGTGGCGACGTACTCGACGCCGAGCGGGACGAGGTGCTGGGACGCCCAGGCCTTCGCCGCGCCCACCTCGAGCACGCGCATCCCCGGCCGCACGTAGCGCTCGAGGAGCAGCGAGAACGAGTGCTCGTTCGCCTTCCAGGTCGTGTCCTCCCAGGCGAGGTCGCGGGTCAGGTACGGCAGGTGGGCGTCGACCTCATCATCCGGCTCGTACCAGCCCTCCGCCTGCGCCATCGCCGGCCAGCCGGCGATCTCGGCGCGCTTCTCGGCGATCCCCGGCAAGCGGTCGTCGAGCATGCGCGGGATGTCCTCCTCGACGGGGAAGACAGCGCCGCACCCGATGCAGCGGAGGCCCTCGTCGACCTGCCGGAGCGCGCTTCCGCACACGGGGCAGCGCATGACGTCGAGTGGGGCGATCACGCTTAGATAATGAGCACAAAGAGGGACTGGCCCTGCGGGCCTGTCCCCGGTTCCGTTTCCACACCAATGTCTAACACCACTCGGTTACCGTGTCCGGCGTGAGTGCAGCCGCAGCAGCGGTCGCCCTGCCCGTGGCCGCGTTCGTGATCTGGTCGCTCCTCCACTCGCCGCTCGCGCGACGGCTCGTCGCCCACCCGACGGGCGAGCGGTGGAGCGAGCACGTCACCCCGACCTTCGGGGGCGTCGGCATCTTCCTCGGCCTCGCCGCCGGGATCGCGGCCGCGATCGCGGCCGGCGGCGTGCATGCGCACGAGGAGCTGCTCGGCGTGCTCGGCGGCGCCGCATTGCTCTTCGCAGTCGGGCTCGTCGACGACGTCTACACGCTGCCGGCCTGGCTGAAGCTCGCCGCCCAGTTCGGCGCGGCCGCGATCGCGCTCTCCACCGGCCTCTCGGTCGAGATCGTCTCCAGCGACGTGCTCGCCTGGATCATCGGGCTGCTCTGGCTGGTCGGGATGACGAACGCCTTCAACCTGCTCGACAACATGGACGGGCTGGCCGGGTCGCTCGCCTTCATCGCCGCCGTCTTCTTCGCGATCGACGCCGTCACCGTCCACCAGGAGCGGCTGCTGCTCGTCCTCTCGCTCGCTCTCGGCCTGTCCTGCCTCGGCTTCCTGCTCTTCAACTTCCGGCCCGGGAAGCCGGCGCTCGTCTTCATGGGCGACTCGGGCAGCCAGGTGCTCGGCTTCTCGCTCGGCGCGCTCGGTCTCGCGACCAGCTGGAAGGTGGCCGAGACGACGGTCGCGACGCTGCTGTTGCCGGTCCTCGTCCTCGCGGTGCCGATCCTCGACACCGCGCTGGTGACGGCGGTGCGCGTCCGCGAGCGGCGCCCGATCCACCAGGGCGGCAAGGACCACACCTCCCACCGGCTCGTCCGCGGCGGGCTGTCGGAGCAGAAGACTGTCGTCCTGCTGGCGGCGATCGCGGCCGGCCTCGGCGCCACGTCGCTCGCGTACTCCGTGCTCGGCGACTACCGGATCACGCTCGTCGGCGTGCTCGTCACCTTTGCCCTGCTCGTGCAGTTCGCCGGCTTCCTCGTCGACCTCGAGCGCGGCAGCACGGCCCAGGCCGAGGCAGTTCCCGGAGGGTGGATGCTGCGGACAGTCGTGCTCCACCGGCGGCGGCTGTTCGAGGTGCTGCTCGACTTCGTCCTGATCAGCGCCTGCTTCACGGTCGCCTACCTCCTGATCGTCCAGGGAACCGGCACCCAGTACCAGCGGCACGTCTTCACGGTCGCGCTCCCGGCGGTCCTGGTCACCCGGTACATCGCGTTCATCCTGCTCGGCCTCTACCAGGGGATCTGGCGGTTCGCCGGCTCGCGCGAGGCGGCTTCCGTGGTGCTCGGCGTCGTCGTCTCGGAGCTGGCCGCCGTCGGGATCGTGGTCGCGACCGTGCCGCTCGGCGGCTTCCCGTTCAGCGTGTTCGTGCTCGACGCCCTGCTCTGCATCCCGGTGATCGGTGCGTCGCGGTTCGGCGAGCGCGCCCTGTTCCGCGCCCGCTCGACGCTGCGCGAGCGCGACGGCCGACGGACGCTGATCGTCGGCGCCGGACGTTCGGGACGCAGCCTGCTCCGCGAGCTCCGCGAGACCCCGGGCGAACGCGTCGTCGGCTTCGTCGACGACGACCCGCGCCTCCACCGCCGGCGGCTGCTCGGCGTGCCGGTCCGCGGCGGGACGCTCGACATCGACCGGATCCTGGACTCGGCCCGGCCCGACACCGTGCTCGTCACCATCCCGCGGGCACCGGCCGATCGGCTCGACGCGGTCGTCCGTGCGTGCGCCGCCGCGGACGTTCCGTGCCGCTTCGTCCGGCGCGAGACGGATCTCGACCCGGTTGCGGTGCTGGGCGCGGCGCCCGGGCGTTCATGACGGCGGCCGCCCCGTCCGCCGCCGAGCTACCCGCCGCCGCCGAGCGGACGTGGGCGGACCGGCTGACCAACGCGGTCCCGGTCGTCGTCGCCTTCCTCTGGCTATCCGTGCTCTACGGCTGGCAGACCCGCGGCCACGTCACCCCGTGGCTCTTCACCGACGAGCTCAAGTACACGCAGATCGCCCGCAGCATCGCCGAGACCGGGCGGGCCTCGGAGCGGCACCACTCCGTCGCCTTCGACACGCTCTACACCTACTTCATCGCGCCGTTCTGGTGGATCCACGACGTCCACACCGCCTACTCGGCGATCAAGTACTTCGGCGTGATCGGGATGACGTCGGCGATCTTCCCGACCTACCTGCTCGCCCGCATGGTCCTCTCGCGGTTCTGGGCGCTGTTCGCCGCGATCGGCGCCGTCGCCGGCCCGGCGCTCGCGTACGGCTCGTTCGTGATCGAGGAGCCGTTCGCCTATCCGGCCACCGCGCTCGCGTTCCTGCTGATCGCGAAGGGGCTGGTGACGCGCTCGTGGTGGTGGAACATCGGCGCGACTGCATCGGTCCTCTTCGCCATGCTCGTCCGCGGCCAGCTCGCGATCCTGATCGTCGCGTACCTGCTCGCGGCACTCTTCCTCGCCTGGACGAGCGAGCCGGTGACGAGGTGGCGCGCAGGCTGGAGCACGTGGGACTGGGTCGGCTTCGTCGTCCTCGCGATCGGCGCCGTGATCGTCTTCAGCGCCAGCGTCGGAGCCTTCTCGCAGAGCTGGCTGGTCGCGACCGGCTACTACCGGCACCGGATGATCGAGCTCGGCCTCTGGGCAGGCGGCGCGTTCACGATCGGGGTCGGGCTGCTGCCGGTGGTCTCGCTCGCCGCGCTCGTGCGCCCGAAGGGCGTGCCGTGGACGCGCGAGCTGCGCGCGTTCGTCGCCCTCACCTCCGCGTCGGTTCTCGTCTTCGGCCTGTACACGGCCGTCAAGGCCGCGTATCTCTCGACGGTGTTCTCGACGGTGGTCGAGGAGCGCAACCTGATCTACCTCGCGCCGCTCTGCTTCATCGCCACCGGCCTCGCTTTCCAGCGCCGGCGCGTGAACCTCGTCGCGCTGGCGGCCAGCGCCGGCTTCGTCCTCTACCTGATCCTGACCACCCCGTTCCAGCTCGACCTCTTCCCCTACGCCGATGCGCTCGGGCTCGCGATCGTCCAGATGGCGAACCGCGACCTCGCCTTCGACGACCGCGACGTGAAGATCCTGCTCTCGGTCGTGCTCGTGATCTCGGTCGCGCTGCTGCTGCTGCCGGGGCTGCGCACAGTGGCGCGGCGGCACCGGCTCGGAACCGGGATCGCCGTCACCGCCGCCGTGCTCGTGATCGCGTGGAACATCGCCGGCCAGGTCTCGGCGTCCAACGGCGTCAACAACTTCTCGAAGAACCTGCTCCGCAACTTCCCCACGCCGCCGACCTGGATCGACGACAGGACCGGCAGGAAGCCGACCATCTACCTGGGTCAGAAGATCACCGACCCCCAGGGGATCTGGCTGATGGAGTTCTGGAACCGCGGGCTCACGTACGTGTGGAGCCTCGACGGGACCGCACCGCCGCCGGGCCGGCGGGCACCCGGCTACGTCACGCCGGATGCCGGGCCGGACGGCCTGCTGACCGGCAAGTCGATCCCCACCGGCGCGCCGCCGGGGGTCGACTACATGGTCGCGGACGAGGACATCGCGGTCCAGGGCAAGGAGTTGGTGCGCCCGCAGGTGCAATCGGTGATCAAGCAGGACCCGTACGGGTTCCCGATCCACAAGGTGGTGGTGGCGCCGGCGCCCTGGCGGCTGCTGAAGATCGACCCGCCGCTCCGCCTGGCCAGCACGCCGATCGGGATCGAGCCCGACGGCTGGGTGACGCCGCCGCTCGGCGCCCCGCAGGACGACCCCGCCTTCAGTGCGTACAACCAGTTCTCAACGCCCCAGAGCAAGCCGGGCGAGATCAAGATCGTCGTCTCCCGTGCCGGCTGGCTGGGCACGGACAAGCCGGGCCACGTGACGATCAAGGTCGGCCGGCTGATCCGCGGCCCGGACAAGCAGCCGAAGCTGGGGAAGGTGTCGCAGGTGCTGCGCTGGACGGTGCACAGCGGGAAGACGCGCGTCTTCAGGGTCGCCGGCGGGCCGCGCACGCGTGTCGAGGTGACGATCTCGCCGACGTTCTCGCCGTACGACTTCGGCGGCAGCGACCGGCGCCGGCTGGGCGCCCAGGTCTCGTACGGGTTCGAGCAGAAGCAGTCGTAGAGCGCAGCCCGACGGCCCTTACGGCCACGTAACACTCGATCGCTACCCTTCCCGCCGTGCAGAGAGCGAACTCGTTGCCGGCACGGCTGGTGGCTGCAGCTGCGGTCTCCTTCGTCCTCATCGCCGTCGTCGGCGTCGCGGGCGCGGCAACCGGCCCGTCGCTGTCGCTGAGGCTTCCCGGAGCCCACACGAAGTCGGCCGCCAGGTGCGGTGACGCCCATGCCGACCCGTATTCGGCCGTCTCCCGCGGCGTCCGGCTGACCATGGTCGGCGCTGTGAAGCCCGTTCCGAAGCGGCCCGGCTGGCAGGTCGGGTTCCGCGTCAAGCGTTGCGTCAACCGGACGTACCGGCAGGTGTGGACGGGGAAGGTGAAGGGGCACGCCTCCGGGGTCTTCCGGATCCCGTACACGCCGCGGCTCGGCGGCCTGTATCTCGTGATCGCGGACTACGGCAAGCACCCGAACGTCACGAGCCCCAAGCTGCGCCTCCGGGCACGCTGACGTAAAAGCCCTAGCTCCAGGCCGCCACCAGGTACGTGAAGCGGTAGCGGAGGGCGAATCGCGCCGCCGGCCCGGTTCTCTCCGCGACGACGAGCGCGGCTCCGATCGGGCCCGGGAGAGCGCGCGTCTGCGGGACGAAGAAGGGCCGCAGCAAGTGGTTCGTCCAGCCGGCCGCCCCCAGGTCGGCGAGGACGTCGTCGAGCCTGTACTGGCGGGGATTGAGGTCGAAGACGAGCTTCCGCTCGGTGTAGGCGGCGACCTGCCGGAAGAACGCGCGGCGGTCGCGTGTGTAGTAGAGCGCCCGGAAGAGCGTGGTCGCTGCGACCGGGCGGTCGGGGGCGAAGTCGTTCAGGTCGGCGTGGACGATCGTGCGGCCCTTCGAGGCAGCCTCCTCGACCATGCGCGGGTCGGCGTCGACGCCGACGTACTCCACCCCCGGCAGGAAGTCGGCGAGGCCGCCGTCGCCGCAGGCCAGGTCGACGAGCCGGTCGCCGTCCTGGAGCGGCGCCCCGAGCGAGCGGATCAGCTCGGCGCGATGCCGCAGGTACGGAACCGGGTCGGCGTATTCCCGCTCGGTCCAGGTCTCGACGCCGACTTCGCCGCTCAACGGGCGAACAACCGCTCGGGATGCTTGCGCACGAACCGCACGATCGAGCGCCAGTGCCAGAGCGTGCGGCGCGTCCAGAAGGTCTGGTCGGTGGCCGCGTCCCAGCGATGGCGCACGACCGCCTGCGGGACGTACCAGCGCTCCCAACCCGCCGTTGCGGCGCGGTAGCAGAGGTCGATCTCCTCGCCGTACATCCGGAAGCCCGCGTCGTAGCCGCCGAGCTCGTCGAGCATCGCCCGGCGCAGGAGCAGCGAGCCGCCGAGCATCCAGTCGGCCGCGACCGGCTCCTCCGGCCGCTCGTCGAGCTCGTAGTGCCCACGCTGGCGCTCGAGCGGTGGAAAGGCCCGGCGGAGGGGCGTCCGGCGCACGAGCGTGCCGCCGACGGTGGGGAAGCGCCGGCGCGAGGGTTGCCATGAGCCGTCGGGGTTGACGAGACGCGGACCGGCGATTCCGCATCGCGGGTGGGCTTCGACGAACTGCGCGAGCACGGCGACGGCGCCCGGTTGCGGGACGGCGTCGGGGTTGTTGACGAGAACCAGCGCCCCGGCCGTCTCGCCGATGCCGCGGTTCAGGTTCGCGGCGTAGCTCAGCGGTCTCTCGTTCTCGATCACGCGGGCGCCCTGCGTCTCCTCCGGGACACTGTTCGGGACGTTTGCGACCAGCACGATCTCGTCGACCTGCGGCGCGAGGGCGGGGAGGGACTCGGCCAGCTCCTCGCAGTGCCCGTGGGAGACGACGATCGCCGAGATCATGGTCGCCCGAGCACCTCGTGGTAGACGGCCAGCGTTCGGCGCGCCGTCTCCTCCCAGGTGAACGCCTTCGCCCGCTCGAGCCCGGCTGCGACGAGCCGGTCGCGGTCGGCCAGCGCCGCGGCGACGGCCTCCGCCAGGTCGCCGTCGGCATAGACGGCGGCGTCGCCCGCGACCTCGCGCAATGCCGGCTCGTCGGCGGCGACGACCGGAAGGCCCGAGGCCATCGCCTCCAGCACCGGCAGCCCGAACCCCTCGTAGCGGGACGGCAGGACGAGGGCGGCAGCGCCGCGATAGAGGCCGGCCAGCTCGTCCTTCTCGACGTAGCCGCGCAGGTCCGCTCCGAGCGCCTCGAGCTCGCGGGCGAGCTCGGGTTCGCGCTCCGGCCCGACGACGACCAGCGGCAGCCCGACCGCCCGCGCCGCGCTCGCGGCCGCGAGCGGGTCCTTCCGGGCCTGCACCGCGCCGACGAACAGCAGGTAGCCGCCGCCGACGACCTGGCCCGGCCCGAAAGCCGGATCGACGCCGTGCGGCGTGACGGCGATCCGGTCGGGCGGAACGCCGTAGAGGTCGACCAGGTCGCGCTTCGTCCGCTCGCTGACGGTGATCACGCGCCGCGCGTTTCGGGCTGCCCGCGGCACGACCCGCTTGAACACGAACCGGTCGCGCCTGCTCATCGCCCGCGGATCACGCTCGAACGAGAGGTCGTGGATCGTCACCACGGCCGGACACGGACACCGCAGCGGCAGCGCGTGCTGGAAGTGCGCGAGCGCCGGTCGCAGCCGCCGGAGCGCCCGCGGCACCGACCAGCCCATCCGCAGCTCCTGCGAGCCCGTCCGCAGCGCGATCGGCTCGACGCCGTCGGGAACGAGCTCCGGGTGCCGCGTGATCGCCGCGAAGCGGAGCTCGCCGCCGCCGGTCACGGGCAGGAGCCGCAGCAGGTTCTCGACGTAGGTCTCGTCTCCGGTGCGCTGCCGTCCGAGCACGTCGGCGTCGATCGCGATCAGCGGCGTCAAGCTGCGGCCGCCTCGTAGACCCTGCGCGTCTCCGCCGCCACCCGCTCCCACGTGAACTGCGCTGCCCGTTCGAGCCCGCGCTCGCGGAGGTCGTCGCGCCGGGCCGCCGCCTCCTCGATCCCGGCCGCGATCGCCGCGACGTCGTGTGGGTCGACGAGCACCGCGGCTCCGCCTGCCACCTCCTCGGTCGCGCCGCCGGCGCTCGTGACGACCGGCGTACCGCATGCCATCGCCTCCAGCACCGGGATCCCGAAGCCCTCGTAGAGCGAGGGATAGACGAGGCACTGCGCGCCGCGGTAGAGGGCAGCGAGCTCGTCGTCGGACACACGGCCCAGCCAGCCCTCGACCTGGACGTCGCCCCACCCTCGCGCCCCGACCACCTTCAGCGGCACGCCGAGCCGCTGCGCGGCCTGCTGCGCTGCGGCAAGGTTCTTGCGCGGCTCCAGCGTGCCAACGGCGAGCACGTACTCTCCCGCGGCCCCCGGACCTTTCGCGGCGAACCGCGGGCTTACGGCATTGGGGATGACGGCGATTCGCTCGAAAGGGACGCCCAGCAGCTCGACGATCTCGCCGCGCGTGAACTCCGACACCGCGATCACGCGCCTTGCCGCCCGCGCCACCCTGGGGACGGCAAGGCGGCTGTAGTGCCGCGTCCACTGGTTGAACGTCCCCGGGTGGCGTAGGACGGCGAGGTCGTGGACCGTTACTACCACGGGGACGCCGGTCCGTACAGGGCCGCGGAACGTCGGGCAGTGGAGGACGTCGAGGCCGCGCGCCGCGCGCGGCAGCCCGTGTGGGTACCACCACAGGTCGCGAACGATCGTCGCCGGCCGCGTCCGCCCGCCCCAGGACAGCCGCTCGTACTCGTTGTAGGCGAGGAGCCCATGGATGTAGCGGGCCGTGCCGGCCTGCGTCTGGACGAGCGGCGAGGTGTCGAGGCCTACGCGCATGCGGCGAACGCCTGCAGCATGACGCGGCCCGTCTCGTCCCAGCGGAAACGCGCCGCGTGCGCGAGCCCCCGCGGGACGAGCTCGTCCCGCCGCCGGAGCGCTTCCTCGAGCGCGGCGCCGATCGCTGCCGGGTCGTCGGGGTCGGCACGCACTGCAGCGTCGTCGGCCGCCTCGTCCATCGACCGGTGGGCCGACGCCACGACCGGCACGCCGGCGGCCATCGCCTCGACGATCGGGATGCCGAAGCCCTCGAACCGCGACGGGTAGACGAACGCGGCTGCGCCGCGATAGAGCCTCGCGAGCTCGTCGTCGTCCACATAGCCGAGCCGGATCACGTCGGGCCGGTCGAGCGACGGCTGCGGCCCCCAGCCCTCCGCGCCGACGACGGCGAGCGCGTGGCCGTCCGGCAGCGGGGCGGCGAGCAGCGTTTCCAGGTTCTTGCGCGGCTCGAGCGTCGCCACTGTGAGAACGTAGGGCCTGCCCAGGTCGGCCGGCTCGCCCTCAGCGGCGAGGTCGACGCCCGGGTACGCGACCACCACCTTCTCCGGCGCCACACCGAGCAGCTCGACCACCTCGCCCTTCGTGAACTCCGAGTTGACGAAGACCACGTCGCAGGTGCGGGCGGCGTTCCGGTACTTCGCGCCGTGCATCCGCTTCGTACGACCCTGCACCCACTCCGGGAACCGCAGCGGCACGAGGTCGTGGATCATCGTCGAGCGGATCCCGCTCCGCTGCGGCGGGTACATCCAGTCGGAGAAGTGCAGCACGTCGATCGGCCCGAGAAACCTCTCGACCGGCGGCCACGCTACCCGGCTCCAGCCCTGGCGCCAGTGGTGCGCGAACGGCAGGAAGCGCAGCCGCGGCTCGACCGGAATGGCGGCGAGCGCCTCCGGGATCCGCTTCTTCCCCTGCGGGCTGGTCGGCGCGAACGCGACGACCTCGTGCTCGGAGCCGGCCGCCTCCACCAGCCCGGCGAGCGAGCCGCGGATGTAGTTGCCCACTCCGGTCCGCGGATGGGAGAGCGGCGAGACGTCGAACGCAATCCTCACGAGAGCGGTGATCTGTGAGCCGCTAGCGTCGCGCTCAAGGCGAGTCAGTGGGTCGTCTAAGGAGGTAGTCGCGGAATTTCGGCGCCGTGTACTCGTACTGTCCCTTTCGGACGCGGTACAGAACACCGCTTTCGACCAGACGACCGAGGAGGACGTTGATGTTCGCCGGGCTCTTATCGATCGACTCATTCAGAGCCGCGACCACCAGTGGCGGATATGGACTGGCGGCACTCGCGAGCAGAACGTCCTGCTCAGCGGGAGTCAAGGTCGAGACACGCGGCTCGTAGAAGTCCGTGTCCAAGCGGCGATAAATGTCGCGTCGCGCTGCGTTAAGCAGTTCATGGCTCATCTCGGTGACGCCGGCAACTTCCGCCGCGTCCCAGAGCTCGGCTCCCCAAAGCTGGATGAAGTAGGGATACCCCTCCACCTCTTCCACGACCTCTTCCACGAGCGCGGGCGCGGCGGTGACCACATTCCCGACCTCGGCCAGCGGCTGAGTAAACGCCTCACGCGCATCTGAGACGTCCAGCGATCCGATCAACTCGCCCCTAAACATGCGCTCCGTGTAGGAGCGTGCGCGCAAGAGATTGCCAGTGAGTGTGGGCAGACCGCAGAGGACAAGGCCGATGGGCACCTCACGCCGCTGGAGCGCCACGATGGCCGAAATGAGAAGGGATAGCGGATGCTCGCCGTGCCGATCACGTTCATCCCGGAGAACCTGGGCTTCGTCCAAGAGCAGAATGAGACCCAATCGCCCTTTCTCCAGGGTCATCTCGAGGGTCTCGAAGAGTTCGCGAACCATGTCTTCTTCACGGTCATCAGCGCCAGGGGTGTATGAGAGGGTGAACTCGTTCCATGTAAGGCCAAGCGTTCCGGCATGCCTTACGGCGTCACCGACAGCAGCTCGCAACCTTTCAACCCTCGACAGTTCTTGCTTAGTACGCCGGCATAGAGTGGCTACCGTTTGAACGAGAGTGTCCTCGACGTTGTGACCAGGTTGGAACTCGAGCGGCGCCGCGACCCATCCATCCTCGGCGGCCAGACGCTCGAACTCGCCCAGTAAGACGGTCTTGCCGACTCCCCGCAGCCCAGTAATGCGCATGTTGGCGGGTTGTTCGGGGGCAGCGCGCAACATCGCGCGAAACCGACGCATGGGACCGTCACGACCCGCGAGGTGGAGGGGCCGAGTACCGACGCCAGGCCGGAACGGATTCTTACCCGGATCGGGAGACATAACAGAGAATCCTTTTAGTTCACCAAAGATAACAGTCGCAGTGTTGTAACTGCCAGGCCGAGTTACGGCCTGTACGTGAACTGCGTGAAGTGGACGCCGAGCTCGCGCGGGTCGGGGTTCTGGCCGTTCGTGACCACCTTCGGGATCGCAGTCGGCGAGACGGTGAAGCGGACGACGCACGACTCGCCGTGGCGGACGAGCGGCACGGTCAGCAGCTCGGTCGCCGTCGGCGCGACGCTCGCGCGTGCGACGCGCCGGCCGTCGACCCTTGCGACCACGGTGGTCGGCTTCGTGAACAGCCCGGGGTCGCTCTGCAGCGTGACGGTGACCGAGCCGCCGCGGCAGCCCAGGCGCGTGTACGTGACCTCCGGGCCCGACCACGTGTCCTGCGGGTAGAGCCCATCGACGCGGGAGACCTGCCGCAGCGGACCGAAGATCCGCCGCAGGACGATCCCCTTGCGCGCGTCCTGTGCGACGACCTGCCCGCCGACGTCGACCGTCCCGTCCGTGAGCACGTAGTCGGCATCGACGACCTTCCCGTCAGGCCCGCGCATCAGCCCGGTGTCGCGGTCGGTGGTCAGCGGCTGCTCGGGGAGGTCGCCCTGGAGCGGCGCGCTCGTGTAGTAGAAGTGTCGCACGCTGCGGTTGAAGAACTCGTTCTCCCAGACCGAGTACTTGTCGGTGTTGCCCGACCAGATCAGGGTCACCTGCGCGTCGCGGCCGACGGCGCGGTCGACCCAGTCCGGGTGCGCGGCGGTGATTCCCTGGAACAGGTCCAGGATCGACGCCTGCCGGTACTTGCCCTCGATCGGCTTCTGCGAGACCCAGAAGTAACAGAAGACGAGCAGGGGCGCGACCAGCGCGTAGCGCACGGGCACGAACAGGAAGAGCAGGCATGCGCCCAGCGAGGCGACGAGCACGACCCAGTACAGGTTCCCGATCCCGCCGAACGACGGCGCGATCGACCAGAGCGGCAGGAGCGCCGTCGTATCGGAGACGGCCGGCAGGCCGATCAGCTTCGTGTAGGGCAGGACGGTCACGGCGACGACGGCGATGGCGGCGGTGGGAACGGCGACCGCCCAGGGGCGAGGGCAGCCGCGCTCGACCCAGAGCATCAGGGCGGTCAGGAAAAGTGGTGCGACGTAGAACATGTTCCGCTCCTCGACGCGGAGCGACTGCTCGGACGCGAACGTCGCCACGAGCAGCACGAGCCAGAACGAGAGCGTCACGGCCGCGGCCAGGAAGGCGCGCTCCGGGCGCGCCCGGCCACGCGCCGTCAGCGCCAACACGACGAGCGCGACGAACGGCACGACGCCGAGCGAGAGGATCAGCTCCTCCCAGTGGTAGAGCCACCAGTGGAAGACGCCGCCGGCGGTATACCGCGTGTGGCCGGCGACCTCGTAGGCGCCGAACACGCCGAAGATCGAGGCGCCGCGCGCGACCTGGACGACCACGACGAGCAGCACCGCCGCGGCGCCCGCGGCGAAGAACCAGCGGAACTCGCGCAGCGCCCGCCGGCCGGAGACGAGGAACGGAGCGGTCGCCAGCGCCGGCAGGATCGCCACAGCCTGGGCGCGGGTCAGGTAGGCGAGCACGAACGCCCCGATCACGAAGAGCGTGCGGCGCAGGTCGGGTCGCTCCAGCCAGACGACCATCGCCAGTGCGGCGAGCAGGAACGCCGGGTAGAACGCGTTCTCGGTCATCAGCATCCCGGCGAAGAGCAGGGTCGGCACCGACATCGCCAGCACGGCCGCGCCGAAGGCGAACGGGCGCGAGCAGACGCGGCGGGCGAGCAGGTAGGCGGGGATCGCCGCCAGCGAGACGATCACCGCGTTGATCGCCTTCGCCGCCGCGTAGGCCTGCGGGACGCGGTCGAACAGCGCCCACGCCGGGCTGAGCAGCGCCGGGTAGACGAGCCCGTAGGCGGCGGTGTGCTCGCCCCGGAGCAGGAAGCGGCCGCCGTCGGCGAAGCTCTTCGCGAGCTCGGAGTAGACGAGCTCGTCGACCATGATCCAGGGTGCGACGATCCGCCGCGCGAGCGCGTAGCGGATCCCGGCGGACACGACGACCAGGCCGGCGACCCAGGCCCACATCGGGATCGCGCGGACGAGCTCGACTGCGCGCGTCCGGGGCGACGCCGGCGCCGCGCTAGTCGCCAAGGCCGACCTCGCGCAGCCGCGCGGCCAGCACGGCCGCGTCGTCCCCGTCCATGCCGACCTCGGCGGCGGCGGAAGCGACCTCGTGCAGCACGCGCTCCTGCACCAGGGTGCCCCCGGCGAAGGTCTCCAGCGCGGCGGCGTAGGCCTCGGCGACGCGATCGACCCGGTGCTCGCGTTCGACCAGCTCTCGCGCGCGCTCGCCCATCGTCGCCCGGACAGCCGGGTCCGCGAGTGCCTCCAGCGCGGCGAGCAGCGTCTCCTCCTCGCCGTCGTCCACAGGCACCTTGATCACCGCGTCCGCCGGGAGCTCCGAGAACCAGGCGACGTCGCTGACGACGAGCGGCTTGCCGAGCGACAGAGCGCGGATCGCGCTCCCCGAGGTCTCGCCCATCGTCGGCGATCTGAGCGAGACGATCGCGTCGCAGGCCGCCATCAGCGACCAGAGCTCGTCCTCCGGGACGTAGTCACGGTGCTCGACGCCCTCGGGCAGCTCCAGCCGGTCGAGCCGGACGGCCAGCGATCCGACGAGCAGGAGCCGCGCCCCGGGCCTGCGCTCGCGCAGACGCTGGAACGCGGAGACGAGCTCGGCGATGCGCTTGGTCTCGTTCAGGTGGCCGAAGCAGCCGTACAGCGGGTCGCCCTGCACCGCGGCCGGCTCGATCGCCGGCAGCGGCCACGCCGGGTGCGGGATCCGGGCGATCGGCCCGCGGAAGCCCGCTTCACGCGCCCGCCGCTCCACGTAGTGCGAGTGCACGATCAGCCCGGTCGCGTGGTCGAGCACCTCGCCGGCGAGCGGGAAGTCCTCTGGCCGCGTCTCCCAGAGCGGCGGCAGCTTGTTGTCCAGCACGGCATAGGCGAGCAGCCGCCCGACCAGCCCGTCCTCGCGCTCCATCGCCGCCAGGTAGCCGGCGGCGTCGCCGCGGGCAAAAGTCAGCCCGACGACCAGGTGGTGGAGCACGAAGTCGTGCAGGACGACGACTCCGGGCCGGCGACGGAGCGCCTCGACGATCCACCCGTGTGCCTCGGCGTCGTTGCCGACGTGGTACAGCGCGATGTCGGCCTGCGGGTCGCGCCGGAACCGGCCGGGCCGCGCGGCCACGACGTCGATCCGCTGCTCCAGCTCGGGCAGGAGCAGCGCCGAGTAGTCGGCGATGCCCGAGCGGGACGGCGGCATGGGCGAGTAGTAGGCGACCTTCATGCGGCAGGCAGTGACAGGCTCGAGCCTGTCACTGCGGTTCGAACGGCCGAGAGGTAGAGGTCCGCGGTACAGCCGACGTCGTGCTTCGTGCGGGCCAGCTCCAAGGCGGCCCCGCCCATCGCCTCGTTCCCGGCCGCGCGCTCCAACGCCGACGCCAGCGCCTCGATCTCTCCGTCGCCGACCGGAACCTTGATCGCGACCTCGTCCGGCAACTCGCGGAAGGCGCCGACGTCACTGACGATCAGAGGCCTGCCGACGGAGAGGGCCCGGACCGCCGCCGCGGAGGTCTCGCCCATCGTCGGCCAGCGCAGCGACACGACCGCGTCGCAGGCGGCGAGCAGACGCCAGAGCTCGTCCTCGGGGACGTAGTCCATGAGCACGACACCGGGCGGAGTCGGGATCGGTGGCAGCCTCGGTGACCACGAGCCGACGACGAGCAGACGTGCTTCGGGTCGGCGTTCGCGCAACCGGGCGAACGCCGAGTAGAGCTGGGGGATGCGCTTGCTCTCGTTCACATGTCCGAAGCAGCCGATCACCGGGCTGCCGGCAATCGGTTCGGCGACGATCGGCGGTACCGGCCACGCCGGCATCGGCACCTGCAGGATCGGGCCCGCGTAGCCGGCGTCGCGGGCGAGGCCTTCGACGTAGCGGGAGTGGACGATCAGGCCAGTGGCGGCGTCGAGCACGCCGTGCACGAGCGGGAATTCCTGGGCGCGCGTCTCCCAGAGCGGCTCGATCCTCCCCTGCTGGACGGCGAGGCCGAGGTTGCGGCCCTCCGCGCCCGCCTCCCGCTCGAGCGCGGCGCAGTAGCCCTCGACGTCGCCGCGGGCGAGGGTGATCCCCGAGACCAGGTGATGGAGCACGAACTCGTGCAGGACGACGACTCCGTTTCGCCGCTCGAGCGCCTCCACGATCCACCTGTGCTCGACCGGGTCGTTGCCGACGTGGTACAGGTGGACGTCCGCCTTCGGCGTCCGGCGGAACCGGCCGGGGCGTGCGACGACGACGTCCATCCGCTCTCGGAGCGCCGGTAGGAGCAGCGCCGAGTAGTCGGCGATCCCCGACCGCGACGGCGGCAGCGGCGAGTAGTAGGCGACCCGCATCAGCTCAGCAGTCTGTCGATCGTGGTGTCCCAGGTGACGCGCTCGGCGATCTCCTTGCCGGCTCGGCCCCAGGCCGCCGCGTCGTCTGCGTTCAGCCGGGCGAAGGCGGCCGCCACGGACTCGGCACGCGGCTCGGCGACGAGCCCGGTGGCGCTGTCCGTGACGACCTCGAGCGGACCGCCCGCGTCGGTCGTGGTGACGACCGGCTTCCCGGCCAGGAACGCCTCGTACGGGACCATCCCGAAGTCCTCGTCGACGGGCGCGTAGAAGACGGCAAGGCAGCGGGCGTAGAGGTCGGTCAGCTCCTCGTCGGAGACCCGGCCCGTGAAGCGGACGGCGCCGTCGGCAAGCGACTCGAGCCGATCGCGGTCGGGCCCTTCGCCCGCGACGACCACGGGAGTGCCGCTCCTCTTCGCCGCTTCGATCAGCAGGTCGATGCGCTTGGCGCGGTCGAGCCTGCCGACCGAAAGGACGAAGTCGCCGTACCCGTCACAGCGGTACGGCAGCTCCTGCGGCGGGTGCGGCATCACCTCGGCCTCGATCCCCGTGGAGCGCTCGAGCCGGTTCGCGACGTTGCGCGAGGTCGCGAAGACCTTGCGCGCTTCGCCGAGCGCGACCTTGTCGAGCTCCTGGACCTTGCGCCGGATCGCGCGCTCCTCGGGCGACTCGCCGAACTGGCCGAGCGCGGTGCGGTCGAGCTCGTACGCCTGACGGAACTGGTGGACGAGCCAGACCACCTTGTTCGGGTGGCGGACGACGTACGAGGGGAACTTGGTCGCGATCACCAGGTCGATGCGGCGGCCGTCCGCTTCCGCGAGGTCGAGCAGCCGCCAGAGGAACGTCTGCGTCAGGACGCGCTCGCCGGGATACCACTTGAACGGGACGCTGACGAGGTCGGCGTCGTGGCCGCGGCGCTGCAGCTCGGCGACGAGGTCGTCGGTGAAGATCTCGACGCCGCCACGGGCGAACGCCACCTGGGGGCGACAGACCGCGATTCTCAAGTTCTGGCGACGATCGCGTAGTCGAGCGGCGCGAAGAGGATCTCGCGGATGCGCTCGTCGACGTCGTCGGCGTGGCGCGGAGCATTGAGGAAGCGGGTCTCGATCATGCGGAAGCCCGCCTGCTTCGCCAGGAGCTCGAGCGTCTCGGGAACGAGCGGCTGGGCGTGCGTCAGGTCGGCGAAGTAGGAGCGGAGGGCGAGCGGCGAGAGCGGGTTGATCGTCTCGGCGACCAGCAGGCCGCCGGGGCGCAGCTTCCGGGCGGCCAGCTCGAGGAGGCGGAAGAGGGTGGCCGGCGGCAGGTGCTCCACCACCTGGCCAGCGAAGATCCCGCCGAGCGTCCCGTCGGGGAGCTCTTCCAGGTGCGCGAGGGCGTCGGCCTGCTCGACCTCGAGGCCCTCTCCGCGGGCGTAGGCGACCATGTCGGCGTCGGCGTCGACTCCGCGCGCCTCGATCCCGGCGTCGCGCAGCAGCCCGAGCAACTCGCCCCGGCCGCAGCCGACGTCGAGCACGGGGGCGGCGCCGCGGAAGTCGTCGACGTAGGGGCGCTGGCGTTCGCGGATCTGCTCCGTGGAGCCGCGCATCCGCGCCTCGAACGCGAAGTAGTCGGGCACGGCGGCCGCGGCCGGCTGGGCGGCGACCGTTGCCGGCGCGCCGCCCGTGCCTATGCCGGCGCTGCGCCGCTCGACGCGCGTCAGCCGTTCCTCGAGCTCGCTCAGCGTGCGTGCCGCTTCCTCACGCGAGCGCTCGCCCCGGTCGACCTCCTCGAGGATGCCGTCGACCATCTTCAGCACGACGTCGTTGAACATGCGCTGCTCGTGCGCGAGCGGCTCGACGTACCAGCGGAGGAGCGGTCGCAGGAGCTTCTTGACCGGGTAGGCGACCCAGCCTTTGGGCCCGGGCCGCCGTTCGAGCGGCCGATCGGCCGAGACCGCCCAGAGCCGTTCGGCCCGGTGTCGTGCGGCGAGCAGCTGTCCCCTGCCTTCGCCTGCGCCGTCCGGGCTACCCGCGAGCTCCTCCCGGAGCCGCGCGACGAGCGCCTCGACGTCCACCGCCTGCGGAGAAACCCCTGCTGAGGCGCGGTTCGTCGACTCGGTCCCGGGCATCGACGCATTGTAGAAGCGCTCGATTACGGCTCTGTTAGCTCATTCCATGCCGACCCCGGCGAGCACCCCTGTGGACGAATCGCTCCACAAACGTTTCACCCCCAGTCTCAGAGACTGGGTGTGAAACGTCACGAGCTCCGCCACGGCTGTTGGAGGCAGGTCGGTCGCGGTCGCCTGCTTAACTCGGCCCGTGGTCGGGATCTCGCTGCTGACGCTCGTGCCCGGGGTGGTCGGGGGATCCGAGACGTACGCGCGCGAGCTCTGCAAGGCGCTGGCGCGCGTCGGCCGGCTCGACTACCACGCCTTCGTCCCCACGATCGCGGCCGACGCCGGCGACGGGCTCGCCGCCACCGTCGTCCGCGAGTACCGCGCCTCGCGCTCGATGCCCGCGCGCATGGCAGCGATGTCGCTCGCCGCGGCGGCGCCGAACCGGCTCCGCCGCGCGCTTCGGACCGACGAGCTCGACGCGATCCACTTCCCGCTCTCCGTCATGTTGCCTCCGCTGGACACGCCGCCCGCTGCCACCACCGTGCTCGACGTCCAGCACGAGGTCTTCCCCGAGTTCTTCTCGCGCGCCGAGCTCGCTTACCGCCGGCGCGTCTACGGCTGGACCGTCCGCAGGAGCCGGATCGTGATCACGATCTCCGAGCACGCCCGGCAGGCGCTGATCGAGCGGCTCCACCTCGAGCCCGAGCGCGTCCGCGCCATCCACCTCGCCGTCGACCACGACCGCTTCACGCCCGACGGCCGAGCCCGCGAGCCGTTCCTCCTCTACCCGGCGAACGCCTGGAAGCACAAGAACCACGAGCGCTTGCTCGCCGCCTATGCCGAGGTGAGACGCGAGCGGCCCGAGCTCGGTCTCGTGCTCACCGGCGTCGGTCACGACCGCCTGTCCCTGCCCGACGGAGCCGAGTCGCGCGGCCACGTGTCCCTCGACGAGCTGGTCGAGCTCTACCGAAGCGCCGCTGCGCTCGTCTACCCGAGCCTCTACGAGGGCTTCGGCATCCCCTGCGTGGAGGCGATGGCCTGCGGCTGCCCGGTGGCCGCCTCGGACGTCGCCTCGATCCCAGAGGTCTGCGGCGACGCCGCCGTCTACTTCGACCCACTCGACCCCGCGTCGGTCGCCGAGGGAATCCGAACGGTGCTCGACCGCCCGCCGTCAGGCGGAATCGAGCGCGCCGCCCGCTTCACCTGGGACGCGTGCGCCCGCGCCCATGACGACGTCTACGAGGAGCTGGCGGCGACCGCCTGACCGCGGAGCCGCTCGAGGTCGGCGTCGACGAGCAACCGGACGAGACCGTCGAAGTCGATCGTCGGCGTCCATCCCAGCCGCGCCCGCGCCTTCGAGGAGTCGCCGACCAGGTCGTGCAGCTCGGCAGAACCGCGGCGCAGCGACTCGTCGATGTGCACGTACTCGCGCCAGTCGAGGCCGACATGGCCGAAGGCCAGCTCCACCAGCTCCTCCACGCTGTGAGCGACGCCGCTCGAGATCACGAAGTCGTCCGCCTCGTCCTGGCGGAGCATGAGCGCCATCGCGCGCACGTAGTCGCCGGCATAGCCCCAGTCGCGCCGCGCATCCAGGTCGCCGAGCCAGAGCTCGCCCGCCAGCCCGAGGGAGATGGCCGCCGCCGCGTGCGCGATCTTGCGGGTGACGAAGTCGAGCGGCCGACGGGGGGACTCGTGGTTGAAGAGGATCCCCGAGCAGACGTAGAGCCCGTACCGCCGCCGGTACGAGCGCACGATCAGGTGGCCGTACGCCTTCGCCACGCCGTACGGCGTCACCGGCGAGAGCGCCGTCTCCTCCGTCTGCGGCACCTCGCGCGGCTCGCCGAAGATCTCCGACGAGGACGCCTGGTAGAAGCGGATCCCGGGGTCGACGAGCCGGATCGACTCGAGCAGGGCGGTCACGCCGACGGCGGCGAACTCGGCGGTCAGCACGGGCTGCTTCCAGGACATCGGGACGAAGGACGGCGACGCGAGGTTGAAGACCTCCTGCGGCCGGCACTCGCGCAGCGCGTCGACCAGGGAGAGCTCGTCGAGGAGGTCGGCCTGCACGAGCTCGATCCGGTCGCGGATCGGGGCCAGGTTGTCGAACTGCTCCGAGGTCGCGCGGCGGACGATCCCGTACACGTCGTAGCCCTCGTCCAGCAGCAGCTCCGCGAGGAGGGAGCCGTCCTGGCCTGCGATCCCGGTGATCAGCGCGCGCCGGGCAGCCATCGGGACTAGACGATAGCTTCCGCCCATGTCGCTGACCGACGAGCTGCGCTCGGCCCCGCCGGGCCTCCACGGTCGGTCGGAGTTCTGGGGGCTCGCCTGGGAGGCGCTCGCGTTCATCGAGCGAACCGTGCGCCCGGGGATGGCGACCCTGGAGACCGGCGCCGGCGCGAGCACGATCGTCTTCGCCGCCGGCGGCGCCGAGCACGAGGCGGTGACTCCGTCGCAGGAGGAGGCCGACCGGATCCTGGCCGAGTGCGAACGTCGCGGGATCTCGACCGGGAAGCTGGCGTTCCGGATCGGCAGCTCCGCCGACGTCCTCCGCGGCTGGGAGCCCCGCGAGCTCGACCTCGTTCTCGTCGACGGCGCGCACGCCTTTCCCTACCCGACGCTGGACTGGTGGTATCTGGCGCCGCACCTGAAGGTCGGCGGCCTGATGCTGCTCGACGACGCCTACATGCCGCCGGTGGCGGCCGTGGTCGACCATCTGCGGAGCTCGAAGGCATGGCGGCTCGAGGAGCCGGTCAGCTTCCGCACCGCCGTCGCCCGCAAGCTCGCCGACGAGACGATCGACGGCGAGTGGAAGGGGCATCGCATGAACTTCTCGTACCTGCCGCCGGGGCAGCGGGCCGTCGCCTCCGTCCGGCAGCGGGTGTTCAGCACCCGTGCCGGACTGGCCGCGCTCGACTTCGCCCGGTCGGTCAGCGGCCGATCCGGCGGCCCCACGGGCTAACCTAGGCGCTCGATGGCCCCCGGTGCGCCCGATGTCGCCTGGACGGAACAGGCGCTCGCCGACCTGACGAACGAGTTCGGAGAGACCTACTCCGGCCGCACCGTCCTCGTCACCGGCGCCGACGGCTTCATGGGCTCGCACCTCACCGACGCGCTCTGCCACCTCGGCGCCGACGTCCACGCCTTCGTCCGCGCGACCTCGAGCGGGGCGCTCAACAACATCGGCCACCTGCGGCGGCAGCTGACCGTCCACTTCGCAGACCTGACCGACAAGACGTCGGTCGACTACCTGATCCGCGACCTGGGCGGAACGAAGCCGTTCGTCTTCCACCTCGGCGCCCAGGCCCACGTCGGCGAGTCGTGGCACCGGCCGTACGAGACGGTGATGGCGAACACCGTCGGCACGCTCAACCTGCTCCAGTCGATCGTCGACCACAGCCTCGAGATCCAGGTGTTCGACACAGCCGGGACCTCGGAGGAGTACGGGAACCCGCGCGAGTCGGTCGCCCACCACCACGACTACGACGACCAGGGCAGCCTGATCCTCCACGAGCGCTCGCCGATCAACCCGAAGTCGGTGTACGCGACCGCCAAGGTGGCTGCGGACTTCCTGACCATGAACTACCACGACGCCTTCGGGATTCCCGGCGTCGTCACCCGCATGTTCAACAACTACGGCCCCCGCCAGAACCCGCGTTACGTCACGGGCACGATCATCACCCAGGCGCTCGAGCGGCCGGAGGTCGAGCTCGGCCAGCTCGACCCGTTGCGCGACTTCTGCTTCTGCACCGACGGCGTCCGCGGCCACCTGACCGTCGCCGCACAGGGCATCCCCGGCGACGTCTATGTGTACGGGCAGGGCGAGAACATCTCGATGGGCGACTGGAGCGACCTGATCATCCGCACCGGCGAGGAGCACGGCTTCTGGCCGGCCGGCCGCCACGTGGTCACGACCGAGGCCCGCTTCCGGCCCGGCGCCAGCGAGGTGATGGCGCTGCGGGTCGGCTACGACAAGCTGAACCGCGAGACCGGCTGGAAGCCCAAGGTCAGCTGGGAGGAGGGCGTCCTCCGCACGATCCGCTGGTACGCGGAGAACCGCGACCGCTGGATCGGCCGCGTGGATTGGCTCGCCCCCGAGCGCGTGCAGACGTGACCCGCATCGTCGTCACCGGCGGGGGCGGCTTCCTGGGATCGCATCTGGTCGACCGCCTGCGCGAGCGGGGCGAGGACCCGTTCGTCGCCCGCCGCGCCGACTACGACCTGACCCGCTGGGACGACGCCGAGCGGCTGTTCGCCGACGCGAAGCCCGAGCTCGTCTTCCACCTGGCCGCCGAGGTCGGCGGGATCGGCGCGAACCGCGCCAACCCCGGCCGGTACTGGTACGCGAACCTGATGATGGGCGCGCACGTCCTCGAGCTCGCCCGGCAGCGCTCCACCGCCAAGGTGGTGCTGGCGGGCACGGTGTGCGCCTACCCGAAGCACACGCCCGTGCCGTTCCGCGAAGACAACCTCTGGAACGGCTACCCCGAGGAGACCAACGCGCCGTACGGCGTCGCGAAGAAGTCGATTCTCGTCGGCGCGCAGGCCTACCGCGAGCAGTACGGGACCAACGCGATCTTCCTGCTCCCCGCGAATCTGTACGGGCCGGGCGACAACTTCCACCCGACGAACGCGCACGTGATCGCCGACCTGATCCGCAAGATGCATGAGTCGCCCGAGGCGATCGTCCTCTGGGGCGACGGATCACCGACCCGGGAGTTCCTCTTCGTCGAAGACGCCGCGGAGGCGTTCATCCTCGCCGCCGAGCGCTACGACGGCGACGAGCCTGTGAACGTCGGCGCGGGCAAGGAGATCTCGATCAGGGAGCTGGCCGAGCTGGTCGCGGAGCTCACGGGCTTCACCGGCGAGATCCGCTGGGACGAGTCGATGCCGAACGGCCAGCCTCGACGCAGCCTCGACGCCAGCCGTGCGAAGGAGCTCTTCGGTTTCGAGGCGAGGACGCCGCTGCGCGAGGGCCTGGAGCGCACGATCGCGTGGTACAGCCATTCCCGACTTCCGTCGGGAATGGTTAGAGGAGCTTGACGGCATTCCTAACCGATGTTCGCGGCGCAGCCGCGAACATCGGCAGGCGTCAGCCGTGGAGCGTCCTCGGCCCGCTGCTCGTCGTCCAGTGGCTCGCCCTCGCCGTCTTCGCAGTCGCGGCGACCCACAACGGCTGGCTCTACTACCAGGGCGGCGACCAGTCCTACTACTGGACCGACGCGCACCTGCTCTCCCGGTGGACGCTGCCCGTTGCCCTGGTCGGCTACGCCTGGTCGTACCTGCTGATCCCGATCGCGTTCTTCGCCGGCTCGAACGTCCTCTCCGGGCTGCCGGTGGTGATCGTGCTGAACGCGCTGATCCTGCTCCCGGTCGCGCTGCTCTGCGTGTACGGGATCGCGACGAGGATCGCCGGGCGCGTGTTCGGCTACTGGGCGGCTGCGCTCTGGATCGTCATCCCCTACGCGACGATCCCGATGTTCGACCAGCGCTACCACGAGAAGTACGTCGACATCACCCTGCCGCAGTCGCTCGGCCTGACCGTCCTGGGCGACTTCCCCTCCACCGTCTTCCTGCTCGTCACCGCCTGGCTGGTCGTCCGCGCCCTCGACACCCACGACTGGACGGACGCCGTCCTGGCGGGGCTGATCGGCGGCTTCACGATCGGGCTCAAGCCGTCGAACGCGCTCTTCTTCGGCGCTGCCGTGCTCTGCCTGCTGGTCGCGACCCGGTGGGTGCAGACGGCAGCCTTCCTGGCCGCGCTCGTACCGGGTCTCTTCCTGCTCGCCCTCTGGAAACAGCGTGGGCTGGGCGAGCTCCCCGCGTTCGCGTCGATGGGCGGCAGCGGCGGGAGCATGGCCGCGATCGGCGCCGCCGCGCCCGTCGGCTCCCTGTTCTCCCCGATCCACCGCTACGTCGCTCTCGACTGGCACCACCTGCACCAGAACATCGACGGCGTGCGCGAGTTCTTCTGGGCGGTGCGTCCCCTCGAGTTCGTGCCGCTCGCCGGCCTGCTCGCGATCGGGCGTCGCTCCTGGCCGAAGGCGGTGCTCGTCTTCGGCTGGTTCATCACCTTCCTCCTGATCAAGGGCACCGACTCGAAGGCGAACATCGAGGACGCGAGCTTCTTCCGGCTGCTGATGCCCAGCTTCCCGGCGTTCCTGCTGCTGCTCGCGTCGATCCCGCTGCTGGTGCCGGCCTTCTCCTGGTCGCGAAAGGTGCTGCCCGACCCGGTGCCCACGCTGCCGACGCGGCGCGCAGGCCGCCGCGTTCTCGCCGTCGCCGCGGTCGTCCTGGTCGTGCTGCCGCTGATCTTCGTCGCGGGGACGACCCCGCAGAGCACGGCCGAGGCGGTCTCGTACCCGTTCCAGGACGTCTACGTGCCCGTCCGGGACTTCGGGCTGAAGGTGGCGAACGTCGGCGGGAGGCAGGTGCTGACGTGGAACAGGCCCTACTCGGGGAAGACCGCGGTCTTCTACACGATCCTCCGCTCGCGCCCGGTCGTGCCGGATCCCTCCTCGAACGGCGACCGCAAGGCGATCAACGGGCTCGCCTGCCGCGACCGGCAGCACGGCGCGCCGCTCAACTGCCTCCTCTACATGGACCACCTCTCGAGCGTGCCGCAGGAGCGGTACATCGACCGGGCGCCTCCGGGCCGCTGGACGTACCGCGTCGGCATGACCGCGAACTGGAAGAACGACCTCTCGCTCGGCGACATCATGATCGTCAGCAAGCCGGTGACGGTGAACGTCCCGGGATGAGCGTCAGGCTGACGGTCGTCTACCGCCTGGCGGCCGCCGGAGGCTGGCTCGCGTTCGTCTGGGCGACGACGCACTGGTACTCCTGGCAGCAGACGATCGACCTGCTGTTCGGCTCGGACGCGCAGGAGTACGAGACGATCGCGAAGGCGGCGCCCGGGTTCCCGGACGAGGCGCTGCCCTCGCAGCACGCCAACCGCTTCGTGCCGCACTACCTGGTCGGGCTCGTCTCCGACGCCCTCCACGTCGGCGATCGCCGCCTCTACTACGTCTTCGCATTCCTGCTCCTGCTCGCGATCCTCGTCGTGCTCGACCGGCTGCTTCGACCCTTCCGGCTCGGCCGGATCGAGTGGGCGCTGTGCGTCGGCGCGCTGATCACGAACCCGTACCTCTACCGCTTCCTCGCGCTCGCGCCGGGACGGCTCGCGGACTCGGTGTTCATCATCGGCGGGGCGCTCGCGCTCCTCGGGCTGCTGCGGGCGAATCCGTGGCTGCTCGTCGGCGGGCTGGTGGTCGCGACCCTGGGGCGCAGCGAGTCCGTCTTCTCACTGGCCGTGCTGGCGCCGATCGGGGTGCTCGTCTCGCCCGACTGGCGACCGCTGGCGCCCGCCCGCCGGTGGGTGAGCGCGGCAGCCGCGCTCCTGATCCCCCTCGGTGTCTACGGCCTGATCGTGATCGCAGACGACAGCTTCTCGCGGCGCGACCACCCCGGCTTCTGGGGGCTGACCATCTTCGGGGACATCCGCGACCTGCCGGGCAGCGCGGGCACGATCGGGCTCCACGGCTCGCGGGTCGTGATCGGCGTGGTCGGAGCAGCGGCGCTGATTGTCGGCGCGCTCCTCGCCCGGTGGCACGGGGGAGCACGCGGGAAGCTGCCGTTCGCCTTCTGGGCCTCGCTCGTCGCCGGGATCGCCGTCTCCGGCGAGGCGCTGATCCTCAGCCCCGGGTTCATCCACGGGAACTCGCCGCTCCTCTCCGCCCTCGGCGCCGTCTTCTTCGTCGTCGCCGCCGGCGCAGCGCTCCAGGGCTGGGCGCTGAGCGTGCGCGCCGGAGCGGTCGGCGTCGTCGGCCTCGCGGTCGTCTCGCTCCACCACCGCTTCAGCACGATCAGCCCGGTGTCGACGCCGGGTCGCTACGCCGGGCTCGCCGCGATCGCCGCGGCCGCCGTTGCGATCGCGGTCGCGACCGGCGCGCGCCGCCGCGCTGCCTAGCTTCGTTCGCGGAGCTGCTGCTCGAGCAGGGCGAGCCGCTGTGCGAGCACGGTGTTCTGGTCGTGGAGCTTCGAGATCACCGTCGAGTAGTGGAGCAGCACGAGCAAGACGAAGAGCGCACCGACCGCGAACAGCACCGCGGGCGGATACGTCTCGATCCCGACCCAGCCGGCGATCGTGTTCAGTCCGGACCGCCACAGCGACAGCGCGAGCAGCACGACGCCGGTGAGCAGCCAGAGCAGCGCGTAGCGCTCGCGGAGCCTGCGCGAGCGGATCAGCTCCAGCACGACCAGGATCAGCACCACCGAGGCGATCGCGGCGACGATGGAGACGACGAGCGGAGTCATTTCGTTTCCTCCAGCGGAGTGACGTTCTTGCGGAACAGCCCGACGAACAGGGCGAGCATCACCTTGACCATGTAGTAGACCGAGGCCAGCGCGCCGATCGACGACTGGCCGGCGGCGCGCTCGCGCATCTGCACCGGCACCTCGGTCATGCGCAGCTCGTGCTTGTGCACCATCAGCGCCGCCTCGACCTCGGGGTAGTCGTGCGGATAGTCGGCGGCGAACAGCGCGATCGCCTTTCGATTCATCGCCTGGAAGCCGGAGGTCGGATCCGTGATCCTTCGCCGGACGAGGAGCGACACCGTCCAGGCGAGGATCGAGATGCCAAGTCGGCGCGTCCGGGAGGATCGGTAGCTCTCGGACTCTCCCGGGGTCTCGCGGAAGCGCGACCCGATTGCGATGTCGGCCTCGTCGGCGAGGATCGGTTCGAGGAGCAGGCCGAGCTGGGCCGGGTCATGTTGGCCGTCGCCGTCGACGCGCACGGCGAGCTCGAAGCCGTGCTCGAACGCGTACCTGAAGCCGGTCTGGACGGCCCCGCCGATCCCGAGGTTGAACGGCAGCCGGACGACGTGAGCCCCGAGCTCCCTCGCAGCGCCGGCAGTGCTGTCGGTCGACCCGTCGTCGACGACGACCACCTCGAAGTCGGGATCGAAGGCGCGGATCTCCTCGATCACCGCCGGGACGCTCTCCTCCTCGTTGAAGGCGGGCACGATCGCGATCCGCTTGACCGCCAGCAGCGCCGCCCTCGGCACCCGTGTCTCGGTGACGACCTCAGCCACGGACGGCCTCCGGCACCCCCAGTCCGAGCAGGTCGAGCACGCGTCGCGCTCGATGGAGGAAGGTGTGCTCGTCGAGCGCGCGCTCGCGGGCAGCGCGGCCCAGCTCCTCCGCCTGGGCCGGATCGTCGAGCAGCCGGGCGTAGGCGTCCGTCGCCTGGTCGGCGTTCTCGACGACGAGCAGCTCGGATCCCGGCTCGAACCAGCGTTCGATGCCGTCGTGCGGATTGGAGACGATCGTCGCGCCGGACATCGCCAGCTCGAACGGTCGCGACGTGGACGAGGCGTAGACGGAGGCGTGTGCGCGCCGGGTGACGTTCAGATTGATCCGGGCGGCCGAGATCACGCGGGAGAAGACGTTGAAGGGCACGTCGCCGTAGAGCCGCGCGCGGCCGATGTCGCCGCGGAAGTCCTGTCCGCCCAGCGAGAAGTCGGCGTCCAGGCGGCGGCTGGGCTCGCCGATCATCGCGGCGGTCCACTCCTGCCGGAACTTGTCGCCGTAGCCGTAGAAGAAGATGTCGGTCTCCTTCTCGACCGGATGCGGCTGGAAGAGCTCGGGGTCCGCCCCCCAGAAGACCGCCTCGGCGCGGCGGGCGCCGAGCTCGAGCAGCCGGCCGAGACCGCCCTCCGAGTTGGCCAGGACGAGGTCGTATTCCGACGGATCGGCGCCGAAGTAGTAGTTGAACCCGGTGTCGTGTCCGCCGAACTCGGGCAGGCTCATCGGCACGTCGCCGTCGTAGAAGACGACCGGGACGCCGAAGCGCTCGCGCAGCAGCGTCGGGATGCCGCGGAGGTGGCTCATCGGGACGGTGAAGACGACGACCGCGTCGACATCGCGTTCGCGCTCGAGCAGAGCGACCAGATGGTTGCGCCAGCGCGGCGTCACCCACCGCCAGATCGCCTGCCTCACCCACCGGTCCGTGTCGCCGGGATCCCGTTCGGCCCGCCGGAGATATCGATCCCCCTTCAGGCGCGCGACGAGGTCGCGCGCCTTCGAGAAGGCCTCCCCCTCGTGGTAGCAGGGGTTCGGCGCAGTCCGCCACCACGGCGACTCGACCGGCCGTCCGCGGTACGGCGTGACGATCAGGTCGCACCCCGCCTGGTGCAGCCCCTTCCAGAGCTGCCACCACGCCGGTGTGCACCCGTAGCGGAAATCGAGGTCGACCGCGGACGCGACCGCGAGGATCTTCGGCGCTTTCACCGGAGTTCAGTATGGCGGAGACGCCCGTCGCTCCCGACCGAGCGCAGGGCGGATCAGGCGAGCATGCCGATCGAAGCCGACACTCGCTCGTGCTCCGATTCGCAGTACGTGTAGCCGACGCGTTCGAGAGCCGACACCACGTCGGCGAGCCGGACAAGAGCGTGGACAAACTGCTCGATGTCTGTCGCCATAGGCAAATTCCAAATGTCAGGTTCGCCGGCAGACCCGGGCCGCCGTCCGGTACCGGAACGGAAACGGCGACTCGGGCTGCGCCTCGCCGAGCGCGCGAAGCTGCGCCAGCACCTCCGTCCGCTCTCCCTCCGGAAGCCGCGCGACATACGAGACCGTGGCCATCCGCTCGGCGAGGCCGTCGGGGTCGAACCACTGCTCGTGTGTCGTCTCGAACCGCTCGATCGGACCGAACAGCGGGCTCGCCTCGAGGATCGCGAGCCAGCCGCGCAGGGCGCCCGGTGACGGCACGTAGGGGCCGACGATCGCCTCGATCTCCTGCTGGAGCGGATCGGAGAGGTCGCGGCCGTTGCCGATCGTCGCGAGCGCGCCGCCGGGCCTGAGGACGCGGTGGATCTCCGGGAGCGCCCGGTCCGGTTCGAACCAGTGGAAGGCGGAGGCGGCGACGACGGCGTCCGCGGAGCTGTCCTCGAGCGGGAGTTCCTCGGCCGAGCCGGCGAGCGCCTCGGCTTCGGGAACCGCAGCGGCGAGCTGCTCGAGCATCTCTGCGAGCGGCTCGACCGCGACCACGCGCGCCCCCGTCGGGACCAGGTCGCGCGTCAGCTTCCCGGTGCCTGCGCCGACGTCGACCACCGTCGCCCCGGGCCGCAGCCCGAGCCGGTCGGTCAGCCATGCGACCACGTCCGGCGGGTAGGTCGGCCGCCGCCGCTCGTACGCGTCGGCGACCGAGCCGAAAGCCGCCGCGGAGGAACGGTCGAATCCCTGACGGCTCAGTACGCGCCCCGGCGGGCGAGCACGGCGGGCACCGTCTTCGCCAGGATCGAGATGTCCAGCCAGATCGACCAGTTCTCGAGGTAGAAGAAGTCGAGCCGGACGAGGTCGTCGAACGACAGGTCGGAGCGCCCGGAGATCTGCCAGAGACCGGTCATCCCGGGCAGGACATTGGCGCGCTTGCGGTGCCAGTCTTCGAGCAGGGCGTGGTCTCGCAGCGGGAGCGGCCGCGGGCCGACCAGGCTCATCTGGCCGCCGATCACGTTCAGCATGTTCGGAAGCTCGTCGAGCGAGAAACGGCGGAGCAGCCTGCCGACCGCTGTGACCCGCGGGTCGTCGCGGATCTTGAAGAGCGCGCCCTCCGCCTCGTTCGCCTGCTCGAGCGCGGCCTGCTGGTCGGCGGCGCCGGCGACCATCGTCCGGAACTTGATCATCCCGAACGTCTGCTCACCGAGTCCGATACGCAGATCGCGGTAGAAGACCGGGCCGCGCGAAGTCAGCTTGATCGCTGCGGCGATCGCGAGCCAGAGCGGCATCCCGACCACGATCACGACGGCGCTGACGATCAGGTCGAACGCCCGCTTGACCGCCCACTGCGCGCCGACGAACACCGGCGGGCGGAGCTCGAACAGCGGCACGCCCTGGCCCGGCACGTACTCGCCGCGCTGCACGAGCAGCTCTGTCGTCTTCGGCGCGATCCGGACCTTGACCGCCGAGCGGTGCGCGAGCTCGACGATCTGGAGCAGCTGGCGCTCGGAGTAGTCCGAGTCGGTGACGATCAGCTCGTCGGCCGGGTGCTGCTCCAGCACCGCGCGCAGGTCGTCGAGCTCACCGAGCTGTGGCAGCGCCCGCGTCGGCTCGGCCGCCCCGCTCACGACGCCCAGGAAGTCGTACTCGATGCCGCCGCGGACGGAGCCGAGCGTGCGCAGGAGGTGGTCGAGGTGGTCGCCCTCGCCCACGACGATCGCGCGGCGTCGCACGCCGAGGACGTGGAGCGCCTCCCGGCTGATCGCGTCGTAGCTCGCCCGCAGGAGCCCGTCCAGCACGATCGTGAGCACGAGTGAGGTCGGGATGATCCCGAAGGTGGTGAAGTCGTGGCCCGTGCCGAGCCCGAACGCGAGCACGAGCAGCGTGACGACGATCAGCGACGAGACGATCCGTCCGAAGCCGGCCCGCTGCTCGCGCTCCGCGTACAGCCCCGCCTGCCAGAAGACGAGCACGGTGACGAGCACGACGAAGGGCAGCCAGTTGCCCTCGGCGGTCCAGAGAACGCCCCAGAGGATCGGCGAGTGGCCGTAGTAGACCTCCCGGAGCGCGAGCGCGGCATAGAGCGCGAACCCGACGGCGACGAGGTCGATCGCGACCAGGGCGACGACGCTCGCGGCGCGGAAGAGGAGGTTGCGCAGCGGACTGGACGCGAGCAGGTACGGGCGGCGGCGCCTGATGTCGCCGGTGACCGGCGCGCCGGTGGACTCCCTTTCGCCGGGAGCGGCAACGTCCGCCGGCGGGGCTTCCTTTGTTGCCACGGCCGATCGAGTTTACCCGCGTCACCTTCTGGCACTCTTGCCCGGTGAGCCGCCTGGAGCAGATCGAGGAGGTCTACCGCGCCCACCACGAGGCGCGCCGCCCGAAGGACTTCGTCTTCTGCGGGCCGGAACGCCTGGAGATCTTCCACGAGTGGGTCGGCACCGGTGGACGCGTGCTCGACGTCGGCTGCCGGTTCGGGGCCCTCACCCGCGCCTACGTGGAGGGGAACCAGATCGTCGGAATCGACGTCGACCGGCAAGCGCTCGCGGAGGCGGCCAAGCTCGGAATCGAGCCGGTCTGGGCGGACGCGGCCGAGCCGTTCCCGCTCGACGACGAGAGCTTCGACGTCGTCGTCCTCGGCGAGCTGCTCGAGCACCTGCCGATGCCCGAACGCACGATCGCCGAGGCGCGCCGCGTCCTGAAGCCCGGCGGGCGGCTGGTCGGCTCGGTGCCGAACGCCTTTCGCCTGAAGTCGCGGCTCGTCTTCCTGGCCGGGCGACCGCCCGAGTCCGACCCCACGCACCTGCACCTGTTCTCGCCGTCGGCGGTACGGGAGCTGCTCGCCGACTTCGACCAGGTGCAGCTGCGCTTCGTCGCCGGCCGGCTGACGCGGCTCCACCCGCGCCTCTTCGCCAACGACATCTGCTTCAGAGCGCGGAAGCCGCCGCGCTGAAGTCGAGCTCCTGCTCGGCCTGCAGGCGGTCGAGCCGCTCGGGCGTTCGGCGGCGGCCGATGATCCGCAGCGCCCAGTCGAGTGCACGAGCGCGGCGGCGGTCGAGCAGGTCGGTGTCGTGGAAGTACACGTGGACGTAGTCGGGCAGGCGGCGGAGCGCCGCGCGCACGGCCATTCCGAGCGAGTGCGTGGCCGGGAGCTCGAGCAGCGAGGCATCGCCGACCCGGAGCCGTGCAGGCTCCGCCAGGGCGAGCCGCGGCGCCTCCGGCGCCAGATACGAGGGCCGGAAAGCTGTCGCGGTGCAGTCGGCGAGGCCGAGCTCGGCGAGTACGGTCGCGACCGCCTCGTCCATGTACCAGCCGCCGCCGGCGAAGAGTTGCGGGCGCAATCCGCGCTCGCGGAGCCAGGCAGCCTGCTCCCGTACGCGCGCCGCCGGGTCGCCGCCGGCCGGCCGCGCCTGCTCCGGGCCGCCCCAGTGCGTGTGCAGCCCGAACGGGCCGTTCGCGGAGGCGATCCGCGCACGCGCAAGCCAGAGCGACTCGCTCTCGCCGGCATCGGCGTCGGGCGGACGGACGAGCGCGGCGATCTCGAACCCGCCGGGACGCCGTGCCTGGAGCGCGGCGAAGGCCGTCCAGGCAGCGTCGTCGAGCGGCCGCTCGACGTGGCAGGAGACGACGGCACAGGCGTTCGGCACGACCGCATATTCCCCTAGGCTGGACGGTCGTGTGCGGGATCTGCGGACTGCTCGCCCCGTCGGGGCAGCCCGACCCGGCGCTCGTCGAGCGGATGAACGACGCCCTCGTGCACCGCGGGCCCGACGAGGGCTCGGTCGACGCTTTCGGCCGCTGCGTCCTCGGGCACCGGCGGCTGCAGGTGATCGACCTCGCCACCGGCAGCCAGCCGGTCGCGAACGAATCCGGCGACGTCGTCGCGGTCTTCAACGGCGAGCTCTACAACTTCCGCGAGCTGCGAGCCGGGCTGACGGGCCACGAGGTGCGCGGCTCCGGCGACACGCCCGTCATCCCGCACCTGTACGAGGAGTCCGGGCCGGGCTTCGTGTCGCGGCTCGAGGGGATGTTCGCATTCGCGCTCTGGGACGCCGCCCGCGAGCGGCTCGTGCTCGCACGCGACCGGGTCGGCAAGAAGCCGCTGCTCTGGACGCGTCTCCCGGACGGGATGCTCGCTTTCGCGTCCGAGCTGAAGGCGCTGCTGCGGCTGCCGGGCGTCTCGCGTGAGCTCGACCCGGCCGCGCTCGACGCCTACCTGGCGCTCCAGTACGTGCCGGCCGGCACGGCCTTGCGCGGGGTCGAGAAGCTGGCGCCCGGGCACATGCTGGTCGCCGAAGGCGGCGACGTTCGTGTGGAGCGGTACTGGTCGCTGGAGCCCGAACCGCACGCGGAGCTCGGTGACGAGGAGTGGCTCGAGCGCGTCCGCGCAACGGTTGGAGCGGCCGTCCGCCGACGGCTGGTCGCCGACGTCCCGCTCGGCGCGCTGCTGTCCGGCGGCATCGACTCGAGCATCGTCGTCGCCGAGATGGCCCGCGCGGGCGGCCGCGTCCGCACCTTCACTGTCGGATTCGGCGACGACCGGTACGACGAACGTGCCTACGCCCGCGCCGTGGCCAACCGCTTCGGCACCGAGCACGAGGAGCTCGTCGTCGATCCGGACGCCACCGATCTCCTCCCCCGGCTCGCGCGGACGTTCGACGAGCCGCTCGGAGACGAGGCAGCGCTCCCGCAGTTCGTCGTCAGCGAGCTGGCGCGACGGCACGTGACGGTCGCGCTCACGGGCGACGGCGGCGACGAGGCATTCGCGGGCTACGAGCGGTATGCGGCGATCGGTCTCGCGGATCGCGTGGCGCTGCCCGGGGCGGGCACGGCCGCCCGCGCGCTGCGCTGGGCCGGCCGCGGCGAGCCGCGGTCGCGCGCGAACCGCGCGGGCCGGCTCCTGGAGGTCGCTTCGTCACCCGCGGAGACGCGCTACGGGCAGCTGATGGAGGTCTTCCCGGCCGCGCTGCGGGCGGAGCTGTGGGAGCCGGCGTTCGTGGCGGAGCCCGTGCCTGCGTGGGAGCTGCTCGGCCCCGCCGGGGACGGGATCTCGGACCTCCAGCGCCTCGACATCCGCACGTACCTGCCCGGCGACCTGCTGCTGAAGGCGGACCTCGCCTCGATGGCGCACTCGCTGGAGGTTCGCTCGCCGCTCCTCGACCACGCCGTCCTCGAGCTCGGCATCGCGCTCCCCGACCGGCTGAAGGTCGACGGTCGCCGCGGCAAGGTCGCGCTCCGCCGCGCGTTCGCGGATGCGCTCCCGCCGCTCGTCGCGACGCGCGGCAAGACCGGGTTCGGCGTCCCGATCGCGCGCTGGTTCCGCGAGGACCTGCGGACGCTCACAGGCGACGTCCTGCTCGGCGAGACGGCCCGCGCACGCGGGCTGTTCCGGCCGGGACCCGTCGCCCGGCTCCTGCACGAGCACGTCTCCGGCCGCGCCGACCACGCGCACCGACTCTGGTGCCTCCTGATGCTCGAGCTCTGGCAGCGCGAGCACATCGACACCGCCTCGCGCTCCGCGGTCGCAGCGTGACCCGCCGGCCCTGGCTGATCGTGGCCGCCGTGGCGGCGGTGCCTCGGCTGGCCGTGCTCCTGGTCGAGCGCCGCGACATCCTCACCGCGTTCACCGAGAAGAGCGACGACATCGCGCAGGTCTTCCTGAAGACGGGCACCTTCGGGTTCGTCCCGGGCCACCCGACCGCGTGGACGCAGCCGCTGTACGCGTGGTTCCTGATCCCGATCTACTGGATCTTCGGCCGGTCGTGGTGGGCGGTCGGCCTCATCCAGATCGCGGTCGCGGTCGGGACGGCGCTGCTCGTCTACGAGCTCGGGCGGCGGTTCGTCTCGAAGCGGGTCGGCCTGGTCGCGGCCTGCGTGGCGACCCTGAACCCGTATCTGATCTGGCACGACGTCCACGAGAACCGCGAGATCCTCGACCAGCTCCTCGCGGTCGCGATCGTGCTGCTGACGATGGTCCTGGCGGGCCGGCGGTCGCTGTGGCTCGGCGCCGTCCTCGGCATCACGCTTGCGCTCGCGATCCTGGGCAACACGCGGCTCCTGTTCCTGCCGCTGATCTGCTGCGCGTTCCTGGTCGGCCGGGAGCAACGGACGTGGGCGGTCGCCGGGGTCGTGCTGGCGGGCTGCGCGCTGGCGCTCGTGCCCTGGGTCGTGCGCAACAAGGTGTCGGTCGGCTGCTTCACGCTGACGACCGACACGCGGGCGCTGTGGAAGGCGAACAACCCGAACACCTACGCCACGCTCGCAGCCGGCAAGTGGATCGACGACGTGCCGCCGCTGCCGAACGAGCCGCCGACGCCCGAGTTCGCCGGCGCCTACTACAAGGTCTACGGCAAGGTCCTGCCCGTGGACGAGTGCGCGCGGATGCGCTTCTACCGCCATCTCGTGTTCGAGTTCTGGCGCGACCATCCCGGCGAGAAGGCGAAGCTGGCCGGGCAGGCGTCGTGGATGCTCTGGGATCCGCAGGCGATCCGCACCGAGGGGCGCGCCGAGTCGGGCGGGGCAGTCGACGTGCTGCGTGAGTGGGCGCAGCCGGCCTACTCGATCGCGCTGTTCGTGCTCGGGATCCTGGGGGTTTGGCTGCTGCCGGGGCGGCTGGCGCTGTTCGGCGTGGTGCTCCTCGCATACCAGACGCTGGTGGCGATGGGCTTCGCGGGCGCAACGCGCTACCGGGTGCCGTGGGACTTCCTGATCGCGCTCTCAGCGACGGCGGCGATGTGGTGGGCAATCGATCGGCGACGGAGGCGGTCAGTCGCGTGAGGGTTGTGCACGTCCACCGGATCCGGGGCATCGGCGGATCGGAGCGGCACCTGCTGACGCTGCTGTCCGCGCTGGCGGGACGCGGAGTCGAGCCGGTGTTCCTCGGGCTCGACGACCCCGGTTGGCCCGTGGAGCCGTTCTACCGCGAGCTCGGCGTGGAAGCGGTGCGTCTCTCGTGTCCGCGGGATCTCGATCCCGGGCTGCTGCGGCGCGCCCGGCGGGAGCTCGCGCGGTTGGGGCCGGACGTCGTCCACACGCACCTGGTGCACGGGGACGTCTACGGAGGGCTCGGCGCAGGGAAGGCGCCGGTGGTCTCGACCAAGCACAACGACGACCCGTTCCGGCGCGGGCCGTTCCGGCACGTCGAGCGCATGCTCACGCGGCGGGCGTCGCGGGTGATCACGATCTCCGAGGCGCTGCGCCGGTATTGCATCGACGCGGTCGGGCTGCCCGCGGAGAAGATCGAGGTCGTCCACTACGGGCTGGACGGCCTGCCCGCACCCTGGGGCGACAACCCGGAGGTGGCCGTGCTGGACGACGCGCGGATCCTGCTGTGCGTCTCGCGACTCGCGGAGCAGAAGGGCGTCGACGTCGCCGTCCGGGCACTGGCGCGGGTGCGCGAGGTCGAGCCGCGGGCGGTGCTCGTCGTGCTCGGCGAGGGGCCGGAGCGGGCGCGGCTCGAGGCGGACGGTGTGTTCCTGCCGGGGCGCGTCGGCGACGTGGCGTCGTGGTACCGCCGCGCCGAGCTGCTCGTCCACCCGGCACGCTGGGAGGGCTTCGGGTTGGCGCTGCTGGAGGCGATGCTTGCCGCGAAGCCGGTGGTGGCGACACGCGTGAGTGCCGCGCCCGAGCTCGTCGTCGAGGGCGAGACGGGAGTGCTCGTGCCGCCGGACGATGCGGACGCGCTGGCCGCCGCTGTTCTGGCGCTGCTGGCCGACCCGGCGCGGGCGGCGGCAATGGGCGAGGCCGGCCTGGAGCGGGCGAGGAGCGAGTTCTCGGTGGCGAGGATGGTCGAGCGGACCGCGGGCGTCTACGCGGCGGTCAGCGCAGAGCGATAGAGGATCTCGGTCCGGTCGACGCAGCGCTCCTCCAGGAAATCGCGGAGCGCGCGGTCGCGGCCCGCGCGGCCCATGTGCGCGGCGAGCTCGAGGTTGCCGGCCAGCCGGACGATCGCCTCGCGCAGCGGCTCCGCCTCACCGGGGGCGACCAGGATCCCCGTTTCACCGTCGCGGACGAGCTCGCCGAGGCCGCCGATCTCGGCTGCGATCACCGGCCGGGCGCGTTCCATCGCCTCCAGCGCGACCATCCCGAAGCCCTCGCCCATCGAGGGGACGACGACGACGGCCGCCTGCTCGATCGCATGCTGGATCGGGGTGACGTGGCCGAGGAAGCGGACGGCATCCGCAACGCCGAGCTCGCGGGCGAGCGCGCGTAGGGCGGGCTCGAGTGGGCCGCGGCCGGCGACGTCCAGCTCGAGGCCGGGTACCACCTGCCGCGCAGCGGCGAACGCCCGCAGCAGCACGATGTGGCCCTTGATCGGGATCAGCCGCCCGACGCACAGCAGTCGAGGCGTCCCGCCCACGTACGGGACCGGCTCGCCGTTCGGGGTGATCCCGTAGTGGACGATCTCGAAGCTGTCCTCCTCGAAGCCTTCCGTGTCCGCGAGGTAGCGGGCGAGGCCGCGGGAGATGGCGATGTGCACGTGCGCGAGGCTGGCGACGGTTCGGTCGCCGAGCGCGAATGCCCTGCCCTCGCGGAACTCGTTGAAGCCGTGCTTGGTCGAGAAGCGCACCGGCACGCGCGCCAGCAGTCCGGCCATCTGGCCGTAGGCATCGGCGTGGACGAGATGCGTGTGCAGGATCTCCGGACGGCGGCGGGCCAGGTAGCCGCCGAGCTCGAAGAAGGCGAACGGGTCGACGTCGGCGCGCAACCGCATCGTGTCGAGCGGCACGCCGGTCGCCTCCAGCGCGCGGGCGAAGTCCCAGGCGCCGGGCTCGTCCTCGTGGAGCATCAGCATCCGGATGTCCCACCCGCGCTCCCGCAGCCGCGGCAGCAGCGAGAGCAGGTGCGCCTCCGAACCGGAGATCCCGGCGACCTTCTGCAGGTGGAGCACGCGTGTCCCGGTCATCCATGTCCCCTCGGGCGTTGTCCCGGGGACAGTCCCATTTGCCCACGTCCGGACGTGGCCGCCCCGGATCGGCGCCGCGTGGTTGAGCCGTCGCTCGTCCGTTCCGGCCAGGTCCAAGGGACTGTCCCCCGAAATCGGCTCGACGGGTCATGGCGCATCGGGCTCATGTTGCCGCCTCGACCACCGCCGCCGCCCACGACTCGACGGAGTGTTCCGCAGCGACCCGGTCGCGGAGCGTGCGACCCAGCGCCTGCCGCTCCTCCGGCTTCCGGGCGCCGAGCATCAGGAGCCGGTCGGCGAGCAACCTCGGATCGTCGCGGTCGAAGCGGAGCTCGTCCGGCAGCAGCGAGTCGAACGCCGGGTTGGAGGCGATCGCCGGCGTGCAGGCCGCGCACGCCTCGTAGACCACCTTGTCCGTCGCGCCGGCGCGCATGTTGTTGACGAGGACGTCGGCCCTGGTGAGCAGCTCGGGGACCTCGCTGCGCAGCACCGCGTGGCCGAGCTTCACCCGGCGGGCGAGGTCGAGCTCCTCGACCAGCCGCTCCAGCTCGGAGCGGTGCGCCCGCTCCGCGGGGTTCAGCGCCGGCCCGTAGGCCTCCAGCCGCAGGTCGAGCCCGTCGTCGAGTGCGAGCCGAACCCCGCGCAGCACGACCTCGAGCCCCTTCGCCGGTGAGTACCGCCCGAGGACGAGCGCGCGGAGATCATCGTGCGCCGGCCTGCCGTCCGCGCAGACGAACTCGGCGAGTTCGATCCCGTGCCCGATCCCGCGCACCTTCGGCGAGTCGATCGGAAAGGTCCGCCGGTCGACGCTGAGCACGGTGTTCGAGACCCGCTCGGCCAGCCGCAACGTCCGCGACACGCTCCAGTGCGTGTACCAGAGCAGCACCTTCACGCCCAGCGGGCGCGCGAACGGCGCCGCCAGCACCGCGTAGATCGGGCACATGTGTGCGACCACCGCAGCAGGCTTCGGCCGCCTCGCGAGCTCGGCGGCGAGCGCCGACTCGAACTTCGCGCCGCGCCCTGCCTGCATCCGCGCCCCGAAGGACCGGACGCGGCAGTTCGCCGGCAGCACCTCCGGCAGCGCCCGGTCGGCGAGCACGACCACCTCGTCCACCTGCGCGGCGAGCGCCCGCAGCATCGGCACCGTCGCGGCCAGCGCGGGATGGCCCGGGTCGACCTGCTGGGTGACGAAGACGAGGCGCATCAGTAGTAGTCGGCGTCGCCGAGCGTGAACTGCCAGGCGGCCGGGTCGAGATCGAGCGGGCCGTTCAGGCCGCGGCCGATCAGATGCATGGTCAGGTGCGTCGGGACGAACCCGGCTCTGCCGAAGGCACCGCGCTGGCCCGGCGCGGGCAGGCCGAACAGGAACCGCGATCGCGCCGCACCGGCTGCGCGTCGCAGCAGGCCCGGCACCTCCTCCGTCGGCGCGACCAGGTCGGAGAGCACCGCGATCGTCCGCGAGCCCATCGGCTTCGACGGCCAGACGACCGCGTAGCCGTTGTCCGAGCAGACGGTCACGTACGGCCGCGGCGAGCCCTCGTACCGCCAGCGCAGGTGCCGCTCGTCGCGGACGATGTGGTTCCGCCAGCCGGCCGCCGAGTCCCCGTCGACGTCGAGCGCGCCCCCGACGTCACGACCCTGCCCGACGACCGGCCGTCCCCAGATCCGGTAGTGCGCGATGTCCGACCAGCCGAGCCGGCCGAAGAACATGGGGTTCGTCACCTCGTTGCCGAAGCCGAGCACGAGCTCGATCCCCTGCTCCTGGGCCGCCTGGTCGAGCGCGCGCTGCAGCTCGGTGAAGATTCCTCGCCCGCTCGCCGCCGGCGACGTGACCGCGTGGCACGAGAACGAGACCCGCCGCTCCTCGCCGCCGATCACCATCCGCGCGAGCATGTGCGCGCCGACGCCGGCGACCTGGCCGTCGACCAGCGCCATCCGGAGGATGCTCCCCGCCGGATTCCGCTCGAACCACCACTCGAACTCCTCAGGGCTCAGCCCGCGGTTCCCCCAGGCCTCCGCCAGCAGGCGGATGTACTCGTCGCGGTGGGACGCGTCGAAGGGAACCAGCTCGTAGGAGCTCACTTGCTGGAGGTGCCGAGCGCCGCGTTGAAGATGCGGCGCGCGTGCGTGCCCGCGATCGTGTCCTTGACCGCGATCAGGTCGCACGCCCCGGAGAGCACGAGCTCGAACGTCCGGGACGGATACGGCTCGACGTTGTAGCGGTGCAGCTGGAGCGGGTCGCTGCCCGGGCCGTTCGAGCCGGAGATCGACGTGAACGCGACGTCGTACCCAGCCTGCTTGAGCAGGCTGAGGTGGACGAGCCGGTAGTGGGCCTCCGAGCCCTTCACGTAGGCGAACGCGCGCACCGGCCGCTGAAGCCGGTCCTCGAGCCGGAGCTTCGACAGCGTGATCTCGCGCGCCGCCTCGTCGACCTCCAGGTCGGCGAGCGGGCGGTGGCCGATCCCGTGCGACTCGATCCTGATCCCCGCCGCCTCCAGCTCGGCGAGGTCGTCCCAGGAGAGCGGCGGATTGACGATCCCGCGCGCCGCCAGGTGCTCGTCGTGCGGAAGCGGGCGTGTGCCGGCGAGGTAGCCGACCGGAACGAAGACGACCGCTGGATACCCGTACTTCTGCAGCACCGGCGCGGCGTTCTGGAGGTTGTCGTGATAGCCGTCGTCGAACGTGATCAGCACCGCCCCGGTCGGCAGGGGCGTCCCGTGCTGGTAGTGGCCGAGCACGGCGTCGAGGTCGACCGGCTGGTAGCCGAGCTCGCCCAGCTGGGCCATCTGCTCGTCGAAGTGGCCGACCGGCACCGTCACGGAGTTCTCGGGGACGTCGTTGACCTTGTGGTACATGAGCACGCGAAGCGTCCGCTCCTCCTCGCCGTCGACCGCGCCGACGCCGGTCGCGGTCTCGCCGAGCGTGCGGTAGACGCCGTTCTTCAGCGCCTGCTTGATGCGGTCGGCACGCACGCGCCTATCGTAGTCCGGCGACCAGCGCCTCCAACCGGGCCGCGTATTCCTCCGGCGTGGCCGTCCAGTCGTCCGCGCCGGCCTTCGCGCCCACGGCCAGCCGCTCGGCCAGGGCAGTGTCCGTGAGCAGCCGGCCCAGCGCATCGGTGAGCGCCGCGGGATCCTGCGGCGGGACGAGCAGGCCGTTCTCCCCGTCGCGGACGAGGTCGACGATGCCGCCGACCCGGGACGCGACCACCGGCCGGCCGCGGCAGAACGCCTCGACCAGCACGCGCCCCATCCCCTCGCTCCGGGACGGCAGCACGAGCACGGTCGCCGCGTCGAGCGCGCGCGCCACCCCTTCGGTCGGCAGCGCCTCCGTCCACGTCGTTCGGTCCGGCAGGTCGGCGACCAGCCGTTCGACCACCTCGCGTCGCGTGCCGCGGCCGACGAGGTGCAGCGTCGCAGTGGGGACCTTCGCGGCGACGGCCCGCCAGGCCTCGGCCAGCTCGTCGATCCCCTTGTAATGCTCGAGCACACCGACGAACAGCGCTCGCGGAGGCGTGGGCAGCGGCACGGTCGGCCCGAGGAACGGCTCCAGGTCCATGAACGCGGGGAAGACGGCGGCCGGCTCGACGCCGTATGAGCGGACGAGCGCCGTCGTGTAGTCGGAGATCGTCCGCACCGCGTCGGCCCGGCGCAGCGCGGAGACCGCGACGCGATCGGCGATCGGGTTGAGCAGGCCGCGAGCCGGCGACCCGTAAAGCCGGGTGGAAGAGCGCCAGTCGCCGTGGACGTCGAGGATCACCGGCGTGCGCTCGCCCGACAGCGAACGGCCGAGCAGGACGAACCACGTCTCGTGCGCACCCTGGACGAGGACGGCGTCGGGCCGCGACCTGCGCAGCTCGCGGCGGGTGCGGAGCGGCAGACCGAGGAAGTAGAAGGCGCCGTCGAGACGGCGCGGCCGGTACGGCCCCGCGAGCTCGAAGACGCCGTCGCGTCCCGGGGCGCCGTCGACGCCGCTCGCCAGCACGCGCAGGTCGAACCGCTCGAGGAGCACGTCGAACTTCGCCTGCAGGCTCTCGCCGAGCGGCAGCCTGTACCGCGTCCGGCCGACCAGCAGCAGCCGCGCCTTCCGGCTCACCCGGCCGCCTCCTGGAGCAGCGCCTCCAGCCGGGTGTACACGGGCTCCGGCTCGAACCGCAGGACCGACCCCGGAGCGACCGCCCGCAACCGCTCCCGCAGCCCCTCGTCCGCGAAGAAGCGTCGGATCGCGGCCGCGAACGCCTCCGGGTCGTCGGGCGGCACGAGCAGGCCGTTCTCGCCGTCCGTGACGATCTCGGCGACCCCGCCGACGCCGGTCGCGATCACGGGCGTACCGACCGCGAGCCCCTCGATCACGGAGTGCGGGAAGTTCTCCCAGCCGGACGAGAGCACTTCGGCGTCGGCGGCGGCGAGTAGCTCGAGGACTGTCTCCCGCGGCTGCGCACCCAGGAAGCGCACACGGTCGCCCAGGCCGAGCTCGGCGACGAGGGCGTCCAGCCGAGCGCGGTCCGGCCCGTCGCCGGCGATCACGAGGGCGACACCATCGCAGGCCTCGACCGCGCGCAGCAGGACGTCCAGCGACTTCTGGACAGACAGACGGCCGGCGAACACGAGCGTCGGCCCCTCGAAGCCGTGGCGCCGGCGCAGCTCGTCGCGCTCGCCGACCTCGGGCACTGCGATCGGGTTCGGCAGCACGACGATCCGGTCTCCGCGGACGAGCTGCCACTCGCCGGCGATGCGCCCGAGCGACGCGCTGGGGATCACGTAGCGCCGCGGCCCCCACAGCGTCAGGTCCCGCATCGCCTTCAGCCACGCGAGGCGGGGGTCGCGGGTGCGCTGGAAGTCCTCGATCGGGAGGCGCGTCAGCCCGTAGCGAAAGGCGCGCTCGTAGGCGGGATCGCCGGTGAGCTTGACCACGCTCGGCGTCCCGGCGAGCAGCGAGCCGACGCGCGTCCGGCCGTACATGCCCGTCGAGTAGACGACGTCCTTGCCGCGGGCGGAGCGGCGGACGAGCAGCGCGCCGCGCAGATAGCGGAGGAGGACGGGTTGCGCCCTCGAGATCCAGCGGACGGGGTACGCCTCGGGCGCGGGTGCCGCCGGGGCAGTGGTCACGACTTCGACCTCGTGGCCTCGACCGCGCAGGAACTCGACCACCTCGGGCGCGTGGCTGGCCGGGCCGCCGACGTCCGGCGGCCAGATCCCGGAGACGACGAGGATCTTCACGAGGTCGCCGTCCGCTCCGTGGCGTGCTCGCGTTGGAGCCTGGCGAGCGCGACCAGCCACGCGATCGCGAACACGGTCGTCGCTACGAGGACGGCGGCCGCGGCGCCCGTCGCGTCCCAGATCGACCCGAAGACGAGCACGAGCGGGATCAGCACCAGCGTCTCGACCCCGTGCGTGGCGATGCGCAGCTCGGGGCGTCCGACCGAGACGGGCAGCGACTTCGTCCACGCGAAGACGAGCCCGACCGCGCCGGCGATCAACATCAGGCGGGCGGCGTCCGTCGCCGGCTCGTACTTGTCGGTGAACACGATCCGAATCAGCGTGGGCATCCACCAGTACAGGAAGGGGACGGAGACGACCATCGCCACCAGCGCGGCGACGCTGTAGCGCCGCAGGCCGGCGAACACCCGCGCGCCCGCCCCCGCCTCCCAGTCGCGCGTCTGCTCGGTGATCAGGACGAGCCGCGCCGGGGCGGTCAGCGCGGTCAGCCCGGTCAGCGGCGCCTGCCCGGCGCGGAAGTAGCCGACCTGCGCCGGCACCGAGACCGTCCCGAGCAGAAGCGGCGTGACCGCCGTGCGCAGGGAGACGATGCCCGAGCCGACGCTGGACCGGATCACGAACCGGACGATCTCCCGGCGGTCGTCGCCGAGCGGCTCGGGCGGGGCGGCCGGGAAGCGGGAGAAGACGCCGACCGCGGCCCGGCCCACCGCGATCGAGCCGGCGATCTGGCCGATCACGAGCCCGATCACGGCGTCGGTGACGCCGTAGCGCGAGCCGATCACGAGCCCGATCGCGCGCAGGAGCTGCGTCAGCAACGTGTAGGCGGCGCGGACGTCGTAGCGGCCGGTCAGGACGAGCGCCGCTCCGGCCGGTGCCTCCGGGATGTACGAGACGGGCAGCAGCGCGGCGAGCAGGAACGGCGTCTGGAGCCCGCTCGCGTTGAACAGCGTGTCGGCAAACGGTGCAATGATCGCGAGCCCGATCGCCGCGAGCAACGCGCCGAGTGTCTTCAGCCCCATCGCGCGGCGGTACAGCCGACGGAGCCGCCCCCACTGGGCGGTGGTCGTGTAGCGGAAGCCGTACTTGATCATCGCCTCCTCCACCGTCAGGTCGAGGAGCACCTGGAAGAAGCCGGCGGCGAAGATGGCGAGCGTGAAGTGCCCGTACTCGACCGGGCCGAGCCGACGCGCTGCCACGATGCTTGCCAGAAACCCGAGTGCAACGCTTCCGTAGAGGCCGAGCGCCGTAGCGGAGCGCCGCCACAGGAGGCGCGTGTGCATCCGGGCGTCCACTATAGTGGCCGCCGGTGGCGGCCCGGACGTCGTTGGGCGGTGAGCGGGGCGTCGCGTTCCCGCGGGCATCGCCGGGGGCCTGGGTACTCGCACTCGCCTTTCCGATCCTGCTCGTCCACATCGACTTCCAGCCGGGTTGGGACACGACGATCGGCGCGAGCCATGCGCACATCGTCCTCTCCGACCTGGCTGTTCTCGCCTGCTTGGTCGCGGCGCTGGCGGTCGCGGCCCGCGACGGGCTCGGGAGGCTGCGGGGCGGACTGCCGGCCTGGATCGCGATCGGCGCCTTCCTCGCCTGGGTCGGCGCCGCGACCGTCTACCCGCTGCGCGGCTCCGACCCGTACCCCTGGCACGACCACGTGGTCACGACCGGCAAGTACGTCGAGTACGCGCTGCTCGCGCCGGCGGCCGTGTTGCTCCTGCGGCGCGTCGACGATCTGTTGCTCCTTCTGCTCGTCGTCGTCGCGTCGAGCGCCGTCGCCTCGACGCTGGCCGTCGTGCAGTTCTTCGGCTGGCGGATCGCGGGCGGGTGGCCGGCGGGGTACCGGCAGCCGTCGTTCCTCGGCCATCACGACTTCGCCTCGCTGTCCGGCTTCGCGCTCGCGATCGCCCTGGCCGCGATCGCGCTGCCGGCCTGGCGGTTCGACCGCCGGATCGCCGCGGTCGCGGGCGCCAGCGGCGTGGTGGGTCTGCTCGTCTCCGGCTCCCTCGCGGGGGCGTTCGGGCTGGTCGCCGCGGGCGTGGTCGCCGCCGTGGTCGCCCGCGGGTCGGCGCGCAGGGTCGTGGCGATCCTCGTCATCTCGGTCGGCGTCCTCGGCGGAGTCGTCCTCTTCCGAGGCGGCGACGTGAAGTCGTTCCTCCACTTCGCCGGGATCGGCAAGCAGGAGGAGCAGCTCGGCGTCGAGAGCTACGTCCAACGGACGATGCTCGTCTACTACGGCTGGCGCGTCTTCCTCGACCACCCGCTCGCCGGCGCCGGCTGGCAGGCGTCCAACGACGAGTATGTCTACGGGCCGCTGCTGCCGGTGCTGCACCGCAGGTTCCCGAACACCCCGCCGCAGGCGTTTCCGACTCCGGAGCATCCCTACGGGGTGCAGAACGCCTACGTCCAGGCGCTGTCCGACCTCGGCGTGGTCGGGCTCGTGCTCTTCCTCGGCGCGCTGCTCACGCCCCTCGCCCTCGGCGGGCTGCGGTTGGTGCGCGGTCCGCCCAACGCGGCGTCACTGATTCCGGTCTCGTGGCTGCTGGTGACGATGGGCGTCCTGACCGCGATCGGCCTCGTCGCCGGCATCCCGCTCGACGCCATGCTGTGGATCGCCGCCGGGCTCTGCGCCGCGCCGCCGCTCCTTACCGAGCTCGAGGCAGCCGAAAAACGCCGAGAAACGCCAGACCCCCACCCAGGGTGGGGAGCCGTCCCGCCGCCCTCGACCGGCAACGGTACCGTCGATCTGCGCACGTAGGACGTATGGCTTCGTGCCGATTCGGTGCCAATTTGGATCGCTCCGGGCTACGGTCGACTCGTCAGGAGCATCGGCGCTCTCACGAGCGGCTTCGGCAGTGTCACCGGAAGGCAGGGACAGGCTGAAACCTGTCCTCCTCGACCCGAGCCGACCTCGAGTCCTCGATCGCCGCCGCGGCGCCCACATGGCGGCCGCGGCCACGAACGAGATGAGGTGCGAACGCACCGGAAGGGCGAAAACCTCCGCCGGCTCCGCGACCGCGCGCGCTCTGGTTCCGCCCGCAAGGAGGGGGTCGGTGGGGGAACCAGGGGTTCTGCCCACGCGCTTCGCGCGTGAGGCAGGGCGCCGGCCGCCCAGAAGCAAACCCGTCGCGGCCCGCTTTCCCCCATGCGTAGGATGGCTACCCGATGGCGAAGGTGCTCGTCACGGGTGGCGCGGGGTTCATCGGGTCCAACCTCGTCCGCGGGCTGCTGGAGCGCGGCGACGACGTCCGCGTGCTCGACAACTTCTCGACCGGCAACCGCGCGAACCTGGAGGGCCTCGGCGTCGAGGTGGTAGAGGGCGAGCTGCGCAGCTACGAGCGCGTCCACAACGCCGTCCGCGGCACCGAGGTCGTCTATCACCTCGGCGCGCTCGGCTCGGTCCCCCGATCGGTGCAGGATCCGCTCACCTCGAGCGCGGTCAACGTCGAGGGCACGCTGAATGTCCTGCTCGCCGCCCGGGACGAAGGGGTTCGCCGGGTCGTCTACACGTCGAGCTCTTCTGTCTACGGAAGCAGCGCCGCCCTCCCTGCCCACGAGGACGCCGCGCCGGACCCCCTCTCGCCCTATGGAGTCGCCAAGCTGGCCGCCGAGCGCTACTGCATCTCGTTCTCGCGCGTCTACGAGCGCTTCGAGAGCGTCGTCGTCCGCTACTTCAACGTCTTCGGCCCGCGCCAGAGCCCGTTCTCGCAGTACGCCGCGGTCGTCCCCCTGTTCATCACCGCGATCGCGAACGGCCGGCCGGTGACGATCGAGGGGGACGGCGAGCAGCGGCGCGACTTCACCTACGTCGAGAACGTCGTCGACGGTACGCTCAAGGCCGGCGACACGGCCGGCGTCAGCGGCCGGATCTTCAACCTGGCGGCGAGCGCGCCGGCCAGCGTGAACGAGCTGGCCGAGCTGATCGGGACGATCGTCGGCCGGCCTGTCGAGCGGACGACCGCCCCGCAGCGCGCGGGCGACATCAGGAACTCCTGGGCCGACATCTCGGCCGCACGGGAGACGCTGGGCTACGAGCCCTCGGTCGGTCTCGAGGACGGCCTCCGCCGCACCGTCGAGGCGATCGACCCACACCGACAGGACTAGTCCTGGCCACGCGGCGCGCCCCGATCCGGGTCCTGAGGGCGATCGCCCGGCTGAACATGGGCGGGCCGGCCCTCCACGTCTCATACCTGTCGGCCGGCCTGCGCGAGCGCGGGTACGAGACGATCCTCGTCGCCGGGAGCGTCGGCCAGGGCGAGCAGTCGATGGCGTACGTCGCCGAGGAGCTCGGCGTGCCGGTCGTGACGATCCCGCACCTGCACCGCGAGATCTCGCCGGTGCGCGACCTGCTCGCGACCGTGCGCCTTGCGCGGATCATCCGCGCCGAGCGGCCGTCGATCCTGCACACGCACACCGCCAAGGCCGGCGCGGTCGGCCGCGTCGCGGCGCTCCTCGCCGGCCGCCGCCGGCCGCCGATCATCGTGCACACGTTCCACGGCCACGTGCTCCGCGGATACTTCGGCCGCTTCTGGACCGGCGTCTTCCGCCTGCTCGAGCGGTGGCTCGCCCGGATCACCGACGCGCTCGTGGCGGTGAGCCCGGAGGTGCGCGACGAGCTCGTCGCCTTCGGTGTCGCGCCGGCCTCGAAGTTCCGCGTCATCCGCCTGGGCATCGAGCTCGACGAGCGCCTCGACCGCGACGGCGCTGCACGGGCCGAGACCCGGCGCGTGATGGGGATCGGAGACGAGCGGTTCGTGGTGGGCTGGATCGGCCGGATGACGGCCGTGAAGCGGACCGACATCGTCCTCAGGTCGTTCCGCCGCCTGAGGGACGAAGGCGTCGACGCCGTTCTCTGCATGGTCGGCGACGGCCCCGACCGGCGCTCGGTCGAGGATCTGGCCGGCGAGCTCGGGGTCATGCGCGACAGCCTGTTCCCCGGCTACCAGGAGGACGTCGGGCCGTTCTTCGCAGCGTTCGACGTCTTCGTCCTCCCTTCGGGGAACGAGGGGACACCGGTGACGGCGATCGAGGCGCTCGCGAGCGGCTGCCCCGTCGTCGCCACCCGCGTCGGCGGCGTGCCCGACGTCGTCACCGACGGCGAGGACGGCTTCCTGGTCGAGCCGGGCGACGTCGAGGAGCTGGCGGCGAGACTCGCCCAGCTCGCGAACGACCCGGACCTGCGCGGACGGATGGGCGCCGCCGGGCGCGAGCGTATGCGGAGCCGCTACGCGGTCGACAGGCTGATCGACGACATCGACCGCCTGTACCGCGACCTGCTCGAGCGCAAGGGGGTCGACCCGGCGTCGGTCGCCACTAGTGCGGGAGGTGCTGGAAGGCGCTGAACGCCGGCTTGCGCACGCCGCGGGTCGTGACCAGGCCCGACTGCCAGCCGGCGACATTCGGCTCGTCCCGGACCAGGAACCACAGCATCAGCTTGATTCGCGGGTTCCTCCGGGCGACCGCGAACGCCTGCGTCAGGTACCTCGCCTGTTTCGCCCAGGAGACGCCGAAGTGCGGATCGGGCGGGTTCGTCTGGTAGCCGTACTCGGTGATCCAGATCGGTCTCGCGCCGTACAGGTGGCCGACCGCGGCGATCAGGATGTTGATGTTCGCGAGGGTGATCGCGGTCGGCACGCCGCCGGACTTCGTCCCCGGCGGCCGCGTCGTCGGCGTCTCGGTCGGCACCCCGTAGTACGGGTTGTGGGCATAGGCGTCGAACGTCTTCATCCCCGCTTTCTTGGCGGCGGTCAGGAACGCGACCGGCGAGACCGACGGCCGGGCGCTCGCCGGGTTGTTGTTGCCGCGTGGCGCGGTCACGCCGCAGGCGACCTGCTCGCCCTTGTACAGCGTCGAGTGGACGCCCGCGTAGACCGCGTTGCAGATCTTGGCGTAGTCGCGGGCGCTCTGGATCACCCACTTCCCCTTCTCCTTCACGAACTGGGGCCGGAGGAAGTTCGGGTTGTTCGGCTCGTTCCAGGCCGCCCACAACCGGACCGCGGGCAGCACGCGGCCGTCGTTGCCGACATAGGTGCCGCTGTAGCGGGCGGCGGCCGCGTACGCGAACCCCCGCAGGAAGGCGTAGTTCCGCGGCGGGCGGTTGGAGCTCTGGCCGCCGTTCGCCCAGCGCGGCGTGCCGGTGATCGAGAACAGGAGTTTGATCCCGGACGCGGCCGCGTAGAACGCCGTGCGGTCGTAGATCGACCAGTCGTAGGCGGCGTCTCGCGGATCGCTCGACTGGAACGGACGGTGCTTCGCCACCCCGAGCGGTCCGCCCCAGTAGAGGTTCACCCGCAGGACGCCGACGTGAAGCGCCTTGTACTGGGAGAAGACCTGGTCGAGGTTGCCGAAGAAGGTCTGACCCTCGTCGTAGACGCCGATCGACATGCCCGACGCGGCCAGAGCCGGCGGCGGCGCAGCGGCCGCGGGCACGCACAAGCCGGCGGCGGCCGCCAGGGTCGCCGCCAGGACCCGCCACGGATTAGACACCGACGGGCGTCCTTCCGAGCATCCGCCGGAGGCCGTCCTCGAGCTGGATCTCCGGCTCCCAGCCCAGCACCTGCTGCGCGCGGGTGATGTCCGGCTGGCGGATCTGCGGATCGTCGACGGGCAGCGCCTCGTACACGATCTCGCTGCTCGAGCCCGTCACCTCGAGCACGGTCCTGGCGAGCTCGAGAATCGTGAACTCCCCCGGATTGCCGAGGTTCACCGGGAAATGCTCGCCGCTCTCGGCCAGCAGGACGAGGCCCCGGACGAGGTCGTCGACGTAGCAGAAGCTCCGGGTCTGCGAGCCGTCGCCGAACACCGTCAGCGGCTCGTTCGCGAGCGCCTGGCGGACGAAGCTCGGGATCGCACGGCCGTCGTGTGGACGCATCCTGGGGCCGTATGTGTTGTGTGCCATTACTCCCGTACCGGCCCAGAAGTTCTCCAAGCCGGGGACCGAGAAGTCGTAGACGAGCGGCGTCGGCTCGATCTCGCGGATCTCCCGGATCGGTGCCCAGACGAGGTCGCCGGTGCGGCGCGCATTCAAGCGCTGCTCGACACCACGATCCCACGCCAGCGGGCTCCACGGCGAGACGTCGGCAAGCGTCAGGCGCCAGAAGGGATAGGTTCGCTCTCCGGTCTTCTGCCTGAACCTCGTCTCGTAGCGGCCCACCGACGGCACCAGACCGAACCGGGCGAATGCGACGACGAGGTCGTCCTTGAGCTGTGCATCGACCGTCGAGAACTCGTGGCGCTTGCCCTCGGCGAGGTGACGGCCGGAGTGAACGCCGTCGCCCTCGCGGTAACCCTCGAGGAACCATTTGAGCCGTCCCAGAGGCAGTCCCAGAATCCAACCCGGAACCCGCTTCCCACGTTCCTCGAGGCCCATGAAGTCCAACAGGTGCAACAGCAGTTCAGAGTGGACGAAGATCGAGGCGGCCCGATCGGCGCTGGCCGGCGCGTCGACAACGTGAAGGCCGAGCTGCGTTCTGATGATGGCGGCCGCCCGAGCCATCAGCTCCTCGCCGCCGCTGATCGTGACGAATGCGTTGCCCTCTGAGGCGTAGCGACAGCCTTCGGCGACCCAGAGCCCGAGGAGCCAGAGCAAGTCGCTCGTGATCTCGATCTCGGCCGGGAGCGGAACGCTGTGCCCGGCGCGGCGGACCCGAACGCGAGCGCCCTCCGGAACGCGCTCGACGACTCGACGAAGAATCGGGAGCGGGAGACGGTCCGTGTCGCGCATCCGGATCAGCTTCGTCCAGGCGCCGTTTCGCCAGTTCGGTCCCGCGTTCCGCCGCTCGGTCACGAGGAGGCCGAACAGATCACGGCGAAGCGCCCAGGCCAGCGCGCCGAGCCCCGGAGCTTCGACCAGTAGCTCCCACGGGTCTCGCTCGGCGTGCTCCCAGACGTCAAGCATGCTGATCGTGCTGCGGTCGCGCTCGGGAACGTCGATCCGGCCCGCGATCGCAATCCGGTCACCGGGCGACAGGAGCGAGACCTCGCGCGGCTCGGGCTCTCCGTCATCACCCTCGACAAAGACGGAATGGTCGCCGGTAACCCTGATCGAGCGTCCGTATCGGGTCACCACCTCGAAGCACGGTCCAATGGCAGGATGGGCGACCAGCGAGGAGGCATCGGCGGAGACCAGGTTGCCGCCATCGCCGAAGGCGGGGACCTGAACATCCTCGAGTGGGAATTCCGCAGCTCCCAGTGCCGCTTCTTCCCCCCGCAGCGTCATCCCGGCCAATGCGGGTGCACGGACTGAAAGCCGTGCGGCGAGCTCCGAGACGGTCTCACGGCGAAGCGTCCGTCCGTCGTCGTACAGCACCTGCTCATCGGCGAGGATCGAGTTGAAGATCCGGACGATCCCGGTGTCCACACCCTGCTGGCCGTGGTACGCCATCGTCAGCGCCTCCGCGTAGCGCTTCGCCTCGTCGTAGACGCCGCGCGGGCCGATCGGGTTGACGTGGCCCCAGTACGTCTCCGGCTGCGGATGCACCTGCGGATCGCCGTAGACCTCGCTCGTGGAGGCGAGCAGGAAGCGAGCCCGCTTGAACTTCGCGAGCCCGAGCGCGTTGTGCGTCCCGTACGAGCCCACCTTCAGCGAGTGCAGCGGCATCCGCAGGTAGTCGACGGGGCTGGCGAGCGCGGCGAAGTGGTAGACGAAGTCGAGCGGCTCGTCGATCTCCAGGTGCTCGCTCAGGTCGTGGTTCAGGAAGACGAACTCGTCGTCGCGGATGTGCTCGACGTTCCCGAGCGAGCCGGTGACGAGGTTGTCCACGCAGATGACGCGCAGGCCGCGGCCGAGCAGGTACTCGCAGAGATGGGAGCCGAGAAAGCCGGCGCCCCCCGTGACGACGGCAGTGGGCATCCCGGAATTGTAGAGGGCCGCCTTCCGGCGTTAACCGAAGGCTTACGTTCTCGCCTTCGGCGAGTCTTCTTCGCGTCGGGCCAGGGCATTTCAGCTTCGCTGATGCCCTTTCCCTCGGCTTCGAAGGTCGTTCCGCTGGTAAAGCGCGGCGGAGCAGGGGAGAATCGGCGCTCCATGCGGCTCCCTCTCCTCGTCGCTGCTCTCGCCGCGGTCCTCGTGGCGGGCTCCGCCCCTTCTCCGTCGGCCGCAAAGCGGCCGTCCTGCGCGCGCCAGCCGTTGAGCCCGGCCTACGCGGGCAGCGTGCACCGGGCACTGGGCGCGAAGCAGGACGTCTGGGGCAACGCGCTGATCGCGCGGCCGAACGGACCGACCTACGGCGCGGTGCGGCGGCTGCTCAAACCGCTCCTCTTCGCCCGCTCGAAGACGAAGGCGCTGACCGCCTCGGGGGTCTACTACCTGCCGTTCGCCCAGCCGCTCGGCGTCCGCGGCGCGCACATGGTGGCGCTGCACGTCGCCGACGGCAGCGAGATCCTCTCCCAGACCGCCAAGGGGCCGAGCGTGAAGGTCTTCGTCGGCCCGGGCGGGCACGAGCGCTACGGGTCGTGCCTGGCACGGCTGGCCACCCCGACGCTCGCCGACGGGTTCCTGCCGATCCTCGAGACCCGGTACGTGGACACCGCGGGCACCCGCTACCGGCAGGAGTCCTTCTCGGTTCGCGGCCTCGGCACGGGCGACCTGGTCAGCTTCGTCCGGCTGACTGCCGTCGCGGGCGCGGACCGGGGCGCCGTGATCCAGCTCGTCCCGCAGGGGGCCCGCCGCGGGGCGCGCGTGGCGCAGGGCACGGTGCGGGCGCGCGTCGAGCCTGGCGATTCGGCCACCCTCTACGCCGGCTGGCTCGTCCCGTTCGGCGGCTCGCCCGTCCCGATCGACGAGGCGACCTACGACGCGGCCCGACAGCGGCTCGTCGACTTCTGGCTCCAGCGGCTCGGCGAGCAGCCGACGTACGACGTGCCCGAGCGCCTGGTCATGGACGCGCAACGCAGCCTGCTGATCCAGGACCTGGCGCTGACGTGGCGCTACAGCGTCGGCAACCAGTACGAGGAGTTCTCCTTCGCCGAGGCGCTCGACACCGCCGAGGTGATGGCCGAGTACGGCCTCCTCGGCGTCGCCCGGCACATCCTGACCAGCTCGCTGGCCCGCCTCGGCGGCGGCACCACGAACTGGCGGGCGGGCGAGAAGCTGACCGGAGCCGCGCTCTACGTGCGCCTCTCCGGCGATCGCGAGTACCTGAACCAGGCAACGCCGATGCTCGACCGGATCGTCGAAGGGCTCGGGCGACAGATCCGCAGCGGCCACGGCGGGTTGCTCCGCCGCGAGCGCTACTCGTCCGACATCGCCGCGCGCGTCTACGGGCTGCACGCCCAGGCGGCGGTCTGGCAGGGGCTGAACGCGATCGCCGACGTCTGGCGCGCGAGCGGGCGCACCGCGCACGCCCGCAAGGCCCACGCGCTCGCCGTCGCCCTCGGTCGCGGCCTGCACCGCGCGGTCCGCCGCTCCGCCCACCGGCTGAAGGACGGCTCCCTGTTCGTCCCCGCGGCGCTGCTCGCCCACCACAAGCCCTTCGACGCCGTCACCGCCTCGCGCCCGGGGAGCTACTGGAACCTGGTCGTCCCCTACGCACTGTCGTCCGGGTTCTTCACGCCAGGCGGGCGGCAGGCGAACGGGATCCTCCAGTACATGCTCCGGCACGGGTCACGGCTGCTGGGGCTCGTCCGCGCCGGCGCCTACTCGCTGTACGGCAAGCCGACGTACCCCGTGTCCGGCACGGACCAGGTCTACGGGCTGAACGTCGCGCGATTCCTCGCGGACAACGACCGGCCCGACCAGCTGGTGCTGAGCCTGTACGGCATGCTCGGCGCCTCGATGACGCCGAACACCTTCGTCTCGGGCGAGGCGGCGACGGTCGCGCCGCTGCGCGGAGCCTCGTACCGGTCGATGTACATGCCGCCGAACACGGCCAGCAACTCGGCGTTCCTGGAGACGCTCAGGCTGATGCTCGTCCACGAGCGGCGCGACAAGGACGGCTCGCCGGTCGGCCTCGACCTCGCCTTCGCCACGCCGCGGCCGTGGCTCGGCGACGGCAAGTCGATCTCCGTGAACGGCGCCCCGACCAGCTTCGGCGCCCTCACGTACGACCTCCACCGCGACGGCAACCAGGTGACCGGGACCGTGGTCGTCCCGTCGCGGCGTCCGCCGCACACGATGCGGCTCCGGCTGCGCCTTCCCCACGGCGTGAAGCTCCGAGCCGTCCGGGTGAACGGCCACCGCCGGCCGCTCGACCGGGGAAGCGGCACGATCGACCTCTCGGGGATGCGCGGCACGCTCGACGTGGTCGCCGTGTTGTCGCGCTGAGCGGCCCGGACCAAGCACACTGCAGCGGTGAGCATCCTCTTCACCGCCCTGACGGCGATGATGACCGGCTTCGTGATCGGCGCCGCCGCCCGCCTCGCCGTGCCCGGGCCCGATCCGATGCCCTTCTGGTTGACGGTGCTGATCGGCCTGGTCGGCTCCGCGATCGGAACGGCGATCGGAGCGCTGCTGTTCGGCGCCGACCACACCTTCGACAGCTCCGGCCGCTCGTTCGTCACGCTCCTGCTCGCAATCGGGTTCGCGGCGGGCCTCGTCGTCGCGTACCGGATCTTCGTCCAGAAACGGCCGTTGACGGGACCTGACGCCCGCCGCTTCCCGCGCAGCGGCGTCGGCATCGCCAAGATGCGCCGGCGGCTCAACCAGCTCGGGATCGACCCCGACCAGATCCATACGGTCGGCACGGCCGCGAAGCCGAAACCGCCCGAAGAGCTGACGCACGACGACGTGGTCGACCAGCTCGAGAAGCTCCGCGACCTCCGCGACCACGGGACGATCACGGACGAGGAGTACGAGCAGGCACGCGAGCGGCTGCGACGGTACTGAGCGCAGCCCGGTAGCCGGTTGACGCGCCTCCCTCCGGTTCGCACACTAGGTCAGTGGATTGGATCGGGGATGTCCTCGAGCGTCCTGGGGCGCTCGAGCCCCGGGCGGACGCCATCCTCGCGCCGGGCCGACGGCCGCTCACGTACCGCGGGCTCGCAGAGCTGGCGGGCGGAGTCGCCGGCGGATTGAGCCAGGCCGGGCTCGGCGAGGAGGCCCGGGTCGCGCTCGTCGTCGAGAACGGGCCCGAGGCCGCCTGCGCGTTCCTGGCCCTTGCCCGGGCCGCCGCCGTGGCGCCGCTCAATCCCGCGTACCGCGCACAGGAGCTCGCCTTCTACCTCGAGGACATCCGCGCCGACGCGCTGGTGGTCGCCGCGTCGCTCGACACCTCGGCCCGCGAGGTCGCCGGGACGCTCGGCATCCGCGTCCTCGAGCTGACGTCCGACGACTCGGCCCCGGCGGGCGTGTTCGCGATCGACGGCGTGCCGCCGTCTGCGCCGCTCGACACCGGGCCTGGACCGGACGCGGTCGCGCTCCTGCTCCACACCTCCGGGACGACGGCGCGGCCGAAGCTCGTGCCGCTCACACACCGGCAGCTGGCCGCGAGCGCCGGGAACGTCGCGTCGACGCTCGGCCTGACCCCCACGGACCGCTGCCTGAACGTGATGCCGCTCTTCCACATCCACGGCCTCGTCGCGGCGCTCCTCGCCTCGCTCCATGCTGGCGCCTCCGTCGCGTGCACGCCGGGTTTCCACCAACTCCACTTCTTCGACTGGGTCGACGAGCTCGCCCCCACCTGGTTCACGGCCGTCCCGACCATGCACGCGGCGGTCCTTGCCCGCGCGCACGACCACGAGGAGACGGTCGGACGGCAGCGGCTGCGGTTCGTCCGGTCGTCGTCCGCGGCGCTCCCCGTCCCGGTCCTGGAAGGGCTCGAGCAGACGTTCGGAGTCCCGGTGGTGGAGGCCTACGGCATGACCGAGGCTGCGCACCAGATGGCGTCCAACCCGCTGCCGCCGGGCGTCCGCAAGCCCGGGACCGTCGGTCGGGCGTCGGGGCCGGAGATCGCCGTGCTCGACCCGGACGGCCGCGTCCTGCGCGCGGGCGAGATCGGCGAAGTCGCCGTCCGCGGCCCGAACGTCCTCGCGGGCTACGAGGCGAACCCGGACGCCAACGAGGCCGCCTTCTCGAACGGCTGGTTCCGCACCGGCGACGAGGGATCGCTCGACGACGACGGCTATCTGACCCTGCGCGGGCGACTCAAGGAGATCATCAACCGCGGCGGCGAGAAGATCTCGCCGCTCGAGATCGACGATGCGCTCCTCCGCCACCCGGCCGTCCGGCAGGCGGTGACGTTCTCGATGGACGATCCGCTGCTCGGCGAGGAGGTGGCCGCGGCCGTCGTAGTCGGCCCCGACCCGGGCGCAGGCGAGCGAGAGCTCCAGGACTTCGTCGCCCAGCAGCTGGCGCCGTTCAAGGTGCCGCGCCGGATCGTCGTCGTCGACGAGATCCCGAAGGGGCCGACGGGAAAGGTGCAGCGCATCGGGCTCGCCGAGCGCCTCGGCGTGAGAGGCAAGGACACGGCCGGGCCGCCTGACCGCCGCCCTCCGTACGGGTTCCTCGAGAACGAGCTGGTCGGGATCTGGAGGTCCGTGCTCGGAATCCCGGGGCTGGGCGTCGCCGACGACTTCTTCGCGCTGGGCGGCGACTCGATCCTCGGGGCGGAGGCGGTCGCGCGGATCCGCGAGCTCGTCGGCGATCCCGATCTGCCGCTCACGTCGATCGTCAGGGCGCCGACGCCGGCGGCGATGGCGCACGAGATCTTCGCCGGGATCGGCCTCGGGGCCTCGGGCATCGTCCCGCTGCAGGCCTCGGGGACACGGACACCGCTCTTCCTCGTCCATCCCGGCGACGGGGACGTCCTTGCCTATCCCGTGCTGGCTCGGCTGCTCGGGCCGGACCAGCCGAGCTACGCCCTGCGTGCACGGGGAATCGACGACGACCGGGCCACGCCGTCGTCGCTGCCCGAGCTCGCCGCCGAGTACGTGGAGGCGGTCCGGGAGGTGCAACCGTACGGGCCGTACGCGCTCGGCGGCTTCTGCCTGGGGGGCCCGATCGCCGCGGAGATGGCCAACCAGCTCGCCGCCGCGGGTGAGGAGACCGCCGCCCTGATCCTGCTAGATCCTCGGTTCCCAAGGCCGGGCGGTCTGCGTTACTCCGCCTGGCTCGCCGGCCGGCGCGCTCGACAGGGACGGCTGACGGCCGCCGTCGCCAGAAGGCTCGGCCGTCGCACCGTGGCGTCGCCGGCACGCGACCTCGGCGAGAAGACCGGCTGTCACGCCGATCTGGCCCGGATCCGCGAGGGCTACCGACCCCGGCCCGCCGACGTCCCCACCACCGTCGTTCTCTCGGACGGCTTCGAGGACTACGAGCTGCCCGACTGGTACCTGCGCAACGTGATCCCACGGCCGCGACGGTGGGAGCGCGTCGGCGGCGAGCACGGCCGGCTGCTGCTCCCGCCGCGAGTCCACGAAGTCGCCCGCGAGATCCGCACCGCCCTCGCGGAGGCGCTGCCCCAGAGTTTGCCGAACGGGGCGGCACGCGATCGTGCCGCCCCGTCGACAACGGAGGTCAGGGCAGGAAGTACATCGGGTTCGGGAGCTTGAAGGTCTTGTCCGAGAACCCGCCGTTGAGATCGCTGAACTGGTCGCCGAAGTTGCCGACGATGTCGTAGCCGAGCGACTCGATGTGCTGGCGCGTGAGCGACTTGTACTGGGTCGTCGTGCACGCCGCCCCGCCGCACGGCACGAGCCACGAAGCCGAGGGGTTCTTCAGGTACAGGTTGGCGTCGACCACGTCGTAGCCCTCGCTGGTCAGGTTCGCGACGGTTCCGTCGTGCCGGTCGGTGCCCCGGCCGGTCAGGAAGAAGACCGTGTAGCCCTTCGACTCGGCGTAGTGCTCGAGGTCGACCATGTGCGGCACTGCCGGGAAGACGGCAGCGTCGGCGAAGGCGTTGTTCGAGGTCGGGCTGTAGACGAAGTTGGTGTAGATCTCGTAGCTGTATGTGTTCAGCGTCGTGTCGTCGACGTCGAACAGCACCGCCTTCTTCGTGGACTTGTGGTGGCCGTCGTCCTTCGGATTCCGCAGGAACTTCTCCGCGTCGTCGACGATGCCCGCCATCTCGTTGGCGTAGGCACCCGTCGGCGAGAACGTGTGTAGCGTCGTGCCGTCGATCGGGTTCAGTCGAGTGTCGACCGTATCCCCGTAGTAGGCCTTGATCGCCGTCTTAACCTGGTCGACGTTCTGGATCTGGTCGGCGCTGGTCGGGTTGGCCGGCGGTGGCGGGACGGCGTCGTGGCGGTCTGCGCCGGCAGCCAGAGCGAGACCGAGAGCAGCGACCGCGGCGACCCCCGCCGCGAGCGCGAGACGAACGGAGCGCCGTCCTCTGAGCGATGCGAACGAGCGATCCATCGTGCGAAGCACCTCCTGAAGGGTGGTCGATTGACTTCGCCGGAACCCTACGTCACCCCGATTGATGACCCATCGGCTCAAGCCGAACACCGCCGGATCCGATACCAGCGGCGATGGTCACTCGCCTCTCAGAACTCCCTTCGCGGCTGGCGCCCGCTCCGCCGGCGAACGCGCCGCTAGCCGCGCCAAGACGCGTCTCTTTCATCGTCCCGGCGCACAACGAGGCACCGACGATCGAGGAGGTGCTGGAGCGGATCGACCGACTGTCGCTGGACCGCCAGATCATCATCGTCGACGACGGTTCGACGGACGCGACGCTCGCCATCGCGCGCCGGTGGGAGCGAGAGCGCGACGGCGTGCTCGCCCTTGCGCAGCGCCGCCGCGGCAAGGGGGCAGCGATCCGAGCTGCGATCCCTCATGTAGACGGCGACATCGTCGTCATCCAGGACGCAGACATGGAGTACGACCCCGCCGACGTCCCGAGGCTGATCGAACCACTCCAGGCCGGCGTCGCCGATGTGGTTTTCGGTTCACGCCTGTCCGGCGGTCAGCCGCAGCGCGCCTACCTCTTCTGGCATCTCTTCGGCAACCGACTCCTGTCACTGCTCACGAACGTCCTCTTCAACACGACGCTCTCCGACATGGAGAGCGGCTACAAGGCATTCAGGACCGAGGTGCTGCGCTCCCTCGACCTCCGGCAGAACGACTTCACGATCGAGCCGGAGATCACGGCCAAGGTCTGCAAGCGGAAGCTGCGGATCTACGAGCTGCCGATCGCGTACTACGGCCGGACCTACGCCGAAGGCAAGAAGATCACGTGGCGCGACGGGTTCCGGGCCGTCCAGGTCCTCGTCGGAGAGCGGATGCGGGCGTGAGCGAGGCCGCGGCGGTCGTCTTCCAGGCAGAGCAGGGCGAGACGCTCCGCCGGATGGAGCAGGCTTCGAACTACAACCGCTGGCTGCTCGCTCGCGCAACGCCCTACCTCGGCCGCCGTGTGCTCGACGTTGGGGCCGGTATCGGAACCTTCACCGAGCAGGTTGCCGACGGACGCTTCGTCGTCGCACTCGAGCCCGATCCCGCGTTCGTGCCCGCACTGCGGAGTCGGTTCGCCCGCCGGGCGAACGTCGAGGTCGCGGCCGCGCAGCTGGACGAGCTGGCAGCCTCCTCGGCCGAAGCGTTCGATTCGATCGTCTGCTTCAACGTCCTGGAGCACATCGCCGACGACGCGGGCGCGCTGGCTCGCCTCTTTGGACTGCTGGAGCCAGGGGGCGTCCTGCTCGCGCTCGTTCCGGCTCATCCTTTCGCATACGGATCGATCGACGCCGTGCTCGGTCATGAGCGGCGCTACAGGAAGCGGCAGCTGGCGACCCTGCTCGTGCAGGCCGGGTTCGAGATCGAGCGATTGACTCATGTGAACCCCGTCGGCATCGCGGGGTGGTTCGTCGCCGGCCGGATCGTCCGCTCGACGCAGATTCCGTCCGGTCCGCTCCGGCTCTTCGATCGGTGCATCCCGCTGATCACAGCCCTCGACCGCCTGCACCTGCCGGTCGGGTTGTCGCTGTGGACGGTGGCCCGCAGGCCCGATTAGCCGGTCATGCATATCGCGGCCTTCATCGTCGGAGCCGTAGCCCTGGCCGCGACCGGAGGGCTGGCGGCCGGAGCCCTACGGCTGCGGGGAAGCGCCTTCCTGCTCGCCGCCTACATCGTCGCGTGGGCGGAACTGGTCGTCGTCACGGAAGTGCTGTCCCTGACGGACACGGTCGGGCGGACGGGGTACCTCGTCGCGGAAGCGGTCCTGCTCATGATCGTGGTGGTCGTGGCCCACCGGCGCGGAGTGAGGTTCCGGACGCCAGGCCGACCCGCCCTCCCCGCGCGAGCCGCGCTGCGACCCGAGCTCGTCCTGCTGGCGGTCATCGTCCTCGTCGCCGTCTCGTACCAGGCGTTCCTCGTTGTGGCGACGCCGCCGAACAACTACGACTCGCTGACCTACCACCTGACGCGTGCAGTGGCGTGGCTGCAGCAGGGCCACGTCGGATACTTCGAGGCCACGACCGCACGGGCAAACGCGTTTCCGCCGAACGGCGAGATCGGGATCCTCTTCACCCTCGCCTTCCTCGGGCGCGACTCGCTGGCCGCGCTGCCGCAGCTGCTCGCCGAGCTGGCGGTGCTGGTGGCGGTCTACGGGCTCGCGCGACGAATCGGCTTCTCGCGGGCGGCCTCGCTGCTGGCTGCGCTGCTGACGGCCACCCTGAGCGAATTCGCGCTCCAGTCCGTGACGACGCAGAACGACCTGATCGTGGCCTCGTTCGTCGCCGCAGCCGCCTTCTTCGTCGCGGACGGACGACGCCGGTTGCTTCCGCTCGCCGGCATGGCCGCAGCCCTGGCGGTGGGCACGAAGCTGACGGGGCTCCTCGCCTTGCCGATCATCGCAGTGGCCGCCCTTGCCCTGCTTCCGCGCCGACGGGCGGCGGAGTTGTGCGTCTACGCGGCGGTGGCGTTCGTCGGCCTCGGCGCGTTCACGTACGTGGAGAACGTGGTGGACACGGGGCACGTCCTCGGGAACGTCCCCGAAGCCGATCCCTACCAGGCCGATCCAAGTCTCGAGGGCACGGCATCCACGGCCGCCCGCGTGTACTGGCGCTTCGTCGACTTCTCGGGGCTCGATCCGCCGGGCAGCTTGACCGACGGGCTGGCGAGCGTCGGCCACGACGTTTTCGCGGCTACAGGAATCGCAGCAAACCCGCCGGACGCGTCGGCCGGCTACTTCAGCTTCCAGCCCGGAACCGCTGCCGACGAGGACTCGTCGTACTTCGGCCTTCTCGGCTTTCTCCTCGTGGTTCCGCTGAGCATCGGAGTCCTCGCAGCCGGAGCCTCCAGACGGGTAGCCCGCAGCTGGGTGGTGCTCGCCGCAGCGCTGCCCCTGTTCGTACTCGCCGTGTCGCTGACCCAGCGCTACAGCCTCTGGCTCGGTCGGTTCATGGTCATTCCGGTGGCCTTGACGATGCCGCTGGCCGCCTGTCTCTACTCGCGCCGTCTGCTGGCGACGCTCGCGATTGGCCTCGGCGCCGCCGGGCTGCTCTCCACCCATCTGCACAACGTCGCCAAGCCCGTCGGGCTCGACGGCGGCCCCGCCATCTGGCAGGTGTCGCGGACGAAGGCGCAAGGTGGAAGGGCCGGCACGCTGACGAAGGAGCTGGCCGCCATCGACCGCCGGATTCCCGCCGACGCAAGACTCGGCATCGTGCTCGGGTCGAACGATCCCGTCTACTTGCTGTACGGCCCACGGCTCGAACGCCGGCTCGTCCGCCTCCCGCCTCGTGGAGTCGTACGTGAGGCGGTCGAACGCCACCTCCGGTGGGTGGTCGTGCACGGAAGCGGTACCGCCATCCGGCAAGGCTGGTGCCGCGAGCGCCTCTCGCCTGAGTGGGAGCTACTCGTCCGTCGCGGAGCCCGGAGTGACCCCAACTCCGCACTCGTGGCAGAAGGAATCGACGTTGGGCGACCGCAAGCCCGACGGCCGGCGGCTGCCGCGTGCTTCAGTTGATTGGGTTCAGCTCACCCACGACGGGAAAGGCACCCGATCATGCGCGCAGCGGTCATGTACGGAGCAGGCGATGTTCGAGTCGAGAGCGTCCCCGACGCGACGCTCGAGGAGCCGACCGACGCCCTCCTCGTCGTCACGCGCTCCTGCATCTGCGGCAGCGACCTCTGGCCGTACAAGTCCATGGAGCCGACCGAGGAGGGGCGCCGGATGGGCCACGAGTTCATCGGACGGGTCGAAGCGGTCGGCTCGGAGGTGCGAACCGTGAAGCCGGGCGACCTCGTCGTCGCACCGTTCGCCTGGTCGGACGGGACGTGCGTCTTCTGCCGCGAGGGGCTCCAGACCTCGTGCCTGCACGGCGGCTGGTGGGGAGGAACCGAGGAGGACGGCGGCCAGGGGGAGGCCGTGCGCGTCCCCCAGGCGGACGGGACGCTCGTCGTCCTGCCGGTCGACGAGGACGACGCGCTGATGCCCTCGCTGCTCACGCTCTCCGACGTGATGGGCACCGGGCACCACGCCGCACGCGCGGCGCGGGTCGGGCCCGGCAAGGACGTGGCCGTGGTCGGCGACGGCGCGGTCGGCCTCTGCGGCGTGATCGCAGCCAGACGGCTCGGCGCCGAGCGGATCTTCATCCTCGGCCGCCATCCCGCCCGGATCGCGCTGGCGAGGGACTTCGGCGCCGACGACGTCGTCGGCGAGCGCGGCGACGAGGCGGTCGAGCGCGTGAGGGAGCTGACCGGCGGCCTCGGCGTCCACTCCGTGCTCGAGTGCGTCGGCTACGAGCAGTCGATGCTCACCGCGCTCGGCATCGTCCGGCCCGGCGGCGCGGTCGGCCGTGTCGGCGTCCCGCAGCACCAGTCGATCCCGGCCGGAGGCGACGTCTTCTACGGCAACGTGACGATCAGCGGCGGCCCCGCGCCGGCGCGCGCGTACATCGAGGAGCTCCTGCCCGACGTCATGGACGGCCGCATCGATCCGGGCCGCGTCTTCGACCGGACCGTCGGCCTTGACGAGGTCCCGGACGGCTACCGCGCGATGGACGACCGCGAGTCGATCAAGGTGATGATCGAGCCCTGACGCCGTCTTCGAGCTCAGCCGGGCAGCGGCTTGGGCTCTGCGACTAGCCCTTGATCGCGCCGCCCAGGCCGGAGCTCCGCAGGAACGAACGCTGGAAGATCAGAAAGGCGCCGATCGGGACGATGCACGCGATGAACATGGCGGCGAGGAACACGCCGAGCTCCGTCTGCGATTGGATGGCGGGTAGGCGTACCCCGAGCGGCTGCTTGTCCGGATTGGTCAGAACGAGCATTGGCCAGAGGAAGTCCTTCCAGGAGGCCAACACGGCGAAGACCGAGACGACGCCGAGGATCGGTTTCGACATCGGCAGGACCTGGCCGGTATGGACGAGCCTGCCACCCGCGCACTCGACGAGGCCCTCGCACTGTACGAGCAGAAGGGCAACCTCGTCTCCGCCGGGCGAGTGAAGGCCGCGATCGGTCGGTGAGCGCAGCGCTCGTAGGTGGCAGCGGCCTACTCGCCTAGATCGGGCGCCCGGCGGGGTCGCAGGGAAGCCGCAGGTGCACGCCGAGCGTCTTCGACGCAGCGTCGATCTGGCCGAGCACCCGCGTCATGTCGGTCGGCTTCAGCCCGCCGGAACCCTTCGAGTAAGGGTGGTTGAGAAACTGGATCACGAGCAGGCTGGTCACGAACATCGCGACGAGCGTGCCGGCGATCGCCGTCTGCGCGATCGCCAGCTCGCCCGGGTCAGCGAAGAGGTAGGCGAAGACGAGCACCAGGATCGCCGTCACGAACAGGATCACCCACAGGGGTGCCGGGATCACCTGGCTGCCGGCCTGGACACGGTCGAGCCGTGCTTGCTCTCGGTCCGTGGTCAGGTCGAGCCACTTGGGGTACGAGCCGTTCTGCTGTGCCGGCGTTCTCGGCTGAACCTGCTTGAACGCGGCGAAGAGTGGGATCCCCCAGGGGTTGAAGGGCGGCTTGTGCCCGGCCTGGAGCTGCGGCCACTCGACACCGACGACCGCCCGCCCGTAGCAGACCAGCAGGCCCGAAAGCCTCGTCGCGCCCGGCTCGGGGAGCAGCTGAGCGACCTGAAAGAGCTGGATCACGTCTGTCGCCTCCTGACGCGCACCGCTGCGGGCGGTGTCATAGCTCAGGAAGGCGAGATAGATGATGAAACCCAGGAGGATGGCGAAGCCGGTGGTGAGCACGCCGAAGACGCCGGCTGCCCGGTCGCCGTCGCTGAAGTACCCGCCCTCCGGGGCGTGCCGACGGTGAATCATGAACAGCCCCACGCCGAGAGCGGTCGAGCCGAGCACGATCACGGCGGTGAGCCAGAGGTTCACAGACCGATTCTCCCACTGCAGGCGCACCAAATCAGGAGGACGACGCCAGCGGGCCTCAGCCCGGCTCGGGACAAGGATGTCGTGGTTCTACTTCAGGTCCTTGTTCGCCTCCATGTCGAGGGTCGGTCGAAAGCCGGGAAGGAGGACGGGACGCGTCAGCGGGGCGGCGCCGCGACCGTGAGGATCCGGTTCGCGGCGAAGTTTCGGACAGACCCTAGAAGGCCGGGCATTGGGTTACGAGCTTGGCGTCTCGGTGTCGTCGAGGAGCTGGCGTAGCCACTCCTCTGCGATAGCGAGGTGCATCAGATCGGCGGCGGCCGCCCGATTTGCGTCGCGTGCGAGTAGGGCGTCGTAGATTGCCCGGTGGCTCGCGCGGGTCGCTTCGACCGCGCCCTCCGCCACCAGCGCCTGCCACATGCGCGCCCGGAGCGTACCGCTGGAGAGGTTCTGGATCAGCGACGCGAGGGTCGGGTTGCCGCACGCATCAAGGATGACGCCGTGGAAGGCGGTGTCGGCCTCGATGAACGGTTGTGCACTGTCCTCGACGTCCATCTGGCGCAGGCACTCCTCCAGGCGGGCGAGGTCGTCGTCGGTCAGCCGGGGCGTCGCGAGCCGCGTCGCCTCCGGTTCCAGGATCCGGCGCACCTGGTGAAGCTCGAGCAGCGAGCCACCACCTACGAGGTCGCTGACGAAGCCGACGCCGGTCAGCAGGAGTTCCGGCTCGAGCGTGGTCACGTACGTTCCGTCGCCGACCCGCGATTCGAGGACGCCGACGAGCGCGAGCGCGCGGACCGCCTCGCGGAGGGAGCTACGCGACACGCCGAACTGCTGGGTGAGCTCGCGTTCGGTCGGCAAGCGCGCCCCGGCGGTGAACTCGCCAGAGCTGATCAGCTCTTTGATCTTCGCGATCGCCTGGTCGGTGGCTCTGCCGCTCGTCGTCGCACTCATGCTCCCTCCTCCACAAACGGTACCTCTGGCTCCGCGAGGCGGTAGATGCGCTCCGCATTCCACTCCAGGAGCGGCCGTGGCTCGTCGCAGGCGCGTTTTACCGCGAGGAGGGTTTCTCGGTGGACGCGCTCGTAGGTGCCGTTCAGCAGACAGACGGGCCAGTCGCTCCCGAGGACGAGCCGCTCGACCCCGAATGCGTCGAGTGCGACGTCGACCGCGGGCTGGAGGTCGTCCGCCGTCCAGTGCCGGTCGGTCGTCGCTGTGTTCAGGCCCGAGATCTTTGCCTGCACGTTCGGCCGTTCCGCCGCGGCGCGCAGCAGCTCTTCCCACCGCGCCATCTCGTCGGTTCCAAGCGGGGGCTTCCCGAGGTGGTCGATCACGATCGTCAAGCCGGCGTGGCGTGCGGCGAGGGTCGGGATGTCGTCGAGATGGTCTGGGTACACGGCGGGGAGCTCGAGCAGGAGCCCACGGTCCTCGAGCAGGGAGAGACCGTCGGCGACCGCCCGTTCGAGGATCCAGTGTGCGTCCGGCTCCTGGTGGATGAGGTGTCGGATGCCCCGGAGCTTAGGGCGGGCCTGTAGCTCGTCGAGTCGACGCCGTGCAACAGCCGGGTCGTCGAGCCGGCACCAGCCGACGATCGCCCCCACCCACTCGACGGCACCGGCGACCTCGAACATGTAGTCCGTGTCCTCGTCGCTCGCCGCGCTCTGGACTAGGACAGTCCGTCCGACACCGCATTCGGCGAGCAGCGGCTCGAGGTCGGGCGGCTCGAACGTTCGCGCGATCGCCGCATGTTCGTCGGTCATCCACGGCTGCGGAATGCGGCCCGGATTCCAGAAGTGCTGGTGGGTGTCGACGAGCACGGCGGTGGGTGCGGGTCTCGCGGCGAGGAGGGGAACGCCGCGAGACCCGCTTCGGACGGCTACTTGGCGGTCGCCTTCGTGATGATCGCCGTGCCCGTGTCGACGTTCTTCGGGACGGTCTTTCCGGAGACTGCGTTGTAGAGCGTCGCAATCCCGAGCGATCCGATCTTGTCCGGGTGCTGCGCCACCGTCGCGCTCTCGCAACCCGCCTTCACGGCTTTCACCTCGGGCGGAAGCCCGTCGAAGCCGACGAGGATGATGCCTCCACATTTGATCCCGGCGTTCTTGATCGACTGGATCGCGCCCAGGGCCGGCGGACCGCAGGCGGAGTAGATCGCGGTCAGGTGCGGGTTTGCGGTCAGCATCGTCTGCGCTGCGCTCGCGCCCTTCGTCTGGTCGCAGTCGGTCTCCAGCTTCGAGACGACCTTGATCAGAGATCTCTTCGCGCCGAGACCGGCGAGCATGCCCTTGACACGGTCGTCCAGCGCCGGGACGCCGGGGACGCCCTCGAGCACGCCGAGGGTTGAGCCCGCCTTCAGATGCGCGGCGAGCCACTTGCCGGCGAGCGTGCCGCCTTTGTAATTGTTCGTGGCGACGACCGAGCTCTTCTTCTTCCAGGTGGGCAGGTCGTTGTCCATCAGCACGACCTTCACCCCGGCCGCCACTGCCTTGTTCAGAGCCGGGATCACGGCCGGGCTCGTCGGGGTGATCGCGATGCCCTTGACGCCCTTCGCGACCATGTCCTGGATCGCCGCGATCTCGCCGGCGTCGTCGGTCGCGGCCTTGCCCTGTGCGTAGCTGACGCTGACGTTTGGATGGGTCTTCTGCCAGGCCTTGGCGCCCCCGACCAGCGTGAAGTAGAAGTCGACTGGGAACTTCGTGATGAAGCCGACCTTGACGGACGCGGAAGCCTTGGTGGGCTTCGCGATCGCCGTGACCGACGCGACTGCAGCGGTGCTCGCCATGACCAGGACGAGGACGGTCACTGCAGCCAGCCGTTTCTTGCTCATGTTGGTCCTTTCGCTCGGCGGCCGATACCGGCCGCAGCTGGCGTTGTCCGTTCGGCGACGGCGCCTCCTCGCTCTGCAGTAGCGAGAGAGGCGCCGCACGTGTGCCGCCTCCGGCGGCTCGTGGGTGGGCGTTACGCACCACCCCCCACGATCAGCGAGACGATCTCCGAGTGCGTCTCCGCACTCGGGATCACCTCACCGACCTTGCGGCCGCGACGCATGATCACTGCCCGGTCCGCAACCTCGATCACGTGGTCCAGCGCGTGGGACACGATCAGGACGGCCCTCTGCTCCTCCCGGAGCCGGAGGATGAGGTCGAGCACGCGACGCGACTCGCGCATCCCGAGCGCCGCGGTCGGCTCGTCGAGGATCACGACCCTCGACGCGAAGGCAGCCGCACGGCTGACGGCGACCGCCTGCCGCTGGCCGCCGGACATGAGCCCCACCACGCCGTGGTCGTCGAGGGTCACGTTCAGGCGCTCGAGCGTGCTCCGGGTCGTCGACGCCATCTCGCGCCGCTTGACCACTCGGATCGACCGTGGAAGCCAGCGCGGCGACGCGAGCTCCCGGCCGGCGTAGAAGTTGTCACTGGGACGAAGGTTGTCGAAGAGCGCGAGATCCTGGTAGACCGTCTCGATCCCCAGCGCCCGCGCGTCGGCAGGCGAGTGGATCGAGACGTGCACGCCGTCCATCTCGATAGTCCCGCGGTCGAGCCGAAGCGCGCCGCTCAGGCACTTGATCAGGGTCGACTTCCCCGCGCCGTTGTCGCCGAGCAGCGCCACGACCTCACCCGCCGAGATCTCGACGTCGACGCCGTCGAGGCCGACGACGGAGCCGAAGCTCTTCGTCGCGCCGCGGACCGAGAGCACCGCCGCCGCCGTCATGCGTCCCTCATCGACCGCGCGACCCGGACGCGATTCTCGACGTAGCCGCGGAGCACGTCCGCTTCGACCGCCAGGAGCACGACCACGCCGATCGCCATCAGCTGGTAGAAGGCATTGACGTTGTGCAGGTTGAGCGCGTTCCTGATCACGCCGATCGTGAACGCGCCAACGAGAGCGTTGCCGACGTTGCCGCGCCCCCCGGCGAAGGCCGCCCCGCCGATGATCACCGCCGCGATCGAGTCGAGCTCGGCGAGGTCGCCGGACGTCGGCGAACCGGAGGCGATCAGGCCTGCGGTCAGCAACCCGCCGACGCCGGCAGCGAGACCGCTCAGCGCGTAGACACTGATCAGCACGCGGCCGACGGGGATGCCCGAACGGCGGGCACCTTCGGGGTTGCCGCCGACGGCGTAGAGCCAACGGCCCCAGACCATGAACGTCGTCAGGACGACCGTCATCAAGGCGAGGCCGAGAACGACGAAGAACGAGTAAGGCAGCCAGTCGATCGAACCGCCGCCGAGCGTGTTCACAGAGCCCGGCATGCCGGAAATGAGCGTCCCGTTCGCGGCCCAGAGGGCAAGGCCACGCACGATGCTGAGGCTGGCGAGGGTGACGATGAACGGGTGCGGCACCCGGCCGACCACATACACGAGCCCGTTACAGAGCCCGACCGCGAGGCCGGTGCCGAGGATCGCGAGGATGACGAGCACGGCCGAGTGGTCGTGCTGGTAGACGATCGCGCCGACCACCCCCGAGAGCGCGACCGTTGCGCCCACAGACAGATCGATACCGCGGCTCACGATCACGAGCAGCTGTCCCAGCGCGAGGACGGCGATCACGGACGTCTGCGAGAAGACGTTGCCGACGTTCCGAGTGGTGAAGAAGACCGGCGTCGTCAGACTGACGGCCACGACCAGGATCAGCAGGATCAGGGCCGGGCCTGCCCGGAGCACGAGCAGCCCCAGCTGCAGCAGGCGCTGGTTCGGGCCGGCGGCCACCGTACGCGTACGGGTCTCGGTTTGCTCCACTCTTCGAGTCAGCTCCACGACTACTCCACCAGAGCCTCTCGGCGCGACCAGGCCGGTCCGTCGGGAAAGGCGTATTCCTCCAGGGAGCCCGGCAGCATCTCCACGCTGTAACCGGGCGCTGTCGGCACGCTGTACCGGCCGTGCTCCACAACCGCCGGCTCGACGAAGTGCTCGTGGAGATGGTCGACCCACTCCACGACGCGGCCCTCGAGGCTCCCGCTGATCGCTACGTAGTCGAAGACCGCGAGATGCTGGACGTACTCGCAGAGACCGACACCGCCGCCGTGCGGACAGACCGGGATGCCGTACTTGGCGGCCATCAGCATGATCGCGAGGACTTCGTTCACGCCGCCGACGCGGCAGGCGTCGATCTGGCAGACGTCGATCGCCTCCGCCTGGAACAGCTGCTTGAAGATGACGCGGTTCTGGACGACCTCCCCGGCCGCAACCCGGATCGGCCGGATCGCCCGCCGGATCCGCGCGTGACCGAGCACGTCGTCGGGGCTGGTCGGCTCTTCGATCCACCAGGGGTCGAACTGCGAGAGCACGCCGGCCGCCGCGATCGCCTCGTCCACGCCCCAGACCTGGTTCGCGTCCATCATCAGGAAGCCGCCGGCGCCGAGGACGTCCCGGATCAGCGCAGCGCGGCGGGAATCGTCGTCGAGGTCCTGCCCCACCTTCATCTTCACGTGACGGAACCCGTCTGCGACCGCCTGCCGCACGAGTGCGCCCACCTTCTCGTCGTCGTAGCCGAGCCAGCCGGCCGACGTCGTGTACGCCGGGTACCCCGCCTCCAGGAGCTCGAGCTCACGCTCCTCCCTCCCCGCCTGCCGGGCGCGGAGCAGCTCGACGGCCTCGTCCGGGTCGAGGACGTCGTCGATGTACCGGAAGTCGATCGCAGCGACCAGCTCGTCCGGATCGAGGTCGAGGAGCAGCCGCCACAGCGGTACACCGCGGCTCTTCGCCCACAGGTCCCAGACTGCGTTCACGACAGCGCCGACGGCCAGGTGCACGACTCCTTTTTCGGGACCGAGCCAGCGGAGCTGGCCGTCGGACACGAGGGAGCGCCAGAAGAAGCGCATGCCGTCCGAGATCCCCTCGAGGCTGCGGCCGACGACGAGAGGCTCGAGCGCCCGGATGGCTGCGACGCAGACCTCGTTGCCACGCCCGCACGTAAAGGTGAGCCCGTGTCCCGAGAGCTCCTCGCCCGCGTCGGTGCGCAGGACGACGTACGCCGCCGAGTAGTCAGGGCTGGCGTGCATGGCGTCGGAGCCGTCGAGCGACCGGGACGTCGGAAAGCGGACATCGTGGGCGGTCAAGCTCGTGATCTTCACGAGTGCGAGCCTCGAAAGGTCTGATCACATCTGCGGTTTATTGCCATCACCCGCCACATGACGGGCGAGAATACGCCGATTGGTCTGATCTTTCAACCCCTTCATCTGATAGAAGTCGCGTACACCCGATGCAGGCGGCGTACTACATGGGCGACCGACGCGTCGAGATCCGCGACGCGGAGCCTCTGCCGCCCGCGCCGGGCACGGTTCAGCTGGATGTTGCCTATACCGGCATCTGTGGCACCGACCTGCACATCGTCCACGGAGCGATGGACGCACGCGTCTCGCTGCCGGCGATCCTCGGCCACGAGATGGCCGGCCACGTCGCGGCGGTCGGCGAGGGAGTCAGCGGCTGGGAGCCGGGCGACGCGGCGACCGTGATGCCGCTCGTCTGGTGCGGCGAGTGCGCCGCCTGCCGGACCGGCGCCTCGCACGTCTGCCAGCGTCTCTCCTTCTTGGGGATCGACGCACCCGGGTCGCTTCAGTCACGATGGACCGTCCCCGCGCAGACGCTGGTGCCGCTCCCGGCCGACATGCAGCTGCGGACGGCCGCACTCGCCGAGCCGACTGCCGTCGCGGTGCACGACGTGCGCCGTGCGCAGCTCACGGCAGGGGAGCACGTGGTTGTCGTCGGCGGCGGTCCGATCGGCTTGCTCGTCGCCGCCGTGACGCGGGAGGCCGGAGCCGACGTGGTGCTCGTCGAACCGAACCCCGGGCGTCGGCAGCTAGCCGAACGCGCAGGCCTTACCACCCTCGACCCGGCCGAGCGGCCGGTGGCCGAGCACGTCGAGGAGTGGACGAAGGGAGCGGGCGCCGAGGTCGCCTTCGAGGTCTCGGGGGCGGTGCCGGGCATCCAGAGCGCGATCGACGCGCTCGGCGTGCGCGGCCGACTGGTCGTCGTCGCCATTTACCCCACGCCCCCGCCGGTCGACCTGTTCCGCCTTTTCTGGCGGGAGCTGACGCTGATCGGCGCCCGCGTCTACGAGCGGCCCGACTTCGAGAAGGCGGTCTGCCTGCTCGCCGACGGCGCGATTCCGGTCGACGTGCTGATCACCGACATCGTGCCCCTGGCCGAGACGCCCGCCGCCTTCGAAGCGCTCGAGGCCGGGCGGGCGATGAAGATCCTCGTCGACTGCGCCGGGGACACCACGTGAGCTTCGACCTGAGCGGCCGGGTCGCTCTCGTCACCGGCTGCCGGCGCGGGATCGGCCTCGCGATGGCCGAGGCGATGGCCGCCGCCGGCGCCGACATCGTCGGCACCAGCCTCAGCCTCGACCCCGCAGGCAGCGAGGCGCAGAGCCGAATCGAGGCGCTCGGGCGTAGGTTCACCGGCTACCGCGCCGACCTCGGTTCCGAGGACGGGGCCTCCGAGCTCGCTGCCATGGTGCTGCACAACGGAATCGAGGTGGACATCCTCGTGAACAACGCCGGCACGATCGAGCGCGCCCCCGTTCTCGACCACTCCGATGAGCAGTGGCGGCGAGTCCTGCAGACGAACCTGACTTCTGCCTTCGTGCTCGCCCGCGAGCTGGCACGGCCGATGATCGAGCGAGGCCGCGGCAAGATCGTCTTCACCGCGTCCATGCTCAGCTTCCAGGGCGGCATCAACGTCGTCTCGTACACGGCCGCGAAGTCGGGGCTCGCGGGCCTCGTGCGCGCGCTCGCGAACGAGTGGGCGCCTCACGGCGTGAACGTCAACGCGATCGCCCCCGGCTACATCGCCACCGACAACACGCAGCCTTTGCGGGACGACCCGGAGCGGTCGCGGGCGATTCTCGAGCGGATCCCCGCGGGTCGCTGGGGCGAGCCGGCCGACGTCGCCGGCGCGACCGTCTTCCTCGCCTCGCCTGCCTCGGACTACGTGCACGGCATCGTGCTCCCGGTCGACGGGGGCTGGCTGGGCCGATGACAGGCGCCCTGGCCGCCGTCGCCGCACAGCGCGTGCTCCCGGTTGTGACGATCGAGGACGCTGGCGCCGCCCGTGAGCTCGGGGCGGCCTTGCAGGCGGCCGGGGCGAATACGGTCGAAATCACGTTCCGGAGCGAGGCCGCCGCCGAGGCGATGACGGTCTTCGCCGACCAGGGCTTCGTCGTCGGCGCCGGCACCGTGCGCTCGGTCGAGCAAGCGGAGCACGCAGCGGCCGCCGGCGCGTCGTTCGCGGTCTCACCCGGGCTCGACCGGGACGTCGTCGAGCGCTGCGCCGATCTCGGCCTGACGCCGCTGCCGGGAATCGCCACCGCGTCCGAGCTGACGGCGGCGCTCGCGCTCGGAGTCTCGACCGTCAAGCTCTTCCCGGCCGAGGTCGTCGGCGGAGCCGCCCTCATCCAGGCCATGGCGGCGCCGTTCCCCGACGCGCGGTTCGTGCCGACCGGCGGCCTCAACGCCCACAATGCGAAGTCCTACCTCGAGCTGCCCGAGGTGCTCGCGATCGGGGGAAGCTGGATGGTCGCACCGGCACTGCTCTCAGCGGGCCGTTGGGACGACGTCGAGCGCCTGACCAGGGAGGCGCTGGCTCTGTGACTCTCTCAGTCCGCCCGGCCGAGGAGTGCCGGTACGACCTGGTCGCGTTGGGCGAGGTCATGCTTCGCCTCGACCCGGGCGAAGACCGCGTTCGCACGGCGCGATCGTTCCGCGTCTGGGAGGGCGGCGGGGAGTACAACGTCGCCCGAGGGCTACGCCGCTGCTTCGGGATGAGGACCGCTGTCGTCACCGCCTTCGCCGACAACGACGTCGGGCGGCTGCTGGAGGACTTCGTCCTGCAGGGCGGGGTCGACACCTCGCTGGTGCGCTGGGTGGACTATGACGGGATCGGACGCACAGTCCGAAACGGGCTCAACTTCACCGAGCGCGGGTTCGGTGTGCGCGGCGCGCTCGGCGTCTCCGATCGGGGCAACACGGCAGCCTCGCAGCTCCGCCCCGGGGACGTCGACTGGGAGCATTTGTTCGGCACCCTCGGCGTCCGGTGGTTCCATACCGGCGGCATCTTCGCCGGCCTCTCCGAGACGACTCCCGACGTGATCGAGGAGGCCGTCGAGGCGGCTTCGCGGCATGGCACCGTCGTCTCCTACGACCTCAACTACCGGCCCAGTCTCTGGAAGGGGCTCGGCGGGGTGGATCGTGCCCGCGAGGTCAACCGGCGCCTGGCCACGCGTGTCGACGTGATGCTCGGCAACGAGGAAGACTTCACCGCCTGCCTGGGCCTGGAGGTCGAGGGCGTCGACGAAAATCTGACCGAGCTGGACACGGCCCTGTTCCGCGCGATGATCGAGCGGGCGTCGGCCGAGTTCCCGAACTTCGCCGTCGTAGCCACCACATTGCGCACGGTCCGCAGTGCCACTGTCAACGACTGGTCGGCGATCGCCTGGTCACGCGACCGGGGGTTCGCGGAACCGACACCCCGCCCGAACCTGGAGATTCTCGACCGGGTGGGCGGCGGGGACAGCTTCGCCTCCGGTTTGATCTACGGCCTGCTCGAGCTCGGCGACCTGCAGCAAGCGGTCGCGTACGGCGCTGCGCACGGTGCACTGGCGATGACGACGCCTGGCGACACCTCGACCGCAACACTCGCCGAGGTCGAGGCGCTCGTCCGCGGCGCCGGCGCCCGCGTCAATCGCTAGCTATAGATCGCGGCGCCCGTTTCCGGGTCGAAGAAGTGGAGCGCCCGCGCGTCGACCGCGATTTCGATCGCGTCACCCTCGCGGATCTGTGTGTGGGGGCTGAAACGCCCGACGAGTGTCGTCTGCGCAGGCGCACCCTCGGCGAGGTGGTCGAGCGTCCGGTCGTCGCCGACGTCCTCGGCCAGTTGGCGGACGTCCTCTGTGACCGCCTGCCGGGCGGCGACGGTGAAGTGGATGAGCATCTCGGAGCCGAGCGCCTCCCTGAGCTCGGCCTGGCCGCGGAGGCGTGGCCGTTCGCCGTCCGCGAGCGCTGCGTCCTCGAGGCTCTCGGGCCGTATGCCGACCGCAACCGGCCGGTTCTCGTAGGCCGTAAGCCCACCATGCGCCGCGGCGGCCTCGTCATCGAGTGCGATTGTCGTGCCGGCGATTGCGACCTCGAATCCGCCGTTCCGCCGTGCGACCGTGGCCTCGAGCATGTTCATCGCAGGGCTGCCGATGAAGCCGCCGACGAACATGTTCAGCGGGCGGTTGTAGAGCTCCACGGGGTCGGCGACCTGCTGCAGCTCTCCCTTGCGCAGCACGGCGACCCGGTGACCCATCGTCATCGCCTCGACCTGGTCGTGCGTCACGTAGATCGTCGTCACACCGAGGTTGCTCTGGATCTTCTTGATGTCCGCACGCATCTGGACGCGCAATTTCGCGTCGAGGTTCGAGAGCGGCTCGTCCATCAGGAACGCCTGCGGCTGCCGCACGATCGCGCGGCCCATCGCCACGCGCTGTCGCTGACCGCCCGAGAGCGAGCGGGGCTTGCGCTTCAGGTGCGGCTCCAGGTCGAGGATGCGCGCGGCCTCGTCGACGCGCCGCCTGATCTCGTCCTTCGGTACTTTCTTGATCTTCAGCGCGAAGGCGATGTTGTCGTAGACCGTCAGGTGCGGGTACAGCGCGTAGCTCTGGAAGACCATGGCAATGTCACGGCTCTTCGGCGAGAGGCCGTTGACGACCCGGCCGCCGATCCGGATGATCCCGTCGCTGATCTCCTCCAGCCCTGCCGCCATCCGGAGAGCTGTCGTCTTGCCGCATCCGGAGGGGCCGACGAGCACCATGAACTCACCGTCCTCGATCGCGAGATCGAGCTTGTCGAGCGCGCGTGTGCCGTCACCGTAGACCTTGGAGGCTGCCTCGAAAGCGACCGGCGCCATGATTACTGCTTCACCGCTCCACCGAGCGTCCCCCGCACGAGCGCGCGCTGAGAGACGAGGAAGACGATCGCCACCGGGATCACGGCCAGCAGGGTCGCCAGCGCGAGCTCCGGCTTGAAGATGTTGACGGACTGGCCGCCGCCGCCGACCGCCGGGTTGAACGACGGCGTCGAGGCGAGCAGATTCGAGAGACCGACCGTGATCGGGTACTGGTTCGAGTCCGCCAGGACGACATACGGGAGGAAGAAGTTGTTCCAGTTGGCCACGAAGCTGAAGAAGAAGACGAGCGCGACCACGGGCTTCGCGAGCGGCAGCGCGACCCGGCGGAACGTCAGCCACTCGCCGCAGCCGTCGACGCGGGCAGCGTCGAGGAGCTCGGACGGGATCGAGGTCGCGTAGTAGATGTAGGCGAGGTAGATCCCGAAGGGGAAGAACGAGAAGGGAAGGATCACCGAAAAGATGCTGCCGATCAGGTGCAAGGCGTTGAGCTCCAGGAAGATCGGCAGGACGAGCGACGCCCCAGGCATGATCATCGCGACGAGCGTCAGGGTCAAGATCAGCTTCCGACCCGGGAACTTGCCGAGCGCGAGGCCGTAGCCGGCAGGGATCGAGACCGCAAGGGTGATCGCGGTTGCGCTCAGGGAGTAGATGAGCGTGTTTGCGATCCAGCGCCGGTAGAGGTGATCGCTGTACGCGTCCAGGTGCTTCCATGCCTGCGCCACGTTGTGGAAGCTGCCGAACGAGAACGGGCTGCTCGTGATGAGGGCATGGTCGCTCTTCGTGGGCGCGAGGACGAGCCAGAGAACTGGTGCGATGAAGAAGATCGCGAACACCACGAGGATCACCATTCGGGCGCCATGCCCGAGCAGACGAATCCCCATCAGTCCTCCGTCCTGAAGAGGCCGCTGCGGGTGACGATCACCACGGCGCCGATGAGCCCGATCATGAGCAGGTCGACGGCGATGGCGGCGGCGGCGTTGAAGTCCGCGTACCGGAAGGCGAGCTGGTAGGCGAGCTGGTTCGCCGACCACGTGTCGGAAACGAGACCGAAACTGGCGTGCTGGATGATCTCGGGCTCGACGAAGAGCTGCGTCCCGGTTGCGAACGAGAGGATCAGCATGTAGGCGATCCACTTGCGGATCAGCGGCAGTTTCAGTCGGAACGCAATAGTGAAAGGCCCGGCGCCGTCGATCCGAGCCGCCTCCTCGAGGTCGGGCGGGATCGTGTTCAACGCCCCGTACATGACGACGATCCAGCCGCCGGCGCCGGTCCAGAACGCGATCATCGCGAAGATGTAGGGCAGGTTCCCTGGGGCGATCGACTGGGCGAAGATGCGCGCCCCGAGCAGGTCGCGCAGCAGGAAGGCGCCGGGGCTGACGGTCGGGTCGAGCATGAAGAGCCAGATCACGACCGCCGCGGCGCCGGCCAGAGCGCCCGGGATGTAGAAGAGGAAGCGGTACGTCGCCGACACACGGTTCGCGCGCCCGTGCAGGAGCAGCGCGAGGCCGACGACGAACACCATCAACGCGCCGAGCCAGACGACCGTGTACACGAGGATGTGCTTGAACGCCGGGATGAAGCGGAAGTCGTCGTACGTCCGCACGAAGTTGTGGAAGCCGACCCAGCCGCCGCCCGCATTGGTGAAGGCGAGCTCCAGCGCGTAGATCGTCGGCGCGATGCCGAAGACGATCAGGAACGGCAGGTACGGCAGGACGAAAGGCAGGCCGCGCGGGACGTGGAGGCCACGCTTTCGCGTGGCCTCCACGTGCTCAGAAATCGCGGCAGACGAGCTCAAGTCGCTACTTGTTCACGACCTTGTACCCGGCCGCCTTCGCGTTGTTCGAGAGACCGCTGCCGAGCGCAGGCAGGAGGCTGCTCAGCGACTGCCCCGCAACCAGACCCGTGACGACGGAGTTCGACCAGACCGGCTGGTCCTGGTAGGTGACCATGCTCCAGCCCTTCCACACGAGCCCGGCTGCCGCCTTCATCGCTGCCCCGGGAGGAGCCGCGAAGTACGGATCCTTGTTCAGGTTCTTCAGCCACACGTTTGCGTCGGGGCCGTACGACGGGTATCCCGGTGACAGAGGCCCAGGCTTTGACTTGACCGCCAGCGACGTGGTCGCAAACTTCACGAAGTCGACCGCCGCCGCCAGGTTCTTCGTGTGCTTGGAGACGACCCACGGGCCGCCGCCGACCTGACCGGTCGTGAGCGGCTCGCTCCCCCAGCGCAGCGGCATCGCCGCCGTCATCTCGCCGGCCGGGACCTTCAGCGTCCCACCGAAGGTGTCCTTCGCGTACCAGGTCGGCCCGGGCATGAGCAGGATCTTGTCGTTGTCCCCGCCGTATGCCTTCGCGAAGTCGGGCGAGAATATCGTCACGACCGACACGGACTTGTTCGCGATCAGCGGGTCGAGCAGGCTCGCCATGCGGGTGCAGTTGACGTTCGCCGAGTTGATGCGAACGGTCTTCGGCGCGACGACCCGCGAGATCGGGCAACGGTCCGGCCACAGGTAGAGCCAGGCGCCGAACGAGTCGCCCACCGTCCCGATGACGTAGCCGGGATGCTCCTTCGCGACCTTCGCTCCGAGCGCCGCCCACTGCTGCCACGTGGTCGGCACGGTGTAGCCGAACTTGTCCATCAGCTTCTTGTTGACGTAGAGCACTTCCTGGGCGAGGTTGTCCTGCAGGCAGACTAGACGGCCGTTGACGGTGCACTGCGCCAGCGACGGCGCAGGCCAGCCCTTGAGGAGCGACGCCGGGAAGACGGGCTTCAGGTTCAGGGCGAAGTCGAACGGCGGCTGGCTCATCCAGACCGGGTCGTTCGCCTGCTCGGTGAAGACGACGTCCGGCCAGCCCTTGCCCGTGCGGTTCCACAGCTGGATCTTCGTCTGCATCGTCGTCGCGCCGTTGCCGTCGCCGTCGTAGGTGACGACGTTCACGTGCACGTTCGGATGCGTCTTGACGTAGAGCTTCGCGACCGGCAGGCGGACGGCGTCGACCCAAACGGTGATCGAGCCAGAGGCCTTTCCGGAGCTCGCTCCGCCGGTTGAGGTAGCGATCAGTGCGGCCGTCGTCGTCGCGACCGCGACGAGCGACGCCAGCACGAACCACCGACGCTTGACCTTCATGTGCGCTCCTTTCATAGAGTCTTTACGACCTTCAGGCGTGCGTTCCAGCACGGGCTTCGTGGACGACGTGCGGAAGCGCGATGCCGGGCTCCGTCGGTGCGTGGACAAGACCGTCTGGACCGACGCGCGATTCGCGCCTCACCGGGTTGGACGTCACGAGCGACTCGTAGTAGGTGCAGTTGGGGATCGCCATACAGAGGTGGACCGCCGGCACCGTCGGGCCGTGTACTTCCGCTCGCAGCCGGAACGAGTCGGCGAGGTGTGCGATCCGCATGGCGCCGGTGATGCCGCCCCGGTGGTTCGCGCTCGTCCTGACGTACGTGGCGCAACCCGAAGCGATGAAGTCGGCGGTGTTCAGGTGGCTCCCGTCGGACGTCTCTCCGACGAGCAGGGGTACCTCGACCCGCTCTGCCAGCCAGCGGTACGCGGTCACGCTGAACTCGCGCATCGGCTCCTCGTACCAGCGATACCCGGCCTCGGCGAGGGCGTGACCGAGGTAGACGGCGCTCGGCAGGTCGAAGCCCGCCGATCCGTCGTACATCAGCTCGACGTCGGCCCCGACGTGGGCCCGGACGCGCTGGCAGAGTTCGGCATCGGCGCGCGCATCACCCCAGGCGTGGAGTTTGATCGCCGTGAAACCGAGCTCGAGGCATTGGTCGACCACCTCCAGGTACTCCTCGGCCGTCGAGAAGGTGACCGTGGAGGCGTACGCCGGGATCGACTCGCGATACGTCCCGAGCAGGCGATGCACAGGGACGTCCAGCACTCGCCCCTCGAGATCCCACAGGGCGACGTCGACGATGCCGAACAGCCAGATCGGGAACTCCTCCGTACGGTCGAGCTCCCACAGCCGGTGCCAGAGCCACTCTCGCCGGTCGGCCCGTTCGCCGAGGAGTTCCTGCCGGAGCACGCGGTCGACGATGTCGTCGAGCATCGGGCCACTCCACTCGTGGTACGCCTCGCCGACCGCTCCCTCCTCGGTGCTGATCCGCAGGACGGCGGTCTCTCGTGCCTGAGCGGAACCGCGAAGCCCCCGCCGCCACGAGAACGGTGGGGACACCGCGGGGAGGGAGATCAGCTCAACATCGACAGCCGAGATCCGCATTGCGGATGATCATCATACGAATGATCACCTGTTGTCAAGCGGACTGCTTGATTCGCTTCCTCTCCGTCCAGGCGGTGTGGATGTGCATCGAGATGAGCTCGCCGGCCGCCTCGCCGTCGCGCGCGGCCAGCGCGTCGTAGATCTCGCGGTGCGCCTTCACCGTCCGCTTCAGCGACGCACGCGACGCCGACGAGGCAAGCGGCGGCATGACGCCGCCGAACGTATGAATGGTGCGCACGACCGTCAGGCCGACCTCGTTTCCGGATGCCTTCATGACGACGGCGTGGAAGGCATTGTCGAGGGCCCGGAATCGCTCGTAGTCGTCGTAGCTCGTCTTCATCCGCTCGATGTTCTCGGCGAGCACCGCCAGCTCGCCCTCCGTGAGCCGCGCCGCCGCGGCCCGTGCCATCTCCCGCTCGAGGATCCGGCGCACGCTGATCAGGTCGTCGAGAAGGGACATATCGGTGTCATAGATGAGCGCGATCCGGATCACCGTGGGGTCGAGCAGGTTCCACGAATCGCGCGGCTGCACGGTCGTGCCGCGTCCCTGCTCTACCTTCACCAGTCCGCGCTCCTCGAGCTGCTTGAGGCCTTCGCGGATCACCGTGCGGCTGAAAGCGAACTGCTGCCCCAGCACCGGCTCGGTCGGGAGGACGCTGCCCTCGGCGAAGGTGCCCCCGATGATCCGGTGCGCAAGCTCTTCGAGCACCACAGAGGCTAGGCGCGCAGGCCGACGCAAGTGCCGGCTGTCGAGTACGAGCTCGACGCCTGGCGGGGTACGGACGCTGTCCACCGCAAAACATCATATGTTCTTGATCCCTTGAGCCTCATCCCGCACCGCCGCGTTGCCAACGCACGCACGTCCCTGAGCGAGCTTTCCCTCGGCTGTGCACAGCTCGGAAACCTCTACCGGGAGGTGTCCGAGCACGACGCACGGGCGACAGTCGAGAAGGCCTGGGAGCTTGGGGTCCGGTACTTCGATACTGCGCCGCACTACGGGCTCGGCCTGTCGGAGCGGCGCCTCGGGAGTGCGCTACAGGCGCGTCCCCGCAGCGACTTCGTCATCTCGACCAAGGTCGGGCGCCTGCTGGAGCCGCTGCCGAAGTTGGAAGGACTCGACCACGACGGCTACGCCGTACCCGCCACGCACCGACGCGTCTGGGATTTCAGCCGCGACGGGATCCGGCGGTCGCTGGCCGACAGCCTCGAACGTCTGGGTCTGGAACGCATCGACGTCGTCTACCTCCACGACCCGGACGACCACGTGCAGGACGTGCTCGACAGCGGCTTCCCGGCGCTGGCCGAGCTGCGAGGCGAGGGCGCCGTGGGCGCAATCGGAGCCGGCATGAACGACGCGGCCGTGCTGGCACAGCTCGTGCGCGAGACCGACATGGACATCGTGATGCTGGCCGGCCGCTACACGCTGCTCGAGCAGGACAGCCTCGACGATCTCTTGCCGGCGTGTGAGGAGCGCGGCGTCGCGGTCGTCGCCGCCGGTGTCTTCAACAGCGGCATCCTTGCCCGGCCGGAGCCTCCCGTGCAGGCGAAGTACGACTACGTCGACGCGCCGGCTGAGCTTGTCGAGCGGGCGCGCGCGATCGCGCGCGTTTGCGAGCGGCACGGAACAACACTGCCCGCGGCAGCAATCGCCTTCCCGCTCGCGCACCCTGCGGTGGTCAGCGTTTGCGTCGGCGCGCGGAGTCCGGAGCAGATCGCGCTGAACGCGGCGAGTTACGGCCACGCTGTCCCGACGGGGCTCTGGGCCGAGCTCAAGGCGGATGGACTCCTCCGAGAGAATGCCCCCACTCCCTGATTCCAGATGACTTGCCCCGCCCCGGCGGTAGGCCCCGCGCCGCTTGTCCCGGATCTTGCTCAGTGGGTCTCGGTCAGGACATGGTGATCGGAGACGGCGGGGGAGGACCGGAAGCTCGCGGCGTGGGACGGCGGCAGCCTGCGGACCGCGGGTCAGCGGCCCTGCGTGCGCTCGTGCTTCTCGTCTTCACGGCCTTCTTCGCCGGTCCCATCCTGTGGCTGCTACTCGCGCCGACCAAGACCGGCTACGAACTCGCGACGCGATCGCCGTTCGCGTTTGGGAGCTTCGACACCGTCGCCGCGACGTGGCACGAACTCGACTCGTTCAACGACCATGTCTACCGACGCTGGCTGGAGAACTCGCTGCTCTACTCGTTCAGCGCCACGGGGCTCACCCTCGCTACCGCGCTCCCGGCAGGCTACGGCCTGGCGATCGGGCGGTTCCGCGGCCGGAAGGTCGTCCTCACCGCCACGATGATCGCGATGCTCATGCCGGCGACGGCGCTCGCACTCCCGACCTTCCTCGAGCTGAACGCCCTGCACCTCCTCGGGAACATGCTCTCTGTCGTGCTGCCCTTCGCGTTTTTCCCTTTCGGCGTCTACATCGCATACATCTACTACTCGACGGCGATGCCGGCCGGGCTGCTCGACGCTGCGCGGATCGACGGCTGCGGAGAGTGGCAGATCTTCCGCCGCATCGCCCTCCCGCTCGGGAAGCCCGTCCTGGCGCTCGTATTCTTCTTCGCCTTCGTGGCCGACTGGACGAACTTCTTCCTGCCATACATCGTGCTCGGCGATTCGCGGCAGTTCCCTGTGCAGGTGGGACTCAACGACATGCTTCTCGGCGCTCCCCGGCCGATGCTCGCGCTCGCCGCCCTGATCGCGGCGGTTCCGGTCGTCGTGGTGTTCGTGCTGGTGCAGCGGGCGCTCGTGCGCGGACTGCTCGCCGGCTCAATAGCCGGCTGAGCACAGAAGAGGAGAAGCCGACGGCCCGGAGTCGAACCGGGAACGCGGAGGGTGACCTCGCTTCCTCTCGGACCAGTGCCTCAGAGTTCCAACGGACGTATCCGTGGTCTCCTTCGACGACGACGTTCTTGCCTCATGGGTCAAGCCACAGCTGACCAGTGTTGCCTTCCCGCACTACGAACTCGGTCGGGGCCGCCATCGAACTCCTGCTCGATCCCAGGCAAGCGCTGAGCCGTGATGGAGACCCTCGCATTCAACGGATCCCGATGCCCTCACGAGAGCGCGAATCCGTGCAAAGCGTCGCCGGTCGGAGCACTCGCGCGCGTGCCACGATCCCCAGCTGGTAGGCACCTCGTCGAGGAAGTCCTGCCGCGCCACTCTCGCTGGCGAGCCGTCTCTTCGATCAGCCCTTGACCGCGCCCGACAGCCCGCCGACTATCCGGCGCTCGGCGAAGAGGAAGAAGACCAGCGCCGGGATGATCGACAGGGTCGTGAACGCCAGCACCCCGGCCGTGTCCGCGCTGTGCTCGGTCGAGTAGTTGGCCGCGCCGAGCGGCAGCGTCCAGTGGTTTGGGTCGGTGAGCACGAGCAAGGGCAGAATGAAGTTGTTCCAGCTCGTGATCACCGAGAGGATGATCACGGTCAGCAGGGCCGGGCGCGTGAGGGGGAGCAGCACGCGCCAGAAGAAGCCGAACGACGTACAGCCGTCGATCGCCGCCGCGTCCTCGAGCTCGACCGGCACGGCGCGCATGAACGGGCGGAGGATGATCACCGTGATCGGGATCCCGAACGCCGCCTCGGGGAGAGCCACTCCGAGCAGCGACTCGTCCAGGTGGAGCTGGCGCAGCAGCAGGTAGAGCGGGAGTGCGGCGACCGCGATCGGGAACAGCAGCCCGAAGGTGAAAAAGGTGTAGATCGCCTCGCGACCGCGGAACTGGAACCGCGCCAGGGGGTACGCCGCCAGTGCGCTGACGCCGACGACGAGGGTCGTCGCGATCAGGGCGACGATCGCGCTGTTGCCGACCTGGCGCCAGAAGCCGCCGGACGCGATCACCTTCGTGTAGTTATGGGTCACCCAGGGGTGCGGCAGAGCGACGGGATCGGCCGCGATCTGGCCCGTGGTGCGGAAGCCGCTGAGCACGACGTAGGCGATCGGCACGATCACCACCGTCGCGAGGCCGATCGCGATCACGTAGGTCGGTGCGTTCGAGAACGGCCCCCGCCGCACCCCGGCCGCTTCCATCAGCCCGCCATCCTCGAGGTCCCACCGGCGACGTCACGGCGCAGGACGAAGATCTGGTACAGGATCGAGAAGACGAAGCAGATGGAGAAGAGGATCACGGCGACAGAGGTCGCGTAGCCGAGCCGCAGGCTGTTGACGCCCTGGTCGACCATGTACGTGGCCATCGTCGAGGACGCGCCCGCCGGCCCGCCGAGGGTCATGATCCAGACGAGGTCGAAGAGCTGGATCGACCCGATGATCGCCAGGAACGCCCAGATGCGGATCGTCGGCCCGAGCAGTGGGACGGTGATGTAGCGGAGCGTCGTCCAGCTCGTGGCGCCGTCGATCGCCGCCGCCTCGTTCAGCTCCTGCGGGATCCCCTGCAGCCCGGCGAGGAAGAGAATGATCGCGAAGCCGATGTACTTCCACGTGATCACGACGAAGAGCGTGTAGAAGACGAGCCCGAGGTCGGCGAGCCAGAGCTGGACGAGCCCGCCGAGACCGACGCCCTGCAGCATCTGGTCGACGAGCCCTCCGGGTTGGAGGATCTGGAGGAAGACGATCGCCGTGATCGCCTCGGAGAGGACGTACGGGACGAAGAAGATCAGGCGAAAGAGGGTCCGGCCGCGCATCGGCCTGTTGACCAGCAGGGCGACGCCGAGCGCCAGCGGCAGCTGCAGGCCGAGCGAAAGCGCGACCAAGATCCCGTTGTGCTGCATCGCCTGCCGGAAGGCAGGGTCTCCGAACGCCTCGCGGTAGTTGCCCAGACCGACGAAGTCCGTCAGCGGCTCGAGGCCGTCCCAGGAGTAGAAGCTGTAGTGGACCGCCTGGACGACCGGGACGATGATGAAGACCGCGTAGAGGACGACCGCAGGCGCGATGTACGCCGCGATCTGCAGCCACTTGCGGCCCAGACGGCGAACGGCCGGCCACCCTTTCGAGCGACCGGCCGTCAACGTGTCCGCGGTGGAGGCTACGTCTGCACCTCCGACCGGCGGCTACTTCTTCTTCGCCGCCGCAGCGATCTTGGCGACGACCTGGGCAGGCGTCGCCTTGCCGGCGAACTGGTCAGCGGTCGCGTTGTCGAGGGCCTGGCCGATCGCCCGCGAGAACGCGATGTCGAGATAGAGCTGGATGAAGGGCGAGATCGAGCGTGCCTTCAGAACTGTCTTCAGGTTCGGGTCGGTCACCGAACTCTCGGTGCCCTTCCTTACCGGCAGGCCGAAGCTGGTCGAGCCGATGCGGCGCTGCACGCTCGGGCTGTCGACATACGTGAGGAATTGCGCACATGCGGGCTGCGGCGCCTTCCAGGAGCACGCGAAGCCGTCACCGCCGCCGAGCAGCGAGCCCGGGAGGGCCTTGCTGCCGGGGACGTTCGGGAACGGGAACCAGCCGAGGAAGCCCGGGATCTTGTTGTCCGGGGTCAGGGGCTGCATGACCCCAGGATTCCAGTGGCCCTGGAGCTCCATCGCGGCCTTGCCGTTCGCGACCAGGCCGGCCGAGCTGGTCGAGCCCTGCTGTGCGGGCGTCGCCAGGTAGCCGTCCTGGAACGGCTTGAGGTTCAGGAGCTGTTGCACGTAGACGCCGGCCTTCAGCCAGCACGGATCCTTGAAGTTGTAGGTGACGGCCGACTGCTGCATCGTCGACTTGCTGCACAGCTTCGTCGCGAGGTAGTCCCAGTAGAAGGCGTCAGGCCAACGGTCCTTGCCGCCGACCGCGATCGGGGTGATGTCCGCCGCCTTCAGCTTGTTCACCGCGGCGATGAACTGCGGCCAGGTCGTGGGCGTGGAGGTGATCCCGGCCTGCTTGAACAGAGCCTTGTTGTACCAGAACCCCACGACGCCGACGCTGTACGGAACGGCGTACTGCCGGCCGTTGACCTGCCAGCCTGCGGCCGAGCCACCGATGGTCTTGATCCACGGCGCGACGTACTTGGTCAGGTCCTGCACCTTCTTCGCCTTCACCTGGTCGACGAGCGAGCCGCCGCCCCAGTTCTGGAAAACGTCCGGCGGGTTGTTCGACGCAAGCGCGATCGGGATTCTCGTGTTCTGGAGGACCTCGTTCTGGAAGGGGACCGGCTTGACGGTCACGTCCGGGTGCGCGGCGTGGAACTCCTTCGCCACCTGGTCCCACAACGCCTTGCCGGCGCCCTGATTGGCGTTGTGCCACCAGACCAACGTCACCGACTTGCTGCTCTTCGTACTACTCGGCGCCGCGAGCCCGGCTGAGCTCACGCCGAGGACTGCCGCGCACGCGACGACTCCCGTCGCGACCGCGATTAGCGTCCAGCGCTTCATGACCTCGACTCCTCCCTCCGCAGGTGGGCTCCGATCACCGTCGACCGCCCCCTACAGTGGCCGTGTGCCTCATCGCGGCGCGAGTCTGACAGACGGCCCGAGGACCGTCAACCGTTATCGATAACGTTTTCCGAACGCGGTAGTATCCGGCCGTCGTGAGCCAGCGCAGGGTGACGATTGGCGATGTCGCGGCCGAGGCGGGCGTGTCGGTGGCGACGGTTTCGAAGGTGATCAACGGCCGGTGGGGCGTGGCCGAGACCACCTCCGAGCGGGTTCGCGCGATCATCGACGAGCTCGGCTACGAGTCGAGCCTCGTCGCCCAGAGCCTGCGCAGCCTCCGCACGAACGTGATCGCGGTGCTGGTCGTCGATGTAGAGCCGTTCAGCGCAGAGCTGCTCAAGGGCGCCGCCCAGGCGATCCGCGGGACTGGGTACGAGCTGGTCGTGTTCTCCGGCTGCGGCCGTGCAGACGACCAGGTCGGCTGGGAGCGCCGGTACCTCTCCCGGGTGAGCGGGACACTGTGCGACGGCGCGATCCTGGTCACGCCCAGCAGTGTCGACGCAAACCAGGGTTCACCGGTTGTCGCCGTCGACCACAACGTCGGCTCCCCCGACCTGCCGACGGTCGACTCGGACAACCTGAGCGGCGCGGTCACCGCCACGGAGTACCTCCTCGGCCTCGGCCACACCCGCATCGGCTTTCTCGCCGGCCGCCCTGACCTGGAGTCGGCCCGCCTCCGCGAGCGCGGCTACCGCCGTGGGTTGCAGGGGGCCGGGATCAAGCTCGATCGCGCGCTGATCGGGGTCGGCGGCTACCAGCCGGACTCGGCGGAAGAAGCAGCTCGCACACTGTTGACCGCGCACGAGCGGCCCACCGCCATCTTCGCCGCCAACGACGTCTCGGCCATCGCGACCATGGCCGCGGCCCACGCACTCGGGCTTTCGATCCCGGACGACCTCTCCGTGATCGGGTTCGACAACGTGCCGGAGTCGGCGCTCTGCCAGCCACCGCTGACCACGATCGAGCAGCCGATCCAACGCATGGGCTTCGAGGCGGTGGAGCTCCTGATCGGCCTGATCGAGAAGCGCCCCGACCTTTCGACGCACCGGATGCTCCCCACCCGGCTCGTCGTCCGGGGCTCCTGCAGCGCGGTCGGGAAGTCGGCATGACCGTTGCCAAGCTCGACAGCGCCCGCCCTCTGTACCGCGACTCCTCACGCACTGTCGCAGAGCGTGTCGACGACCTTCTCACCCGGATGACACGCGACGAGAAGATCGCTCAGCTCGGCAGCGCCTGGATCTTCCAGCTCGCCCGTGCCGGCGAGCTCGAGCGCGAGCGCGCCGAACCGCTGCTCCGCAACGGCATCGGCCACGTCACTCGGATCTCAGGTGCGAGCTCCCTCGGTGCCGAGGGTTCAGCACTGCTCGCGAACGCCGTCCAGCGCTATCTCCTCGAGGAGACGCGGCTTGGCATCCCGGCGATCGTCCACGAGGAGATCTGCTCCGGCCTGATGGCCCGCGAGGCAACCGTGTTCCCACAGGCGATCGGGCTCGCGAGCACGTGGGACCCGGAGCTCGCCCGCGCGCTCGGCGACTCGATCCGCATGCAGATGCGCGCGGTCGGCGCGCACCAGGGGCTCGCGCCGGTGCTGGACGTCTGCCGCGACCCACGCTGGGGCAGGACCGAGGAAACGTTCGGCGAGGATCCGTATCTGGTCGCCCGCATGGGCGTAGCCTTCGTGCACGGGCTACAGGGCGACGACCCGCGCGAGGGCGTGATCGCGACGGCGAAGCACTTCGTCGGCTACGGGGCCTCGGAAGGTGGCATGAACTGGGCGCCCGCAAGGATCCCGCCGCGCGAGCTGCGCGAGGTCTACCTGCACCCGTTCGAGGCGGCCGTGCGCACGGCCGGGGTCGCCTCTGTGATGAACGCGTACAACGAGGTCGACGGCGTGCTGTGCGCGGCGGACCACGAGCTTCTCACCACGCTGCTGCGCGAGGAGTGGGGCTTCGAGGGCTGCGTGGTCTCCGACTACTTCTCGATCCGCCAAATCACGGAGTACCACCGCCTCGCCGAGGACGGGTCGAGCGCCGCCGCCATGGCTCTGAACGCAGGGCTCGACCTGGAGCTGCCAGCCACGGACTGCTACGGACAGCCGCTCATCGAGGCCCTGGACTCGGGGCTCGTCGACGAGGCCACGCTCGACCGTGCAGTCGGACGGGTGCTGCGCGCAAAGTTCGAGCTCGGCCTCTTCGAGCAGCCGTACGTCGACGCCGACCTGGCCCACGAGATGGCGGATACACCCGCGCACCGTGAGCTGGCGCTACGAATCGCGCGCAAGAGCATCGTCCTGCTGAAAAACGACGGCGCCCTCCCGCTCGCCTCCAGCCTGGGATCGGTGGCGGTGATCGGCCCGAACGCCGATGCGCCCCGGAACCTGTTCGGCGACTACGCATACCCCGCGCACGTCGAGTCGCTCCGCCAGGTGCTGGAGAGCGGTCCGAGCGCGCTCGCCCAGTCGTTCGGGCAGCTCGCGGAGATCGACACTGTCGAACTACGCGCGACCTCGGTGGTCAATGCGCTGCGGAACCGGCTCGGCGGGGCCGTTGCCTTCGCCCCCGGATGCGATGTCGGCGGCGACTCGACGGCCGGGTTCGCCGAGGCGGTCGCGGTCGCGCAGGCCGCCGACATCGCGGTCCTGGTCATGGGCGACAAGTCAGGGCTGACCGACGACTGCACCAGCGGCGAGTTTCGCGACCGCGCCTCGCTCGATCTTCCGGGCGTCCAAGAGGAACTCGTCCGCGCGGTGCTCGAGACGAAGACGCCGGTGGTGCTCGTGCTGGTGGCAGGCAGGCCGGCGGCGAGTCACGAGCTGCACGAGCGCTGCGCGGCCGTGCTGACGGCCTGGCTCCCCGGCGAGGAAGGAGCGGAGTCGATCGCCGACGTCCTCACCGGCGCGATCAGCCCCGGCGGCAAGCTCCCGATCTCCTACCCCTCGACGGTTGGCCAGGTGCCGGTCTTCTACGGGCACAAGATCTCCGGAGGGCGGTCGCACCCGAAGGGCGACTACGTCGACGCGCCGTCTCGACCGCTATACCCGTTCGGCCACGGCCTCGGGTACACCACGTTCGAGCTGACCGACGCGCGGCTCCACAAAGCGACCGTGACGTGGCACGAAGCGATCGCCGTCGACGTCACGGTGACGAACACCGGGAAACGCGTGAGCGACGAGGTGGTGCAGCTGTACGTCCGCGACCCGCAGGCCAGCATCACGCGGCCGACCAAAGAGCTCAAGGGATTCGTCCGCCTCGAGCTGTCCCCCGGGGAGGCGAGGAACGTGACCTTCGAAATCCCCATCGGCCAGCTCGGGTTCTACGATCGGCAGCTCGCCTATGTCGTGGAGCCGGGGATCTTCGAGATCTTCGTCGGCACCTCGTCTACCGACCTGCTCGGGGCGGGGACGGTCGAGGTCGTGGCAGACTCGACCGGTACCGCTCCGGCGAAGGCGTTCGACGGATCGGTTTCGACCGCCTGACAGGGGGAAGGGAACGAGCATCGAGGCGCGAACCGAGTCTGCGGCCGACCCGGCGCCTGGGGGGCAGCGAGGCGGGGTCGCATCGGCCGGCGTCGTGCTCGACCGCGTCTCGAAGATCTACCCCAACGGCACGACGGCGGTCGCCGACGTCAGCCTGGAGATCGCCTCGGGTGAGTTCATGGTGCTCGTCGGCCCCTCGGGCTGCGGCAAGTCGACCCTGTTGCGGGCGATCGCCGGACTCGAGCAGGTGTCGGCCGGCCGCGTCTTCATCGAGGGCAAGGACGTGACCAACAGGGCGCCGCGCGAGCGGGACATCGCCATGGTCTTCCAGAACTACGCCCTCTACCCGCACATGACGGTGGGAGAGAACCTCGGCTTCGGGCTGAAGCTGCGCAAGGTGTCGAAGGCCGAGCGCACACGGCGCGTGATTGAGGTGGCGACGACGTTGGGCCTCGAGGATCTGGTCGACCGCAAGCCCGCCAACCTGTCGGGCGGCCAGCGTCAGCGGGTGGCGATGGGTCGCGCGATGGTGCGCGAGCCGAAGGCATTCCTGATGGACGAGCCGCTCTCCAACCTCGATGCCAAGCTGCGGGTGTCGATGCGCGGCGAGCTCGGACGCCTCCACGAACGGCTCGGCGTCACCACCATCTACGTCACGCACGACCAAATCGAGGCGATGACGCTCGGACAGCGGGTGGCGGTGCTCCGGGACGGCGTGCTCCAGCAGGTGGACACCCCCCACGCCCTGTTCTGGCAGCCCGCGAACCTGTTCGTCGCGGCCTTCATCGGCTCGCCCTCGATGAACCTGCTCGAAGCCGACCTCGCCGACGGCGTCCTGCGTTTCGCGGCGCAGGAGCTGCCGGTGCCGAACGCCGCCGGGCTCGGCAAGCGGCGGGTGATCTTCGGTGTCCGCCCGACCGACTTCGCGCTCGCGGCAAAGGCCGATCCGCGCTTACCGCGGATGACGGTGACGGCCGAGGTCGTGGAGGACCTCGGCTCCGAGTCACACGTCATCTTCCCGCTCGATGCGCCGCGCGTGGTCGCCGAGGCCGTCCGCGCAGCCGAGGAGCCGATCGAAGGCGGAGAGACGCTGTTCGCCGACGACCAGCGTGCCCTATTCACCGCCCGCATCGACGCCGGCGGCCCGATCTCCCTCGGCGCCACCCTCGAGCTCGCCGTCGACACCGGCCGGCTGCACTTCTTCGACCCGGCCACCGGCGCCGTGCTCGGGCGGTAGGGTCGGCGCCGAGATGGCGCTCCCTCTCTTCGACCTGCCGCTCGACGAGCTCCGGGCGTACCGGTCAAAGGCGACTGCGCCGGACGGCCTGGGCGACTTCTGGCAGGAGGCGATCGCCGAGGCTCGGGCTCGATCCTTCGAGCCCACGCTCGAGCGGTACCGCGGCGAGGCCTACGGCGCGCTCGAGGTCGCCGACGTCACCTTCGGCGGCGCAGACGGCGACCCGGTGCGCGCCTGGTATCTCCGGCCGGCCGGATCGGGCACTGCACCGCTCCCCTGTCGCGTCACCTTCGTCGGCTACGGCGGCGGGCGCGATCTCCCCGCGACGCACGCGCTCTACCCAGCCTGCGGCTACGCCACATTCGTGATGGACACCCGGGCCCAGGGTGGCACCTGGTCGACGGGACACACGCCCGATCCTGGCGCAGGCTCCTCCGGAGCGGAACACCCCGGCGTCATGACCCGCGGCATAGCCGACCCACGCACCTACTACTACCGGCGGCTCTACGTCGACGCCGTGCGCGCGGTCGACACCGCCGCCGGCCTGCCGGGGGTCGACGCAGGACGGATCGCCGTCGCCGGAAAGAGCCAGGGAGGCGCACTCGCGCTCGCCGCTGCCGCGCTCGTGCCGGACGCCGTACGTCTCTGCCACGCCGAGGTGCCGTTCCTCTGCGACATCGAACGCGGCATGGGAATCGCGCACGAGCCGCCCTACACCGAGCTCGTCACCTACCTGTCGGTCCACCCCGAGCTCGAGGACGCCGCGCGACGGACGTTGCGCCACGTCGACGTCACCGTGCTGGCGCCACGGATCACCGCACGCACCCTGATCGGGATCGGCCTCCGCGACCCGATAACGCCCCCATCCACGGTCTTCGCCGCCTACAACGCGATCGACGCCGAGAAGGACATCGAGATCTTCCCCTACTCCGGCCATGACTTGCCGACCAGCCACGCGGAGCGCCAGCTGGCCGAATTCGCCCGTCTGGCACCTCCCTGCGTGTAATCCCAATCGTCAGCGTGAAGCTTCCGGAGGGAGGGCTCAGTTAGCGCGACGCCGAGAGAGCCGCCGACCTGCCGCGAGGTGGGCACCACGCCCGAGGCGACGCCGGCCCTGTCGACCGGGAAGGTGCTGAGCGCGGCGGTGGTCATCGGCCCCATCGCGAGTCCCATGCCGACGCCGCCGATCAGCATCCCGGGAAGCATCTCGAGGAATGTCCCGTCGACGCCAAGGATCGAGAAGCTCCAGAAGGCGGCTGCGAGTAGCAGCATCCCGATCGTGATCGGCCAGCGGGCGCCGATCAGATCGGTCACCTTTCCGGCGAGCGGGGCATGGGACGACGACAAGGAAGGTCATCGGCAGGAAGACGACGCCTGCATGCACGGGCGAGTAGCCGAGGATGTTCTGCATGTAGAGCGAGACGAAGAAGAAGATGCCGAACATCGCCAGCGAGACGAGCAAGGCGGCCATGTTCGCGCCGCTGAAGGTGCGGTTGCCGAGGAGCCGCAGGGTCGGGCATCGGCCGCCGGCTCAGCAGTTCGTCAGCGGCGAGACGCCGGGCTGGGCCAGTGATGCTTCTATGTTTGTCAAGTCGGCAGCGGTGAGCCGTTCTCGAGGAGCCGGTAGAGGTTGCGAGCGAGGTAGCGCTTGAGGCAGCGGATCGCCTCGCGGCGGCTCTTGCCTTCGTGGATGCGACGCTCGATGTAGGCGATCGTCGGAGCGTGCGTACGGCGTCGGGTGACGAGGATCATGTGCAGGGCTCGGTTGAGCCTCCTGTCGCCGCCACGGTCGAGGCGGTAGCGGACCGTCTGGCCCGATGAGGCGGGGATCGGGGCGCAGCCGGCCAGGCGTGCGAACGCGGCCTCGCTTGTGATCCGTCCGCGGTGGGACCAGGAGATCAGTACCTGTGCGGCCGCGAGCGGACCGACGCCGGGCTGCTCGAGCAGCTGCGGCGCCAGCTTCCGCGTGAGCGTCTCGATCTCGCGTGCGAGCTCGCGCTCCTCAACGGTCAGTGCCTTGACGCGCCGGGCGAGAGCGCGGAGCGCGAGCAGCGTCCCACGCAGCTCCGGGTCTTGGCGGCCTTCAGGACGGACCGCCCCGAGCCTGCGCAGGAGCTGCGTGCGGGTCAGCGAGCGGAGCTCAGCGCGTAGCGGCTCGGGCGCGGACACGAGCAAGCCGCGTAACTGGCAGAGCCCGGCCCGCCTGGCTGTCACCGCGCCCTCGCGAGCAGCGCTCAGTGCCCGTAACGCTTCTCGCTCGCCGCCCGCGCGTGGCCGGGCTGGCCGCGTTTGGCCGAGCACGCTGCGAGCGGCTCGGATCGCATCGAGCGCGTCGTTCTTGCCGGACTGCCGCTCCCGTCGCAGCCGGCCGACCTCGAGCACCCGCTCCTCATGGCTGACGAGGAATCGAGCGAGACCCGCGCCGAACGAACCAGTGCCCTCGACCGCGAAGGCACGCCTACCGCGAGCGTGCTGATCGGCAAGCCGAAGCACGCTTTCGTAACCCTCACCATCGGCGACCGCGGTCGCCTCGAACACCACACCGCCGCTTCGCACGTCGACGACCGCAAGCGCGTGCGTGTCGCGGTGCGGGTCAACGCCGATCACGTAGTCCAGCTCATCTGCAAGCATCCGCACTGACCTCCAGCCCAGGTTGGGGGATCAACTCCGGTGCCGGTCTGGGGATGAAACCGCAGGCGGCAAGACTGTGACGGGTCACACCCGCAAAGGGCGGACAGGCTTCTGATCAGACCAGCAAGCGGGCGCCAGGCCGGCACCGGCCTCTTCGCTCGGACACATCACTAGAAAGACACCGACGAATCGAGTCATTCGGGAATCGAGTCACGAACAAAGAGCACCGGCGCCACCCTGACAACAGCCCCAGACGGGACACCCGCACACTCACAGTTCGGGAATGTCCCCTGACGCAGCCTAGACAGAGACCGATGAGTTACGGGTCGCAGCGCGGTCTACAGAACCACATCTACCGGCAACCCGGGAGGCAGCATGAGGCTTCTTCTCACTTCGGCTGGCATCAAGAACACGAGCATCCACGACGCGCTGGTCGACCTCCTGGGCAAACCGATTGCCGAGTCCAATGCCCTCTGCGTTCCGACCGCGATCTATGCCTTCCCCGGCGGTGCCGCCAGTGCATGGAAGCTGATCAGCGGGCGAGCCGCCAGCCCCTTGTGCGAACTGGGTTGGAAGTCCTTAGGAGTGCTGGAGCTCACCGCGCTGCCCAGCATCGATGAAGACCATTGGGTCCCTGTGGTCCAGGAGACTGACGCCCTTCTGGTGGGTGGTGGCGATCCCCTGTATCTGTGCTACTGGATACACCAGTCGGGACTGTCGGACCTCTTCCCGTCACTGCGCGAAACGGTGTGGGTGGGAGTGAGCGCCGGGAGCTTGGTGATGGCCCCCAACGTCGGGCAGGAGTTCGTCTACGGGAGTCCACCCACCGGTGGCGACAGAGCGCTGGGATTGGTCGATTTTGCGATGTTTCCGCACCTAGATCACGAGGCTATGGCGGACCACTCCATGGCCAACGCAGAAAAATGGGCCGCCGGCATGCCGGTGCCGGGGTACGCGATCGACGACGAGACCGCCATCAAAGTGACCGACGGCACCGTCGAAGTCGTCTCCGAGGGCAACTGGAAACTGTTCACCCCCTAATGCTCGCATGGGCAGAGTGCTGTCGCCTGAGACGTGGGATCAAGGAGCTCAGAAGTGGCATCGAGTCGATGTGTCCCCGAAACCGTAGCCGCACGGCGCGAGGTGATCGCCGAGCCCGTCGGCAAGGACGTCGACCGAGAGCTAGTCGCGCTCGCAACCGCAAGCTCGCCATATACAGGGGCGTCTCGCATCTGCCGGCAGGCTCTCAGGCCGACTCGTAGCCCTGTCCAGAGGATTCTCGTGGCCGATATTTTGCTCGACCTCGATCGAACAAGCCGCAGAACCATCCTGCATTTTGGGCCTTTCAGCGCAGATCCTTGTTTGACTCCACGTCGGCGCACGTTCGTGTCGTTTCGTGTCGTTCCGTGTCGATGCGTGTCGCCTTGTGCGATCGGAGCTGGTTCTGACGCGGTCTTCGTGTCGTCCTGTGTCGTTTCGTGACGATGCGTTCGGTTGCACGCGGGTTGCATCAGAGCGCCCCGGGAGATGCGATGCACTCGCGATCTGCTCACGAATGCGAGCCGCGCGCAGGCGACCCTGGCTATCGGCATCACGAATCCTCTCCGGAGGACACGACGACTCGTGAACGAACGGGTTCCCACCATGGGCTGGCGACCAGGCGAGCTGTGGCTCGATACGGACATCCTCTGGCTCGGCGAAGGATCCGGCGCCCCGGCGGTCGCCTTTACACCTCCGTTGGTCCACGGCCCCGAGCCGCCGCCGGGGCTCGCCGCCTCCCGCCGGCGCCGGGATGCATGGAGGCGACGCCGGGTAGCGCGGAGGGCCAGGGCGAGGGCACTCGCCCTATCGCCGGCCGTGATGCTCGCGCTCGCAGGGGTACGGAGCGGCGGTCCCGAGACCTCGATCGCCGTCGAGGATCCACCCACTCTCACGTTCCGGCTCGGCACCGGCACGGCCGAGGCCACGTACGGTCCGCGGGCCAACGCAGACCATGACCGCGTGGCCGTCGCGCGCGGGTCTCCTCCGACGTCCAAACCGAAGCGGCCGGACCGGAGCGTCGCGCGTGCGAAGGCGGTCCCGAAGATCGATTGGCATCACGCGATCTCCGTCGGGCTGCCGTACGGCGGCAGCTTGATCGACGGGACCCAGCTTCCCGTCGAGGGTCCGAGCTGGGTGACCTGGAACCCCGTGACCGACAGCACCCCGAATGCGCCGAACCGGTTGTACGGAAACGAGCACACGATCCGCACGATCGTCAAGGTGACCGAGGCGTACCGCGCAGCGCACCCGGGGGCAGCGCGCGTCGTCATCGGCGACATCAGCCGCGAGGGCGGCGGCGCGATGAGAGACGAGCACGTGTCCCACCAGAACGGGCTCGACGTCGACGTCTACTTTCCGCGGCTCGACAAGACCCTCAGAGCACCGCTCGCGTCCGGCGAGATCGATCGCCGCCTCGCGCAGGACCTCCTCGACCGGTTCGTCGCCGCCGGCGCTCAGATGGTCTTCGTCGGATACTCGACCGGACTCCACGGGCCCGCGGCGGTCGTCATCCCCTACCCGGGGCACGAGTACCACATGCACGTCCGCTTCCCGCGACCCGGCGCGTAGATCGGCCTTGAAGGCGCGAGAATCCACTCGCAAAGCCGCTCTACTTCTCTACTTCAGGTCTTTGTTCGACTCCATGTCGAACCACATGGCGAAGAGCGTGAACTGCGAGCCGAAGATCAGGAGCAGCGCGACCAGGACCCCCGTCGCCGCCGTGATCGAGTGGCCGAGGATGCGCAGGACGACCAGCGCGATCCCGAGCCCCAGCCCGCCCAAGCCCATCGCCAGGCCGCCCAGGTAGAAGAAGACGAGCGGATGGAAGTCGCGGATCACGTACTTCTCCTTCATCCGCCAGAAGAACGCCTTCACCAGCAGCCACGAGATCCGCGGGACGACGTTGTGCAGCTTGATCCCCGACCGCTCGCCGACGCCGTACACCGGCCGCGACGGCACGTCGCGCACGCGCGCGTTGAGCACGTTCAGGTGGACGAGCATGTCGTTCGGGAAGCCGTAGCGGGGGTAGAGCCGGTCGAGGTCGAGCGCAGCCAGCGTGTCGTGGGCAGCTGCGGTGTAGCCGGACTGCGAGTCGGCGACGTGCCAGTAGCCGGAGGCGATCTTCGTCAGCAGGGACAGCACCGCGTTCCCCAGGTAGCGGTGGTGCGGGATCAGCTCCCAGGCCTGGCCGGTGAAGAGCCGGTTCGCCTTCGCGTAGTCGACCTCTCCGCGAACGACCGGCGCGGCGATCCCCTCGAGGTCGGCCGGGTCCATCTGGTTGTCGGCCGCCATCACGACGGCGACGCCCATGTGGTCCTCGACCGCGCGCTTGTAGCCGGTGACGATCGCGGCGCCCACGCCGCCGTTGCGCTCGTGCTCGATCAGCTCGACTCGGGGATCGCGCGCCGCCGCAGCCCGCGCCCGCTCGACGGTGGCGTCGCGTGAGGCGTCGTCGACGACGTAGATCCGGTCGACGAAAGCCGGAATGCCGGCCAGGGTCTGCTCGAGCAGCGCCTCCTCGTCGTGGGCCGGGACGACGACCGCGATGCTCTTGCCCTCGAGCATCAGGTCTCTGCGCGACGGCCGGTGAGCGGATCCCACAAAAGCGCCGCGAGGATCCCGACGATCAGTCCGATCAGGCCGCCGATCGCGGCGCCCGTGCGGCTGTTCGCGCCGGCCGTCCTCGTCGCGGACGCCTGGGAGACGATCCGCCCGGATTCGACATCCTGGGCGAGCGAGAGCTGCTGGCGGACCGTGAAGCGGTCGAGCGAGATCGTGTTCTGCTGCTGGAGCGCCTGCGTGATGACGGAGTTCTGGTTCGCGAGCGCGACGAGCTTGTCCGTCGCGCTGATCGTCGTGTCCTTCAGGATCTGCGCCTGCAGCGTCTGCGCCGCCTTCAGGCGATTGCCGATCGCCTCCAGCTGCGAGTCGTCGTAGGCGAGCTGGTCGCGGAGCGACTGGATCTTGGACGCCTGGTAGGGAGCGACCTGCTTGATCACGAGGGCGCCGAGCGCATTCGCGGCGGCCGCGACCTTCGCGGGCGCCGACCCGGTGACGGTGATCGCGAGCAGCGGCGCGGGCGTCCCGACCTTCGCGCCGGTGATCCCGGTGATCGGCTTCGTGGTCACCCGTCCGCGGAGCCGGCCCGGCTTCAGTCCGACCTGCCTCGCCACCCGCTTGATCGTCGACTCCGCGGTCACGTAGTTGGACACGAGGCCCAGTGAGGTCGGGGCCGAGCCGACCGGGGCCGCGCCGCCCGGCGCGAGCGGCTGGCCGAGATAGACCTGCGCCGTCGCCTTGAACGTCTCCGAGTGTGTGCCGAGCGCGACCAGGTAGCCGATCACGAGACCGACGACGAGGCCGCCGATCGGCAGCCACCAGCGGGCCGCGATCGCGCGCCAGTAGCGGCCGAAATCGACCTCCTGCTCGGCGTCGACGTCGGCCGCGGGCCCGCGCTGGGGGTCCGAGCTCATGGCGCGGCAACCCTACCGGAGAGCCATGACTGCGTCCTCATGAGGGCACCATCCCGTACAGGCGCGTGTACCCCGTCAGATACAGCCGGTCGGGCCCGGCGACGACCGGCGAGTACTTTCCGTCCGGGAAGCTCCAGACGCGGCGGCCGGTGGTCGCGACGAGCCCGTACGTGCGGCCGTTCAACGTCGAGAAGTAGACGATGTCCCCGATCACGCTGGCCGAGCCGGAGATCGGGCCGTCGGCCTCGAACTTCCACCGGATGTCTCCGGTGGCGGCGTCGAGCGCGTAGAACGTGCCGCTGTACGAGCCGACGAGAATCCGCTCCTTCCAGACCGCGGGCGAGGCGTAGACGTAGCCGCCGGTCGACTGCGACCAGCGCACCTCGCCGCTCCCGGCTCCGAACGAGTACACCTTGCCGTCGGTCGAGCCGATGTACACGCGGCCGTACGCGGCCGCCGGCGTCGAGTAGAAGGTCCCGCGGCCGCCCAGCCGGTCCTGTGAGGACGACCGCCAGATCAGCGCCCCCGTGCGCGCGTTCAGGGCGTAGAGGTGGTGGTCGTAGGAGCCGACGAACAGGCGCCTGCCGGTGCGGGCGAACGCGCCCTTCACCTCACCGCCGGTCCGGTACGTCCAGACCGTGCGGCCGGTGCTGCGGTCGAACGCGTAGACGGCGCCCGTCCAGTCGCCGGCGTAGACGAGGCGGCCGGCGACGAGCGGCGACGTCTCGCTCGGCCCGATCACGCGCCGCCAGCGCAACTTGCCGGTGCGCGCGTCGAGCGCGACCACCTCGCCGTTCAGGCCGGGCGTTCCCGGCGAGGCGTTGCAGGCGTCCGTCCCCTTGCGGCGGAGGTTGAGGAAGGCCATGTAGACGACGCCGCCGGCGACGGCCGGGGACGCGGCCGTACAGCGGCCGGACGCGTAGCGCCAGCTCGCCCGGCCGGTCGCCGCCTGCACGGCCGTGAGGACGCCGGGGTTGTTCGCGATGTAGGCGCGGCCGTAGGCGACCGCGGGTGGGAATTCGAGCAGATGGCGAGCGCGGAACGTCCACTGCGCCCTGAACGGCGGCCGCAGCGCGCTCGGCAGGTAGCGCAGGCGCTGCTCGTCGTAGCCGTACATCGGCCAGTCCACCCGGGTGAGGGCTGCAGGCTTCCCCGGCTTCGGCCGCGGCCTGGGCTTCGGCGGCGGCGCCGGCGCGGTCTCGGTCGGAACGAATTCGATCGTCGAGGAGCCGCGGATGTCGCGCGCCTGGTGCTGCTCGTAGAAGTAGTAGCCGAGCCCTGCTCCGACTAGGAGGAGCACGACCACGGCGGCGCCCGCGCCGGCGACGATCCAGCGCCTGCGGTTCAAGAGGAGAGCGCCGTCAGCTTGGCCGCGAAGCCCTTGACCCCGTCCGAGCCGCTGATCCGCACCCGCGCGAGCGTGTACAGGTCGCCCGGGCGGGCGAGCCCGTAGTTCGTGGTCGTCGCGCCGAGATAGCCGGCCTGCTGGACGGCCGCGATCACGTCGGCGTCGTAGCGGCCGGCCGGGTAGCAGAAGAAGTTCACGCGCACGTGGAACATCTTGCGGATGGCAGCGCGCGACCCGGTGACCTCTTCGCGCAGCCGGGCCGCGTCGACCTTGGTCAGATCGGGGTGCGTCAGCGTGTGCGCGTCGATCTCCCAGCCGGCGGCGAGCAGCTTCCGCACGCCGGGCGGCCGGATCCCCCAGACCGGCTTCAGGTTCGCGACCTCGAGGTTGAGCACGCCGGGCCAGTGCCGCGCCTTCAACGCCGGCAGGGCCGTCCGCACGTCGCTGAGGTAGCCGTCGTCGAACGTGAGCACGACCGGCCTGGCGGGAAGCGTGGCGGCGCCGCGCCACGAGTCGAAGACCCGCTGGAGCGTGACCGCGCGGTAGCCGTGCTCGGCCAGCCACGCGACCTGGGCGCGAAAGTCCGGCGGAGCGACGTACAGCTCCGGGTAGGGGGCATTCGCCGGCGGAGCGCTGAGCACGTGGTACATCAGGATCGGCACGGGCCGCAGCCGGTTCCCCGCCTCGGCCGGAAGGACGAGCACGGCGGCGACCGCGAGCGTCGCGAGGGCTCCGGCGTACCGCAGTGACAGGCTTAAGCCTGTCACTGCTCTTCGAAGCACGGTGCCGCTCATCGAGGCAGGAACCCGAGCGACACGGCGCGGGTGCGGCCGCCCGAGTTCGACGCCAGCATCGTCACGTGCCAGCGGCCGGCCGGGAGCTTCAGCTGCCGCGTCCCGGCAAGCCCTCGGTGGCCGAGGTCGACCGCCCGCGTCACGCCGCCCTGGCTGAGGCGCAGGCGGAGATGCAGCCACGGCGTCCCCTCGGCGGCGGAGGTCCACGACACGGTCGCCGGCGCCGTCACGGTCACCGCCAGCGGCGGCGTGCCGGGCGCCGGCGCGACGTCGATCGCCGGCAGGGCCTGCGCGACGCGCATCCCGGCCGGTCCGACCGCGCTCAGGAACGGGCGGTACGTGCCGGGGTCGGCCGAGCCGGGCGACCAGAGAAAGGTGTTCTCCCCGTGGGAGAACGACTGCGTGACGCGCTTCCCACCGACCAGCAGCGTCACCGTCGAGGCCTTGGACAGCCAGAAGCGGATCGGCGCCTGGTCGAGATAGCCGTCGGCAGGCCGAGGGTAGATCGTCGCCGGCGCGCCGCGCAGCCGGACCACGGGCGGTTCGGTCTCGTAGTCCTGGAACCGGTCGGCGGCGGTCTGCCAGACGGTGTCGCCGGTGCGGGTCTTCAGCTTGCGGAGGAGGCCGATGACGTAGTCGTGGTAGTCGAGCGGCGACTCGTCGCCCTTCAGGGAGTAGAGCGACCAGTAGCCGGTGTCGAACTTGGGCAGCAACGCGCGGGCGGCGGCGGTCAGGCGCGTCGCCATCGCGGCGGCTGCGGAGTTGCCGGAGACGGCGGCGTAGTCGCCGACCGACAACGCCGCCTGGAGCTGCGCGTTGAGCACCGGCACGCGGTCGAAGCTGTAGAGCGCGACCCACGGCTTCGCCGGCGACGACGGCGAGAGCAGCCTCGGAACCGCAGCGTAGGCGGCATCGGCCGTGTCGAGGAGGTTCCGGTCGGACAGCAGCGTGCCGGCACGGGCGAAAGCCTGCGCGGCGACGGCCTGGGCCATCCCCGACGTCCACGGTGCGCGCCCGTTGGCGAACGGGAAGTCGTACTCCCAGACCATCGAGCGGCCGCTCGCGACGGCCCGGGCGACGAGGGCCGAGGCAAGGTGGGCGGTGGCCGCGTCGTCCTTCGCCGCGACCTCGGCGTTCAGCTTTGCGAAGTTGGCGAGCGGGTGGAAGACGTAGCCGTGGCCGGAGAAGAACCGGTAGACGGCGCCGTCGTCGCCCTCGATGTCCGGGCGAGGGCCGGTGAGCGCGTGCGAGGCGAGCCAGTCGGCGTTGACGGTCAGCGTGGAGAAGAGGGTCAGCGCACGCGGCGCGGTGTAGGCGCGCCACTGCGAGGCAACGTCGCCGACGACTGCGTCCAGCAGCTCGGTGCGGAGAGGCGGCAGGCGCTTCGCGCGGGCCAGGACGTTCGCCAGCGTCGCCCGGTACCCGGCCGCCTCGGTCGGGCTCAGATCGCCACGCCCGACGGCGGCTGTGAGGCCCTTGCGGATGAGCGCAGCGGGCGACGGAGGCGCGGCCGAACCCGCGACGGGAACGGCGAGGAGCGCGACGACGGCTGCGACGGCTGCGGCGAGGAGGGGGCGCATGACGACCGAGGCGCCTCCAGGGTAGCGGCGACTCCCGCGGGTCAGGCCGGTTCCACCGCGTAGATCCGCGAGTAGCCGTGCAGGAGCAGCCGGCCGCCGCTGCCCGAGACCGGGACGTACTCGCCGTGGGGGAACCGGACCACGACCCGTCCCGATCTGGCGTCGGCGCCGACGATCCGGTGCGCGAAGCTGCCCGCGTAGACGACGCCGTCCACCACCGCGGGCGCGCCCGAGATCGCGCCGCCGGTCTGCACCGTCCAGCCGACCCGGCCGCTCCACGCCGAGACGCAGTAGAGCAGCCCGTTGTAGGAGCCGAAGAAGACGCGGCCGGCCCAGACCGCGGGCGACGAATAGACGTAGCTGCCGGTGTGGATGCGCCAGAGGTAGCGCCCGCCCGTCGTGAACGCCGTCAGCGAGCCGCCGTCGGAGGAGGGCACGAAGACGCGTCCGCCCCAGACCGCAGGCGTGCCGTAGATACGGCCGTTCACGCCCGCAGACCAGCGCAGGCGGCCGCTGCCCGGCGCGAGCGCGAGCAGCCGGCCGCCGTAGTCGCCGATGTAGAGCGTGCGGCCGGCGAGGGCGGCGCTCGAGGTGATCTTCGAGCCGCCTCGGTAGACCCAGCGGAAGCGGCGCGAGCGCAGGTCGAGCGCGTAGACGTTCCCGTTCCAGGCGCCGAAGTAGTCGATCCCGTCGCGCACGATCGGCGACGACTCGATCGGCGAGCCTACGCGCACCTCGAACCGCAGTCCGCCCGTGCGGCGGTCGAGCACCCGGACGACCCCGTCCATGCCGTGGACGACGAGCTCGTCGCCGGCGACCGCGGGCGAAGAGGCCATCTTGCCGCCGGGCACGACGTGCCGCCAGAGGACACGGCCGTTGCGCATCGAGAGCGCGTACACGGTTCCGTGGTTGTTGCCGACATAGGCGACGCCCTCGGAGACGACCGCCGGGAACTCGACCAGCGAGCCGAGACCGCGGCTCCAGACCACGCGGAACGGCGGCCGCAGCCCGATTGCCGCGTGGGCCTGCGTCCGCGACGGCGTCGCCCCGTACATCGGCCACTGGAGCCCGGGCTGATAGACACGGACGACAACGCGGCGGCGGCGCTGGAACGGCATCCGTGTCGAGCGCGGCTCGTAGCCGCGGGCGGCGACCGAGACGAGGAGCGGCGCACGCCGCTTCAGCCGGAACGCGGCGTTGCCCCTGCCGTTTGCCCGGTCGGCCAGGCGCCCGACGCGCACGAGCGCGCCGTGCACCCGGCGTCCGGTGTCCCCGTCGACCACGGTGACGACGACGTGGAAGCGCGGCGGCCGCGCGTGGTGGGGCGGCGGCGTCGCCGGCGCCGCCGGCTGCTGCAAGGCCGCGCGGGAGCCGCACCCTGCGGCGAGCACCGCGAGGGCGACGACCCCGAGCCGGAGGATCAGGGCTCGCCCGGCTCGCTCGCGACTGGTTCTGGCAGGTCCTCGGAGAACGGTTCGAGGGTACCGCCGGGCCCGGCGGACAGGCACAGGTCCGAGAAGAAGCGCGTCATCGTCACGCCCTCGCGAAAGTCGCCGAGCCGCGGCTCGGGCCGCTCGCCCCGGGCGATGGCGAGTGCGAGCTCGGGGTAGCGTCCGCCGGCGGCGAGCGGGAGCGGGAAGCCGCCGCCGAAGCGGGGGTTGACGTCGGTGACCTCGTGCCGGTCGTCGGAGACCCGGAAGCACTGGATGTTGGCCGGCCCCCAGATCGGCAGCGTCTCGGCGACCAGCCGTCCGAACTCGATCAGCGGCTCGTCCTTGATCGAAGAACCTTTGATCGACTCGCCGCCCTTGGACTCGATCATCGTCCGCGGGATAGCGCCGAGACAGCGGCCCTCGAAGTCGCAGAAGACGTCGATCGAGAACTCCTCCCCGGCGCAGACCTCCTGCACGAACGAGTTGGCCGGCGTCTTCCGCAGGTGGAAGTCGAGCTCCTCTACGTCCTCCGCCCGGTAGATGTGCCGCGAGCCGAAGCCGCGGCGCGGCTTGACCAGCACCGGGTACGGAAGGTCTTCGGGGAGCTCGTCCGGCAGCCAGCTCGCCGGCGAGGGGATGCCGTTGGCCTCGAAGAACAGGTGCGCCTCGTACTTGTCCTCGGTGCGGCGGACCACCTCGGGCGCCGGCAGCAGGACCAGCGCGCCGTCGAGATCCGTGCGCCGCTCCGCGAGCAACAGATGGTCGAGGTCGGCGAGCGGGATCACCAGCCGCACCCCGTGCCCACGGACGAGCGCCTGGAGCGCGGGGAGGTAGCCGGCGTCGTCGACGCGGGGAACGATCGCGCGCTCGTGCGCGTGGTAGAGCGCGGGCGCGAGCGGGTCGGCGTCGACCGCGACCGTGCGCGCGCCGGCCCGCCGGAAGGCGGAGACGATGTCGACGCGCTGCCCGGCGCAGGTGAAGAGCACGGTGGTCACGACGGCAGAGGGTAGCCGTCCGCCGGTCGCCGGATTGGGCGATGTCGCGACGGTCCGGGCACGGACACGTCACACCTTTACTGTTATGGTAAAGGGCGATGTCGAGGATCTCCACCAAGAACCAGGTGACGATTCCGGTCGCCGCGCTCGAGGAGGCGGGGCTGACCGCCGGGGACGACGTCGTGATCGAAGCGCTCGAGGACGGGGAGTTGCGCGTCCGGCGTGGCGCGCTCACGTTCGACGGCGCGTTCGGGGCGCTCACGGGCGCCTACCCTCCCGACTACCTCGAGCGCCTCGACGAGGAGGACGCGCGGCGGTGAAGGTGGTGCTGGACGCCGACGTCCTGATCGGCGCACTGGATGCCTCCGATCCTCACCATGCCGAGGCACGGGCGCTGTTCACGGCCTGGCATGCGCACGACGACAGCAGGCTGATCAGCGTCGTCAACCTCACCGAGGTCCTGGTCGCGCCCGCCGCCGAGGGCGGTCGCCTGCGAGCCGCGCGCCGGGCGATCCGCGCCCTCGGCGTGATCGTCCATCGCCCCGCCGAAGCGATCGGCGTCGAGGCCGCCCGCCTCCGCCGCGTGTACCCGATCAGCCTGCCGGATGCGTACTGCCTGGCCAGCGCCGGGCACACGGGCGGCTCGGTCGCGTCCTTCGACGAGCAGGTGGCGCGCACTGCACGCGCCGAAGGGATCCGGCTCGTTCCCCCGCCGAAGCAGTGAGGCGCCGAGCTTCGGCCGGATCAGCCGCTCGGAGTCCAGCCGCCGGTCTCGCCCTTGTACGTGCCGCCGAACAGGGCGAGCGGCGTGCGCGCCAGAATCTTCAGGTCGACCTTCGGGGAGCGGTGCTCGACGTACCAGACGTCCAGCTCGATCCGGTCCTCCCAGGGCAGCGCGGCGCGGCCGTGGATCTGCGCCCAGCCGGTGATCCCGGGCTTCACCTCGAGCCGGCGGCGCTGGCGCTCGTCGTAGCGCTCGACCTGATAGGCGAGCGTCGGCCTCGGGCCGATCAGGCTCATGTCGCCGCGGACGACATTCCAGAGCTGCGGCAGCTCGTCGATCGAGAGCCGGCGGAGGAGCCTGCCCGTGCGGGTGATCCGCGGGTCGCCGCGGTCGACCGCGTAGCCGGCGCCGAGCCTCTCCGCCCCGACCACCATCGTCCGCAGCTTCAGCAGCTCGAACTCCTCGCCGTCCTTCCCGACGCGCTGCTGCCGGTAGAGGACCGGCCCGCCGTCCTGGAGCTTGACCGCAAGCGCACCGACGCCCACCAGCGGGCTCGCCAGCACGAGCCCGGCCGAGGCCAGGGCGACGTCCACGGCGCGGTTCACGCGGTCTTCCGGGCGTGGACGACGACGCTGTCGGCCACCTGCACGAGCGGCGGAACGCCCTCGGACGCCCGCCTCAGCGCCTCCGAGACTCGAACGACTGCCCGCGAGCGCGCCGGGAGCAGGTCGAGGTCTGTTGCCTGCGGATTGATCGTCAGAAAGCCGTCGGCGGTGATCGAGACCGGCCCGATCGCGCGGAACAGCTCGCGCAGCTCCGCGAGCGTCCAGTAGCGGACGTCCTGACCGCTACCCGCAGAGAAGCGGCGCCGCGCCTGCCGGACGAGGTTCAGCGCCCCCCGCGCGTTCGGCATCTCGACCCAGACGACGCCGCCGGGCCGCAGCACCCGGCGAACCTCCGCGACCACCCGCGGCACGTCGTCCTTCGCCAGGTGCTGGAGGACGCTGTACGAGAAGACCGCGTCGAAGGCTTCGTCCTCGAACGGCAGCTCGCGGGCGTCCGCGACCGCGTACTCGGCCTCCACCCCGAGCTGTCCGGCCACGCGCCGCGCCGCCCCGACCGACTTCTTCGCCAGGTCGATCCCGGTCGGGCACCAGCCGGCGCGCGCGGCGGCGATCGTCCAGCGGCCCCAGTTGCAGCCGACGTCGAGCAGCGCGCGCCCCCTCCCGTCCGGCAGCGGGAACGGCGGTATCGGGTAGCGCGTGAGCTCGACGCCCCGGTAGAGGTTCCCGTGCGTCTTGATCAACGACGCGCGGACGTGCTCGTCGACCTCCATCACCGCGTCCCCTCGGCCGGATCCCACGTCGCGGGAACGCCCCGCCGCAGGTAGTTCCAGAGCGAGACGACCGTCGCCCAGGTGACGAGCGCGTAGTAGCGCGGCAGCCCGCGCCACACCGCCGCGAGCACGAGGAAGGCGAGCTGACAGCCGAGCAGCACATCGTAGACGAGGCCCGCACGCAGCGCGACCAGAGCGACGTTCGTGCCGAGCACGACCAGGTGCAGGAGGCCGCTGCCGTAGCGGAGGTGGCGGTGGGAGACGATCTCGACGAAGTACCCCGCCGGCAAGCGCCGGAGCATCTTCCCGCGCAGGACGATCAGCCAGCAGTGCTCGAACATGCGCACCTTGCGGCGGTACTCGGTCTCGATCTCGGGTGTCGGCTTCTCGAAGGCGAGCGCCTGCGGGTCGTAGACGGCCCGGCGGCCACGCTGGACCATCAGATACGGAAGCGAGAGATCGTGGCCGAAGCGCGGATCGACCTCGACGTAGTCCGAGCGCCGGACCGCGTACACCGACCCGTTGCCGCCCGTGACCGACCCGACCGCCGACTCCTGCGCGCGCAGCCACGTCTCGAAGCGCCAGTACACGCCCTCGCGGTTCGAGCCGGCCGCGTCGGTCAGCACCAGGCGGCCGCAGACGTACGCGACGTCCGGATCCGCAAACGAGCGAACGAGCTTGGTGAGCGTGTCGGGAGCCCAGGTCGCGTTCGCGTCCGAGAAGGCGACGATCTCCCCCGCGGTCTCGCGCACCGCGCGATCCTGCGCCGCCACCTTGCCGCCCCGGGGGCACCGGATCAGCCGCACCCGTGGCTCGCGGGCCGCGACCGCCTCGACCAGCTCGTCGGTGCGGTCCTCGGAGGCGTCGGAGGTGACCACGATCTCGAGCCGGTCGGCCGGGTAGTCGAGCGCGAGCAGGTTCTCCAGCCGCCGCTCGATCACCGATTCCTCGTTGTACGCGGCGACGATCACCGTCACCGCCGGCGTCGTCTCCGCCCCACGCACCGGCCGCCGCCGCACGCGGGCGACGAGCGCAGCCGCGAGCGGGTACCCGGCATGCGTCCAGACGAGCGCGCCCAGGGCGACCCAGAAGACGACCTCGAGGACGATCATGCCGCGCGGCTGAGCTCCGACAGCACCGACTCGTACCGGCCGATCGCGATCGCCCGGTCGGCCTCCGACTCGGCGTACTCGCGGGCCCGCTTCCCCATCTCCGCGAGGTCGAACTCGCCGTCGTGCGCCGCACGGATCGCGCGGGCGAGCGCGAACGGATCGCCCGGCGGCACGACCACCCCGCAGCCGACGCTCGCCACCAGCTGCGCAGTCTCGCTCTCGGCCTCGGCGGCCGCGATCACCGGCCGGCCGGTCGCGAGCACGCCGTACAGCCGGCTGGGGACGACGTAGCCGGCGAGCCCGCGGGCGAGGCCGACGACGTGAATGTCGGCGCTCGAGATCGACAGCGAGCGCAGCTCGTAGGGTTGCCAGGCCATGAAGCGCACCTTCTCGGCCTGGAGCCGCCGGGCGAGCTGCACGAGCTCCTCGCGCCTGGCCCCGCCGCCGATGATCCGCACCGCGAGGTTGTCGAGGTCGCGCAGGAAGGTGCACGCCCGGATCAGCGAGTCCAGGTCCTGGGCATGCCCGACGTTCCCCGAGTGCATGACCACGAAGCGCCTGGTCAGGCGGTGCTCGCGCGCCCACGGGTTGTCGCGCGGCTGCGGCCGTACGCGGGTGACGTCGACCCAGTTGGGGATCACCCGGATCCGCTCCGCCTGCACGCCCTTCTCCTCCAGCCGGCGCTTCATCGTGTCGCCGATCGCAACCACCCGATCGGCAGAGCGGAGCGAAGAGTCGACGAGCAGCCTCAGCGACCGGACGACGACCGGATTGCGCAGGCGGCCGAGCTTGACCGCGATCTCGGGGAAGACGTCCTGGGCGATCACGAGCAGCGGCGCCCGGAAGCGGGCGGCGATCACGCGCGCCATCGCGCCGATGAACGGCGGGTCGGTCATGCAGACGACCAGGTCGGGCCGCCGGGCGAACAGGCCCTTCCACATCACCCCGAACACGTACGTCAGGTAGTTCAGGGCGCGGCGCGACAGCCGCGAGCGCTCGTACGTGGTCGAGCGGACGCGGACGATCTGGACGCCGTTCCGCTCCTGCTGGGCCGGAACCTCCGGCGCCGCGCCGGCGATCACGGTCACGTCGTAGTCGGCGGCGAGCGCCTCGCAGAGCTCGGTGAGCAGGTTGGCGGTCGCCTCGACACCGGGCCAGTAGTACTGGTTCAGAACGAGAACGCGTTGCCGGCGCACGGGAGAACAGGCTATCCGCGAGATCAGGCGGATCGAGAGCTCGCCGCGGACCGCAGTGACAGGCTCGAGCCTGTCACTGCTGGAACCGGGACGGCGGCGCTAACGTCCACGGCCGTGACCGACATCGCCGTCCTCGGCCCCGATCCCGGCTTCGGCGGCGGCGGGGCCGCGCAGCTCGAGGCCTTCCTGGTCGCAGCGGCCGCGCTCGGACGGACGACGGAGATCCACTACGGGCGGATGCCGTCCCGCAGCCGGCCGGTGGACGCCGCCAACCAGTTCGCGTTCGGCCGGAAGGTCGCGCCGCGCCTGCGGGACGCGCACGAGCTCTGGGTGGTCGCGACGTCCGCGGCGAACGGCTACGCCGCGGCGCTCAGCGGCCGCCCCTACTGCGCGTGGATCGGCACCGGGCTCGAGGAGGAATGGGCGGGAAGGCGTCCCGGCCTGCGCCCCTCGCGCCGCCTGGCGATCAGGGTCAACGGCCCGGTGCTGCGGAAGATGGAGCGGCTCGTGCTGGCCGGCGCACGGCGCGTGTACGCGACCTCGCCGTACAGCCGCGCCAGCGTCGCCCGCGCCGGCCGCCTCGACGTGGGCGAGGTCGGGATCCTGCCGCTGCCGGTCGACCTCGAGCACTTCAGGCCCGCGCCCGACGACGACTGGCAGGCGACGCTCGACGATCCGGTGCTCGTCTTCGTCGGCCGTGCGAACGATCCGCGCAAGAACGTCGGACTGCTGCTCGACGCGCTGCGGCAACTCCCCGGCGTACGTGCGCTCCTGGTCGGCGAACCGCCCGACACACCGCTGCCCGAGCGCGCGCAGGCCACCGGCGTGGTCCCGTCGATCGCGCCGTTCTTGCGCCGGGGGACGATGCTCGTCCTACCGTCGCACCAGGAGGGCTTCGGGATCGTCGGCGCCGAGGCGATGGCGGCCGGGCTGCCGGTGGTGACGACCCCGTCCGGCGGGCCGGAGGCGCTCGTCCGCGACTCGCGCGGAGGCGTGGTGCTCTCCGGGTTCTCGGCGGAGGAGCTCGCCGACCGGGTGCGGACACTGCTCGACGATCCGTCCAGGCTCGCGTACATGCGCCGGAAGGGACGTGAGTACGTCGCCCACGAGCATTCGCCGGAGCGGCTCCGGCTGCTCCTCGGAGAAGCACTCTCGTGATCGGCATCTCGCTGCTGACGCTCGATCCGTGGACCGTCGGCGGCACCCAGACCCACGCCCGCGAGCTCGTGCGGGCACTCGCCGAGCACGGCACGCTGGACTACCGCGTCTACGTCTCGGAGATCGCCCCGGAGGCAGGCGGCGAGCTGCGAACCGTCGTCGTGCCGGAGTTCCCGGCGAGCCGCAGCCGCCTGGGTCGGATCGCCGGTCTGACGCGCGCCACCGTCGCGGGCGGCAGGCTCCGGCGAGCACTCGACCGCGACCATGCCGCCGCCTTCCACTTCCCGCTGACCGTGATGCTGCCGCGCGTCGGCGCGCCGGCGACCACGACGATCCACGACCTCCAGCACGAGGCCTACCCGCAGTTCTTCTCGCGCCCGCAACTGAGCTACCGGCGCCACGTGTACGGCCGCTCGATCAAGGCGAGCCGGATCGTCATCACCGTCAGCGAGCACGTCCGCGACGACCTCGTCGAACGGCTCGGGTACCCGGTCGAGCGCGTGCGGGTAATCCACCACGGCGTCGACCACGAGCGGTTCACGCCGGACAGCCGCAAGCGCGAGCCGTTCCTCCTCTACCCCGCCAACTGGTGGCCGCACAAGAACCACGAGCTGCTGCTGGAGGCATTCGCCTCGGTGCGCGGCGAACGGCCGGAGTTGCGGCTCGTGCTCACGGGCTCGGATCATCCGGCCGACCTTCCCGGGGGCGTCACGTCGCTGGGGCGGGTGTCCGACGAGCGGCTCGTGGAGCTCTACCGGACCGCAGCCGCGCTCGTCTTCCCGAGCCTCTACGAGGGGTTCGGGCTGCCGCCGCTGGAGGCGATGGCGTGCGCGTGCCCGGTGGCCGTCTCGCGGGTGGCGGCGCTGCCCGAGGTCTGCGGCAACGCCGCGGTGTACTTCGACCCCACCTCTGCGGAGAGCATCGCGAAGGGGATCGTCGAGGCGCTCGACCGGCCTCCTGCGGGCGGCCCCGAGCGGGCCGCTCTCTTCACCTGGGAGGAGTTCGCGCACCGCCACGACGCCGTGTACCGTGAATTGGCCGGCCCGGACGAGACGGGATGACGATGCGGTTCCTGTTCACAACGCTGCAGACCTACGAGAGCGAGTTCTACGCGCGCGTCGGCGAGGAGCTGCGCGCGCACGGGCACGAGGTCGCGCACGTGACCGTCTCGCGGGCATCGGCGCAGGAGCTCCGCGCGCAGGGAATCGACGCCCGCTGCCTGGGCGACGTGGCCGCCGCCGGCGAGCCCACCGACCTCGCCGCCGAGGTCCGGCGGATCGAGGCGACCTACGACCTGCCGCACATTCGCGACGTGTACCGGGCGGACTGGGCCTGCAGCGGCCGCTCGGAGGAGTGGTGCGTCACCCGCACCGCCCGTACCTTTCGCGCGCTCGAGCGCGTCTTCGACGACGTGCGCCCAGACGTGCTCGTCCCCGAGGTCGGTAACGAGACGATCCGCGTCGCCGCCCACCTGATCGGGCTGCAGCGCGGGATCCCGGTGCTCTTCCTCCTCTACACGATCTTTCCGGATCCGCTGCGCCTGTACGTGGACACGCTCCACGCGCCGATCGCGGGCCAGGACGAGATCCGCGAGCTGACCGCCGAGGAACGGGACGAGGTGGAGGCGTTCCGCCGCTCGTTCACCGCCGAGGCGAAGCCGATCCGCGAGCACCGTCGCGTCCCGATCGAGGCGCGGCGCGCGAAGGTGCTCGCCGGCCACGTGCGTCGCAAGGCGACGGTCGACCGCGACAACGACTACCTCCGCCCCTGGCGGCTGCTGCATACGAACGCCTCCGAGTGGGCGCGCGCGCGGGCGGCGCGGCCGTTCTACGACGGGCTCGACACCGGGTCTAAGAATCACATTGCGCGACCGTTCGTCTACTTCCCTTTGCACGTCACGGACGACTACAAGATCACGCGGATCATCCCGCACTGCCGTGACCAGGTCTCGCTGGTCGAGCAGGTCGCCGACGCACTGCCGGTCGGCTACGACCTCGTGCTCAAGGAGCACCCGATGTCGCTCGGCCGCAACAGCATCGGCCTGCTGCGCCGGCTGCGGCGGCGACCGAACGTGCGCCTCGTCCAGCCTTACACGAGCTCGCATGACCTGATCCGCGACTCGGTCGGCGTCGTCGTGATCTCGTCGACCGTCGGGCTGGAGGCGCTCCTCTACGACAAGCCGGTGCTGACGCTCGGCGACCCTTTCTACGCCGGGTTCGGCGTCACCCTCGACGTCGGCTCGTTCGCGGAGATCACCGAGCGCGTCCCCGAGCTGCTCCGCTTCCGGCCCGACTCCGAACGGATCCGCCGCTTCCTCCACGCGGCGATGCGCAACTGCTACCCGGGCGCACCTGTGCTCGTCGACCGCTCCGAGGAGAACGCGATCCGGCTGGCCGGCTCGATCGAGACAGCGGCGCGGGCAGCGCTCGCGTCACGTGCCCCGGCTCACGCACTGGCATGAGCCTGAAGGCCGTCCTCTTCTGGGATCTCGACGGGACACTGCTCCTGACGGGCCGCGCGGGCCTGTACGCGTTCGAGGAGGCGCTCGAGGAGGTGACGGGCACGAGCGTGAGCCTGGAGGAGGTCTCCACCCCGGGCTTCACGGACGCCGGCGTCGCGCGGCTGGTGCTCGAGCATGCAGGACAGCCGAGCGACCCCGGGACGGTCGAGGCGGTGCTGCGCTCCTACGAGCGCCGGCTGCCGGCCAGCCTGCCCCGCCGCCGGGGCCGCGTGCTCGACGGGATCCGCGAGGTGCTCGAAGACCTGGAGGGCCGCGACGACGTCCGCTCGTACCTGCTCACCGGCAACACGCCCACCGGCGCCCGCGCGAAGCTCGGCCACTACGACCTCGACCGTTTCTTCGAGGACGGCGAGGGCGCCTTCTGCATCGACCACGGATCGCGCGTGGACATCGCACGGCGGGCGCTGCCGCTCGCCGAGGGTGCCGACGCGATGTACGTGATCGGCGACACGCCAGCCGACGTCGAGTGCGGCAAGGCGATCGGAGCGAGGACGATCGCGGTCGCGTCGGGCTGGCACTCGGCCGACGAGCTGGCCGCGACCGAGCCGTGGCTCGTGCTGGAGCGGATCCCGGAGCCGGACGCGTTCCGGGAGCTCGTCGGCATCGGATGACCCGAGCCGGCGGGCTAGACGTCGGCCCCGACGGCTAGCAGCTCGCCGGCCGCCGCGACCTCGTCCGCGCCGACCACCCGCAGCCGCCCGAACGTCGGACGGCGCAGGAAGTCGGTCGCCACGCGGACGTCGTTGCCGGCGACCTCGTCGAGCTCGTCGGCGATCGCGACCGCAGGCAGGCCGAGCAGGACGGCGAGGAACGCGGGCGCGCCGTACGGCCCGACGTAGCCGCGCGAGCGGCCGAGGACGGCAAACGCGTCTGCCGGTGCATAGCCGCTCAGGTCGACCGTCTCGCCTTCGGGCGATGCGCCGCCGACCGCCACGAACCGCTCGGGGAGCTCGATCCCGTCCGGCGCGGGCGCGGTCAGCCGCGCGAACTTCGTCAGCCGCTGCAGGAACCCGCGGTGCCGGTCGGCCAGCTCCAGCCGGTGCCCGGCGATCAGGGCGGGCTCGAGACGCGGTCCGGAGCCCGGAACGTCCGCAACCCGGGCCGAGCCGATGCCGGCGTACCAGGGCAGGCTCGACGGCCGCGCGTGGACGACGAGCCGCTCGCGCAGGCCCGGCGTGGTCGCCTCCGCCCACGAGAGGAACGGAAGCCAGTAGAGGAGCTCCCCGACCTCGTCGTCGAGCCAGGGGCCGGCCACGACCGTGTCGGCTGCCGCGGCGGCGCGGACCCGACCGCGCAGCACGCGGTTCAGCGACGGCGGGCGGTCCCGCTCCGGAGCAACCGCACGTCGCGCGGCGTGCGCTGCGAACGGAGCCAGCGCCAGCCGGACGACCGCTCCGGCGGCGGGCCCGCGGTCGGGGACAGGCAGCGGCCCCGCGGCGGTCGCCTCGAGCTCCTCGACCACCTTCGGCGCGGCCGGAACGTCCAGCCCGAAGGGGCGGACGAAGCGCCGCAGAAACCGCTCGTTCCGCTCGTGACAGTCGTCTCCGCGCAGCGATCCCTCCAGGAGGGCGGCGTGCTCGGCGAGCGTCCGCGCGGCGTACAGGTGCCCGAAGTCGTCGGCGATCAGATACGGGAAGTGCAGCGTCCCCAGCTGCGTCCGCCGGAACTCCTCGGCCAGGATCGTGTGCACCGGCCGGTCGACGATCGCCGCCTCGATCTGGGCGCTCGTGTTGATCCCGACCACGGCGGCGGCGTGGAAGATCGAGTCGAAGTAGTGCTGGCGCGACTCGGCGTCGACGGGCTCCTCGCCGAGCCTCGGCCAGATGCTCACGTGCGCGTCACCGAGGTCGATGCCGCGCCACTGGGCGGTGTTCCTGGGATGCGGGCGGACGAGGATGCCCGCGTCCGCAAGCAGCCCGCCGTGGGCCCGCAGCGCCGCGATCCAGTCGCGGATGAACGGCACCTCGTTCGACGCCACGAACTGCGCCGAGCAGACGTAGAGGACGATCGGCCGGCCCGGTTCGAGACCCACGCGGGCGCAGAACTCCTCCCGCGTCGAGGCGGGCTGCCAGTCGAACCAGTGGTCGTAGGCGGGCGCACCCGTCAGGCGGACGCGCTCAGCCGGCAGATGCTGGAGCTCGACCGCCTCGCGCTTCTGGAGCTCGTTCCAGACCAGCACCCGGCCGGGCACGTCGCGCACGAGCCCCTTGTTGGTCAGGTTGTCCCAGCTGAACACGAGGTAGGCCGTGCGGACGCCGAGCTGCTTGGCCGCGCGGACATAGTCCGACTGCGGCGAGCCCCACTCGTTCAGGTGCGTGGCGACGACGACGTCCGGTGCCTGCCGGGCGACGAAGCGTTGCGCGTGCGGGGGAGCCGGCAGGGAGCGCTCCAGCCAGCGCGCGGTCGAGTCGAGGGCCGCGACGCCGCGCGGGCCCCCTCTGGCGGCGAGCTCGCCGATCCGGTTCGCGGCCGTCGGCGCCTTCGCTAGACCGCGGGCGCGGAGGCCGTGCGCGGTCTCGTAGCGCGGGTCGAGGTAGCGGAACGAATCGGAGGACAGCCGGATCTCCTTTGTCAGCTGCGTCCAGCCGGCCGCCTCGGGAGCCCGGCGGGGCAGACGGTCGAAGGTCAGGCTCGTGCACTCCTCCGCCAGCTGTTGGAGCACCCTGTGCGCATCACCCGACTTCGCGTTCTGGAACCCGAGGTGCACCTCGTGGCCGTTCCGGTCGAGCAACCGGAAGACGCCGTGCAGGGAGCGCACCGCCGCCGGGTGCCGGAGGACGAACAGGAGCCTCACCGCGGCCAGTGTAGAAACGGCTAGGTTGCCGTGGTGGTCGAGCAGGCCATCGCCGAGACGCCCGAGGAGACCGCCGAGCGCAAGGCGGCCCGCAGCGGGACGGTTGCCGAGCGCCAGGCCTACGCCGTCCGGCGCCGCGAGGCGAACGCTGCCCGCGACGCCGAGCGCATGCGGCTGGCGGCGGAGCTCGGCGAGCGCTCCGGGCTGACGATCCGGCCCGAGGACGGCTACCTGAGCGTTTCGCCGGGGACGCTCGACCCGCAGGTCGCGTCGGTCGTCGAGCACGCGGGAGCGCTGATCAACTCGATCGGCCACGACGCCCTGCTCGAGCGGGGCACGAAGGGCGGGTTCATCGCGCGCGGGTTCCTCCCGGAGGAGTCGCTGCAGCTGGGCTCGCCGTACCTCGACTTCGCGCTCGACGAGCGCGTGGTCGGGCCGGTGGCGGCCTACCTCGGCGTCGTGCCCGTGCTCACGGACGTCGACGTCTGGTACTCGGCGCACCATCCGAAGGCGCCGAAGAGCTCCCAGCTCTGGCATCTCGACCACGCGGACACGACGCAGATCAAGGTCTGGATCCACGTCGACGAGATCGACGCGCCCAGCGGCCCGCTGACCGTGGTCGGCGCCGGCGACTCGAGCGAGATCGCCGACGCCAACGACTACGACTTCGGCGACTCGTACCGGCTCGTCGACGATGCCGTTCCCGACGATCGCTGCGTCGCCTTCGAGGGGCCTGCGGGAACGGTCGACTTCGTCGACACGAGCCGCTGCTTCCACTTCGGCAGCCGCGTCTCGGCGGAGGGCCGTCCGCGCCGCATCGCCGTCTTCCAGTACCTGACGCCGTACTCGTTCAAGTTCGCCGACCACCGGAACCAGGCCGGCTTCCGGCACCTGGCCACGGACGAATCGAGCCCGCTCGAGCGGCTCGTGCTCGGCTCCGCCTGACGTTCAGACTGCGACCCGCTCGTAGAGGTCGCCGGCGGCGCGCTCGACCGCCTCGACCGTCTCGGGATCGAGCGATCCGCGGTACGCGGTCGCGCGTTCCGGCAGGACGCCGCGCCGTTCGACCGGCTCCGTCGAGTTCGCCAGCGTCGGGCGACCGTTGAACGTGGGCATCACCAGGACCGCCGACCGGGAGATGCCGATCCGCTCGGCGACGACGCGCATCGTCCGCTCGGTCTCCCGGACGAGCTGCTCGTAGGTGAGGAGCAGGACGCGCTCTCCGTGCCGCCCGCGGGCGTCGAGCGCCGACTCCGTCGACTGCCGCCAGAGCGCCATCGCGTCGTCGACGTCCTCGTAGTCCGCCCGGTGCTTGCTCGCCGAGGCGTACCAGGCCCGCGGGTCGCGGACGATCGACACGAACGTCCCGTCCGGATAGGCCCCGAGGTAGCGCTCCAACCGGTCGGCCTCCATCGCCAGCCGAGGCGTGAAAGCGGTCACCGCCCGCTTCGGGCCGTTGTAGAGGTTCTGGTCGTCGAGCCACGCGTTGAAGTACGAGGTGAAGTAGCAGTCGAGCACGCCGCGCTCGGTCTCCGGCCGCCAGTCGGTGACGCACTGCTCGAACACCGCCCGCTGCACGCGCGGCGAGAACATGAACGGGAAGACGTCGGGCTCGAGCTGCCCGAGCAGCGGCTTCTCCTTCAGGAACCCCTCGCGCAGGTAAAGGTCGACCTGCGGCTCGAAGAGCACGTCGAACCAGGTGTCGGGCCGGTCGAGGTCGAGCGGGGGCCAGTCCCACTTCTTCGGTTGCCCGATCGCCAGCTCGCCCGGATGTGCGTGCACCTCCGGGTGGCCGTCGAGCAGCTGGCTGAGGAGCGTGCCGCCGGAGCGCTGGATCTGCGAGATCAGCACGAGCGGCTCGCGAACCGGCACGAGGTGAGCGAGCCGGACTGCCTGGAGCTGCGCGAGCTCGGCGGCGTCGTCGCGGCGTTCCCAGGGCGGCAGTGCGGTCTTCATCGCGCGGGGCCACATGCTAGTCGTGGCGCCGTCGGGGCCACGCTAGGCTCAGCGCGAGATGGAGACGGCCGGCCGCCCACTGCGGATCGAGTGGTTCATGCTGCACAGCGGCTACATCCGGTACTTCGGGCAGGCGATCCGCCTCCTCGCGGACGACGGCCACCGCGTCCATCTCGCGTTCACCCGCCTGGAGAAGGATCCCGGCGATGCGCGGCTCGCCCACGACCTGGCCGCATGCCATCCGAACATCACGGTCGGAGAGGCGCCGCTCCGGCCGCGCACCGACGGCTGGCGCCCGCTGGCCGGGCTGGCCCGCGGCCTGATCGACCTCGCCCGCTACATCGACCCGCGCTACGCCGATGCCCCCGCGCTGCGCGCGCGGATGGCGCGCAAGCTGACGGAGCACGTCAGCACGGCGCGTGCGGTCGACCCGCTCACCGCCCGGGCGACGCTCCGGGCGATCCGCTACCTGCAGGCCCAGTCGGGCGAGCCTGCGCACCGGCGGATCGTCGGCGCGCTCGCCGCGGTCGAGCGGGCGATCCCGACCTCCCCCGCGATCGACGCCTACCTGCTCGACCACCGGCCCGACGCGGTCCTCGTCACCCCCGCGATCGAGTTCGCGAGCACCCAGGTCGAGTACGTGAAGAGCGCCCGCGCGGCAGGCATCCCGACCGGCGTTGCCGTCGCCAGCTGGGACAACCTGACCGGCAAGGGGTTGATCCGCGTGCTCCCCGACCGCGTCTACGTCTGGAACGCGATCCAGGTGAGGGAGGCGGAGGAGCTGCACGGAGTCCCTCGCGGCGCGACGATCGCGACCGGGGCGGCCAAGTTCGACGAGTGGTTCGAGCGCCGGCCGCAGTGGACGCGGGAACAGCTGGCCGAGCGGGCAGGGCTCGACCCCGGGCGCCCATACGTCCTCTACGTCTGCTCCTCGTCGTTCATCGCGCCGGACGAGGTCGGGTTCGTCCGCGAGTGGCTCGGGCGGCTCCGCGCGGACGAGCGGCCAGAGCTGCGGGACGTCGGCGTGCTCGTCCGGCCCCACCCCCAGAACGCCGCCCAGTGGCACTACGCCGACCTCTCCGACCTCGGCAACGTCTCGGTCTGGCCGCGCGCTGGTGCTCAGCCCGACGCCGGCGACGCCAGAGCCGATTTCTTCGAGTCGCTCGCGCACAGCTCGGCCGTCGTCGGGATCAACACCAGCGCGCTCCTGGAGGCGGCCATACTCGGCAAGAGCGTGCTCGTCCCGCTCGTGCCGCAGTTCGCAGGCACGCAGCGCGGGACGCTGCACTTCCGCTACCTGCTGCACGAGAACGGCGGCTTCCTGCATGTCGCCTCGACCCTGGACGACCACGCGGGCCAGCTCGCCGCTGCGCTCGAGCACGGCGACGACCAGGCGGCGCAGACGCGCCGGTTCGTCGAGTCGTTCCTGCGTCCACGAGGGCTCGACCGGCCGGCGGCGCCGATCCTGGCGGGCGAGATCGAGCGGCTGTCGCTCGTCCGGCCGGCACCTGCGCAGAGGACGGCGGGCTCGGCGGCCTTGCGGCTGGCGCTGACGCCGCTCGCCGCCGGCGCCGTGGTCGTCGGCGGCGCCACCGCCCGACGGCGCGGCGGGTCCGCGCTCGAGCCCGAGCCCAGCTGACCCTGGCGCGCCGCGGCCTCGTCCTCAGGTGGCGACGTCCCAGCCGAGCGCCGCCAGGTCAGCGTCGATCAGGCCGGCCAGCCGCGAGTTGCTCGCCCCGTAGCGATCGCCGGCCCAGTCGTCGACCGCGCGGCGGAGGTGCTCCTGGCTGCGGGCCTCGAGCCCGTTCGTGAGCCGGTGGTCGAGCGCCTCGGTGCGCTGGAGCCACTCCGACAGCCTTGCGGCGGAACGCCACTCCGCAACCGGAGCAGGGTTGAGCTCGGTGTGCTCGGCGAACCGGTTCAGGCTCCGGACGGCGGCGATCGTCAGCGCCGAACGCGCCCGGTTCGACCGGCGCCGGTAGCGAAGCGTCTCGAGCACGTCGTCGGGAATCGGCCGGCCGCCGAGCTCGGCGATCCGCTGCACGAACGCGGGTCCATCGCGGACGAACAGCTCGAACGGAAGCGTGTGCACGTGCTCCTCCCCGAAGAGACGCTGGTAGTGGCGGACGAGGTGGTCGTACTCGAAGTAGCGCCAGTCGAACAACGGGACGCGCAGGCTGCGACCGACGGGCGGCTCGAGGAAGTGCCGCAGCGGGGCTGCGCCGCCGACCTGGACGTACTGCTTGTAGGTCGAGAGGATCATCGCCCGCTGCTCGCGGACCACGATCAGCACGCGGGCGTCCGGGAAGACCTGCGCCAGCCGCTCGCCGATCAGGTCGATGTCGAAGCCGCCCGAGAACGGGTGGCCCGAGAGCCGCTCGAAGGAGACGACCGGAACGAGGCCCGGCTGCTCGGCGTCGGCGATCAGCGGCTCGAACGCGCTGCGGATGTCCGCGGGATCGAACTCGAGCGGACGCTCGCGGACGATCCGTCGCACCGGGTGGCTGCGCGGCCGCTTTCCGAGCCACCGGTAGCCCGTGCGGTCGACGAACAGCTCGCGCTGGAGCCACGTGCTGGCCGCCTTGTGGTAGCCGATGTGGACGAGGACCGGCGTCACGCCTCGACCGTCCAGCCGTACTGCCCGAGGTCGACGCCGAGCAGCGCCGAGAGGCGAGCGTTGCTCGCAGCGAAGCGGTCGCCCGCCCACCGGTCGACCGCGCGCCGGAGCCGCTCGTCGGCCCCGGCCGACTTCCTGCGAAGCGGATCGCGCCGGACGAGCCGGTCGGCGAGCCGGGCCACGCGGGGCGACTCGAGGAGCGGCGCCGGGTTCACGTCGGTCGGCGGCGCGAGCTGGTTCAACCGTCGCACCAGCGAGAGCGTCAGGGTGGAGGTCGTCCGGACGTTCTCGCGATGGCCGTACGGGAGCGCGTCGAGCACGTCGGGAGGGACCGGCCGGCCGGCGAAGGCCGCGATACGCTCGACGAAGCCGCGGCCGTCCTCCACGAACCGATCGAAGGGAAAGGCGAGGACGTTCTCCGCTCCGAACAGCTGCCGGTAGTGGGCGATCAGGCGGTCGTACTCGAGGTAGGCCGGGTCGAACCCGGGGACGCGGAACGTGGCCGAGCGGCGCCCCTCGAGGAAGTGCTCGAGCGGCGCGGCGCCGCCCTGCTGCACATAGCCCTTGTAGGTCGAGACGACCATGCTGCGCTGCTCGCGGACAACGGCGAGGATCCGCCCGTCCGGGAACACCTGGTGCAGCCGGTCGGCGATCCGCACGCTGTCGTAGCCGCCGGAGAGCGCGCTGCCCGAGAGCCGCTCGAGCGAGAGGACGGGCACGAGGCCCGCCTCCTCGGCCTCGGCGATCATCGGGTCGAGCGCGGCCCGCACGGACGCCGGGTCGAACTCGAGCGGCCGGTCTCGGACGAACCGACGCACGGGATGGCTGCCGGGCCGCTTGCCGAGCCACCGATAGCCGGTCGCGGGGTCGGAGAAGAACCGGCGCTGAAGCCAGTTCGTGCCCGTCTTGTGGTACCCGATGTGGATCAGGACGCTCATCGGCCCTGAAGTGTCGCCGGAAAGCCTCAGGTCAGCAGCTCGACCCGGACGTCCAGCGCGCGGTACGTCTCCAGCGCGCCTCCATCTCGAGTCGCGAGCATGAGCTCGTGCTCGTTCGCGCACGCACCGACCAGGGCGTCGTAGACCGCTCCGCCCGCGATGCTCGAGCCGGCAAGATCGCCGAGCAACGCAGCAGCCGCTTGGACTCCGAGAAACCTCGTGTGCGGGAAGCTCGCCGCCAGCAGGCGTGCGATCGTTGGCGGGCTCCGGCGCGCCGGCGGCGGCAAGCGTGTCAACACCGAGAAGGTCTCGAACGCGGCATGCCCGGCAAGGCCGAGCCGCCGGTCACGCAGAGCCGCAAACGTCGTCTCGTGCTGCTCGTGGTCGGCGACGGCCAAGGCTACTGCCACGCTCGTGTCGACGAGCAGCTCCGGTGCGCTACTTCTGCCCGGCATAGCGCAGCGAGCGCACGACGCTGTCGTCGACCTCGGCGCCTCCTGCCGGGATGACGAGCAGCCCGCCCCGCTCGTCGAGCGACTCCTCGCCTGCGAGCGGCTCGACCCGCAAACCCGCTCCCTGTGCTCTGACCTCGACCTCGCCAGGCCGAAGACCGAGCTCGTCACGGAGCTGCTTCGGGATTACCAGCCTCCCTGCCTTGTCAATGGTTGCCCGCATGCCTTCAGCCTACCACGGCCGGACGGATCCCTCCGTCTCCGTCCTTACCGAGCCGTCGCCGAGCAGGGCCGCGGGCTGCTCGCGAAGCTCGAGCCGACGGATCGGTCGATGGTCGACGACCTGCTGGCCGAGCGGCGCCGCGAGGACGCGCGCGAGCACTCCGCGTAGTGCCGACGCCGGTCCTGGACGCATCTGCGTTCCTCGCCTATCTGCGCGACGAGCCTGGCGCCGCCGAGATTGCCGAGGCGATCGCCGGAGGGGTCGCGATCTGTGCCCTCAACCTGGGTGAGGTGCTCAGCAGCGCCTCCGAGCGCGGGCTCGATCCAGAGCACCTCGCCGACGAGCTCCGCGAGAGCGGCCTGCTGGACGGCGCGATCACGGTCGAGCCGTTCACGACCGCCGACGCGATCGAAGTGGGACGTCTGCGCCCGATCACGCGCGACCAGGGGCTCTCGCTTGGCGACCGTGCCTGTCTCGCGCTCGCTCGCCGCCTCGGCGCTGCCGCCTACACGGCCGATTCGACCTGGAGCGCCGCTCAGCTCGACGTCGAGTTGCGCGAGATCAGCTGAAGGCCGCTCACAGCGATGCAGTCAGCGCGGCCGCCGGCTCGAGCATCCGCGCCACCGCCGCACGCGCAAACGCAACGTCCGTGACCGCGTCGAGGCTGCCGAAGGGCGGGCGGCCGAGGAAGTACGAGGCGAGCCGGAGGTCGCGGTCGGCCGCGAGGTCGTCGGCGGCACGAACGGCCAACGCCGGCCGGCCGAGCAGTGAGGCAACGTATGCCTCGCTGCCGTACGTCCCGGCGTAGCCGTCCGCCTGCGCGATCACACCCGCTGCCGCGGCGGCCTCGAGCCCGTCCAGGCGGACGACGGGCACGTCGGAGTCGAGCTGGACGCCCCGCACGGCAATGAACGGCGCGGGCGTCACGACGCTGCCCGCGTCACCGGGCGGAGTCAGCGGCCCGAACTCGAGCAGCCGCCGCTGGATCCGGCGATCCGGCTTGTGCGCCGCCAGCGCCTCCCGCCGCGACTCGACCTCGCCCCAGTGGAGGATCAGGTAGCGCTCGGCCTCGATCCCGATCAGCGCCGCCAGGGCGTCGGCCTCGACGAGCTCCTCGGCGTCGAGCACATGAGCGCCGAGGCCCTCGTACCACCAGGCCGAGCCCGGGCGGCGGAGGACGTAGAGCCGGTCGTGCAGGCCGGCGAAGGCGACCTGCGCCCAGCGCAGGTAGGGGATCCAGTAGAGGAGCTCGCCGACCTCGTCGCCGAGCCAGGGGCCGGCCACGACAGGCGCGCCGGAGGCATGGCGGGCGACGTTCCGTGCGCGACGGCGGAGATGGTGCTCGGGCCCGTGGCGGTCCTGACGGCTGCGCCTCCGCTCCTCCGCGCGCCGTGAAGCGACGCGCGCGATCGGCCGGAGCGCGAACCGGACCGGCCGCCGCAAGGCCGGGCCGCGGTCGGGGTGCGGGGCGGGCTGCCGGCCCAGCTCGTCGATCGCGTCGGCGAGCCGCTCCGATCCCGACACGTCGAGCCCGAGCGGCCGGACGAACCAGCGCAGGAAGCGGTCGTTCCGCTCCCGGTCGAAGTCGCCGCGGAGAGACTGCTCGAGCTGGGCGGCGTGCTCCGCGAACGTCCGGCCGACGATCAGCTCTCCGGCGCTGCCGTCCTCGAGGTAGTGGAAGTGCAGCGTTCCCTCCTGGGTGAGCCGGAAGTCGTCCGCGAGCACCGTGTGCACCGGCCGGCCGACGATCGCGCCCTCGATCTGCGCGGTCGTGTTGATGCCGACCATCGCGGCCGAGTGGTAGATCGAGTCGAAGTAGTTCCGGCGGCCGGCCTCGTCCGAGGGGTCCTGGTCGTGCCGCGGCCAGATCACCGCGCGTGGGTCGTCCAGCTCGACGCCCTCCCACTGCACCGCGAACAGCGGATGCGGGCGGACGAGGATCCCAGCGTCGGCGAGCAGACCGCCGTGTGCGCGAAGCTCGGCGAGCCAGCGGCGAACGAAAGCCGGCTCGCCCGGGGCAACGAACCCGGACGAGCAGACGTAGACGGCGAAGGGGCGGTCGGCGGGCAGCCCGACCTCGGCGCAGAGCTCCTCGCGCGACCGGCTCGGCTCCCACTCGAACCAGTGGTCGAACGGCTGCGCACCGGTGACCACGACCCGGTCGCGGGGAACCCCGTGCAGCTCGACCGCCTCGTCGGCCTGCACCTCGTTCCAGACGAAGACCCGGTCGGGCACGTCGCGCAGGAGCCCCTTGTTCGTCAGGTTGTCCCAGCTCAGCACCGGATAGCCGGTGCGGATGCCGATCCGTTTGGCGGCGCGGAGCCAGTCGCTCTGCGACGAGCCCAGCTCGATCAGCGGTGTGATCAGCAGCAGGTCGTAGTCGTGCTCGGCGAGGTGGCGGAGGGGCGCGGCCGGGGATGGCAGGCAGCGCTCGACCGCCCGGAGCGTGCCCAGCGCGACGCCGACGCCCGGCCGTCCCACAGCGCGCGCCACCCCGGCCAGGCGCTTCCCCGCGGCCGGCGCGTTGCGCTCGGCCCGCGCGCGCAGCTTCTCGGCGTCGCGGTAGCGGGGCTCGAGGTAGCGGAGGTAGTCGATCGTCGCGCGCAGCTTCCTGGCGAAGGGGTCCCACTCCGAGGGCCGCCCTCCCGGGACGTGGCCGAACGTGATTCCCGGATGCTCGTCGGCGAGCTGCTTCAGGTCGCGGGCGGACTCGGCCGTCTTGACGCGCTTGAAGGCGACGTGAACCTGATGGCCGCGCCCGGCCAGGAGCCCGAGCGTGCGGGCGAACGGCGTCACCCCGGCGTGATGCAGGACGAAGAGGATCCTCACGTTGCTCCGACGGGCAACGGATCGCCTGCGAGCAGCGCGAGAGGATCGGGGTCGTCGGGCGAGACCGCCCGTACCGAGCCGTACGGCCCCTGTGCCAGCCGGGCGAGCAGGCCGAGATCCGCCGCATCCTCGGGAGCAGGCTCGGCGACGACGGCCGGGCGACCGACGAGGACGGCGACGCAGGCATCGGCTCCGAACAAGCCGAGGAAGCGGGCGGAGCGGGCGATCACCTCGCTGCGGGCCTCGCCGGCGAGCCCCACGAGCGACCGGTGCTCGGCCGCGGGCGCTTTGAAGGTGCCGTCGACGGCCACGAACCGCTCGGCCGCCTCGGGCGCCGGAAGCGCGGCGAACTGCAGGCGGCGATCGTGGAGCCGGGCGAACGGATCGGTGGCTGCGAGCACCGACAGGTGCTGCTCGACCACCGCGGGCTCGAGGACGACGGCGCCCGTCCGCCCCAGCACCGTCCGCACGTCCTCGTCCTCCAGGGCGACGAGGTGAGCGTCGAGGTCGCCGTACCAGTGGAGCGCCTCGGGCCGGGCGGCGACCGTGAGCCGGCCGCGGAGCTCCGGCATCGCGAGCAGCGCCCAGCGCAGGAACGGGATCCAGTACAGGAGCTCATGTGTCTCGGTGCCGGGCCAGCGCTCGGCGGCGATCGCCGTCTCCGGCGCGGCCTCGGCGAGCCGGCGGACCGCCGCCTTCAGCTCGGCAGCGGGCTGCAGGCCGGAGCGCGCCTGCTTCTGCCGGCGCCGCTCGGCCGCCGCGCGTTTCGCCAGCGGCTCGAGCGCCAGGCGCACGGCCGGGCCGGCCGCCGGGCCGCGCGCCGGCGGCAACGGCCCGCGCGAGCCGAGCGCCTCGATCGCGTCGACCGCTCGGTCGGTCGCCCGCACGTCCAGCCCGAACGGACGGACGAACCGGCGCAGGAAGCGCTCGTTCAGGTCGCCCGGCACCTCGCCGTCGACGGCCCGCTGCAGCTGCGCCGCATGCTCCTCGAGCGTCGCCGCCGCGTGCAGATGGCCGAAATGGTCGTCGGCCAGGTAGCGGAAGTGGAGCGTTCCGGCCTGGGTGTCGGCGTACTCGGGGTCGAGGATCGTGAACACGGGCCGGCCGACGATCGCCGCCTCGATCTGCGCGCTGGTGTTGATGCCGACGACGGCGGTCGAGTGGAAGATCGAGTCGAAGTAGTTCTGCCGCGCCTCGCCGGCCAGCGGGAACTCGCCGTGCGCGGGCCAGATCGCCACCTGCGGGTCGTCGATCCGCAGGTCACGGAACCCGGTCGCGGCCAGCGGATGCGGCCGGACGAGCAGCCCTGCCCCGGCCGGCGATCCTCCATGCGCCCGAACCGCTTCGACCCAGCGGCGGACGAACGCGGGCTCGTCGGGCGCGATGAACTCGGACGAGCCGACGTAGAGCACGATCGGGCGCGCCGGGTCGAGCCCGGCGGCGGCGGCGAGCTCCTCGCGCGACCGGCTCGGCTGCCAGTCGAACCAGTGGTCGTAGGCGGGGGCCCCGGTGACGACGACGGACCCGGGCGGAATGCCGTGCAGGTCGACCGCCTCCCGCTTCTGGAGGTCGTTCCAGACGAGCACCTGGTCGGGCGCGTCGCGCAGCAGCCCCTTGTTGGTCAGGTTGTCCCAGCTGCGCACCGGGAACGAGACCGGGATCCCGAGCCGCTTCGCGGCGCGCACGAGGTCGGCCTGGTAGGTGCCGAAGCCGATCAGCGGCGTGATCAGCAGCACGTCGGGGCGCTCGTCGCGCAGGAACGCAAGCGCCCGCGGCGGCGGGTCGATGCACCGCTCGACGCCCTGCAGGACGCGCCGCGACGCCGCCGGGCCACCGGGAACCGGCCGCACCACGCCTCCTAGTCGCCGTCCCGCCGGAGGCGCCTCGGACTCCGCCCGCGTCCGCAGCTTCGGCGATTCGCGGTACACGGGCTCGAGGTAGCGCAGGTAGTCGATCGTCCGCCGCAGCGGCCCCGCGAGGTCGCTCCAGCCCGACTGGCGGATGAACGGGTGCTCGACGACCGTGATCCGCTCGCTGCCGGCGACGAGGTCGGACATCTGCGCCTGCGACTCCGGCGACTTCACGTCCCGGCAGGCGATTCGCACCTCGTGCCCCCGCTCCGCCAGCAACCGGACGACGGGCGCGAGCGTCCGCAGGTTGGCGGTGTTCTTGATGACGAGGAGGATGTTCATCGCTGCACGCCTGCCGCTACGCCGCAGGCGAAATGGTAGACGGCGGTCACGCGGCCGCCTCGATCGCGTCGGCGACGATCGGCGTCGCAGGGCGGTCGAGCCCGTGCGGCCGGACGAACGCGAGCAGGAAGGCCTCGGCGCCGGCGGCGGCTGCGGCCGGGTCGTCGAGCGCCGCCCGCAGCTGGTCGAGGTGCTCGTCGATCGAGCCGGCCATCGCCAGCGCCAGGCCCGCGGCCGCACGGAGCTCCTTGAAGTGCGGCGTGCCGGCCTGCGTCTCGGCAAAGGCGGGGTCGCCGATCGTCAGCACCGCCTTGCGCTGGATGAACGCTTCCACCATCGCGCTCGTGTTGATCCCGACGACCGCGGCCGCGTGGTGGATCGAGTCGAAGTAGAGCGCGTCCTCCTCGCCCGTCATCGGCACCGAGGGCGCCGTGCGCGGCGCAACCACTGCACCGAGCCGCGACACGTCCTCGTCGGCCCAGGCCCCCACGTTGTACGGGTGCGGCCTGATCAGGACGCCGAGGTCGGAGTCGCGCGCTCGCAGCGCCTCCAGCCAACGGCGGACGAAGGGGATCTCGCGCTCCGGCGGCGCGATGTTCGGCGACGAGCCGACGTAGACGACGTACCGCTCGCCCGGGAGGCCGAGCTTCGCGGCGAACTGCCCGGCCGAGGAGCCGGGCGACCGGTCGAACCATGGATCGAAGAGCTGGGCTCCGGTGACGACGACGCTCTCCTGCGGCAGCGCGTGCAGACCGGCGGCGTCGCGGCGCTGGAGGTCGTTCCAGACCAGCGTCGAGTCCGGCCGGGCCTTGACCACGCCCTTCGTCGTCAGGTGGTCCCAGCTGCCGACACCGAAGACCGTCGGCACGCCGAGCCGCCGGGCCGACTTGACCGTGTCGGTCTGCCGCCGGTTCCGGCTGCTCCGGCCGATCAGCGGCGAGATCACGACCACGTCCGGACGGAGCCCCGCCAGCGCGCGCGTCAGCCGGTCGTCGGCCGGCACGACCCGCTCGAGGCCGAGCGTGCCCGCGAGGGCGGCGCGGCCGGCCCGCGAGCCGTAGGGCAGTCGCCTCAGGCCGCGCAGGGTGCCGTCGAGCGAGCGTTCCAGGCGGCGGCGAAGGTACGGCGACTCCGCGAACCGTGGGTCGAGGTAGTGCAGGTAGTCGGAGGTCGCGCGCAGCCGCTCGACCGCGCCCTCGTAGCGCCTGGACGCCGGCGGCAGCGGCGGGACGATGCCGGCGACGCCCGAGGCGTCGAAGCTGGCACCGCCGCCCGCACGCTTGTCGGCGTCGTCGAAGCTGACCAGCACGTCGTGGCCCCGCTCGCCGAGCAGCCGGATCGTCGAGCCGTAGATGCGGACGTACGCGGGCGAGGCGAGCTGGAAGAGGATGCGCATCGCCGCCGCGGTCAGGCCTCGCCGGCGTGCGCGACCCGCGCCGCACGCGTGGCGAGCGGAGCGAGCAGCGGCCTGATCGCGCGCAGCGGCACGGGCGTTCGCTGCGGCGCCGGGGCCGAGCTCGCGGCGAAGCGCTCGAGCTCGTCGACGAACAGCGGGGTCGCGACCACGTCGAGCCCGTACGGCCGGACGAACTCGGCCACGAACCGCCCCGACCGGCCGTCGTCCCCGTCCGCGATCGCCTGCTCGAGCTGAGCCGCGTGCTCGTCGAGCGTCCGCGCGACCGTGAGCAGCCCGCCGCCGACCTCGAGCAGATAGCGGAAGTGGAGCGTCCCCTGCTGCACGCGCTCGTACTCGGGGTCGAGCACCGTCAGCACCGGCCGCCCGACGATCGCCGCCTCGATCATCGCGCTCGTGTTCAGGCCGACGACGGCGCGGCTGTGGTGGATCGAGTCGAAGTAGTCCGCCTTCGACTCGTCGTCGGTCGGCGCGTGCCCTGCCTGCGGGAAGACGACGACGCCGGGAATGTCGACGCCGTCCCAGGCATCGGGGCGCTTCGGATGCGGCCGGACGAGCACGCCGAGCTCCGCAACCACACCACCGCGGGCGCGCAACGCCTCGGTCCAGCGGCGGACGAAGTCGACCTCCGACTGGCCGGTCCACGGCGAGCAGCAGGCGTAGAGCACGAACGGCCGGTCGGGGTCGAGCCCGGCACGCGCCGCGAACGCGGCCCGCGGCCGCGGCTGCCACTCGAACCACTCGTCGAAGCACTGCGCCCCGGTGACGACGACCTGTGCGGGGTCGATCCCGTGCAGCCGCCGCGCCTCGTCGCGCTGCACCTCGTTCCAGACGAACAGCCGGTCGGGGATCGGCCGGATCACCGACTTGCTCGACAGGTTGTCCCAGCTCTTGACCAGCACCGCCGTGCGCAGCCCGAGCGCCCGGGCGGCGCGCAGGAAGGCCGGCTGGGCGGAGCGGAGACCGAGGTAGGGCGTGAACAGGACGACGTCCGGACGCTTCGCAGCCAGGTAGCCCTCGATCTCGGCGTTCGTGGGCAGCGCGTTCTCGGCCAGCTCGAAGGCGGCGGCGATCGTCCGCCGCGCCACGGCGCTCTTCGCCAGCGGCGTCCGCGCGAGCGCCGCTGCCGGCTTCGGTGCCCGCCTGCGCGCCCGCGCGCGGTAGGTCTCGTTGAACTGCGGCCCGAGGAACTCGAAGAGGTCGACCGAGGAGCGCAGGTCGGTGCCGAGCTCGAGCCAGCGGTCGCGCTCCGGCGACACTGCCGCCTCGACCGTCACGTGCGGCGCGGCGATCTCCTCGAGCAGCCGGTCGCGCCAGCCGATCTCCCGCTCCTCGTGGATCGCGATCACGACCTCGTGGCCGCGCCGGCCGAGCTCGCGGATCACGGACTGGTAGCTCGTCAGCGAGAGCGGCGTCTCGGCGGAGAGGAGCGCCCTCACCGGGCCGGACCGAGCCGTTCGCCCAGCTTGCGCGCCTCCAGCTCGGCCTTCAGGCGCACCTGGCGGAGGAAGAACGGCACGCGGATCAGCGCGAGCGGCGGACGCAGCGCCGGCAGCCACCAGGCGTCGGGCTGCCGCTCGCGAGGGCCGCGCTCGGCCAGCTGCTCGACCGTGTCGACGAAGACGGGTGTCGCCGGCACCTGGACGCCGTTCGGCCGGACGAACAGCTCGGTGAAGCGCCGCGCGGCTTCCTCTCCCTCCGTGTCGCGGCCCGCGATGACGTCCCCGAGCCGGCGAACGCACTCGTCGAGCGACTCCGAGACCTGGACGAGGCCGCCGCCGATCTCGCGCAGGTAGCGGAAGTGGAGCACGCCGCCCTGCGAGGCCGCGAACTCCGGGACGGTGATCGTGTGCACGGCCTTGCCGATGATCCCGGCCTCGATCATCGCCGTCGTGTTGATCCCGAAGGCGACGGCCGAGTGGTAGATCGAGTCGAAGTAGTCGGCGCGGGTCGCCTGCTCGGCGGGGAACTCGACGTTCTCGGGCCACACGACGACGTCCTCGAGGTCGGAGAGGTCACGCGTCCGCCACTCCTCGACGCGCTTCGGATGCGGCCTCACGAGGATTCCCGCCGTCCGCAGCGCCGGCTCGTCGCTTGCCCGCACGGCCTCGATCCATCTGCGGCAGTAATCGGCCTCGATCACCGAGGTCGGGAAGAGCGCTCCGCCCAGGTAGACGAGATAGGGCTTCGAGGGGTCTAGGCCGACGCGCGCGCAGAACTGCTCGCGCGGCCGCGCCTGCCAGCCGAACCAGTGGTCGAAGCACTGCGCGCCGGTGGAGACGACCCGGTCGGCGGGAACGCCGTGCAGCCCGGTCGCCTCCTCCTTCTGCGTGTCGTTCCAGACCGTGACCAGGTCGGGCACGACGCGGAGCAGCTGCTTGCTGGAGAGGTTGTCCCAGCTGGCCACGCAGATCACGGTCGGCACGCCGGTCGCGGCCGCGCTGCGCGCGTAGTGCACGTCGGTCGAGGCCGGCATCAGGTGCGGTGTGACGAGCACGACGTCGGGGTGCTCGTTGCGCACGAACCGTTGCACGCGCTCGGAGAGCGGGATCGCGCGGTCGCAGAGGTCGAGCACCCGCGACCAGGCGCGCAGCCCGGCCGGCGACGACATGCCCGGGATCCGCATCAGCTGCTGGAAGGTCTCGGGCGCCCGGCGCCGGGCACGCTGGAGCAAGTAGGGCACGCGGTCCTCGCCGAGCTGGAGGAAGTAGACGTAGTCCAGGGCGCCGCGCACGGGCCGGGCGACGCGGAACCAGGGGTCGCGGCGCCACGCGAGCGTGTGGCTCCACGAGAAGTTCGGATGCCGCTCCATCCGCGCGAGCCACGCCTGCTCGAGCGGCCCAGGCGCGCCCTCCTCGCGCTCGAAGACGAGCCGGACCGTATGGCCGCGCTCGATCAGCTCGCGGATGACCGAGTCGAAGAAGCGCAGGTAGCGGCCGAGGTGCTCCATGAAGAAGAGCACCCGCAGCGATTCCCGGCCCTCGACGGGGCCGGGCTCAGGAGCCGATGCGGCTGACATCCCACGTCGCGTTGTCCGACTCGTCCAGCTCGACGTCGGCGACCGGGAGGAACACGAAGCCGGCGGGCAGGTCCTCCTCGTCGCCGTTTCGGCTGCCGGGCGCGACGACCGCGTCGAACGCGACCAGTTCACGCGGAGGAGCGGGCTCGTGTCCGACGATCGCGATCTCGACCATCAGCCGCGCGCGGTACGACCGCTCGTCGAGGAGGCCGTCGGGAACGGAGACGCGGAGCCGGTAGACGCCCGGCTCGGGCGCCTCCATCCGCTCCGGCTTGCGCAGCTCGGCGACCTCGTCGCGCTCGTCGGCCAGCTCCAGCCCGAATCCCAGCTCGAGGTCCTTGCGCAGCACGTGCACCTCGAACTCGACCTCTGTAGGGCCGGGCCCGATCCGGACCGGCTCCGCGCCGTTCGCGAGCGTCGCGGTGACGGGTGCGTGATGCGATTCCACCTTCTCGACCGTGGTCCGGTGCAGCTCGGCGGCGACCTCGACCGGGCGGCCGCGATAGGCCACCTCCCCGTCCCGGATCCACATCACCTCGTCCGAGAGGCCGGCGACCCCCTCGACCCACCTCCGCCCGGCCTGGATCACGGCGGCGCCGTCGGCCTTCCGCCGGGCGACCAGGTCGAGACAGCGCATGCCGAACTCGGCGTCGTCCTGGAGACTCTGGTCGATCACATAGAGCGTCGCATCCATGTGCAGCGCGGCCGAGACGGCCAGCCGCAGCGTCCGGTACCTCGCCTTGCCTGCGACCTCGTCGACGGCGGCGAACTCCTCGATCTCCTCCCAGCGGGAATCGATCACGCCACGGGGCCAGTGGAAGTACCTCGCCATCACGTTCAGGGCCTTCCGGTCGCTCTCGTTGCCCATCAGCCGCTTCAGCTCGCTCATCGTCAGCGGCGCGACCAGTCCCCGCACGAGCACGCGGCCGGTGGACGGAGGGACACCGCCGATCAGGATGCGGATCAGAGTGGCGATCGCCTTGCGGTCCTCACCGACGATGCCGATCCCCTCCCCGCGGCGGATCTGGAAGTTGAGCTCGTGGAGCGCCGCGCCTTCGTCCGCGAGGTAGTCGTCGTCGTCCTCGTCCTGGTCCTCGTCGTCCATCATCAGGTCCTCGATCTCCTGGCCCGTGCGCCCGGCGAGGCCGCTCTTCGGCAGGCAGCGGGCCAGCCAGCGCGGAACCCCCTTGAACGGTGGCGGCGCCGCCCGGGTGATCCCCTCGACAGAGACGATCACGTCGTCGGGCAGCGCGGCGGCCTCGGCGGTGGAAAGCGTGCGGTGCATCAGAGGCGGGCGACCGCCGTGCGCTCGAACCGGCTCGAGAAGACGAAACCGCCGAGCACCATCACGGTGAGCCAGACGAAGGTCACGATCAGCGAGGTCGTCGCCGGCGGTGAGGTGCTGAGGAAGCCGAACTGCACCATCTCGACCGGCCCGGTGAGCGGGTTGTACTCGACGATCGTCCTGAACTTGGCGGGGATGTGGTCGATGTCGAACACGATCGGCGTGACCATCATCCAGAACTGGATCAGGTACATCTGGAGGTAGCGGACCTCCTTGGTGACCAGCATCAACGGCCCGGTGAAGAGCCCCGTGGACAGGCCGAAGCAGAGCAGGAGGAGAAGGCCGACGAGCCCGATCGGCCACTGCTGGACCGGCGCGAGGTAGTTCTGGCCCGTCTTGATCGAGTAGTACGCGATCGTCCCGAACGCGAGGATCGAATGGACGACGAAGTCGACGACCGCGGGCGCTGCGGCCGCCACGCTCGCGAGCGACCGCGGCAGGTGGAGACCCTTCGAGAGCGAGCGCGTCATCCGCACGGAGCGCATGCTCCAGTGGAAGCTCCGGTCGAAGAGCGTCCAGGCCGCCTGCGAGAACGAGATGAAGATCAGCGCCGGGCGCTCGCCGTACTGGAGGGCCAGCACGCCGCCGAAGAAGAAGGTCGTGGTCAGGATCTGGATCCCGGGGCGGAAGAAGATCCAGAGCCACCCGAGATAGGTCTGCCGGTAGCGCTTGAGGATGAACTGCGTGGCCGTATGGCCCATCAGCTGGCGGTGGTACCAGGCCTCGCGTATCCGCGGCAGCGCGCCGTGCTTGTACGGCTCGATCGCGTAAACCGGGAGCTTCTTCGTCCGAGGCGTCCGCCCCGGTCCTTGCTCGCTGACCGCGCTCATCCGCTCCGCTTCGAGAAGCCTCTACTGTTCACGCTTCCTGTCTCTGCCATCCGCTCCACCTGCCGCCGAAGCGGCCGGAACACGCCTCCAAGTCTAGCCGCGGCCTCCGTCGCCCTATCCTGTTGGCCGATGGAATCCCTGTCTCCACGCCTGCTGGTCGTCTCCAGCGCGCCTCCCGTGAAGCGCCTGCCGGCGCTCTACTTCGAGCTTCTGGACGCCGGCACAGACCTGGTCTTCTCGACCCCGCCGGACGGGCTGCCGGAGGGACTTCGCGACCGAGTCGCAACGGTCGAGCTGCCGCTGCAGAGGAGCGAGAGCGCGGTGCAGATGCTCCGCGCCGCGGCCGATCTCACCCGCTATCTGGGGCCGGAGCTCGCAGGCGCCCGGTGGCCCCGGCGAAGGGCGACGCGGCGCCTGCTGAAGCTGGTCGGCCATCCGGACGCCAACGAGATCGCGGCGCGGGCGGCCGACTTCGAGCTCCCGACCGTCGTGCAGGCGACCGCCGCGGACGCCTTCCGCGAGCTCGAGCAGCTGATTCCCGCCGACGAGGCGCTCGTGGACGCGATCGACCGGCTGGAAGTCGATGCGGTGCTGATCGTCTCGCGCTGCCTGCTGGGCGGCCCGGAGCCGGAGGTGATCAAGGCGGCCCGGCAGCTGGGGATTCCGTCGGCGATGCTCGTCTGGAGCTGGGACAACCTCTCCAGCAAGGCGGTCCAGAACGAGCACCCGGACCGCCTGCTCGTCTGGAACGAGCTCCAGGCGCGCGAGGCGGTCGAGCTGCACCGGATGCGCGCCGACCAGGTGACCGTGGTCGGCGCGGCCAACTTCGACGCGTTCTTCGAGGAGCTCGCCGCCGTCGAGGCGGTCACGCACCCGCCGACGATCCTGTACCTCGGCTCGTCGCCGAAGGTCGCGCCCGTCGAGCGCGACATCTTCGAGCGCTGGCTCGCCGCGGTGCGGCCGCTCGGGGCCCGGGTCGTCCTCCGTCCTCATCCGGCCGCGCAGGAGGCCTGGGCGGACTGGGTCGCTCCCGAGGGAGTCGAGGTCGTCGAGCCGCAGGCGAAGATCGAGCCGCAGGCCCTCTCGCGGCTGCTCGCCGAGGCGGACGCGGTCGTCGCGCTGAACACGAGCGCCGAGATCGAGGCAGCGATCGCGGGGAAGCCGGTGCTGACGTTCCGGGCGGGCGCCGAGGCCCGCGGGCAGGAGGGCTCGATCCACTTCACCTACCTGCTCGAGCAGCACGGCGGCTTCGTGCTCGACGGGGCGACGCTCGACGAGCACGCGGAGAAGCTCGGCGCGGTGCTCCGCGGCGACTGGGATCCGGAGCCGCTGCGCCGGTTCGTCGAGAGCTTCGTGCGGCCGAACGGCCTCGACCGGCCCGTGACGCCGCTGCTGGCGGAGGCGATCCTCGAGGCGGCGAGCCTGCGGGTCGCACCGACGGGCCGCACTGCAGCGACTTCTGGCGCGGATCGCCCGCACGGCGAGCCGCGCCTCCTCGTGTTCACGCCGCCCGGCCTGACGCGGTTCGTCCCCGACGTCTTCCTCGAGCTGCTCGCGGCCGACGCGACGCTGCTGTTCTCGGGGCGCCGGCAGAAGAAGCCGCGGATCCCGGCCGAGCTGAAGTCGAGCCCGCGGGTCGAATTCGTCGAGCTGCCGGTGGAGGAGCCGGCCGCGGTCGACCTGCTGCGCGCCTTTCGCGACGCAGTCCGCTTCCACGACCCCGAGCTGGAGGTCGCCTCGTGGCCCCGACGGCGCGCAACGCGACGGCTGCTCAAGCTCGCGCGCCATCCGGACTGGCGGCGCGACCTGCCCGAGCTCGAGGGGCTCCGGATCCCGCACGAGACCTGCGCCCGAGTCGAGGACGCGCTCGCGAGCCTCGAGCGCCTGATCCCGCCGGCGGCCGGGCTCCGCGACGCGCTCGAGGCGCTGGACGTGAACCTCGTCTTTCTGGTCACGCGTTGCACGCTCGCGGGCCACGAGGGCACCGTCGTGAAGGCGGCGCGCAGTCTCGGCCTGCCGACGTTGATGCTGGTCTGGAGCTGGGACAACCTCTCCAGCAAGGCGGTCCTGCACGAGCACCCCGACCGGCTGCTCGTGTGGAACGAGACGCAGGCGCGCGAGGCGGAGGAGCTCCAGGGCGTCGCGCCCGAGCGGGTCGAGGTGGTCGGGGCGCCGAACTTCGACCGCTTCTTCGCCGCGGTCGAGGCCGCCGGCGACCGCCGCACCGGGACGACGATCGTCTACCTCGGCTCCTCGACGAACATCGCTCCCGACGAGCCGTCGATCTTCGCCCACTGGCTCGAAGCCGTCCGCGCAGAGCCGAGCCTGCGCGAGGCCCAGGTGGTCGTCCGCCCGCATCCGGCGGGCGAGGCCTGGCTCGACTGGACGCCGCCCGAGCCGCTCGTCTCGCTGCAGCGGCCCGAGCAGAAGGTCGAGACCGAGGCGCTCGCCGAGCTGCTCGCCCGGGCCGAGGCCGTCGTCGCGCTCAACACCAGCGCGGAGATCGAGGCGGCGATCGCCGGTCGGCCCGTGCTGACGTTCCGGCCCGGCGCGGACGCCCCCGGGCAGGAGGGGTCGATCCACTTCGCCTACCTGCTCGAGCAGAACGGCGGCTTCGTGCTCGACGCGGCGACGCTCGACGAGCACGTGACCCGGCTCGCACAGGTGCTCGCGGGTAGGCACGACCTCGGTGCGACCGAACGCTTCGTCGAGCGGTTCGTGCGTCCGCGGGGGATCGACGAGCCCGTCGCCCCGATCGTGTCGGCCGCCGCGCTAGAGCTCGCAGGTGCCCAGCCGGCCCCGCTGGGCGGCGCCGCATGAGGCTGCTGGTCAGCTCGTCGCCGTGGTCGCTCGCCCGCTGGCTGCCGGGGGTGGTCGGTGAGCTGCTCGAGCGCGGCACGGAGTTGGTCTTCGCCGGCCCGGAGGGCACCGACCCGCTGCCGGAGTCGGCCCACGGCCACCCGAACGTCTCGGTGGTCGAACTGCCGTTCGACCCGCCGCGGGGGCCGATCACGGACGTCCGCCTCTTCAGAGCGCTCAGCGACCTCGTCCGCTTCTACCGGCCCGAGCTGGCCGGGGCGGAGTGGCCGCGCCGGCGCACGGCCCAGCGAGTGCTCGACTTCGCCGGCCACCCCGACGGCCGCGAGGCCGCGACACGGCTCGCCGCGGTCCAGGTACCGCCGGAGGCGCAGGCGAAGGCAGAAGGCGTGCTGAGCGCGATCGAGCAGCACGTGCCGGCCGAGTCGCGCCTCTCGGCCGCGGTCGAGGCGCTCGACGTGGACGCGGTGCTGCTGGTCTCCCGCTGCAGCCTCGGTGGCGCCGAGCGCGACCTGCTCAAGGTCGCCCGCGCGCTCGAGCTGCCGTCCCTGATGCTCGTCTGGAGCTGGGACAACCTGTCCAGCAAGGCCGTGCTCCACGAGCACCCGGACCACCTGCTCGTCTGGAACGAGCTGCAGGTCGACGAGGCCGAGCGGCTGCAGGGCTTCCCGCGCGAGCGTGTGTACGCGCTCGGGGCGCCGAGCTTCGACGAGTTCTTCGCCGCGCTCGATCAGGTGGAGCGGCCGGCCCGCGACGGCAAGACGATCCTCTACCTCGGTTCGTCGAAGAACATCTCGCGCGAGGAGCCCGAGGTGGTGTTCCCCGGGTGGCTGGCGGCCGTCCGCGCCGCACCCGACCGACTGGTCCGGGACGCGAAGGTCGTCGTTCGCCCCTACCCGGGCGGCGGCGCGTGGCGCCGCTGGCGCCCGGAGTCGAACGACTTCACGGTCGAGCGGGGCAAGAAGCTCGCGCCGGCCGGCCTCGCCCGCGCTCTCGCGGGCGTCGACGCTGTCGTCGCGCTGAACACGAGCGGCGAACTGGAGGCTGCGGTCGCCGGGTTGCCGGTGGTCACGTTCCGCGCAGGCGCCGGCGCGCCCGGCCAGGAGGGATCAGTCCACTTCCGCTACCTGCTGGAGCAGAACAGCGGCTTCGTGATCGACTCCCGCGACCTCGACGAGCACGTGCAGAACCTCGCCCGTGTGCTCCGCGGCGAGCACGACCGGGAGCGCCAGCGTGCGTTCCTCGAGAGCTTCGTCCGCCCCGGCGGCCTCGACCGGCCCGTCTCGCCGGTCGTCGCCGACACGATCCTGGAGCACGCCGCACGATGAGGATCGGCATCGTGCACGGGCGGAAGTACTACCTCCGGAACATCACGACGGCGCTCGACGCGCTGGCCGAGCGCGACCACGAGCTCGTCTTCGCCATGTCCGAGCGGAAGGCGTTCACCAGGAGGCTCCCCCGCTCGCTCAGGGACCATGCGCGCGTCTCGGCGGCCGTCTACCCGGCCAGCCGGGACGACGAGCTCGAGGGCGGGCAGCGACTGATCCGCGCGCTCCGCGACGCCGCGCGGTACGAGACACCCGGGCTGCGCGGCGCCCACGCCAACCGCACGCGTGCGTATCGCAAGCTCCAGGAGGCGCTCACCCGCGAGGGCATCTCGCTCACGGTCGAGCTGCCCGAGCGGGAGTTCGCCGAGGCGGATCTCGACGCGTTCGACGCGGTGCTCGCCGCGCTCGACCGGCTGATCCCGCCGAGCGCGCCGATGCTCGCCTTCCTCCGCGAGGAAGACCTCGACGTCGCGATCGGTGTCACCCGCGTCAACTTCGGCCACAACGAGGCGGGCCTCGTGCGGGCCGCCCAGGCCGGCGGGATCCCGGTCGGCCTGGTCGTCTGGAGCTGGGACAACCTGTCGAGCAAGGGGCTCCTGCACGAGCCGCCCGACCGCCTCTTCGTCTGGAACGAGCTGCAGGCGCAGGAGGCAGTCGACATGCACGGTGTCGACCGGGCGACGGTCGCGGTGACGGGCGCGCCGAGATTCGACGCGTTCTTCGCCCTGCAGCCGACGGCGAGCCGGGCGGAGCTGCTCCAGGCGGACGGCCTCGACCCCGACCGGCGGACGATCCTCTACCTCGGCTCGTCCGGGTTCGTGACGAAGTCGGAGCCGGAGTTCATCGACGAGTGGGTGCGCGCGCTCCGTGCCTCCGCCGAGCCGTCGCTCAGAGAGGCGAACGTGCTGGTCCGGGCGCATCCCGGCGCGTCCGACGAGCCGGCCTGGACGGCGTGGACGCCGGAGGACGCCGGCGTCGCGGCCCCGGTGTCGCATGCTCGTGCACAGCAGCTGTTCGACCAGCTCTTCGTCGCCGACGCCGTGGTTGCGCTGAACACGAGCGCCGAGCTCGAGGCGGCGATCGCCGACCGGCCGGTGCTGACCGTCACGGTCGGCAACCGCGCTCCCGGCCAGGAGGGCACGTCTCACTTCACGTACCTGCTCGCCGGCCACGGCGGCTTCGTCGAGACGGCCGGCTCGCTCGAGCAGCACCTGCCACAGCTGCTGCAGGCGCTCGAGGAGGACCCGCACGCCGAAGCGCGCAGCCGGTTCGTCGAGAGCTTCCTCCGGCCCCACGGAATCGACCGCCCCGCGGGCCCTGTGCTCGCGGACGCGATCGAGCGGCTCGCAAGCCGGTAGGGACTGTCCCCGAAGGGGACTGTCCCCACAGGAACGGTCGTGACGCGACCCGGCAGGGTCAGACCCCTCCGGGGTCAGACCCTGGAAGATCAGACCCGGGTCTGATCGACGTCGAGCAGCAGCTTCTTCTGCACCGACGGCCGGACCTCGGCCAGCTTGTCGGCGATCTTCGTTCCCGCCGTGCCGTCGCCGAACAGGCTGCTCCGCTCGTACGGCCCGTGCGCGAGCTGGTCGCGGATTGCGTCGACGATCGCCGCGCGGTCGTGCTCCACGTCGACGAGGTTGAGCCCGCGCTCGCGGCCCTGCTGGCGCGAGCCGACGGTCACCGCCGGTGTGCCCAGGAACGACCCCTCGCGCAGCGCCGCCGACGAGTTGCCGACCATGCACGAGCAGTGCGCCATCAGCTTCACGAACATCTCCGGCGGCAGGTTGCGGAAGAAGCGGAAGCCGTGCGCCTGGCCCAGCTCACGGAAGATGCGGATCCCCTTGGCCACGTCCTCCGAGCCAGCGTCCACGTTCGGCCAGAAGACGAGCGTCTGCATGCCGAGCTCGCCCACCGCCTCCAGCGTCTGGTTGATCTGGTCGAGACCCTGGCCGTACTCCGTCGTGACCGGGTGCTGCATGACGAGCAGGAACGGCTGCTCGGGGTCGACCGGCTCGCCGGTGCCGCCGAACTGCTCGAGCACGTCCCGCCGCAGGCCGAGGTCGGTGCGGGCGACGAGGTCGATCGACGGGCAGCCGACGTTGAACACCCAGGCCGGGTCCTCGCCCATCGCGATCACACGCTGCTTCGCGAGCTCGGTGGCCGGGAAGTGGACGTGGGCGAGCTTGGTCACCGCGTGACGGACGCTCTCGTCGATCGAGCCCGAGACCTCCCCGCCCTGCGTGTGCGCGACCGGGATGTTCATGTAGCTCGCCGCCACCGCGGTCGCGATCGTCTCGAACCGGTCGGCGACGGTGACGACCACGTCCGGCTGGAGCAGCTCGAAGACGGTCGGCAGCTCGAGCAGGCCGAGGCCGGTCGACTTCGCCATCGTCGCCGGCGTCTCGCCCTCGATGATGAAGCGGATGGTCGCGTCGGGTGCGAACCCGTCCATGGTCAGCACCTCGAGCGCGTTGCCGAACCGCTCGAGCACGAGCGACGCGCCGGCGACCAGCTGGAGCTCGAGCTCGGGATGGTCGCGCACCGCTTCGAGCGCGGTCTTGATCCGCGCGTAGTTCGCGCGGCTCGCGACGACCACGCACACCTTCCGGCGCTCAGACAACGTCCGCCTCCTCCAGCTGGTGGTCCGCCTCGAGCCTGCGCGCCGCCTTCCTGCCGATCAGCTCGGACAGTCGCAGCGCCGGAATCCCGTTTCCCGGCCGTTTCGTGGTCAGCATCTCCGGCTCGAGCACTGCACCCTCGGGGATCTCGACCCTCGCGACCACGCTCTTCTCGAACGTCGCCCGCGCCGGGTCGAGCGCGGGGTCGCGCTCCTTCAGGCCGTCCCCCATCGCCGCCTCGACCTGGCGGACCCCCTCGACCAGCCGCGCCAGCTCTTCGGGAACGAGGGAGGCGTGGTGGTCGGGCCCGTACAGCCGCTTCGACAGCGTGAAGTGCTTCTCGACCGCGACCGCGCCGAGCGCGACCGCGGCGATCGCGGTGTAGATGTCGGGCGTGTGGTCGGAGAGGCCGTACGGGACGCCGAGGCGTTCGCCCATCGCCGTCATCGCGCGCAGGTTGACGAGCTCGGGCGGGCACGGGTAGTTCGACGTGCACTGCATGACGAGGAAGTCCGAGCCGGCATCGCGCAGGATCGAGGCGGCGCGCTCGACGTCGTCCATCCCGGACATGCCGCTGGAGAGCAGCACCGGCCGGCCCGTGGCGGCGATCGCCTCGATCAGCGGCGGGTTGGTCACCTCGCCGGACGCAATCTTGTAGACCGGGACGCCGACCTCCTCGAGCAGCGAAACCGCCTCGACGGAGAACGGCGACGAGAAGAACACGAGGCCGTGCTCCTCGGCGAACGCCTTCAGCCGGACGTGGTCGCCGGGCGACAGCTCCATCCGCTTCGTGAACTCGTAGCGCGGCTCGTCGAAGTGCGGCGGCGTCGGCGTCGAGGGCAGCATCTCCGCCTCGGCGATGTGCGTCTGGAACTTGACCGCGTCCGCGCCGGCCTCGGCGGCGGCCTCGATCAGCCGCTCGGCCTGCCGGATCGAGCCGTCGTGGTTGTTGCCAATCTCGGCAATGACGAAGACCTGCGGGCCGAGCTCTCTGCCGGCGATCTGCACGGCGGTCACTGTACCCCGGGGCGCCTCAGGAACCGCCGCAGCCAACCACCCTTTTCGACCCTGTCGTACCGCTTCTGGAGCTTTCGCAGCTCCTCGCGGGCGATCGCGCGGTCGCGCTCGGCCCGGGCGAGGTCGCCGCGCAGCCCGGCCTCGTCCTTCCACGAACGCGCCGACAGGTGAAACGCGTATTCCGCCTGCTCGCGCTCGGTCGCGTAGAAGACGTTCGGCTCGAAGAGGGTGATGCCGTCGATCTCGTGCCGGATCCGCTCGAGCAGCAAGGGGCCGGTGCCTTCGCGGTCGACCGGGCCATAGGTGGTGCGCGGTTGCACCTCCGCCATCGCCTTTGCGAGCAGTCCGTGGCCGGGGACGGCGCCGATCACGGCGTTCGAGACGCGGCCGGAGTCGAGCAGGCCGAGGAAGCAGTCGACGCCCTCGAGGAGCGGATCGATCGGCTGCAGGCACTCGAAGTCGGCGTCCAGGTAGACGCCGCCGTGCCGGTGCAGCAGCTCGAGCCGGAGGATGTCGGCGCGCTCGGCCGGCTGCCGGAGCAGGTTCGCGGCCTCCTTCAGCTCCAGATCCGCCGGCACGTCCGCCTCCGTCCACAGCCGGTGCTCCCACCCCGAGTGGAAGCGCCGCCACGACTCGTGCTCGGCCGCGTAGGGAAACGGCTCCTCGCCGAGCCAGATCTGGTGGAAGACGCGCGGAATCATGACCTCGCTCCGCGGGCAATCAAGAACTCCGCGAACGCCAGGTCCTGGGGAGTGTCGATGTCGAAGGAGCGCTCCGGCGGCATCTCGTAGCCGCGGACGTCGTCCGCCTCCAGCCCGCGCTCGACGACGTCGCGCCGGAACACGTAGACCGAGCCGTTCCGGGCCCACAGCGGCTCGAGCTCGTGCGACGGCGTCAGGCGGTCATCCTCGAGATACGGGAGCAGCCGGTCGCCGACCAGGCGCTTCAGCTTCAGCGGATGGTGCGCAGCCTCCACCCGCGCGACCGTGACCACCGACTCGGCGCCGCTCGACTCGAGCAGGGCGACCGCGCCCGCGACATCCTCCGGCGCGGTGAACGGGGAGGTGCACTGGACGATCGCGAGCGCATCGAGCTCGCCGACCTCCTGCAGCGCGTGCGACGCAAAGTCGCGCGCCCGCGCCGTCTCGGTCGAGAGCTCCGGCGGTCGGCGGAGCGCGACCACGTCGAGCCCGTCGGCCTCGGCGAGAATCCCGTCGTCGTCGCTCGAGAGCGCGACAGACTCGAAGCAGCCGGCTGCCAGCGCGGTCTCGAGGGCGCGGCGCACCAGCGTGCGTCCGCCCAGCATCGCCAGGTTCTTGCGCGGCACCCGTGTGGAGCCGCCCCGCGCCGGGACCAGGCCGAGCGTCCTCACGCGACTCGCAGCTCCTCGATCATCGCCGCGGCGGCGCGGCCGAGCTCCTCCCAGTCCGGCTCGCGCGGCTCGGCCGGCGCGAGCACGAATCCCCAGTGCCCGTCCGCGGACAGACGCTCGGCGACGGGCTCGAAGCCCGTGAGCGCGAAGGCGGCGACGGCGGTGTCGTGCGTCAGGTAGTAGGGGTGGTCGATCTTGGCCGCGCCCTCGACGGAGCCCTGCTTGCGGGCGGCGATCAGCAGATCGAGCACGTCGACGAACGCGTGGCCGTCGTCCGCGGTCATCCGCCGCATCGACTCCAGCGTGCCGCGGACGTCGAGCAGGTGGTCGATCGTCTGGCAGAGCAGGACGAGATCCCAGCGACGCTCCCCCGGGTCGTAGTCCTCGGCGAAGCCGGCGATCGTCTCCATGCCCGCGGCTGCAGCGACCTCGAGCTCGGCCGGCGCGGGATCGAGAACGGTCGCCTCGGAGCCGAACGCCTCGCGGACCGCGGCGGACACGAGCCCCGTCGATCCGCCTACGTCCATCACCGAGCCGGGCGCCGAGGGGAGGCTCGCGCGAAGCAGCTCGACGAGCTCGGCGGCATAGCCGCGCTGGTCGTCCTGGACGGTCTCCGCGTCGATTCGGCGGCCGTGGAACGCGCTGACCAGCGGCCGGTAGACGTCCTCGTAGAACGCGCCGTATCCGGCCGCGGTCAGCCGCGGCGAGAGGAAGCCGAGCCCGCAACGGCGGCACATCCGGAGCGAGGCCGGGTAGTCATAGCGGTCGCGCCGCGAAAGCTCGACGAGGTCGGTCGAGCCGCAGAGGTTGCACGCGTCGACCGGCTCGGTCTCGTGAGCGGCGTAGTCGTAGCCGACCGCCGCGATGCGCTCCCCGCGCTCGCTCATTCCGCCATCCGCGCCACCAGCGCGTCCCACCCGCGTTTCGCCGCCGTCTCCACCGCCCGCGCCCGCATCGCGTCGAGCACCGCCGGGTCGGTGGGCAGCCGGTCGCAGCGCTCGATGTCGATCACGTTCTCACCGTGGACGTACTCCGGCGGGGACAGCTCGTCCAGGTTGGTGATCACGACAGCGCCGGTCTCCATCGCGGCCGCCACCGAGGTGTTGTTCGCGCGCACGCCCCGGTCGAAGAACGCCGCGAAGAAGGTCGACTCGCGCAGCCGGTTGTAGACGGCCACGTCCGAGAGATTGCCGATGAAGTACAGGCTCGGGAACAGCTCGTGCATCTCCTCGAACACCGCCTGCGCGTCCTCGAGCGTGGTCGTCTCGTGGTTCGCCGCCGAGACGTAGACGGCGTAGGGCGTACCGAGAGCGTCGAGCAGCCCGCGCAGGCGGCGGAACATGTCGGTGCGGATCTTGTGCGCCATCCCGAACGAGAAGACGGTGACGGCCGCCGGCTCGAATGCACGCCGGTCGACGATCAGGCCCGGCGCCCACACCGCATCCGTCCGGTCGTTGAGGCCGCGGACGCCCTCGAAGATCTCGAGGTTGCCGCAGTGCACACGGCGCGCCCGCCCGACGAGCTCGCGCTCGAGCTCCAGGCCGGAGAGCTCGTGCAGGAACAGCTCGCCGTCCCACTCCTCGAGGCGGGCCGCGACCGTGGCCCGAGTCGCGATGTCCAGCTCACTCACCTTGAAGGAGAGCAGCGAACCGTCCCAGCCGCGGCCGTCGTCGTCGAGCCCGTAGAGCGGCACCCCGAGACGTTCGGCGAGCAGCTCGTTGAAGCGCGCGACGCCCGAGCGGAAGCCGCTGCGGTGGTGGGTGACGACGGCCTCGATCGGGGACATGGACCGCCTGATCGTAGACTCCGCGGCCGTGACCCTCGTACCCGTACGGGAGCCGCTCGTGCTGATCTCCCAGGTGCAGCGCTCCGGCGGCACCCTCCTCAGCCAGCTCTTCGACGGCCACCCCGAGGTGCACGCGCACCCCGGCGAGCTGCACATCGGCCCGGGCAAGGCCCACTGGCCGTCGCTCGACCCGCACGCGGCCCCGGAGACCTGGTTCGACGCGCTCTTCGAGCGGATCACGCTCGAGTTCGTCGAGCAGGGCTACTCGAAGTCGACGCCCGGCGCCCGCAGCGCCGGCACCTTCGACGTGTTTCCGTTCCGGTTCGACGCCGAGCGGCAGCGCGCGATCTTCCTGGAGCGCGCCGAGCCCGGCTCCTCGGTGCGAGAGATCCTCGACGCGTACATGACCTCCTACTTCAACGCCTGGCTCGACAACGCGAACCTGGGGACGGGCCCGAAGCGCGCGGTCACCGCCTTCTCGGCCCGGCTGGCGATGAACAAGCCCGACCTGGCCGTCTACTTCCGCGACTACCCGGACGGGACGCTGATCACGATCGTCCGCGAGCCGCGCGGCTGGTTCGAGTCGAGCCGCCGCTACACGGACCGCTACGAGGACGTCGACCGCGCGGTCGCGACCTGGCGCCGCTCCACCCGCTCGTCGCTGGACGCCCGCAAGCGCTACGGCGACCGGGTGGTGATCGTGTCGTTCGAGGACCTCGTGCGCGAGACGGAGCCGCTGATGCGGCGGCTCGCGGACCGGCTGGGGTTGACCTTCTCGGACGAGCTGCTCGAGCCGACCTTCAACGGGCAGCCGATCCGGGCCGACTCCAGCGGGCCGGTGCACGAGCACGGCGTGATCCGCGAGCGGGCAGAACGCCCCGGGCTCGACCCGGAGACCGAGCGGGTGATCGCGCGCGGGACCGACGAGCTCTACGCCAAGGCGCGCGGCTTCTTCCTGGGGCCGTAGCGGACGACGAGCAGTGACAGGCTTATGCCTGTCACTGCAGGACCGCTAGCCCGCCAGTGCGTGCCGGGCCCGCTCCGACAACGAGGTCTCGCCGCCCTCGAAGTCGACCGCGAACCGGCGCTTGCCCTTGCGGGCGCTCTCGCGCAGGAAGGTGGAGATCATCAGGATCCGCGGCTTGGTGCGGGCGAAGCCGCCGCGGTGGAAGCCGGCGGTGTCGCAGAAGATCACCGTTCCGGCCGGACCCGTCATCGTCAGCCGGTCGTCGGGGTCGACGGCCTCCTCCAGCTCCTCGGCCGACGGGTAGCGGTGACCCTGGCCCCACGGGAACACGTCGCCGTACTTGCCGCCCGCGGCGCTGTCCCGGACGTACTCGAAGGGGCCTGCCTCCTCGTCGACGTCGCTGAAGTAGATGAACATCTTCACGATGTGGTCGTCCTCGGGATCGCGGTGCCAGCGCTGCGACGCCACCCGCTCGGTCACCTCGGGTCGCGGCACCGTGTACCAGTTGTCCACATAGGTCAGCCGGGTCGGCTGCCCGGCATAGCCGTTGACGATGTCGAGCACGGGCTCGGCGGCGGCGATCCTGAGCCACGGTTCGGAGAGGGAGTAGCGGTGCCTGTCGACCCCCTTCGCGTAGAAGCGGCGGACGATCACCTCGTCCTTCTCCTTGCCCTTGCCCTCGCCGTCCTCCTGGCGGCCGAGCTCGACCGCCCGCTCGTCCGTCTCCGCGACGAACGGCGTGATGTCGGCGACCGCCTCCTGCCAGAGCTGCTCGCCGAAGAGCTCGTCGAACCGGGCAACCGCGATGCCGTTGCTCCGGAACTCGTCGAGGACCCGCTCAGCCGCCGTCGCGGCGGCGGTCGTATCGCTCGAGGAGGGCGGTGGAGGAGTCACGGACCGTGTCGAGGTATACCACCCCGATCCCGAGCTCCGCGCAGATCGCGGACTCCTCGCCGGGCAGCCTGCCCTGCCAGTCGGCGCCCTTCGCGTAGGCCGCGGGAACGAGCACCCGCAGCACCGACGCGGTCGTCCCCGAGGCGAGGTGGACGTAGTCGACGAAGCGGATCGCGTCGACGAGCGCTGCCCGATCGGCCTGCGGCAGGAGCGGCGGGTGCTTCCGCGCCACCCAGTCGTCGGGCGCGACGTTGCAGAGAACCGGCCGCCCGAGGGCGGCCGCCGCCTCGAAGTAAGCGACGTGGCCCGGGTGCAGCGGGTCGAAGCCGCCGTCGACCATCGTCACGCGGCCGCGGTGGGCCGCCAGGTCTTCGGTCGCGACGATCATCGGTAGCTTTTGGCCGTGCGCATCCCACGCATCTTCCACCAGATCTGGGTGGGGCCGGATCCCCTGCCGGACGAGTTCGCCGCGTACGGGCAGACCTGGCTCGACCACCATCCCGGCTGGGAGCTGAAGCTCTGGACCGACGAGAACTTCCCCCCGCGCGAGTCGCTGATCCGGCCGGAGGCGGCCGACCTGCTGCGCGCACCCTGGGAGCGCGGCGACATCCTCCGGCTGGAGCTGCTGTTCACCCAGGGCGGCGTGCACGTCGACACGGACTTCGAGTGCAAGCGGTCGATCGAACCGCTGGTCGAGGATGCGGACGTCTTCGTCGGCTTCCGGAAGCGCGGCAAGCTGAACGGCGCGCTGATGGGATCGGTGCCGGGCCACCCGCTGGTCGAGAAGGGCCTGCGCGAGATCAAGCCGCAGCTGATGTACGGCAAGAAGATGGCGACCGGAGACAACCTGAAGGACACGACGGGCCCCGAGTTCATCGACGCGATCTTCCTCGACCAGCCCGGCGTCACCTTCGTCGACCCCGAGCTCTTCTACCCGCGGACGCCGGAGGAGATCGAGAACGCCTACGCCGTGCACCACAAGGCGCGCGCGTGGAAGGACGAGGAGGGGCTGCGCGCGATGCTGACGAAGGCGGAGGCGCGCCTCCTGCGCTCGCAGGAGGAGACGCTGAAGTGGCGGCGCCGCGCCGAGGAGGCGGAGGCAGAGCTCGAGAGGTTCCGGCCGGCCGCGCGATCGTAGTGGCGCTGCTCCTCCACATCGGGCTCCAGAAGACGGCCTCCACCTGGCTCCAGGACAAGGTGTTCGAATCGGCTGCCGTCGGCTTTGCGACGGTGGGCGGCGAGGCGGTCGTGAAGCGGCAGCTGATCGCGCCCGACGACATCGAGTTCGACGCGACCGCGTGCCGCTCGGCCTTCATGGACCGGATCGAGGCGGTCGGGGCGGAGCGCCTCGTCCCGGTGCTGTCGGCGGAGCGGCTCAGCGGCGACATGCTCTACGGCGCGTACGACAGCGTCCGCCTGGCCGACCGCCTGGCGGAGACCTTCCCCGGCGCGAAGGTGCTGATCGTGATCCGCGAGCAGCGCCGCATGCTCTTCTCCACGTATCAGCAGTACGTCAAGGTCGGCGGGCTGCTCGACGTCGGCGACTACCTGACGCGGGCGTCGAAGTCGCACCCCTGGCCCTGCGACCTCCGCCGCTACGAGTACGACCGCCTGATCGCGTACTACCACGGCCTGTTCGGCCGCGAGCACGTGCTGACCCTCCCCTACGAGCTCTTCCGGTCGGAGCCCGAGGGCTTCGTCCACCGGATCGCCGCCTTCGCCGGCGCATCGCCGGAGCCCGGCGTCGTCGAGGCGCTGAAGTTCGGGAAGGTCGTGAACCGGTCGTGGCCTCCCGCGGGCATCGCGGTGAAGCGGCGGCTGAACTGGCTCGTCCGCGAGCGGATGAACCCGTGGGCGCCGGTCGACGGGCGCAGCACCGCCGGCCGTCGGCTGACCAGGGCGGCACGCGAGCTCGGCCGCAACGCGCCCGAGGGTGTCGCCGCGCGGATCGAGCAGGGAATGCGCTCGAGGATCGCCTCGCTGGTCGGCGACCGCTACGGGGAGAGCAACCGGCGCACGTCCGGGCTGATCGGCCTCGACCTGGCGCTTTTCGGCTACGACGTCGCGGCCCGCGACGGGAAGAGCGCCAGCGACGCAACGTCCTCGTCCGTCCGCATCCGCTCGTAGTCCGCGCCCGGCAGCGCCCGGCGCAGCACCTCCAGATGCAGCGGCACGGTCTGCTCGACCGAATAGAACGTCCGCGTCGGCACGCCGAGGAACGGACCGAGGTAGGAGAAGCCGCCGTAGGTGGCGACCAGCCCGCGCGCACCCGCGATCAGCCGGGTCTGGACGGCGAGGTTGTCCTGCGGGCGGAGCAGATGCTCGATCGGGTGGACGCGGGCGCTCCTCGTCGCCCATTCCTCGTGGTCGTCGACGAGCAGACCCGTCGAGAGCAGGACGACGTCGATCGTCTCCGCCAGCCGGTCGATCGCCGCGGGCAGGAAGGCCCTGGTCTCCGGGGCGGCCGGCAGCACCTCGTTGAAGTACGCCTTCACCGCCACGTAGTCGGCCGGCAGGCCCGGGAGCGGCCCGGGCTCGACGTCGAGCCGGCGGTACTCGACCTGCGGCCAGAGCGTGTCCAGCGGCTCGTCCCGGAACCAGAGCCCGCGCAGCCGGGTGAACATCAAGCCCGGGTGGACGAGCGTGAAGTCACCCAGCCGCTCGTGCGCGAGCGCGACCAGCTCGCGGTCGAACCTCCCGACCCGGAGCTGCTTCAGATCGCCGGCGTCACGGCGGCGCTCCTCGAGGCGCGGCAGGTACTCCTCGGGGGAGAGCAGCTGCAGCACGTCGAGCTCGTGCGCGGCGAAGTCCCGGTACCAGAGCGCTGCGCCTCCGCGCGTCATCACCGTCGCCTGCTCCGGCGCGATGCGGTTCTCGCGGAGCAGGCGCCGCAGGAACGGGATCCAGTACTCGAGCTCGTAGCCGATCTCGCCCAGGAACGGGCCGAGGAGGACCGGGGTGCCGTCCCTGCCGGCCTTGGCAACCGCCCGCTCCGCTCGCCATGCCGCCGGGCGCACCTCGGCCTCGCGCCACAGGGCGGAGGCGATCTCCGGGACGCTGCGGGCCTTCACGCCCGCTAGGTCACGCGCGCGCCGAGCCGGCGCCGGACCTGCGCGGCGATGCCCCCGGCGTCGAGCCCGTGCGCCTTCAGCACCTCGTCGTTGCCGCCCGACTTCGGGATGCTGGTGACGCCGACCTTGTGCACGCGGTTCGGCACCTTCTCGGCGGCGAGGGCGGCAAGCACGGCGTCGCCCTGGCCTCCGGTGAGGTAGTGGTTGTCGAGCGTGACCACCTGCGCGTCGCCCGCGACCTCCGCGAGCCACGCGCCGTCGAGGTCGCGGAGCCACGGGATCGCGACCACGCCCGCGTCGACGTCGAGGAGTTCGGCGGCGTGCATCGCGTTCGCGACCATCACGGGGCCGGCGGCGACGAAGAGGATCTCGCCGGCCGGGCGCAGCACGGTCCCGCGTCCCGGCGACAGCTCCTCGATCGCGGGTGGGTCGAAGCCGAGCGCCCACGGGACGCTGCAGAGCCGGATGTAGACCGAGCCCGGCGCCCGGTGCACCGCCCACTCGACGATCGCGCGACACTCGCCCTCGCTGAACGGCTCCAGCAGGGCCATCCCGGGCACCGCCCCCAGCGCGGAGATGTCGCGCACCGACTGGTGCGAGTGGCCCGGGCCGCCCGGGACGAGCCCCGCGAGCGAGCCGACGTAGATCACCTTCGAGCGTTCGGTCGCGTTGTTGTAGATCTGCTCGTTCGGCCGGGTGGAGAGAAAGCAGGCGAACGAGTGGCAGACGGGGATCACGCCGGCGAGCGCCATCGCGCCGGCCTGCGAGACCATGTCCTGCTCGGCGATCCCGCATTCGACGAAGCGCTCCGGGAAGCGCTCGCGGAACGCGACCAGCCCCGTGTCGAGCCGCAGGTCGGCGTCGAGCGCGATCAGCCGCGGCTCCTGCTCGGCGGCGGCGATCAGGGCCTCGCCGTAGGCGGGCACGAGCCGCTGGCGCTCCTTCGGCGCGGAGCGGTGCTCGGGCGGCTCGGCGGGGACGAGTTCGACCGGCTCTGCTCCCAGGCGCTCGAGGCGCGCGTCCAGCCGCGCCAGAACCTCCTCGACCGCCCGCTCGTACTCGTCCTCGGTCGGCGCGCCCGAGTGGTAGCCGTACAGCGCCGTCTCGGTCTTCGGGAGGTCGTGCGGCTCCATGAACGAGACGCCGCCGCCTTTGCGCGTGTTCGCGATCACCGCCCGCGGGCGCTGCTCGCCCTCGAGCCCGGCCAGCGTGTCCGCGACCGCGCGCAGGTCGTGGCCGTCGCAGCTCGCCACCGCCCACCCGAACGCGCGCAGCTTCGCCTCCAGGTCGCCCAGGTCGCTGACCTCGGAGACCCACGTGTCCGACTGGACGAGGTTGCGGTCGACGATCACGGTGATCTCGGCGAGCTTCCGGTTCGCGGTCGGCTGGAGCGACTCCCAGAACTGGCCCTCCTGGAGCTCGCCGTCACCGGTGAGCACGTAGACGCGTCCCGAGCGGCCGAGCACACGGTCGGCGAGCACGAAGCCGCGCGCCTTGGAGACACCCATGCCGAGCGACCCGGTGCTCGTCACCACCTCGGGCGTCGCCGCCACGTCCGGGTGCCCCGGCAGCCCGTCGAGGCGGCGCAGCTGGTGGATCAGGTCGAAGTCCAGCCTCCCGAGCGCGGTCAGCACCGCGTACAGGCCGGGCACGTCGTGCCCCTTCGACGAGAAGTAGCGGTCGCCCTCGCCGAGCACCTCGAGGTGCAGCCAGGCGACCACGTCGATCGAGCTGAAGGTCGTGCCCGGGTGCCCGGAGCCGGCCCGCTCGATCATGTAGAGCGCGTTCAGGCGGCAGACGTCGGCGAAGGCGGCGGCCCGCTCGACGGGATCGGCGTCGAGCCCGGCGACGCGGGCGCAGTCGGCTTGCCCGACGTAGCGCAGCCCAATCACCGTTTTCTCGCTCGCTTCACCTTGGCTCTCCTGTTCCGTTCCACGAAGGCGGCGCGGACGCGCTCCGCCTCCTCGAGCGCCCGCTCGACACGCGCATCCGGCGTGGGCGAGCGTACCGGCTCCGACGCCTCCCGGGCCTCGTTCCAGCGTGCGGTCGCCTCCGCGATCACCGCGGCCTCGTCCTCGACCGCCGCGTCGACCTTCTCGGCGAGGAGTTCGCCGGCGAACGCATGCAGCTCCCGGTCGAGGCCGTTCCGCTCCGCGGCGAGGGCTCGCAGCTCCTCCGGCACCTCGGCCGGACGGTTCGGGTTTTCGCGGGCGGGCTCGTGCGCGGTCGTGGGCCAGCCGAGCGCGAGGTTCAGGACCGCGAGCAGCTCGTCGAAGCGTTCGGTCGTCCCCACGTGGGCGAAGCGCTCGCGGAGATTCGACCTGGCCCGCTCGAGCGCGTCGGCCGGAAGGTCGTCATAGGGGGAGACCAGGCCGCAGAGCATCCGCGTCTGCAGGTCGTCGAGCAGGTAGCCGCGGTCGAACGCCTCCCCGAGCCCGAGCCCGCGGGCGTCCTCGGCGAGGCCCGGAGGCACCAGCCCGCCGCCGCGGCCGAGCTCGGTGAGGAAGTAGTACTGCGAGAGTGTGCGCGCCACCGGCTCGCGGAGGATGGTGACGAAGGTCGCGTCCGGAAGGACCTGCTCGGCCAGCCCGAAGCTGACGTGCCCGGACGCCGCCCGGATCGCCGGCTTCCGCGCGATCGCCTGCAGCCGCGGCTCGGCCTCGTCGGGGCGGCTGAGCACGTTGCCGGCCCCCATGAAGGCGCCGCCCGAGTAGTGGTAGCGCAGCAGCTGGGCGAGCGTCGTCCCGGCCGTCTTCGGCAGGTGGACGAGCAGCAGCAGGTCGCGGGCCACTATCGCGCCGGGACGGCGACCCGGGGCAGCACGGCCTCGCCGCGGTCGACGGCGCGCTCGGCCAGGTCGAGGTCGCCCGGGTAGTCGACCGAGAAGCCCTCCCACCCCTCGGTGAAGAACGGCGCGACACGCGTGCCGGAGATCGTCGGCAGCGGCGGCTCGAGCACGCGCGACCAGGCGATCTCCAGGCTCGAGTTCTGGACATAGACGGTCGGAAGCGACTGGTACTGGAGCGAGTGCAGCGGGGTCGAGCCTTCGGGTTGCGGGAGCAGCGGGTCCAGGACGTCGCCGTCGAGCGTCCACATCTTCCCGGGATGCTGCTTCGCCGGCTCGACGGCGCGGATCGAGTCGGCCCTGTCGCCGAGCTCGAGCAGCCGGTCGAAGGCCCGGCGGATCGTCTCGCCGGTCCGGAACGGGCTGGTCGGCCGCAGGATCGAGAACAGCTCCTCGGGACGGCCGGTCATCACGTGGACGACCCAGTCGATGTCCGGCGAGGTCGCCGTCGCCAGCTCCGCGGGACGGAGGCCGGGAACAGTCGCGCCGTAGTGCTCGGCGAGCTCGGCGATCCCCTCGGAGTCGGTCGAGACGACGACCTCGTCGAAGACGCCGCTCTCGCGGGCGCCGGCGATCGCGTAGGCGATCAGCGGGTGGCCGGCGAGCGGCGCCACGTTCTTCCCCGGCACCCGCTGCGAGCCCGACCGGGCGGGAACGAGGGCGACCGCGCTCGGCACGGACCGATCGTACCCGGCCAGCCGTCTCGCTACGATCGGCGCCGGTGACGCTCTCGACCGTGACGGAGGAGTACGACGCGCTCTGCCGGGCGCGGCTCGACCACCTCGTCCCCATCACCCAGTCGCTCGTTCTCGTCTCGCAGGTCCCGCGCTCCGGCGGAACGCTCCTCAGCCAGCTGTTCGACGGCCATCCGGAGTGTCACGCCCACCCGCACGAGCTCCGGATCGGCAGCCCGACGAGCCGCCACTGGCCGCCGATCGACCTGGCCCGGCCCGACGAGTGGTTCGAGCTCCTGCACGAGCCGTACGCCTGGAAGCATGCCCGGCGCGGCTACAAGAAACCGGCCGGCGTCCGGCCGGACGGTGGCCGCGACGTCGACGTCTTCCCCTTCCTCTTCCTGCCGGGCCTCCAGCGGCGGATCTTCGAGCAGCGGCTCGCGGAGCGGCCGGCGGCGAGCCGCCGGGACGTCCTCGACGCGTACTTCACCTCGTACTTCAACGCCTGGATCGATAACCAGACGCTGTACGCGGAGCCGAAGCGCGTCGTCACCGCGTTCGCGCCCGACCTGCACGTGAAGCCGGTGAGCCTGGCCGGGTTCTTCGCGGACTATCCGGACGGGACCCTCGTCTCGATCGTGCGCGACCCGCGCGCCTGGTACGCGTCGGCGCGGAACCAGAAGCAGCAGTACTCGACCGTCGAGCGCGCCCTCAAGAAGTGGCGCAACTCGACAGAGGCGACGCTGTCGGCGCAGGCGGAGCGGCCCGAGCGAGTGGTCGTCGTCACGTACGAGGACCTCGTCCGCGACACCGAGGGGACGATGCGGCTCGTCGCCGAGCGCGTCGGCATCTCGATGCGGCCGGAGCTGCTGGTGCCGACGTTCAACGGCCGCCCGATCCGGGCGAACTCGAGCGACCGCGTGGAGGGCTACGGCGTCCGGCCGGAGCGAACCGAGGGCTGGCGCGAGAAGCTGGACGGCGAGACGGTCGCCCGGGTCGAGGAGCTCGCCGGCGACCTGTACGAGCGCGCAGCGGCGTAGTCGCTACCCACCGTGCGGGCAACCCCGCAAGGGCTCGTTCGAACCTGGCTCGAAAGGGCCTACGTCCCGGGGACAGTCCCTCGAAAACGCGGGTCGTACACGAAGGCTCGGAGGTGTCCGGAGCGGTCGGCAGAGCGCGGCCGAACCGGACCTCGTCTCCCTCTCCTTCCCGACACGACCGACCGGCCCTGGCCGTTTCCGGCGTTGTCCCAGGGACTGTCCCTCGTGCCGAGAGTGCGCCGTTCCGTCCACAGCGGGAATCGGCGCTAGTAGCGCAGGCCGCGGGCGCGCAGAACCGTCCGCAGCGACTGCCGGATCACCTTCAGGTCGTGGCCGACCAGCTGCGGGCCGGTCAGCGTCCGGCACAGCTCGACGTACTCCAGGTCGAGCTCGGTCGCCTTCGACTTCGCCTTCGAGTCCTTCCGAACCTGCGCCGGGCCGGTCCAGCCGGCGATCACGCGCAGCCGGTAGTCGAGGCCCTTCGCCACCTGCGTCTCGACCATCGTCACCGGCCACGGGCGCGGGCCGACGAGCGAGATGTCGCCGCGCAGCACGTTGACGATCTGTGGCAGCTCGTCGGCGTAGATCCGCTTGACGAACCGGCCCGCGGTGGTCAGGTTGGCGTGGTCGGCCTCGTACAGGCGCGCGTAGGCGTCGTCGCGCGAGGCGATCTCGGCGAGCACGTCCTCGCGCAGCACGCGGAACTTGAGCACCTCGAACTCGCGCCCGTGAGAGATGCGGCGCTCGCGGTAGAGCCAGCGGCCGCGGTCGCGCGAGACCAAGAGCATGTCCCCCGCCAGGATCACGAACGCGAGCCCGAGCAGCGGCGAGAGCACGACCAGCAGGAGCGCAGCGACCGTCCGGTCGAAGACGCGCTTGGCGAAGGGGTACGGGACGTCCTCCGCCGGCGCCGCGGCGGCGACCGCTTCAGACGGACGCTGGATCGTGTGTGACATAGACCGTCTTCCAGTCGGAGTACACGTCGAGCGCCTCCGTCCCCGGCTCGCGCCACCCGGTGCCCGAGTCGCGCTGTCCGCCGAAGGGGACGTGCGGCTCGAAGCCGTACGTCGGCCCGTTCACCTGGACGCCGCCCGCGACGATCCGGCGGACGAACTCCTGCCCGCGGTGGATGCTGGCCGTCCAGATCGCGGCGGTCAGCCCGTAGGGGCTCGCGTTCGCCGCCGTCAGCGCCTCCTCGAAGCCTGCGACGCGATGGAGCGTCGTGATCGGGCCGAACAGCTCCGTGCAGGAGATCTCCGAGTCTGCGGCGGCGCCCTCGACGATCGTCGGCGCCAGATAGAACCCCGGCCGGTCGAGCCGCTCCCCGCCGGTGACGACAGTCGCGCCCGCGGCCCTTGCCTGCTCGACCGCGGCCAGCATGTCCTCGAGTTGCCGCTCGTTGATCACCGGGCCGAAGTCGTGCTCGTCGTCGGCCCCGATCTTCTGCGCACGCGCGCGATCGACCAGCAGCTCGCGGAAGCGGTCGTAGACGGCGTCGAAGACGATCAGGCGCGATCCGGCAGCGCAGCGCTGGCCCGCGTTCGAGAAGGCCGACAGCGCCGCTGCCTCGGCCGCCTGCTCGAGGTTCGCGTCGTCGCAGACGACGAGCGGATTCTTCCCACCGAGCTCGAGGCACACCTTGGCGAGGCGCTCGCCGGCGACGCGCGCGATCAGGCGGCCGACGGCGGTCGAGCCCGTGAACGACACGACGGCGACGCGTGGATCTTCGACCAGCGGCTGCCCCGCCTCCCCGCCGAAGCCGTGGACGACGTTCAGCACACCGTCCGGAACGCCGGCCTCCGCCGCCAGTCGCGCGAACACATTCGCGGTCTCGGGGGCGTCCTCGGACGCCTTCAGCACCGCTGCGTTCCCGCATAACAGCGCGGGGAAGACCTTCCACGCGACGTTCGCGATCGGCGTGTTCGCCGCGATGATCAGGCCGGCGACGCCGAGCGGCTGGCGGATCGTCATCGCCGAGCGGTTCGCGGTCGCGCTCGGCATCGTCTTGCCGTAGAACCGCCGCCCCTCGCCGGCGATGAAGTAGCCGAGCTCGATCGCACCGTCGGTCTCGCCCTTCGCGTCCTTCGGCGACTTGCCCGTCTCGGCGGAGACGACCGACGCCACCTGCTCGCGGTCGCGCTCGAGCAGCTGCGCGACCCCGCGCAGGATGCGGCCGCGCTCCTCGACCGGCCGGGCCGCCCAGGCCGGTTGCGCAGCCTCGGCCGCCGCCACCGCCACGGCGACGTCCGTCGCCGACGAGCGCGCGACCAGCGACAGCACCTCGCCGGTGGCCGGCGCGAGCTTCTCGAACGTCCCGCCGCGCGATGCCGGGCGCTCCTCGCCGCCGATCACGTTGCCGACCGTGCGCACCTCCGCGGTCACCGTCATGCGGTGAATCCTCCATCAACGCGCAGCTCCTGTCCGGTGACGTACGCCGAGGCATCCGAGACGAGGAAGAGCAGCGCGCCGGCCAGGTCGTCCGGCTCGGCCATCCGGCCCAGAGGCACGCGCTCCGAGTACTTGCGTACGAACTCCGCGTCCTGACCGCCGCGCACCCCGCCCGGCGACAGGGCGTTCACGCGCACGCCGTGCGGGCCCCACAGCCGCGCGAAGTAGCGGGTCAGGTTGACGACCGCCGCCTTCGACGCTCCGTACGCCGCGGGCTTCGTGAACGGCGGCTCGATGTGGTCGTAGAGGGCCGGGATCGGCGCGATCGAGGCGTACAGCGAGCCGATGTTCACGATCGAGCCGCCGCCCGCCCCGCACATCGCGCGACCGAAGATCTCCGTCGCGTTGTGGAGGCCGGTGACGTTCACCTCCAGCGTCCGCGCGAAGTCGCCCTCGTCGCCGCCGGGCGGTGCGTCGATCCCGGCGTTGTTGACCAGCACCGCGGGCGCGCCGACGTCGGCGAGCACCCGCTCCAGCGCGGCGCGGTCGGTGACGTCGGCCTGGACGACGCCGTCGCCCTCGCGCACGTCCAGCCCGACCACCCGCGCCCCGGCGCCGGCCAACGCCGCGGTCCACGCCGGCCCCAGGTTTCCGAGCGCTCCGGTGACGACGGCGAGGCGGCCGGCCAGAGGCTCAGCGCTCATCGGCCGCGCGCAGGGACGCACCCGCCGCCGTCCCCGGGATCAGCTCCTCGAGGTCGTCGAACGTGAAGGCCGCGTCCTCGGCGACCGGGTGGCGCAGCGTGCGGCCGATCACCGCGTCGAGCTCGTACGGGGGAAGCCCGCCGTCGGCGGGCGACTTCAGCGCGAGATCCTCGCGGGCGAGCGTGTGCCCGGCGGACAGCGTGCGCGCGGCGACGATCTTCTTGCCCATCTTCGTGATCGGGTCGGCCTCGCTCGGATACGGGATCTTGTCGCCCTTGCCGAGCGCGAGCCGTGTGCGCCGGAGGTCGCGGACGAGCTTGCGCAGGCCGACCGGCTCGAGCGAGAAGCGATGATCGGTCCCCTTCATCGCCCGGTTGAGCGTGAAGTGCTTCTCGACGATCCGGCCGCCGAGCACGTACGCCGCGACCGGCATGGCGATCCCGTTGTCGTGACCCGAGTAGCCGACGATCGTGTCCTCGAACAGCTGCCGGTAGGTCTCGATCACGCGCAGGTCGAGCTCGTCCCAGTTCTCGACCGGATAGCCGGCGGTGCACTGGAGCAGCCCGAGTTGCGGGTTGATCTCGGCGACGCAGTCGTGCGCACGGCGGACGTCGTCGAGCGTGCCGCCGCCGGTGGAGAGGATCATCGGCTTGCCGATCCGGGCGACGAACTCGAGGAGCGGCGTGTTGGTCAGGTCACCGGAGGCGATCTTGTACGCCGGCATGTCCAGATCGGCCAGCATCTCCGCGCTCGAGAAGTCGAAGGCGGTCGCGAAGAAGGTGACCCCGATCTGGGCCGCGTACGCCTTCAGCTCCTGGTACTCGGCGCGCCCGAACTCGAGCGCCTCGCGGTGCTGGCCGTACGTCGGCCCGTAGCTGTTCTCGTTCTCGTAGGGCCGGTTGAAGAACTCCCGCGTGTACAGGCCGCGGTTGTCGCGCTTCTGGAGCTTGACCGCGTTCGCACCGCAGCGGGCCGCCTCGGCGAAGAGCTCCTTGCACTGCTCCAGCGACCCCTGGTGGTTGTGCCCGATCTCGGCGATCACCCAGCAGTCGGTGTCGTCGGCGATCCGGGTGCCGTCGATGACCAGCTCGCGATTGCTCATCGCCGGATCGTAGCGAGCGCCTCAGCGGCCGACGTGGATGATCCGCGTGCCCTCGCTCTCGGGGGCGAACGCGAACTCGCGCAGGCCGCCGAGCGCCCGGCGCACGTCCGCCTGGCGTTCGACGGGCGCGTAGACGAGCAGGAAGCCGCCGCTGCCCGAGCCGAGCAGCTTCCCGCCGGTCGCGCCGGCCGAGCGAGCGGCCTCGTACCAGCCGTCGATCTGGTCGTCGGTGACACCCGGCAGCTCGCGCTTCCGCTGCCAGCTCTCGTGCATCGCCTCGCCGAGAACGTCGAGGCCGGCCCCGCCCGACAGCTCGCGGAAGAGGGCGAGCGCGTCGTCGCGCAGACGCTCCAGCCGCGCGACCGTCCCGGGCTCGCCGGCGACCGCGTCCAGCCGCTCGAGCGGCTCGCCGCTCGACACGCGCCCGGTGTGGAACATCAGCAGGTTCCGCCCGAGCGCCTGCCGCTGCTCGTCGGTGAGCACGAGCGGCGTCCGGCTGACGCCGCTGCCCGGTCCGAACTCGAGCAGCTGGAGCCCGCCGAACGCTGCGGCGTACTGGTCCTGCTTGCCGATCGGCTTGCCGAGCACGTCGATCTCGATCCGCGCCGCCTCCTCCGCCAGCTCGCCGGGCGACTTGAGGATGCCCTGGTAGGCGAAGAGCGCGTTCAGGAGGCCGACGGTGACGGCGCTCGACGAGCCGAGGCCGGTGCCCTCCGAGGGCACGTCCGCGATCGTGACGATCTCCGTCCCGCGCGGGATCCCGGCCGTGCGCAGCGCCTCGCGGGCGAGCTCGTGCTCGAGCTCGTCGATCGAGGAGACGATCTCCGTCCGCGAGTAGCTGACCCGCGTCGTCTCCTCGAACCGCTTGTTCACCGCGACGTAGACGTACTTGTCGATCGTGGTGGAGACGACCGCCCCGCCGTGCTCCGCCGAGAACGAGACGACGTCGCTGCCGCCGCCGACGAAGCTGACCCGGAGGGGTGTCCGCGAGATCAGCACAGGCGGCGCGCCGCCGCGGCGAGGTCGGGCTCGACCAGGTCGGCGGCGGTGTCGGACGTCTCCGGCGAGATCAGGATGGTCGAGCAGCCGGCTGCGCGGCCGGCGGCGACGTCGGACTCGGAGTCGCCGATCATCCAGCTCTTGCCGGGCTCGACGCCGAGCTCGGCGGCGGCGCGCGCGATCAGGCCCGGCCGGGGCTTGCGACAGTCGCAGCCCTCGGCGTCGTCGTGCGGGCAGTAGTAGAAGCCGTCGATCGCCGCCTCGGGCGCGAGGTCGCCCTGGATCCGCCGCTCGATCGCCGCCAGCGTGTGGGACGAGACGAGCCCGCGCACGACGCCACGCTGGTTGGAGACGACGGCCACCTTCCAGCCGGCCGCCTTGAGCTCGACCACGGCCTCGCGCGCGCCGGGGAGCCAGGCGAACCGGTCGACCGAGGTCACGTACTCGTGCTCGGGGGGCCGGGCGTTGAGCACGCCGTCGCGGTCGAGGAACACGGCCTGCCTCTGCCTGCTGCTCGACCGGATCACAGACGGAACCGGGGACAGGTCTGTCAGACCTGTCCCTCTCCGTGCTCATCAAGGCGACCGCGGAAGTAGCTCGTCAGCGCGTGGTTGAGGATCATGTGCACGTCCTCGATCAGCCCGTAGTTGTCCGTGGGAGCGACGATCGCGTGGTCGGCGAGCTCGGCCGCCTCGCCGCCGTCGAAGCCGAGGAAGGCGATCACCGTTGCGGAGCGCTCGCGCGCATAGCGCATCGCTTCGAGCACGTTGGGCGAGCTGCCGCTGCCGGAGAGGACGATCAGCACGTCGCCGGTGCGGATCAGGTTGACGAGCTGCTCCTTGAAGACGTGCTCGTAGCCGACGTCGTTGGCGAGCGCGGACATCAGCGCGACGTTGTCGGTCAGGCTCATCACGCGGAAGCGCGGCCGATTGCCCGCGAGCGTGTTCTTCGAGAGGTCGCAGGCCATGTGCGACGCGGTCGAGGCTGAACCGCCGTTCCCGACCACGAACACCTGCTTGTCGTGGCGGTAGGCGGAGTAGAGGGCTGCCCCGATCGACTCGATCCGCTCGAGCGGCATCGCGTCGAGCAGGGCCTTCAGCTCGGCGAAGTAGGCCGCGAGGCTCTCGGAAACGCTGGCGTGGGCGGGCACCCGGCGATCATAGTCCCAGGTCTCGCTCGGCCTCCGCGAGCGCCTCCGGGGTGCCGACGTCCTTCACGTAGGCGTCGGTACGAACGGCGGTGATCGTCGCTCCAGCCGCCAGCGCCCGGGGAAAGACGTCGTGCCCGAAATCCGACGGCGGATCGCCGATGAACGCGAGGATCTCGGGCGCGAGCAGGTAGATCCCGGCGTTCACGAGACCCTCGCCCTCGACGGCGGCCTTCTCGAGGAACCCCGTCACGCGACCGTCGGGACCGACCTCGAGCACGCCCTTGCCCTCGAGGTCACTGCTCGGATAGCAGGCGAGCGTGGCGATGCCGTCGAGCCGTAGCGTCGACAGCTCGAGGTCGGTGACGACGTCTCCGTAGAGGACGAAGAACGGCTCGTGCGAGATGTCCTCGAAGCCGAGCAGCGCACCCGCGGTCCCGAGGAGCGAGGCCTCGACGGACACCTCGAGCTCGCGATCCCCGAGCTGCTCCAGCACCCGGTCCGCATGGTGGTGGAGGTTGATTGCGACCTCGTCGACGCCCTGGCCGGCCAGGTAGTCGAGCTGGTGGTCGAGCAGCGTCCGTCCCCCGAAGGGAGCGAGGATCTTCGGCCCGTCGCCGAATGCGCCGCGCATCCGCGTGCCCAGCCCGGCGGCGAGCAGAACGGCCTTCAAGCCGGGTCGGAGGCGCGATACCAGGCGAACGTCTGCGCGAGGCCTTCGTCCAGGCCGACCGCCGGCTCCCAACCGAGCTCGTCCCGGATGCGCGAGGAGTCGAGCGCGCTCGCGCGCAGCTCGCCCTTGCGCAGCGGCTCGGACTTCCGCTCCACCGAGACGCCGGCCGAGCGCTCGAGCGAGTCGAGCAGCTCGAGCACCGAGCTGCCGATGCCGGTGCCGACGTTGTACGTGCCCGCCCGCCCGGACTCGCCCGCGAGCAGGAACGCCCGGGCGACGTCGCCGACGTAGACGTAGTCGCGCGTCTGTGTGCCGTCGCCGTAGACGGTGGGCGGCTGCCCGTGGAGGAGGCAGTGCGAGAAGATCGCGACCACGCCTGCCTCGCCGTCGAAGCTCTGGCGCGGCCCGTAGACGTTGCCGAGGCGGAGGACGACGTTGCCGGCGTCGTGCAGGCGGCTCCACGTGCCGACGTAGGCCTCGCCGGCGAGCTTGGACGCCCCGTAGGGAGCGAGCGGCTCTGTCGGCGAGCCTTCCGGCGTCGGGATCGGGGCGTTGTCGCCGTAGAGCGCACCGCCGGTGGACGCGAACACGACGGGCGCGCCCGCGGCGGCCGCCGCCGCGCAGACGTTCAGCGTCCCGGCGACGTTGATCGCCAGGTCCCGGTCGGGCTCCTTGACGGACACGGTCACGCTCGCCTGGGCGGCCAGGTGGCAGACGAACGCCGCGCCGTCGATCGCCCGCTCGACGGCAGGCGCGTCGGTGATGTCCAGCTCGACCAGCCGGCACCCCTTGGGCACGTTCTCGCGCTTGCCGGACGAGAGGTCGTCGACGACCGTGACCTCGTGGCCGCGGTCGCGGACGAGCTCCGCGACGTGCGAGCCGACGAAGCCCGCTCCTCCGGTGACGACGACGGTGCTCACGATCGCGCCTCATCGTAAGCACGCTGGATGTGCTCCGCATACCGCTTCCAGGTGAACTCGGCAAGGACGCGCTCCCGGGCCGCACGTCCGAGGCGCTCGCGGAGCCCCGCGTCACCGAGCAGCTGCTCGAGCGCGGCGCGCAGCGCCGCCACGTCACCGGGCGGAACGAGCAGGCCGGTCTCGCCGTCGACGACGAGGTCGCGCAGGCCGCCGACCGACGAGGCGACCACGGGCCTCCCGGCCGCCATCGCCTCGAGGCAGGCCACGCCGAAGCCCTCACGCCTGGACGGACAGGCGACGACGGCCGCTCGCTCGTAGAGCCGCAGGAGCTCATCGTGCCGGACCATCCCGAGCGCGCCGGGCACCTCGTCCCGCAGCGGCCCGTCCCCCGCTACGACCAGCGGCAATCCCCGCGTGGCCGCGACCAGCTCGCGCACGCCCTTCTCGGCCGAGAGACGCCCGGCGTAGAGCACGTGCGGCGGGTCGTCCGGCTCGCGCACGTCGGCCGGTACCTCGATGCCGTTCGGGATCACCCGGACCTCGCGCGTGCCGAGCCGGCGGGCGGCATCGGCCAGCTCGCGCGAGGCGCAGACGACCAGCCGTGCGCGGCGGAGCACCCGTCGCGCGATCCAGGGAGCGTGCTGCGCGAGCGCGACGTCCGTCCCCCACAGCTGGACGACGAACGGCCTGCCGGTGGCCGCGGCAGCGAGGCCGCTGGGCAGCCAGTGGGCGTGGACGACGTCCGCGTCGCGCGCCGCGCGCCGCGCCGCCCGGGCAAAGGAGACGAGCATCGCCGGGACGAACAGCGAGAGCCACGGCCGGCGGCGCAGGTTGCCGACCACGCCGTGGCCGTAGGCGATCCCGAAATGACGGAACGAGAGCGGCGACACGACCTCGACCTCGACGCCGTCGGCGCGGAGGTGCTCGACGGCGTCGGCGACGAAGCGCCCGGCGGCATCCTCCGGCGAGCGCGGGTACGAGGTCGTGAGCATGACGACCTTCACGGGCGGCAAGCTACAGTTGGCACCCGGGAGGCGCGTTGAAGAGCAAGCTCACCAACCCGGACGGGACGAAGGACGTCGGCTTCCTGGTCGCGGAGACGGCCGTGCGTCCGCAGAAGCTCTGGTCGCACTCCTGGCACAAGGCCGACGCCAGGTTCTTCCCTGCCGACCGGCGCGAGTTCGACGACTTCGACGAGCTGATCCGCGACTCCATCCTCCCCGGGCACACGCCGGCGGAGCCGCTCCTCCAGGCCGACGACCTCGTCGTCACCCTCGGCTCCTGCTTCGCCCGCGAGCTGCGGTCGTTCCTGAGCGAGGCCGGGCTGCTGGCCACGCAGCTGCGCATCCCGGAGGGGCTGAACAACACGTACGCGCTGCTCGACTTCGTCGCCTGGTGCGTGACCGGCTCCGAGACCGGCCGCGGCTTCCGCTACGACCGGCTCGAGTCGGGCGAGATCCAGGAGTGGGTCGCCGACGAGGAGCGGGAAACCTTCGTCCAGGCCTTCGCGGACGCCGGCGCGTTCGTGTTCACGATCGGCCTGGCCGAGGTCTGGCAGGACCGCGAGACCGGCGGCGTGTTCTGGCGCGGCGTCCCGAAGGAGATCTTCGACGCCGACCGCCACGTTTTCCGGCTGACGACGGTGGAGGAGAACGCCAGGAACATCCTTGAGCTGGTCGACCTGGTGCGGCAGGTGAACGCGACCGCGCCGATCGTCGTCACGCTCTCGCCGGTACCGCTGGAGGCGACGTTCCGCGACATCTCCTGCATGACCGCTGACTCGGTGTCGAAGTCGGTGCTGCGGGTCGCGATCGACCAGACAATGAGCGAGCACCGCCCCGACGTGTACTACTGGCCCTCGTTCGAGATCGTGCGCTGGGCGGGTGCCCACGTCAGCTGGCCCGCCTACGGCTTCCACGATGACCGGGCGCGCCACGTCACCCGCTACACCGTCGGCCGGATCATCGACGCGTTCGTCGAGTCGTTCTACGTGCCGGAGGCGGTGGCGCTGATGCGCTCGCGGCAGACGCCGCCGAAGTCGCCGACGTCGCTGGGCGGCAGGTGGGAGGCGTTCGGCGAACGCCGGAAGAAGCGCGCGGCGAAGGAGAAGCGCGCCCGCCGTCAGCCGAGCGCGTAGGCCGACTGCTCGCCCAGGTCGGCCCCGGCGAGGTCGACCTCGAACTTCCGCCGGTGGCGCTGCTGGCCCGCGTCGGAGAGGTACGTGTGGTACGAGAGGATCCGCGGCCGGCTCCGCGCGAACCCGCCGCGGTGGAAGCCGCTCGTGTCGCAGAAGACGATCGAGCCGGGGCCGCCGGTGAGCGAGCGGCAGTCGGCCGGGTCGACCGCCGTCTCGAGCTCGTCCTGCGGCGGGTAGACCTCCTTGTCCTCCCACGGCCAGAGCGAGCCGTACCGGCCGCCGGCGGCGCTGCCGAGGACGTACTCGAAGGGCCCCGCCTCCTCGTCGACCTCGTTGAAGTACGTGAAGACCTTGACGATGTGGTTCTCCCACCCGTCGCGGTGCCAGCGTTGCGAGGCGCTGCGGGCGGCCTCGGCGTCGGGCACCGTGTACCAGTTGTCGACGTCGTGGAGCCGCATCGGCTCGCCGCGGTACGCGTTGACGATCCCGAGGAGCTCGGTCGACGCGCCCATGCTCACCCAGGGGTTGTCGAGGCCGAACGTCGGCCGGTCCTCGCCCTTCTTCACCCGGTACCGGCGTATGAGGAAGGCCTTGCCGAAGGCGGCGACGCGGTCCTCGTGGCTCATCGACGGCAGCAGCGCCTCGGTCTCGGCGACGAACTCCGCCATGTCGGCCGCGGACTGCTCCCAGCGCTGCTCGTCGGCGAAGAGCTCGGCGAACGGGACGATCGCGACCCCGTCCTGCCGTAGCCGCTCGACCACCCGCTCCTGGACGGGGCTCAGCTCAGGCAGGCGCAGCGTATGCGACGGCACGGCTCGATCCTAGTGAAGCCGGGACTCGCCGCGCGAAGACGAGCGGGCAGGCGAGCACGAACATCGCCAGGACGTAGAAGTAGTAGAAGGTCATCGTCAGGTAGAACGCGTTCGCGACCAGCGTCCCCGCCAGCGCGGCGGTCAGCCCCCAGGCGAGCGGCCGCAGCCGCGCGGCGGCCGGGTCGCCGACCGCGCTCAGCGCCCGTCCCGCCTCCCGCGCGTCGCCCAGCCGGCGGAACAGGTACCAGAGGTACGCGGCGAACACGGCCGTCCCCACCAACCCGGTCTCGACGAGCAGCGCGACGTAGAACGAGTGCGGCCCCCAGTTCGTCTTGCCGGTGACCGTCTCGTAGTAGACCGAGAACGTGTTGAACCCGAGCCCGAACAGCGGGTGTCCGGCCAGGACGTTCGGGATGAAGTCGTAGACGCCGAAGTGCGCCGACGTCGAGCTCCCGCCCGTCTGGAAGCGCGAGCGGATCACGGTCTCGAAGAAGTTGAGCCGCGAGAGGACGACGATCGCGACCAGCCCCAGCGCCCCGGCGAGCGGCACCAGCAGATCGCGCGAGACCAGCCAGCGCCGGTACGGGACCGCGAGCACGAGCAGCCCGACGGCGAGCCCGAGCAGGCCGCTCCGCGACAGCGTCGCCAGCTCGACCACGAACAGGAAGGCGAGCACGACCGCGAGCTGCGTACGCAGCCGGTGGCCGCGGCCGAGCCGGAAGTACACTGGCAGCAGCACCAGGATCGGGACGATCAGCATGATCCCGAGGTGGTTGGGGTCGCCGGTCAGAGCGTTCGGCCGGTAGACGCTCTGCCCCGCGACCGCCCCGTAGATGTTGATCGAGCTCGCTCCCCCGGTCAGCGGGGAGAGGACGGCGTTGTCGAGGTTGCGGCCGCCCTGGGCGGCGACGAGCTGGAGCACGCCGTAGATCGCGTTGACGACGATCCCGGCGGTGAACGTGCCGATCGTCTGCCAGTAGAAGCGCTCCGATCGCCGGGACAGGTACGCGATCGCGGCGACGAGGAACAGGATGTGGATCGCCCACTTGAGCATCCCCTTCCCGAACTGCCCCGAGGCGTCGGCCGTGTCGATCGAGAAGTAGCCAATCAGGTAGCTGAGCAGGAAGGCGAGCCCGAAGCACGCGACGATCGCCGAGGTCGGCGGCAGCCGCCAGTCGTGCGTGCCGAGCCGCTCCACCGCCCAGGCGACCAGGAATCCCACCGCGAGGATGTCGGCGAGGCTGACCGTGCCGGCGACGTTCCAATGCACCTTCTCGAAGGTGACGCAGAAGACCGTCGCCAGGAAGAGGTAGCGCGTGATCCTCATCCGTCAGCGCGCCGGGCGTGCCAGACGATCAGCGTGCCGGGGTTCTTGTACTTGTCGCCGAACAGGTCGGGGACGACGGTGTCGATCGTCAGCTCGCCGCTCGCCTCCAGCTCCTGGAGCAGCGGCCAGAGGTTGCGGTTGTAGCGCTGGCGCTCGGCGTACTCGAGCGAGGCCTGGTCGGGCTCGTCGACGACCTGCCACCCGACGGGCTCGAAGTGCACCCCGGTCACGCTCGGGCCGAGGCCGAACAGGCCGGTGATCGCCTCGCGGGCCACCTCCGTCACCTGCTCGATGCTGTGCACGGTGAAGACGAGGACGTGGGCGTCCGCGCGCGACAGCGCGTCGTAGCGCGGCTGCTCGAAGTCGAACGCAGCGGTGGTCAGGTCGAGCCCCGGATCGAGCGCGGCAAGGATCTCGGTGCACGCCCGCCCGGACTCGGTCGGCTCGAGCGCGTGGTACGGGACGCGGGGCCCGCCCCAGAGGTGGAGGTTGAGCAGGTTCATCCCGCCGCCGCTGCCGAGCTCGACCACCATCGCCGTCCCGGCCGCGCAGGCGTCGAGCAGGATGCGCTGGATCAGGTCCCGCCGGGCGCCGGTCATCGCCGCACGCGGGAGCGTCACGCGCTCGCCGAGCGCCATCCCGGCCTGCGGCTCCAGGCTCAGCTCCCGCTCCTCCGCCTCGACCCGCCGTACGGCCCGCGAGAGGTCGCGCTCGCCCGACTCCACGACGCGCGCGGCGAAGTCCCGCACCGACCCCCACTTGCCCTCGTACCGGTCGATCGTCCTACGTCTGTCGTCGGAGAGCACGCGGCCTCGCAATCTATCCGAGCGTTCGCAGGAGATCCGCGAGCTCGCCGACGCGGGTCTCCCTCGCGATCCGGCGGCGCGACTCGGCGTCCAGCGTCGGCCCGGAGAGCTTCCCGGCCTGCCAGCGGGCGTGCAGGCCCTCGAGCGCCTCGCGGATCGCCGCCGGGTCGTCCGGCGACGCGACCACTCCGGCGCCGGTCTCGCGGATCAGGTCCGCGGCTGCCCCGTCGGGCGGTACCGAGGCCAGGATCGGACGCTCCGCGGCGATGTACTCGAACACCTTCCCCGACAGGACTCCCCGGCCGCGGCCGCCGGCCTCCGGGATCAGCAGCAGTAGAGCCTCGGAGTCGCGCTGCAGCTCGAGCGAGCGCCGGCGCGTCACGTACGGGATCAGCTCGAGCCGGTCGCCGAGCTCCAGCCCCTCGGCCCACTCCCGGTCGGCCGGCCGGAAGTCGCCGACGAAGCGGGCGACGACGTCCAGGCCGGAGTCGGCCAGCGCGGTCAGGAACGGCCGCGGATCCCGGCGGCCGAAGAAGCTGCCGGTGTGCGTGATCCGAAAGCGTGGCGACGGCTGCAGCTCCAGGCCGGCGAAGTCGTCGAAGTCGGCGCCGTTCGCGATCGTGAGCACGCGGCCCTTCGGCTCGAACCCGCGTGCCTCTTCGGCGATCGCGTCGGCGGCTGCGACGATCGCATCGGCGTAGCCGGCGACCAGGCCGGCGACGCCGTGCTCGCCCTGCTCCTTGATCCGGGCGAGCCGCCGCTCGTCGCCGCGGCGGTGCGGGTGGGCGACGAGCGAGTCGCGGAGGTCGGCGACCCACGGGATGCCGGTCGCACGCTTGACGGCCGCTCCGACGAAGTGCACCGAGCTGGGCGGCGAGGTGGTCAGCACTGCGTCGATGCCCTCGTGGCGGACGATCCGGATCGCCGCCGGGATCGCGGTCAGGTTCCAGGTCACGTTCTCGTCGGGGACGAGCAGCCGCCGGCCGAACAGCCGCGCCTGGACGCCGGCCCGCTCGAGGCCCTGCTTGCCGTGCAGCTCCTGGGCCGGCAGCCGGCCGCGCGGCCCGACGTAGCGCGCCCGGTGGATCCACGCCTGCGTCGGCGGCTCGAGCTCGTCGTCGCGGTGCACCCACTTCGGGTCGTCCGGAGCGAGCACGTGCGTCTCGATCCCGAGCCCGGGCAGGTGCGTCGCCGTCTTCAGCGTGCGCTGGACGCCGCCGCCGCCCGCCGGCGGGAAGTACATCGAGACGAGCAGGACCTTCACGAGTTGAGACGGTAGAGCACGTACCTGGGGTCGGAGTACACCTGCGGGAGGTCGGGACGGAGCTTCGAGCGGTTCCGGTCGACGACCAGCCACGTGGCGCCGTAGCGGCGCGGGATCGCCAGGTTGCCGGTACGGAAGAACTGCCGGGCGTCGGCGCGACGCGCGTACGGCCGGTTCGCCTTCGTGTCGGCGACATGGCCGGGCAGGGCGTTCGCGACGTAGACGGGTGCGAAGGCGGCGATCGCGTAGCTGGTCGCGTCGTCGGAGAACACCACCGCCTTCTCGGGGACGCGGTCGCGCAGCGCCCGCACGAGCCCGGGGGTCAGGCCGCGGGCGGCGGTCGGGCGCTCGTCCCAGTGCGTGAAGCCGTGCAGCGCCACCGGCAGGATCGCCAGCGCGGCGGTGGCGGCGGCGATCGGGCCTATGCGGTCGAGCCCGGTCAGCCGGCGCGGCAGGAGCGCTCCGACCACCAGCGCTGCGGCGGCGCCGAACAGGGCCACCCAGGTCGCCAGCGCCGGACCACCGTCGTCGAGCGCGTAGCTGAAATCGCCCGGGTAGGCGAGCTGGAAGGCGATGCCCGCCCCCAGCCCGACCGGCAGCGCGCCGAGCGCGAGCAGCCGGGCGAGCACGGCCGCGGCGCCGGCGACCGCGAACGGGAACGGGACGAACCCCGCTGCGCGCCGCGCCTGCGAGATCGACACGACATCGGAGAAGTGCGTGAACAGCGTCGGCCACAGCATCAGGACGAGGACGGCGAGGAAGCCGCCGATCACGAAGGCGCCCCAGCGGCGTCGCGCCGCCAGCACGGCGAGCGGGACCGCGAAGAGCGCCAGCACCGCGATTGCCCCGGCGCGCCCGACCACCTCCGGGGCCAGGCGGTAGCTCCCGTCGGAGAAGACGTCGAGCTGGTTCGCGTAGTGCCTGAGCGCCCGGGTCAGCTCGCTCTCGGACGGGTTCACCGAGACCGTCTCACGGGCGATCGGGCGCAGCCAGAGGGCGACCGCTCCGGCGGGCACGACGATCGCAGCCAGGGCAAGACCTCCCTCCGCCAGCTCGGTCCGGACGAGCACCAGGCGGGCGACCACGTAGCCGACGAGCGGGATCAGCACGAAGAGCGCGTAGGTCGGGTGCACGAGCGCGAGCGCCCCGGACGCGACCGCCAGCGTGGCGAGCAATGAAACCGAGTCGGGGACAGGATTGATCCTGTCCCCGACGCCGCTTTCCCGCCTCGCAACGTAGGCGAAGAAGAGCGCGATCACGACCGGGACGAGCAGCTGGCGGCTCGCGGTCGCCGGCAGCGCCAGCGCCGTGTACGAGCCCCCATGACCTGACGCGAGGGCGAACATGGAAACCTGCGCGAGCAGCACCGCCAGCCCGCCCCAGGCCGAGCGGAAGACCTCCTTGCCCGCCTCCCAGGCGACCAGGAAGGCGACGGGGACGAGCAGGCTGGCCTCGTGCAGCACCACCTGGCTCGGGTCGACTCCCGCGAGCCGCGCCACCAGCGCGAGGAACGAGTGCCAGAGCGGGAACGCGTAGCCCGGGTGCAACCCGCCGTCCCGGAACTCGTCGACGGCCCGCAGCGACAGACCGCCGAAGTCGTCGAGCTTCCGCACGCGCGCGAGGTGGAAGAAGTCGTCGCCGCCGGTGAGGTGGGTGGTGATGAACCAGAGCGCGATCCCGAGCCCGAGCCCTGCGACGGCGACGCCGGCCGCGATCCAAGGGTCAGACCCCGGAGGGGTCTGACCCTGCAGAAAGCGCCGGCCGAGCGCAACCGCCAGAGCGGCGACGATCACGCCGAGCAGCACGAGCGCCAGCGTCAGCGACGCGTGCACGGCGAACACGATCGCCATCACCACGAACAGCGCCCCCAGGCTCCACGCGAGGACGGCCGAGAACAGCCCGAACCGCAGCGCCCGCGCGACCAGCGCGCCCGGCAGGAGCAGGCACGCCGTTGCCGCCGCCAGCCGCACCCAGAGCCCCCAGCCCGTGTCCGGCAGGGCGCGGGAGATCCCGAGCGCCGGCAGGGCGAGCAGCTCCCACGGGATGCGCCGCATCAGAGTGCGCGGGCGGCGTCGCGGTACATGCGGCCGCGTTCACCGCGAAAGACCAGGCCGCGCAGCCGCAGCGCGACTGCGAGCAGGCCACGCGCGCGGGCCGCGTCGCGCGGGCCGCGGTGCTTCGCGAACCAGCGCAGGATCCCGCGGACGTTCTCGACGTACATCCGCCCGCCGTGCGTCGCGCCGCCGACGTGGACGGCCTCGGCGTCGGGCGTGAACCACACCGTCCAGCCCGCCTGGTGGAAGCGGTAGAGCCAGTCGGTCTCCTCGCTGAACAGGAAGAAGTCCTCGTCGAGCATCCCGACCTGGTCGACGGCGGCGCGGCGTACGAGGAAGCAGGAGCCCATCACCCAGTCGACCGGTCGGGCCGAGGCGTGGTCGAAGTCGCCGGCGTAGTAGGCGTTGAACGCGTGCGAGCGCGGCGCCAGCCTGCGCAGGAAGAAATACTCCGTCGCGACGCGCCACAGGGTCGGGAAGCCGCGTACGGAGCGCTGCAGCGTCCCGTCCGGGTTGCGCAGCCGCGGCGCGACCACCGCGGCGTCCTCGTGTGCGTCGGCGAACGCGACCAGCTGCGCGAGCGCGTCCCCGAGCAGCCAGGCGTCGGAGTTGATCAGCAGGTGGTAGCCGGCCGGCTCGGCGCGCATGCCTGCGTTCAGCCCGGCGCCCAGGCCGCGGTTCTCCTGCTCGACGACGCGCACGTCGGGGAACCGTTCGCGCACCCGCGGAACGGTTCCGTCCGTCGAGCCGTGGTCGACGACGATCGTCTCGACTCCCGCAAGGCTCTCCAGGCACTGCTCGATCCACGGGAGCCCGTTCAGGGTCACCGTCACCGCCGTGACCGGGCTAGCCACTGCGTTCGAGCCGCGGGTGCTCGCGCGCCTTCGAGCCGCGGATCGCCTCCCAGGCGAGGATCACCGCCCCCGGCAGCGACAGCGCGATCGTGACCACGAAGAACAGGAATCCGGTCGCGAACGCGGCATCGGCGCTCACGCCCAGCTGGCCGAGGAAGCTGACGAAGAACGCCTCGCGGACGGCCAGGCCGTTGATCGTGAAGGGAACGAGCATGACGAGGAACAGCAGCGGGCCCATCACGTAGTAGGCGCGCGGCGAGAGGTCGACGCCGACCGCCTTCCCGGTCAGCCAGATCGCCAGCACGCGTACCGCCTGGATCCCGAGCGTGAGCACGGTCACACCGGCGAGCAGCCACGCGTGGTCCCTGTAGCCGTGGATGCCTTCGTAGACGGCCCGGACATACCGCTCGATCCGCAGCCTCCTGAGGAGGGGCACGGACCGGCTCAGCGGCCGCCGCGCCCTCCTCGAGAACAGCACGACCGCGAGCACGAATGTCGCGACGACGAAGCCGAGCTCGACCCAGAGGTAGGCGCCGACGTCGTAGTGGCCGATCGCGAGGACGAACCCGACGGCGGCCAGCGTCAGCGTCGCCGCGCCGCCGAGCGCGCGCTCGAGCAGCACGGAGCCGGCGATCGGTCCGCCGTGGCCGGGGTGACGGCGTGACGTCTCGAAGATCCGCATCCCGTCGCCTCCAACCGACGTCGGCAGCACCTGGCCGGCCGTGTACGCGGTGAAGTACGCGCGCAGGAGCCAGCGGAGCCGGTCGTGGATGCCGCGGCCGGCGAGCAGCTTCTGCCAGCGCCAGGCCATCGGCCAAACGGTGACGACCATGATCGCGATCGCCCCGAAGAAGTACTCGAGCTGCGCGTTGCGCAGGACGTCGATCGTCTGGCCGATGTCGATCTTCCAGACGATGTACGCCGTGCAGAGGCCGGTGACGACGAGCGTCGCGCCGACCCGGACCGAGCGGCGCTTCATCCCGCTGTGAACGCCGCGTGCACGCGGCGGAGCGCCTCGATCGCGTCCTCGATGTCCGCCTCCGAGTGCGCGGGCGAGAGCGGCAGCGACAGGAGCTCGGCCCCGGCCCGCTCGGCCACCGGCAGCGGCGGCTGGTCGGGGAAGCGCTCGCTGTAGGCGCTGAGCCGGTGCACCGGCAGGAAGTGGACGCTGGTGCCGATGTTCTCCTCCGCGAGCGCCTCGCGGTAGGCGTCGCGGGTCGCGCCGGCCTCCTCGCCGACACGAACCGGATACAGGTGGTGCGCGTGTGTGTCGCGCGGGTCGCGGGCGACCGGCTCGATCCCGTCCAGCTCGGCGACGGCGGCGTCGTAGAGCTCGACCTGACGCATCCTCAGCGCCCGGTGGTGCTCGACCTTGTCCAGCTGGCAGAGGGCGATCGAGGCGAGCACGTCGGAGAGGTTCGCCTTGTAGCCGGGCACGGCGATGTCGTAGAGCGAGCCGTGGCCGCGGCGCATGATCGTCAGCGCGCGGATCGACTCGGCCAGCTCGTCGTCGTTCGTGGTCACGATCCCGCCCTCGCCGGCGGCGATCGACTTCGTCGCGTACAGCGAGAAGCACGTGGCCTCGGAGAGGCCGCCGATCTTGCGCCCGCGATACTCGCTCTCGGCCGCGTGCGCGGCGTCCTCGACCACCGGCACGCCGAGCGCGTGGATCGGGTCGAGGTCGGCCGGCTGGCCGTACAGGTGCACGGGCATGATCGCCTTGGTCCGCGGCGTGACCAGCTCGGCCACCCGCTCCGGGTCGACGTTCAGGTCGGAGTCGCACACGTCGGCGAAGACGGGCGTGGCGCCGGTGTGGACGACCACGTTCGCGGTCGCCGGCCACGTAATCGGAGTGGTGATCACCTCGTCGCCGGGGCCGATCCCGAGCGCGACCAGCGCCAGGTGCATCGCCGCCGTTCCCGACGACACCGCCAGCGCGTGCTTCGCGCCCGCGTAGTGCGCGAAGCGTTCCTCGAGCTCGGCCGCGCGCGGGCCGGTGGTCAGCCAGCCGGAGCGGATCGCCTCCGCGACGGCGGCGACCTCCTCGTCGCCGACCGCCGGCGGCTGGAAGCCGAGGAAGGTCTCGCGCCTAGACGACAGCTTCGACATCGGTGGTCTCGAAGACTACGAGCGCGTCCACGGAGTCCGCCCTCGCTTCGACCTCCTTGCGCGACGAAGCCATGATCAGCGCGGCTCCCACGCGGTCGCTCCCGCGGCGAAGCGGACCGACGACCGCACCCGGCTCGATGTAGAGCCGGACCCATTCAACTCCTTCCGCCGCGGTCGCCTCCTCGACGCCGTGCACGGCGACCACCTCTCCGGGCTGCGAAACGAGGAACCACACACACCCCGCGGCATGACGCTCGACGGGCCGCAGCTGCTCGTCGTCGACCGGTTCGCCCAGCGCGGTCGCGATCGCAAGTCCGTTCAGGTCGACGCCGAGGACAGCCTCGCAGAGCTCGGCGTCGTGGCCGCCTCCGAGGCGCGCCGCGAGCTCCACCACGTGCGCACCACGCTCACCGACGACGACCTGCGTGTAGCTCGGCCCCTCACGCACTCCGACGGCTGCGGCGGCCGCGCGCGCGGCGTCGACCGCCGCCCCGACCTGCTCGGGCGCGAGTGAGCTCGGCCACATGTGCGCGAGCGCGACGCCGAAGGCCGGTGGCTCGGCGCGCCAGCGATCGGTGATCGTCAGCGGCGTGAACCGGCCGTCACGCGAGAAGCCGTTGACCGTGATTTCCTGGCCCGGGATCAGCTCCTCGACCAGCACCACGTTCGACCGCGACTCGCCGAGCGCGAGCGCGAAGCCGTCCGCCAGCAGGCTCTCGTCGCGGACGAGCACGAGCCCCTTCTGGCCCTGGCGGTCGGGCGCCTTGACCACGCAGGGGTACCCGAAGTCGGCGGCCGCGGCCGCCGCCTCCTCGAGCGAGGCGCAGACCACGTGGTGCGGGTGCGGGACGCCCGCCTCGGCGAACCGCTCGCGCTGGCGGAGCTTCGACGTGGCCAGCACCGCCGTGGCCGGGTCGATCGGGTGGGGCAGCACGTGTCGCTCCGCGATCCGCGCCGCGATCGCCACCGGCCAGTCGATGCCGGGCGCGATCACGCCGTCCACCCGCTCGGCAGCGGCAAGCCGGTCGATCTGCGGCTCGTCCTCGACCGAGATGATCGCGCGGCGGTCGGCGAAGCGGAATCCGGGCGCCGCGGGGTTGCGGTCGACGGCGACGACGAACAGGCCGCGCTCGCGGGCGGCTTCGAGGAGACCGAGCTGCCCCGCGCCCGCGCCTAGGACGAGAAGACGCTTGCGTCCGGCTGCCTGAGTCCCCGCCACCAGCCGTCATTCTCGCGATACCACTCGACGGTGCGCTCGAGGCCGTCCTCGAAGGAGGTGCGCGCGCGCCAGCCGGTCAGCTGCTCCGCCTTCCCGGTCGAGCCGATGTGGCGGTCGACCTGCCCGGGCCGCTCGTCCACGTGCTCCTTCAGCGACACCGGTCTGCCGAGCACGTCGAGCACGGCGTCGGCGATCTCCGAGACGGAGATGTCGACGCCGGTGGCGACGTTGAGCACCTCGCCGGCGACCGCGTCGACGTCGGCCTCGATGATCGCCTCGATCGCCTCGGCGTCGTCCTCGACGTAGAGCCAGTCGCGGCTCGCGTGGCCGTCGCCGTGCACCGTCAGAGGCTCGTCCGAGAGCGCCTGCGTGATGAACCGCGGGATCACCTTCTCCGGATGCTGCCGGGGGCCGTAGTTGTTGAACGGCCGCACGATCACGATCGGCAGGCCGTAGGTGACGTGGTAGCTGTACGCCAGCCGATCGGCGCCCGCCTTCGTTGCCGCGTAAGGGCTGCGCGGGTTGAGCGGGTGCTCCTCGTCCATCGGCGCGTACTCGGCCGTCCCGTACACCTCGCTGGACGAGATCAGGATGAAGCGCTCGACCGGCGTCTCGCGGATCGCGTCGAGCAGGATCTGCGTCCCCTCGACGTTCGTGGTCACGAACTCGGAGGCGCCCTCCTCGATCGACTTCTCGACGTGCGACTCGGCCGCGGCGTTGACGATCACGTCGACCCCGGCGACGATCTCGCGAACGAGGTCGCCGTCGCGGATGTCGCCGTGGACGAAGGAGAGCCGCTCGTGCGCCATCACCTCGGCCAGGTTCTCCAGGTTCCCCGCGTAGGTGAGCGCATCGAGCGAGACGACCTCGTACGGCGTCGCCGCCAGCAGGTGGCGGACGAAGGTCGAGGAGATGAACCCGGCGCCGCCGGTGACGAGGACCCGCTTCGACATGTGCCGCATTCTGCCCAGATTCCGGAGGGCGAACCGCGCCGACCGGTCGCGTTACCCTCTCGCGGTGCCGTCCAGCCCCGACGACGACCACGCGCTGCTCGACCGGCTGGGCAAGGCGGCGGTCCGGATCGAGACCGTCGCCGGCCGCACAAGCAGCCGAGGCTCCTCTGGAACGACGAGCTCGCCTTCGCCCACTTCCAGACGGAGTTCGACTGGGCGGTCGACTTCGCCACCTGGCTGCACCTGCCGAAGGACGCGGCGGCCACGTTGTTCCGGAACGCCGCGGCCGTCCTCCGTCCGGGCGGGCGGCTGCTCGTCGGGAACGGCCGGGGCTCGAAGCGCCGATCGTCTGCGCCCGACCTCGACGAGCTCGGCCTGGAGTTGGTGCACGAGCAGGTCCAGTCGTGCCTCCTGCTCACCGGCCATCGCGCCGGCTGGGAGAACCAGTGGTACGAGTACGTGCGCGCCGCGCGCTAGCTCAGCCGAGCTCGCGGTCGATCGTGTACAGCGGGCGGCCGGAGACGTCGCGCTGGATCCGGCCCAGGTACTCGCCGACCAGCGCGAGGATGAACCCCTGTACGCCGAGGACGAACAGGATCGCGACCCCGCCGAACAGCGGGCCGGGGAAGTTCGAGCGGTCGATCCAGTAGAAGATCCCCCAGCAGCCGAGGGCGAACGCGCCGAGCGTGCAGACGGCGCCGAGCGCCAGGCCGATCCACTGGATCGGCTGCGGCCAGAAGCCGGCGAGAACGCTGAGGGCGGTGCGCACGAGCCTGAGCGGCGAGTACCGCGACGAGTCCGCGCGTGCGGCGTGGCCGACGTCGACCTCGACGACGCTCGCTCCGGTCGAGAGCACGAGCGCCTTCGTGAACTTCTGCTTCCCGATCGCGCCCAGAACCGGCTCGATCGCGTCCCGCCGGTAGGCGTTGAAGGCGCAGCCGAAGTCGGAGATGTCCACACGGGTGAAGCGGCGCAGCATCCCGTTGATCAGCCGCGAGGGCAGCGTGCGTCCCCACGAGTCGCGGCGAGCGACTCGGCGCCCGCTGGCGACGTCGTAGCCCGACTCGACCGCCGCGACCAGCTTCGGCAGGTCCTCCGGCGGGTTCTGGAGGTCGCTGTCCATGGTCACCACGATCGCGCCGCGGGCGCGCACCAGGCCCGCGTGCATTGCCGGGTGCTGGCCGAAGTTGCGCTTGAGGCGCACGCCGCGGACGTGGTCATCGCCGTCGTGGAGGCGCTCGACCAGCTCGAAGGAGCCGTCGGTGGAACCGTCGTCGACGAAGATCAGCTCGTAGTCGCGGCCCTCGAGCGCGGCGGTGGTCCGGCGGTAGAGCTCGTCGAGCGAGCCGGCCTCGTCGAACACTGTGACGACGACCGAGACCTCCGGCTGCGGGATCGCCTGGTCGACCGGAACGGGCCTGGCCATCTTGCGACGGACCCTACCGCCGGGCAGCCGTCAGGGACAGACCCCGGAGAGTCTGTCCCTGCGGAAACGGTCGAAGACTCACGCGGCCTCGTCCAGAACGGGCCGGAGCGCCCCGACCTCGGCCGGCCGCCTGCGCCGCGGGATGAGCAGCGCTGCGAGCGCGCCGACCGCGACGACGACCGCGCCGACCCAGATCGCCGGCGTCAGCCCGTCGACGAAGGACGCGCCGCTGCCGTAGCCGCCGTAGTGGGCGAAGATCGAGGCGAGCACCGCGACGCCGAAGACGCCGCCCAGCTCGCGGATCGCGTTGTTCGCGCCCGACGCCTGCCCCTCTTCCTGCGGCTTCACCGCGGAGAGGACCACGTTCGCGACCGGCGCGAAGAAGAGCCCCATGCCGATGCCGGAGATCACGAACGGCGCGACCAGCTCGGCGTACGGCGTCGTCGGCGTGCTGACCGCCGCGATCCAGCCGAGCCCGACCGCCTGGAGCGCGAGGCCGGTGGCGATGAGTTGCCGCCCGCCGATCCGGTCGGACAGCGCACCGGCGATCGGCGCGACGAAGATCGGCATCGCCGTCCACGGCAGGATCCGCAGGCCGGAGCCGAACGGCGAGTAGCCCTGCACCGTCTGGAAGAACTGCGCGAGCAGGAAGATCGAGCCGAACATCCCGAAGAACATCAGCAGCGACGCGAGGTTCGTCATCGCGAAGGTGCGGTTCCGGAAGAAGCGCATGGGCAGCATCGGCGCCGCGGTGCGGAGCTCCCAGAGCACGAACCCGACCAGGACGACCGCGCCGCCCGCGAGCGCGATCACGATCTCGGGGCTCGTCCAGCCCTGGCCGTTCCCGCGGACGAGGCCCCAGACGATCCCGAGCAGGCCCGCGCTGACGAGGCCGACTCCGGGGAGGTCGAGCCGGTCGGAGGGTCCGCGCGTCTCGTCGAGGCGGCGCAGCGCGAGCGGGATCAGCACTAGGCCGACCGGCACGTTGATCCAGAAGATCCACTGCCAGGAGAGGCCGGAGACGACCGCGCCGCCGACGAGCGGGCCGAGCGCGACCGCGAGGCCGCCGATCCCGCCCCACGCGCCGAGGGCGACGCCGCGCCGCTCGGCCGGAACCGCAGCGGAGAGGATCGTCAGGGTCAGCGGCATCACGATCGCGCCGCCGGCTCCCTGGATCGCCCGGGCGGCGACGAGGACGCCCATCGAAGGGGCGAGGGCGGCCGCCGCCGACGCGAGCGTGAAGATGCCCAGCCCGATCGCGAACATCCGCCGGCGCCCGAAGCGGTCGCCCAGGGCAGCTCCGGTCAGGAGGAGGACCGCGAACGTGAGCGTGTAGGCGTTGACCGTCCACTCGAGCCCTTCGAGGCTCGCGTGCAGGTCCGTGCGGATCACCGGCAGCGCCGTGGTGACCACCAGGTTGTCGAGCGTGACCATCACGAGCGCGAGCGACGTGATCGCGAACGTCCACAGCGTCCGGCTCCGCGACGTTCCTCCCTTCATCTCCGTTCCTCCTTGAGTAGTGATTGCTTACTCACTTAAGTACCAAAAAAAACTTCACTCCTGCGCGGCGGCGATCGACGACAGCAGCTTCCGCGCCCACGGCTCGTCGGCGTCGAGCAGGTCCATCGACGCCACGACGTTGATCAGCATCCCCTTGGCGAAGAAGCGCGACACGGTCTCGGCGTCCGCGCCCGACGTGCGCTCGACGACGTCGACCAGCTCGCCGAACCCACGCCGCGCGACCCGGCGGACGTCCGGATCCTCGCAGGCCGCGTAGGTCTGCATCTGGGCACGCAGCCGGTTCGGGTTCGAGCGGATCAGCTCACCGTACGCCTTGCCCATCGCCGTCAGCGCTTCGTCTCCGGTCTTGCCCTCGGCCGCCTGCTCGAACGTGTCGCGCGTCTCCGAGAAGCAGCGCTCGACCGCCGCGAGGAAGAGCTCCTTCTTGGTGCGGAAGAGCCGGAACAGGTAGGGCTGGGAGATGCCGGCGCGCCGGGCGATCTCGTCGGTCGAGGCTCCGGACAGCCCGTGCTGCGCGAACACCTCGCGGGCAGCCTGGAGGACGTCCTCTCGGCGTTCCTCGGCGCTCTTGCGGGTGGTAGCTGACGGATTCACAGTAAGTAAGTTATCACTCACTCACAAGTGAGGTCAAGGCCTCTGCGACCCGGTCCAGCTCGGCCTCGGTCAGCCGCGTATGGAACGGCAACGCCAGCGCACGCTCGAAGCACACGTCGGCGCCGGGGAAGCTGCCCTGGTCGCGATAGGCGCCGAGCCGGTGCAGGGCATACGTGCCGATCTGGCACTGGATGCCCTGGGCGCGCAGCGCGGCCATCGCCTCGTCGCGGCGGTCGAGCTGGATCACGTACGCCTGCCAGCCGTGGCGATCGCCCTCGTCGGAGCCCGGCAGAGTCACCGGCAGGTCGCGGAGGCGCTCCGCGTACCCGGCCGCGACCCGCTCGCGGGCGGCGAGGAGCTCCTCGAGCCGCCGCACCTGCGGGATCCCGACCGCGCAGAGGATGTCGGACAGTCGGTAGTTGAACGCCCCTGCCGGCATGTCGTCGTAGCGGTCCGACGGGCTCCAGCCGTGGTGACGGAGCGAGCGCACCCGCTCGGCCAGCTCCGGGTCGTTGGTCGTCACCGCGCCGCCCTCGCCGGTGGTGACGATCTTGCGCGGGTGGAACGAGAGGCAGCCGGCGAGGCCGAGCCCGCCGCAGGCCCGTCCGCCGCGGCGCGCTCCGAGCGCGCCGGCGGCGTCCTCGATCACCGGAATGTCGTCGGGTAGCTCCTCCAGCCGCGCCGGCCGGCCGAACAGGTGCACCGGCATGATCGCCTTCGTCCTCGGCGTCACTCGCACCTGGGCCGGGTCGATGTCGAAGGTGTCGGCGTCGACGTCGACCAGCACCGGCGTGGCCCCTGCGAGCGCGACCACATTCGCCGTCGCGGGGAACGTGTAGGCCGGGACGATCACCTCGTCGCCGGGCCTGATGCCGAGCGCCAGCACCGCGAGGTGGATCGCCGCCGTCCCGGACGAGACCGCGATCGCATGCTCGACCTCGCAGGCACGCGCCAGCCCTCCCTCGAGCTCGGCGACCTTCTCGCCCATGGTCAGCATCCCGCTCGCGAGCACGGCCGCGACCTCGGCGAGCTCCTCCTCGCCGGTGTCCGGCCTGGCTAGACGGATGACGGCGTCTTCGCCCGGTACCACGCGATCGTCTTCTCGAGGCCCTCGTCCAGCTCGACCTTCGCCTCGAAGCCGAGCAGCGCGCGCGCCTTGTCAACGTTCGGGATCCGCAGCTCGACGTCGAGGTAATGAATCGGCTGGAACACGAGCTCGCCCGGGCACCCCGAGAGCGACTTGATCCGCCGCGCGAGGTCGAAGATCGTCACCGCCGAGCGCGCGTTGCCGATGTTGAAGCTCTCGCCGACGGCGTTCGGGTGCTCGAGTGCGAGCAGCAGGCCCTCGACCATGTCGTCCACGTAGCACCACGCGCGGATCTGCGAGCCGTCGCCGTGGACGACCAGGTCGCGGCCGGCGAGCGCCGCCTCGATGAACGCGCGGATCGCGCCGCCACCGATCTGGCCCGGCCCGTAGACGTTGAACGGGCGCACCGAGGCGGTCGGGAGCCCGAACTCCTGGTGATAGGCGTGCGCCATGTGCTCGCCGGCCAGCTTCGAGACCGCGTAGGTCCAGCGCGCCTCGCCGACGGAGCCCTGGGTGGTCGCGCTGGTCTCGTCGACGCGGAAGGCGTAGGTGCCGAAGACCTCGCTGGTCGAGAACTCGATCAGCCGCTCGACCGTCTCCTTCGTCGCGAGCGCGGCCTCGAGCGCGTTGTAGGTGCCGATCAGGTTCACGCGCATCGTCCGCACCGGGCTCTCCAGCACGGTGTCGACCCCGGCGATCGCAGCCGCGTGGACGATGTGGGTCGCCCCGCGCGCAACCTCGGTGACGGCCTCGGCGTCGAGCACGTCGCCCTGGACGAACGAGAAGTTGGCGTGGTCGGCAAGGTCGGTGCCGCCGAGCGCGTCGCGGTGCAGGTTGTCGAACGCGACGATCTCGTTCTCGTCGACCAGCCGCCGCGCCAGCGTCGTGCCGATGAAGCCCGCGCCGCCCGTGATCAGGATCCGCTTGCCGGTGAGCGCCATCGCGAGCGAGTCTAGTCGCGAGGGCCGCGGCTGTAGCATCGCGCGCGACGTGAAGACCGTCCTCTTCGTCGGCGCCGGTCGCCACCAGCGACGCGCGATCCTGCGTGCGCAGGAGCTCGGCCTGCGGGTGGTCGCGGTCGACCGGAACCCGGAGGCGGCCGGGTTGGCCGAGGCGGACGTGGCGGAGGTCGTCGACTTCGTCGACCTCGCCGCGGTGGTCGACGTCGCGCGGCGGCACGGCGTCGACGGGGCGCTGACCGTCTCGGCCGACCGCGCCGTTCCGGTCGTGGCCGCGGTCGCCGAGGAGCTCGGCCTGCCCGGGATCGGCCGCGAGACCGCCCACCTGATGACGCACAAGGTGGCGATGCGCCGCCGGCTCGCCGAAGGGGGAGTCCCGCAGCCCCAGTTCGCTGCCATCCGCGCCTGGCGCGAGGCAGCGGCGGCCGCCGACACGGTCGGCTTTCCCGCCGTGCTCAAGCCCGCCGACTCGGGAGGCCAGCGCGGCGTCTTCCTGCTGCGCTCCTTCGCCGACCTCGAGCGTCACTTCCACGCGGCGCTGGCCGAGTCTCCCTCCGGCGAGACGATCCTCGAGGAGTTCACCGACGGCCTGGAGCTGAACGGGCTCGTCGTGGCGCGCGACGGCGAGCCGTATCCGCTGTTGCTCTCCGATCGCCTGCGCCCCGAGGGCGTCGGATTCGGCGTCGGGTGGATCCACTCGTACCCCTCCCGGCTCTTCGGCGACGCACTCGAGGAGGCGGAGCGCGTCGCGCTGCGGGCCGTGCGCACGCTGGGCCTGCGGGACGGGATCGCGTTCCCGCAGCTGATCGTCACCGACGACGGCAGGGCGCTCGTCGTCGAAGTCGCTGCGCGGATCCCGGGCGGACAGATGGCCGACCTCGCCTTCCACGCTCTCGGCGTCGACCTCGTCCAGATCGCCCTGCGGCAGGCCCTCGGCGAGGAGACGCCCGACGACCTCGTCGTCCCGCGCATCTCGAGGCCGACGGCGATCCGCTTCCTGACCGCACACCCCGGGCCGCTGCCGCTCGGCACGGTGCGGCGGATCGGCAGCCTCGACCGCGTCCTCGCAGCGCCCGGCGTGGTCCAGGCCGACGTCTTCCTCCAGGTCGGCGAGGAGATCCGCCCCGTGCGCCTGGACGGCGACCGCCGCGGCTACGTGATCGCCACCGGCGACACCAACGTCCAGGCGCTGGAGCTGGCCGAGTCCGCCGCGCTGAAGCTGTACGTGGAGACGGAGTAGCCATCGTGCTTCGCACGCTGGCTAGAAGGAGCGCCCTTTGAATTGCGGATTCGACCTAGATCACTACGCGGAGATCCTTCAGGCGGCACGTGCCGGTGGATACCGGTTCGGGTTCTTCGACCGGCCGCCGGAGCCTGGGACGGTGCTGCTCCGCCACGACGTCGACCTGTCACTCGACGCCGCCCTGGCGACGGCCGAACTGGAGGCCGAGGAGGGCGCCGCTGCGACGTACTTCCTGATGACGCGGAGCGAGTTCTACAACCTCGATTCGCCGTCGGGCACGGCGGCGATCGAGCGGCTGCGCGGGCTGGGCCATCGAGTGGGCCTCCACGCGGTCTGGCCGCACGTCGACCGCGACGAGCGCTTCGACCCGGTCCTCGCCTGGCACAACCCCGACCCCGAGTACATGCGGGAGCCGGTCGAGGGCTTCGTGAACGTGATGGAGGCGCCGTGGGCGGACGTCTACCGCTCCGACTCGAACCAGCACTGGCGCCAGGGGTGCCCGCACGAGGAGCTGGCCGCGGGCTCGTTCGAGCGGCTGCAACTGCTCACCCACCCGGAGATCTGGGTGTACGGAGGCGAGACGATGGGGGAGACGATGCTGTCCATGCTCGACGCCGAGCGAGAGCGCCGCCTCGAGCAGCTGGCCGCCGACAGAATCGACCTGGCGTGAGCGCTCGAAAACCGCCACTGTGCAGGGACTTTACGGTGCCGGGCACTGTTGAGAGGCGGTCGTGAGAACGCCTCCGATCACGGTGCTCGTCTCCGCCTGCGGCGCGCCCGGTACGGCGGCGCTGATGCGCGCGCTGCGCGAGAACGGCGACCGGGAGGTGCGGATCGTCGGCACCGACATGGGCGAGCTGGCGATCGGTCGCCACCTCGCGGACGCGTTCCATCGCGTTCCCGCCGGCTCGGATCCCGCCTTCGCCGACGCGATGCTCGAGGTCTGCCGCTCGGAGGGTGTCGACGCAGTGCTGCCGCAGTCGTCCTTCGACCTGCTCGGCCTCGCCGAGGCGAAGGACCGCTTCGAGGGGATCGCGGTGCTCGTCTCCACGCCGGAGGCGATCCACCGCTCGAACGACAAGGCGGAGACGTACGCGCTGCTCGACCGGATCGGCGTTCGCGGGCCGGCCTGGCGGCGGGTGTCGGGCGGCGAAGCAGTCGCGGCCGCCGCGCACGAGCTCGGCTACCCGGAGGTCGACGTCTGCATGAAGCCGGTGTTCTCGTCCGGGTCGCGCGGCTTCCGCGTCCTCTCGGCCTCGGCCGACCGGCACGAGCAGCTCCTCTCAAACCGGCCGGGCGTGGCGGAGGCACTGCGGTTGGAGGATCTGCTCGAGCTGCTCGGCGACGACTCGACCGAGCTGCTCGTCATGGAGCTCGCGACCGGCAAGGAGCGGACGATCGACGGGATCGCCGTCGAGGGGCGGATCGCGCTCGGCCATCCGAAGACGCGCGAGGCGATGCGGGCCGGCCTGGCCATGTACTTCGAGACGCTCGACGACCCCGCGCTGATGGAGACCGCGCGCAAGATCGTCACAGAGCTCCGCCTCGACCACTTCTTCAACATCCAGCTGGTCGGCGAGCACGTGATCGAGATCAACCCGCGGATCTCGACGATCGTCTACCAGGAGGACCTCAACCTCCCGTACCTCGGCGTGAAGCACGCGCTCGGGGAGATCTCCGAGGATGAGCTCGGCGCGCTGGCGTCGCGGATCCGGCCGACGCGGAGGGCGCTCCGGTTCTTCGACCAGGTCGAATGGGACGTAGACGTCCGCGCAGGGTCTGACCCCGAAGGGGTCTGACCCTGCCGACTGGTGCCGCACCCGTTTCGTCGGGGACAGTCCCCTTCGGGGACAGTCCCTATGGCGGACTGCGGGTCACCCACTGCCCCGTCAACACTGCGGGCGTGCCCTGGCAGAACGTGCTCGCCCTCCGGCGCAAAGGGGTCGACGCCCGGCTCGTCGTCTTCGAGCGCTACAAGCTCCACCCGGAGGCCGACGAGTCGCTCGACCGGCACGGCGGGCTCGCCCGGCAGCAGCTGACCCAGTGGCGCGCGTTCACCCGGCTCCTCCGCCACACCGATGTCTTCCACTTCTACTTCGGGCTCACGCTCGTGCCGAAAACCCTGCAATTCCCGCTCTTGCGGGCGAAGCGCAAGCGCTCGGTCATGCACTTCCTCGGCTCCGACATCCGCGGCAAGCCGCCCGCCCAGCTGGCCTGGGCGCAAAAAGCCGACGCCCGGATCGTCGGCTCCTACGACGCGATCCGCTGGGTGCCGGACGCGGAGGTCGTCCCGCCGGGCATCGATCTGCGCGAGTACGAGCCGCACCCGCCCACCGTCCGCGAGCGCCCCGTCGTCGTCCATGCCCCGTCGAGCCGCCGCCGCAAGGGCACAGAGCACGTGATCGCTGCCTGCGCCGAGCTGCCGGTCGACCTCCAGATCGTCGAGGGACTCCACCACGACGAGGCCCGCCGCCGCTACGAGCAGGCCGACATCGTCGTCGACCAGCTGAACGCCGGCTGGTACGGCCTGTTCGCGATCGAGGCGATGGCGCTCGGCAAGCCGGTCGTCACCTTCCTCCACGAGGAGGCGGTCGCCCGCACCGAGGACGCCTTCGGAACGACGGTGCCGATCGTCTCCGCCACGGCCGAGACGCTCGCCGCGCACCTCAGACCGCTGGTCGAGGACGCCGACCACCGCCGCCGCGTGGGGCAGGCGAGCCGCGAGTACGTCGAGCGCGTCCACGACGTCGACAACCTGGCCGACCGCCTCCTCGACATCTACGCTCGCCTGTAGCAATGCCCCTCGGCACGGAGGTCAAGCGGCTCGGCAAGCACACGGCCGTGTACGGGCTCGGCGGGCTCGTCTCCCGGATCCTCGCGGTCCTCCTCCTCCCGCTCTACACGCACTACCTCGGCCCGCAGGGCTTCGGGAAGATCGAGACGATCGTCGCGCTGACGACGGCGCTCGTGATCGTCCTGCGGATGGGGATCTCGAGCGCGTTCTTCCGCTTCTACTTCGACACGAAGGACGAGGCGCACCGGACGCTTGTCGTGCGCACCTCCTTCTGGTTCACGATGACGATGGCGACCGCCGGGCTGATCGTCGGCTTCGTCCTCGCCGAGCCGATCGCCCACGCGCTGAAGCTCGGGGACGACCCGTGGCTCGTCCGCGCCGCCTTCGTCGGGCTGTGGGCGCAGATGAACTACGAGCAGCTGACCTCGCTCTTCCGGGTCGAGGAGCGCTCGACCCAGTTCGTGCTCGCGAGCGTCGCGAACGTCCTGATCACCGTCGGGATGACCGTCCTGCTCGTCGTCGGCCTGCACAAGGGCGCGACCGGCGCAGTGGTCGGGAACTTCATCGGGACGCTTTGCGTGTGGGCCGTCCTCCTCGCCTACCGGCGCTATCAGCTCGGCCTGCAGTTCTCGCGCGAGCTCCTCCGGGAGATGAACCGCTTCGGGATGCCGCTCGTCCCTTCTGCCCTGGCTCTCTGGGCGATCAACTTCATCGACCGGATCTTCATCGCGCACTACAAGGGCCAGGCCGAGGTCGGCGTCTACTCCGTCGCCGTGCGGATCTCCTCGGCGGTCGTCTTCCTGATGATCGCGTTCCGCCTCGCCTGGCCGGCCTTCGCCTACTCGCTCGACGACGACGGTGAGGCGAAGCGGACGTACTCCTACGTGCTCACCTACCTGCTGTTCCTCTGCTCGTGGATCTCGCTCGCGCTCGGCGTGCTCGCGCCGTGGCTCGTCCACCTGCTGGCCCGTGGCCCGGGGTTCGCCCGCGCCGCGGACGCGGTTGCGCTGCTCTGCTTCGGCGCCACCGCCTACGCCGGCTACACCGTGGTCGCGATCGGCATCGGCCGCGCGCGCCAGACCCAGTTCAACTGGGTGGTCAGCGGCATCGCGGCCGCCGTCAACATCGGCCTCAACGTCGCGCTGATCCCGCCGTACGGGATGATCGGCGCCGCGATCTCGACGCTGGCCGCCTACCTCACGCTCTTCGTCGGGATGGTCCTCAACTCCACCCGCGTCTACCCGGTCGACTACCAGTGGCGGCGTGTGCTGACCCTGGCCGGCGTCGCGATCGCGCTGACCGTCGCCGGCAGCGTCCCGGACGTGCCGCTCGCGGTCGCGATCCTGATCGCGCTCGCCTACCCGGTCGTGCTGCTACCCCTGGGCTTCTACCTGCCCGCCGAGCGCCGCCGGCTCCGCCGCATGGTCGGCGCCTCCGCCTGAAGCGGAGCGGCGAACCACCGAGTTGCCGAGCACGAGCAGGTCCATCCTGGTCTTCTGGAACGTCTCGACCGCGTGCTGCGGCGTCATCACGACCGGCTCGTTCTCGTTGAACGAGGTGTTGAGCAGGATCGGCACGCCCGTCAGCCGCTCGAACTCCTCGATCAGCCGGTGGAAGCGGGGACTGGCCTCGGGCGTGACCGTCTGCACCCGGCCCGTGTCGTCGACGTGGTTGACCGCCGGAATCAGCTCGCGCTTCTCGATCCGCGTCCGGTAGACGAGCACCATGTACGGCGACGGGTAGTCCTGCTCGAACCACTCGCCGACCGAGCCCGCCAGGATCGAGGGGGCGAACGGCCGGAAGGGCTCGCGGTGCTTGATCCGCGCGTTGAGGACGTCCTTCATGTCCGCCCGTCGCGGATCGGCGACGATCGAGCGGTGGCCGAGCGCCCGCGGCCCGTACTCCATCCGGCCCTGGAACCAGCCGACCACGTCGCCCGCGGCGATCCGCTCCGCCACGTGCGCGAACAGGGCGTCGTCGTCGAGCCGCTGCGCCTCGAGCCCGGCGGCGGTAAGAGCGGCCGAGCACTCCTCGTCCGAGTACTCCGGCCCCCAGTAGGCGTGCTCCATCGTGAACCCGCGTGGGTTGCCCAGCTCCTCGTGCCAGACGTGGAGTGCCGCACCGACCGCGATCCCGGAGTCGCCGGCCGCCGGCTGCACCCACACCTCCTCGAACGGCGTCTCCGGCCGGATCCGGCCGTTGGCGACGGCGTTCAGGGCGACGCCGCCCGCCAGGCAGATCCGCGGAACCTTCGTGCGCTCCCAGAGGGCGTTCACCAGGTGCAGGTAGGCCTCTTCCAGCATCGCCTGCTGCGACGCGGCGACGTCCTCGTGCAGCGCCGTCAGCTCGGAGTCGGGCTCGCGCGCCGGCCCGAGCACCTCCTCCAGCCGCTCCGAGTAGAGGGTGCCGATCGTCGGCGTGCCCTCGTCCCAGGTCATGTCCACGCCTTCCTTGTCGTGCCGGAAGAAGTCGAGGCCGAGCTCGAAGACGTCGCCCTGCGGCCGCACGACGTGCCGCATCTCCGCGAGGAACCGCGGCGTGCCGTACGGCGCGAGCCCCATCACCTTGCCCTCGTCGCCGTACCCGGGGAAGCCGAGCCACTGCGTGACCGCGGTGTAGAAGATCCCGAGCGAATGCGGGAAGAGCACGCGCTCGAGCACCGTGAACGACCGGCCGCGCCCCTGGGCGAGCATGGTCGAGGCGAAGTCGCCGAACCCGTCTATCGAGAGAATCGCCGCCTGTTCAAATGGCGATGCGAAGAAGGCGCTCGCGACGTGGGCTTTGTGGTGCTCGACGTGGTGGAGCGCAGCGGCGACCTCGGCGCCGAGGGCGGCCTCCAGCTCGGCCTTCACGTCGCGCACCCGGGCCGCGTTCGCGAGCCGCTCGCGCAGGAAGCGCGGGCTCGCCCCGTGCGTCAGGGTGCGCCGCAGCTTCGCGCCGAGGTTCGCCTTGGGGTCGCGGCCGATCGCGACGTGATCCAGCTCCGCGGCCGAGATGCCCGCGTACTCGAGGCACCACGCCGCCGACAGCGCGGGGAACCCGGCGCAGTGCTTGACCCGGTTGAAGCGCTCCTCCTCGGCCGCGCAGACGAGCTCGCCGTCGACGACCAGCGCGGCGGCCGCGTCGCCGTGGTAAGCGTTCAAACCGAGGATCGCCGTCAAGCCGAAGATTCTAGGGAGGGACGCTCTTAGGCGGCTCTCAGGTCGATTTCAGAGACTGCTCAGGTGGCACTGGTTTCCTGCTTGGGTACTCCAGTGGACGAAAGGACGAAATGACTCGAATCTTTGCCATCGGTGCTGCCCTCCTCGCCGCCGTCGCGGTGGGCATCGCCTCGTACGCCGCCGTCGCACACGACGGATCCAAGACGGTGGTCCGCGAGGTGACCGTCTCCGGCGGCACGCCGACCGCCGCGACGTCGGTCGCGTCGGCGGCAAGCGTGTTCCAGAGCGCCAACAAGGGCGTCGTCGAGATCACCGTCTCGACCTCCAGCTCCCCCTACGGCGGCCAGGCCCAGGCCCAGGGCTCCGGCTTCGTCTACGACGGCGCCGGCCGCATCATCACCAACGAGCACGTGGTCGAGGGCGAGAACTCGATCTCCGTCCGGTTCTGGAACGGGGCGACCTACAAGGCGTCGCTCGTCGGCACCGACCCGTCCACGGACGTCGCGGTGATCAAGGTGAACGCGCCGGCATCGATTCTCCATCCGATCGAGCTCGGCAACTCGAGCGCCCTCCAGGTCGGCCAGCCCGTCGTCGCGATCGGCAGCCCCTACGGCCTCGAGAACAGCGCCACGGCCGGGATCGTCAGCGCCCTGCACCGCGAGATGACCGCGCCGAACAACTTCACCATTCCCGACTCGATCCAGACCGACGCGCCGATCAACCACGGCAACTCGGGCGGCCCGCTGCTGAACCTCGCCGGCCAGGTGATCGGGATCAACTCGCAGATCAAGAGCGATTCGGGCGAGAACACCGGCATCGGCTTCGCGGTGCCGTCCAACACGGTCAAGTCGATCGTCTCGCAGCTGCTCACCAGCGGCAACGTCAAGCACGCGTACCTCGGCGTCGGGATCGCGACTGCGCAGAACGGCGTCCAGCTGACCGAGGTCCGCTCCGGCACGCCGGCGGAGAAGGCCGGCCTCCAGACCGGCGACGTGATCACGGGCGTCGACGGCCAGAAGGTCACCAACGCCTCCGAGCTCGGTCAGGCGATCGACGCCAAGCGCCCGGGCACGAAGGTCAGCGTCACGTACCTCCGGAACGGCTCCACGCACACGGTGAGCGTCACGCTCGGCGTGCGCCCCTCCTAGGCCCGTCCTCCCATCCCGCGCGAAGCGGCCTCCCCCGGAGGCCGCTTCGCGTCGGTGTGGGCGCTAGGAGAGCGCCTTCTGCTTGAGCTGGTCGAACTCCGCCTGCGTGATCGTGCCGTCGGCGAGCAGCGCCTTCGCCTTCGTGATCTGCTCGGCGGGATCGGTCTTCGCGACCGACTGGACGTACGAGTCGAACTGCTGCTGCTGCGCCTCCGCGGCCTTCACGTTGCGCTGGGCCATCCCGTCGTGCTGGACGAGCAGGTAGACGAGCACACCCAGGTAGGGGAGGACGATCACGAACACCACCCAGGCGACCTTGGCGAACCCCGAGGTGTCGTGACGGCGGAACAGGTCGGCGAACACGGTGATCAGCAGCCAGAACCAGATCACCCAGGCCATGATCAGGAGCATGTCCCAGAAGAAATCCCAGAACGAGAAGTCGGCGAGCACCACGAGAGCCACCCTTCAGGTCGTTGTCGGAAGCGTGATCGTATGGCCTCGGCGCCGGGGCGGCAAGAACTACGACGCGGTCTCTTCCGCGGCCTCTTCCGAGGCTCCTTCGCGCCTCAGCTTGCGCTTCTCCTTCTGCTCGCGCGCCTGCTCCTTCGCGCCGACGTACGACTGCTTGACGAGCGTCGAGCCGCCGCTCCAGCCGAAGACGAAGCAGATCAGGGCGACCGCGAAGAGGACGTTGAAGGCCGTGGTGATCAGCTGCTGGGAGACGGAGTACGCCGTCGCTGTCGTCGAGTCCGTGTAGCTGCTGAGCGCGAACGTGTTGAACGCCTGGTTGACGCCGACGCCGCCGGGCGTGACCGAAAGGATGTTCGCCAACTGGTTCGACCCGAGCACGGACATCACCGAGCCGAAGGTGATCGGGATCGAGTAGGCGGCCAGGAAGACGACGATCACGCCGACCTTGGCGATGTAGCCGAGCACCTGCGGGACCAGGACCGACCTCAGGTACGCATGCAGGTCGCCGAGGATGGCGGCGCCCTCCTTCGCCTTCGCCCACATCTTCTTGAACCACGCCCAGAAGGAGCGGAGGAGCACGTAGATCAGGAACGCGCCCCCGAAGACGATGACGACGATCAGGACCCAGTGGCCCGAGATCGCGTCGCGGATCCCGCCGAACTGGAAGCTGAACGAGCCGGCGAGCTCGGCGAAGAGGTAGATGTAGATCAGCGTCCCGATCAGGAAGTAGAAGATCTTCTGCACGACGTAGCCGGCGAGCACGCCGGGGAAGTTCGCGCGTTCGATGATCGCCACGTACATGAGCAGCGTGACGAGCGTGCCGATGTTCGCGGGCAGGAAGTTGTTCAACGCCACCCCCGCGGCGTAGGACGCGAGCACCGGCATGAACGTGACCTGTCCGCGGTACGCGTAGTTCAGGATCCCGTACCAGCCGAGCGCGGTGAAGAACGTCTGGAGGCCCTGGAAGAGGCACCCGAGGATGACGTAGCCGATCGAGATCTCGGTAACGGTGTCCCAGAGGCTCTGGACCCAGCCCCAGACGTCGACGCCGGCGACCCGCAGGAACGCGAGCACGACGACGACGCCAACCACCCACGCGGCGATCCGCGTGAGCCGGTGATGGACCGGCTCGCGTTCGGGCGGGACCGTGACCTGCGGGGCCGATTCAGTCATGCCGCCGTAGTCTTGCGCTCGCCGCGGCCGACGACAACCGTGACGGGGGGAAGAGACCGCAGCGAGCTCGACCCGCAGGTTCAGTTCAGTAGGGACTGTCCCCGGAGGGGACTGTCCCTACAGAGACCGCAGCGAGCTCAGCCGAAAGGGTCAGACCCCTCCGGGGTCAGACCCTCCTCAATCAACCACGCGGTACACCTGGAACACCTCGGCGTACCCGCGGTTCACGTTGATCCCGTGCGTGCGCGCCACGTTCCGGATGTACTCCGGGTCGGCGTACCTGCGGTGCTGCTGCGACGCGTACTTCGCCAGCGCGGCCGCCTTCCGCTCGACGTGCGACTGCTCGAGCGCCGAGTACCACTGGTAGGCGAAGTCGAAGTTGTTCCAGGGAATCTCGTAGCCGAGGATCGTCGTCCGCTTGAAGGCGCGCAGGCCTTCCGCAGCGACGACCTGGTGGTCCTGGTGGATGTCGTGCAGGCTCGGCTGGAAGACGGCGTCCGGCCGCCACTCCTCCCAGAGCGCGATCAGCAGCTCGAGGATGTCCTGCCGGTGGTCCGGGAACGTGCGCACGTCGAAGTCGTGCACGGTCAGGTTGGCCTCCGGAATGCCCAGCTCGGCCGTCGCCTCGCGCACCTCCCGGGCGAGCGTGTCGGGCGGGAAGCCTTCCGGGAGCGACTTGGTCGCGATCGAGAAGGCAACGTATCGCACGTCGGCGCCGGTCTCCACCAGCCGCGCCATCGTCCCGCCGCAGCCGAACTCGCCGTCGTCCGTATGCGGGGCGAGGACAAGCACCCGCTGCCAGGACTCGATCATGCAGCGGTCACCTTCGCCTTCGGCTCGGACGGCTCCTCTGCCGCTGCCGCGGCGATCGGGGGCGGCCGACGGAGCGGCAGGTTCGCGCACAGTGCCGCCAGCGCCAGCAGCCCCCAGAAGGTCGGGTCCTCGAACAGGGCGTTGTAGAACAGGCTGTGCAGCCCGATCGCCGCCAGCGACGCGGCGATCGCCAGGCATGCCCGGCCCTTGAAGGCCGAGCCGGACCGGCGCAGGGTGACGAACAGGGCGACGAAGACGAGCCAGCCGAGCAGCAGCAGCCCGGGGATGCCGGTCTCGGCCGCGACTGTCACGACGGTGTTGTGCGACGCGGCCTTCTTCGGCTCCTTCCCCTTCAGGCCGACGCGATCGGCGTATGCGCGCTTGAACCCCCCGACGCCGACGCCCTCGACCGGGTTGTGCAGCGCGATCCGGATCCCCTGCGTGACCAGCTTCGCCCGGCCGCTCGACGCCTGGTTGAGGCCCGAGCCGGACTCGCGGAGCAACGAGTGACGGATGTGCGGCGTCCCCAGCGCGACCGCCGCGATCACGGCCGCGGCGGCGCCGAGGGCCAGGGCCGCGCGCCAGCGCCAGCGAAAGGCCGCGACGACCGAAGCCCCGACCATCAACGCCGCGAAGCTCGACTGCGAGAAGGAGAAGAGCAGCCCCGGCCAGATCAGCACGACGGCGGCCGCCGACGCGTATGCGGCCCGGCGGTCGCGGTCGTACAGGGCGAGCACGAGCGCGGCGAGCATCGCGACCACGAGGAAGCGTCCGTAGACCGACGGGTCGTAGAAGACCGAATTCACCCGGTAGAACGGCGCGTAGGCGTTCCCGACGATCACTTTCGGGTTCCAGAAGACGTCGCGGGTGGCGTACTGGTAGACGCCGATCCACGCGAACGCGAGCGCCATTCCCACCAGCTGGACGTAGATGAACGACAGCCAGCGCCGGTTCCAGGCGAGGCGGGCGATCGACACGGCGAGCAGGCCGAAGGGCAGCCAGAAGAAGAGCAGCGCGACCGCACCCTCGTGAAGGTCTTTCGTCCACAGCAGGCTGAGCCCCGTCCAGGCGACGAGCAGCGCGAGCGGCCAGGCGATCGGCCCGAGCTCCCGCGTCCGGGTGTCGCCGCGGACCAGCTCCCAGCCGAGCAGCACCGCAGCGCCGGCGATCACCGCGTAGAGCGGGACGAGCAGGTTGGCGTCGGTCGAGCCGACGTGCACCGGTATGCGCGCCGGCACACAGGCCAGAGCCGAGACCGCGATCAGCCACGGCCAGCGGCGGTAGAGGGCCGCGATCGCGACCGCTCCGGCGGCGCCGACCACCGCGGCCGCCGCGTAGACCTTCGTGTGCCCGCCCGGGGCGAGGTAGGCGGCCAGGAAGGCGCAGCCGAGCAGCCAGGCTGCGAGCCCGGCGATCCGCAGGTCACGGCGGGGCGCGACGATCACGAGCGCGAGCCCGGCGGCCGCGACCGGGCCGCCCGCGTGGGCGAGGCCCGACGTCACCGTCGGCTCACGATCAGATCCGCGCCGTCGGCGTAGCCGGGGACGGTCACTCCGAGTGTGTACCGCCCCGGCCTCGCCGGGGCCCGGAGGACCAGCAACCCGGGAGCTGCAGTCCCGCTCCGGACGCCGAGTCGCCAGTGCACCCGTCGATCGGCAGACACACGCACACCAAACCGGGTGCCGGCCTTTGCCTGGATCACGTGGCGCGCGAGCTCGACATAGCGCACGCGAACCTCGCCGGCGCGCTTCGGCGTCGAGACGTTGCCGGCCGGATCCTGGGCGCCGAGCCGGAGCACGTAGCTCCCCGGACGGACGGGCTTCCCGTCGATCTTGCCGTTCCACTCCACGGTCCCGGCCGGAAGCTGGCTGCGGGTGAAGACCACCCGCCGGGACCCGACGAAGAGCAGTGCGTGGGCGCGCTCCGAGAGCGAGTAGCGGACGACGACGCTGTCGCGGCGGCCGTCGCCGTCAGGCGAGATCTCCCGCGGTGCGACCGAGCGCACCGTCACGGCCGGCGCTGTCGTGTCGACCCGCATCTCGTTCGGCAGGTCGATCGTCCGGTGCTGGTCGGTCAGGTGGACGCGCGGCTTGTAGACGCCCTCCGCGACGAAACGGCCCCGGTCGTCGCGGCCGTTCCAGGTGTAGGTGACCGTCCCGCGGCGCAGCCGCCTGCCGGGCACCAGCGTCCGGACGACGTTTCCGCCGCCGTCGACGATCTGGAGCCGCACGCGGTCCGGCTTGCGCAACCTGAACTGGATCACGGCGACGCGCGTCGGGCAGTCGCACTCGGGCGAGAAGACCTTCTGGATCCGCGGCGCCGTGATCGGGCTCGGCCGTGTCTTCAGGCCCTGCGTGACCGCGAACGCGGCCGCCGTCCCGCCCAGCAACGCGACGACGAGCAAGGTCGAGAGGAACCGGGGCACGGCCCCGGAACTCTACGGCGCGGAGATTTCCCCGGCAGGGACGAGCAGCTTCTTTCCCTGGGCGCGCAGACGCCGCCGCGTGCGGACGACGAGTGCGGCGCCGACGGCGACGGAGACGCCGATCGCGACCGCCAGGTAGACGTTCGGGATCTGCACGAGCTTCAGCCCGCTGATCGCCAGCACGTCGGCAAGCGCGAGCCGCAGCCACGCCTCCGGGATGCGGACGGAGTAGTGGCTGCCGATCAGGACACCGGGGACCGAGCCGATCAGCAGCCAGCCGACGGCGTGCATGTCGACGTTCCCGGCGATGAAGTGGCCGAGGCCGGCGACGTAGAGGAGCGCAGCCGCGTGGAGGATGTCGGTGCCGACCACCTTGTGGGCGCTGAGCGAGAACACGAACAGCATGGTCAGGCCGAAGAACACGCCGCTCCCGACCGAGGTCAGCCCGACGATGAACCCGCCGACGATGCCGATCGCAACCGCGGCGAAGCGGTCACGCCACACCATCTGGAACGGATCGACGACGTCCACCTTGCCCTTCACGAAGCTCTTGAGCACGAGCCCCGCCGCGCCGAGCAGGAGCGCGCTGCCGAGGATGTATCCCATCACCTCGGTGGCGCGGTCGCCGTAGGCGTGCGTGAGCCGCGTCCCGACCGCGACGCCGAGCAGCGAGAACGGCGCACTGCCGAGGAGCATCCAGCCGGAGAGCTGGTGGTGCACCGTGCCCAGCCGCCGGTGCCGGATCGCCCCGACCGTCTTGAAGATCGCGCCGTGGAGGATGTCCGTCCCCACCGCCAGCGTCGGCGTGAACCCGAAGACGATCACCAGGATCGGCGTCATCAGGGAGCCGCCGCCCATACCGGTCATTCCGACCAGCGCACCGATCAGCAGGCCGGTGAGGACGAACTGCCAGGTCACGCTTCTCGCCTCTGGCGAGAAGCGTGACCTAGAAGGACGAGGGCGGCCAAGCGATCCTTCTAGCCACCGGCGACGCTACCGTAGTAGTCGATGAGCACGTCCGCCACCTCGGGGCGGCTGAACTCGACGGGCGGCTTCTGGCCGGTGGCAAGCATCTCGCGCACCTTCGTCCCGGACAGGAAGACGTGGTCGTCGGACGGATGCGGGCACGTCTTGGCGCTCGCCATCGACCCGCACGTCCTGCACCAGAAGGAATGCTCGAAGAACATCGGCTCGACGTCGAGCTCGTGCGGCTCGAACTCGTCGAAGATCAGCTGCGCGTCGTAGGTGCCGTAGTAGCTGCCGACGCCCGCGTGGTCGCGGCCGACGATGAAGTGCGAGCAGCCGTAGTTCTTGCGGCAGATCGCGTGCCAGATCGCCTCACGCGGTCCGGCGTACCGCATCGCCGCGGGGAAGGCGGAGACGAGCACGCGGTCGGCGGGGTAGTAGTTCCTGACGAGCACGCCGTAGCACTCGACCCGGGTGGCGGCCGGCACGTCATCCGACTTCGTGTCGCCGACCAGCGGGTGGATGAGCAGGCCGTCGACGGTCTCGAGCGCGACCTTCGTCAGATACTCGTGCGCGCGATGGATCGGGTTGCGGGTCTGGAAGCCGACGACCCGCTTCCAGCCGCGCTCGGCGAAGATCGCCCGCGTCTCGGCCGGGTCCTTCGCCAGCTCGGGGAACTGCGGCACCTGCCGCTGGAAGACCGTGACCCTGCCCGCGAGGTACTGCGGCTTCTGCCCGAACAGCCGCTCGACGCCGGGGTGCGCCGTGTCGGTCGTGCGATAGGCCAGCTCGGCCTCGCGCTCCCTGTCGTAGTCGTAGACGTCCTCGACTTCGAGGACCGCCACGGGCTTGCCCGCCTCGTCGGCGAGAACGACGCGGTCGCCCCGGGGAGGCCCGTCGACGGCCAGGCAGACCGGCAGCGACCACGGGAGGCCGTTGGCGAGCCGCATGCCCTCCAGCACCGACTCGTAGTCGTCTCGGCCCATGAAGCCCTCGAGCGGCGACAGCGCACCCGAGGCGAGCATGTCGAGGTCGGACAGCTCGCGCGAGGTCAGCTCGATCGTCGTCAGCGAGGCGAGGTCGTCGGGCGTCGGCCCGGTGCGGTCGACGAGCTCGCCGCCGTGCGGCTTGATCAGCCGTTCCGACGTCGCGGTCACGGCGCTCACGCCGTCACCTGCGCCGGGATCAGGCCGAGCTCCTCGAGCTTCGCGATCACGACCTCGGCCGACTCCTCGGGCGTCCTGCCCTCGGTCTCGACGACGATCTCCGGGCTCTCGGGCGCCTCGTACGGGTCGTCGACGCCGGTGAAGCCCTTGATCTCGCCGGCGAAAGCCTTCGCGTAGAGGCCGTTGACGTCGCGGCGGGCGCACTCGTCGAGCGACGTGGCGACGTAGACCTCGACGAAGCGGCCGAACTCTTCGACCAGCCCGCGTGCCGTGGCGCGCGTCTCGCGGTACGGGGAGATCGCAGCGGCGATCACGGCGCCGCCCTGACGGGTGAGGCGGGAGGCGACCCAGCCGATCCGCTCGATGTTGGTGTCGCGGTCCTCCTTCGAGAAGCCGAGGCCCTTCGAAAGGTGCTGGCGCACAGAGTCGCCGTCGAGGTACTCGACGATCAGGCCGCGGCGATCGAGCTCCGGGCCGATCACGTGCGCGATCGTCGACTTGCCCGACCCGGACAGCCCAGTGAACCAGAGGGTGAAGCCGCCCTCACGCACCCGGTCGGACTCGGGGTGCTCGTGGGCGTGGATGTTCTCGGTCATTCCGTTCCTTTCATAGGTACGTGAATACCGCACTCGAGCTTGTCGGAGCCGGCCCAGCGGCCTGCGCGCTCCTCTTCCTCCGGGCTCGTCGGGCGGGTGCACGGGATGCAGCCGATCGAGCGGTACCCGGTCTCGTGCAGCGGGTTGTAGGGAATCTCGTTGACGTGGATGTACGCCCAGACGCGCTTCTCGTCCCAGTCCGCGAGCGGGTGGAACTTCCAGACGCCGTAACGCTCCGACCACTCGACCTTCTGCGTGCCGGCGCGGCTCGGGGACTGGTCGCGGCGGATGCCCGACGCCCAGGCGTCGTAGGGCTCGAGCGCGCGCACGAGCGGCTCGACCTTGCGGATCTCGCAGCAGCGGTCCGGGTCGCGCTCCCAGAGGTTGGGGCCTTCGCGGCGGTGCTGCTCGGCGACGGTGATCACCTCCGGCCGGACGAGGTTCAGGCCGTAGCGCTCGACCAGCCGCTCGCGCGTCTCGTAGCTCTCGCGGAAGAAGAGCTGCGTGTCGAGCTCGACGACGTCGATCGGCAACCCGAGCTCCGAGACCATGTGGACGAGCACCGACGACTGCTTCTGCCACGAGCAGGTCAGGCAGAACCGGTCTCCGAACTGCTCGTGACCCCAGACGAGCAGGTTCTCGGCCGAGATGGTCTCCTCAGGAAGGAGCAGGCTCGGCGTCGCCAAGCAGAACCTCCCTCAGCGTGTCGCCTCGGAGGCCGAGGCGGAGCGTCTCGAGCGGGATCACCTCGTCGGGCGGGATGTTGCCGAGGTTGACCTCGGGGCCGAAGTGCTTGACGAACCAGGCCTGGCTCGACTTGGTGGGCGCCTCCCAGATCAGGTCGTGGACGTCGATCGAGTGCGCGATCTCGTCGACGAGGCCGGTGCGCATCTCGCCGCTCGGGCGGAAGATGCCGGCCGTGCCGCCCTCGCGCGACTCGGTGATCACCTTCCAGGCGCCGGCGGCCAGCTCCTCCTGGATCCACTGCACCCACTCGTACGGGGCGAAGACGACCTCGGAGTCCTTGGAGCCGACCTCGGAGAGGACGGTGAAGTCGCGGGAGAAGTCGGCGATCAGCTCGAGCTTGCGCTCGCGCGGGATCTCGACGGTGCCGTCGGAGATCTCGACGTGCGTGATCCCGCGCTTGCGCAGCCAGCGCTTGTACTCGTCGAGCTTGTCGCGCGCGTAGACGACCTCGAAGAAGGTGCCGCCGATGACGACCGGCTTGTCGCGCAGCACCTCGAGCTTCCGCTCGAGGTTGCCGGTCACCCAGGCGGTGCCCCAGCCGAGCTTGACGATGTCGATGTACTGGCCCGCGGTTTCGAGCACGTCCTCCCACGCCCGCGGGCCGAGGCCCTTGTCGAGGACGTGGGTCAGGCCGCCGTCGCGTTCGACGCCGAGGTCAAAGTCGGGCATAGAGCTCCTTCAGCTTCTCCTGGGCGGCGGCCTGGACGTCGTGGTAGAGCGAGTTGCCGTGGGCGTCGATGCCGACCGTCAGCGGCCCGAAGTCCTTCACCCGGAACTTCCACAGGCACTCGGGCATCAGCTCCTCCCAGGCGACCTCCTCGATCTCCTCGATCTGGGTCGTCTCGAGCGCGGCGGCGCCGCCGACGATCGCGAAGTAGACCATCCCGTGCTTGCGCATCGGCTCGATCGCCTCGTCCGGGAAGCCGCCCTTGCCGCAGATCGCCCGCACGCCGTACTGCTCGCCGAGCGGCTCGGTGAAGCGGACCATCCGCGCGGAGGTGGTCGTGCCGATGCAGAGCTTCTCGTAGCGCCCCGGGCCGACCTTGCGCACGTTCGGCGCGGTATGGAGGAGAAACGCGCCGGTCAGGTCCATCGGCGGCTCCACGCCCTGGTCGAAGATGCGGATCTGGGTCCGGTCGCGGATGCCGATGATGTGCCCCTGGACGACTACCTCGTCGCCGGCACGGAGCTTCAGGATCTCCGCCTCGTCGCGGATGGGAAAGGTCACCTCGTGCGTGGCCATCAGAGCCGTGTCTTTCCTCGTGACGTTTCCAACCCAGTCTCTGAGACTGGGGTTGAAACGTTTGAGTAACAGTTCGTCCACAGGGGGCCGGACATCGGCTAGGCCTCCCGGTCGTACTCGACGGTTCCGTCGGCGGCCAGGTGCGCGGTCGCGCGGCGGGCGGCCCAGCACTGGTAGTTGACCGCGACCGGGTTGAGGGTCATGTGCGTGTCGGCGTGCTCGATGTGGCAGTTGAGGACGGTGACGTCGCCGCCGAGCCCCATCGGGCCGATGCCGGTCTCGTTCAGGAGCCCGAAGAGCTCCTCCTCGAGCTGGGCGACGACAGGATCCTGGTTGCGCGTCCCGATCGGGCGCGTGATCGCTTCCTTGGCGAGGTACATGGCGTAGTCGGCCGAGCCGCCGATGCCGACGCCGACGATCCCCGGCGGGCAGGGCTTGCCGCCTGCGCCGACGATCGACTCCAGGACAAAAGCCTTTATCCCGCGGACTCCGTCCGCTGGCACGCACATCTTCAGGAAGCTCATGTTCTCGGAGCCCGAGCCCTTGGGGACGCACTTGACGTCGAGACCGTCCCAACCGGAGATGAACTCCCAGTGGACGATCGGCAGCCGGTAGCCGGTGTTGGGACCGGTGTTCTCGCGGGTGATCGTGTGCACGGCGTTCGAGCGCAGCGGATGCTCGATCGTGGCGCGCTCGGTGCCCGCCTTCAGCGCCTGGTAGATCCGCGCCGGGTGGAGCGGGAACCCCTCGCCGACGCGACAGGTGTAGACGGCGATACCGGTGTCCTGGCAGACGAGGTTCTTCTCGTCGTCGGCGACCTGGACGTTCTTGAGGATTGTCGAGAGCACGCGCTGCCCCGCCACGGAGGTCTCCCTGGCGGCCGCGTCCGCGAGCGCGTCACGCAGGTCCTGCGGGATGTCCTTCAAGGCCCAGACGTACAGGTGCGCAGCCGCATCCTCGACCGCGCCGTACAGATCCACTTCGATCGTCGTGCTCATTTCGCCCTTTCCGCCGCTGCCTTGCCCGCCCTGCGCCCGAAGACACAACACTCGAGCAGCGAATTTCCCATCATCCGGTTGCGGCCGTGCGTCCCGCCGGCGATCTCGCCGCACGCGAACAACCCCTCGAGCGTCGTCTCGCCCTCGGTGTCGATCACCAGGCCGCCGTTCTGGTAGTGGAGCACAGGGTAGGTGAGGATCGGCTCGCGCAAGGGGTCGATTGCGGCCGCCCGGTAGCGCCGCAGCATGTACGGCAGCGAGACCTCCGCGTCGGCCTCTGCAATCCGGGTCGTGTCGAGCAGCACCGCGGGACGCCCGTCGGGCGTCTCGACGCCGTTGCCCTTCTCGACCTCCTCGAAGATCGCCTGCGAGACCGCGTCGCGGGGCCCGAGCGAATCGGTGAACTCCTCGCCCTCCCTGTTCAGGAGCACCGCACCATAGGCGCGCGTGGTCTCGGGAATCGAGTAGCCCTGCATGTTCGCCGGCCAGGCGCCGCCGTTCGGGTGGTACTGCAGCGCATCGAGGTCGCGCGCCTCGGCGCCGAGCCCGAGCGCGGTCCGGGTCACCTCGCCGGTGGCGCCGGGATGGTTGGTGGAGAGCTCGCCGCGCTCTTCGGCCTCCTTGTAACAGCGGCCACCCGCCGCCAGCACGACGGCACCCGCGTCGACCTCGTGCTCGCCCACGCGGGCGCTCCAGCCACTGCTTGTCGGCTCTAGATCGGAGAGCGGGCTTTTCGCCAGCGTCGTCGCCCCGCTCGACTCCCAGGCCTCGCGCAGCCCGGTGGTGATCGCATGACCGGTGCGGTCGCCGACCTGGAGCAGGCGCTTGCGCGACGCGCCGCCGCATTTCGCGATCCGGTAACCGCCGTTCGTCTGCCGGCTTCGCCGGTTCGCCGTTCCGCCCCCCACGAAAGCAACCCGTGTGGGGGGCGTGGTTTCTCGCGTGAACTGGACGCCGAGCTCCTCCAGCCAGTGGATCGCCGACTGGGCGTCGCCGGTCAGCACCTCGACCAGCCGCATGTCGGCCGTCTCGTGGCTCGACTTCCAGATGTCCTCGGCATGGAGCTCGGGCGAGTCGTCCTCGCCAAACGACGCCTGGATCCCGCCCTGCGCCTTCGCCGAGTTGCACGACTGGAGCGAGCCCTTCGTCGCGACCGCGACCCGGGCGCCGGCGCGCTCGGCGGTGACCGCAGCGGCGAGCCCGGAGGCTCCACTGCCGATCACAAGCACGTCGAAAGAGAGCCGCTCGCCCACGAGCAGACGATATCAGACCTAATGCGAAGAATTAGTTGCGCGAATACTCAGAACGTCGCAGGCAGGACGTCCGTCGCGATCAGGAGGACGATGATCACGGCGAGGCAGACGCGGTAGACGGCGAAGATCGTGTAGTCGTGGCGGCGGACGTAGTCGAGCAGTACCTGGATCGCTGCCAGCCCGACCGCGAGCGCCGCCAGGGTGCCGACCAGGAACGGCCCGGCCGATCCCGCCGGCAGCGGGTTGAGTACGACGTCCTTCAATCCCTTGTAGAGCACCGCGCCGAGCACGACCGGGACGAGCAGGAGGAACGACATCCGTGCGGCCGCGTCGCGATCGAGCTTCCACAGGCGACCGGCGGTGATCGTGATCCCGGACCGGGACACGCCCGGCATCAGCGCGAGCACCTGCGCACACCCGATCAGGAAGCCGTTCCTGACGCCGACGTCGTCCAGATGCCGCTCCTCCGGCTGGCGGTCGACGACCCAGAGCAGGACGCCGAAGACGGCGAGCATGATCGCGATCTGCCAGGGCTGGCCGAGCTTCTTCTCGATGAAGCTCTCGCCGAGAGCTCCGGCGAGCGCAGCCGGGATCGTCGCCGCGGCGACGGCCCAGGCGATGCGCTCATCGGCGGTCTCGATACTCCGTCGCCGCAATGACGTCACCCACGCGACGATGTAGCGGCCGATGTCCCACCAGAAGTAGGCGACGACCGCGATCAGCGTCCCCAGGTGGAGGGCGACGTCGAACGTCTTGTTGAACGCTTCGTGATCCGCCAGGTAGGTCCAGTTCGCCATCCACGGCAGCAGGATCAGGTGCCCCGACGACGAGATCGGCAGGAGCTCGGTCGCGCCCTGCACGACGCCGAGGGCGAGCGCCTGCCAGTCGGAGAGACGGCCGGCCTTCTCGCCGACACCCAGTGCTGCGAGCACGACCGAGACCGCGAAGATGATCGCGGCCGCGAGGTAGACGCGCCGCGACGACATCGGCTCGTCGCGAGGCCCGGAAGCGGACGAAGTGAGAGTGGATTCGGACACGCGCGGCGAGCCGCCGAACCCTATCGCTCCCGGGGGCGACGGTGCGACGAGGCAGCTACCGTGTCCCGATCGACTGGTCGGTCTTCCACTCGCTGAACGGCCTCCTCCGCGGGGACGATTCAGGTCAAGACGCCGCAGTGGCCTTCAACGCCTCGGCGCTCTTCGCGCTCGTCGCGGTTGCCGCGGCGACCTGGTTCTTCGCCCGCCCCGGCGGCTCGCTGCGCTCGAAGCTGGCCGCGGCCTCGGCCGGCATCTCGGCGGTCGTCGCGTTGCTCGTCAACGCGGTCCTCGGGCACCTCTGGTACCACGCGCGCCCGTTCGCCGACCATCCGAAGCAGACGGTGCTGCTCGTGCACCACGGCGCCGACAACTCGTTCCCGAGCGACCACGCGAGCGTCGCGTTCGCCGTCGCCTTCGCCGTGCTGGTCTTCCACCGGCGCCTCGGGATCGTGCTGCTCGCCGTTGCGGTCGGCGTCGGGCTCGACCGGATCTTCGTCGGCGTCCACTATCCGATCGACGTGCTCACCAGCGTCCTCGTCGGGCTGGGAGCGGCGCTGGTCGTGACGATGCCGGGTCGTCCCTATGTCGAGTGGCTGGTGCGGCTCGTCAGCCGGATCACCGATCCGGTCGTCATCGCCGTGCGCCGGCGAGCCGGCCGCTAGTCACCAGACCGAGCGGTAGAGCTCGGCGGCCTCGGCCGCGCTCACCGGCCTCGGATTCGCCTGCGCGCCCGGTCGCGCCGCCGCCCGCGCACCGAGGTCGTCGAGGTCGACCTCCGGCACGCCGAAGTCGCGCAGTCGGCGGAACCCCGCCAGCCGGGCGAGCTCCTCGACCCGCTCGACCGGCACGGCCGTCATCGCGTCAGGAACGACGGGCGCGTTGAAGCGCATCGCGGGCGGCAGGCAGATCGCGTTCATCGCGCCGTGCGGCAAGCCGTAGGCGCCGCCGACCGCCTGCGCCATCGCGTGCGCGAGGAAGAGCCCGCGCTCGGCGAGCGCCCGGCCGGCGTCGCCCGCCGCCTCGAGCAGGCCGGTGCGGGCCTCGAGATCGCTGCCGTCCTCCAGCACGCGCGGCAGCCAGCGGTCGATCCCGGCGCCGCCGCGCCGGGCGACCTCGAGCTCGCCCGCGTACAGCGCCTCGACGCAGTGCGCGAGCGCATTCATGGCAGTGCCGCCGCTGTCGGCACGCGGCAGGTCGAGCGTCAGCTCCGCGTCGTAGACGATCCCGGCGGGACGAGCGCCGGCGCCGCCGCCGACCTGGCGCCGGTCGGACGTCCGCACGCCGAAGAAGACCGTCCATTCCGCCCCCGAGTACGTGGTCGGCACCGAGACGAGCGGAAGCGAGGACGCCGCCGAAGCCGCCTTGGCGGTGTCGATCGCGCTGCCGCCGCCGACCGCGAGGATCCCGTCCACCTCCGGTGGAACCGTGATGCGGTCCGAGGGGATCTCGGTCCAGCGCGCGGCCGCGGGGATCTCGAGCACGTCCCAGCGCGGCCCGGCGACCAGCAGGGGCCGTTCCGAACCGACATCCTCGAGGACGGCCGGGAGCTCTTCGAGGCCCCAGCGGACGATCACGCGTTCAGTCGCTCCCGCGCGAAGGCGACGAACGCCTGCGCAGCGCTCGAGCCCGCCCGCCCCGCGGCGCGGGCGATGTAGATGTCACGCGCGAGGTCGAGCCCGCGGACGCGCGCCTCGGCAAGTGTTCCGGCGGCCAGCTCGGTCGCGACCGCCTGGCGGGAGATGAACCCGACGCCGAAGCCGCCCTGCACGGCACTGCGCACCGACTCCTGGAGCCCGAGCTCGAGCGGGACCTCCAGCTCTCGCAGCCGTTTCCCGCCCTTGCGCAGCTCGTCCTCGACCATCTGCCGGACACCGGCGCCGCGCTGCATCAGGATCAACGGGCCGTCGGCGAGGTCGTCGAGGCCCACCGTGCGCCCGGCGAACGGATGCCCGGGCGGGCAGGCGAGGATCACCTCGTCGCGGAAGAACGGCTCGAAGGCGACGGAGCGGTGGCGTCGCGCGGCCCCGACGATCCCGAGCTCCAGCCGCCGGTCGGCGACCAGCTCGACCACCGACTGGGTGTCGAACACCGACAGCTCGACCCGGAGCTCGGTGTTCTCGCGCTGAAACTCGCAGAGCAGGAGCGGCAGGACGATCGCGGCCGGGCCGGTGGAGGCGCCGAGCTCGAGCGTCCCTCGTATGGGCGCGTCGGGCTCGGCGAGCTCGTCGAGCAGCTGCTCCTCGAGCGCGAGCATCCGCTGCGCGCCGCTGTACAGCCGTAGCCCGGCCTCCGTCGGCTCGACCCGGCGGCCGGAGCGGTCGAGCAACTGCTGGCCGAGCCGCTGCTCCAGCGCGCGCACCTGTTGCGAGACGGCCGGCTGTGTGACCCCGAGCCGGGAGGCTGCCTCGGAGAAGCTCCGCCGCTCGACGACCTCGCAGAAGGCGGCGAGCTGGCGCGTGTCCATAACAAAAGCTTATACTGCCACGACGCGATCGGGTCCACTCCGAGCGGCCGTCCATCCTCTGTCCCGGTAGGAGCTCGAGCTGGCAGAGTGATGGCGACGTGTTGATACTATCTTTCTATCATCAGGTCAGCCGTCTTCACGACGCCGGCCCTCACCGACGATCAGCTCGCCGTTCTAGAGCTCATCGCGGGACTTCGCGAGGAGATGCGTCACAGAGTGAGCGAGCCCAGGAAATGGTCCGGTGGACTGCGCCGCATGTCCGAGGCGCGCGCTGTTCAGGCCTCGAACAGCATCGAGGGCTACAACGCCACGCTGGATGACGTACTCGCCGTCCATGACGGGGATGAACCGCTGGAGGCCGACGCCGAAACCCAGCTTGCTGTCGAGGGTTACCAAGAGGCGATGACCTACGTGCTTCAGGCGACGCAAGCGACCGACGTGGAGGTAAACGAGAGCCTGCTCAGCGCTCTGCACTTCATGATGCTGAAGCACGAGCTCTCGCAGAATCCCGGTCGCTGGCGGCCCGCCGCAATTCACGTCCGACGGACGGGGACCGGTGAAGTCGTCTACGAAGGCCCCGACCACGACTTGATTCCATCGCTCGTCGAGGCGATGCTCGTCGAGATCGAGGGCTCGGCCCGAACGCCGATCCTCGTCAGGGCGGCGATGGCCCATCTCAACCTGGTGATGATCCACCCATTCAGCGATGGCAACGGTCGTATGGCTCGCTGCCTACAGACTTTGCTCCTCGCTCGCGAACGTATCGTCGCGCCGGTCTTCTCGAGCATCGAGGAGTATCTCGGGAGCAACACACAGACCTACTACGACGTCCTCGCAGAGGTCGGCCAGGGAAGCTGGCATCCGGAGAACGACGCTACGGCGTGGATTCGATTCTGCTTGACCGCGCACTACCGCCAGGCGAAGACGGTACTGCGCCGGATCCAGGCATTCGAGGAGATGTGGGCAGTCGCGAGCCGGCTGGCGGCTGATCGAGGCCTACCAGAGCGGGCGATCGGCCCGATCGCGGAGGCCGCTTACGGGATCCGCATTCGGCGCGCGACCTATCTACGCAGCGTCGAGACGACGTGGGGAGAGCCGGTCGCTGAGCTGACCGCAAGCCGTGACCTGCGCGCACTCGTAGACGCGGGCCTGCTCGAGCCAATCGGAGACACGAGAGGTCGCTACTACGTCTGTGCTGATGCCCTGAAGGCCGAATGGATCAAGATCCGCTCGAAGTGGCCGTCCCGACCCGACTCCGATGACCCGTTCCAGATCGTCGCCGACAGAGATCAGCTGACGCTCGACGTGGCCTGATTCGATCCATGCGTATCTGGGTCGATCTGACCAACTCGCCGCACGTGCTCGTCTTCCGGCCGCTGATCGCGTTGTTGCGCGAACGCGGGCACGAGGTCGAGGTCACGGCCCGCGAGTACGCCCAGACGATGCAGCTGCTCGAGTTGCACGGGATCGAGGCAACGGTCGTCGGCCACCACGGCGGCGCCTCGACGCTCGGGAAGGCGCGGGCCGAGCTCTCGCGCGTGCCGGCGCTGCGACGCTGGGCGAAACCGCGCCGCTTCGACCTCGCGCTCGCTCACGGCTCGCACGACCTGACGCTGACCGCCCGCTCGCTCGGGATCCCGAGCGCGACCACGTTCGACTACGAGTTCGCCTGGCTCCAGCACCAGCTCGGCTGCCGCGCGGCGACGCGTGTGGTCGTCCCGGAGGCGATTCCGCAAGAGCGGCTCGCCCGGTACGGCGCCCGACCGCCGAAGCTGCGCCGCTACCCCGGTTTGAAGGAGGAGTACTACCTGGCCGACTTCGAGCCCGAACCGGTCGAGATCCCTTCAGGGAAGCGGCTCGTGGTCGTGCGCACACCGCCGGAGGTGTCGCTCTACCACCGGCACGGCAATCCGCTGTTCCGGACCGTGCTCGAGCTGCTCGGACGGGACGACGGCACCCATGTCGTCGTGCTGCCGCGAACGGCCGAGCAGCGCGAGGCGATCGTCGCACTCCGTTTGCCCTCGCTCGCCGTTCCCGAGCGCGCGGTCGACGCGCAGAGCCTGATCGCGGCCGCCGCCGTGGTCGTCTCCGCCGGCGGAACGATGAACCGAGAGGCGGTCGCGCTGGGAACACCCGTCTACACGACGTTCGGCGGGAGGCTCGGTGCCGTGGACGAAGGGCTGATCCGGGACGGCCGGCTGATGCGGATCGAGCACGCGACTGACCTCCACCTCGACTCGCTCCCGCCGCACCGAGAGCGGCTACGGCGCGACCCGAACGTTTTGCTCGACCTGCTGCTGGGCGAGGGCGACTAGCACTTCCTCGCCGTAGCGCTCGAGCTTCGCCGGCCCGACGCCCGGTACGGCGGCCAGCTCCGCCAGGCTCCTCGGGCGCCGGCCGGCGATCTCCGCCAGCGTCGTGTTGTGGAAGATCACGTAGGCGGGCACCTCCTCCGCCCGCGCCCGGGTGAGGCGCCAGGCCTTCAGCGCCTCGAACCCCTCCGGTTGCTCCTCCGCCGGCCGTGCACCGCCCGTCAGCTCCGTCAGGAATCGGCTCGGCTTCTTCACCCAGGTCACGGCCAGCACGCGTTTCGCCCGCGTCAGCCCGACGTAGAGGAGACGGCGTTCCTCGGCGACGCCGGCGGGTGTACGCGCCTGCTTGTGCGGGAGCTCCTTCTCCTCCAGCCGCGGCAGCAGCACCACCTCGAACTCGAGGCCCTTGGCGCCGTGGTACGTCAGCAGGTGGACGCCACGCAGCGACGAGGCTCCGTCGCCGAACCGCCGCTCGAGCTCCGTCCGGAACTCGGCGCCCGACCCGCCGATCTCCTCTGTGAGCCTCACGAGCAGCGAGAGATCGGCCTGCCGCGCGAGCTCACGGTCGCCGAGCCCCGGCTCCGGCCTCGGCAGCCAGCCGTGCTCGAGGGCGATCGCCCGGACGCCCTCGGCGGCGGGTGCCGACGGATCGAGGGCGCGCAGCACGCGCCGGGCAGCCTCGCGCGCGAGCAGCGCCGAGCCCTGGTACGGGATCCCCGCCTCGTGCAGCACCGGCTCGAGCTCTGCCAGGCGGGCGTTCGTTCGGCAGAGGACGGCGATCTCCTCGAGCGGGCAGCCGGCGGCCCGAATCGTCTCGACGAGGAACTCGCCCTCGGCCTCCCCGGTCGGAAACGGCCGCACCTCCGGCTCCGGGCCGTCCGGCCGCGTCGTCCGCAGCACCTTCTCCGCCCCGCCCAGCTTCGGCACCAGGCGGTTCGCCAGCCCGAGCACCTGCGGGGTCGAGCGGTAGTTCTCCTCCAGCCGGATCACCTCGGCGTGCGGGAACCGCTCCGGCACGCGGAGCAGATGCTCGGGGGTCGCACCCGTGAAGCCGTAGATCGACTGGTAGTCGTCGCCGACCACGCAGAGGTCGTCGCGTGGGCCGAGCCAGCGGTCGAGCAGCGTCTGCTGGAGCAGGTTGACGTCCTGGTACTCGTCGACGGTGAAGGCGACGTACCGTTCACGAAGCTCGGCCACCGCTTGCTCGTCGTCGAAGGTCTCGATCGCGCGCTCGAGCAGGTCCTCGAAGTCCATCAGCCTCTCGGCTCGCTTCCGCTCCTCGTAGCGCCGGTAGACGCGGAGCATCAGGTCGGGCGGGATCGGCGGCGTGTGCTCGCCGAGGGCGTCGAGGTAGCGCTCCGGCGCGATGCGGCGGTTGTGGGCCCACTCGATCTCCGTCGCGAGATCGCCCGCGGCCCGGAACTTGTACGGCGCCGGCAGCGAGTTCGCGATCTGACGGACGACGAGCGCCTTCGACGCCAGGATCCGCCCGACCGCCTCCGGCCGGAAGTAGCGCAGCTGGGAGAGCGCGGCGGAGTGAAAGGTCGACGCGCGGACGCCCGACACGCCGAGCCGCTCGAGCCGCGCCTTCATCTCGCCTGCCGCCTTCTCCGTGAACGTCACGGCGAGGATCTGCGACGGCAAGAACGCGCCGGAGGCGACCTGGTTGGCGATCCGGTGCGTGATCGTGGTCGTCTTGCCAGAGCCCGCGCCCGCGAGGATGCAGACCGGTCCGCGGACGGCCTCGACAGCCCGCCGCTGCTCGGCGTTCAGCTCCATCGGACCATCGTATGGAGCCGGTCCGCCGGTGGCCGTGCCGAATCTGTGTCAGTTGCCGATCGCGACGCGTACACGGGTCGGCGACCGGACGACGACCGCCAGCGGCGGGTTGGCGAGCCGGATGCTCTTGTCGACCTGCTTCGTCTTCGGATCGATCCGGATCACCTTGCCGCTGCGCCTGCTCACCACCCAGACGTAGCCCGCTCCTGTCGCGATCGCCGAGGGCTGGTCGTTCAGGCCGATCGTCTCGATCTTCGAGCCGACCAGCGGCACGCGTGTGATCGACCCGTTGCCGGCGTTCGCGACCCAGGCGGCGCCGTAGCCGACGGCGACGGCGACCGGGTCGGTCCCGACGACCTCCTTCCGGAAAACGCCCTTCGAGACCGGGTTGGTGGCGATCACCAGGTTGCGGTCGCCGTCGACCGTCCACACGAGGCCGGCACCGCGGACGACCGACGGCGCCGCGAAGCCGCCGCCCTTCCTGTTCGACAGCGACTCCATGGTGCGCGCGTCGAGCACGAGCACCGAGTTCGGCTCGACCCGGCGCGGTGAGCCACCGATCACGAAGCGCAGGTCGAGCGCCGCGGCGACGATGCCGCCCACGAAGATCACCCCGAGCACGATCAGGAGTCGCCTGCGCGTCAGGCGCGTCGGCTGCCGCGCCAGGCCGTTGCCGGACGGTCTAGCCGACTCGGTCTTCGACAACGGCGGCGCCGGCACGGCGCGGTTCCTTCATCATCGCAGCGAGCGTGGAGACCAGCTCGAGCGTCTCGCTCTCGGCGACGAGGCGCTCCAGCTCGCCGAGCTCGTCGTCGAGCCACGCGGCGTCGATCGGCGGACGGGTGACCGCGAGGATCTTCGGGTGCGGCGTCGGGCCGACGGTCTCCCCATCACCCCACAGCTCCTCGTGCAGCTTCTCGCCCGGACGGACGCCTGTGAACTCGATCGCGATGTCGCGCTCGGGCTCCTTGCCGGACAGCCGGATCATGTTCTTCGCCAGCTCGACGATCGAGACGGGGTCGCCCATGTCCAGTACGAACACCTGGCCGTTCCGGCCGATCGAGCCGGCCTGGACGACCAGCGAGACCGCCTCGGGGATCGTCATGAAGAACCGGGTCATATCGGGGTGGGTGACGCCGACCGGCCCGCCCCGCTCGATCTGGCGGCGAAAGATCGGGATCACGCTGCCGGAGGAGCCGAGCACGTTGCCGAACCGGACGGCGACGAAGCGCGTCGGCACGTCCGTGCGGGCGCCGTAGCCCTCGACGATCCACTCGCAGAGCGCCTTCGACTGGCCCATCACGGTCTTCGGGTTCACCGCCTTGTCGGTCGAGATGAGCACGAAGCGGTCGACGCCGAACTCGACTGCGACCTCGGCCATCACCTTCGTCGCCAGCGTGTTGTTGCGCACCGACTCGAGCGGGTTGGCCTCCATCAGCGGCACGTGCTTGTACGCGGCCGCGTGGAAGACGACCGAGGGCGTGTAGCGCTCGAAGATCCGGCGCATGCGCGCCTTGTTGCCGGCGTCGGCCAGCACCGGCACGCTCGGCGCGAACCCGCGCTCGGAGACGAGCTCGCGCTCGATCTCGAACAGCGGCGTCTCGCCCTGGTCGACCAGGATCAGGCGCTTGCACCCGATCCGCGCGATCTGGCGGCAGAGCTCGGAGCCGATCGAGCCGCCGGCGCCGGTGACCAGCACGGTGGCGTCGGCGATGTACGAGGAGACCGCGGCCAGGTCGACCTCGACCGGCTCCCGGCCGAGGACGTCCTCCACCTGCACCGGCCTGATCTGTCCGGCGAGGTTCAGGTCGCCGGAGATCAGCTCGTAGATTCCGGGCAGCGTCTTCACGGGGACGGCCGCCTCGCGGGTGATGTCGACCACCCGCTGGCGCACCGAGCCGGACGCGGACGGGATCGCGATCAGCACCTCGTCCGGCCGGTTCTCGCCGAGGATCCGGGGCAGCTCGTCGGTCGTCCCGAGCACACGCACGTTGTGGAGACGCAGGTTCTTCTTGCGCGGGTCGTCGTCGACGAGGCCGATCGGGGTGTAGCCGAGCGCCGGGCTCTTCAGCATCTCCTTGACGATCAGCTGCGCGGCGTCGCCGGCCCCGACGACGATCACCTCCTTGCCGCGCGCGACCAGGCGGCGGCCGGTCGGCCGCTCCATCACCGTCCGCGCGAGCATGCGCGCGCCGGCCACGAACGCGAGCAGGAGCAGCCAGTCCATCGCCGCCACCGACCTCGGGAGGCGCACCTGCGCGACGGGGTCGGCGAAGTAGACGACGATCGACGAGACCAGGCAGGCGACGGTCACGCCGCGCGCAGCGCCCCACATGTCGCGGGTCGAGACGTAGCGCCACCAGCGGTTGTAGAAGCCGAAGAGGACGAAGGTCGCGACCTGGATCAGGATCACGACCCAGATCGTCTTGGTGAAGAGCGTGTGGTAGTAGGGCGGGATCTGCGGGTCGAACCGCAGCCGGAATGCGAGGTACCACGCGGCCGCCGCCAGCGCCGCGTCGACCACGAGCTGCCAGAGGCGATGCCGGTTGATCGGCAGGTGCTTCAGCGAGCCGCCCCCACTGCGACGCTGTCGCGGACGACGCTCACGACCCGCTCCTGGGTCTGCTCGTCGATCCCCGCCCACATCGGCAGCGCGAGGTTCTCGCTCGCGGCCCGCTCGGTCTCCGGCAGCGACCCGGGCTCCCAGCCGAGGAAGCGCAGCGCCGGCTGGAGGTGGAGCGGCGTCACGTAGTAGGAGGCGCACGAGATCCCGGCGGCGGTCAGCGCCTCGGCAATCCGGTCGCGCTCGGGCGAGCGGACGACGTACATGTGGTACACGTGGCCGCCGTCGGCGGCCGGCAGCTCGCAGACCTCGCCGAGGCCGAGCGCTGCGTATCGCGCCGCTGCCTCGCGGCGTGCGCGGTTCCAGCCGTCCAGCCGCGGGAGGAAGACACGCAGCGCCGCCGCCTGCACCTCGTCGAGTCGCGAGTTGAAGCCGATCAGGTGAAAGTCCTTCTTGTCCCGCGAGCCGTGGAAGCGCAGCATCCGCACGCGGTCGCCCAGCTCGGTGTCGGTGGCGGCGACGAGGCCGCCGTCGCCGAGCGCGAACAGATTCTTCGTCGGAAAGAAGCTGAACGTCGAGGCGACGCCGGTCGTGGCGATGCCGGCGGCGCCGAACGCCTGCGCTGCGTCCTCGACGATCGGGACGCCGAGCGCGGCCAGCTCGGCCAGCGGCGCGGGCCGCCCGAACAGGTGCACCGGCATGATCGCCTTCGTCCTCGGCGTGATCCGAGTCGCCACATCCTCAGGGTCGAGGTTGAGCGTGGCGGCGTCGATGTCGGCGAAGACGGGGGTCGCGCCACTCTGGACGATCGCCTCCGCGGTCGCGTAGAACGTGAACGACGGGCAGATCACCTCGTCGCCGGGCTCGATCCCCATCGCCCGGAGGACGAGCACGATCGCGTCGGTTCCGTTCCCTACTCCGATCGTGGCCGGCACGCCGAGGTAGGCGGCGGCCTCTTCCTCGAACGCCGACACGTTCGGGCCGAGGATGAACCGTCCGGACTCGAGCACCTCGCCGAGGCGCTCCTTCAACTCGGGGATCAGGGGCGCGTACTGCGCCTTGACGTCAACGAGCGGAATCATGGGCACCGGGGCGCCTCCTGAAGACGTGGCGGTAGAGGAACCAGGCCGCGGCGAGGCAGACCGCGACGATGACAGCGTAGTCCACCCAACGGAAATCCTCGTGTACCCGTCGGTAGCCGGTTCCGACACCCCAGCCCAGGCCTGCGAAGGCGAAGGCCCAGATCGCGGAGCCGGCGAGCGTGAGCAGCGTGTAGCGGCCGAACGGCGCGCGGAAGACGCCGGCGGGGATGGAGATGAACGAGCGGATCAGCGGCGTCACCCGCCCGAGGAAGACGGCCGCGTCGCCGCGGCGGTCGAACCACTCCTCGGCGCGGGCGAAGTTCTCGGGCGTCAGGTGCAGCCAACGGCCGCGGCCCTCGATCAGCGGCCTGCCGCCGTACGCACCGATTCCCCAGCCGATGATCGACCCGAGCAGGTAGCCGAGCGTGCCGGCCACGGAGACGGCCACGTAAGCCCAGAACGGCGAGTCGATCGTGTGTCCGAAGAGGACGACCTGGCTGCCCGGGATGGCGCCGCCCGCGAGCGCGCCGCCGTAGACCATCACCAGCTCGCTGGCGGCGGGAAAGACCGCGTCGACGGCCATCAGCCCGAAGACGGCATAGATGCCGTGGTCGCCGACGAAGGAGGTGATGCTGTGCGTGATCGAGGCGAGGGGCACGGGGGCGGCCCGAGTCTACTTTCGTAGGGACTGACCCCGAAGGGGTCAGTCCCTACGAGTACCCGACGGGTCTGTCCCTACAGAACGAACGCCGGTGGGCGCTCGGCCCGGCGGTACTCGACCGTATAGCCGAGCCGGCGGGGGATCTCCAGCAGGCGCTCCAGGTCGAGGTCGATCGTCGCGCCGGCTTTCTGCGTGACCTCGTCCTCGATCGGGAGGTCGAAGTCGTCGGCGCCGAAGTCGAGCGCGCGGAACGCCTCCTCGTTCTGCGTCAGGACCGACGTCCGGACGTGCGGAACGTTGTCGAGGAAGATGCGGCTGAGGCCGATCCAGCGCCGGTAATCGTGCGCCGAGACCTCCTCGCCGCCGAACGCCGTCCCGTACGGCTTGTAGGTCCAGCAGAGGAACGAGAACAGCCCCTCGTGCCCCGCAGCCAGCAGCTCGTCCTGGAAGTCGCGCGTCCGCTGCAGGTGCTCGAGCCGCTCGTCGAGCGTCTCGTCGAAGCCGATCACCATCGTCGCGGTCGTGCGCATCCCGCTCTCGACGATCGCCCGCTGCGCCTCGAAGTAGTCCGCGACCGTGTACTTCCACCTGGCGTGCCGCTTGCGGAAGTCCTCGGTGAGGATCTCGCTGCCGCCGCCGGTGACCCAGTGGACGCCGGCGTCGCGCAGGCGCGCCGCCGCCTCCGCGTACGACAGGCCGGCGCGGTCGGCGAGGAACACGAACTCGGCGACCGTGAGCGCGTAGAACTCGACCGACTCGCCGTAGCGCTCCCGCACGGCGTGGAACAGGTCGCAATAGTAGTCGAGCGGCAACCGCGGGTTGAACCCGCCGTTGAAGGCGACCAGGTCGCCGCCCAGCTCGACCAGCTCGTCGATCTTCGCGAAGACGTCCTCCCGCGAGAGGACATAGCCGCCGTCCTGGTTCGGCAGGACGTAGAACGCGCAGTAGTCGCACTGGGCGACGCAGACGTTCGTGTAGTTGACGATCCGCATCACCATGTACGTCGCGTGGTCGGGCCGATGCCAGCGCGCCCGCACCGCCTGCGCATGCTCGATCAGCTCCTCCTCGGGCGCCTCCAGCCAGAGGCGCCGCGCCTCGTCGACGTCGACCCGCGTCACACCGGCACCGCCTCGGGAGCGAGCACGTCCATGAACGAGCTGACGCTGAACACCGCGTTCCCGGCCCCGGGCTTGCCGTACCCCGGCGGCGGCCTCAGGCCGTGGCGCTCGAGCGTCTCGCGGTAGGCCTCGAGCAGCCGCACGTGATACTCGAGCGGCGCGCCCTCCGGGTTGTCGCGGCCGAGCGGCGTGCTCGGCTCGGGGCACCAGGTGGTGAAGCGCGGCGTGATTCCCCGCGACATGAAGAAGTCGAGCCCCTCGACCGTGCTGGCGATCGCCTCGTCCACCGACGCGAAGCCGAACGGCCGAGCCAGCTCGACCCCCGCGACGAAGTTCGGGATCACGTGGCGGGGCCCGAACACCTCGGCCGCGTCCAGGATCCGCCGGTGCCACTCGCTGCGACCGACGTAGCGCTCCTTGCCGGGGCAGATGATCGAGAAGAGGCGCGCGTCCCAGACCTCGTAGTTCGGGTGGTAGATCGAGATCCCGTAGTCCTTGTAGCGCTGGACGTCCTCGCGGGGCAGCGCCTGCGCGACCACCTTGCCGATCCACCGGCCGGGAAAGCGCTCCTCGATCGCCTGTGCGTAGCGACCGTAGAAGTCGGCCTCGGCCAGACCGTCGACCTCGGACGTGACCGAGCCGCCCGTCAGCGTGTACGCGTGCGACGCACCGTCGTCGTGCTCGTCGATGATCGCGAGCGCCTCGAGCACGTCCTCGACCGGCTTGATCCCCGTGTAGGGACGACCGGCCCGCTTGTGCTGGCGCCAGTTGTGGTTGATGTCGCAGAAGCGGCACTCCTCCTTGGCGCCGAAGTACTGGCAGAGTCGGAGCACGGTCAGGTAGATCAGATAGCCCCACTGGATCGTCGGCGCCGTCTCCATCACCGTCTTGCCGTTCGCGAGGGTGTGCCGGTAGTAGGACGGCATGGGCGGTAGCTCGACGTCCGCGATCTCCCGGCCCTCGAGCGACAGCCGCGAGCCGACCAGGCGATACGGCGACGCGGGGTTGACGCGAACCGAGACGATCGTCCTCCGCAGCCCGTACGGCCCGCCGGTGAGCGCGATCTCCTCCGGCGGCCTCCGCGTGGCCGCCTCGCCGAGCTCGGCGAGCGGCTTCTGGTCGAACGAGAAGATGAAGTACGACTTCGGCTTGACCTCGCCCTCGAGGTTGTCGCTCAGAGCCGACTCGTCGAAGGCGATGCCCGTGCGCAGCAGGTCCTCCTTCAGCACCGCCTCGGCCGGAACGGACGGATAGCGGTCGATCAGCGACTCGACCAGCTCGGTTCGCGTCACGCCGGGACCTCGTCGTGGACGAAGCGCAGCTCCGGCACCTCGTCCAGCTCGCCGGCGTCGCGGGCCATCTCCAGGAACGTGAACAGTCCCGCTCGCTCGCGCGGGCCGAAGCGGTAGCGCAACTTCTCGAAGTACCGCGCGAGGAACCCGGCCGGATAGCCGTACCGGTCGCTCGACTCGTACGCGAGCTGCTCCGGCTCGGCCCGGGCCCGGCGCACGGAGTCGACCAGCGCGTCCTCGAGCGCCGCCATCCCCGGCGCGACCGGCTCGGGAGCGGCGAAGACGGCGAAGACCATCGGCAGGCCTGTTCGCTCCAGCCACAGCCGGCCGAGGTCGTAGTGCGGCGTCGGGTCCTCGAACGCGCTCTTCAGCGCGGCGTCGCCGATCAGCAGCTTGGCGTCGGCCTCCTCGCCGAGCGGCACGTGGTCGGCCTCCGGGATCAACACCCTGGTGAGGACGACCGACGTCGCGCTCTCCGGCGTGACCGCCACCCGCCGCACCTGCTCGATCGGCACGCGTGAGACGAGCTGGATCGAGTCGACCGCTCCTTCGGAGGAGACGCAGAGCCGCGGCATGATCCGCAGCCGGTCGGCGTGCCGCGCCCAGGCGATCGACGAGATCGGCGCGATGTCGATCTCCCCTGCGACGAGCCGCTCGTTCAGCTCGGTCGGAACGCCCGTCACCTCCTCGACCTGGTGGTCGAGCCGGTAGAAGACCGGCGCCATGTTCACGTATGAGATTCGCCCCAGCCGGATCACGGCTCAGGACTCCCGGTGGACGACCAGATGGGTCAGGGTCTCCAGCTCCTCGCGGTACAGCTCGCCGTTCAGGCTCGCCCGGGCACGGCGCGCGTAGTCGAGCGCGATCTCGCGGGCCTCGTCGAGCGCGCCGGTGGCGGCGACGCGGACGAGGGCGCCGTCGACGGGGCCGCCGGCCAGCGCGTTCCGGACGACCTGATCCTCGCGCGCGGCCAGGATCAGCGGCAACGTCGGCGTCCCCTCGCGGAGGTCGACGCCGGCGATCTTGCCGGTCTCGACCGTCTCGCCCGCGCAGTCGAGGATGTCGTCCGTGATCTGAAAGGCGATCCCGAGCGAGAGCCCGAACGTGCCGAGGTGCCGCCACGCCGGGCCGGCGCCGAGCAGACACGCGGCCTCGAAGAGCTTGCCGGTCTTCAGGCTGCAGCGCTCGAGGTACGCCTCGACGGTGGTCTCCGGGTCGTGTGTCTGGCGCCGCTGCATCGCCTCGCCGCGCGCGAGGCACAGGGCGGCGTCCGCGAGCAGCGCGACCGCGTGTGTGTCTCCGGTCGCCGTCAGCTCGTCGAACGCCCGCGCGAACAGGTAGTCGCCGGTCGCCCGCGCGGCGGCAGGCCCGTAGGCAGACCAGGCCGATGCGCGGCCACGGCGGAACTCGGCACCGTCGATCAGGTCGTCGTGGACGAGCGTCGCCATGTGCACGAGCTCGACCGCGACCCCCGCGGCCACGGACGGCGCGCGGCCGGCCGGCGACGAGAAGAAGACGAGCAGCGGCCGCAGCCGCTTGCCCCCTGCGTTCAGCGCGTCGCGCGACGCGGCGGCGACGATGCCACCGTGCGAGCCGACGGTCGCCTCCAGGCGCTCCTCCAGCTCCTCGAGGTAGAGATCGAGCCCGGGCGCCTCGCGAATCGTCGCGAGGGCGCTCATACGGCCGTCCCGGTGTGGAGCGCAACGATCCCGCCCGCGAAGGTGCGGTACGAGATCTCGTCGAATCCGACCGTGCGCATCAGGCCGGCGAGCTCGTCTGGGCCGGGGAAGCGGCGGACGCTCGCCGGCAGGTAGGTGTAGGCCGCTCCGCCTTTCAGCAGCTTGCCGAGCAGGGGCACGATCCGGTCGAACCAGAGCCGGTAGAAGGGAGCGAGGAGGCCGCGCGGCTGGGTGATCTCGAGCACGGCGACGCGCCCGCCCGGGACGAGGACGCGGCGGAGCTCCGCGAGGCCCTTCTCCAGATCGGCGACGTTGCGGACGCCGAAGCCCACCGTCGCCGTCTCGAAGGACTCGGCCTCGAAGGGCAGCGTGAGCAGATCGCCTTCCACCCAGGTGGCCGCCGGAAGCTTCCGGCGTGCACGCTCGAGCATCGCCGGCGAGAAGTCGAGGCCGGTGACGACACCCCGGCGCTTCGCGCAGGCGACCGCCAGATCGCCCGTTCCGCAGCACGCGTCGAGCACGCGGTCGCCGGAACGGACGACGGCCTCCGCGGCGATCCGGCGCCAGCGCAGGTCGAGCCCGGCCGTCATCACCCGATTCATCACGTCGTAGACGGGCGCGATCCGGTCGAACATCGCCCGCACCTCGTTCGCCGGCAGGGTCCCCGTGGAGCTCACGTCTCGTCCCCCCACCGCTTCACGAGAGCGTTCTCGAGGCCGAGGAGGTCGAGGGCGCGGCCGACGACAAAGTCGACGAGGTCGTCCACGGTCTCCGCGCCGTGGTAGAACCCCGGCGCCAGGAACAGGATCGTCGCGCCCGCCTGGCGGAGCGTGAGCATGTTCTGCAGATGGATGGCCGACAGCGGTGTCTCGCGCGGCATCAGGACGAGCCTCCGCTCCTCCTTCAGCGCGACACTGGCGGCTCGATGGATCAGGTTCGACATCGCCCCCGAGGCGATCGTGCCGAGCGTGCCCATCGAGCACGGGCAGATCACGTAGGCGTCGACCCTGGCCGAGCCGCTCGCGTACGGCGAGCGCCAGTCCTGCGGGTCGAACACCGTCACGCCGCCGTGCGCATGCTCCGCGAAGCGGGCGATCGTCTCGTCGCGGGAGAGGCGCGCGTCGCCGTAGAGCTCGGTCGCGATCACCTCGAGCCCGGCGCCCGAGATGCAGACGCCGACCTCGCAATCGGCTTCCGTCAACGCCTCGAGGAGTCGGGCCGCGTAGGGAGCCCCGGACGCGCCGGTTACGCCGAGAAAGACGCGCACAGTAGACAACAGTATCCGTGCCAGAGCTTGCTCTGGCACGGATTCCGTTTTCCCTCTCGGTGCCGGAGCGTGCTCAGGCTCCGATTCGGTCTCCCCGGCGTTACTTGCCGCCCTTCGACGCCTCGAGGAAGACGGCGAGCTGGTGGAGGTTGGTGTCGCCGAGTTGCGCGAAGGACGGCATTGGCGAGCCCGGCGTCACCGAGCTTGGATCCTTCAGATGCTTGATCTGGGTCTCGATGCCGAGCCCCTTCGTCCCGATGTTGCTCAGATCGGGGGCGCCGAGGTTGGACGAGCCGGTGCCGAGGTACGTGTGGCACGTGAGGCAGCCCGCCTGTGTGAACAGGGTCGCGCCGGCCAGCGCCTCCTTGTTCCCCTCGAACCCTTGCTTCTTCGCCCATTGCTGCGGGAGCGTGGCAAGCTCGCTGGCGAGCGCCTCCTTCGCGGTCGCGCCCTTGTAGGTCAGCGTTCCCATCGCGATCACGGTCAGGATCGTGATCACCACTGCGACCGGCCGCCGGGACAGCCGCCGTTCCCGCCGCCGGTCGAGGAACGGCAGCGCGAGCATCAGCACCATGATGAGCGTCGGGATCCCGACCGTTCCGAGGATCACCGCGTTCGGCCACTTGAAGATCCGGAGCAGGTAGAAGAGGAAGTAGAAGTACCAGTCCGGCCGCGGGACGAAGTTCGTGGTCCCCGGGTCGGCCTTGGCGGAGTACAGCGAGCCGAGCCAGCCCGCGCCCGTGCCCGTGTGGTCGCCGGGGATCGTCCACTTCCAGATGCACGCGAGGCCGATGATCACGACCACGACGACGAGGCTCATGACCGTGTCGTGGAACATCGCGTACGGGAAGAACGGCTTGCCCCGCTTCTGGACGTCCCGCTTGTAGCGCGCGAACTCCTCGCGGCGCGCCTGCAGGGCGGCGGACGGCTTCAGCCCCGACATGCTCACGGTGTCGGCCTGCCGCGGGTGGTCGGCGCGACGAGCCCCGCGCGCGCCGGCGGCTCGGGCTCGGGCTCGTTGTAGTCCGCGCCGGCAGCCTCTTTCGACCAGGGCGGCGACGAGACGCCGAGGCGGATGACGAGATACAGGTGCAGACCGATCAACGCGAAGATCAGGCCCGGCGCGACCAGCATGTGCAGCGAGTAAAAGCGCGACAGCGTGTCGCCCCCGATCTCGGGGCCGCCCTGGAGTATCTGGGCCATGATCCCGCCGACGAACGGCCCGTTCGCGGTGATGTTCATGCCCACGACCGTCGCCCAGTACGCGGTCTGGTCGAACGGCAGCAGGTAGCCGGTGAAGCCCTCGAACATGCCGAGGATCAGGAGCAGCACGCCGATGATCCAGTTCAGCTCGCGCGGGTACTTGTAGGCGCCGTACAGGAAGACCCGCGCCATGTGGAAGAAGAGCAGGATGATGAAGACGCTCGCGCCCCACCGGTGCATGCCGCGCACGAGCCAGCCGAAGGTGACGTCGTTCGTGATGTGCTGGATCGACGAATACGCGTGATCGGGGTCGGGCTTGTAGAACATCGCCAGGATCACGCCGGTGATCGCCTGCACCAGGAAGGCGGTCAGAGTGGCCGAGCCGAGCGTGTGCGCCCAGCCGGAGTCGCTCGGCACCTTGCGGAAGAGGAAGTACTTGGTCGCGCCGACGAGCCCCGACCGCTCCTCGAGCCAGTCGAGCGGATAGAGGACGACCGCCTCCATCTGCTTCCGGCGCTCGGACTTGGCCATCTAGCTGCGGTCCTTCCCGTTCATGTCCGGATCTCCGGGATCGGCCAGAGCCAGAACTCGGGCCCGTCGACGTGCTGCCCCGGGAACTGCAGCCGCGTCTTCTTGATCTTCGCGTCCTTGCCCGTGCCCTCGACCTTTGCGACGCTGAAGGCGCTGCCGAGGACGAGGTGCCCCCCGACGATCGAGTAGGTGTACCGGTCGAGCGCGCGAACCGGCGGACCGGCGGTGCGGTTGCCCTCGGTGTCGTACTGACCGCCGTGGCATGGGCAGCCGAAACCGGCGGGCTGCACCGGGGTCAGGGAGAGGACGACGTTGCCCTGCTTGTCCTTGACTTCCTTCTTCTTCGACTCGTCGATCGGCCCGTTCGGCTGCACCGGACAGCCGAGATGCGCACAGTGGTTCGAGAGGATCGTGAAGCTCGGCAGCTCGCCGAGGAAGCCGTTGTTGCGGACGTAGGCGGTGCGCCGGGAGACCTCGCCGGCCTCGGGATCCTCGACGAAGGTGGTGATGATGAACTTGTTGACCGGGAACTCCTCGAGCGGGCCGAGGTTGACCTTGTGGAAGCTCGTTCCCTCGAAGCCGGACGCGGCGAGCAGTCCGAGCGGCGGAATGGTGATGACCGCGCCGATCAGCGCGCCGAGGCCGAGAGTCGCGCCCTCGAGGAAGCGGTCGCGCGGATAGCGCTCGCCGGCACCGGAGTCGGGCGTGACCGGTTGCGCGGCGGCGGCCGCGCGCGTCGGCGGCGGCGGGGGCACCCCCTCGTCGGCACGGTCGACCGACAGGTCGCGGATCCAGACGCCGCCGAAGGCGAACGCGATCACGGCGCCGATGCCGACGGCGATCCAGTTGCCGATGATCAGCCCGACGAGGACGATCACGAGCCCGATCGCGAACGCGACCGGAAGCAGGGAGGACCCTTGAACGTGTGACTTGTCGTCGCCCTGCCCGGGCTCCACCTTCGACGCTCCTTCCTCGCTTACCGAGCGGGATCAAACCGCCGCCGGGCCACGCTGTCAACGACGTAACACTTGACGCAACGCGCGGGCCAACTATTACTCATCCGCCGGTCTCAGGCGTGGGGATCGGAGAGCCCGTACTCGCGCCAGCGCTGCGCGACCAGCTCTTTCACGTCGTCGCTCATCTCGATCTCGGGCGGCCACTCCCGCGCGCCCTCCTCGGGAAGCTTGTGGGTGGCGTCGATGCCGAGCTTGCCGCCGACGAACTGCGTGCCCGGCGCGTGGTCGAGATGGTCGAGCGGCCCCTCGCTGAGCAGGACGTCTCGCTTCGGGTCGACGTTGGCGGTGACGCGGAAGAAAACGTCCTCGTAGTCGTGGACGTCCACCCACTCGTCGACCACGACCACGCACTTGGTCAGGCTGAGCATCCCCAGGCCCCAGACCGCGTGCATGATCTTCTGCGCCTGGCCGGGAAACGTCTTGCGGATCGAGACGATCGCGCAGTTGTGGAACGCGCCGGCGACGGGCAGGTCGTAGTCGACGATCTCCGGCACCGACATCCGCACCGCCGGCAGGAAGATCCGCTCCGTCGCCTTGCCAAGCCAGGCGTCCTCGGCCGGCGGCTTGCCGACGACGATCGAGGGATAGATCGCGTCGCGGCGCATCGTCATCGCGGTGACGTGGAACACCGGGAACGGCTCCGGCGGCGAGTAGTAGCCGGTGTGGTCGCCGAACGGGCCTTCGATCCCCTCGTCGCCGGCCTCGACGTACCCCTCGAGCACGATCTCGGCCGAGGCCGGCACCTCGAGGTCGATCGTCTTCCCCTTTACGAGCTCGACGGCGTCCCCGCGCAGGAACCCGGCGAGCATCAGCTCGTCGATGTGCTTGGGCAGCGGCGCGGACGCGGCGTAGGCGGTGATCGGGTCGAGCCCGAGCGCGACCGCGACCTCCAGCCGCCCCTCGGTCGCCAGGTAGTCCATCCGCCCGTCCTTGTGGATCTGCCAGTGCATGTAGGTCGAGCGCCGGTCGATCTTCTGCATCCGGTACATGCCGACGTTCCGCGTGCCGGTCTTCGGGTCCCGCGTGATCACCGCCGGCAGCGTGATGAACGGCGCGGCGTCGCCCGGCCAGCAGGTCTGGATCGGCAGGAGGTCGAGGTTCAGGTCGTCGCCGGTCAGCACGACTTCCTGGCAGGGGCCGCTGCGCACCGACTTGGGCCGCGAGTCGGCGATCGACTTCAGCTTCGCCAGTCCCTTCACCTTCTCCACCAGGCCCTGCGGGGGCTGCATCTCGAGGACGTCGCCGAGCTTCCTGCCGACGTCGTCGAGGCGCTCGACCCCGAACGCCAGGCACATCCGACGCTCGGTGCCGAACTGGTTGATCAGCAGCGGATGCCGAGAGCCCTTGGGATGCTCGAACAGCAGCGCCGGCCCGCGGGCCTTCACCGTCCGGTCGACGATCTCCGTGATCTCCAGGTACGGGTCGACCTCGGCCGCGATGCGCACGAGCTCGCCCTCGCGCTCGAGTAGCGCGATCCAGTCGCGGAGATCTCGACACGCGGCCACCGGCTCAGTCTACGGTCGCGCCAATCCTGCCCAGTGCCTCCGCGTACGAGAGTGCGCGGCCGTGGGCCCGACCCCGGTCGAAGTCCGTACCGTCCACGACCGCGACCCTCCCGAGGAGGCGCGCGCGGTGCGCCGTCCAGGCGGGATTCGGGACCTGAACCTCGCCGCGCTCGATCGCACCCCAGAACACCCCGGCCTCGTACGCGTCGCCGCGTCGAGCGGCGAGCCAGGCGGCCGTGGCCAGCGCCATCGGCATGTTGACGCGGTCGTCGAGCTGAACGATCACCTCGACTGCCGAGACGAGGCACCTTCGGCCTCGTCGAGCTGCCCCGCCTCCAGCAGCCAGTCGGCGAGGTTGGCGAGGGTGATGCCGCGCCACCAGTGGAACCCGACCTCCCCGGCAAGCGCGGCGCTCTCCCGCATCAAGCGGACGCCCTCGCTCCGATCTCCTCGTGCGAGCGCGGCAGTGCCGAGCACGTTGAGGGCGATCGCCTCGTCCCGCCGGGAGCCGCGCTGCCGGTCGAGCTCCAGCGCCTCGGCTCCGAGCCGGGCCGCCCGCTCGGTGTCTCCCTGCTGAAGCACCGAGACAGCGATCCGATGGCGGACGTGCGCTGATCCATCCTCGTCGCGCGCCTCGTCGAAGAGCACGCGCGCACGTTCGTACTCCGGCTCGGCGAGGGCGTTCTCACCGGTCATGTCGAATGTCCCCCCGCGAACGCGGAGGGCCCGGGCGCGCAGGGCGACATCGACTCCGTCGTCGGCCTTCGCGAGGAACGCGTCGATCCAGGCTCAGCGGCCAACGGGTCGCCCGTGACCAGGTGAAGCTCGACCAGCCACATGAGGCGGAGCCCGAGGCCGACCTCGCCCGCCCCCAGCGCCCAGGCGAGGGCGATGTCGATGTTGGCACGCTCCGGGACGATCAGCTCCGGCCTGTGCGAGCCGACCGCCTCCTGGTACAGATTGGCGACCTCCGCCAGCTCCAGGAGATGCTCGAGCAGCCCGCGGAGAAGCTCGTCGCGGTCGATGGGCGCAAGCCGCTCCGCGGCGAACTCGCGGATCGTCTCGAGCATGCCGAGGCGATGGGTCTCCCAACGGCGGACGAGGCTCTTGTCGACGAGCGACTCGAGCACCTCGAGGTCGGCGCGACACACCCGCTCGGCGGTCGCGACCGACCAGCTGCCGCGAAAGACCGACAACCCGGCAAGCACGCGCTGCTCCTCGACCGACAACAGGTCGTATGACCACTCGATCGTCGCCCGCAACGTCCGCTGCCGCAGCTCCGCGTCGCGGCCGCCGCGGAGAAGGTCGAGCCGGCTGCCGAGGCGCTCGAGCAGCTGCTCGGAGGTGAGCAGCGAGGTGCGGGCGGCGGCGAGCTCGAGCGCGAGCGGAAGGTCGTCGAGCCGCGCGCAGATCTCGTCGACGAACGCATCCGGTTCGAAGCCGGGGTCCACCTCCCGCGCGCGGGCGACGAAGAGCTCACAGGCCGCCGCCCGCGCAAGGACGGGCACGGGGTACACGTGCTCACCCCGGACACGGAGCAGCTCCCGGCTCGTGACGAGCACGTCGAGGTTCCGACAGGCGGCGAGCAGGGCGGGAAGCTCCGCCGCTGCGTCGATCACGTGCTCGAAGTTGTCCAGGAGCAGCAGCAGCCGGCGATCGCCGACGATCTCCGCCAGCGGGGCGCCGCCGCCCAGCACCTGCGCGGCGGTGGGGAGCACGGAGGCGGCATCGGTGATCGCGGCGAGCGGCACCCACCACACGCCCTGCTGGTATTCGTCGGCCGCCTCGGCTGCGGCCTGCAACGCCAGCCTCGTCTTGCCGGTACCGCCGGCTCCGGCGAGCGTCAGAAGTCGTGTCGCCGTGTCCCGGATCTGCTCCTCCACAGCCCCCAACTCCTGGGCGCGGCCGAGGAACGGGCTCGTCGGGACGGGCAGATTCGTTGCGTAGAGCGTCTTCAGCGGCGGAAACGTCCCGTCACCCAGCTGGTAGATCCGTTCCGGCGCGGACCGATCCTTGAGCCGGTGCTCACCCAGATCCCGCAGGCCTTCCGCGCCCACGAGGTCTCGCGTCGACTGCGACACGAGCACCTGGCCTCCGTGGCCGGACGCAGCGATCCGCGCGGCGCGGTGGACGTCGATCCCGAGGTATCCCTCGTCGGTGGCGATCGGCTCGCCGGTGTGCACGCCCATCCGCACGCGAACCGGCCCGCCTTCGAGCTCGGCCCGCGCGTCGGCCGCCGCCGCCAGCGCCTCCGAGGCGCGGTCGAACGCGACGAAGAAGGCGTCGCCCTGCGTATCGACTTCGACCCCGCCGTTGCGACCGAATGCGTCACGGACGATCCGGCGGTGCTCGGCGAGGACATCCACGTAGCGGTCGCCGAGCTCGTGCAGCAGCCGCGTCGAGCCCTCGATGTCGGTGAAGAGGAACGTGACGGTACCGCTCGGCAAACCGGGCACCGCACAATCATGCGCGCACGGGGCGACCGGGGGAAGAGTCTTGCCTAGTGCTTGCGGAGCTTGCGCGAGAGCGTCCCGAGCCCGATCACGCCTAGGAAGATCAGGCCGACGATCAGCATCCCGGTGATGACGTCACGGCCTTCCGAGGCAGCGTCGGCGAGCAGCGCGAGCACGGCGCGAGTCTAACCCACCCGCTCGGCGTGCAGAGCCAGAGCTCGGTCGAGCTCATCGCCGCCGGTCGCCCCGCGCGCGAGGCCGTCGAGCACGGCCGTCTCTCGGGTCTCCCGCAGCGGCCCTCTGCCGAGCAGCGCCGCGGTCGCCGCCCAGGCCTCGCCGTCGCCCGGGTCGGTATCCGCGCGCAGCTGCGCGCACACCGAGATCAGCGCGGCGAGGTCGGCAACCGCATCGACGTCCTCGTGCGCGGCGACGCGGACGAGCCCGTGCGCGTAGAGGTAGTCGCCGAGCAGCAGAGCGTTGTGCCCGTCTGCGGCGAACAGGCGCGGCCGTCCGTAGTGGAGCAGATACCCCTCGTAGATCGTCTCGACGCCGACGGCGTAGCGCTCCTCGGCGAGCAAGGGCGAAAAGACCGGGACGAGGTCGCGGTCCTCGGCGGGAAGGAGCGCCTCGGCCCACAGCGGGCTCTCGGCCACAGCCTCGTCGGCGATCACCTCCCAGAGATCAAGCGAAGAAGCCGGCAACCGCCTGCACCGTCCTCTCCAGCTCGGCGTCGCCGTGGGCGGTCGAGACGAACAGCGCCTCGAACTGCGACGGCGCGACGTAGACACCCTGGGCAAGCAGGTGGCGAAAGAGCGCGCCGTACCGCTCGGTGTCGCAGGCCTGCGCCTCGTCGAACCGCGTCACCTGCCAGTCGGCCATGAACAGGGTGAGCATGGCGCCGACCCGCTGCACGCGACCGAACGGCGCCAGCCCCGCCTCGAGCTCCGCGCCCGCAGCCTCGAGCTGCTCGTACACGGCCCCGTCGCGGAGGCGGCGCAGCACCGACAGCCCTGCCGCAGTCGCCAGCGGGTTCCCCGACAGCGTGCCGGCCTGGTAGACGGAGCCGGCCGGGGCAAGCTGCTCCATCACGTCGGCACGTCCGCCGAACGCCGCCAGCGGCAGCCCGCCGCCGACGATCTTGCCGAGAATGGTCAGATCCGGCGTGACGCCGTACAGCTCCTGCGCGCCGCCGCGGGCGACACGGAAGCCGGTGATCACCTCGTCGAAGACGAGCAGCGCGCCGGAGGCGTCGCACAGCTCGCGGAGCGCCTCGAGGAAGCCCGGTGCCGGCGGGACGACGCCCATGTTCCCCGCGACGGGCTCGACGACGATGCAGGCAAGCCCCTCGCCCCACTGCGCGACCGCCGCCGCGGCCCCGTCGACGTCGTTGTACGGGCAGACGATCGTGTCGGCCGTCGCGCCGGTCGGAACGCCCGGCGAGCCCGGGATGCCGAGGGTGGCGATCCCGGAGCCGGCGCTCGCAAGGAGCCCGTCCGCGTGGCCGTGGTAGCAACCGGCGAACTTGATCACGCGGTCCCTGTGCGTCGCGGCTCTGGCGAGCCGCACCGCAGACATCGCGGCTTCGGTTCCGGACGATACGAGCCGCACCATCTCCACCGACGGGACGGCGTCGACGATCTCCGCGGCCAGCTCGACCTCGGCCTCGGTCGGCGCGCCGAACGACGTCCCTCGTTCGGCGGCCTCGATCACCGCCGCCAGCGTCTCCGGATCCGCGTGCCCGAAGATCAGCGGCCCCCACGACATCACCCAGTCGACGTAGCGGCGGCCGTCGACGTCCTCGATCTCCGCTCCCTCGCCGCGGGCCATGAACACCGGCTCGTCCAGGCCGACCGCGCGCATCGCGCGCACCGGCGAGTTGACGCCGCCGGGGATCAGCTCGAGCGCGCGCCTATAGAGATCCGCGCGCGTCCTCAGAGCCACGCAGCCAGGTCTTTCGTCCAGTACGAGACGACGACGTCCGCGCCTGCGCGCTTGATCGCGGTCAGCGACTCGAGCGCCGCCGTCTGCTCGTCGAGCCAGCCGCGCGCCGCGGCCGCCTTGACCATCGCGTACTCGCCGGAGACGTTGTACGCCGCGAGCGGCAGGTCGAAGCGCTCGCGCGCCGCCCGGATCACGTCGAGGTAGGGCAGCGCCGGCTTGACCATGATCACGTCGGCCCCCTCGGCGACGTCCAGCTCGCATTCGCGCAGCGCCTCACGGACGTTCGCCGGATCCATCTGGTAGCCGCGCCGGTCGCCGAAGGACGGCGCCGAGTCGGCCGCCTCGCGGAACGGCCCGTAGAACGCCGAGGCGTACTTGGCGGAGTACGCGACGATCGGCGTCTCCGGCAGAGCCTCGCGGATCGTGGCGACGCGGCCGTCCATCATGTCGCTCGGGCACACCGCGTCGGCGCCGGCGTCGACGTGCGACACCGCCGTGCGCGCGAGCAGGTCGAGCGTCGCGTCGTTCTCGATCTCCCCGTCGACGATCACGCCGCAGTGGCCGTGGTCGGTGTACTCGCAGAGGCACACGTCGGTGAGCAGGACGAGCTCCGGAAAGCGCGGCCGCAGCTCGCGGAGCGCGCGCTGGATCACGCCGTCGTCGTCCCAAGCGCCGGAGCCCTCTTCGTCCTTCTCGTCCGGGATCCCGAACAGGATCACCGCACGCACGCCGGCGGCGACCAGCCGGTCGACCTCCTCGCCGACCTCGTCCACCGACCAGCGTCCCATCGCGGGCAGCGCCTCGTTCGGCTCGGTCAGCGGCCCGACGAACAGCGGCATGACGAAGTCGTCGAGGTCGAGCCGCGTCTCGCGTACGAGCGAGCGCAGCGCGCCGGTGCTGCGCAGCCGGCGGAGCCGGGTCACCGGAAACGTGGCCACGCCGGAAGGTTAGACCGCGAGCCTTCGCACGGACAGGCGGGTCAGCAGGCCGAACAGCACACCGAGCCCGATCAGCCAGGCGGCCTCGCGTGCAAGGGTCCCCCACGGCGAGCCGTCGTAGAGCGCCGACGCGAAGAAGCGAACCGCGTGCGCGAACGGGAAGGCGTCGCTGATCCAGGCGGCGGCCGGGACGATCTCCCTCGGCACGAGGCCGAGGAAGACGACGGGCAGGACGATCAGGATCCCGACCAGCGAGGCGGTCCGGGACTCGCGCGTGAGCGCGCCGACCAGCGTCCCCACTGCGCCGATCGCAGCTCCGGCGAGCAGGACGCCGACGAGCACGAGCGGCAGGCGCTGCCACGGCTCGCCGCCGTGGACGCCGCCGACCTCGACCGCGATCCCGAAGCCGACGAGGATCGCGAAGCCGACCCCGAGCGCAACGGTCACCGCCAGGCCGATTTTGGCGACGATCAGCTGGCCCAGGCCGACCAGCCCGCGCACGAGCCGTCCGATCGCATTCTCGTCCCGCTCGGCCGCAAGCGCTCCGCCGGCGAGCAGCAGCCCGAGGAAGCTGATCGTGATCGCCAGGCCGTACGCCTGCACCTGCGCCGAGAGCAGGGACGTGCGGCCCTGCCCGTGCTCCTCGTCGAGGACGACCGGGCTCGCGGTCGCGCGGATCGCGTTGCCGGTGAGGGCGAGCGCAAGCCGGGCGTCGTCGACGAAGTCGGCGATCTTCGCCTTCTGCGGAGAGTCGGGGATGCCGGCGAGCAGCTGCTTCGTCCCGTCGAGGCCGATGATCGAGAAGTCGTGGCCGAGGACGCGGCCGGTGCCGCCGTGGAGAAGCAGGTTCACGTACTGGAGGTCGGCCTGGATGAAGGCCTTCTGCAGCTTCAGGTTCAGGTTGTAGACGAGCGCCTGCATCTGCTGGCGCACGCGCGGGGTGATCCCGCCGCTGCCGGTCGCGAGCGTCAGGTGCGGGCTCGACACCAACCCCTTCAGGTCGGCGACGAACCCCTGCGGGACGGTCACGACCGCGGAGACCCGGCCCGAGGCGAGCTGCTGCGCCGCCTGCTGCTCCGACATCCGGACGATCTCGACGTTCTTGCCGACGTCGCGGATCAGGTTGTCGATGCTGAAGGACTGCCCCGCGACCGTGACCCGGTGCGGGATGCCGTCCTTGTCGACGAAGGCGACGCGCGGTTTCGCGTTCGCGTAGGCGGCGGTCAGACCGATCAGCAACGCGATCACGAGCGGGTAGGCGATCAGGACGCCGAGCAGCGCCGGCGAGCGCCGGAGGACGAGCAGGTCCTTCCGCAGGACGAGCCAGGCGGGTCTCATCGCAGCGAACCGGCCGCTTCGGAGGTCAGGTAGGCGGCCACCGGCCCGTCGAAGACGACACGGCCGTCGAGCAGCGCGGCCACCCGGTCGGCAACGTGCTCGAGGTCATCGAGGTTCTGCGTGACCAGCACCACCGCGCCGCCGGCATCGCGGACGCCGCGCGCGGTCTCCCACAGCCGCCGCCGCTGGCGCGGGTCCAGTGCAGCGGTCGGCTCGTCGAGCAGCAGCACGTCGGGGTCGGGCAGCAGCGAGATCGCCAGGTCGAGGCGCTGCCGGTTGCCCACGGACAGCGCCGCCGCCGGGCGGTCGTCGTCGGGCAGCTCGAGCCGCTCGAGCATCCGCTGCGGATCGCCGGCCTGCTCGAGCCGCGCGAACAGCTCGAGGTTCTGCCTCGGCGACAGGCGTCCGTAGTGTGCGGGCCGCTGCGGCATCCAGCCGGCGCGCACGCCCTCCGCCCACTCGACCGTGCCCTCGCTCGGCTCGACCGCGCCGGCGAGGATCGCGAGCAGCGTCGACTTCCCGGCGCCGTTCGGCCCGACCAGCGCGACGGCCTCGCCGCGGTTGACCTCGAGGTCGGTCGGCTCGAGCGCGACGTGGTCGCCGAAGCGGCGGGAGACGCCGCGCGCGCGGAGGAGCGGTCCGTCGTTCACCCGCGTCGCTGCGAGCGGCGCGTGGGGGTGACCTCGGGGTCCGGCACCGGCGCAACCGGCGGCGGCTGCTCGACCTCGACCTCGACCGGCACGGGGCCACCCTCCTCCCACGGCTCGAGCTCGACCCGCTCGGAGAAGTACTCGTACACCGCGCGCGCCGCGGCGAGCAGCGGCAGCGCGACCAGGATTCCGGGGAGGCCGTAGATCTCGCCGCCGGCGAGCAAACCGAAGATGACCAGCAGCGGGTGCAGCCGCAGCGCGCTGCCCATCACCTTCGGGACGACCACGTGACCCTCGATCTGGTGGATGACGAGGAACAGGGCCGTCACCCAGAGCAGCGAGATCGGGTGGACGACGGCCGCGTAGATGCCGGCCGGGATCGCGCCGAGCCAGGGGCCGAGGTACGGGATCAGCTCCATCACCGCCACCCACGCACCGAAGAGCAGCGCGTACTTGTCGGCGCCGGGGACGAGCCCGAGCACACCGAGCACCCACATCCCCACCCCCGCGCTGGCGCCGATGATCAGCGAGACGAGCAGCTGGCCCTTCACGTAGCCGGCGACCGCGTGCTCCATCCGCACGAGCAGCGGCTCCGACCCCGGATGCGGCGGGAAGCGCCGGTCGAGCGCGCGGCCGAGCTTGGAGAAGTCGAGCAGCATGTAGATCGACACGACGATCACGACGATCGTGGCGAACAGCAGCTTCCCGATCGAGATCGCCGCCCCCTCGACGAAGTTCACGACCCGGCTCGTGTACTTGCCGACGTCCTTGTCGCGGATCTGCCGCACCCAGCGGTGGCCGCGCTGCTGCACGTCGATCGAGCTGAGCCCGTGGTGGTTCAGCCACCGCTGCAGCCGGTCGACGTCCCGGTCGGCGTCGGTCTTGCCGGTCTGTCCATTGGGCTCCGTAAAGTAGGTGTCGAACCGGTTTGCGGCCGTCTTCGTCTGATCGACGACGACGGTGGCGAGAGCCCAGATGCTCACGATCAACGCCGCCGCGCAGCCCAGGTACACGAGTGCGACGGCAAAGCCGCGCCGGATCCGGAACCTCCCGATCCTCACCTCCCCGATCGCCCTGACCACCGGGTCGAGCAGCAGCGCGATCAGCGAGGCGACGAGGAAGAGGAAGACGACGTGAAAGACGCGGCCCGCGACCACCCACGCCAGGATCAGCAGGAGCGGAAGCCCGACCAGCTGCATCCAGCGCGGAATCTGGATCTTCGGCGCCGCGCCGGGGGCCATCGCGGCCATGGTACCGCGGCGTCCGTACGGCCTCAGCGAACCCCCTGGGACTGGGCGCTGGAGACGGACGGCTCGCTGGCGCGTGACGTCTCGCCGGAGAGTTGGTTCGTTTCCGTACGACCGGTCCCGTTGAAAGGACTCCCAGAGTCGGCTACGGTGCCGCGGATGCCGGCTCCCTCCGCCTATCGGCGGCCTGATCGCCGTGCCGCCAGGGCTCGTCAGGCACGCCGCCGTGCCGTCCTCCTCGCGCTCGTCGTCGGGCTCTTCGTGATTCTCGCCGTCGCAGCCTTCCGGCCGGGCGGCTCGAAGATCGGCGCCGCGACCCCGGCGAGCGCGACGCGGCTGCTTCCGCCGCCGCCGCCTTCAGGTGTGGCGATCGCAAGCTACGGCCGCCTGCGCGTTGCGTCGCCGGTCAACGAGAGCGTCGTCACCGCGATCGGCTACCACGGCGCCGGACAGGGAACGCTGCCGTTCGAGCCGGTCGGGCGCCAGGCGAACATCGGTATCGCCACCCGCGTCTTCCACCGGATCTTCGGCGGCGGCGGCTCGGGCGGCGTCGTCTACTACCGGCTCGGCGGAGGACAGGGGCCGTCGACCGGAGCGCTCGACGTCGGCGCGGCGCCGGGCACCGACGTCTACTCGCCGACCGACGGCACGGTCGTCGGCCTCCGCGACTACGTGCTGAACGGCGAGAAGTACGGCTCCGTGATCGACATCCAGCCGGTCGGCGAGCCGTCCGTCGTTCTCTCCGTCTCCCACGTGCAGGCAGACCCGGCTCTGACCGTCGGGTCGACCATCACCGCGAGCACGTCCCGGCTCGGCCGGGTCGTCGATCTCTCCGGGGCCGAGCGGCTCGCGCTCGCCCGCTACACCCGCGACGCGGGCAACTACGTCGAGCTGACGCTGCACCCGGCCGGGTCCGTCCCGCTGCGCTAGCAGCGTCGCCGCTTGCGCATCCTGTTTCTCGCCGACGTCTTCGGCTCCGCCGGCCGCCGCGCGGTCGAGGAGCGGCTCCCGGGGCTGCGCGGCGAGCTCCGGGTCGACTTCTGCGTCGTCAACGGCGAGAACGCGGCGGACGGGCGGGGCCTGACCCCGAAGCTGGCCGACAAGCTGCTGGCCGCCGGAGCCGACGTCATCACGCTCGGCAACCACGTCTGGGCCCGCGACGAGATCGGCCCCTACCTCGCGCAGTCGGAGCGGGTGATCCGCCCGGCCAACGTCGCCTCGGGCTCGCCGGGTCGCGCGCTGGCGGTCGCGGCGGCGGCCGACGGGACGCCTGTCGCGGTCGTCAACCTGCTGGGCTCGCTCTTCCTCGACGTCCCGGTCGGGCCGTTCGAGGTGCTCGACGAGCTCGTCGAGGAGGCGAGACGCGCGGCGAAGGTGGTCGTCGTCGACTTCCACGCCGAAGCGACGAGCGAGAAGATCGCCGTCGCCCGCTGGCTCGACGGCCGGGTGACCGCCGTGATCGGGACGCACACGCACGTCCAGACCAGCGACGCGCGGGTCCAGCCCGGGGGCACCGCGGCGATCACCGACGCCGGGATGACGGGGCCGCACGACTCCGTGATCGGCGTCGAGGCGGAGCTGGCGACCCGGCGCATGCGCACCGGGATGCCCGTCCGGTTCCGTCCCGCCGAAGGCGGCGTCCGCCTCGAGGGCGTCGTCGTCGACTGCGACTCCGAGGGTCGCGCGACCGCGATCGAGCCCCTCCGGATCGACGCCGCGTAGCCCCGGCGGCCGTGACTCTTCCGGCCGATTTTCCGGGGGACAGTCCCCCGGACTTGGCCGGAGAGGACGAACGGTCGCGGAACCATGCGCCCGCCGACACCGCCGTATTGGCCGTTACGCCCGGTCGAGTCGGCCGTTTACCGCGTGTCCAGAGGACTGTCCCCCGGACGTGGCCGGGCGGGCCACGAGAGCACCGCGAAGAGCGCGACCAGGACGAGGTCGCGGACGAGGACGAGCCACGACGCGGTCAGGTCGAAGCGAAGCGCCAGGTCCCAGTAGCGGAACGGGAACCAGATCTGCGTGAGCACGAGCGCCGTCGCCAGGAGCGCGCTCGCCCCGACCCCGCGCCGACCGTAGACGAGCGGGACGAGCGGGATCAGCCAGATCAGGAACTGCGGCGAGAGCACCTTGCCGAAGGCGACGAAAGCGCAGACCGCAGTCGCCGACGCGCGGACGAGCCGCTCGCGCGTGACCGGGCCGCGGGCGAACCAGATCCAGGTGAGCAGGAGCGCCGCGGCCTGGAGGATCGTCTGCACGACGGCCAGAGCGTCGGGGGCCGAACCGGCCAGGTTCTGCGAACCGTGACTCGGGCGCATCGTGATCGAGAGCCCGCCCACCGCGTGGGCGACGAGCAGGACGCCGGCGCCGAGCGTCTCGATCTGCAGAGGCCGGCTCGTCTGCGTGGTCACGCTGTGCCAGACCCCGTGCGGCGCGATCACGACGAACGGCAGGAAGACGAGGCAGACGACCGCGGCGAAGACGCCGAGACAGATGAGCGCCTCGCCGCGGCCGCGGCGGCGCCAGATCCAGACTGCGGCGATGGGAACGAGCACGGCCGGGAAGAGCTTCGCCGAGACGGCCAGCCCGAGCACCCCGGCGCCGATGCGGTTTCGTCCCGCGACGAACGCGGCCAGCGAGCCCGTGACCAGCGCCGCGAGCCAGAGGTCGAAGCGCGAGAGCATCACCGAGCCGAGCAGGAACGGCGAGAGCGCCGCGAAGCCGAGCGCCGCGCCGGTCCGCACGTGCCCCGCTCCTAGGCTGAGCAGGATCGCGAGCATGAAGGCGAGCGTGAGCGCGCCGCAGACCAGCATCTCCGCCTCGAAGCCGGCGCGGTAGCCGTCCAGGTCGCCGTCCTGCGAGCGCAGCAGCGACGGCAGCGCGAACACGGGCAGCGCGCCCGGCGGGTACTCGAGCTGGAAGTCGCGGTAGGGGACGTGTCCGTTCGCGATCGCATCGCCGTACCGCTGGTAGATCGGCGTGTCGGCGATGCGGCTGTCCCGGTAGAAGCCGAAGTGGATTCCGGACCACGCCGCGACGAAGACGGCGATCGCGACCGTCACCGCGACAGCCGCGCGGCGCGAGTCAGCCTGCTGTGACCAGCTCTCGCTGCTCGTGCTCATCGCGGACGGTCGCCTTCGCCGGCTCGGGTGACGGCTCCGCCGCGAGCACCGCGTAGGCGGCGAACGCGAAGAACCAGGGGAGGTACAGGTAGAACCAGTGCGTCAGCACCAGCTCGAAGCCGATCAGGACCGCACCCGTCAGGGCGGCGAGCTGGAGCGGTGACTTGCGCCGGGGAAGGAAGGCGACCGCCGCCGACCCTGCAACGAGGAGCACCTGGAGCACCCGCTGGAGCCAGTGGAGGTCCGGGAGGCCGGCGTGGTACTGGCGCCAGTCCCAGAGCGAGAAGGGCGACTGGCGGTTGACCTGCGGGGGGATCGTCCGGTCCCAGAAGACCCGGGCGGCGTGCAGCGGGCTCGGCTCGAGCAGCAACACCCAGAACGCCGCCGCCGTGGCGAGTGCGAACCCGGCGGCGAAGATCAGCGCCGTCCGGCGGCTCTTCCGGAACTCCGGGTAGGTCGCCCAGAGCGGCGCCACCAGCAGGGCTCCGAACTTCGTCCACGCCGCCAGCCCGACGAACACGCCCCGGGCCGAGGCCGACGTACACAACCAGAAGCCCCAGATCAGGAAGGCGGGCATGATCGCGTCGTTCGTGTTCGACATCGAGGCGTACTGGGTGAACGGGTAGGCCGCCCATGCGAACGCCAGAGTGATCCCCAGCCGGTTGCCGCCGAACCGCCGGCCCGCGAGCGCCAGCCCGAGCACGCAGAGGAGGTCGAACGCGATCGCGGTGAAGTGCGAGGCGGGAAGGTCGTCCCACTGGCCGCTCCAGCCGAAGATCGCGTAGCCCGGGATGTACGCGATGTACGAGATCGGGCCGTAGGTGTCGCCGTTCGGGTTGGCCGACTCGCAACGCCCGTTCGTCTGGATCCGGGCGCGGATCTCGCCCTCGCGGTCGGCCGGGCCGCACGGCTTCAGGTTGTCCTCCACCGGGAAGTTTCCGTAGGGCGACTGGCCGTGCACGATCCGCTGCGCACCGATCGGGCCCGCGTAGCCGACGTCGATCACGTTCGAGTCGCGGACGTTGAGCCCGACCTTGAAGCCGCAGAGGAAGACGGTCGCGGCGGCGAGCACCCAGATGGGCCAGAGCGGCCGGGAGACGGGCGGCGGCCGGTCCCTGATCCCGACCCAGATCATGCGGCCGAGCAGGTAGGCGAGCCCCGGGTAGACGAGCGGCACGCTCGTGAAGATCCGGCCGTGGTTGAAGTACCAGAGCGAGACGGAGAACGACAGGAGCGCCAGCAGGTCGAGGTTGCGGAGGCTGAGCGGCCGGCGGAGGTCGGCAAGGCCGACCAGGAAGACGGCGCAGAACGCGAGCCAGACGCCGAGGCTGTTGATCTTCTTCCCGCCGAACGCGCCCGGGCCGCCGCGCGCCATGCGCCAGGCGACCTGCGGGCCGGTCCAGGCCTCGGTGACGATGCCGGTCGTATCGTCGACCCGGCCCGTCGCGATCTCACCTGCCGGCCCCGACCAGACCTTCACGTCCCAGTCGGCGTACTGCGCGTCGTACGTCCCCTGGGTGACCAGGCTCTTCTTCGGGTAGCGGCCCACCCAGTCCTTGACCTTCGGCACCGCGAGCAAAGCGGCCACCACCTTCGCCTCGGTCTGGCTCCGCTGCTGCGCCGGTGCCGGCGCCTGCTGCGTCTGCGTGAACGGAAGTTGCCGCTCCGTCTTCGTGACGGTCGTGGTGACCGTTTGCCCCGGCGCGGCCGCGGCGATTGGAGTGAACGCCAGGAGCGCGACCACGCCCGCGACGACGAGGCGCTTCACGTCAGCTCCTGAACGACCAGAGTTTGTTCGCGCCGAAGCTGAACGGCATCACGAGGACGATGGCAGTCGCCTCGGCGAGAATCGCATCGGCACCCAGCTTGACCAGGACCCAGAGCAGGGCGAGGTTGAGCCCCAGCGCTGCGAGCGACACGACGAAGAAGCGCATCCCCTGGAAGTAGAGATGCCCACGGCGGCTCCTGAATGTCCAGTGCCGGTTCCAGAAATAGTTGTTGGTCACGGCGACGACGAAGGAGCACGACGCCGCCGGCAGGTAGTGAAGGTCGGCGCCCTTCAGCAGGGTGATGTAGACGACGAGGTTGACGAGGTAGCCGCTCAGCCCGACGACGGAGAACTTGGCGAGCTCGATCCAGTTCTCCGAGCGGCCGAGCGCGCGGCGGGCACGCGTGGCCGCAATCCCCGTTGCGGTCGAGCGCGCCACGGTGCGAGCGTACCCGAACCGATCGGCTCATTCCCCGTCGAAGCCTTCGGCCCCGACGAGCGGCACGAAGCGGCACGGAATCGATCGCAGCATCGCCGGTCCCTCGGGGCTGCGAACGACCAGCCGGAGCTCCTGGCCACCGCGGCCGCCGACAGGGACGACGAGCCGTCCGGCGGGCTCGAGCTGGGCGTAGAGCGACGGCGGCACCTCGGGAGCGGCGGCCGCCACGGCGATCGCCCCGAACGGCGCGTGTGCGGGCAGCCCGAGGGAGCCGTCGCCGACGTGGACGCGAACATTGGTACAACCGGCCTGCTCCAATGCCCCCCGGGCGCGTTCGGCCAGGACGATCAGCCGCTCGATCGTGTGCACCTCCTTCCCGAGCTGGGCGAGCACGGCCGCCTGGTAACCCGAGCCCGTGCCGACGTCGAGCACGCGGTCGCCGGGCCGCACCGCGAGCGCCTCGCAGATCCGGGCGACCATGTACGGCTGGGAGATCGTCTGGTCGCCCCCGATCGGCAGGGCGGCGTCGTCGTAGGCGCGGTCGCGGACCGGCTCGGGGACGAAGAGCTCACGCGGGACGCGGGCCATCGCGGCGAGCACGCGCTCGTCGATGATGCCGCGCCGGCGGAGCTGCTCCTCGACCATGAGCCGCCGCTCCCCTGCGCGGTCAGACTGCACGGACCAGCGGCCGGATCGAAGCTGGTGGCTCGACCCCGAAGTGCGCGAGCACGGCGGGCATCACGCCGGTGATACCCGCCGGCACGGTGTCGATCCCGACGACGAGCATCGGCACCTCGGAGTCGCCGGCGAGCAGCGAACCATGGCTGCCGCCGCCGACATGGCTGTTGCCGCCGAGGTCGACGAACTCGTAGCCCGCGGCGGCCGACGCCAGGACGTCGCCCGCGTTCGGGTTCCGAAGCGCCGCCCAGGCGCGTTCGAGCCCGTCCGGATGGTCGAGCACCGCCGGGTCGCCGTCCAGCTCCCAGCCGCCCTCCGAGCGGCGGAAGCGGAGCTCCTCGCCGTCGCGCCTGGCGACGGCGCGCCCGTCCTCGAGGAAGAGCGCGACGTCCACCTCCGGCCGGCCGTCGAGCCGCTCGGCCAGCGCCCGTACGGGCTCGTCGCAGAGCGGCAGCCGGTAGACCTGGCCCGCGCGGTTGGAGGCGCAGACCGCGACGTCGGGGCGCTCGAGGCCGCTCCGCCGGAAGAGGCGGAGGTCGGCGTAGGCGTCCTCGAGCCGGGCGGCGTGCTCGACCCGGGTCTGGCCGTGGTCGGAGCAGAGCACGACCGCGTAGCGCTCGACGAAGGCATCCGGCCCGCCGGCGACCTCCATCAGCGAGGCGATCGCGTGGTCGGCGTCCGCGAGCTTGCCTGCGGCGCCTTCCGGGCCGAGCGCGTGCGACGCGTAGTCGTAGTCCGAGAGGTAGAAGACGAAGAAGTCGAAGCCGTCGCGGGCGACCAGCCAGCGGCCGACCGCGGCCGCGTACTCGTCGATCGAGCCCGCTGCACGGCGCCGGACGGCGAGCGGCGCGCCGGTCACGTCCGACTCGAACAGGTTGTAGAAGAAGAAGCGTCGCGGCCCGCGGACGGTGCGGTTCACCCCCGGCAGGGTTGCGCGGTGCTCGGTTCGGCCGCGATAGCAGGTGAAGTTGACCGCGGCGGTGACGAGATCCGCGTCGTCGAGCGCCTCGAAGACGGTGGTCGCCTCGGGGGAGAGATGTCGCGCGCTCAGGTCGAAGATCGTGTCGACGAGGGAGCGGCGCGTTCCGGCGGCGACGATCGCACCGAGCGACGAGCCGTACTCGACGACACGGCGCTCGTCGCGATCGAACCAGACGAGATGCGGGATGTGGTGGACGTCCGGATGGGCGCCCGTCGCGATCGACGAGACACAGACGGGCGTGAGGGAAGGGAAGGTCGACGTCGCCCGGGCGTAGCGGCCGTGCCTGGCGAGGAAGGCGAGCGCCGGCGTCTCCTCGGTCTCGACCGCCCGCTCGAACACCGACGGTGTCAGGCCGTCGACGACGACGAGCACGAGGCTGCGCACATCAGTCCTTCGCGAGGATGCGCAGGCCGGCGTAGCGACTGCTCCCGCGGCGGCTCGCCCTGACGGCGAGCAGCGGGACCAGGGCCGCCTCGGCGTACCCGAGCGCCGGGACGAACGCCAGCGCGGCCAGCCCCAGGCCGGCGACGACGACGAGCACTGCGATCCCGAGCCGCGTTCCGCCCGCGCGCAGAGCGCCGGAGACTACGAGCACCGAGCCGACCGCGCCCAGCAGCCCGCCGATCCCGCCGGCGGCAGCTTCGGCCCAGTCGCCGACCAGCAGGCCGATGCCGATGCCGGCGACGACCGCCAGCAGGGCCGCGAGCCCGACCGTCACACCGAGGCGGCCCTGCGGAACGAGCGCTCCGATCGCCACCCCGGCGGCGGCCCCGAGGCCGGCGGCAACGCCGATCCAGTACCACGAGCCCATGCTCCGTCCAGTCTAGGCCGTGGCCTGCTGGAGCCGGTCGATCACGGCGAGCCCGAACTCGGCAGCGCGGGCGCCGTCGACCACGCGGTGGTCGAACGTGACCGTGATCGTGCCCGTCCGGCGGACGACCACCTCGCGGTCGCGGACGACCGGGCGGGGAGCGATCCGGCCGATGCCGAGAATCGCCACCTCCGGGTGGTTGACGATCGGCGTGTGGAAGAGGCCGGCGAGCTTGCCCGCGCTGGTCACGGTGAAGGTCGAGCCGCGCAGCTCGTCGGGCTGGAGCCGCCCCTTGCGTGCCGCTGCTGCGAGGCGGTCGAGATCGGCTGCGAGCTCGGCGATGCTGCGCGACTCGCAGCCCCGGACGACCGGCACGACCAGGCCCTGCTCGGTCTGGACGGCAACGCCCAGGTCGTACCGCTCGAGGTAGACGATCTCGTCCTCTTCCAGCCGGGCGTTCAGCTCCGGATACTCCTGGAGCGAGAGCGCGCACGCCTTCAGCACCGTCGGGACGAGGAGCTTCAGGTCGACGGCCTCGAAGTCGCACTCCTCGACCCACGTCACCGGCGGGATCTCGCGGTGCGCGAGCGCCATGTGCTCGGCGATCAGGCGACGGACGCCGCGGAGCTTCTCTCGTCGCCCTTCCTGGCCAGGTCCAGGGGACTGTCCCCCGGAAACGGCCGCAGCTGATCGGACGTCCTGCTCGGTGACTTGGCCGTTCGGGCCGGTCGCGACGACGTCGGCCAGATCGACCCCGAGCTCCTGTGCGACCCGGCGGACGAGCGGGGTGGCTCGAACTCGCTGCGGAGCTTCGGGGCGAGCCGAGGTGGAGGCTCCCGCCGACTCCGTAGGGACAGACCCCGAGGGGTCGGTCCCTGAAGGCTGCCCGTCGCGCCCGTCGCCGATGACCACGAGCACCGTCCCCACCGGCACGACCTGCCCCTCCGCTACGAGGATCCGCGCCACCGTCCCGGCCGCCGGCGACGGGATCTCGACCGTGGTCTTGTCGGTCTGGATCTCGACCAGCGGGTCGTCCTCAGCCACCTCCTGGCCCTCGGCGACGAGCCAGCGGGCGACCTCCCCCTCGGTCAGGCCCTCGCCGAGGTCCGGCAGCTTGAACTCGTACGCCACGGCCTAGAAGTCCAGCAGCCGGCGCCCGGCCGCGACCACACGCTCGACCGACGGCATGTAGGCGTCCTCGAGCTGCCAGTACGGATAGGGGACGTCGAACCCGGTCACGCGCAGCACGGGCCCACGCAGGTCGAGGATCGCCTTCTCGGCGATCACCGCGGCCAGCTCTGCGCCGTAGCCCGCCACCCGCGGCGCCTCCTGCACGATCACGACGCGCCCGGTCTTCGCGACGGACGCCAGCATCGTCGCCTCGTCGAGCGGCTTCAGCGTCCGCACGTCGAGCACCTCCACCGACGCACCGAGCTCGTCGGCGGCCGACTCCGCGACCGGCACCATTGCCCCGTAGGCGACGATCGTCAGGTCGCTGCCCTCGCGGGCGACGCGCATCGTGCCGAGCGGGACGACGTGCTCGCCCTCGGGGACCTCGCCGCGCGCGGTGCGGTAGACGAACTTGGGCTCGAGCACGACGACGGGATCCGGATCGCGGATCGCCGCCGCCAGCAATCCTTTCGCGTCGGCCGGCGTCGAGGGGATCGCGACCTTCACGCCGGGCGTGTGGACGTAGTAGGCCTCGGGCGAGTCGTCATGCAGCTCGGGGGCGCGCACCCCGCCGCCGTAGGGCATCCGCAGCGTGATCGGGAACTCCATCGCCCCGCGCGTCCGCCAGCGGTAGCGGCCGACGTGGTTGATCAGCTGGTCGAGGCAGGGATACGAGAACGCGTCGTACTGCATCTCGCAGATCGGCCGCCAGCCGGCCATGCAGAGCCCGACCGCCGTGCCGAGGATCCCGGCCTCGGCGAGGGGCGTGTCGATGCAGCGGTCCGAACCGAACCGGTCGCGCAGTCCGGCGGTCGCGCGGAAGACGCCGCCGGCCCGGCCGACGTCCTCGCCCATCACCAGTACCGAGTCGTCCCGAGCCAGCTCGGTGTGCAGGCAGTCGTTGACCGCCTCGACCAACGTGAGCTCAGCCACCGAGCCATCCCTCCCGCAAGGTCGGCGGCGGATCGACGTACGCGTGCGCGAAGACGAGCTCCGGATCGGCCGCCGGCTCGGCCTCGGCCGCCGCGATTCCTTCGCGCATCGCCTCCAGCGCCTCCGCCTTGACGCGCTCGGCCGTCTCGTCGTCGAGCACGCCGAGCCGCCGGAGATACCCCTCGAAACGCCGGAGGCACTCGCGCTCCTTCTCCTCCTCCACGCGCTCGGCGTCGATGTAGGCGCTCGGGTCGTCGGCGGTCGCGTGCGGCGCCACCCGGTACGTGACCGCCTCGATGAAGGTCGGGCCGTCGCCCGCGCGTGCCCGCGCGACCGCGTCCCGCGTCGCCTCCCACACGGCGAGCACGTCGCCGCCGTCGACGCGCACGCCGGGCATGCCGTACCCGATCGCCTTGTCGGCGAGAGTCGGCGCGGCGGTCTGGGCCGACAGGGGCGTCGAGATCGCCCACTGGTTGTTGCTGCAGAGGAGCACGAGCGGCGCGCGCATGACGCCGGCGAAGTTGGCGCCCTCGTGAAACGCCCCCTCGGAGGTCGCCCCGTCGCCGAAGAACGTGAGCGCGACCGTCGGCTCGCCGCGGAGCTTCTTCCCCCACGCCAGCCCGGCGGCGTGGGGCACCTGGGTCGCGATCGGCACGCAGATCGACGCGAGGTTGTAGTCGAGCGGGTTCCACCAGCCGGCGGGATGGCCGCGCCACCAGGAGAGGACCACCGCCGGCGGCAGTCCGCGCAGGAGCCCGATCGCCGACTCCCGGTAGCTCGGGAAGATCCAGTCGCCGCGGTCGAGCGCGAACGTGGCGCCGACCTGGATCGCCTCGTGGCCCCAGAAGATCGCGTACGTCCCGATCCGACCCTGGCGGTGGTAGACGACGGAGCGCTCGTCGTACGTGCGCAGGAGGACGAGCTGCCGGTACAGCTCGAGAAAGTCGCTCGCGTCGAGGCCCTCGACCTCGCCGTCGGGGACGCTCGCGCCGTCGCCGATCACGCGGCGGAGCCCTCGCCCGGCGGGGACGACCTCGGTCACGGCGGCGATGGTAGCTCCTGGTTCGCGGCCACCAGCACCGAGACGGCGTCACGCTCGGCCTCGAACAGGGCCTCGGTGACGTCGCCGAGGTCCTCGCCGTCCGCCTGCAGCGGCAGCGGCTCGTCGCAGCGGACGCTGATCGCGTCGAGGTCGTGCGCGGACAGGACACCCGGCATGCCCGGGAGGCCACGGCCGGCGGCGACGCGCACCGCCAGCCGCAGCGAGCTCGCCCCGCCGAGGCGCTCGGGGGCAACCAGGTCGAGCCCGAGCTCGAAGCGCGCCTCCGGCGAGAACCGGAAGGCACGCGGCCCCGCGTAGGTGTAGACGGCGTCGTTCGAGACGAACAGCAGCCCTGCCCGGCCGAGCCCGTCGATCTGGAGCCGCGGCTCGTACCCGCGGAACAGCCGCCGCGCGATCACCCGCGCGTACGCGAGGTCGCCGCGCCGCCGGCCGTCCTCGAGCCGCTTCTTCGTCTCCAGCTCGCGCACGGTCTCCGAGTCGACGCCGATCCCCGCGCCGAACGAGAACCGCCTGCCGTTGACGCGGCCCACCGAGATTCTCCGCTCGCGAACCGCTTCCGCCGGATCGGCCGGGACGCCCAGCGCGCGCGCGAGCACGTTCGTGTGGCCTCCGGCGATCACCCCGAGGGGCTTGCCGGACGGAAGTCCGTTCAGGACCTCGTTGACGAGCCCGTCGCCGCCGTAGGCGAACACGGCCTCGCCCTTCGCACCGGCGGCCAGGTCGGTCGCGTGGCCCCTGCGCTCGGTGAGCAGGGTCTCGACCACCTCGAGGCGCTGCTCGAGGTCGCGCACGCGCTCCTCGGTGACGCGAGTGGCGAACGGGTTGACGATGAGCGTGACGCCCACGCCGCGAGGTTTACACGGTCAGGCCGGGCGGACCGTGATCGTGAGGTTCGTCCGGTCGGAGCACTCCTTGAGCGCGACCTGGCCCGTGGTGCCGTGACCGGAGAAGTTGACCTCGGCGTCGTCCTCTTCCTTCTCCTTGTCCGTCACCGAGTAGCCGTTCTTGCCGTCGAGCGCCTGTTCCCACGCGTCGTAGGCCTGGTCGAGGTCGCCGTCCATGTGGCCCGAGACCTTGGTGGTCGGGCCTTCCTTCTCCTGGCTCGTGAAGGTGACCCCGCTCGGCGTGGGGAACTGGGCCGGGAGCTGCGGAGAGCCAGACATCGCCGCCGGTGCCGCGCCGCAGTCCGCCGCTTCCTTGTCCTTGTCCGAGTCCCCACCGCCGCACCCGGCGACGGCGAACGCCGCGGCCGCAACGACGAGGATCGATGCAAAGGTGCGCCTGCCCACGAGCGTGAGCCTACAAATGCGCCCACAGAATTGCACCCCCGACCAGCGCGACCGCTCCGAGCACGGCGACGAGGACGATCGTCAGGGTGTCGCCGCCACCCGAGGATCGCCCGGCCACTACGGAGACCGGCGACCCCTCGACCGTCCGGTAGACGTACGAGGCGGTGCTCGGCCCGGACGGATCCGGCGAGTCGAGGAAGTGGTGGTACTCCCAGGCGAGGGCGACGCTGCCGAGCACGCGCTGCAGGCCCGCCAGCGCAGGCACCGGATCGTGCGGGCCGGGCAGGATCTCGAGCGGGCCGAGCGGCTCGGCCCGCAGGTCGAGCGTCGGCAGCGCCCTGCCGCGAAGGACGAACGTCCGCGTCGCCGGCTGCCCGGCGCCGAGCACGGCCGACACGACGACCGGTGACCGGTCCGGCACCGCGATCGTGCCGCGGACGCGCAGCGGCGCCGTGACGCCGATCACCGCCTGGCCGGTCGCGCGGCCCGGCAGAGCGAGCTCCGACGGCACCACCGCCGTCGTCCCCTCCCGGCGCAGCCTGCCGAGGAAGCCGCGGACGGCATCGGGAGCGACCGAGCCCGTGGCGACCGTGAAGCCTCCCTGGGTGACGTTCTCCAGCCGGACTGCGACCGCGTCGGCCCGGCGCTCGACCGAGACGCGCAGCGGCAGCGCGGCCGCCGCGGCCGGCGCGAGCGTCGCGGTCGCCGCCAGGACGCGGCGGCCGGATGCGAAGCCCTGCCAGACGATCCCCAGGTCGCGCAGGCCGGGCTCCGCCTGCGAGCCGGGAGCGGCGACCACCTTCGTCGCCGGCGCGGGCACGAGGAAGGTGAAGTCGCCCGGCCGCGAGATCGTCAGCCGCTGGGTGACGACGACGCCGACCGGCACCCCGGAGCGGTCGATTCCGACCGCGATCCGCTCGACGTTGCGAAGCCGGCCCTGAAACCGGGTCTCCTGGGGCGTGAGGCCGGCGATCCGCCTCCCGACGAGCGGCGGCGGCGCCGACGTCCGGGCCGACGGCGACAAGAGCGTGATCGTGTCGCCGGCGGCCGCCGGCGGGAAGAGCAGGAGACCGCCGGCGAGGAGCGCGGCCAACCCCTGCGGCCGACCCATCAGCGCTCCTGCGGGATCACCGGCAGGGTGGCCGAGAGGGCATCGTCCTTCACCGGCGCGTACGTCATCCCCTGGAAGCGGGCGAAGTAGACGTCGTCGTCGACGACGCCCTCGTGGTTGATGCGGTTGAAGCCGCGGGAGTCGCCGTTCGCCCCCTCGACCGAGATCTCGTTCAACGCTGCCAGCACCTTCGCCGGGTCGGTCGACTTGGCCGACTGGATCGCCGCGACCAGCAGGTGCGTGAAGTCGTACGGGTACATCGCGTAGTCGGGCGGCTGCACGACCGGCCGCCCCGCGGCGCTGCGCACCCCAACCTGCTGGGGGCCGAACCGCTGCTCGTAGGCCGACTGGAAGGCCATGAACGGCGCCGGTCCCTCCTCCGCCGTCATCCGGCCTGACGCGAACACAAGCCCGTCGAGCCACTTCGGATGACCCGCCAGCTCCTGGCGGAGCAGTGGATCCTCCGCGGACGGCGGGGCGAACACCGGGACGTTCCAGCCCGAGCTGCGCGCGGCGATCAGCGCCTCGGCGATCGTCGAAGGCTGTCCCCAGACGAGCAGCGCAGTCGCGCCCGAGCGCCGCGCCTGCAGGACCTGCGGCGCCAGGTCGGTCGAGGTCGACGGCACCTGGACGCGGGCGGCGACCGAGCTCGCGTTCTGGGAGAACGCGTGATCGAGGGCCGCGCGTCCCTCGCGGCCGTACCCCGTGTCGTCGGTGAGGAAGGCAACCTTCAGCTTCTTCGGAATCAGGTACTCGGCGAAGCGGAAGGCGACCCCGTGGTCGGTCGGAGCGATCCGGAAGACGTTCGGCCGCTTGGCGGGATCGACCAGGCCGGTGCCGCCGTCGAAGACGATCGCGATCGGGATGTGCGCGCGGTCGGCGATCTTCCAGGCGGCGTCGATGCCGGTCCCGTCGCTGACGATCGCCGCCGCGTGCTGTGCGACCGCGCGCCGGACGTCGGCGACAGCACGGCTCGCCGAGTGCGCGTTGTCGTAGCGCACGACCCGTATCCGGTAGTCGTCGCCGCCGACGGTGAGCAGGGTGTCACGCGACCCGAGCCGGACGCCGTTCTCGATCGTCGTTCCGAGATAGGAGTCGCTGCTGAAGGGGGCGTCGACGGCGATCACCAGCTCCCGCGGCTGTGACGACTTCTCGGAGCTTCCGCAGCCGGCGAGGACCACGACCAGCGCCGCGCAGGCGACCGCCGCTTTCAGCACGGGCGTCACCTTAGCCGGGCACGACCTTCCCGTCGGCCATCACCACCACCCGGTCGGCAAGCGCGCGCACGAGGCGCTGGTCGTGCTCGACGACGAGCAGCGAGGTGCCGCCGGCGCGGATGGACGCCAGGATCTCCAGCAGGCCGTCCAGCCTCCGCGCGCGCCGCACCGGCGGAGGGCTCGTCCAGCAGCAGGAGCCGCGGGCGCGCGGCGAGCGCGGCGGCGAGCATCAGCCGTCGCTGCTGGAAGCCGTCCAGCCGGGCGGCGGGAACGTCGGCAAACAAGTCGAGCCGCACCGTCCGCAGCGCGTCGAGCGCGGCCGCGCGCAGCTTCCGTGCCTCGGCGCGGCTCTTCGGCGTGGACGCCAGCGCGCGGAGCGCGCCGCTGTGCCGGGCGTGGAGGGACGCCCCGACGACCGCGCTCTCGAGCGCGGTCAGGGTGCCGAACGTGGCGGTTCGCTGGAGCGTCCGGACGACGCCGGCGGACGCGAGCTCGGCCGGACCGTGCCCGGCGACGGACCGGCCGTCGAGCTCGATCTCTCCGGCGTCGAGCGGCAGAGCACCGGCGAGCGCTCGGAGCGCCGTCGTCTTCCCGGAGCCGTTGGCGCCGACGAGAGCGACGGTCTCGGCGCGGCCGACGTCGAGGTCGAAGCCGTCGAGCGCACGGACGCCGCCGTAGTGCTTCACGAGGCCGCGGGCCGAGAGCACGGCCGGAGCTGCCGCCGGGCGGGCCGCGCGGGCGGGCTCAGGGCGGACGGCCGGCACGACCCGGGCGCGGAGCCGCTCGAGGAGCGGCGCGTCCTCGGGCCTCAGCGCGAGCACGACCAGCAGGAGGACGGCCGCGAACATCGGCTCGACCTCGGCGGCGGAGCCGGCCTGCACGTGCGCCCAGAGACGCGCCAGCAGGGCGATCGCGCCGAGAACCGCGACGCCGGCGATCCCGGAGACGGCATACGACGCGCCGCCCAGCAGCACCGCCGCGAGCAGCTTGAAGGAGACGACCGGGCCGAAGGCGCCGGGGTCGGTGACGCCCGCGAGCTGGACGGCGAGCGACCCGGCGAGGCCGCCGACCCCTGCCGAAGCGACGAACGTCCCGAGCAGCAGCCGATCGCCGCGGACGCCGAGGCCGGCTGCGGCCGCCGACCGGTCGCGCACCGCGCGCAGCCGGATGCCTGTTGCGCTTCGGCGCAGCGTCGCGACGGCGACGACGGCCAGGGCGGTCAGCGCCAGGGCGAGCTCGTAGTGCCCCGTCGTGCTCAGGCTCGAGTCGACGACGTAGCCCTGCGCGCCGCCGGAGATGCCGGGGAACGCCTGCGCGCCGAGGAAGACGAGCCAGGCCAGGATCCAGGTGCCGACCGCGAGGAAGAGCGAGTCGAGCCGCACGACCGCGAGCCCGGCGACCAGGCCGCCGACGAGCGAGGCGAGCACCGCGACGGGCACCGTCGCCTCGACCGGCCAACCGGCACGCGCGGTCAGCAGCCCGGTGGTCAGCGCGCCGATCGTCATGAAGGCGCCCTGGGCGAGCGACGGCAGACCGGCGAGCCCGACGGTCGCCACGAGCCCGGTCGCGGACAGCGCGAGGTACAGCCAGGCGGCCAGCTCGTCGACGTGCACCCAGCCCGGCGCGATCCAGGGCACCGCGCAGGCGAACGCGAACAGGCAGAGGAGCGCCGTGTGGATGCCCCGCCAGCCGGCCTTCGCCTCGCCGGCAGCGTCCGCGAGAGCGGCTCCGGTCCGGCCGGCGACGGCGGTCATTCGGGCTCGAGCATCCGCGTGCGGCCGCGCAGCGCCAGCAGGAGCAGCACCACCAGGATGGGGACGACCTCGCGGTAGGCGGGGCCGAGGCCGTGGCCGGAGATCGTGCCGCTGGCGATCCCCGCCTCGACGACGCCGAGCGCAAGGCCGGCGACGAACGCCCACATCGGCGAGCGGAACCCGACCACCAGCGCCGCGACCAGCCCCTTGACTCCGAGCAGCATGCCGGTGGTCGCCGAGAACGGCCCGCTCGGGGCGGCGGCGATCGCGATCACGACCGCAACCGCCCCGACCAGTCCGAAGGCAAGCCCGACGAAGCGGTCGCTGGGAACGCCGACGACGGAGGCGCCCTCGGCGTCCTGCTCGATCGCCTGGAGCCCGCGGCCGAAGCGCGTGCGCCCGACCACGTACTCGACGAGGAACGCCAGCACGACCCCGAGCGCGATCACGTACAGCGACCGCAGCTGGAAGGTCGCGCCCGCGACGGTGACGATCCCGTCCCGGCCCGCGTCGTGGAACGGGATCGGGTCGGGGAACACGTACGCGGGCCGCGCGAAGACGACCGAGACGAAGCTCTGGATCGCGAAGGCGATCGCGACCGTGGCCGCCACCCAGCCGAGCGTCGAGCCGCGGCCGACCTGCGGCTGGATGATCCCGAACCACGTCCCCGCGGTCAGGGCGGGAACCACCGCGAGCGCCACCAGCAGGCCGAGCACGAACCTCCAGCTGGAGGCGGTCGCCTCGGTGACCGCTCCCTGGCCGGCGGTGACGAAGAGGGCGACGAACACGCCCAGGCCGACGAGGTCGCCGAGCGCGAAGTGGACGATGCCGGTGAGCCGGTAGACGAGCACGTAGCCGACCGCCAGCAACCCGTAGACGCTTCCCGCCGCCAGCCCCGAGAGGACGATCTGCAGCGAGAGGCTCACCGCGCGAGCCTAGATGGTCGATGCCACGACGGACTACGCCGGCGTCGAGTAGCCGCGCATGCCGTCGACGAGCAGCGCCAGGAAGCGGTCGGCGAGCTCGTCGGTGTCGCGGCCCGGCTGGAGCCACGTGTAGGCCCAGTTCGCCGCCGAGAGCAGCAGCAGGACCGAGGCGCCCTCGTCGAGGTCGCTGCGCAGATCCCCGAGGTCGCGGCCCTCGCGCAGCAGCTCGCGAACCCGCTCCTCGTAGCGGTGCCGCTCGGCCACGAACCGGTCACGGCGGTCGCCGTGCAGGTAGCGCCACTCCTGGACGAACACGGTGGCGACGTCCAGCTGCTCGGCGACGACGCGGAGATGCCCGCGCAGCGCGAGCCGGACCTTCTCGACCGGGGCGGCGTCGTCGGGGATCGCGTCCAGCGCGGCGTGGAAGGCGGCCGCACCGTCCATCAGCGTGTCGAAGAGCAGGTCCTCCTTCGAGGCGATGTGCGCGTAGAGCGAGCCCTTCTGGACGCCGAGCGCCCCGGCGAGGTCGCCGACCGACGTGCCGTGGTAGCCCTTCTCGGCGAAGAGCCGGGCGGCCTGGCGCGTCAGCTCCGAGCGGCGTGCGGACATGCTACGGTCGGGAGACTAACGATCGTTCGGTAGGAGGCGACGGTGACACAAGTCCTTCAGCCAACAGAGCAGGAGTTCCTCGAGTACGTGCAGGGTGGCGGCCAGGTCGAGGTCGATGACTGGATGCCGGACGAGTACCGCTCGCGGCTGATCAAGTTCATCGAGATGCACGGGAACTCGGAGCTGATGGGCGTGCTGCCGGAGCGCGAGTGGATCCTCCGCGCGCCGACGCTCCAGCGCAAGCTCGCGCTGACAGCGAAGGTGCAGGACGAGGTCGGCCACTCGCAGCTGATCTACCGCGTGGTCGAGGACCTGGGCAAGCCGCGCGCGCAGTGCCTCGACGACCTGGTCTCCGGCAAGACGAAGTTCCACAACGTGTTCCACTACCCGACTGTTTCCTGGGGAGACGTGGGAGTCATAGCTTGGCTGGTCGACGCGGCGGCGATCATCTCCCAGAAGGCGCTGCTCAAGTGCTCGTACGCGCCATACGCGCGGATCATGAAGAAGATCTGCTGGGAGGAGTCGTTCCACATCCTCCACGGCCGCGACGTCGTGCTGACGATGATGAACGGCACCGACGAGCAGCGCGAGCTCGTGCAGGAAGCGGTGACGCGCTGGTGGCCGCCCCTGATGCAGTTCCACGGCAACCCGATCCCGGCCGAGAACGATCCAGTGGTGCAGTGGCGGATCAAGACGCAGGGGAACGAGGAGGCGCGCCAGCAGTTCCTCGACGGGTACGTCCCGCAGATCTGGGAGCTCGGGCTGACGGTGCCCGACCCGAAGCTGCGCAAGCGCGACGACGGCGTCTGGGAGTACTCCGAGCCGGACTGGGACGAGCTTCGCGCGGTCGTGACCGGCCACGGGCCGCGGACGGCCGAGCGGCTCGAGTTCCGGCGCGTCTCGCGCGAGGAGACGGAGTGGGTGCGGTCGGTGATGCTCGCCGAAGCCGCCTGACGTGCCCGTTTACGAGGTCTTCCGGCAGGAGCGGAAAGGGGTGGCGTTCGAGCATGCCGGCTCGGTGGCCGCGCCCGACGAGGGCTTCGCGCGCGCCTACGCGCACGAGCAGTACGGCCGCCGAGGCGAGTCGGCGGCGTTGTGGGTCGTCCCCCGCGACGCGGTGATGGAGGTCGAGGACTTCGTCGACGAGCTCGGCCGGAACTACCACCGGGTCGACGGTTACTCGCTGAAGGTGAAGCTGAAGGAGGCACGTGAACGAGCCGGAACTGCTCCTAGCCGTAGCTGACGACGAGCTCGTCCTCGGCTGGCGCGACTCCGAGTGGACGGGGATCGCGCCGGTGCTGGAGGAGGACGTCGCGCTCTCGTCGATCGCCCAGAACGAGATCGGCCACGCGCGAGCGATCTACCAGCTGCTCGCCGACGATGCGGACGCCCTGGCGTTCGACCGCGCGCCGGACGAGTACCGCTCGTCGCAGTTGGTCGAGCTCCGCTTCGTGCCCGACTGGGCGCGGACGATCGCGCGGCGCGTGCTGTACGAGGCAGCCGACGAGCTCCGTCTACGCAGGCTGATGGCGTCCGGCGATCCCGCCGTCGCCGGCCTGGCGGCGAAGATCGACCGCGAGGAGGCGTACCACCGGATGCACGCCGAGCTGTGGCGGGAGCGCCTCCACGACGAGCCCCGCTACCTGGCCGCGGTGGACGAGCTCTTTCCATACCTGTTGACCATGGCCGAACCCGACGACCACGAGGCGCTGATCGCGCAGTTCGAGCCGAAAACCGTTCCAAGTAACACTGTGTTACAAGCTCGTCGGCGCGGGGCCCACGCCGACGGCTGGCCCGACCTCTGGAACGAGATGACCGAGGTTCGGCGGTCGGTACCGGGTGCGGCGTGGTGACCGCCGAGGCGGTGTGGTCGGCGCTTGCCGAGGTCGAGGACCCGGAGATCCCGGTGATCTCGCTGGTCGACCTCGGCGTCGTCCGGGACGTGCAGGTCGACGGCGAGCGCGTCCACGTCGAGTTCACGCCGACGTTCCTCGGCTGCCCCGCGCTCGAGGTGATGCGCGACCGGATGACGGAGACGATCGAGAGCCTGGGCGGCGAGGCCGAGGTCGAGGTCGTGATGGACGACTCGTGGTCGACCGACCGGATCACCCCGGAGGGCCGCGAGAAGCTGCGCGCCGCAGGCTTCGCCCCGCCGGCCCCGCGCGAGGCGGCGGCGCCGAAGCTCGTGCAACTCCAGGCCGCGGTGTTCCGCTGCCCGTACTGCGGCTCGACCGAGACGAAGCTGGAGAACATCTTCGGCCCGACCCCGTGCCGCTCGATCCGCTACTGCACCGGCTGCCGCCAGCCGTTCGAGCAGTTCAAGACGATCTAGTCGATCGAGCCTCGAAACGAGCTCGCCCCGAGCACGGTTGCGTCTCGTCCGCTACGCTCCGCGGGTCGGCGATCCGGAAGGAGGTGTGTCAGATGACTGTGATCTCTGCCCCCTTCCTCGGCGTCGCCTGAGACAGACCGGGACGGCCCTGCACCGCTAGCGCCTCCTCTTCTTCGCTCTGCGACGCCTCCGCGTCCGCAATCCGAAGGAGACCGAGTTGCTCGAGATCGAGCCTCCGCGCGGCAGGCGCCGCGCGGCGAAGCACCAGATCGACCAGATGGTTCTGCACGCCCTCGACGTATGGGTGCGTGAGCCGTCCGTGCTCACGAACGTCGAGCGGCTGCGCGCAATCCTGCGGTCGAGCGCGGACGCCGGCGGCGCAACCGTGGTCGGAGAAGAGTTCTTCGTCTTCCCGAACCGCGCCGTCACCGGCGTGCTGCTCCTCGCCCAGTCGCACCTGAGCATCCACACCTGGCCAGAGCTCGCGCTCGCGAACGTCGACCTCCTCTCGTACGGATGCGTCCGCGGCGACGAGGTGCTGCGCGTTATCTGCAGCCAGCTCGAGGTCGTGCGCTCGGACCAGATCCGGATTCCGAGGACGATTGGCTGACGGCGACGACATCGTCGCGGAGGTCGCGCGGGCTGTCGGGCTGGCGGAAGGGGAGTCCGGTGTGCGCGCGGTCGTCTCTGCGCTCGCGCGGCTGGAGCCTGTCTCGATTCGGCGCATCAGCCGGGCGTCCGGCTTGCCGGTCCCGATCGTCGCCTCCGTCTGCGGTGAGCTGCGCAAACGGAGCATCGTCGCGCAGGAGCGGCCCGCCCAGCTGTCGCGCGTGGGGCGCGAGGTGTTCGCGGCGGGACGCCTACGTCTCGGTTCGTCGGCGTGTACCGCCTGCGCCGGGACGACGCTCACCCTGTCGAACGAGCTGGCGCACTCGGTTCACGACGTGGCGAAGATGGCGAGGGAAGCGCCCCGGCCTCGCTACGACCTCGACCAGTGCCACTGCACGGTCGAGACGAAGATCCTCAGGGTGCTCGCGTTGCACGAGGCCGATGCGCTGGTGGGACGTCGCATCCTCCTGCTCGGTGACGACGACTTCGTTTCGCACGCAATTGCGACCGTCGTGCGCCGGCTCGGGTCGGCGACGACGGTTGCGGCTCTCACCGTCCTCGACGTCGACCCGGCAGTCGTCGGGTTTGCGCGAAAGCGGCTGGCGGCAGCGCCGTTTCCGGTCGTCTGTCTTCGTCACGACCTGCGCGACCCGTTACCGACAGCACTCGACACGTGCTTCGACACGATCGTCACGGACCCCCCGTACACCCCTGACGGCGCCAGGCTCTTCCTGTCACGGGCCGCCGCTGCGGTGAGAGAGGGCGGCCGCGTATTCCTCTCGTTCGGTTCGAAGCGCCCCGACGCCGCCTGTGGACTCCAGCAGGACATCGCGCGGATGGGGTTCGTGGTCCAGAGCCTCGTTCCCGACTTCAACCGCTACGTCGGCGCCGGCGTCCTCGGTGGCACGAGCGACCTCTATCGCCTCGTGGCGACGCGGAACGTGCAGCCAGTTGTCGTCGGCCGCTTCGACGGCCCCCTCTATACCGCCGAGATCTAGAGCGAACGCCGCCGTCTCGAGCTGGGCAGCGTCCGTTTCAGCCGCGGCGCCAGACGACCAGCGAGGACGGCTCCTTGCGCTTGTGGCCGATCATGTCCGGTACGACGCGGTCGATCGTCAGCTCGCCGGCGTCGGCCAGCTCGACGAGCAGCGGCCAGAGATTCGTGTTGTAGCCGCGGTGCCGCGCGTACTGGCGCGCCTTGGTCGACTCCGCGTCGCCGCGAATCTGCCAGCCCAGCGGTTCGAAGTGCACCACCGTCAGCGACGCGCCGAGGTCGAACAGCCCGGTGAGCGCCTCCCGGCGGAGCTCGGTGATCTGCTCGATGCTCATGCAGGTGAGCACGAGGACGTGCTCGTTGTCGCGGGGGAGGTCGTAGCTCGGGCGCTCGTAGTCGAACGGGAGCGCGGTCAGTTCGAGCGCTGGAGCGAGGTCGGCCAGCAGCCCGGCGCACGCACGTCCCGACCCGGTCGGCTCCAGCGCGTAGTACGGCACCTTCGGGCCGCCCCAGAGGTAGAGGTCGGCGAGGTTGTTGCCCCAGCCGGCACCGAGCTCGACCACCATCGACGTACGCGGCGTGACCGACTCGAGCAGGACACGCACGATCAGATCGCGGCGGCCGCCGATCAGCGACGTCTGCGGGAGGGTGACGGCGTTGCCGAAGGAGGTGCCGTCCGCCGGCTCCGTGTTGGTCGACCGCCACTGCGCCTCGACCCGGCGCACGACACGGGACAGATCGCGCTCGCCGGATGCGAGGACGGCCCGCAACGTCTCCTCCACTCCGGCCCAGAAGGCCTCGTAGTCCTCTCTGGGCCTCAAGACGGCGCACTATAGAGGGGCGCCCACCGGGGTGGCCGCCCCTCAGCCCTCGATGGTGACGCCTTCGGCGTCACGACATCGCCTCGCACCCAGGCCGCCAGCTTCGCTGTCGCCTCTGTGCTCGGCTTCGTCTCTCACGCCGGGCGCGCGACGAGCCGGTCGAGCTGGACGGACGCGGCCGTGTAGGTCGTGCCGTAGCCGATCGTCCTGCCGAACGGAGCGCCAAGCGCCAGCGCGGTCTTCTGCATCCACGCGGGCACGACCGCCCACGAGGCGCCGCGGAATCGCGCTGGCCTCCGTCTCGACGTGCGGCTACCACCACCCGGTCGGTGTGGCCTACGCTGGTCCCGTGGACGAGATCCGCGTGATCAAGCCGCCGGCCCAGGAGGAAACCCGGCGGCAGCAGCTGGCCTACTTTCTCGGCGTCTCGGGCGACACGTGCGGGGCGACGGGTCTGGCCATGCACCTCGTCGTCGTCCCGCCGGGAGCGGCGGCCGAGCCCCACTACCACGACGGCTACGAGACGGCGATCTACCAGCTGGAGGGGCGCGTCGAGACCCACTACGGCGACCGGCTCGCGCGGTCGGTCGTCACCGAGGCGGGCGACTTCCTGTTCATCCCGTCCGGCGTCCCACACCGGCCGGTCAACCTGAGCGCGACCGAGCGGGCGGTCGCGCTGGTCGCCCGGAACGACGCGAACGAGCAGGAGCGCGTCGTCCCGTACGAGCCGTCCTAGCGCAGGAGAAAGCCCTCGCCGAGCTCGTCGTCGGGCTCGAGGACGAACTCGTGCCGCCCGGTCAGGTGCGCGCTGCCTTCGATCTCGGTGACCACGCCTGCCGGCGTCTCCTCGACCACGCGACCGGTGAACGCGCTGCCGACGATGCCCAGGTGGCGGAGCGGCTCGCCCGTCGCGAGCCGGCCCTCGTCGTGCAGGAGCGCGAGCCGAGCGGACGTGCCGCTGCCGCACGGCGAGCGGTCGACCTCGCCGTCGGCGAAGACGGTGACGTTCCGCTGGGTGAGCGGCTGCGCGCTCTCGTCCTGCCAGAAGATCACGCCGTAGACGTCGCGCAGCTCCGGCTCGTCCGGATGGACGATCGCATGCGTCGTCTCGAGATCGGCCTTGATCGACCGGCCGAGCTCGATCAGCCGCGGCAGCTCGGCGGGCTCGACCTGCTCCTCGAGCGAGGCATAGAACGCGCCGCCGAAGGCGACGTCCACCTCGCGTCCGGCAGCCGGGAGGCGGCGCTCGTGCACGAACGCCGGGACGTTGCGGAATCGCACCGATGCGACACGGCCGCTTTCGACGCGTGCTTCGGCGTGCAGCCGCCCTGACGGCACGTCGACCACCACCTCCGGCCCTTGCAGCACCCCGCTTTCGATCGCCCAGGTGACGAGCGCGATCGTGCCATGCCCGCAGGCGGTCGAGTAGCCGGCGTTGTGGAAGAAAACGACTCCGAGGTCGGCGCCGCGGTCCTCCGGCTCGGTGACGAAGCAGCCGTACATGTCAGCGTGGCCGCGCGGCTCGTAGACGAGGAGGCGGCGGACGTGGTCGAGCTGCTCCTCGGCGAACCGGCGCTGCTCGAGGATCGTCCGGCCCTCGAGCGGCTCGACTCCGCCCGTGACGATCCGGAAAGGCTCGCCGCCGGTGTGGTAGTCGACGGTTGTGATCGACCTCAACGGCCGCTGAAGTTCGGCGGGCGCTTCTCCAGGAAGGAGTCCACGCCCTCCGCGAAGTCCGCCGTCTTCGTCGCCGCCGTCTGGAGCTCGCCCTCGAGCGCGAGCTGCTCGTCGAGCGTCGCGGTCTGCGCGTGGTCGAACAGGCGCTTGGTCATCCCGATGCCCTGCGTCGGCCGGGCGGCGTAGTCGGCTGCGAGCTCCGCCGCGCGGGCGGCCAGGGCATCCGCCTCGACCACCTCGTCGACGAGCCCCCACGCGTGCGCGTCTGCCGCGGTCAGTTTCCGGTTCGAGCTCATCCAGGCGAACGCCCGCGACGGCCCGAGCAGGCGGGCGAGGAAGTACGACCCGCCCGAATCGGGCACGAGGCCGATGCCAACGAACCCGGGCACGAAGGCAGCAGTGTCGGCGGCGATCCGATAGTCGCAGACGCAGGCCAGGCTGAGCCCCGCGCCGGCGGCGGCGCCGTTCACCGCGGCGATCACCGGCTTCTCGAGCGCGCGGATCGCCCGCACGTTCGGGTGGTACGTCGCTTCCAGATGCTCGCCGACGTCGTGCTCGAGGCCCGGGAACTCGCCGATGTCCTGCCCTGCGCAGAAACCCTTGCCGGCGCCGGTGACCACGACGGCGCGGACATCCTCGGCCGCGGCTTCCTCGAGAGCAGCGTGCAAGGCCGCATGCATCGAGGTCGTGAAAGCGTTGTAGGACTCGGGCCGATTCAGCGTGATCGTCAGGACAGCGCCGTCACGGCTGGTCTCGACCTCGGCCACCGACGCAGCCTATCGCCCGGCTGCTATCACTGGCCCATGGGAGAGTTGAGGCTGATCTCGCTCGACGAGCGGGCGCGCGACGAATCGCCGCTGGACGCCTACTCGCGCGTCGTCACCGGCGTGGCTCGGCGGCTCGCACCCTCGATCGCGAACCTTCGCGTCTCGCGCCGCGTCGCGCGCGGGCGACGGCTCGACGGCGGCGGCAGCGGCGTCGTGATCACGCCCGACGGCTTCGTCCTCACCTCCGCCCACGTGGTCGCCGGAACAGACCGCGGCGTCGCCTCGTTCGTCGACGGCCGGGAACTGACGGTCGAGGTGGTCGGCGCCGACCCGCTCTCGGACCTCGCGGTGCTGCGGACGGAGCCGAGCGACCTCGCCGCCGCCGAGCTCGGCGACGCAGAACGGCTCCAGGTCGGCCAGCTCGTCGTCGCAATCGGGAACCCGAACGGCTTCGCCGGGTCCGTTACCGCCGGAGTCGTGTCTGCGCTCGGGCGCTCGCTGCCGACCCGCTCGGGATCGACGATGCGAATCGTCGAGAACGTGATCCAGACCGACGCCGCGCTCAACCCGGGCAACTCGGGCGGGGCCCTCGCAGACGGGGAGGGCTGCGTCGTCGGGATCAACACCGCCGTTGCGGGCGTCGGGCTCGGCCTGGCCGTCCCGATCAACATGGCCACGCGCGGGACCGTCGCCGCCCTGATGCGCGACGGACGGGTGCGCCGCGCCTACCTGGGGATCGCCGGCGACACGCGTCCGCTGCCGCCCCGGCTGGCTGCCCAGCTCGGCCGGCAGCGGGGGATCGAGGTAGTCCAGGTAGCCGAGGACAGCCCCGCCGAGCGCGCCGGGTTGCGCGCCGAGGACCTGATCGTCGAGGTCGACGGGGTGTCGGTCGGCGCCGTCGACGACCTCCAGCGGCTGATGGCCGACGACGCGATCGGCCGCCCGGTGACCGCGCGTGTGCTCCGCCAGGGCCGCGAGGTGACGGTCGAGGTCGTCCCGGACGAGCTCGTCGCGTAGCGCGGACGTGCGCGGCGAGACGCTCTGGGATCATGCGGCGCACGAACCGCTCGTCCAGGACGGCTGGGACGAGCACCGCGCTCTGGCCGTGATCCGCGAGATCGCGATCGACGCCGAGGAGGCCTTCGCCGACGGCTGGCCCGCCCATCCGGCCGATGTCGACGCCGACGACTCCGGGCCGTGGGGCGGCCTCTACCTCGGCGGCGCCGGTGTGGTGGACGCCCTGCGGCGACTCGCCGAGCGTGGATTCGCCAAGCTGCAGGGCCGATATCTGCCGTACCTCGAGAGCCTCCGGCCCGACGCCGATGGCCCGAGCCTGATGGTCGGCGAAACCGGCATCGTGCTCGTCCGGCACCGTCTGTCGCCCTCCCCCGCGACCGCCGAGCGTCTCCGCGGGCTCGTCGCCGCGAACGTCGACGACGACCACCGCGAGCTGATCTGGGGCAGTCCCGGCACGATGCTGGTCGCACGCGAGCTCAGCTTCGACGATCTCTGGCAGGCGTCCGCGGAGCGGCTACTCGCCGACCGCGATCCGGAGACGGGCCTGTGGGAGCAGGATCTCCACGGGCACCGTGCGTGTCAGCTTGGCGCCGCGCACGGCTTCGCGGGCTGCGTCCTCGCCCTGGGTGCGGTCGACGGCGCCGCCGGGACCGCCCGCCGCTACGCCGCGGTCGAGGACGGCCTGGCGAACTGGGCGCCGTCCGCCGACGGCCTGCTCGTCCGCAACGAGACGGTGCGCGTCCAGTGGTGCCACGGCGCACCGGGCATGGTCACCGCTCTCGGCGACGTCCTCGACGAGGATCTCGCCGTCGCCGGCGGCGAGCTCACCTGGCGGGCCGGTCCCCTCGCGAAGGGAGCGAGCCTCTGTCACGGCACGGCCGGTAACGGCTACGCATTCCTCACGCTGTTCGAGCGCACCGCCGACGAGCGCTGGCTCGACCGCGCGCGCCGCTTTGCCATGCACGCGATCGCGCAGGTCGAACGTGCGCGAGCCGAGCACGGGATGGGCCGCTACAGCCTCTGGACGGGCGACCTCGGAACGGCGCTCTACCTCGCGGACTGCATCGACGGCGCGGGAACGCTGCCGCTCCCGTAGCGGTTCGCCACCTCGTCTGGGACGCGTCGGCCTGTGGACGAATCGTCACGCCGGCGTGGGGGTCTGACCCTCTACCGAAGTGCGCCAAACGCTCCACAGCCCGATTCGGACAGGCCGCGTGGCTCAACCATCGGGAGGCTGTGGAGACGTTGTGACGCTTCTGTATGGGGTCTGACCCCTAACCGCGCCGCGCGAACGCCCAGAGCGCGAGCGCGGCGATGCCGGCGACGACCTGCCAGCCGAGCAGCATCCGGCCGACGTCGATCGCGGGCTTCCAGCTGACCTCGCCGTCCCTGATCACGTAGGCGCCGACCGGCCGAGCGCTCAGCCCGAAGCCGCCGCCGCCGTTGTCCTCGCTGTCGCCGCCACCTCCTCCCCCGCCTCCGACCGACGCCGCCGGAATCACGACGACGCCGTCCTGCTCGATCGGGTCGCCGTACACGCGTCGCACGGTGAGCGAGTCGCGGACGCCGCTCAGGAGCTCTTCCGGGTTCATTCCTTCTCCTTTCGCCGGTCGAGGAAGCCCTGTACCCCCTCGGCCGCCTCGTCACTCAGCATCGACAGCGCGAGCCAGTCGTGGGCGTGGCGGATCGTTCCGTGCCAGGCCAGGTCGCGGAAGAAGTCGAGTTGCGCCTTCGCGTAGCGGGTCATCAGCGGCAGCCGGGCGGCCAGCTTCCCGACCACCTCGTCGACGGTCGGGTCGAGCTCGGCCGCCGGAACGACGCGGTTGACGAGCCCCCACTCGAGCGCCTGCGCAGCCGGGATCTCCTCGCAGAGCAGGATGATCTCGCGGGCGCGGCGGTCTCCGACCATCAGGGGCAGCCACTGCGTCGCGCCGGCCGCCGGCACCGAGCCGTGCTGGAGGCCGACGTGCCGGATGAACGCCTCGTCGACCATGACGGCGAGGTCACAAGCCATCTGGAGCTCGTTGCCCCCGCCAACGCAGATCCCGTTGATGCGCGCCACCGTCGGCTTGCCGATCCGGCGGAGGGCGGTGACGCCGGCGTCCATCGCTCCGAACCACTTCCAGTAGTCGCGCTCGTTGCCGACGTAGCCCTCGTCGGCCCACGCGCGCAGGTTCGCGCCGACGCAGAAGGCACGCCCGGCGCCGGTGAGGACGACGACCCGGATCTCGTCGTCCCAAGACGCGTCCTCGCAGGCCCGGGCGAGCTCGCGCAGCATCCGGAAGTCGAAGGCGTTCAGGACCTCCGGCCGGTCGAGCGTGATCGTTGCCCTCGGCGGGGTCTTCTCGTACAGGATCGACTGGAAGCCGAGCTCGTCGGCCGGACTCGGGGCGGGGCGCTCCGGTTCGGTCACTCTGCGAAGACGACGACCTGCGCGGAGAAGGCGATGCCCATCTCGGCGGCGTCCTTGCCGGTCGCCGCGAACTCGGGCGAGGCCGCGACCTGCTGGAACGACTCCATGTCCGGATACTCGAACTCGGCGTAGTGGTGGAAGCGCTCCTCGCCGACCGGCGTGGCGACGATCTTGCCGTGGCGGAACGTGCCGGGGACCTTCGAGACGAACTCGTCGAGATGCTGCTGGTAGCGCTCCTCATCGACGTCTCCCTCGTACAGGACGAACGCGCGGACCATGTGTGAACTCCTCGGGTCGGGAACGCCGGGAGCCTAGTACGGTTGGCCGGTGTCGGGCGGAACTGCCATTGCCGTCGTGATGTCGGTCTCGGCCGGCTTCGCCGGGTCGATCCAGGCCGCAGTGCTCGGCAGGCTCGGAGACCGGGTGGGAACGGTCGAGGCTGTCGGCTTCTCGACGCTCGTCGCAGGCGCGACCGGGATCCTCGTGCTGCTGGTGGCGCGGAGGAGCCTCGCCGGCGTCGGTACCTCGTTCCACCAGCCACTCTGGATGTGGCTCGGCGGCATCCTCAGCGCCTTCATCGTCCTCTCCATCACCTTCGCCGCGCCGAAGATCGGCGTCGCGGCCGCGATCGGGCTCGTGATCACCGGCAACCTGGTCGTCGCTGCGCTGATCGACCGATTCGGCTGGCTCGGGGTGACGCCGATCCCGCTCCAGTGGACCCGGGTGGTCGGGATCCTGCTGCTGGCAGGCGGGGCGGCGCTGGTGCTCAGGAAGTGAGCCCGACGACGTCGTCGGGCCTGACCGGCACCCGCGCGAGCTCACGGCCGGTCGCGTCACGAAGGGCGGAGACGATCGCCGCGGTCGACACGACGGTCGGCGGCTCGCCCACGCCTTTGACGCCGTAGGGAGCGTCCGGCTCCGGGATCTCGACCAGCTTGCTGACCATCGGCGGCATGTCCAGCGCGGTCGGGATCAGGTAGTCCGTGAAGCTCGCGTTCGTGATCAGCCCGTCGCGGGTCTGGATCTCCTCCATCAGCGCCAGCCCCAGGCCCTGCGCGGTACCGCCTTCGATCTGGCCCTCGACCGCCTGCGGGTTGATCGCCTTGCCGACGTCCTGCGCCGTGCCGATCCAGACGACCCGGGTCAGGCCCAGCTCGACGTCGACCTCGGCAACCACGCGCATCGCCGCGATCGCGAGGGCGACGTGAGAGCGCTCGCCGGTCGTCTGTCCGGTCTCGGGGTCGAGCGGCCACGTGCGCGGGTGGTGGTACACCCGTTCGACGTCGACCTCGTGCACGCCGGTGCGGTTCCGCTCGTCGACCGCGGCGCGGCAGGCCAGCTGGACGGCGCCGGCGACCATGTACGTGAGCCGCGACGCCGACGCCGAGCCGGCCGAGTCCACGCGTGCCGTCCCCGCGGGCGCCAGCGTCACGTCGTCGATGCCGAGCTCCGTGCGCGCGACCTGGAGCATGACGCCGTGGACGCCCTGCCCGACCTCGGCGGCGGCGCAGTGGATCTCCGCCGAGTCGCCGGTGAGGACGACCCGCGCCGCGCAGAAGTCGTCGAAGCCCTCCGAGTAGCAGATGTTCTTGAAGCCGACGGCGAAACCGGTACCGCGCTTGACGCCCTGGCCCCGGGTGGTGTTTCCGGCCCCGCCGGGCAGCCGAATCGGGTCGCGCGGCAGCTCCTCGGGCGGCGGCGGCTCGAGCGCGGCAGCCCGACGGATCACCTCTGCCACCGGCAGCGAGCCCTGCACGACCTGGCCGGTGGGCAGCGTGTCGCCGGGCGCGAGCGCGTTCAGCAGCCGGAGCTCGACCGGGTCGATCTCGAGCGCGGCGGCGAGCTTGTCCATCTGCGCCTCGCCGGCGAAGCACGTCTGCACTGCGCCGAAACCGCGCATGGCGCCGCACGGCGGGTTGTTCGTGTAGACGCAGGTCGACTCGATCAGCGCGTTCGGCACGTCGTACGGCCCGCAGGCGAAGGAGGCCGCGTTCGACGTGACCGCCGTGGAGGAGGAGGCGTAGGCGCCGCCGTCGAGCAGGATGCGTGCCCGCACCGAGACGAGCCGTCCGGCGCGGGTGGCGCGGTGCTCCATCCAGATCCGGGCGGGGTGACGGTGAACGTGGCCGACGAAGGACTCCTCGCGCGCGTAGACGAGCTTCACGGGCCGATTGGTATGCAGCGCGAGCATCGCGCCGTGGATCTGCATCGAGAGGTCCTCGCGTCCGCCGAACGCGCCGCCGACGCCGGCGAGATGGATCCGCACCTGGTCGGGCGGGAGGCCGAGGCAGGGAGCGACCTGGTCGCGGTCGACGTGCAGCCACTGCGTGGCGACGTGGATGTCGACACCGCCCTCGCCGTCCGGGATCGCGAGCCCCGACTCCGGCCCGAGGAACGCCTGATCCTGGATGCCGACCTCGTACTCGCCCTCGACAGAGGCGTCGGCTTCGGCGTCGGGGTCGCCGTGGCGGATGACCAGGTGGCGGACGACGTTCGGGCGGGGATCGTCTCGGTAGCCGTGCCCCATCGTCGGCCGGTCCGGGTGGAGCGGCTCCTGCTCGGTCGCCCGCTGCGGGTCGGCGACGAGCTCGAGCGGCTCGTACTCGACCCGGACCTTCTCCGCGGCCCGCCGTGCCTGTTCTGGGTGCTCGGCGGCAACGAGCGCGACCGGCTCTCCGAAGTAGCGCACGCGGTCGATCGCGAGCACGGGCTGGTCGGGAAACTCGAGCCCGTACAGCTTCTGGCCGGGAACGTCGTCGTGGGTGAGCACGGCGTGGACGCCTGGCATCGCAAGCGCCTCGGCGATGTCGATTGCGACGATGCAGGCGTGGGCGTGCGAGCTCCGGACCGTGTGGCCCCAGAGCATCCCCGCCGCCCACAGGTCGCTGGCGTAGGCGAACCGCCCGGTGGTCTTGGGAACGCCGTCGCTCCGCGGGACGACCTCGCCGACCCGACCGACCTCGAGCCGGCGCGGGGCCGTAGTGACGGCGTCTTGCGCCCGCGCCTCCCCTTCCGCTTCCCCACCCAGGGTGGGGAAGGGTTCGTTCCCCCCGCCACCCGACATCGACGATATCGCGGTCGGGCGCACGTGTCCGTCACGCGTCTGTGCCGATTCCGTGACGATGGAGACGCCGTTGCCGGCGGCACCACCGCCACCGGCGCGACCGCCATCACCACCGCCACCACCATCGCGCTGCCGCCTCGCGCTCACGACCCGGCCGCCAGTCTGACCGCCTCGAAGATCTTGGCGTAACCCGTGCAGCGGCAGAGGTTGCCGGACAGCGCCTCGCGGATCTCGTCGTCCGTCGGGCTCGGCACCCGGGAGAGCAGGTCGGCGGTCGCGACCACCAGCCCGGGTGTGCAGAAGCCGCACTGGACGGCGCCCGCCTCGACGTACGCGGACTGCACCGGGTGGAGGTCATCCCCTTCGGCCAACCCCTCGACCGTCACCACCGCATGCCCGTCGGCCTGGGCCGCGAGCACCAGGCACGCGCAGACCAAGGCGCCCTCCAACAGCACCGAGCACGAGCCGCACTCGCCCTGCTCGCACGCGTTCTTCGAACCCGCCAGGCCGAGCCGCTCGCGCAACGCGTAGAGCAGGCTCTCGCCGGGCCAGACCTCGGCCTCCCGGGCCTCGCCGTTGACTGTCAGCTCGATCCTCATCCGAGACACCGCTCCAGCGCGCGTTCCGCGAGCACCCCCAGCGCGTGCCGCCTGTACGCCGCCGTTCCGCGCACGTCGTCGATCGGACTCGATGCCTCGACCACGCGCTCGGAAAAGGACGACGCCTCCGAGATCGGACACACGACCAGGCCCGCAACCGGGCCGGCCGATCCGAACGACGCCCGCAGCTCCTCCCGCTCGCGATCCGCGACCACGGCCAGCGAGCAGACCGAGATCACCATCGCGTTTCGCGGCCCGACCTTCATGAACGTCTGCGGCGCGCCGGACGGGACGACCCGCACCGCCGTGATCAGCTCGTCCGCAGCGGCCGCGTTCCGCTTCGGGCCGACGAGGAACTCCCGCAGCGGCACGGTCCGCGCCCCCCGAACGGACGCGACCTCCACCGACGCGTCCTCGACGAGCAGCGGCGGCAGCGCGTCTCCCGCCGGTGAGGCGGTGCCGAGGTTGCCGCCGAGCGTCCCGCGGTTCCGGATCTGCGGCGAGCCGACCGTGCGCGACGCCTCGGCGAGCGCCGGCAGGAGCTCAGACAGCGGAGCCTCCATCGTCTCGGCGTAGGTCAGGCCGGACGCAAGCCGCAGCGCGCCGTCCTCCCGCGACCAGCCACGCAGCTCCGGCACCCCGTTCAGGTTCATGAGCACGTCGGGCCGCCGGCGGTCGAAGTTCAGCTCCACCATCACGTCGGTGCCGCCCTGGATCGGCACGGCCTCCGGATGCTCGGCCTTGATGCGCAGCGCCTCGTCGAGGCTGGTTGGACTGACGACCTCCATCATCGTTCCTCGCGCACGTACGGTACGCCGAGGGCAGCGGGTGCGCCGATCCGGCGCCGCGCGAAGCCGGCGGAGACCAGGACGAGAACGACGATCGTCATCACGTACGGCAGGGCGTTCAGGAACTCGGGGGCGATCGTGTACCCGTGCGCCTGGAGCGCCGAGGGCAGCCCGCCGGACAGCCCGCCGAAGAAGTAGGCGCCGACGAGGCAGAGCTCCGGCCGCCAGAACGAGAAGATCACGAGCGCGATCGCGATCCAGCCGGCGCCGCCGACGAGCGAGTCGCCGCTGGTCCACCCGGGTGTGATCGCGAGGCTGTAACACGCACCGCCGATCCCGGCGAGCGCACCACCGGCCAGCACGTGCGCGTACCGGTAGCGCGCCACGTCGATCCCCATCGCGTCCGCGGCGCCCGGCGACTCGCCGACCGCGCGCACGTTCAGCCCGAACCGCGTGCGGGAGAGGTAGAAGGCGATCGCGACGGTCAACCCCCACGACAGATACACGAGAGCGGATTGGTGGAAAAGGACCGGGCCGACCAGCGGCAGGTCCTTCAGGCCAAACACGTCGATGTCGCCGAACTGGTACTTGGGCGGGACGTCGGCTATCCCGAGGTCGTTCCCGAGGTACGACGACAGGCCGAGGCCGCCGGCGAAGATCGTCAGCGCCAGCCCGGAGACGATCTGGCTCGCGCGCAGCGAGACGACCAGCACCGCGAAGATCAGCGCCATCACCAGCGCCGCGAACGCCGCGGTCAACACGGCCAGCGTCAGCGCCACCGCCATCGGCCCGGGCGCCCGCTGCATCCCCCAGAACCCCATCGCGGCGCCGACCAGCATCATCCCCTCGACGCCCAGGTTGAGCACGCCCGAGCGCTCCGCGAGCAGCTCGCCGAGGGCGGCGAACAGGATCGGCGTCCCGTAGACGACCGCCTCGGTCAGGACCTGGACGACCAGCGTGTCGTTCACGGTCAGGGCGCCTCCGCCGCGACCTCGGCCGGAGCCGGCGCCCGGCGACCGATCCGGATCCGGTAGCGGACCAGGATCTCCCCGCCCAGCGTGCAGAACAGGATGATCCCCTGCATCACGCCCACGAGCCCGAACGGGAAGTCCGCACCCTGGAGGAAGAGCCCCGCGTTCTGCAACCCGCCGAGGAGCACGCCGACCAGGAAGACGGCGAACGGGTTGTACCGGCCGAGCGCGGCGACGACGATGCCCGCGTAGCCGTAGTTCGCGCCCTGGAGCCCTTGCGGGCTGGCGTCGAGGACATGCGTGAAGTCGCCGATCTGGCTGGCGCCCCCGAGGCCCGCGATCGCGCCGGAGATCGCCATCACCGCCAGGATCTTCCGCCGCGTCCGCATGCCCGCATAGCGGGCCGCCCGCTGCGAGTCGCCGAGGACGTTCATCTCGAAGCCGAAGCGAGTGACCCGGAAGAGCACGTACAGCGCGATCGCCACGCCGAGCGCGAGCAGGAAGCCGAACGAGACCGTGACGCCGAACACGGTCACGGTCGGCCAGAACTGGCTCGGCTTCAGCGCGACCGACTGCGGGAACGACCGCGTCTGGATCGTCGACAGGTCACGCCACGGCGAGGCGCTGTCGAAGATCATGTACGTGAGCAGGAGCCCCGCCACGTAGTTGAGCATCAGCGTGGTGATGATCTCGTTCGTGCGCGCGAACGCCTTCAGGACGCCGGCGATCAGCGCCCACAGCGCCGCCCCTGCGGCACCGCACGCGCACATCGCGACGATCGTCATCCAGACCCCGTGGTGCGGCCCCAGCCAGATCGCCGCCCCGGCCGCGGTGATCGCGCCGATGTACAGCTGGCCCTCGGCGCCGATGTTGAAGAGCTGCATCCGGAACGCGACCGCAGCGGCGAGGCCGGTGAAGAGCAGCGGCGTCGCCAGCGTGACCGTGTCCGTCCAGGCAGCGCTGCCGATGAACGCGGCGTCGAACAGCCGCCGGTAGGTGTGACCCGGGTCGTGGCCGGTGGCGACGAGGACCACCGCCATCACCCCGAAGGCGACTGCGACGGACACGAAGGGGACGGCGTAGGTGAGCCACCGCGACTGGTTGAGGCGGCGCTCGACCGCGATCACGGTTCGTCGCCTCCGGCCATGGCCAGCCCGATCTCCTCGATCGTCGCCTTCGTCGGGTCGAACTCACCGGTCAGCCTGCCTTCGTAGACGACCACGACCCGATCGGCGAGCGCGAGGATCTCGTCGAGGTCCTCGCTGATCAGCAGCACGGCGACGCCCTCGACGGCGGCCTCCCGCAGATAGGCGTGAACGGACTCGATCGCGCCGACGTCGAGCCCGCGCGTCGGCGAGGCGGCGATCAGCACCTTCGGGGCGCTCGAGAACTCGCGGCCGAGGACGAGCTTCTGCAGATTGCCGCCCGACAGGTCGCGCGCGCGCAGTTGCGGGCCCGGAGTGGCGACGTCGAAACGGCGGATCAGGTCGCGCGCGACCTCGCGGATCATGCTCCAGTTCAGGAGCGGCCCGAAAGAGATTCCCCGGTAGGACTTGAGCACCGAGTTCTCGGCGATGCTGAGGCCCGGTGCCACCCCGGTGCCGAGCCGATCCTCGGGAACGTGAGCGATGCCGGCGGAGATTGCGATGCGGGGATCGCCGGTGCGCAGCCTCCGCCCGTGGACGCAGACGGAGCCCGTCGCGGGTCGCATCCCGGTGATCGCCTCGGCGAGCTCGCGCTGACCGTTGCCGGCGACACCGGCGACGCCGAGGATCTCGCCGGTGCGGACGGTGAACGAGACGCCGCGAACCGCATCCTCGCCGCGGTCGCCGCGAACGCTCATCCCGTCGACGTCCAGCGCCGCCTCGTCGCTGTGGGGCGCAGCCCGCTCGACCCGGCGGGCCAGCTCGACCTCGCGGCCGACCATCAGCGCGGCCAGCTCGCGGGGAGTCGCACCGGCGGCTTCGACGGTGGCGACCGCGCGACCGCCGCGCAGGACGGTGACGCGGTCGGCGACCGCCTTCACCTCGTGCAGCTTGTGCGAGATGAAGATCACGGTCCGGCCTTCGCCGGCCATCCGTCGCAGGGTGACGAAGAGCGACTCCGCCTCCTGCGGCGTGAGCACGGCGGTCGGCTCGTCGAGGATCAGGATTCTCGCCTCGCGGTAGAGCGCCTTCAGGATCTCGACGCGCTGCTGCTCGCCCACGGAGAGCTGCCAGACACGCGCTCGGGGATCGACCGCGATCCCGTACCGCTCGCCGAGCCCGGCGACGTCCCGCTCGATCCGGCGCGGGTTGACGACGAAGCTGCGGGCCTCCGGCCGATGCTCGCCGAGAATGATGTTCTCCGAGACGGTGAACGGCGGGACGAGCCGGAAGTGCTGGTGCACCATGCCGATGCCGGCGTCGATCGCGTCACTGGGGGAGTCGAACCGCGCCGGCTCGCCGTAAAGGCGGATCGAGCCCTCGTCGGGCCGGTACAGGCCCGTGAGGATGTTCGACAGCGTGCTCTTGCCGGCCCCGTTCTCGCCGAGCAGCGCGTGCACCTCGCCTGCGGCGGCCTCGAAGTCGACGCGGTCGTTCGCCAGCACGCCGGGGAAGCGCTTGGTGATTCCGTGCATAGCCACTGCCACCCCTGGCGGGGCGGCAGTGGCTAGACGATTCGTCGTCGCCAACCGAGACTTCTAGCCAGCGGTGTAACCGCTGGCTAGCCCGGCGGCTGGACGTGGGAGACGGAGCCGACCACGCCCTTCACGAGCCACTGCATCGAGTACAGCGCGTCGATCCCCGCTTTCGTGTTCGGGTCGAGGCACTTGCCCTTTGCGACCTTCACCTTGCCGCTCTGGTCGTAGATCGGGCCGCAGAAAGCGTGCCACTTGCCGGAGAGGATCTGCTGCCTCCTGGCTGCGATCGCGGCCTTCGTCTTCGCCGAGACCTTCGGCCCGTAGGCCGCCAGGCCCGTGAAGCCGTCCTTGACCGAGCCGTAGTAGAAGCCCGGCTTCCACGTGCCGTTGATCGCGGCGTTGACCCGGCGCACGTAGTACTTGCCCCAGTCGTAGACCGCGGCGGTCAGCCACTGCTTCGGCGCGAACTTCTTCGCGTCGGAGTCGTAGCCGACCCAGGGGATCCCGGCCTTCTCGGCGTACACGCCGGCGGCGGGGCTGTCGACGTTCTGGCCGATCACGTCGGCGCCTGCGTTGACGAGCGCCTTCGCGGCGGCTGTCTCCTTCGGCGGCGAGAACCATGCGTTCGTCCAGACGATCTTCACCTTCGCGCCCGGATGCGTCGCCTGGGCGCCGAGGGTGAAGGCGTTGAGGTGACGGACGACCTCGGGGATGCCGTAGGGCACCACGTAGCCGATCACGCCCTTCTTGGTCGCGGCCCCGGCGGCCATGCCGGACAGATAGATGGTGTCCTCGGCCGCACCGAAGTACTCGGCCTGGTTCTTCTTGATCTGGGTCCCGGTCGCCTGCTCGAACAGGACGTTCGGATACTTGTCCGCGAGCTGGCCGTTGACGCCGAGCTCGAACATCCCGAACGAGGTGCCGAAGATCATCTTGTAGCCGTCGCGAACCAGGCCGGCGACGATCTGGGGCACCGACGCGTTGCTGAAGACGTTCTCCTTGTAGGTCGTCTGCACCTTCGAGCCGAGGGCCTTCTCCACCGCCAGGCGGCCGGCGTCATGCGCCTGCGACCACCCGCCGTCGTTGTGCGGCCCCGGATAGATCCAGGCGACCTTGAACGCCGCCTCCTTCTTGGCCGGCTTCGCCGCAGCCAGACCCGCCACCGTCGAAGCCACGATCACCAGGCACGCGACCAGCGCACCCAGCACGTACTTCCGCTCCTTCATGAACTCTTCCTCCCAGATGCCGTGGAACGCCCGAGGCCCGACTATAAGAGCTTGCAGAGGCGCCGTGAAGGGCTCCTGCGGGTAGGGTCGCGAGGCCGATGGCGATGCTCCTGCAAAACGGCTGGATCTGCCCGATGGACGATTCCGGACAGGAGTTTCCGGACGGCTGGGTGCTCGTTCGCGACGGGCTGGTCGAGGCCGTGGGCGGCGGTGCCGCGCCCGCCGCGGAGGTGGTCGTCGACGCCGGCGGGGCGGTGGTCACGCCCGGCCTCGTCAACACCCACCACCACCTGTACCAGACGCTGACGCGCGCCCGGGCGCAGGAGGCGACGCTGTTCGAGTGGCTGCGCGAGCTCTATCCGGTGTGGGCGCGGATCGACGCCGAGGCCGAGTACGCGGCCGCGCGAACGGGCCTGGCGGAGCTGGCGCTGTCCGGTTGCACGACCGTGTTCGACCACCACTACGTCTTCCCGCGCGGCCGCGGCGGGCTGTGGGAGGCAGAGGTGCAGGCGGCCCGTGAGCTGGGCGTGCGGATCGTCGCCTCGCGCGGCTCGATGGACCTCGGCGAGTCGGACGGCGGGCTGCCGCCGGACTCGCTGGTCGAGTCGATCGACGAGGTGCTGGCGGAGACCGAGCGGCTGGCAGCGCTCCAGGACGGCGACGGGATGGTGCAGCTCGCGGTCGCGCCGTGCTCGCCGTTCTCGGTGACGAAGGAGCTGATGCTGGAATCGGCCGAGCTGGCCCGGCGGCTGGGGCTGCGCCTGCATACTCACCTGGCCGAGACGGTCGAAGAGAACGCGTACTGCCGGGAGCTGTACGGCTGCCGGCCGGTCGAATACCTCGAAGAGCTCGGCTGGGTGGCCGGCGACGTCTGGTGCGCGCACTGCGTCCACCTCTCTCCGGACGACGTCGGCTCGTTCGGCCGAGCCGGGGTCGGCGTCGCGCACTGCCCGACCTCGAACCTGCGACTGGGAGCCGGGGTCGCACCGGTGCGCGAGCTGGTCGACGCGGGAGCGCCGGTCGGGCTCGGCGTCGACGGCTCCGCCTCGAACGAGCGCAGCGACCTCTTCTTCGAGGTCAAGCAGGCGCTGCTGGTCGCGCGTGGCCGCGGGGGGCCCATGGGTTTCCGGCCGGGCGACGCCGGCTTCGCCGGCGTCGCTTCCAGCCCGAGCGCGATGACGGTACGCGAGGCGTTGCGGTTGGGAACGCGCGGCGGGGCGGCGGTGCTCGGCCGCGACGACATCGGGGAGCTCTCGCCCGGGAAACGGGCCGACGTCGCAGTGTGGCGGACGGACGGGCTCGAGCTCGGCGGCGCCGAGTCCGACCCGGTTGCCGGCCTGGTGCTGTCGGCGCCGCACCGCGTCGACCGCCTCTACGTCGGCGGCGAGGAGGTCGTCCGCGACGGCCACCTCGTCCGGGCGGACGAGGCCGAGATCGCCCGCGAGCACCGCGTCCAATCGAAGCGGCTGGCGCAACTGCAGTGACAGGCTCAAGCCTGTCACTGCCTCTCGGCCTTCGCAAACGTCGGGCCGGGCAGGGAAGATTGCTCACGTGATCTCGACCCATGTCCTCGACACCGAGCTGGGCGAGCCCGGAGCGGGCATCACGGTGGGGCTCTTCCGCGGACAGGAGCTGATCGCGCTCCAGGAGACGAACGAGGACGGCCGCATTCCCGATTTGTCCGAGGGACAGTCCCTTGGACCTGGCGAATACCGCCTCGTCTTCTACGTAGACAGCGGCTTCTTCCAGCGCGTCGAGGCGACGATCGTGCTCGAGCCGGGTCGCGACCACTACCACGTGCCGCTGCTCCTCTCTCCTTACCAGTGCACGATCTACCGCGGCAGCTGAGCCAGGCCGAGCTCGCCGAGCTGTTCGAGGGCGACACGGCGCTCGTTCGCACGCTCGCCGCGCGCGAGGATCCGCTCGGCAGCGCCCGCGAGGTGATCGTGACGCTGTCCGACGAGGAGAAGCTCGAGGCGTTGAACGCCCACCCGGCGATCGGCGCGCGCACCGAGCTCTCCGCACGCTCGGCCGCGGAACAGGGCGACGACGCCGACCCGGACACGCTCGCAGAGCTCGCCCACCTGAACGCCGAATACGAGCGGAGGTTCGGCTTCCGCTTCGTCGTCTTCGTCGACCGGCGGCCGAAGGCAGAGATCCTCGACGTGCTCCGCCGCCGCATCCAGCGCACGCGCGCGGAGGAGCTGGACACGGCCGTGGAGGAGCTGGTCGCGATCGCGGAGGACCGGTGGCGCCGATGAAACGGAATCGGAGCCAGACCCAGACAGGACGGGGCAGGCACCGATGCTAGGCACCTACACCACCGACTGGCTCGACCTCGTCTTCCGCTGGTTCCACGCGACGGCGGCGATCGTCTGGATCGGCACGTCGTTCTACTTCGTCGCGCTCGACAACCACCTGCGCGAGCCCGAGCGGGACGTGGACCAAGAAGAGGGGGTCGGCGGCGAGTCGTGGGAGATCCACGGCGGCGGCTTCTACCGGATCCACAAGTTCCGGGTCGCCCCGCCCCGCCTGCCGAAGCCGCTGCACTGGTACAAGTGGGAGGCGTACTGGACGTGGCTGTCCGGCTTCGCTCTCCTCTGCATCGTCTACTACTCGGACGCGCGACTGCGGCTGATCGATCCGACGGTCGCCGACCTCGAGCCGTGGCAGGCGATCCTGATCTCGATCGCGCTGCTCGCGGCCGCATGGCTCGTCTACGACCTCGTCTGCCGCCTGCTCGCGGACCGCCCGTGGCCGTTCGTGATCGTGCTCGTCGCCCTCGTGACCGCGACCGCCTACGGCGTCGGCGAGCTGTACGCGCCGCGCGCGGCTTACCTTCAGGTCGGCGCGATGCTCGGGACGATCATGGGCGCGAACGTCCTGTTCGTGATCATCCCCGGGCACTGGGAGCTGGTCCGGGCGAAGGAGGCCGGCCGCGAGCCGGACCCCCTCCCCGGGATCCGCGCCAAGCAGCGCTCGGTGCACAACAACTACCTGACGCTGCCCGTCCTCTTCACGATGCTCGCCGGGCACTTCCCGTTCACGTACACGCACGACCACGCCTGGGCCGTCCTCGTCGCGCTGATGGCGGTCGGTGCCGCGATCCGCCACTACTTCAACCGCCGCCACGCCGGCGAAACGCTCTGGTGGATCCCGGTCGGCTGCGCGTGCGCGATCGCCGGGATCGCGGTCTGGCTCCGCCCGCCCGACACGAAGCCGGCTGCGGGCGCGGCCACCGTCTCGTTCGCCCAGGCACAGCAGATCGTGCAGACGCGGTGTGCCCCGTGCCACTCGATGCACCCGACCGAGACCGGCTTCGACTCCCCGCCCGCAGGTGTCGTGCTCGACACACCGGCCCAGATCCACGCGGAGGCCTCCCGCATCCAGGCGGTCGCCGTCGACTCGACCTTCATGCCGTTCAACAACGCGACGCACATGACCGCCGCCGAGCGCGCGGCACTCGGACAGTGGATCGCCGCAGGTGCGAGGATCACTCCGTGATCCGGATCTCCGTCGCCGGCTACGAGCTGACCGCCCGCCTGGAAGAGGGGCTCTCGCCGCGCACCGTGGCGTTCTTCCGGACGATGCTCCCGTACGAGAGCAAGCTGATCCAGGCGCGCTGGTCGGGCCAGGCGGCATGGATTCCGATGGGCGACTTCGAAGTCGGCGGCCTCGGCCCCGAGGATCCGACCAGCTACCCGGCGCCGGGCGAGCTGCTGCTCTATCCGGGCGGGGTCAGCGAGGTCGAGATCCTCTTCCCGTACGGCGACACGTGCTTCGCGAGCAAGGCCGGGCAGCTCGCCGGGAACCACTTCGCCACGGTCGTCGACGGCCTCGAGCATCTGCCTGCGATCGGCGAGCTCGTCCTGTGGCACGGCGCGCAGGACATCGTCTTCTCAGAGCCGCAGTAGCGTCGCCGCCAGCACGTCGATCGCCAGCGCGACGTCCTCCTCGGAGGAGAGCTCGTCCGGGGAGTGCGAGACGCCGCCGTTCAGCGAACGCACGAACAGCATCCCGCTCGACACTCCGGCCCGCGCGAGCACGCCCGCGTCATGGCCCGCGCCCGAGGCCAGCTCGACCACGGGCAGGCCTCGCCCCGACACCTCGGCCGCGAGCGCTTCGCGCACGAGCGGGCTCATCGCCGTCGGCGGCACAGCCCCCGACCCGTCGATCCCGGTCAGGTCGACGAGCGCGGCGAGCCGCTCCTCGTCGGGCGCTCGCAGGTCGACCGAGAAGCGAACCCGCCCCGGGATCACGTTCACGCCCCCCGGCTCGGCCTCGATCCGACCGACCGTCAGCACGGCGTCCTCGATCGACGCCGCCTCGTCGCGAAAGCGCAGCATCAGCTCCGCCGCCTTGACCAGAGCATCGTCGCGCGACGCCATCGGCGTCGTTCCGGCGTGCCCCGCAGTGCCCTCGACCACGACCTCGCCGCGGACGTAGCCGACGATCGCCGTGACGATCCCGAGCGGCGCGCCCAGGTCGGCGAGCCGCGGGCCCTGCTCGATGTGCACCTCGAGAAAGGCGTCGGGCAGCTCGCCGTGCGCCGCGAACGCCTGGGAACCTGCGCACCCGCGCTCCTCGTCGCGGAACACGGCGACGGTCCCGCGGCCCGCTCGCTCGACCGCCTCGATCCCGGCGACCACACCGAGCGCACCGTCGAACTTCCCGCCCCGCGGCACGGTGTCGAGGTGGGAGCCCGTCCAGACGCCCGGTGTCGTGGCGGAGTGGCCGAACAGGTTGCCCGCATCGTCCACGCGCGTCTCGAGACCGGCCTCCTCGAGCCAGGCGCGCGCCAGGGCGTGCGCCTCGTCCTCCTCGGGCGAGTAGCCGATCCGGTTCGCGCCGGGCCCGGCGCCGATCGCGTAAAGCCTCTCGAGCCGCTCGAGCGCGCGCACGGGCGAACCGTATCGACCAGGGTCTGACCCCGAAGGGGTCTGACCCCGCCGACTCCCGCCGCGACCGTTTCTGTGGGGACAGTCCCCTCCGGGGACAGTCCCTGCGCCGCAACCGCCTCCGCCGGGTGCGGACAACCGCACCACAAGACACGGGGCAGCGCCATGGCCGAGCTCGCCGCGCGGGCGCAATCATCCGGGCATGAACGACGAGACGACCGGGAGGAGGAAGACGATGACCCGCACGTACGACGTGAGCAGCACGTTCGTCCACACGATCGAGGCCGACCACGGGACGGCCCAGGAGGTGCTCGCCACCATCGATCCGATGCGCTCGCTCGCCGACCGCCTCTCGGCGCTCGGTCTCGACGACCGCGCGATCTGGAGCGCGGACGGTGAGCTCGGCTACACGCTGATCTGGCGCTTCGGCGGCGACCAGGGCCACGCGCGCCTCGACTGGCAGCTCGCGCTGCAGCCCACCGGAGCCGGCCGCACGGCGCTGACCGTGAAGCTGGGGGCCTGCGGGAGCGACCCGGCAGCCCGAATCCGCGTCCTGCGCTCCTGGCTCCTCTTCGAGGAGCTCGCAGAAGGTCACGCCGCCCGGCTGGCCCGCATGGTCGGCGAGTACGCAGAGGATGCTCTGCAGCCGGTCGCGGCCCGGCAGCTAGTGGCCGTCGGACTTGGCTTCTAGGAGGTCGGCGACCCGAACCTGCTCGGTGAGCAGCCGCACGAACCGGGCAGGTTCGCCGCCGACCCAGGCCTCGCACAGCTCGCGGCCGGCGGAGTAGGTGATGGTGTATGCGCGCCACGTCGGGTCGATGACGAAGCCGACGCTGTGGGCGGCCTCTTCCGCCGTCGACAGCGACCAGCGCTGCACGTAGGCCTCGGCCTCCTCGACCGAGACGCCGTGCTCGTGGATCATCAGCGCGGCGTCGACGGTGACCCGCCGCAGGGCGCGCCGGGCCGCGGCGATCGCCTCCGATCGCGCGGCGTCGTAGTCGAGCCCGTGCCTGCCGAGCGCCGCGACGAGGCGAGCCCGAAGGTCGTCGTCCTGAACGATGCTCGGGCCGAGCTCGGCGATCCCCTCCTGGAGGAGCGGGGCGGGGGTCGGGACCATCTGGATCGATTCCTCGATCAGTCCGCGGTCGCGGATCAGCTGCTGCTCCTTGACCGCATGGTCGGTGTGGTGGCCCGGGTAGATCTCGTGCGCTGCGAGATGAACGACCTCGTGGCAGGTCGTGGGAACGTCGAGATTGACCACGACGCGGCTGCGGAGCCCACCCAGGTAGTAGTTGAACGCCCACCACGGCTCGGTCCGCACCGGCTCGACCACGGCGTCCTCGCCTGCTGGGAGGTCGACGAGCGCGGCCGTGGACGAGCGGAGCTCCGCCGCGGCGTCCCGCAGGGCCGGCACCACGAGCTCGTCCGGGATCATGCAGCTGCGGCGCCAGGACTGGTAGCGCTCCGGCAACGCGCCGTCGCCGGGCAGGAGCTGGTCCAGCCGCTCGAGTGCTTCCTCGTAGACCTCTGTCGCCTGCTGCACCGGTCGCACGCCGTAGCAGCGCTCGACCTCGTCGGAGTACGAGATCTCCTCGCCGGCCAGCGTCCCCGCGTAGGTGCGCAGCCCGACCGCCTGGTCGCGCAGCCAGCCGTCGTCGAGGTCGGCGAGCAGCGCATCGGCCTCTGCGACCAGCGCCGGCGGCTCGACGAGCGGCTCGACGTCGACCCGCTCCTTCAGCTCCGGCGGCCCGTAGTAGGCGTCGACGAGCCCGTCCACGCGCCGCCCGAGCCGCAACCCGAGCAGGATGTACGCCTCGGCCGGACTAGCCACGCTCGAAGAGGGCGGCCTGCCCCTGGCCGACGCCGACGCACATCGTCGCCACGCCGTAGCGGCCGCCGCGCCGGCGCAGCTCGTGGAGCAGGGTGACGACGAGGCGCGCGCCGCTCATCCCCAGGGGGTGCCCGAGCGCGATCGCGCCGCCGTTCACGTTCACGCTGGCCGGGTCGAGCCCGAGCTCGCGGATGACGGCGAGACTCTGGGAGGCGAAGGCCTCGTTCAGCTCGACCAGATCTATCTGGCCCGGGTCGATTCCGACCCGGGCCAGGAGCTTCCTGACTGCCGGAACCGGGCCGATTCCCATCACCCTCGGATCGACTCCTGCGACGGCGGAGCCGGCGAACGCCGCCAGCGGCTCGACGCCAAGGTCGGCCGCCCGCTCCTCGCTCGCGATCACCAGCGCCGCCGCGCCGTCGTTGATTCCGCTCGAGTTGCCGGCCGTGACGCTTCCGTCCTGCCTGAACGCCGGCTTCAGGGACGCGAGCTTCTCGGCGGTCGTGTCCGCGCGCGGGTGCTCGTCGGCCTCCAGCTCACCGGCCGGAACGAGCTCGTCGGCGAAGCGCCCGGCCGCGGCCGCCTCGGCATGCCTCCGCTGCGACTCCAGCGCGAACGCGTCCTGATCCTCGCGCGACACCGCCCAGCGCGCGGCGACGTTCTCGCCCGTCTCGCCCATCGACTCGAGCGGGAACAGCTCCTCCATCCGCGGGTTGGGAAACCGCCAGCCCAGCGTCGTGTCCCAGACGGTCTGGTTGCCGCGCGGAAACGCCCTCTCCGGCTTGCCCATCACGAGCGGCGCGCGACTCATCGACTCGACGCCGCCCGCGACGAAGAGGTCGCCGTCGCCCGCGATCACCGCGTGGCAGGCGCCGACCACGGCCGACAGGCCGGACGCGCACAGCCGGTTGACGGTCACGCCGGCGATCGACTCCGGCAGGCCCGCGAGCAGCGCGCCCATCCGGGCGACGTTGCGGTTGTCCTCGCCCGCCTGGTTGGCGCAGCCGAACCAGACGTCCTCGATCTCGCCCGCCTCGACGCCCGCGCGCTCGACCGCGGCCGCGATCGCCGTCGCCGCGAGATCGTCCGGCCGCACCTCCGCGAGCCCGCCGCCGTAGCGGCCGACCGGAGTGCGCACGGCGGAGAGGACGACGGCCCGCGACACGCGGCCAGTCTATGTCGCGGCGGTTGCCCGGACGGGGCGGTTCACGCCCCGTCCAGGCGGAAGCTCAGCCGCCTAGCCGTACCCGCCGCCGTACCCGCCGCCCGTCGTGGTCGTCGTCGCGGTCGTGGTCGTCGTCGTGGTGGCCGTGGCCGCGGCCGCGGCGCCGACGGTGGCGGCATGCCAGACGCCGACGTCCTTGAAGCCTTCACCCTTCACGTCGCCGCGCTTCTTGTCCTGGACGAACGTGTACAGCGGCTCGCCGCGGTACGCAACCTGGAGCGTGCCGTTCGGCCGCCGCACCGTGGTCAGGGCCACGCGCCCCGTCGGCTTCGTCCCCTTCGGGACGAGCAGCGGATGCCAGAAGGAGACGCACGTCTTGTCGACACAGATGAAGTGGCCCTTGTGCTCGACGCTCAGGTGGTACAGCGTCCGGCCGCTCGAGTTGACGAGGATCGTGGCCTTCAGCCTCGCGTTGTGCGCGGTGCTCACCATCGGCTTCGCGGCGGCTCCCGCCACGCCCGCGAGGACCGCCGACAGGGCCACGAGCAGCGCCGCGGTCCATGCAGCCGCACGCGTCATGGTCGTGCTCATCAGGTGCTCCTTTCGAATCGACCCCTGCCAAGAAGAGGTACGAGTCGATTCGCGGCGTGGATTGGATCAGCTGATGAAGTCGACCCGGACCGGCGACTCGAAGGCGCCGATCGCCTCGCCCCGGCGCATCAGCTCCCGCACCGCCTCGCGGCCTTCCTCGCCGTAGTCCTGCGTCAGCTCGTTCACGTACATGGCGACGAAGCGGTCGCCGAGCTCCGAGTCCAGCCCGCGGCCGAACCGGAGCGCGTACTGCATCGCCTCGCGGCGGTTGGCCAGGCCGGCCGCGATCGACTCTGCGAGCACCTCCGACAGATCATGGAGCCGCTCCTCGCCGAGATCGCGCCGCGCCACGTTCGCCCCGAGCGGGAGCGGCAGCCCCGTCTCCAGCAGCCACCACTCGCCGAGATCGACCACCTTCTGCAGACCCTCGGCCTCGTAGGTGAGCTGGCCCTCGTGGATCAGCAGCCCCGCCCGGGCGGTGCCCGCCTTGACCTCGTCGAGGATCTCGTCGAACGGGACGGCCCGGTACGAGAAGTCGCCGAGCACCATCCGCAGGACGAGGAACGCCGTGGTCATCGTTCCCGGCACCACGATCTCGACCGTGCGGAGCTCATCCCGGGTCAGCGGTTCGCGGGCGACGACGATCGGCCCGTACCCGGAGCCCATGCTGGCCCCGTGCGGCAGCAGCGCGTAGCGGTCCTGGACAAAGGGGTACGTGTGCAGCGAGATCGCCGTCACTTCGAGCCGCCCCTCCAGCGCCCACTCGTTCAGCGTCTGGATGTCCTGCGCGACCTGTTCGAACTCGAAGCCCCGCGTGTCGATCCGGTGCTCCGCGAGCGCCCAGAACATGAAGGCGTCGTCGGGATCGGAGCTGTGCCCGAGGCGAATCAGCATGGCCGCGGAGGCTAGCGGACAGCCGGTGCCAGCTCGTCGACAAGCAGCGGGACGATCTCCCCGAGCCGCGCGAGCGCGTCCTCGATCCGCCACAGCGAGCGGTCGGAGTCGGCGGGACGGTTGGAGATCGTCCGCACCTCGACGGCGGGGACGCCGGCGAGCTCCGCCGCGCGGAGGACGGAGAAGCCCTCCATCGCCTCGACCTGGCACTCGCCGCCGCCGCCGACCCGCGCGCAGCTCGTGATCGGCAAGAGCTTCGCGTCGGGGAGTGCGCGCCGTGCCGCCTCGACGAGCTCGGGGCTCGGGTAGGCACGCTCGACTCTCGGCATCAGCGACGCCGGGTCGACGATGTCGGCGTAGAACGCCTCCGTCCCGATCACGACCGACAGCGGCTCGAGGTCGGGCGCACCCGCGATGCCGACGTGCAGCACGGCGTCGGGCTGCAACTCGGCGATGCCCATCGCCGTCCGGATCCCGGACTCGGCAGGCCCGACCCCGCAGGAGAGCCCGTCCTTAGCTCCGGCAGCCGCGAGCTCCTTCCCGGTCGCAGCGACGACGAGAATCAACGGCGTCCGAAGAACCAGCGCTCGAGCGGGCCGAGCACCTCGCTGCGGCGGAACGGCGCCTGCCGGATCTCGTTGCCGTCGCCCTCGGCCACGCTGACGTCGTCTTCGAGCGCCTCGTTCGCCGCATCGAGGGCGTCCTGGAGCTCGTACCCCTCGAAGAGGTAGTCGTCCCGGCGCGGCTCGTCGGTCGTCCGAAGCTGCGGGTTGACGGCGCGGCCGACCGCCCACACGCCGCCCTCCTTGCGCTCGATCCAGATCTCGACGCGCTCGTCCACCCCGGCGTCGTCGCGTCCCTCGATCACGCGCTGGGCGAAGCGTCCTGCCTGCGTCTTTCTGCGCAACGGGGCCAAGGATACAATCGACCCGGTGGGCGCCATCAGCCGGTTCTTCCGCAGCGTCTTCTCGTTCCTCGGGACTCGCTCGAGCCAGGAGGACCGCGTCGCCGTGTACGTGGTCCGGGAGCACGACCGCGGGCGGTCGCTGAACGACATCCTCGACGACCCGTACGTCCGCAACCGCTGCTCCCAGGCCGAGGTCGCACGCGTGCTCGACCGGCCGGACGTGCTCAAGGCGATCGGCGACGACCTGGCCAAATCGGCCAAGGCCGGATTAGCTTCCGGCTAGCTCCGCGACGCGCACGGCGACGGCGAGGTCCCACGCCGCCAGCCCGTTCGACTTGAAGAGGACGATGTCGTCGTCGGCCTGCCGTCCGGACAGCTCGCCGGCGACCACCTCCTGGAGCTCGTGCACCTCGAGCCAGTCGAGCAGGCCCTGGGCCACGGGCTCGATCAGGTCGCCGGACTCGATCCTGGCGTCGGCCAGCGAGTCGCAGCAGACGAACGCCGCCCGCTCGAGAACGGCGTTGTCGAGCTCCCGCGCCCGCGGGTGGTTCGCGCCGGCAGCGCACACGAGCGCGCCCGGCCTGAGCCACTCGCCGCGCAGCACCGGATCGCGCGAGGTCGTGATCGTGACGACCACGTCGGCCTCGGCGGCCTCGCGGTGGCTCTCGGCCGGTTCGGCGCCGACCTCGTCGCAGAACTCGGCCAGCCGCTCGGGCGTCCGGCAGTACGCGACCGTCTCCTCGATGCCCGGCAGGGCCTCACGGATGCACGCGAGCTGCGTCCGGGCCTGGAGCCCGCAGCCGATCAGGCCCAGCCTCCGTGCGCCCGTCCTGGCCAGGTGCTTCGCCGCCACTGCGCTCGCGGCGCCGGTGCGGAGCTGACCCAGCCGGTCGGCCTCGATCACGGCACGCAGCTCACCCCGTTCGAAGAGCACGACCACGAAGCGGACGCCCTCGGCACCGCCGGAGTACGTCTTCACGCAGGCGAGCCCACGCTCGTTGTCCACTGCGGACATCACCGCCAGGAACCCGCCCTCGACCCCGACCCGGTAACGCGGGACGTTCTCGATCGTGCCGGCCTGGAGCCGCAGGAACGAGTCCTCGACCGCGGCGATCGCGTCGGCCGGCGCGAGCAGCCGGCCGACGTCGGCTTCTGTCAGCGAGAGAGGCAGGGCCCGAGTCTAGGCAGCCGGGCCACCGGGATGCGATGAAGCTGTAGGGTCCGGCGTGGCGAACTATTTCATCGCAATACTCGACGCCCCGAGGACGTCGAGTGCGAAAGGACGTGATGCTCATGAAGCGCCGCCTATTCATTCTCGGCACAGGAACCGTCTCACTGCTAGCCCTCGTCGTCTCACTCAGCATCGCCTCCGCTGGGACGACGCGTAAGGCTTCGGCGACGGCGATCGCCGCACCGGCGGTTCCAAATGCCAAGGCAATCAAGGCGAAGTACGGAGGCCAGTCGATCACGTTCATCGGCGACTCGGTCGGCGGGGGGCATACGCGGGACATGGCCCTTGCGAACCGGTTCACGAAGGACACGGGCATCAAGGTCAAGGTCGTGCCCCATCCGACGGCCTCGGACGCGTCCTACTCGCAGCTGGCGCGGGTGTTCAGCTCGCACGGGTCGTCGTTCGACGTGGCGATGATCGACGTGGTCTGGCCGGGCGCGTTCGCGCCGTACCTCGTCGACCTGAAGCCGAAGCTCGGAGCCCAGGCGAAGCTCCACGCGGCCGGGATCATCGCCAACGACACCGTCGGGGGTCGCCTGGTCGCGATGCCGTGGTTCGGCGACTTCGGGATCCTCTACTACCGGACAGACCTGCTGAAGAAGTACGGCTACTCCAGCCCGCCGACGACCTGGACGCAGCTGTTCGCGATGGCCAAGAAGATCCAGGACGGCGAGCAGGCCTCGAACCCGCAGTTCTCCGGCTTCGTCTTCCAGGGGAACAGCTACGAGGGACTGACCTGCGACGCACTCGAGTGGATCGCCTCCTCGGGGGGCGGCCAGTTCATCGACGGCGGCAAGGTCACGATCAACAATCCGAAGGCGGCGGCGATCCTCGACCTGTTCCGCAAGAACATCGGCGTGACCACGCCGCGCGGCGTGACCTCGTACCAGGAGGGTGAGGCGCACACCGCCTTCGTCACCGGCAACGCGGCGTTCATGCGCAACTGGCCGTACGCCTACTCGATCGCGGCCGACCCGAAGCAGTCGAAGGTCGTCGGCAAGTTCAGTGTGACCACGCTGCCGCGCGGCCCCGGCGGCCGTCCCGTCGGCACCGTGGGCGGCTGGCAGCTCGCGGTCAACAAGTACTCGAAGCACCAGGACGCGGCGATCGAGCTCGTCCGCTACATGACGAGCCCGGCCGTCGAGAGGTTCGACGCGATCACCAACACGAACGTTCCCACGATCCCGGCCGTGGCCAAGGATCCGGCCGTCGTGAAGGCGAATCCCTATCTCAAGCCGCAGATCGCAACCGTCGCGCGCGTCACGCGCCCGGCGCGGTACCTGGGGACTCACTACAACGAGGGCTCGAAGGACATCTACCAGGGGGTCAGCCAGATCCTCAACGGCGCGTCGGCGAGCAGCGTGCTGCCGTCGATTCAGTCGAAGCTGCAGCAACTCGTCAAGAAGTAGGCGAGCCTGATCCCGACGGGGGAGGATGGCGCCTGCCATCCTCCCCCCTTCGTCTCCAATGAGCTCCGTCGCCAGCCCCGTCCCGCCCTCTGGCCGCCGCCGCCGCCGGCCGAAGCTGCAGAGGCGACAGACGCACCTCGCCTGGCTGCTGCTGGTGCCTTCGCTCGCGGTGGTCGCACTCGTCGCGATCTACCCGCTGGGCAAGACCGTCTACCAGAGCTTCACCGACCAGGACTTTCTCGCGCTCGAGCCGACGAAATGGGTCGGCCTGGCGAACTACCGCGAGTTGTTGCACGACACGGTCTTCCGGCACGCAGTCTGGAGGACCATCGAGTTCACGCTGATCACGGTCGGCTTCGAGTTCGCGCTGGGCTTGGCCATCGCCCTCGTCGTCAACTCGAGCTTCAAGGGGCGCGGCGTCATGCGTGCCGTCATGCTCGTTCCGTGGGCGATCCCGACCGTGGTCGCCGCGCAGATGTGGAAGTGGATGCTCGACGACACGTTCGGCGTCGTGAACGACGCCGGCACACGACTGCACGTCCTCTCGCATTCGCGCGCCTGGATCTCCGACCCGAGCACGGCTCTGGCCTCGGTCTGCGCTGTCGACATCTGGAAGACGACACCGTTCGTTGCCCTGCTCCTGCTCGCCGGGCTCCAGGTGATCCCGGGCGATCTCTACGAGGCCGCGGAGGTCGACGGCGCGAGCCAGCTACAGCAGTTCTGGAAGATCACGTTGCCACTCCTCGCCCCGGCCATCCTGGTCACGCTGATCTTCCGGACGCTCGACGCGCTTCGCGTGTTCGACGTCTTCTACGTCTTCTTCGGCAACCGGGCGGACACGCAGACGATGGCGATCTACAACCAGGACACCATCGTCGGCAGCGGCCATGTGGGCTACGGCGCCGCGATCAGCGTGGCGATCTTCCTGATCATCGCCCTCTTCGTCATCATCTACGTGACGTTCATGCGGGTGTCGGAGGAGTGACATGAGCACCGTCTCCGAGACCGCCAAGCCCGTCGTGCGCCCGATCAGCCGCCGGCGTGCATTCCGCCGCAGCCGCCTCGGCCGAGTCCTGACCAGGTCTCCGTTCTACCTCCTGGTCGCAGTCATCTTCATCTACGCGCTGTTCCCGTTCCTCTGGGCGCTGCGCTCCGCGTTCACGCCCGACAACGCACTCTTCAGCACGCCGCTCCAGTACATCCCGAGGCACCCGACTCTGGACAACTTCAAGGGGGCGCTCCAAGCGTCGTTCTTCCGCCACGCGCTGCTCAACTCGACGATCGTCGCCGGTTCGGTGACGCTGCTCTCGCTGGCGATCGGCTCGCTGGCCGCCTATGCCCTCGGACGATTCCGCTTCCGCGGCCGCTCGTTCGTGATGTACCTGATGCTGTCGATGACGATCTTCCCGCAGATCGCGATCCTCGGTGCCCTCTACACGATGATCAGCGGGTTCCACATCGTGTGGTTCATCAACTTCCCCCACCTGTACGACACCCGCTGGGCGCTGATCTTCTCGTACCTCATCTTCACGCTCCCGTTCACGGTCTGGGTGCTGACGAGCTTCATGCGCGCGCTGCCGCGGGATCTCGAAGAGGCGGCGTACGTCGACGGGGCAACCCCGATGCAGGTCTTCTACAAGGTGCTCCTGCCTCTGATCGCGCCGGGGCTCGTGACCACGGGCCTGCTGGCCTTCATTGCGGCCTGGAACGAGTACCTGTTCGCGCTGTCGTTCATCCAGAGCCCCGACAACTACACCGTCCCCATTGCGATCACGTCGTTCGTCGGGAAGTCGGGCAGCGCGTTCCAGCAGCCGTGGGGAGAGATCATGGCCGCGACGATCATCGTCACGCTGCCGCTGATCGTCGCCGTCCTCGTTCTCCAGAAGCGCATCCTCGCGGGCCTGACCGCCGGCGCGGTCAAGGGCTAGACGGCTGCGCGCGTCTCCGGGTCGAAGAAGTAGAGCCGGCTCGTGTCGACCGCGAGCTCGGCGGGGCTGCCGATCGCGATCTTCGTGCGAGGGCTCACCCGCGCGCAGAGGCGGGTCCTGGTCTCGGCCTCGTCCCCCCCGAGCCGGACGTCCGCGTCCTCGCCGGCGTCGGCTGTTGCGGCGCTCGAGACGACACCGGTCGCGGCCGTCCTGACGTAGACGAGCACTTCGGCGCCGAGCGGCTCTGTCAGGTCGCAGGTCCCCGTGATCCGCCGATCGTTCGGCGCGTCCGGCTCGAGGCTCGCATCCTCGAAGTCCTCGGGCCGGATGCCGAGGATCACCGTTCGACCGACGTAGTCCTTCAGCGCTGAGCGGTTTCGCACTGCATCATCGTCGACCGCCAGCCGGTGCTCTCCGAAGCTGACGGCGAGCCGACCGTCCGTCTGCTCGAGCTGGGCCTCGACGAGGTTGATCGCGGGAGAGCCGATGAAGCCGGCGACGAACTCGTTCTTCGGCTGGTCGTAGAGCACCTGCGGCGTCTCGACCTGCTGCAGGTGCCCGGCATTCATCACCGCGACGCGGTCGCCCATCGTCATCGCCTCCACCTGGTCGTGCGTGACGTAGATCGTCGTCACGTCGAGCCGCCGCTGGAGCTGGTGGATCTCGGCCCGCATCTGCACGCGGAGCTTCGCGTCGAGGTTCGAGAGGGGCTCGTCCATCAGGAACGCCTCGGGCTCGCGCACGATCGCCCGGCCCATCGCGACGCGCTGGCGCTGACCGCCCGAGAGCGCGCGCGGCTTGCGCTTCAGAAACTCGTCGATCTGGAGGATGTTGGCGGCTCTCTGGACGCGCTCCGCGACCTCCTTTTTCGGCATCTTGTGGAGCTTCAAGCTGAAGGCGAGGTTGTCCTCGACCGTCATGTGCGGGTAGAGCGCGTAGCTCTGGAAGACCATCGCGATGTTCCGTTCCTTCGGCGTGAGGTCGTTGACGATGCGATCGCCGATCCTGAGCTCGCCGGCGGAGATCTCCTCGAGCCCGGCGACCATGCGCAGGGCGGTCGTCTTGCCGCACCCGGAAGGGCCGACCAGCACCATCAGTTCGCCGTCCTCGATCGCGAGGTCGAGGTCGAACACGGCCTGCGTCCCGTCGTCGTAGATCTTCGAGACGCTGCTGAACTCGATCTCCGCCAGCTCGGACCCTCCTTCCAGAAGCGAGCGTACTCTGCCACGCCGCGACGCCGCACGCAGGTCGACGGCGAAGCGGCCAACGCGACGCGAGATCAGTATCCGTTCAGCTTGCCGAGCTGGATGCCAAGCGCCCGCCCGGCTGCCCGCAGCTGTTGCGCACCCCGCGTCAGAAAGCGATCGGCTCGCTTGGCATCCCTCGTGGCAGCTGCAACTTCCCCGCTGTCGTTCTCGCTGAAGTCGAGCTGGCTCCTCACTCCCTTCAGCGTCGATTCGAACCCCTCGATGGCCAGCTCCCTTGCCCGTCGCTCCGCCGGGGTCGATCCACGATCGCGGTACAGGCTCGCGAGGACGCGGGTCAGCTCTGCGTGCAGCTTCTTCCGGTCGTGCGTCGCCCGGATCTGGGCGACGCCCGTGAGCAGGTGGTGCCCGATGGAAGCATCAACCGTCCCGACCCCCGACGCCGAGGACCCGCAGCCGCCGGCGACCGCGAGACCCACGAGCCCGAGCGCCCTCCAGTGACGCGTCATCGGCACGAGCGTACAGCGACTTCTGGGCGGCGCACGTGACGCCCCAGCCAATCGGGTCCGTCAGGAACGCGCGCGGATCCAGCCGGTGATCAGCGCCCGCGCCGAGGCCGCGTACGGCGCGGTCTCGACGATGCTCCAGCCGTGCCAGCCGCCCGGGTAGAGGGCGCTGCGCTTGTCCTTCGTCGCCGCCTTCCGCAGCAGCGCGAGCGCATCCTTGACCGGCAGGTAGTGGTCGTGGCGCGTACCGACGATCAGCAGCGGCACGTGCAGGCGAGGCGCCGAGAGCAGCGGGTTCGCGTGCGTGCTGGGCAGGTACGTCTCTCCCGACAGGCTGACGACGCCGTCCACCCGCAGCTTCGGCGCGTAGGTCAGCGACAGGGCGCCGCCGTACGACGCGCCCATCAGGAAGACACGCTTCGCCCCGTCGGCGTGAGCGCGCGCGACCATCGCGGCGAGGTCTCGGTCGTAGGCACGGTAGGGCACGCGGGGTGGAACCGCCGAATGGCCGAACCCACGCAGGTCGAACGCCAGCACGCGGAACCCGGCCGCGGTCAACGTGGGGATGTACGGCAGCCAGCCGCAGAGGTTGGCGGGCGACTCGTGCACGAGCACGATTGCGGTCGAGCCGGTCCCGGCGTCGAGCGCGTAGAGGTCGACGCCGTCGGCGGTGCGCACGTAGGTGGGCTGCGCAGTGATCCCGGGTGCGTCGCCGCACGTGGAGGAGAGCGGAGGCGCGCCTTCAGCGCCGGCGGCCGGCACGCCGGCGACCAGCGCCGCAGCGGCGAGCCCGACAGCGCAACCGCTCACGACCCTTCGCATGTATGCCCCCCTGCGATGCGACAACGAGGATCTGTGGAGGTGAGACGACACTGCGAGACGCGAGTTGGGTGTCTCCGCAGTTCCCGAGAGTGCGCCCGGCACGATTCGAACGTGCGACCTCTGCCTCCGCAGGGCATTCAACCAACAATGCCAGACGACGACAAGCCCCGGCAGACGCTCTCAACCATGCGGGTTTCCGGGCTTGTGGGCCACGCGAGGCCGCATGGCTCCGTGAGCCGGTTCCGAGTCGTTTAGGCCACTAGTGGGCCGCCGGCCTGTCGCCGTTCTCGGCAACAGACCGCCCGCGGCAGCGACACTCCCACCGTCCGACTTGGAGGGATCGGAGGCCTCCTCCACAGCTGGGTGCTTTCCCGTCCCCTGTTTAGGGCTTCCATTCCGCCGAAAGAACCACTAGGCTCACGCGGACTCGGAGCCCCCGACAGGAGCGAACGTGAGAACGGTCTACCGCTACTGGATCACACTGCTGTTTGTGGCCGTCATAGCGCAGATCGCGGCAGCGGCATACGGCGGGTTCTACGCCGCCCAGAAGCTCGGAGACCAGGAGGGTGAGGACGCACAGAAGCTCATCAGCGAGAAGGCATTCGACCACGGCTTCGCCTTCCACACCGCCTTCGGATACATCATCTTCCTCGGTGCCGTCGTCCTCTTTCTGCTTGCCCTTGCCGCTCGGCTCGGAAAGCGACGCATCCTGTTCGCGCTCGCCGTCCCGATTGCGGTCGCCATCCAGATCGTGCTCGCGTGGGTGAGCGAGTCCGCGCACGGAGTCGGCCCTCTCCACGGGATCAACGCGCTCGTCATCTTCGGCCTCACCGGCTACCTGACCGGGCAAGCCTGGCGCGACACGAGAGAACCGGCGGCTGTCACGCAGCCGACCCCTGCCGCTTAGCCCGCGCCTTCTGGACGGTCGTCGTCGGCTTCGGCCGATCGCAGATGGGCTCGAACGCGGCGTGCCTACCTCGGTGCCTACCTCGGAGTGTCGCCGTTCTCGGCAACAGCCGCTGGCCGCAGCCACGTCCCGACCGTCGGCTTGTACCGCTTGTCGCCACAGACCCGCTCCGCGACCGCCGACCAGCTCAGCCCCTCGGCCTGCAGCCGTCGCGCCTCCTGCCGGTGCGCGTCCGTCCAGGTGCGCGCCGCGCGCTCGACCTGGCCGACGTGACGGCGTACCGCCGTAGCCTCCTCCGGTAGTGGCGGTCGTCCGGTCGGCTCGCCGGTGAACCCGAACCCGTTAGGGCGGCGCAGCTCGTCGCCCAGCACCCGGAAGCGGAAGCCGACCTCAAGGTAGGGCAGCGGCGTGGTGATCTCGACGGCGACAGGACGTCCACCCGCCGAGCGCACCAGCCTCGAACTCACCGCCGCCGGCGTTCCTTGGCAAGCAACGCCTGCTCCGGGCTCGAGCCCGGACTCGCGCCCCGCACGCCACGGGCGATCATCGGCAGACCGCGGAGTCGCTCCCAGTCGTCGCCGACCGGAACCTTTCCTCCTGGGCTCGCAGGCGAAGCGAGAGCGTCTCGGTCCGCGTCGGGAACGTCGCGAGCGTTCGAGCCAGGGCGAAGATGTGGGAGGAGCCTCGCGTCGTCGAGTGACAGCCTCCTCATCCACCTTTGATTTTCTCACTTGTAAAGCATAAACCTGTAGTAGAATCGGCATATGTCTACAGACATACACGAGCGCGAATACCTGGCGCCGAAGGAGGTTGCTCACGAGCTCCGCGTCCACGTCTCCGCCGTCTATCGAGCGGTCGAACGCGGCGAGCTGCCAGCAGTGCGACTCTCCCGGGTCGGCGCCATCCGTATTCCCCGAACAGTCCTCGATCCGCACGGGCAGGAATAGAAGGCGCCGTGCTCCGCTTCGATCACCGCTCGCCCGATGCCCGCACGCTCGAGCTGTGCATCGTTCCCTACAACATCTCGGCGGAGGTCGCGGACGGGCCGAAGGCCAAGCCTTACCGCGAATTGTTCCGGCCCGGCGCCTTCCGCGAGCAGGTCGAGCAGGCGCAGAGCACCCCGCTGAGGATCTGGCTCAACTGTGAGCATCGCAAAGGAATCGACAACATCATCGGCCACGCCGTTGGCCTGCTCGATCTTCCCGGTGGCCTGTATGGCTCGTTCCGTGTGCACGATGGCGCCGAGGGCGACGAGGCGCTCGCCATGGTCGGCGAAGGCGTCCTCGCCGGCGTATCGATGCAGGCGACGCCATTACGCTCGCGCACGCACGACGACGTCAGGGAACGCCTCCGCGCGCACCTGAATGCGGTGAGCCTGGTCGCCCAGCCTGCCTACGCGGACGCAAAGGTGCTGGGGATCCGCAGAGGATGGAGGGACGATCAGCCGCCCCCGGCTTCGGAGGCTGAAGTGCTTCTCTGGGAACTCGAGCGGCAAGATCGAAAGCTGCGCGCGCTGGCGAGCGGTTACATCGACGAGTTCTGCGAACAGAAGCAGCTAGGCCGGCGACTTGTCGCTCTCGGAATCCGAGCCAAGCCACCGCAGCCATACACCCGCGAACGGCGCTACCAGCGTCTGCTTCGACTACGGGCGCAGATCGAAGAGCAACGTGCCCAGATCGAGCAGCGCTTGCGCCCCCAGCCGGCCTCGGGACTAGAGGCCGCCGTCGAGCCTGAGGCGGTGCGGCCAAAGGTTCTCCGCCGTGTCCTTAGTGGCCCGATCACTGTCCGCTGATGGACGCGCACGAGGATCGGCCGGGCTTCTTCCTGCCTCCTGCGGCCGGAGCCCGGCCGATGACTGCACCGACAACGGACCGGCCGGGCAACGCGGCCTCGGGCGCGCAGCTGTCCGCATGAGCGCGGCAAGGAAGAAGCGCCAGTTGAGCCGGCACGCCCGCGGCTACACCAACGCGCATGTCGCTCGCCGTCGACAACTCGAGCCACTGGTCGCCACCGGCCGGGTCGCCTGCTGTCGCTGCGGCCAACTGATCAAACCAGGCCAGCCCTGGCACCTCGACCACCAAGACGACCGCCGCGGCTACCTCGGCCCCTCACACGCAACCTGCAACCTCCGCGCCGCAGCCGAGAAGACGAACGGCAAGAGCAAAGACCACCCGCTGATCTGGTCACGAGTCTGGTTCGAACCGATCCCGCCAAACGTCATTCTCAGCGGCAACGCAGACGCAGACGGAACCCACGTTTTTTAAGCCTGGCGCCGGCCGGTACCGCGCAGTCCCATTTCTCCCCCCGATTGAGTTCATCGAGCGGGCGAAAGCTCGAGCGGGTGGATTCCATGACATGCCCGGACATAGGAAGGTCGTTGCGAGCTTCTCCGGCCGATTGCTGACGTTTCCTACTGATTGCGTCTGGTTGAGGGGCGGTGTCGATTCTGGGAGGCCGCCTCTGCTTAGCGTTAGGAGTTGCCGCCTACTCGGCGGAGGCCGTCGTTCCCAATGGCGGTCGAGGACTGGATCGAGGGCGACCCGCCTTTGACATCAGGATGGTCTGGTCGCCCTCGGCGGCCAGAGTGGCCTCAAGGACGTCCTCGTCTGGCTGTCCCAGGGTCATGGTCACCAGCAGCCGCCGCGGAGGCTCGCACGCTTCCACGCGCCCGGTGCTTCCGATTCCGCTGGCAAAAGAAGCTGAAGCTGAACTCACCGCTGCGGGTTGGGGCGAGGCGACCCTGGAGGGGCCGCGAAAGCGGCCCCTCCCTTCTTGGTTAGTGCTGTTAGGTGTGCAGGTTGACGTGCACAGAGAACAGGCGGCGGGAGGAGATGCCGCCGAGGACGTTCTCGCCGGGCTTGCGTGCCCGGGCGAAGATCGCGATCAGCTGCTGCTTCGAGCTGACCGGGAAGCCAGCGAGCATGCGGAAGTCGAGTTCGGCCCAGCCGCTGCTGTTGGTCGGTCTCTCGGGCGGAATCGAGAGCTGGTTGAAAGGCACTGCCGTCGCGTAGACCAGCGCACCCTGCACCGAGCGGCCTCCGCAGGCAGTGACGTGGTAGCGGACGATCAGCCGGCCTGTGCCCCCGTGGACGACTAACGGGCTCGTCTGCTGCCTGTCGATCAGCAACCGGGCGGGCGAGCTGATGCTGTTGATGTTGACGGGCCCGGACCCGCCCGGACATCCGGCAGCTGTCGGCGGGGGTGACGCACTGCCCGTGACGATCGCGGAAGGAGTCGACGTCTCCAGAGTCGATCCGCCGGGGTTCGTCGCCGTGACCCGTGCCCGGAGCCTGTGTCCGGCCGAGGCCGGCTCGATCCTCCAGGTCGTGCCGACAGCGCCTGCGATCGCGGCGCAGCCGCCGCCGTTCCTGTCGCACCGCAGCCACTGATACCGGTAGGTGATCGGCTGTGTTCCGCTCCATGCGCCGATTCTCATCGTGAGCACGCTCCCGACGCGGGGGCTTCCGGAGATCGTCGGCGGGGACGTGTTGTTCGGCGCGGGTGTGGCCAGGGCTACGATCACCGCCGTCGGGACGGAGGACGCGAAGGTGCTGCCGGCCGCGTTCCTTGCCTCGACCTTGAACCTGATCGTGTGCGCCACGTCGGCCGAGGTCAGGACGTACCCGTTCCTGTTGTTCGCGCCGAGGATGTTCGCGCAGTTGCCGCCGTTTCGGTCGCAGCGCACCCAGAAGTCGTTGTAGTCGGTCGGTCTGCCGGTCCAGTTGCCCTGGTCACCCCTGAGCGTCTGGCCTTGACGCGGTGTGCCCTTGATCGTCGGCAGGGCCGTGTTCTGCGGCAGCGGGGTGGGGCCGGCGGTGATCAGCGCGGTCTGCCCCGACGATGCATAGGTGCTGCCGTCGCTGTTTGTCGCCCTCACCCTGAGCCGGATCGTGTGGCCAACATCGTTCTGTCTGAGCGTGTAGGCGGTCGAGCGAGCGCCCCCGATGTTCGAGCAGCTGTTCCCGCTCGGGTTGCAGCGCCTCCAGAAGTAGTCGTACCTGGTCGGACTATTGCCCCACGTGCCGCTCGTCCCGGTCAGCGTCGCGTCTTCCTGCGGAGTACCCGAGATCGCCGGCGGCGAGATGTTCACCGGTTTTGCCAAGCTCGCCGCGGCTCCAGCGCCGGCGAGGACTCCAAGTCCAATCACCGCAGCGAGGGCGACTCCCGGAGCGATCAGCGACCCCGAAAGCGTCCATCGTCTTCCTCTCGAACCTGCCATATCAATGCTCCTTTGCTCTTCGCGGGCCTCGAAACGAGGATCTGCGCCCACGTTCCGTCACGCAGGCGTCACGCATCGAGCATATCCATCATAGTGCATGTTTAAACATGTGGTAATTGAAAACATATTATGATGTAATAGTGATGCAGCGCGAGCACGATCTATCGATTCTGTTCTTAAGGAGGAGCCCAGACATGCGACGAAACCAGCAGAAACTTCCAGCAGAGGAGTACGTTCGCGCTGCTGAGGTGCGCAGGGCGTTGCGCGGGTTTCTCCGCCGAACCGAGGAAGTGTCACGCGCGCATGGCCTGACGGCCGAGCGCTACGAGCTACTCCTCGCCATCAAGGTCGAGGGCGAACGCGATTGCCCAGTGACCGTCACGAGTCTCGGCTCGTCACTTCTGCTCAGTCAGAGCGCCGTGACCCAACTCGTCCGCCGCGCCGAGAACGCAGGCCTGATCCAACGCCAACTTTCCAGCCGGGACGCCCGCGTTCGCCACCTGCACCTAACCAGCGAAGGAGAGCACCGTCTAGCCGCCGTGGTCGCAGAACTCGGGCCGGGGCGAGACAATCTCGCCGCCGTGCTCTGGGCAACGCCTTCGTCCGACGCCCCAGCGGCCGTCGAACCGGGCGGGAGACGCAAAGCCGCGCCCGCGCAGAGGAAGACCTGAATGCGCCGAGTCGTCCGTACGCCTTAGTCCGCTTTCGCGTCAGGCGACTTTGCCTCACGAAGTGCGTGTGGCTGGCTTGCCTCATGCGCCACGCGGGCGAGGTCTTGGCCATTCGGTCATGCGATGTCGAACCAGACGGTTCCGATGATCTTGGCCGTTATCGACAGTCTAGGTCACTCGTTGCACGTCGCACGAACCCCGGTCGGTCATCCAGCATCCGCGTCCGCGGTGGCTAGCGTCCTACTCGCGCGGCATCGCGGTGAAGCGCTCGTACGGCCAGCGAAGTGTTCGACCCCCGCGCCGGCCCCCGCTCCTAGTTGACTTTGCCGGAGAGCCCGTAAGAGGATGCCTGCCGCGTAACCGGACCACTCACGAACGGATAGGAGGAGCATGGTCACATTGCTGATTCACCACCGAGTCGCCGACTACGACGCCTGGCGTCCGGTCTACGACCGAGTGACAGCGGGCCCTATGGGCGAACGCGTCCGCTCGCACCAGATCCTGCGCGGCCTCGATGATCCCAATCTCGTCGTCGTCGTCGAGACGTACGACTCACGAGAAGACGCGGAATTGTCGATCAACCACCCGGACCTCCCAGCTGCGCTCGCCGAGGGGGGCGTCGAGATGGATTCGGTGCGGCTCGATTATCTTGACGAGGTCGGCCACGGCTGAAAGTGCGAGTAGGCGGCCGCGCCCTCGGCGGTTAGCGTCCTAACCGGCCCGGCATCGCGGTGGAAGCGCTCGTCCGGCCGGGGTCGTGCTCGACCCCCGTGCCGGGCCTCCGCTCCTAGTTGACGTTGCCGCTAAGGGCGCGTTTCGCGACCCGTGGCGGGAGGAAAGCGCTGATGCGGCGGGTGCTCCGGAAGAGAGAGGGGAGTGGCTGGTTCGGCCTGCGGCCATCAGCCCGGCACCCCTGGGGCGCCCGCCTCAGACCGAACGACAGCAAGAGTGGGCGGGCACGCCCGTCCACCACACCGCCTGGGAGGGAGAGGCAGAACACCAGGCGGCAGGAAGGAGCACCCGCCCCGGTCTCCTTCTCGCTACGGGAAGCGGATCCTGTTGCGGCCAGCGCGGAGGCGGCTGCCCGACTCGGCCGCGGGAGCATTTGAGCCGTACACTCGCCTTACCATCGGCGTCGAGCGGCGGCGCCGAGGACAAGAGAGAAGGAAAAGAGATGATCTTGGCAACGACGAAAGTCGAGGATTTCGACCGCTTCTTGAATACCTTCTCGACCAAGGGCGCTGCGAAGCGAAAGCAGCACGGGTCCAAGGGTTCGCACGTCTTTCGCGATCCCAATGAGGACGACCGGGTCTGGGTGCTCTTCGACTGGGACGCGGAGGGTTGGCAGAGCTTCGTCTCCGACCCCGAGGTCCCCCCGATCCTGCAAGAAGCCGGGCACAAAGGTAAGCCCCAGGCGGCGGAGCTCGGCGGCCAGTACGACGCCTAGCGCGTCCCAGCCGGCCGCTGAAAAGGGGCCGGTTTCGGCCCCGAGGCTCCACGCGAGGTCGCTGTCGCTGACCACCGGTGCGGCAGCGATCTCGCACCACGTCGTGTCTGGCGGCACTGGGCGGTCAGTCGCACGAAGAGGCGCTGGGGATGCTTTGGCCATTGCCAGACAGCGGGCAGGTCACCGCGTAGCGTCCCGACCGACCGGGCGATCGCGGGGGAAGCGCTCGTCCGGCCGGCGAGAGTTCGACCCCGCGCCCGGGCCCGCTTCCGCCGTGGCAGCTCCGACGCCTCACCGCTGATCGCCGCTGCCTTCGCGCTGTCGACTGCCGAGCTCGAGGTCGCCGGCGCGAATACGGTCGCGAGCTACTAGCGGCGTTACGCGGCGCGTGTACGCCGCAAGATCTCGCCGATCTCGTGCAGCTGTGCCGAGACGTTCAGGAACGACACGCGGCCCTCGTTGACGAGCGCGTCGTCGAGTTTTGCGAACACCTCGTCGCCGAACGACGGGGAGACGGCAATGACGTCGGTGAAATCCACCAAGACCAGCTCGCCCTGAGCGACTGATTCCTCGATCTCTTCACGTAGCTGCATCGCCGGAATCCGCCCAACCAGGACTGGCCCGAAGCGCTGAGCAAGGTTAATCGTCACGAGGCTTGTATCCGGCTGCATCAAGGTCGGCATAGGCGTCCTGAATGTTGAAGGGCCCTTCAGTCAGGGCAGTGAGCGAAACGATCGTGCCAGGGAATGGGACGTCTCTCGTTTCACTTCTCTCGTCTGTCCCAGCATACACCGCCCCCTCCCCGGAGCGAACCATCAGCTCGCCCCCGTTCCGCCGCAGCAGGAAGCGCGTCAGCGACAGGCCCAGACCGGTGTTCCGGTCTGGCGTTGCCGTCACCATCGGCTCGAGGGCGGTCTCGATCGCGGTCACGTCGTCAGCGATTTCAGCGAACTGAACGTTCTGCCCAAGCGACCCACGGATTCCCACTCCCATGTCGACGATCGCGACCTCCACCTCGCCGCGCTTCTGCCAGCCCTGCGCGGCGGCGAAGCCCCCGTACGTGGCCCCCGAGTGGAAGAGCACGTTCTCGGCAAGCTCGGCCAGGCACACATGAAGGGCAGCTCCGGCAAGAGTGTCGTCGAGATGGCACGCTTCGGACATCGCGTTACGAAGCTCCAGAGCGGCCGAGTAGCACGGGCCCGAGGAGGTGTAGTGCTGGAGCGGACGGAAGCCCGTAGGCTCGTGCCGCTCAAAGTCCTCCGGAAGTGGACCGACGATCGGCTCGAAGAAGTCCATGCGCGAGAGGTATCGCAGCACATTGGGTGCGCGAGGCATGACGACTCGGCTGCCGTCTCCCGCCAAGCCGTCGCTGATGATCCGATGGAACGCGGCGGCGACCACCGCTTGGGCAGTGGGGCCTAGGAAGACCAGGCCGTCGAGGTCGAGATGGACGATCGCTGGGGCGTCCAGGCACAGCACCGGCTCAAGCTGCCGCAAGAGCCGATCGAGCTGACGGCGGGGATAACCGCTCGAAAGCCGGATGACGATCTCCTGCGGCACTAAGCCCGAAAACTAGTCGGCGGGGTGGTCGATGGGGTGACGAGCCGTTACGGTTGAGATGCCGTCCGGCCCCACCGGGAGGGCCGTTGACAGCGCTGGGGACATTCGCCGGGGCGTCTCCGCCCCAGTAGGGTTACAACTCGTGGAACGGCTATCGAGGGCCGAGTTCGAGCAACTCTCGGCTGATGAGCAGAGCAAACACGTCCAGGACACCCTGGCGGCGCTGCGAGATTCGGTGCCACATTGTGGGGCCGACGCTGGAGCGTTTCTGGATGTTCGCTTCTACGTCCAGAAGCTCGCCGGGTGGTCGCCCGCAGAGGTGCAACGGCTATGGCCGTGGTATCGCACCGAGATCGAGCGCCATGCCGGCGACATCCACGCAGCGTTCCAGGAGGCGCTCGACAGCGGTTCGCTCGATCCGGCGCAGGAGCAGTACGCGAAGAACTGCCTCCAAGCGGCAGAGCGGCTCGTCGAGCTGGCCGACGAGTACATTTGACCGCTAACGGGCGCTAGGCTAGGCAAGCCGTCCGGCCCCACCGGGAGGGGCCGTTGACAGCGCAGGGGCATCCGAGAACCTATTTCGGACGAGCTAGGGCCACCAGAACCAGCGATAGAGCCGAGCGGCCTGCGATAGTGGCGCTGGCGGGTGCGCCGCTGTGCCGTCAGGGCGACCTCTCTCCCCAGCCCGATGATCATCCGGGCACCCGCCGTCTTTCTGATGACGACCACGGCGAATGCCATGCAGCCTTTCCTGGGCCGTTTCCGCGGCGCTCGAGACGGATAGACGGGGCGTAGCGTGGAGTTCAGCTACGTCTTCACTGACGAGCAGGGCGAGGAGACGATCGTCGCGAGCGGCGAGTTCAAGGATGGCGCCCAGCCGCCCGACGACGGTGACAGCGTCGACCTCGAGGGCTCGGACGGTGTCGCGCGGCCGTGGAAGATCATCCGCACGGCCGAGATCCCGTACGTCGGCGTGGCGATCCACGTCGAGCCGCTCGAACCCGACTAGGCGGAAAGTCGCGTCGTGGACGCTCCTTCCCCAGCACCTGACCCCTCGTTTGTCTGTGCCCTCTGCGAGCGGACGCCGCGAGTAGATGAGAACCCCGACGACGACTGGCGGGTGCACTACGCCGGTGTTGGCGATGGCGTGACTCTCTGCCCCGCCTGCGCCGAGCGGGTGTTCGACGGGAGCGCCGAGTAGCAGCGGGCCGTAGGACGGCTTCTGGCGAGTGGGGTACTTTTGTCCGTCTCCTAGGCCGGGCTCGCACTCCTGCCGAGTCCGGCCGGTACCAACCGACCTCCCGGCGGCGAGGGCGGTAACCACCGGCCGGCCCCGCCCTGGTTGCGGGGAAAGAGCTTGAGCGGGCGGTCACGGTTCGCGGTTCGGTGGCTTCGCCGGCTGCTCGAGGAGGACGAGAGCCTGACGATCGAGGAGGCGGTGATGGCGGCGTCTTGTCTCGGCGCTTTGGGTGGACCGTCTCACGAGGAGGCATACGGGATGCTCGCGGCCATGGCCGAAAGAGCGAGTAGGCAGCGACGGGCCGCACGCGTAACGTCATGAGTGGCCCGGCATGTGCGGGGGAAGCGCTCGTCCGGCCGGCGTAGTGTTCGACCCCCGCGCCGGGCCGAGCTCAGCGTGGCTGCCGGTTCCGTCCGCACGAATGACTCGTCGAGCTAGAGGAGGATGCGCTCAGCGGTTTCGAGCGGACAGCCAAGTGCGATCAGCCTGCGCGCCTGCGCGAGATCAACCTCGGTGTCATCCGCCATCTCGGCGGCACACGGGGAGTCAAAGCCGAGGCTGATGAGCTGATCGACCCGCCAGATCCAGGTCTCGAGCACCTCCTCGGACGGCTCCAACTCGAGTTCCAGCGGGATCTGCTCTATCGCTTCCATCTCACAGTCACAATCGACCGCTGGACTCGACCCGCCATGGGCCATGCGGCTCATCTCAACAGTCAAGAGACCCACGCAAGGCTCAGCGCCGTTTAGCCATTCTCGCGACGCGCCTCGAGCCAGGCCGCGAGCTCGTCCGGGTCGAACCGAAGCACGTTGCGGGCGAGCCGGTAGCCGGGGAGCTCGCCGGCACGCCAACGTCTCAACACGGTTGCGGGTGAAACCGCGAGCAGCTCGGCGACCTGTCGGGTCGTCAACAGCCGACCGGTCATCTGCTTTCCCGGTTTGTCGTCTTACACGGGGTTAGAGATATAAGAGAGGGGGTCTTACGACATTTCGGGAAAGCAGCGAATCGCATGGTTACGCGCTTTCCTTCGGGCTGATGTTCCCCCAGAAGCCGACGGTTCGCCGCGCCGGTGTCCATAGGTTCGGGGAGTTGTCAGCCTCGCTGCTCTTCCGGCGGACGATCAACGCGTGAGCGTTGAGCTCCTCGCATGCCCTCCTCGTGCTCTGCGAGGGGATGCCCAGGACAGTGGCGATGTCTGTGGTCGACTTCTCGCCGTGACGCAGGAGGTGGAGAAGCACGTCGCGTCGGGGCGAAGGGATTGAGTCGAGTCCGGCCCGGACGATGATCCCGGCGGGGTCGTCGGCACCCATCTCCTCGAGCGCGACCAGCAGCTTGTGAAGTTGCCGAACGATCCGCCCCGGCCCCTCGGGGGCGTGGACGTAGACAATGTCTCGCTTGTATGGGTCACGCTCGACTGGGCTGCGGGCGAGGCAGACGAGACAAGAGAGCGCGACGAGCAGCTCCTCCTCCTCGGCGGTGACAGGCCGGAGCCGCACGTTCTCGAGCGGTGCGAGGAACCCGTGCACTGCGTCGCGTAGTTCGCTCCGCATGACAGCGGTGTCGGTGTGGCGAAGCGAGATCTTCGCCATCTCGCCTTCGCCGCTTTCGGGGAGCCGGACGGTAACCCAGCGTTCGCCGAGCGCGGAGAGCACGGCGTGTGCGCTGTCGAGCGCGGATGTGGCGCCGGCGATCAACCCTATTCGTCCAGTCCAGCGGAGCTTGGTGCCCCCGTCTGCGCCGACGTCACGCGTATACAGCCCGTCGTAGATGTCTCTCAACGCCTGCAGCACCTGTGCGCGTGCGTCCCGATGCAGAGTCAGGATTGCGCCGAGGTCTTTGACGACAAGAAGCCCTCGCTCGCCGAGCTCGACCAGGATGCCGCCGGTGGCGTCCTTCGAGCGGTCTTTGCGCGAGGTTCCGGAGAGAAGCGCAGCGACGGTCAGCGCACCGATCACGCGCACACCGGGGAACCCGTCGACCGCAGCCACGATCTCCGTCTTGCCGCGGCTGGAGCCGCCGACGACCGCGAGCCAGACCGGGTCACCTTCGTCCATCAGGTTCGCGACGACAGTCCCGAGGGTGAGCAGGAGCGGTGTCGGGTCGGGCAGGTGCAGGTGCCGCTGGAACGTGTCGACGACGTCGGCGAGCGTGCGTGCCTCAACCGGGACGATGGTTTCAATAGCGGCGTCGGGGTCGGGGTCGTACGCGGCGACGCTGTCGGCGATCTGCCGGATGTTTTCGTCCGGGCCGGGCCGTTCACACCGGTTCCGGTTGACCACCGACAGGGCGGCGTAGATCTCGTCGGCGTTCAGCCCGCGGCGGCGCATCGTGCCGGCGATCGACACGAGCTCGTGGTGCTGACGGCCGTGCGGGATCTTGTCTCCGACCGGAGGAGTCCTTCCGTTCCGCGTCGCAGGGTTGGCCTGGAAGAAGTCGACGAGCTCCGCGGGGACGGGCAGCGGCGCCATGGTCCACGGCTCCCGGTCGGGCAGCCAGGCGTACGCGACGCCGGTGTCCGGGTGCACGCTCGGAGGGACGAGACAGTGGTGCCCGCCGGCGCGGAGCTCCAGCCCGTCCCGTGACCGCCGGGAAATTTCGTCTCCGGCGGCGAAGAAGGCGTGCAGCTTGCCGCTGCCGGTTCGGCACACCGGCGTGTCGGGCAGCTCGCCGCCGAGCAGCTTGTAGAACAGCGGCTCCGCCTCGGGGTCGTCGTACTCGAGCACGACCAGCCCGGACGTGCCGAGCACGATGCCCATGTTCCAACTGCCGCCCCACTGCTGCCACTGGCCGGCGGCGAATTCCGGCTCGGCAGGCTGGGTTTGCTGCCAGCCGCTACCGCGAGCGCGTTTGCCCTCGGCGCGGATGAGTGCCCAGCCAAGCTCGCTGTACCGGCGGGCGTGAGTGGCGAACATCGCGGCGGAGGGGGCGGCGAGCATGTCGCCCGCCGCCTCCTGCGCCGTGGCCTCGGTGTCAGTCACCGGGGGAGATTCCGGTCGAGCCAGGCAGGGTCGACGCCGAGCCTGAGCAGGCGTGCACGCTCCTTCTCGCGCTGCTTGCGGCGAGCCCGCCTGCGGGTCTGCTCGGCGTGTCGGCGGCTCGCGTCGCTGTGGTACGTCTTGCCCGGCATGGCTAGAACGGGATGTCGTCGTCGGCCGGGTCGTCGTCTGTGCTGGCTTCGGCGGCCTCCTCGAGCTCGTCGCCCTCGTCCGGCTCAGGTGCGACGCCGGAGATCAGGAACTCCTCGGCGGCCGTGTCCGGCAGGCCGTGCTCGAACCAGACGACCGGGAACGGCCACACCGTCTGGCCTGGCGTCCGCTTCGACGGACGCTTCGTTCCGGGGTTTAGCCTGACGCGCTCGCCGGCCTCGAGCCGGGGCTCGCCATGCTTCGCCTTCCGGCAGGCGAGCTCGCCCCGAACCTTGGCTTGCAGATTCGTCGGGTCGAGCCAGACGCTTACGCGGCCGTGCTCGTCCGATTCGAGCTCCCACACGATCTTGGCGCCGTTCTCTGTGTTGGCATGCCGGAACTCGACGTGTGTCCCGTCCAGCTCCTCCTCGTCGACCCACCTCCAGGTCGGCGAGTAGTCACTGTCGTCTGTCTTGGCTACGATGGTCATGCGAGCATTTCCTTTCCGCGGCCCGGCTTCCGACCGGGCCGCTGTCGTTTCAGGGTTTTCCGGCTGCGGCGTCCTCGAGTTGCTCGAGCAGCGATAGGTATGCGGCGGCGTGCCGCCCCCGCGGCTGTGCGAGTCCACGCTCCCAGCGGTTGAGCGTCATCAGGCCGACGCCGAGCGCGGCTGCCATGTCGCGCTGGCTGACGCCGGCGTCCTCCCTGATTCGCCGCCGCTGACGGACGTTCGGCAGGTTGCCGACGGCGCGGGCGTGCGTGAGTAGCTCGGTCGTTTCCACAGTCACCTCCTTGCGCTGGCATCTCGGTTGGACAAGGCGAGACCTACTTTACGCGGTACTCTTGGGTTGTCAAACCGAGACGTATGCGATACGGTTCAGCTGTGCCAAGACGACAGAAGGCCGGGTGGGAAGTCGAGTTCGGTAACGCAGGCTGGCTCGGAATCGAGATGCTCGAAGGCGAGAAGCTGCTCGCTCGCGTTGCCCCCGACGAGAACGGCTATCTCCGAGTGCGGGAGCTCCACCTAAGCGACAGCGGCGAGCCTGTCACCGCACAACGCCTTCGGGCCGTGCGACTCGGAGCAATTGAGAACATCGCGAATCTCCGCGGCGAACGGGAGGCGATCATGGAGCGGATCGAGCTGCCCGTCGACGCCCCGCTCGGATCTAAGGACTTCTTCAAGACACGCCCGTCGGCGTCCGTGTTCACCAAGTCCGGGGCCGGGGTTGCCGGGCTGGTCGGCGCCGGCACGGCCCAGCACGCACGGCCGAAGCCGCTGGTCGCGCCTTCAGGCCGCGGCTACCCCGACTCGTTCTACGAGCGCGTCGCGGAGGAATACCGCGCGGCGCAGAGGCGAGGCGAACGCCCCGTGATGGCGATCTCCAAGAGCGCGAACGTTCCGCGGAGCACGGCTGCACGGTGGGTGAAAGAGGCGCGGGGCCGCAAGATCCTTGGGCGGGCCCCAGCCTCGGGCAAGGCCGGCGACATTCAACATGAGGAGGGGGAGAGCGATGCCCGCTGACCAGCGAGGCTCCGTTTACAAGACAGCCACCGGATTCGGAATCCGCTACTACGACAACGGCGTTAGGCGCCGCCGCGCCGGGTTCAAGAGCCGCAGCGAGGCACGCGCGTGGTTCCAGGACGAACTGAAGCGGATGCGCGGCGGACTCGTCAACGAGCCGCTGACGCTCGCCGAGTTCGCGGAGCGATACCTCGCCCGCTACGAGGCTGTGCGCGCGCCGGCGACCGCGAAGTCGCTCCGCTGGCGGCTGGTTCGGCCCCTGCGCGAGTTCGGAGACGTAGCGCTCGACGAGATCCGAACCGGCGAGGTCGCCGTCTGGGAGGCGTCTCTGCCGCCCAGGTTCCGACACGACGTCATGCGCGCGGTACGCATGCTCGGCCGCGCGGCCGTCGAGTGGGGCTACCTCTCGCGCAACCCGTTCGTGACGGGAGCCAACCCGGCCCCGGCCGTCCTCGAGCGCGAGATCCTCACCCCGGCCGAGCTCGACGCGCTCGCCTCCGAGATGCGACCGCCCTACGGTACGGCTGTCGTCCTCGGAGCCTGGTGCTACCTCCGGCCCTCCGAGCTGCTCTCGCTCGAGCGTCGCGACCTCGAGGCCGGGCTGCTGCACGTTCGCGGTACCAAGACGGCGCGTTCGCGCAGGAGCGTTCCCGTGCCCCAGCGGGCCTCGCTGGCGCTCTCCGAACTCCCCCCGAGGGTAGATACCCGGCTCCTCTTCCCATCGCCGTCCGGAGGCACATATGCGCTCGGGAACTTCCGTCGGCGAGAGTTCGACTGGGCCGTCAGCGCGGCTGGGCTACCTGAGTCGACAACGCCCTACACGCTCAGACACTCCGGAATCAGCTGGGCGCTCTCGGCCTCGATTCCGGCAACGGACGTCGCCCGCTTCGCCGGCACCTCGCTCGCCATGCTCGAGCGCGTCTACCACCACCTGCTCGTCACGAGCGCGGAAAGTGCGCGGGCACGGATGGACGAGTTCGCAAGCCGCGGCCGTTTGGGCCAAGAGTCGGCCACGGACTAGCCGAGCCGGCAACCCTCAGAAACACAGAAACCCCCGTGCTTGCGGGGGTTTCTTTGTGTG
>CAVTFN010000006.1:0-178674 GCA_963734065.1 uncultured Actinomycetes bacterium
GCCCGCCGCAGGACGGCGTCCACATCCATCTCGCCGAGTGCGAGCGACCCGTGCCGGACGGAAAGACGGGGAATGACCTCGAGACCTTCTGCAAGCGCAGCCGTCTCGGGTCGGTCGTGCGGCTCGAGGTAGCCGATCACGACGTCCCGACCTTCCTTCTGCGCCTGTTGTCCCTCCTGGAGCATCCGGTAGGTCTTGCCGACCCCGGCGGCCATTCCCAGCAGGATCCGGTAGCGGCCCCGCACGCCACCACCCTAGTGGGCGAGACCTTCCACCAGCGGGCCGGCGCCCTGGCCGTACATGTCGGGCTTAAGCGCCGAACACGTTGTGGATGATCAGGTCGATCAGCTTGATGCCGATGAACGGCAGGATCATGCCGCCGAGCCCGTAGATCAACAGGTTCCTCCGCAGGAGCGCAGTCGCCCCGATCGCCCGGTACTTGACGCCGCGGAGGGCAAGGGGAACGAGGGCGGGGATGATCAGCGCGTTGAAGATGATCGCGGAGATGATCGCGCTCTGCGGCGTGCCGAGACGCATGATGTTCAGCGCGTCCAGCGGTCCGCTCTCACCCGGCCTGGTCGCGTAGACGGTCGCGAACATCGCGGGCAGGATCGCGAAGTACTTGGCGACGTCGTTGGCGATCGAGAACGTGGTCAGGGAGCCGCGCGTGATCAGCAGCTGCTTGCCTACCTCCACGATCTCGATCAGCTTCGTCGGGTTGGAGTCGAGGTCGACCATGTTGCCCGCCTCTTTGGCCGCCGTCGTCCCGGTGTTCATCGCCACCCCGACGTCGGCCTGGGCAAGTGCGGGCGCGTCGTTCGTCCCGTCTCCGGTCATCGCGACCATCCGACCGCGGCTCTGCTCGTCCTTGATCAGCGCCATCTTCGCCTCCGGAGTCGCCTCGGCGAGGAAGTCGTCGACACCGGCCTCCTGGGCGATCACCGCTGCCGTGACCCGGTTGTCGCCCGTGATCATGACCGTCCGGATGCCCATCTTCCGGAGCTCGTCGAACCGTTCGTTCATTCCGCCCTTGACGATGTCCTTCAAATACACGACCCCGAGCGCCCAGTTGTCCCGCGAGACGACGAGCGGCGTGCCGCCCTGCTCGGCGACGTGCTGGACGATCGAGTCGAGCTCGGCCGGCGCATTTCCTCCGCGCTCGGCGATGAACGCCTTCACGGAATCGGCGGCGCCCTTGCGGATCACGCTGCCGTTCAGGTCGATACCGCTCATCCGCGTCTGGGCGGTGAAGGGGACGAACGTGTGTTCACCGAGCTCGCGCTCGCGGAGCCCGAAGCGCTCCTTGGCCAGCACCACGATCGACCGCCCTTCCGGCGTCTCGTCGGCAAGCGAGGCAAGCTGCGCCACCTCGGCCAGCTCCTTCTCTTCGACGCCGTCGACCGGCAGGAACTCGGCCGCCTGGCGGTTGCCAAGGGTGATCGTGCCCGTCTTGTCGAGCAGGAGCACGTCGACGTCACCCGATGCCTCGACCGCGCGTCCCGACATCGCGAGCACGTTGCGCTGGACGAGGCGGTCCATGCCTGCGATCCCGATCGCGGAAAGGAGAGCGCCGATCGTGGTCGGGATCAGCGCGACGAGGAGGGCGATCAGCACCGTCTGCGACTGCGGCGAGCCCGCGTAGACCGAGTAGGGCTTCAGCGTGACGACGGCGACGACGAAGGTGATCGTCAGGCCCGCGAGCAGGATGTTGAGCGCGATCTCGTTCGGCGTCTTGCGGCGCTCGGCGCCCTCGACGAGCGCGATCATCCGGTCCAGGAACGACTGGCCCGGCTCCTGCGTGACCTCGATCACGAGCCTGTCCGAGAGCAGCTTCGTCCCTCCGGTGACGGCGGACCGGTCACCGCCGGCCTCGCGGATCACCGGAGCGGACTCGCCCGTGATCGCCGACTCGTCCACCGAGCCGACGCCCTCGATCACCTCGCCGTCGGCCGGAATCACCTCGCCCGCCTCAACCACCACCACGTCGCCGCGCTGGAGCTCGGGTGCGGGGACCTCGCGGCCGTCCTGGAGACGGGCGAGCGTGGTCGTGCGCGTCGCCCGCAGTGCGTTCGCCTGTGCCTTTCCGCGCCCCTCGGCCACCGCCTCGGCGAAGTTGGCGAACAACACCGTCAGCCAGAGCCAGATCGAGATCACCGCGACGAACCAGAGATCGCCCGTGTGGCCCCGGAAGAGGTTCAGGAAGAAGATCACCGTCGTGATCACGCTGCCGAGCTCGACGATGAACATCACCGGGTTCCGGATCTGGGTTCTCGGGTCGAGCTTCGGGAACGATCCCGTGATCGCCGCAACGACGATGTCCTTGGAGAAGACACTTGCCGAGGCGCGGGCCATTACGAGCTCTGCTCCTTGTCGAGTGCGAGGTTGAGCTTCAAGACGTTGACGCCGGGCTCGCCGAGGAAGCCCAGCGAGCGGTCGTCGGTGTTCTGGTCGATCAACTTCTGGACGGTCTCGAACGGAAGGTGGCGGACCGCTGCGATCCGCCTGGACTGCAGCTGCGCGTACGCCGGCGAGATGTCCGGGTCGATCCCCGAGCCCGACGTCGTCACAGCGTCGACCGGGATGTCGCCGATCGTCAGGCCCCGGTTGTAGGGCCTTTCGAGCTTCAGGATCGCGGCGGCGGCCGCCTTCACGTTCTTGGCCAGGTCGGGGTTGGTCGGGCCGAGGTTCGCAAACGTCGTGGCGCCTGCGTTGTAGGCGGGCGAGGTCGCCGAGGGTCGCTCGTGGAAGTACTTCGAGCTCTTGAACTCCTGCGCAGCCAGCTTCGACCCGACGACCTTGCCGTTCCGACTGATCAGGCTGCCGTTCGCCTTGTCCTTGAACGCGACCTGTGCGAATCCGGTCATCACCGCCGGGTAGGCGAAACCGAAGGCCAGGGTGAGGATTACGATCGCGACCACGGCGCCTCTCAGGTCGCGCCACATCAGTTCATCAGCCCTTCGACGATCGGCCCGAGCGTGAGCGCCGGGAAGATCATCAGACCTGCGGTGAGCGCGATCACGCCGACGAGGAGGACGACGAACGTGCCGCCGTCGGTGCGGAAGGTGCCGGCCGATTCGGGCACCGTCTTCTTGGCTGCGAGCGAGCCGCCGAGGGCGAGCGCGGCGAGCAATGGCACGAACCGGCCGAGCAGCATCGCGATGGCGCCGAAGTTGGCCGAGAAGTTGGTTGCGCCGTAGCCGGCGAACGCGCTGCCGTTGTTGTTGCCCTGCGAGTCGTAGGCGTACAGCGTCTCGCTGAAGCCGTGGACGCCGGAGTTGTAGATCGACGCCAGGCCGCCCTTGGTCGTGATCGCGAGCGCGGTCAGGAAGAGCACCATCGACGGGACGAACAGAGCCCCGAGCGCGGCGAGCTTGATCTCACGCGCCTCGATCTTCTTGCCCAGCCACTCCGGCGTGCGGCCGACCATCAACCCGGCCACGAAGACAGCTATGACGATGTAGAAGAACATCCCGTAGAGGCCGGAGCCGACCCCGCCGAAGATCACCTCGCCGGTGAACATGTTCACGATCGGCACCGCGCCGCCGTACGCCGTGAAAGCGTCGTGGCCTCCGGCGACGGAGCCGTTGGACGCATTCGTCGTCGCGACCGCCCACAACGATGTATTGGCGATGCCGTATCGGACTTCCTTGTCGGACATGTTGCCGCCGCTCTGGCCGTGTCCCTGGGTGATGTTCACGCCGGAGTTGCGCAGCACCTGCGAGCCGTGCTGCTCGGCGGGCAACGCCACCGCTACGCCGATGACGAACATCACGAACATGGCGGCGAACACCATGGTGGCGTGCCGGCGCGCGCCCACCATCCTCCCGAACATGAAGACCTGACCCGCCGGGATGAGCAGGATCGCCAGCATCTCCAAGAAGTTGGTCAAACCGTTCGGGTTCTCGAACGGCACGGCGGAGTTCGAGTTGTAAAACCCGCCGCCGTTCGTGCCGAGCTGCTTGATCGCGATCTGGGACGCCGCGGGGCCGCGCGCGATCGTCTGCTGGGCGCCCTCGAGGGTCGTCGCCGTCGCGTGGCCGTGGAAGGTCTGGACGACACCCTGCGAGATCAGGATCACCGCGAGGACAGCGGCGAGCGGGAGCAGGATGTAAACGCAGGAGCGGTAGAGGTCCTGCCAGAAATTCCCGAGTTCGCCGCGCGAGCGGCGGGCCAGCCCGCGGACGACGGCGGCGAGGACGGCCATCCCGACGGCGGCGGAGACGAAGTTCTGCACCGCAAGCCCCGCCATCTGGCTCAGGTACGACATCGTGTATTCGCCGCCGTAGTACTGCCAGTTCGTGTTCGTGACGAAGCTCGCCGCCGTGTTCAGCGAGATGTGCGAGGGGACGCCGGCCAGCTTGTCGGGATTGAGGAACAGGTGGCTCTGCACGCGCTGGAGCGTGTAGAGGAGCAAGAAGAACGGCACGCTGAAGATCAGCACCGACATTCCGTACGCGCGCCACGATTGCTCGCGGGCATTGCCGACCAGCCGCAGGAACCCACGTTCGAGCGAGCCGAGCGGGAGCCGCTCGGCCGTGTAGATCCTGGCCATGTAGATCCCGAGCGGGTAGCCGAGCACGATCAGAACGACCGCGTAGACGACGATCTGGGTGATTCCCTGCCCGTTCATGGACGCCTCCGGATGTGCGCGGTCGCCGACCTGCGCCGGAGCGCGAGCGAGAAGAGGAACGAGCCGGCAAACAGCACGACGAGGATCACGGCCGCGGTGCTCACAGGTTCTCGCCTCGGAACAGGGCGTACGTCAGATACGCGAGCACGGCCACCGCGATCACGAGCCCGATGACGTCGCCGGACGACATCAGATCTTCGCCAGCACCCAGATCAGGAGGAACGCGAACGCGAAGCAGGCGGCGGCGACTGCGAGCCCCGCGAGGTCGTACATCAGCGCGGCTCCAGCGAGTCGAGGACAGCGCCGAGCGCCGGCGAGATCATGTCTTCCGCAGCACGGTCGTAGAGCGGGCTTCCGCCATCCGTGACCAACTCGTGGACGGCTCGCATTCCCGACTCCGAGACCGGACGGTCGAGAGCGGCGAGCCGCTCCGCGAGAACCGACAGCTCCTGCTCGTGCGTCCGGAGGCCGACGCGGTTCAGCGGCGAAGCGCCGGGAAGCCGCGCCGGGCCGTGCAGCTCGTGGACGACACCCTCGAGCGAGCGGGCGAGCTGAAGGCGCTTTCGCGTCGATCTCAGCTCGAGCCCGCGCCACCGGTCGACCCGCGAGGCAAAGTACCGGGCACCGCGAACCCCGCCCCTGCCGAGTCGCAGCCTGCCTGCCATCTCCATGCGGGCAAAGCTATGTCCGCCCGGATCAACCGGACATCAAGAGTCCGAGCGCCCCCCTAAAAGTTGTCTCAACGGTCTACGCGGTGGGATCGACGAGCCGGTAGCCGGCCCCGGGCTCGGTGAGCACGTAGTGCGGCCGCAACGGATCCGGCTCGATCTTCCGTCGCAGGTTCGAGACGTACACGTGGATGTAGTGCGCCTCGACCTGGTATGCGGGGCCCCAGACCTCGCGAAGCAGCGCCCGGTGCGTGAGTAGCTTGCCGCGGTTCTGCGCGAGGATCCGGAGCAGGTCGAACTCGTGCGGGCTCAGCCTGATCCGGCTGCCGTTCCGCGTCACCGAGCGGTTCGGCACGTCGATGCTCAGTTCGCCGACTGTGATCACCGGCTCCAGAGTCGGCCCTGACCGGCGCAGCACGGCGCGAAGGCGGGCCAGGAGCTCGTCGACGCTGAACGGCTTCGTCACGTAGTCGTCGGCGCCTGCGTCGAGAGCGGCGACCTTCTCGCGCTCGTCGCCGACGGCTGAGAGCACGACCACTGGAGCATCCGTCCAGGTTCTGAGCTCTCTTGTGACGTCGGTGCCGCTCCCGTCCGGCAGGACGAGATCGAGGATCACGGCCTCCGGCGGACGGGCGGCGGCCGCTGCGAGCGCGGCCTCCGCCGTAGCAGCGGTCTGCACCTCGTAGCCGGCCCCGCGCAGGGTCGTCCCCAGCGCCCGCAGGATCTGCGGCTCGTCGTCGACGACCAGGATCCGCTGACCGCTCACGCCCCGATGCCCGCAGGGACGGCCGCGGCCGGCAGCGCGACCGCGAACGTCGCTCCCTGCCCGGGGCGCGACTCCGCCCAGACCCTGCCTCCGTTCGCCTCGACGAACCCGCGCGCGATCGCCAGGCCGAGGCCCGCGCCTGCGCGTGGATCGCCGATCCGGCGGTGGAACGGGTCGAAGACGCGCTCGAGCTCGCCCGGCTCGAGGCCCGGCCCCTGATCGACCACCCGGACGATCGCCTCCTTCCGGGTGGCGGTGATGCGAACGTGCACGGGTGCATCAGGAGGAGAGAACTTGAGCGCGTTCTCGATCAGGTTCGCGAGCGCTCGCCGAAGCTGATTCGCGTCCACCTCGACGACCGGCGTCTCTCCGGCGATGTCGACACGCTCGTGTCGGTCGAGCGTCTCCACCGTCTGCCGGACGAGGTCGGCCAGATCCCACGCTTCCGTCTCGGGAGGCGCGGCGCCGGCCTCGAGGCGCGACAGGTCGAGCAGGTCGACGACGAGACGGTCGAGGCGGCCCGAGTCGATCTCGATCGTCTCCAAGAGTTCATGCCGATCGACGGCCGTCAGGCTCAACGTCGGGTTCTGGAGGGCGCCGATCGCCGTCCGGATGCCGGTCAGCGGAGAGCGGAGGTCGTGGGAGACGGCGCGGAGCAGCGTGGTCTTGACGAGATCGCTACGACGCAGCATCTCGGCCTCGAGTGCCTCGCTCTCGAGCCCCTCGCGCTCGGACGCGACCGCGAGCAGCGCCGCCAGAGCAGGCAGGAAGCGATGGCGAACGTCGACGTCCGGGTCGGCGTCCGCCGGCGTGTAGATCGTCCCGACCTGCTGGCCCGAGACCTCCAGCGCGTGCGGTGCTCTCGTGGGGTCGCTCCGCCGCGTCGGGCCGAGCTCGATCCTCGCCGACTCGACCCCGAGGACGCGGGCGGCACGGCCCGCGATCTCGCCGACCTCGTCCTCGAGCTTGCGCCCGGCCAGGAGTTCTGCGGCGAGCTCGGCAAGCAGCGCCGACTCGCGCTCGCGCTGCTCCGCCGTCGCCGCGCGGCGCCGCGAGCGGGCGGCGAGCTCGCTGACGACGACGGCCGTTGCGAGGTAGACCGCCAGCGCGAACCAGTTCTGCCCCTCGGAGAGCGTGAACGTGTGCCGCGGCGGCAGGAAGAACCAGTTGAACGCAAGCATGCTCGCGACCGACACCGGCAGCGCGAACCAGAGGCCCCAGAGGACCGCGACAGGCAGCACGGCGAAGACGTAGAGCACCCCCAGGCTCAGCACGGGAACCCACTGCTCGAAGAGCGCGATCACTCCCGTGACCAGGGCCACCAGTGCCGCGCAGATCGCTGCCGAGGCGGCGGTGTGGGTCGCGCCGAGCCTGCTCACGCCTCCAAGGTACTCCTCTGCACCGCGCCCACTCCCCTCTGGGACCAACTCGTAGGCCCCGGGGCTAGTCTCAATAGACATGCGGACACGACACCTCCTCGGCGTGATCGCGGCCTGCCTGGTCCTCCCGGCCGCCGCAGCTGCGAACGGCGGCCTCGGCGACACGCCGTTCGGCTACGGCAAGTACCCGCTGGAATCGCGGACCTTCTCGGGCTGCAAGCGCTTCGAGGCGACGCTGCCGTTCTACCGGTCGTGCCTGATCGACCAGGCGACCCTGCTCGTCGAGCACACGAACGACCCGGCGAACGAGCTGCCACGGATCGACGGCTACGTCCACTCGGTCGGCGGCTGGCTGCAGGCGAACTGCCACGTGATGATGCACACCGTCGGCCGCCGCTACGGCAAGAAGGAGCACGTGACGCTGACCAACCTCCTGAACTACCTGCCGAAGACGAACGACCCCGGCTGCTCGGCCGGATTCGCGCACGGGATGCTGATCGCGCTCGGCCCGCAGATCCAGAAGCTCGGCCCGAAGGGCGCTGCCGCCGACTGCCATCGCGCCCCCACCCGCTACCAGCGCTACAGCTGCATCCACGGGCTCGGCCACGCCTACGCCCGACAGTTCGACGACTTCATCGACCCTGCGCTCGCCTCGTGCGACAAGCTCGGCCCGAACGACTCGCTCGACTGCGCGCAGGGCGTCTTCCACGACTACTGGATCGCGGTCGCGGGCCTCGACGGCACGCGCCGGGCAGCGGGCACGGTCACGTCGCCGCGGAAGCTGTGCGCAGCCCAGCCGTCGCGCTACGTGCGCGTCTGCTGGTACCGCGCATTGCTCGAGCGGCCGCCGCCGAAGCTGCCCACCTCGGCAAGCGGGCTGCTCGCCACCTGCAGCGGGCTGCACGCGCTCCAGCTCTCCGGCTGCCTGACCGGAGCGTCGCTGATCCGCTCGGACGATCCGCTGGAGCAGCTGCGGACGTGCGCGGGCCTCGACGGCTCGGAGGCCGCCGACTGCCTGCGCGGGCTCCGCGTCCAGACCTACGCGCTGGCGCCGTCCTCGACCAGGCTCGGCCTCATCCGCGCCTGCGCAAACGTGCCCAGCGCCCAGGCCTTCTGCTACTCGTGGCTGGGGAAGACGCTGAACGTGATCACGAACGGCTCGTTCGAGACGAAGGGCTGCTCGCGCCTCCGCTACGCCGCCACCCGCGCGGCGTGCGTCCGCGGCGCCCGCTCGTACGAGGGCGCGCTAGAGACCTTCTCCTAGCCAGGGGATCAAGCACGGCTCGGCGCGGGCCGATACCTGCGGCGTGCGGCTCCCGGGACACACGGCAGTGCCCGCGCTCGCCTGCGCCGCGGCGGCGATCCTGCTGCCGACCAGCCTGCTCGGCTTCCTGGCGCACGACCAGGTCTCGTTCGGGGCGTGGACCCACTTCGCCGGCGTCGGCCTCACCGCGGTCGCGGCGACCCTGGCCGCCGTTGCGCTGACGATCGTCGGCGCCCGGCGGAACGACGGCCGCACCGTCTTGCTCGGCACCGCGTTCACGGTGATGGCCGCCCTGCTCGCGCTGCACGGGCTCGCCACCCCCGGGATCATCCTCCCGTACAACGGGCTGGTCGGCTTCACCGGCGCCGCGACGCTTCCGGTCGGCGGCGCCGTGCTCGCGCTCTCCGCACTGCCCTCCCTGCGCCGGCCGCGGGGCGTCGGCCGCCTGCTCGTCCTCCAGGCCGTCCTCCTGCTCGCGATCGCCGGCCTCGGCACCGCCTGCATGCTCCGCCCCTCCCTGCTGAACGGCATCCCGAAGCCCGGAGACCCGGTGGCGGTCGGGACGCTCGCAGTCGCGGTCGTCTTCTACGGCGTCCTGCTCCTGCGCGCCCAGCGCACGTACCGGTTGACCCGCCGCCCGGGCGATCTCGGCGTGGTCATCGGGCTGGCCTGGCTGATGGCCGCCGTGCCGCCGGCGATGCTGCTCACCTGGTCGGACCTGGGCTGGTGGCTCGGCCACCTGCTGGAGCTGTCCGGGATCGTCGTGGTCGGCGTCCAGGTCGCGCTCGACCTGCGGCGCTCGGCGCAGTCGCGGCCGCTCTCCGGCGACCTGCGCGCCGCCGAGCTGGTCGCCGAGGAGGAGGCGTTCCTCGGCGCCCGCGTCCGCGCCCTCACACAGCATCTCGCCGAGAAGGACGTGTCCACCGAGGAGCACACGCGGCGGGTGGCGCTGCGCGCCGTCCAGGTCGGCGAGGAGCTCGGCCTGCCCCCACACCGCCTCCGGCAGCTGGCGATCGGCGGCCTGCTCCACGACATCGGCAAGCTGCGCGTCCCGGACGCGATCCTGAAGAAGCCCGGCCCTCTGACCGACGACGAGTTCGCGGTGGTCAAGCGCCACCCGGAGTGGGGCCGCAAGCTCCTCGGCGAGCTCGGCGGCTTCGCCGACACGGTGCGACGGCTGGTGCTCGACCACCACGAGCGGCTCGCCGGCGGCGGCTATCCCCGCGGGATCGCCGCGGACGAGCTCCAGCTCGACGTCAGGGTCCTCACCGTCTGCGACGTGTATGACGCGCTCATCTCCCCGCGGGTCTACCGTGACGCCTGGTCGCACGAGCAGGCGATCGCGCTGCTCCGCGAGCAGACCGGCGAGGTGTTCGACCACCGCTGCGTGGCGGCGCTCGAACGGGTCCTCGCCCGTGAGCGCAACGAGCAGCTCGCGGTCGCCGTCTAGCTACTTCGGGCCGTCGGGCAGGAACTCGGCCGCGAGGCCATGCGCCCTGAACCAGCCGAGTATCGCCAGCTGGGGCGGCTTCTCCATCCCGTAGTGCATGGCGTCTAGGAGCGTCACGCCCGCCTCGTCGGCCCGCTTCCGGAACGCCCGCACCTCCTCCTGGACGAAGTCGAGCCGGCAGTTCGTCGCCGCGTTGCCGGTCACGTACGTCTCGCAGCCGCGCTCGAGCGACGCCTCGAGGATGTCGACCGCTGCGCCGCCGCCCGCGACCATGGCGACTCGCCCGGCCTCGCCGCGCGAACGCGTCAGCACGTGCACGAGGATCTCCGGCCCGAGGTACGAGCGCAGCGCGTCGGCCAGCCCGTCCACGGTCAGCCGGCTCTCACCGATGATCGCCGCGCCGCCGGGGATCCCCTCGCAGATCGGGAAGTACTCGACCAGGTTGTCCAGCCCGGCGCCGTGCGCGCACAGCCGGGACGGCGAGACCTCCGGATGCATGTCCAGCGGTGCGTGGACGTTGTAGAAGCTGATCCCGTCCTCGCGCATGCGGACGAACGACTCACGCGAGAGCGGCAGGAACCCGGGCTCGTCCGCGAAGTCGAGCGGATGCTCGGAGAAGAGGAACGTCCCCGGCTCGAGCCCCGCGACGATCCGGTCGCTCGGGAAGACGCAGGTGACCACGCGCCCGACCTCCTCTGCGCCCCGGACCGCGAGGCCGTTCCAGCGCCCCTCCCAGCCCGGCTCGGCGTAGTCGCGCCAGTAGGGCTCGGGGTACACCTGCTCGAACGCGTCCGACCAGTCGTCGCCACGGACGTCCGGCACCCGGAAGTAGGCGTCGAGCTCCGCGACGAGCTTCGCGAGCGTCACCGGGGCGATGGTAGATGGTCGATCGAGCGACATCCGGTCCGTGTCGAACCTCGTAACGGAACCAACGGCATCGTAGACTTCACGACGCAAACGTCACGAGAGGGAGGGAACCATGAGCACGACGGAAACCGCGCGGGCGGAGCTCGCCGCCGAGTTCGAGGGCCAGGTGATCGGAAGGGAGGATCCAGGCTACGACGAGGCGCGGACGCTCTTCAACGCGATGATCGACAAGCGCCCGTTGCTGATCGCACGCTGCGCCGGCGCGGACGACGTCGCCAGGACGATCGCGTTCGCCCGCCGGCACGACGTTCCGCTCGCGATCCGCGGCGGCGGCCACAACGGCGCCGGCCTCGGCAGCGCCGACGACGGCGTGGTCGCGGACCTGTCCGAGATGCGGACGGTGTCGGTCGACCCCGGCGCACGGACGGCTCGCGTCGCCGGCGGCTGCACCTGGGCCGACGTCGACCAGGCCACGCAGGAGCACGGCCTCGCCGTTCCGTGCGGCGTGATCTCCACCACCGGCGTGGGCGGTCTCACGCTCGGAGGCGGAACCGGCCACCTCACCCGCGGGTACGGACTGACGGTCGACAACCTGCTCTCGACGCAGGTCGTGCTCGCCGACGGGCAGCAGGTGACCGCCAGCGAGGACGAGAACAGCGACCTGTTCTGGGCGCTGCGCGGCGGCGGCGGAAACTTCGGCGCCGTCACCGAGTTCACGTTCCAGACCGCCCCGGTCTCCGACGTCGTCGGCGGGCCGACGCTCTGGCCGATCGAGCAAACCGGCGAGCTGCTGGCCGCCTACCGCGAGTTCCAGCCGACGCTGCCCCGGAACGCGAGCGGCTTCTTCGCCTTCCACACGGTTCCGCCCGGGCCGCCGTTCCCGGAGGAGATCCACCTGCGCAAGGTGTGCATGATCGTCTGGTGCATCGTCGGCACGGACGAGGAGGCGGAGGAGCTGATGGCGCCGATGCTCGCCGTCGGCACGCCGCTGATGCACGGTGCAGGACGCGTGCCGCTGGCCGGGCTGAACAGCGCCTTCGACGCGCTGTACGGGCCGGGCGACCAGTGGTACTGGCGTGCCGACTTCGTCGGCGAGATCCCGGACGAGGCGATCGCGCTGAACCAGGAATGGAACGAGAAGATGCCGAGCTGGAAGTCGGGCTCGCACATCTACCCGATCGACGGTGCCGCGCACGACGTCGGCAACGACGAGACACCCTGGGCCTTCCGCGACACGCAGTGGTCGCAGGTGATCATCGGCGTCGATCCCGACCCCGCCGGCGCGGAGGCGATCCGCGACTGGACGGTCGGCTACTGGGAGGCGCTCCACCCGTACTCGGCGGGCGGCGCCTACGTCAACTTCATGATGGACGAGGGCCAGGAGCGGGTGCAGGCGACGTACGGCGCGAACTACGACCGGCTCGCGAAGATCAAGGCGGAGGTCGACCCGGACAACGTCTTCCGGGTCAACCAGAACATCCGGCCGACCTAGCGGACGGCGGCGAGGGCCTTGCCGAGCGACTGCTTCTCGGTGAGGACGCCTGCGAACAGGTCGCCGTGCTGCTCGATCCGGGCCAGGACGGCGTCCGGGCCGAAGACCTTCGGGTCCAGCCCGTCTCGAACCTCCTCCCAACGGAGCGGGGTCGAGACGGGCGCGCCCGGATGCGGCCGCACCGAGTAGGCCGACGCGATCGTCTTGCCCTCGCCGTTCTGGTTCGCGTCGATCAGGACGCCGCGGCGCTTCGCCTTCGACCACTCGGTCGTGACCAGCCCTTGGTGGGTGCGGGCGAGCGTTCCGGCGACGATCTCGGCGAACTCGCGCGTGGCGTCGTAGGTGTACCGCCGCTCCGTCGGCACGAGCACGTGCATGCCGTCGCTGCCGCTCGTCTTCGCGAAACCGGCGAGGCCGAGCGCGTCGAGCACCTCCTTGACGAGCAGCGCGACCTGGACGACCTCGGGGAACCCGGCGTCGGCGGCAGGATCGAGGTCGAAGAGGACGAAGTCCGGACGCTCCGGGCGGTCGACCCGCGAGTACCACGTGTTCAGGTCGATGCAGCCCATGTTCACCATCCAGAGCAGCGCCAGCTCGTCGTTGACCAGCGGCACCTGGATCCTCCGGCGCTGCCGCGGCGAGTCGCGGGTCGAGACCTCGAACTCCCGGGTCGGGATCCAGTCCGGCATGTGCCCGGGAGCGTCCTTCTGGAAGAAGTGCCCGCCCGCGATCCCGTCGGGGTAGCGCTTCATCGTGAACGGCCGGCCCTTCAGGTGAGGGAGGAGGACGGGCGCGACCGCGCGGTAGTACGCGAGCAGGTCGCCCTTGGTCAGCCCGTCGTCGGGGAAGAAGACCTTGTCGAGGTTGGAGAGCTTGAGCGAGCGCTTCCCGACCCGAAGCTCGGCCGGCAGCGCCTCCTCCCGGTGCACCTCACGCGCCGACTTGTCCTCGCGCAGCCCCTGGAACGACGGCGCCCGCAGGCGGCCGTCGTGCGTCCACTCGACGAACTCGACCTCGCAGACGAGCTCCGGCCTCACCCAGACCACGTCCGTCTTCCGAACCTTCGGCATCTTCGGGACGACCGGAAACGGGCTCTCCTTCTGCTCGAGCGGCCGCAGCTTCGCGAGCAGCTCGTCGATCGCCCTGTCCGTGAACCCGGTGCCGACGTTGCCGGCGTAGTCGAGCTCGTCACCCCGCCAGACCCCGAGCACGAGCGAGCCGAAGCGCCCCGACCGGCGTCCCTGCCCCTTCGTGTAGCCGGCGATCACGAACTCCTGCCGGCCGTGCGTCTTGATCTTCAGCCACTCGCGGGTGCGCCGTCCCTGCCGGTACGGCGACTCGGCCCGCTTGGCGACGATGCCCTCCAGGTGCTGCTCCATCGCCGCCGCGTAGAGGGCATCGCCGTCCTCGAAGGCGTCGGAGAGCCTCACGGTCGTGTAACGGCGGTCGAGCAGCCCCTCCAGCCGCGCACGCCGATCGCGGAGCGGCAGGTCGACGAGCGGCTCGCCGTCCACCTCGAGCACGTCGAAGGCCTCGTAGACGATCGGGGTGCCGGGCTTGCCCTGCTGCATCGCCGAGAAGCTCGGCCGTCCGTCCTCGTCGAGCGCACAGACCTCGCCGTCCAGCACGCAGTCCGGAGTCTTCACCGCCTTCGCCAGCTCCTTCGCGACGTTGGCGAACCGTGCGGTCAGGTCGTTTCCCTTTCGACTGAGGAGCTGCACCTCGCCGCCGCGCAGATACGCCAGCGCCCGGTAGCCGTCCCACTTGACCTCGAACAGCCACGAATCGCCTTTCGGCACGTTCTCGTCGGGCGTGGCGAGCATCACCTCGTAGCGGCGCCGCGGCCGGCTGTCGCTCCCTCCGTCGGCTCCCTCCTCGCGCTTCCGGACGATGAGCCAGTTCTTGGGGTTGCCGTCGAGCTTCGCCGGAATCAGCGTCCACAGGCCCTGGAGCCGGGCTCCCTCGAGCCGGACGGTCAGCCCGCCGTCCTTCTTCTCCTCGACGAGCTCGTAGGTGCCGCTGTCCCAGATCTCGACGCTGCCCCCGCCGTACTGGCCTTTGGGGATCTCCCCCTCGAAGGTCGCGTAGTCGAGCGGGTGGTCCTCGACGTGGACCGCGAGCGCACGCTGACCCGCCTCGAGCGGCACGCCCTTCGGCACCGCCCAGCTGGCGAGGGCGCCGTCGCGCTCGAGCCGGAAGTCGTAGTGGAGCCTCCGGGCATCGTGGCGCTGGACGACGAAGATCGGCCTCGGCTGCCCGCGACGTGCCCGCGGGCGCTTCGCCGCCGGCATCGGCTCGGCGGTACGCGCGGGGTCGCGCTTGCGGCGGTACTCGCTCAGATCACGCTTCGGCACCCGAGCTCCTGCCCTCGGTTCCCGGTCGCGAACCGTGCGAGCCCCGATCGAAACACCTGTGGAAACAGTGGATAACTCGCGGGTCCTTCCGGGGAAAAGCCTGTGGAGAGTGTGGAATATCCCAGGAAATGTGGGGTAGTTACGCGAAGACGCCCATGTTCCGGAACTTCTCGCGCCGACGCCGGACGAGCTCGTCGCCCGGCGACCCGGCCACATCGTTCAGGGCGTCGAGCAGCGACTGCTTCAACAGCCTCGCCGCCTCCTTCCAGTCGTTCTGCGCCCCGCCCGCGGGCTCCGGCACGATCCCGTCGACGACGCCGAGCTCGAGACAGTGCGCAGCGTCGGGCTTGAAGGCGGCGGCGGCCTTCCTGGCCTCGCCGGCGTCGCGCCAGAGGATCGCCGCGCAGCCCTCGGGCGAGATCACCGAGTAGATCGCGTTCTCCTGCATCAGCACCCGGTCGGCGAGCGCGATCGCGATCGCGCCGCCCGAGCCGCCCTCGCCGATCACGCACGCGACGATCGGCACCTCCAGCCGCGCCATCAGCGACTGCGAGGCGGCGATCGCGCCGCCCTGCCCGTGCTGCTCTGCGGCAACGCCCGGATAGGCGCCCGGCGTGTCGACGAGACTGATCACCGGGAACCCGTGGCGATCGGCGAGCTCCATCGCCCGCATCGCCTTGCGGTAGCCCTCCGGATACGGCATCCCGAACTGGCGCTTGGTCCGCTCCTGGATGTCCCGGCCCTTCTGCATCCCGACGAGGACGATCGTCCGCCCTTCGAGGCTGCCGAGCCCGGCGACCATGGCACCGTCGTCGGCCCGGCCGCGGTCGCCGTGCAGCTCGACCCAGTCGTCGAGCATCCGCGACACGTAGTCGAGGGTGTACGGCCGCTCGCTGTGCCGAGCGAGCTCGACGGAGCGCCAGATCTCGTCGTCGCTCGGCTGGGCCTCGAGGTCTGCGAGCTGCTTCTCGAGCCGCTTGGCCTCGGCGTCGAGACGCGTCCCCCCGAGGAGCGGCACGTGCTTCAGCCTGGCGAGCCGGTCGCGCAACCGGCGCTCGGCCTCACCCGCCATTCGCGAAGAGCCGCAGGACGCGCGCGAGGTAGGTCCGGAGCCCGGACCGCGGCACGATCGCGTCGAGGTGACCGAAGCGCAGATTCGACTCGGCGAGACCGAAGTCGTCGGGGAGCTTCTCCCTGGTCGTCTGCTGGACGACCCGCGGACCGGTGAACGAGATCAGCGCGCCGGGCTCCGCGATGGTGATGTCGCCGAGGCTGGCGAAGCTGGCGAGGACCCCGGCCGTGGTCGGGTGCGCGAAGACGTTGATCAGCGCGCAGCGCGCGTCGTGCAGATCCTCGACCGCGCAGACCGTCTTCGGCAGCTGCATCAGGGACAGGATCCCCTCCTGCATGCGCGCGCCGCCCGAGGAGGTGACCGAGACGAGCGGCAGGCCGCGCCCGGCCGCCGCCTCGCAGGCCCGCGCGAACTTCTCGCCGACGACGCTGCCCATCGATCCCCCCATGAATCCGAAGTCCATCACCGAGAGCTGGCAGGGCACGCCGGCGATGTGCGTACGGCCGACGACGATCGCGTCGCCCTCGCCGGTCTTCAGCTCGGCCTCGGCCAGGCGCTCCGTATACGGGCGCAGGTCGAAGAATCCGAGCGGGTCGGACGAGCGCAGGTCGGCCTCCTCCTCGACGAAGGTGGCGGGATCGGCGAGCTGCTCGATGCGCTCGCGCGCCCCGACCGGGAAGTGGTGGTCGCACTGCGGGCAGACGCCGAGCTGCGCGTCGAGCTCGTCGTCACGGTAGTGCGAGCCGCACGACGGACACGTGTTGGGATGCTTGCGGGTCTCCTCGCCGCTCGCGGGCGGCGCCTTCTGCTCGATCGAGACGTCGATCCGGGTGTCCGTCATGGGCTTGGATCTTAGACCGGCCGCGGGGGCGGGCGGTTACAGCCCCAAGGCGGCGCAGAGGCGCGTCGCGGGTTCGACGTTCTTCGGGTCGGCGAGGAAGCCCGACAGGCCGGCGCCGGCGACGGCCGAGCTCCTGGCCACCCGGCCGAGCTGGTCTGCCGCCTCGGCCACCGACAGGCCACCGGGCACCGGCATCCAGGACGCGATCTCGTCCGGGTCGAGCCCGTCGCCGTCGACCGCGACGTAGACGGCGTCCGCGCCGTCGAGCGCACGCTCGACCGCGTCGTCGCCCGTGTGCAGGCCGCTCGCCTCGATGAACTCGACCTCCCCGGGGTCGAGGTCGCGGGCCCCGAGCAGCGCGACGTCGCCGGGGCCGACGGCGCGGCCGTCGACGATCATCCGCAGCGGCATCCCCCACTCGTTTCCCGACGGCGACGTCTCCGGCGTGTTCAGGTCTCCGTGCGCGTCGATCCAGACGACCGCCAGGCGGTCATATCGGGTCGCGAGCCCTTCGACCGCACCGATGTGCGAGCAGCAGCAGCCGCCGAGGATCAGCGGCCGCTCCGGGAGCTCCGAGGCGAGGACGAGGACCTGGTCGGCGAGGGTGTCCTCGGCCACGACCGCCGCATCGGGGTAGGGCAGCGCGAGCTCCGTCGCCGCCGCGACCATTCCGGCACCGCCGTCGAGCGTGTGGCCCCAGGCGCGCGGCACCCGCACGAGACCGGCGCCGAACGAGCGCCCGCACGCGTGACACTCGTACTCGGGCCCGATCGCGACTGCCGTGTTCGTCCTGCAGTCCGGGCACCTCGCGCGCAAGCGGGACATTGTCCTCAGGCTATCTGCAGGTGCTTCGCGTACACGTCGGCCTGCCAGACGACCCGCATGCCGACGCTCTCGTAGAGATGGGTCGCGCCGGTCTCGTTGCCGGCGTCGACCGCCAGCGACACCCGGGGCTCGCCGCGGCGGTGGAACTCGCCGAACGCCTCGAGCAGGAGCGCGCGCCCGAGGCCGCGGCCGCGCCAGGGCCCGAGGGTGCCGATCGTCCCGACCCAGCCGCTCCCGAAGCGCACCGCGTTCACCGAGGCGGCCACCACCTCGTCTCCTGTGCGGACGAGGTAGACGAGTGAGGGGTCCCACCACGAGGCACCGAAGGTGTGCTGCCGCCAGTGATCGAGGTCGCGCTCGGAGTGGCCCCAGTGCTCGGCGAAGGCCTCCTCGGTGACGGCGCGCAAGAGCTCTTCGTCGCCCGGACGGAACGCCGACACCTCGAACCCGTCGGGCCACCCGGGCGGAGGCGGCGGCTCGTCCAGGTCGATCGCCATCCGGTAGAACCGCCTGACCGGCTCGTAGCCTCGGCCGTGCAGTAGCCGGCCGGCTGCCGTGTCCGCTGTGAGTGCGGCCGACTGCGCACGATCGAAGCCACGGCTGGCCGTCTCCTGCTCCAGCCAGTCGACCATCGCGCCGCCCAGCCCCCGTCCGGCATGCTCGGGAAGGACGTACCCGTCGAGCTCGAGCACCCCCTGGTTTCGGTCCGAGACCATCGCGAACCCGGCCAGGCGTCCATCGGCGGCGACGTAGAGACGCGTGTCGCGCTCCGGCTCGACCCGGCCCCACCAGTCGGTGACCTCGTCCGCGTCCACCGTGTCCGGCTGCTCGACGTACGCGCGCTCGAAGGCGTTCATCAGCTCGGCGACCGCGGCCGCGTCGGCCGGAGCCGCGGGCCGCATCGTGTAGCCCTCGGGAACGGTCACGCGCTCCAAAGAGTGACAGGCTTAAGCCTGTCACTGCAGTACGCCGGGATCGCCGCAACCGCCTTGCATGTGCACCGAGGACCTCACGCCTGGACGAGCTCGTCCAGCACGTCCGCGAGGCCGGTCAGATCCTCGACCTCACGCGTCGGGACCGGCCCAGCGGTCTCGCCGAGCCGGTTCACCCAGACGCTCTTCAGCCCGAGCTCGTTCGCGGGGGCGACGTCGTGGAAGAGGCTGGCGGCGACGTGCACGTGGCGGTCGCGGTCGGCATGGGTGCGCGCAAAGAACTCCGACCAGTGGCGGTGTCCCGGCTTGTAGGAGCCGATCTCGGAGGCGACGATCGTCTCGTCGAACGGAATGCCGATCCGGGCCTTCGAGGCGGCGATGAAGTCGCGGTCGGTGTTCGAGAGGATGGCCAGCCGCCACCCGCGCCCACGCGCCTCCTCGAGCGCTTCGGGCACCTCCGGGAACGGAGTCCAGGCGGGCAGCGACCGGGCGAGGGCGTCGTGCTCGCCGTCGGCCAGCTCGAGGTCCTCGCTCTCGGCGAGCCGTTCCAGCGTCAGCGTCAGCACGGTGCGGTACGTCCGCTCGGGATCCTCGGCCTGCACCTGCGGCTCGACCTCGTGGTAGCGCTCGAGCAGCCCCGCAGCCTCGCTGTCACCGAACAGCCGGGCGAGCGCGCCCGTGATCCCGCCGTTCCAGTCGATCAGCGTCCCGTAGCAGTCGAAGGTCGCCCACCGGTCCAGCGTGGGAGAACTCATGGTTCCCGCACGGACAGAGCGCTCAGTCCTCGAACGGCTTCAGGACGATCGAGGCGTTGTGGCCCCCGAAGCCGAAGGAATTCGACATCGCCGCCTTGATCTCCGCCGGGCGCGCCTCGTTCGGGATGTAGTCGAGATCGCACTCCGGGTCGGGGTACTCGTAGTTGATCGTCGGCGGGAGCATCTTCTCCGAGATGGCGAGCGTCGTGAAGATCGCCTCGACCGCCCCGGCCGCGCCCAGGCAGTGCCCGGTCGAGCCCTTGGTCGACGAGACGGGCGTCTTCCGCGCGTTCTCCTCGCCGAGCGCGATCTTGATCACGCGGGTCTCGCTGGCATCGCCGAGCGGGGTCGACGTGCCGTGCGCGTTGATGTAGCCGATCTCGGCGGCGTCGATACCCGCGTCGGCCAGCGCCATCTGCATCGCCCGCGCGGGATGGACGCCGGTCGGGTCGGGCTCGGTGATGTGCTGGGCGTCCGAGGAGACGCCGTACCCGGCCAGCTCCGCGTAGATCTTCGCGCCGCGGCCCTTGGCGCGCTCGAGCTCCTCGAGCACGAGCACCGCGCCGGCCTCGCCCATCACGAACCCGTCGCGCTCGATGTCGAAGGGCCGGCTGGCGTGCTCCGGGTCGTCGTTGCGCCGCGAGAGCGCGCGCATCGCGCCGAAGCCCGCGATCCCGACCTGCGTGACCGGCGCTTCGGTGCCGCCGCAGAGCATGACGTCGGCCCGGCCGAGCCGGATCGCGTCCATGCCCTCGCCGATCGCCATGTTCGAGGCTGCGCAGGCCGTGCATGGAGCGCTGAGCGGCCCACGCGTGCCGAGCTCGATCGACAGCCAGCCGGCGCCGAGGTTGGGGATGATCGCCGGGATCGAGAACGGGTTGACGCGGTCGGGCCCGCGTTCGCGCAGCTGCGTGTGGCAGTCCTGGAACGACTGCAGCCCGCCGATGCCGGTCGCCACCGACGCGCCGATCCGGTCGGAGTCGGCCGCGACGTCGAGCTTCGAGTCCTCTTCCGCCATCCGCGCGGCGGCGACCACCATCTGTGCGAACCGGTCCATCCGCCGCGCCGTCTTGTAGTCGATCCAGTTCGTCGGCTCGAAGTCCTTCAGCTCGCAGGCGAACTGCGCGAAGTAGCCGTCGGCGTCGAACTGCGTGATCGGGCCGGCGCCGGACATGCCCGCACAGAGGTTCTGCCAGGTCGTGGCCACGTCGTTGCCCAGGGGCGTCACCGCCCCCATCCCCGTGATCACTACTCTCCGCCGCCCGTTGACGCTCAATTACATCCCCAGTCCACCGTCGACGAGAAGCACCTCGCCGGTCACGAACGACGCTTCGTCCGAGCAGAGGAAGCGTACCGCCCCCGCGACGTCCTCCGGCGTTCCCAGCCGGGCGAGCGGCGTGTTGGCGAGAATCGCCTGCTGCACCTCGTCGGGCAGTACCTCGGTGAGCGCCGTCTGGATGTAGCCGGGGGCGACGGCGTTGGCGCGGACGCCCCGTGACGCCATCTCCTTCGCAAGCGACTTCGTGAAGCCGATGATCCCGGCCTTGGAGGCCGCGTAGTTCGTCTGCCCCGGATTGCCGTGGATGCCGACGACGCTGGTCAGGTTGACGATCGACCCGGCCCGCTTCTTCATCATCCCGCGCGCCGCGGCGCGGCAGGTGTGGAAGACGCCGCCCAGGTTCGTGTCCAGCACCGTCCGCCAGTCCTCGTCGGACATGCGCAGGATCAGGCCATCGCGGGTCAGGCCGGCGTTGTTGACGAGGATGTCCAGGTCGCCCGCCTCCTCCACGAGCCCGGCGGCCTGCTCGGGATCGGCGACGTCGGCCTGCAGCGCCCGCCCGCCGATCTCGGCCGCCAGCGCCTCCGCTTCCTCGGCGCCACTGCGGTAGCCGACCACCACCGACGCCCCGGCCCGCGCCAGCTCGGCCGCGATCGCACGGCCGATCCCGCGCGATGCGCCGGTGACGAGCGCCGACTTTCCCTCCAACGAGCAGAAGCCCGTCACGCGGTGTGGAGGCGCTCCTTCAGCTTGTCCAGCGAGGCGAGGTCGTTGACCGAGACCGCCTTGACGCTGCGGTCGATCCGCTTCATCAGGCCCGAGAGGACGTTGCCGGGACCGACCTCGACGAACGTCTTGACACCGTCCTTGACCAGCTCCGACGCCGCCTGCGTGTAGCGCACCGGTGCGGTCAGCTGGTCGACGAGCAGCGAGCCCATCCGCTGCGCGTCCTCGAACCGCGCCGTAACCGTCGACATGAACGCCGCCTGCGGCTCGCCGAACTTGACCGACTCGACAGCGGGCCGGAGCCGCTCGGCGGCACGGGCGACGAGCGGCGAATGGAACGCGCCGGAGACCTTGAGCTTGACCGTGCGGCGCGCGCCTTCCTCCTCCGCCTTCGCGCACAGCTCGTCGACGGCGTCGTTCTCGCCGGAGACGACGATCTGGCCCGGACAGTTGTAGTTCGCCGGCCACACGCCGAAGATCTTGCGGCAGAGCCGCTCGACCACCTCGTCGTCGAGCCCGAGGATCGCGGCCATCGAGCCGGGCCGCTCCTTCGCCGCCTCGGCCATCGCCAGGCCCCGCTCGCGGACGAGCGCGATCGTCTGCTCCACGCCGACCGACTTCGCAGCGGCGATGGCGGCGAACTCGCCGACCGAGTGGCCGATCACGTAGTCGGGGAAGATGCCCCGTGTCCGCAGCGCGGCGAGCATCGCCAGGCTGGTGGCGACGAGCGCCGGCTGCTGCACCTCGGTCTCGACCATGTCCTGCAGCGGCGACTCGAAGCACAGTCGCTTCAGGTCGAGGCCGCACGCGGCGCTGCCGCGCTCGTACACCTCCATCGCCTCCGGCACGACGGCGGCCACGTCGCGCCCCATGCCCTGCGCGAGCGAGCCCTGACCCGGGAAGCAGAAGGCGAGCTTCATACCGGGCCCGTCCAGCGCATCACGGCCGAGCCCCAGGTCAGCCCGGCGCCCATACCCGTCATCAGGATCGTGTCGCCCTGGTGGACACGTCCGGTCGAGACCGCCTCCGCAAGCGCGAGCGGGATCGAGGCGGACGAGGTGTTGCCGTAGCGGTCGACGTTCACGATGGTCTTCTCCTTCGGAATACCCAACTTGGCCAGTGCGTGATCGATGATGCGCACGTTGGCCTGATGGGGAACATAGACGTCCACGTCGTCCAACGACAAATCGCACTTCGCCAGGACGTCCTGCGCCGAGCGGACCAGGACGCGCGTCGCGAACTTGAAAACCTCCCGGCCGTTCATCTGTACATAGTGAGCGCCGCTGGCGACGGTCTCGGCCGTAGTCGGCGTCCGCGAGCCTCCGGCGGGCAGATAGAGGTCCTTGCCGCCGGCGCCGTCGGCGCCGAGCTCGAAGCCCAGGAAGCCCTCCCGCGCGGCCGGCTCGACCACGACGGCGCCGGCTCCGTCGCCGAAGAGGACGCACGTCGAGCGGTCGGCGAAGTTCATCAGCTTCGAGAGCACGTCCGCGCCGACCACGAGCGCACGGCGGCTGAGCCCGCTCTCGACCATCCCGTAGGCCTGCGCGATCCCGTACATGAAGCCGGTGCAGCCGGCCGCGAGGTCGTAGGCGGCGGCGTTCTCGGCGCCCAGCAGGTCGGCAAGGATCGCCGCCGTCGAAGGGAACTGCATGTCCGGCGTGACCGTCGCGACGATGATCAGGTCCAGATCTTCCGCCTGAACCCCGGCGGCTTCTAACGCTTCCCGCGCAGCCGGAAGCGCAAGGTCCGAGAGCGCCTCGTTCTCCGCGGCGAAGCGACGCTCCCTGATGCCGGTCCTGCTGAGGATCCACTCGTCGGACGTGTCCACCAGTTGTGCGAGGTCGTCGTTCGTGACCACGCGCTCGGGCACATGCGTCCCCAGCCCGGTGATCGAGACCGGTTGCCCATTCGCCGCCCCGATCATCCGCTGTCCGCGGTCGCGAAGGTGAGCGTGCCGCGGACGGCCAGCTCGTCGCCGACCGTCGCTCGGGCCTTCCCGCGGCCGACCGGCCCGCGCACGGCCTCGAGCTCGCAGACGAGCGTAAGCTCGTCGCCCGGCTCCACGATCCGCTTGAAGCGCACGTCGTCGATCCCGGCGAAGAGCGCGAGCTTGCCGCGGTTCTCCTCGAGCGAGAGCGCGGCGACCGCGCCGGCCTGCGCCAGCGCCTCGACCATGATCACGCCCGGCATGATCGGCCGGCCGGGGAAGTGGCCGGGGAAGAACCATTCGTCGCCGCGCACCTGCTTGCGGGCGACCACGCGGACCCCGGGCTCCAGCTCCAGCACCTCGTCGAGGAAGAGGAACGGGTCGCGGTGCGGGATGATCTCCTCGATCACCTCACGGCCGAACGGCGCCGTCGGAGTCATGCCTGCGCCAGCCGCTCGCGCAGCGAGCTCCGGCCCCGGTGCGCGTAGCACTTGGCCGTCCCGACAGGCATCCCCGAGCGCGCCGAGATCTCCTCGAACGACCAGTCGAGCGCGTCCTTGAGCACGACCACGCGCGCCTGATCGGCCGAGATCGCGGCCAGCTCGCCGGCCAGCTCGGAGCGAAGCTCCGAGAGCGCGAGCGCGCGGGCCGGGTCGGTGTCGTCGGGGCCGACGCGGCGGTCCTCGACGAGCGGCTCGCAGCGGCGCGAGCGCTGCCGGGTGGCCACGTCCCGGCAGGTGTTCACCACCAGCCGGTGGAGCCAGGTCCCGAACTGCGACTCGCCGCGGAACTGGCGGATGCGCACGCAGAGCTTGGCGAGCGACTCCTGGGCCGCGTCCCGCGCGTCCTCCGGGTCGGCCAGGAGATGGCGGGCGAGCTGCTCCACCCGCGGAGCGTGACGCTCGCACAGCGCGGCCAGCGCCGCAGGGTCTCCGTCCTTCGCTCTGGTCACCAGGATCGGGTCGCTCAAACGCTCGTACGCGAGCGGCCGGGGCGGCCGCAGCTCGACACTCTGACGGCGCCGGCGGCGCAGAGGTTGCATCCCGGAAGTTTATTCGTGCGATCAGCGCGCGACCGTGAACGAGACGGCATGCCTCGTTCGCCCGAACGGCCCGTCGACGAGTACGACAGCATCGTAGATTCCGGCTGGCGCCGGACCGGACGGCGTCGTGCCGTCCCACGTCAGTTGTGCGGCGCCCGCCGGGAGCGACTCGGTGGCGACCGGGGCGACCACCGCGCCCGCCTGCTCGATCTGGACCACCACGTTCGCGGGACTTGCGAGCGTGAAGGAGATGCCGAGCGAGTCGTCGACCCCGTCGCCGTTCGGCGTCAGCGTGGACGTGCTCAGCGCCAGCCCGGTGAGCGTCCGGTCGACGGCGAACGGTGCCGTCAGGCGACCCATGCGTCCGTCTTCCCCGGCGGCCGACGCGACCAGCGTGTACGAGCCGTCCGCGAGCCCGTCCGCCGGGTAGGTGAACGTCTGTCGCCGCGCGCCCTGCAGCTGCGCGGCGAACGGCGTCGCCACCACCGTCCCGGTCGCGTCGACCACGGTCACCGTCACGGAGGCACGGGCGGTGAGCGTGTAGGAGACGGCCGGCGCGTCGTCGATCCCGTCGCCGTCCGGAGAGACCACCGGCGGTGTGACGACCAGGCCGGTGAGGATCGGCGACGGAGCCGGCGGCGGTGACGGTGGCGCCTTGCCGATCGTCCCGGACGCCGGGCGGGTCTGCGGCCCGGCCTCGATCGTCCAGGTGTACGAGCCGCCCGTGGTCCGAGCGGCATTCCACGTCCAGGCGACTGCGGTTCCGGTGCCGCGACCGCGCGCGACCACCGCGCCGGAAGCGCCCTTGACGGTCACCGCCCAGGCCGCGGGGGCCGAGAGCCTGGCCGTGAACCGGATCTGCCCTCCGAGGCCTCCCAGTGCCTGCGGCGCATACAGCTTCGGCAGCCCCGTCGCGGCAACCTGCCGCGCGATGTCGGGCAGCCTGGAGTAGAGGGCGGCGCCGGGGCAGCTGGTGGGGCCGGTGTCGCGGTGGCCCGAGATCGCGCGCAGTGTCACGGCGCGGCCGGCCGGGTACCGCGGATTGCCGCCCGACCGCCAGGAGAGCGTGCTCAGCGGGTCGACATGGGCGACGTCCAGCCGCCAGGCCAGCAGGCCGACGAGCGCCTGCATCGCCGCAGCGGAGATCCTCGTCGCGGTGTAGTTGCCGATCACGGCAATCCCGGTCGAGCCGGTGTTGAACCCCTGGGCGTGCGCGCCGATCACGTTGCGCTCGATCCCGCCGGCACGGCCCTCGAAGACCTGGCCGTACTTGTCGACCAGGAAGTTGTAGCCGATGTCGTTCCAGCCGTTTCCGCGGACGTGGTACAGCTCGATCCCGCGGACGATCGCGGCCGACTGGTTCCTCGTGTACGCGTTCGAGCCGGCCGTGTGGTGGACGACCGCGAACGAGACCGCGCGTGCGTACCGAGGCGCTCCGCGGGTGATCTCCTCGTTCGCCCCCCACGCCCGCCGCAGCACGATCTTCGGCGTCCCCGTCATCGCCGTGGTCCGCAGCGGGATTCCCTCGACGGGGCTCCAGACGTACCAGGCACGCAGCCTGCGGACGTCGCCCACGACCCGGTAGGCGACGCGGTCGGAGGCGCCGACCCAGTACGGGCTGCCGAGCCGCCAGCCGCGGCGAAGCCTTCCCTCCCGGCTGCCCGGATCGGGCAGGTCGTCCGCCTCGGGAGCGACGGGGCGCCACGAGCTCCAGCGACCCGTGACCGCATGTGTGCGGAAGAGGACGGTGCCGCTGCCCTGCCAGTGGAACCCGACGAGATCGAAGACCGAGGGCGCAGTCGCTCCGGCCGTCGTCCTCGCCCCGCCCACCGGCAGGTCTCTCGCCACGATCGTCGCTCCGTTCGCGGCGCTCGCGACCGCCGGAGCGACGAGCGCGAGCAGGGCTGCGAGAAGAAGCGCTCTCATCCGGTTCCGCCAGTGTGCATGCGCAAACAGGCACGCACGAGGGACGTTGATAGAATCCTTACGGCTGTGAAAGCGGCTTTCCTGCGGGGACTTCTCGCCGTCTCGGCGGTCCTGGCAGTGGCGCTGACCAGCGGCGGGGCGGCACGAGCGGCGACTCCGCGTGTCCTCGCAGTCGAGTTCGAGAACGACGTCAACCCGGTGACGGCGGGATACCTGACCGGCGAGATCGACCATGCGAACTCGAGCGGCTACGACGCGGTCGCGATCGTGATGGACACGCCGGGCGGCCTGTCGGAATCGATGCGGAAGATCGTCAAGGCCGAGCTCGCCTCGAAGGTGCCGGTGATCGTCTACGTGTCGCCGAACGGCTCGCGGGCGGCCTCCGCCGGTGTCTGGATCGGCCAGGCGGCCGACATCCTGGCGATGGCGCCGGTGACCAACATCGGCTCTTCGACGCCGATCAACCTCGGCGGCACGAACATCCAGAGCGACCTGCGGCGCAAGGTGGTCAACGACGCCGCCGCATCCCTCGTCGCCCTTGCCGCGTCACATCACCGGAACGCCGTCTGGGCCGCGCAGGCCGTGCGGGTCGCCTCGAACCTTCCTGCCCGCACCGCGCTCAGGAAGAACGTGATCGACGTCGTCTCTCCGAGCCTGCCGGCACTCCTGAACACGATCGACGGCCGGAAGACGATCCCGAAGGGCATCGTCATGCACACGGCTGGGGCCGAGGTCACGACCGTGAAGATGGGGCTCTGGCGGCGCGTGCTCGACTTCCTGATCGACCCGAACCTGATCTCGCTGATGCTCTCGCTGGGCGTGCTCGGGCTCGTCGTCGAGCTGTGGCACCCCGGTCTGATCTTCCCGGCCACGTTCGGGATCCTCTGCCTGGCGATCGCGTTCTTCGGACTGGACGTGCTGCCCGTGAACTGGGCGGGGCTGATCCTGATCGCCGCCGCCTTCGCCTTCTGGATCGCCGAGCTCTTCGTCGTCTTCAGCCACGGCGCGCTCACGGTGGCAGGCGCAGCCTGCTTTATCTTCGGCTCGTTACTCCTGTTCCAGCCGGCCGGCTCCGGCTACCAGGTCTCGCTCGGCGTCCCGCTGGCGATCGCGCTCACCTTCTCGCTGTTCTTCGCCTTCGTGCTCGCCAAGGTGATCCAGGTCCGGCGCCGCCCGGCGTCGGTCGGACCGCAGACGATCGTCGGCACCCACGGGCAGGTCGGCCGGGACGGGCTCGTCTCGGTGCGGGGCGAGCTCTGGAAGGCACGGGAGACCGAGGGCGAGCGGCTGACCCGCGGCGAAGACGTCGAGGTGGTGGGGATCGACGGCATGGAGCTGGTCGTCCGCCGTACCGAGGCCGATTCCCCACTCTCGGGGTCTACGCCCGCGGTGACGTAAGCGAACCCCGCGGCCATCACTCCTGGTCTTGGCAGTTCCCAGCGCGGAGCGCGAGCGAGCGGCCGGGCTTCGCCCGGCCTGCGAAGCGATCGAACGAGTAGGGTGCTGACATGACCGCGGCCATCATCGTCGTCGTCATCGTCCTGATCCTCGTCCTGCTGTTCCTGTTCGCGGCGGTCAAGGTCGCGAGGGAGTACGAGCGCGGGATCATCTTCCGTCTCGGCCGGCTCCTCGCCGAGCCGAAGGGGCCCGGCCTGTTCCTGCTGATCCCGATCGTCGACCGGATGGTCAAGGTCGACCTGCGCACGATTACGCTGAACATCCCGCCGCAGGAGGTGATCACGAAGGACAACGTCCCGGCGCGGGTGAACGCGGTCGCCTACTTCCGGATCGTGGCGCCGAAGGACGCAATCGTGCAGGTCGAGAACTTCATGGTCGCGACGTCGCAGATCGCACAGACGACGCTGCGCTCGGTGCTCGGCCAGCACCTCCTCGACGAGCTCCTCTCGGAGCGCGACAAGATCAACGCGATCCTCCAGGAGATCATCGACCAGCAGACTGCGCCCTGGGGGATCAAGGTCTCGGTCGTCGAGGTCAAGGACGTCGAGATCCCGTCGGGGATGCAACGGGCGATGGCCCGCCAGGCCGAGGCCGAACGCGAGCGGCGCGCGAAGGTGATCAACGCGGAGGGCGAGTTCCAGGCCTCGGAGCGGCTACGCGACGCGGCGGCGGTGATGGCGTCGGAGCCGATCGCGATCCAGCTCCGCTACCTGCAGACGCTGCTCGAGATCGGAGCGTCGAACTCGTCGACGATTGTCTTCCCCGCGCCGATCGACCTGATCCAGCCGCTGCTCGAGCGGGCGGTTGGCCCGCCCAAGAGCGACGGGGACAAGTCTTAGGGGTCTGACCCCGAAGGGGTCTGACCCCGCCGGATCGAGCCGCGAACCTTTCTTTGGGGACAGTCCCCTCCGGGGACAGTCCCTTGGCGAAGGTCAGTGGAGGCGGTTCTGCTCGCGGAACCGTTGGGCCGCGTCGATCGCGGCGCCGAGGTTGAGGCCCTTGTCCTTCGCCTGCTTGATCAGCATCACGGTCTCGACCGCGTCCATGTCGTAGATCCGCTGCTTGCGCCCCTTGGTCGGAATCTGGGCCTTGTTCGTCCAGTAGTCGAGCTGCATCTTGGAGATTCCGGCCATCTGGCACACCTGGCCGAGATACAGCTCGAGCTTGTCCAGATGCTCCGCGAGATCTACCGGTTCGAGGAAGTCCACCTGCCCGCTGAACGCCATACCAGCATCCCTTTCGATCGGCACGCCGTCACCCGCGGGCGCTTGTCTATCACGTCCGCCGAAAGAAGTGAAGAGCATCGGTGCCAGAGCTTGCTCTGGCTTCGATTCGGTTTCCCAGAGCATCGGTGCCAGGGCTTGCTCTGGCTTCGATTCCGTCTCCCGACTACTCGGAGGGCTGATCAGCCGGATCGGCAGCGGCTTCGGCCTCGTCGCCTGACTCGACAACGTCCTCCGACTCGGCGACCGGGGCGAGGCTCGACACCTTCTCGCCGTCCCGCAGCCGGACGACGATCACACCCTGGGTCGCGCGGCCGAGCCGCTTGATCTCGTCGACCGACATGCGGATGACAGTTCCGCCGGTCGAGATCAGCATCAACTGGTAGCCGTCGCGGACGACACGCGCGCCGGCGAGCTTGCCCTTGGCGTCGGTGAGCTGGATCGTCTTCACGCCAAGGCCGCCACGCCCCTTGCGTGGATACTCGTGCACCGGCGTGCGCTTGCCGTAGCCCTGTTCGGTGACGACGAGCAGGTCATCCGTGTCGCTGGCGACGGCGAGCTCGATCACCTCGTCGTCCTTGCGCAGGCGCATGCCCTGCACGCCCGCGGTCGCGCGGCCCATCGGGCGGGCCGCCCGTTCGTGGAACCGGATCGCCTGGCCGCTGCGTGAGACCATCAGCACGTCGTCCTCACCGGTCGAGTGGCGAACGCCGATCAGCTCGTCGTTCTCGCGGAGATTGATCGCGATGATCCCGTCGGCCTTCAGCGGCGTGTTGTACTCGGCCAGCCTCGTCTTCTTCACCATGCCTTTCCTGGTTGCGAAGACGAGGAACTCGGACTCGCCGAAGTCGCGCGTCTGGACGACTGCCCGGATCTGCTCGTCCTGGCGAAACGGGAGCAGGTTGACCGCTGCACGCCCCTTCGACTGGCGCGAGCCGAGCGGCAACTCGTGCACCTTCAGCCGATAGACCTTGCCGACCGACGTGAAGAAGAGCAGGTAGTCGTGGGTGGAGGCGACGAACAGGTGCTCGATGTAGTCGTCCTCTTTCAGGTCCATCCCCATCACACCGCGACCGCCGCGGCGCTGCTCGCGGTACGTCGTCACCGGCAGGCGCTTGAGGTAGCCGGAGCGCGTGATCGCGATCACCATGTCCTCTTCCGCGATCAGGTCCTCGAGGTCGAGCTCACCCTCCGCCGCGACGATCTCGGTCCGGCGGCTGTCGTTCTTGCCGTAGATCTCTCTGAGCTCGAGCAGCTCCTCGCGGATCAGTGCCATCACGCGGGACTCATCGCCGAGGATCGCACGGAGCTCGGTGATCCGCTCGCGCAGGTCGGCGTGCTCCTGCTCGACCCGCTTGCGCTCGAGCGCGGTCAGCGCGCGCAGGCGGAGGTCGAGGATCGCCTGGGCCTGGATCTCGGAAAGGTCGAACTTCTCCATCAGCCCCTCGCGCGCCGCGTCGGTGTCCTCGGCCCCGCGGATGATCGCAATCACCTCGTCGAGGTTGTCGAGTGCGATCAGGTAGCCCTGGAGCACGTGCGCCCGCTCCTCCGCCTTGCGCAGCTCGTACTTCGACCGGCGCACGACGACCGTCCGCTGGAACTCGAGGTAGTGGCGGATGAGCTCGAGGAGCGACAGCGTCTTCGGCACACCGTCGACGAGCGCGACCGCGTTGTAGCCGAACGTGGTCTGAAGCGACGTGTGCTTGAAGAGCTTGTTGAGGACGACCTGCGCAATCGCATCGCGCTTCAGCTCGACGACGATGCGCATGCCCGACTTGTCCGACAGGTCACGAAGCCGAGAAATCTCGGAGAGGACGCCCGTCTTGACGAGCTCCGCCATCTTCGCGATCACACCCTCGTCGCCGCCCTTCTTGACGCCGTACGGAAGCTCGCTGATCACGATCGCCATGCGGCCGCCGCGCTGCTCCTCGGCGTGCGCGCGAGCGCGCATGACCACCCGGCCGCGGCCGGAGCGGTAGGCCTCCTTGATGCCCTCGCGACCGACGATGATCGCGCCGGTCGGGAAATCGGGGCCCTTGATGTACTTGGACAGCTTCTCGACGTCGGCGGCCGGGTCGTCGATCATCGCGACGATCGCGTCCACTACCTCGCCGAGGTTGTGGGGCGGGATGTTCGTCGCCATCCCGACGGCGATGCCGGTCGAGCCGTTGACGAGCAGGTTCGGGAAGCGCGAGGGGAGCACCTCCGGCTCCCTGCGCGATTCGTCGTAGTTCGGGCCGAAGTCGACCGTGTCCGCGTCGATGTCGCGGAGGAGCTCGCTCGCCATCTTCGCGAGCCGGCACTCCGTGTAGCGCTGGGCGGCAGCCGGGTAGCCGTCGATGTTGCCGAAATTCCCCTGCCCGTCGACGAGCGGGTAGCGCAGCGAGAACGGCTGCGCAAGGCGGACCAGCGTGTCGTAGATCGCGGCGTCGCCGTGCGGGTGGTAGTTGCCCATCACCTCACCGACGACGCGGGCGCACTTGACGCGCGGGCGCCCCGGCTGGAGCCCGAGCTCCGCCATCGCGTACAGGATCCGCCGGTGCACCGGCTTCAGGCCGTCGCGCACGTCGGGCAGCGCGCGCGCGACGATCGTGCTCATCGCGTAGTCGAGGAAGCTCGAGCGCATCTCCGCCTCGAGCTCGCGTGACTCGATGCGGCCGGCGCCTAACGGTTCGACGACGTCAGACAGCGCTGCCCCCCCGTCCGCGAGCCGGGCTCCTATACATCGAGGAACTTCACGTCCTTGGCGTTCTGCTCGATGAACAGCCGCCGTGGCTCGACCTGGTCGCCCATCAGCGTCGAGAAGATCAGGTCGGCGGTGGCGGCATCTTCGACGTCGACGCGGACGAGGAGCCGCTTCGCAGGGTCCATGGTCGTCGCCGCGAGCTCCTCCGCGTCCATCTCGCCGAGGCCCTTGAACCGGCTGACCTGGATCCCCTCCTTGGCCAGATCGATCGCGCGCGAGCGCAGCGTCTCGTAGGTGGCCGCCGAGGCCTGCTTCTTGCCGAGAGCGATCGTGAACGGCGGCGCCCCCATCGTCTCCTGCAGACGTGCGTAGCTCTTGCGGAGCCCCGCGTAGATCGGCGAGGCGAGGAGCGCGGCCGGAACGACGATGTGCTCGGCCGAGCTCGTCTCGCGCTCGACCACCTTCACGCGGACGGCGTCGCCGTCTGTGTCGATCACCGAGACCTCGAAGCCGTTCGGCTCGATTGTGGCGAGCGCCTTCTCCATACCGGCGATGTCCTCGGCGTCGGTCTCGACCAAGCGGTGCTCGACCACGAAGCTCGCGGCCTGCCCGCCGAAGTCGGTGCGGAGCCGCGTCGACCAACCCTCGAAATCGTGGAGTGCGCGCGTGAACCGCCCGTACTTCGCCTCGGAGAGCTTCTGCGACTTCCCGGAGCGGTCCGTGACCTCCATGTTCTTGATCCGCTCGCGGACGAGGAGATCCTCGAACTGCGACTCCTTCTCCACGTACTGCTCCCGACCGCCGAGCTTGACGCGGTAGAGCGGCGGCACAGCGATGAACACGTGGCCGCGCTCGACGAGCTCGGGCATCTGGCGGAAGAGAAAGGTGAGGATCAGCGTGCGGATGTGCGAACCGTCCACGTCGGCGTCGGTCATGACGATGATCCGGTGGTAGCGGAGCTTCGAGATGTCGAACTCGTCGGCGATCCCGGTCCCGATCGCAGTCACCATCGACTGGATCTCCGTGTTAGAGAGCACCTTGTTGATCCGGTTCTTCTCGGCGTTGATCACCTTGCCGCGGAGCGGCAGGATCGCCTGAAAGAGGCGGTCGCGTGCGTCGACGGCCGAGCCGCCGGCCGAGTTTCCCTCGACGAGGAAGAGCTCCGCCGCCTCGGGATCGCCGATCTCGCAGTCGGCGAGCTTGCCCGGAAGCGACGCGCCCTCGAGCGCCGATTTGCGGCGGGTCAGCTCGCGCGCCTTCCGCGCGGCCTGGCGCGCCCGTGACGCGTCGATCGCCTTCTGGATGATCTGCTTCGCGTCCTGCGGGTTCTCCTCGAAGTACTGAGCGAGCTTCTGGTTGACGACCTGCTTGACGAGGCCTTCCATCCCGGGGTTCCCGAGCTTCGTCTTCGTCTGACCCTCGAACTGCGGTTCGGCGAGCTTCACGGAGATCACCGCCGCCAGCCCCTCACGGACGTCCTCGCCCTCGAGGTTGTCCTCCTTCTCCTTGAGCAGGCCCCGGTCGCGCGCGACCCTGTTCAGGGTCGCGGTCAGGGCCGAGCGGAACCCGGACAGATGTGAGCCGCCCTCATGGGTGTTGACGTTGTTCGCGAACGTGAAGACCGATTCGGCGTAGGAGTTGTTCCACTGCATGGCGATCTCGACATACCCCTGCTCGCTCTCGCCCTCGAAGTAGACCGCGTGCTTGTGGATCGGCTCCTTCGCCTTGTTGATGTACGCGACGAAGTCGCGGATCCCGCCGGCGTAGTGGAATTCCTCGCGCTGCTCGTTTTCACGCTCGTCGACGAGGATGATGCGCAGGCCCTTCGTCAGGAACGCGGTCTCGCGCAGGCGCTGGAGCAGCGTGTCGGCGTCCCACTCGGTCTCCTCGAAGATCTCGGCGTCGGGCTTGAAGCTGATCGTCGTGCCGGTGTCCTTGGTCGGCCCGATCGCCTTCATCTTCGTCGTCGGCTCCCCGCGTGCGAACTCCTGGCGCCAGGTCTTGCCGTCGCGCTGGACCTCGGCGACGAGCCACTCGGACAGCGCGTTGACGACGGAGACGCCCACGCCGTGCAGACCGCCGGACACCTTGTAGCCGCCCTGACCGAACTTGCCGCCTGCGTGCAGCTTGGTCAGGACGACCGTCAGCGCAGGCAGCCCCTGGTCCTTCATCACGTCCACGGGAATCCCCGAGCCGTTGTCCCTGACGGTCATCGACTCGTCTGGGTGGATGATCACCTCGAGCAGATCGCAGCGCTCGGCCAGCGCCTCGTCGACCGAGTTCGCGACCACCTCGTAGGCAAGGTGGTGAAGGCCCCGAGAGCCCGTCGAGCCGATGTACATGCCCGGTCGTTTCCGGACCGGGTCGAGCCCCTCAAGGACCGTGATGTCCTTTGCGGTGTAAGCTGCCTCTGCCATTAAGAAAAGCCCTGCAAATTAGGTATTTGCGGGCTGGTAGAAGTGTATCAGAAAGAGCGGTCGGACGGGGCGTTCGAGAGCCCGAAAGCGGCCGCTCTTTGCATGCGATTCCGCAGCGCTTCGTCCTCGATTCCGGCAACGAGGTCGGCCGCCCGTTGCAGGGCTTCCGCGCTCGGCTCGGGAACGTCCGTTCGTGCTGCCTCCGGCGACGGCGGTGGAGGCTCGGGGAGATGGCCGACGGCGAATCGCAACGCTTTCGGCGCACTCTCGCCGAGCTTCTCCGAGAGCCGGGCGAGGATCTCGGGCGCGAGCTGCCCCAGCTCGAATGCCCAGGCGGACGACGAGGTGTTCGCGTGCAGGGTCCCATCGCGCGCGATCCGGGCGGGCCAGGCGTTCGCGGCCACCATCGGCCCCACCGCCCCCGGCCAGGCGGCGAGGACCTCGGGCATTCCCGCCTGGGGCCCGAAGCGGGCCAGCACCTTGCGGATCTCGCCGTCGAGCCCTTCCATCGCGCTAGCGGGCCACCACCGCCCCAGGAGAGACGTCGAGCAACTGCGCCGGCTCGCCCGGCAGCGCATCCGCCGTGGTCGCCGTGATCAGCGTCTGCCCGCGCCCAGCGACCTGCTCCAACAGCACGCGGCGACGCTGCGGATCGAGCTCCGAGAGCACGTCGTCGAGCAGCAGGAGCGGCGGATCGTCGCGGCGATCCGCCAGCAGCGCAGCCTCGGCGAGGAGCAGCGCGAGCACGGCCGTCCGCTGCTCGCCCTGGGAGCCGAACGAGCGCAGGTCGCGGGACACCGAGACGATCGAGATGTCGTGAAGGTGCGGGCCTGCGCCTGTCGACCCACGTTCCAGGTCACGCTCCAGTCGCGACTCCAGGTCGGCCTCGGTGGCCGGCTCGCCCTCGTACTCGAGCCTGGCCTCGGGCAGGCCAAGCTGCACCGCCGCCTCCCCGAACGGCCCCCCAAGCAGGTCGAGCAGGCCGACACGGGCCTCGACGAGAGCCCCACCGAGCGCAGCCAGCTGCGCCGTCCACGGCGCGATCGTCGACCGGTCGCCGAGCTTGAGGGCGGCGTTCCGTTGTGCGAGAGCGGCGGCGTAGTCGGCGGGCAGCTGCGACCGGGCGGGCAGCAGGCGTGCCAACGAGCGGTCGAAGTACGCGCGTCGCGTGGCCGGGCCGGCCTTGACGATCGCCAGCCGGTCCGGCGTGAAGACGAGCGTCGCCGTCTCGCCGCGCAGCTGCTCCGCCGCGCGGAGGCGGGCGCCGTCCAGGTCGGCCCGTTTCCCCTCGGTCGTCGACAGCCCGACTCCGATCCGGACCGGAGTCTGTCCCCGGCGGCCTTCGAGCCGGATGCGGGCCGCCGTCTCGCCGAAGCGGATCAGCTCCGTGTCGGATCGCGTTCGCGGCGAGAAGCCCTGGGTGCCGACGTGCAGCGACTCGAGCAGATTCGTCTTGCCGGCGCCGTTCGGGCCCACCGCCAGCACGAGCCCGGGCTCGAGTGCGAGCTCCAGCCGCGCGTACGAGCGGAAGTTCGCCAGGAAGACCGACTCGACGATCAGCCGGCGAGGCGGATCGGCATGATCAGGTACCAGAAGTCGTCGTCCAATCCCTGGATCAGGCCGGGCCGCAAGGGGTCGATCAGGCGCAGGCGCATGTCGTCGCCCTCGGCCGATTCGATCCCGTCGCGGAGGAAGTCGGCGTTGAACCCGATCTCGAGCGGCTCGCCGTCGAAGCGGATCGGCAGCGTCTCGCGGGCCTCGCCGACGTCCTGTGTCTGCGCCCAGACGGTCACTTCCCCCTCGGCGAAGCGCAGGCGAAGCGGCGAGTTGCGATGCGCCATCACCGACGTGCGGCGAACGACCTCGAGCAGCTCCTCGCGCGGCAGGACGACCTCGTGCTTGAACTCCTTCGGCCGCAGCTCGTCGAACTTCGGGAACTGGCCCTCGATCCGGCGTGTGGTCAGCCACGTGCCGTCGACGCCGAACAGGACCTGGTTCTCCTGGACACCGAGCTCGAGCGTGTCCGCGGCGGTCGCCAGCCGGCGAACCTCCTCGAGCGCCCGCGCAGGCACGATCGCCTCGAGCTCCGGCACGTCGCCTTCGATCGGCGTCTCCTTGTACGACAGCCGGTACGAGTCCGTCGCAGCCATGACTAGCTTGCCCTCGCCGAACCGCACCAGGATGCCGGTGAGCACGGGCCGCGCCTCGTCACGCGAGACCGCGCGTCCCACCGAGGCGACCGTAGCGAGCAGCGACGCGGCGTCGACCGTGTGCGTCGGCGTGGCGTCGGCGTCCGGCAGCCGCGGGAAGTCCTCGGCGCTGTAGGTGTTCAGGCGGTACTCGGCCGGGCCGCAGCGAATCTGCAGCACGTTCTCGTCCTGGCGGTACTCGAGCTCGACGTCGCCCTCCGGCAGCAACCGCGAGAGATCGGCGAACAGCTTCCCGGGGACGACGACCGCCCCGTCACCCGACACGGTCGCCTGGAGCGGCGTCCGCAGCGAGAGCTCCATGTCGGTGGCGGCGAGCTCGACGCTGTCGCCGGCTGCACGTAGCAGGATCCCGCCCAGGATCTGCACGGCGGTACGGGTCGACACCCCGCGGCTGACGAGCGAGAGCTTCTGCGCGAGCTCACCTCGCGACACGGTGACGGCGAGCTGACCCTCCAACGCAACCTCCTGACCGACTGAAGCTTCTATGTCACTCATGTTCTTTCAAAAACCTTTCATAGTCGTAGGTGGTGTGAATTGCGTGGAGGACTGTCGAGTCCCGCTTGGACAAGCCGTTTCTAGTGTGGGTTCAGGATGGGGAGAACGACGCCGGATCCACAGTGCCCGCTCCGCAGGTCGCGCGAATCCACAGTTCACCGCACCTGTTTGACACGTGCAGTCAGCTCTTGCACAAGGTTGTACACAGTCCGGTCGGCCCGGATCATGTTCGTGATCTTCGTATTTGCGTGCAGGACGGTGGTGTGGTCGCGGTCTCCGAAGTGCTTGCCGATCTTCGGAAGTGACGAATCGGTCAGCTCGCGCGAGAGATACATCGCCACCTGGCGCGGATAGACGATGTTCTGCGAGCGCTTGTGGCTGCAGAGCTCGTCCAACGACAAAGAGAAGCGGTCGCAGACGACCTCCTGGATCCGCTCGATCGTCACCTGGGCGACCTCGCCCTGCGGAAAGACGTCCTTGAGCACGTCCTGGGCGAGCTCGGCGGTCATCGGCCGGCCCGTCAGCGAGGCGAAGGCGACGACACGCGTGAGCGCGCCCTCGAGCTCGCGGATGTTCGTGGAGATGCGGCCGGCGATGAAGGTGAGGAGCTGCGGGTCGGCGATGTGGATGCCGTCCGTCTTCACCTTCTTGCGCAGGATCGCGATCCGGGTCTCCAGGTCGGGCGGCTGGATGTCGGTGATCAGGCCCCATTCGAAGCGCGAGCGCAGCCTCGCCTCGAGGGTCGCGATCTCCTTCGGCGGGCGGTCCGACGAAAGCACGATCTGGCTGCCCGACTCGTAGAGCGAGTTGAAGGTGTGGAAGAACTCCTCCTGGAAGCGCTCCTTGCCCTCGAAGAACTGGACGTCGTCGATCAGCAGCAGGTCGTAGTTGCGGTAGCGCTGCTTGAAGCCCTCGATCCGCTTGTCGCGGAGGGAGTTGATGAAGTCGTTGACGAACGACTCGCTCGTCACGTACCGGACGGACATGTTCCCCGGGTGCTCCATCACGTACTGGGCGATCGCCTGGAGCAGGTGGGTCTTGCCCAGCCCGGTCGAGCCGTAGATGAAGAGTGGGTTGTAGGCCTGCGCCGGCGCCTCGGCGACCGCCAGCGCGGCCGCGTGCGCGAACCGGTTCGACGAGCCGATCACGAACAGGTCGAACGTGTACTTCGTGTTCAGCCCGGCCTCGCTGACGCGCTGGGCCGGCTTCGTCGTGTCGGGGACCGCGCCGGTCTCCGCGACCGTGAGCTGGATCCGGCGCTGCTGCCCCGTCGCATCGCGGACGGCGGCCCGCATCAGCTCGATGAAGTGCCCTTCGATCCACTCGCGGGTGAAGTCGTTCGGGACTGCGAGGACGAACGTGTCGTCCGACACTTCCAGCCCTTCCACCTCGCCGAACCAGGTCCGGTACGTCGAGTCGTTGAGCGCCCCCTTGAGCCGACCGGCCACCTCGGTCCAGAGCGTCTCTGCGGTCAGCTCAATCGGTTGATCCACCCGGGGGGCCCGCTCCTCCTCGACGACAGCGAGGGCCGAGCATAGCAACGTGCGACCGGCCCGACAATGGCCTTTCCGGCCCGCGAAGCCTTGGCCAAAAACCGGTGTTTTGCAGGAGATTCCCACGGTTCCACATCGCTCTCCACAGGTGTGGACAGGAGGTCCCGAAGGGGTGATTCGCGACGCGAAAAACACCCTCTCTGCTCGCCCTTTCCGCACTGCTGATTTCCACATCGCGCCTGTGGAGAACTCGTCGGGGAAATTCGCTCGCACGCGGTGACAGGCGGTGGGGCCGGTCCCTCGAGGCTCGTCTATACTGGCGTTCCGCGGCCAAGGGGCCGCCGTTTTCGTGTTCAGGAACCCTTTCGTGTCAAGAACTCTCCGTGAAGTGAGCAGCCATCCGTGAAGCGGACCTACCAGCCCAACGTACGGCGCCGGAAGCGCAAGCACGGTTTCCGCGCGCGCATGTCCACCCGCGCCGGGCGCGCGATCATCAAGCGCCGCCGCGCGAAGGGCCGGAAGCGGCTCTCCGCCTGACGCGGTTCGCGCGGTCGTGCAGCGCCGGTATCGCCTCTCCCGGTCGCGGGACTTTGACGCCGTCTACCGCCACGGCCGTTCGGTCTCGACGCGCTTCCTCGTCCTCTACTGGTTTCCGCGCGACGATGACGGAGAGCCCCGGCTGGGCATCGCAGTCCCGAAGGGAGCGGGCAGCGCAGTGGAGCGGAACCGCGTGAAGCGCCGTCTGCGCGAGAGCTGGCGCGAGCGTGTCGAGCGTGTCCCGGCCGGCCGCGACTACGTGCTGATCGCGCGTCCTCCGCTCGGCGAGGCCCTCGCCGGCCACGACGCCGCCTGGCTCGGCGAGCGCCTGGACGAGGTGCTCGGAAAGGCGTCGGCTTGAAGCATCTGAGCATCGCGCTCCGCGCCTTCTTCCCCTCGCCGGGCGTGGCCGGAGCGCCCACCTGCAAGTACCACCCGACCTGCTCCGAGTACGCGTCGCTCGCGTATCGCGAGCATGGCCTCGTGCGCGGAACCGCGAAGACCGCGTGGCGCCTGGCCCGCTGCCACCCCTGGAGCCGCGGCGGCGTCGACTATCCGGGGGTTCTGCGGTGATCGTCGCCGGGATCCTCAGCCCGATCGAGAACGCGCTCGCGTGGCTGCTCCAGCACCTGCACGACACCGTCGGGCTGTCGTGGGGCTGGTCGATCGTGGCGCTGACGATCATCGTCCGGATCTGTCTCGTCCCGATCATGGTCAAGCAGATCCACTCGATGCAGCGCATGCAGGCGCATCTGCCCGAGATGAAGGCGATCCAGCAGAAGTACAAGGGCGACCGCCAGCGCCTGAACGAGGAGCTGATGAAGTTCTACAAGGAGAAGGAGATCAACCCGGCGGCCTCGTGCCTGCCGATGCTCGTGCAGATCCCGGTCTTCTTCGCCCTCTACTTCGTCCTGAAGAACTTCACCAAGCACGTCACCGCGCTGCCCAGCGAGCTGCACTGGCTGATCGTCCCGAACATCACCGCCCACGTCACCGAGCACTGGTCGGGCTACGTGCTGCTCGTCCTCTACCTCGGCAGCCAGGTCGGCTACGCCTACTTCGGAACGCCGCCGAACATCCCGAGGAGCCAGCGGATCCTGTTCATGATCGTGCCCTTCTTCGTCCTCCCGTTCGTGAGCCGCTTCCCGGTCGGCCTGCTCATGTACTGGATGACGACGAACCTCTGGACCGTCGGCCAGGGGATCATCACGCGGCGGATGGTGCCGAAGCCCGCGCCGCCGCCCAAGCGCTCGTCGCGGACGCCGCCCAGGGAGGAAACGGCCTCGCCGGTCACGGACGGCTCCGCCGAGACCCGCGCTCCGGCGCCGGCCGCGGTCGCCGGGTCGTCGGCGCCGGGCCAGCCGCGCCGCGTCAAGCGCAAGAAGAAGAAGAAAGGCGGGCGGTGAGCGAGCAGCCCCCGGTCGAAGGCCGGCATCGGGTCGAAGGTCAGCACAGCGTCGAGGCGACCGGTGAGACGGTCGGCGAGGCCAAGTGGCAGGCCCTCCGCGAGCTCGAGCGGCTCGCGCCGGGGCTGGACAAGTCCGCCGTTCGCTTCGAGGTCGTCTCGGAGGGCGAGCGGGGTCTGCTCGGCGTGGGGTACGCGCCTGCACGGGTGGTCGCCAGCGTGGATACCGCTGTCGTCTCCTCCGCGGAGGCGGCCGGAGGAGGCGAGGGCTCCGAGCTCGCAACGGACCTGCGGGACCTGCTGGAGCGGGTCGCCAGTGCGCTCCAGGTCGACTGCCGGGTCGACGTCACCGAGGACGACGAGGCGGTGACGGGAACGCTGAGCGGCGACGACCTCGGTCTGCTGATCGGTCGCCACGGCCAGACAATCGACGCGATCCAGTATCTGGCGAACGCCCTCGCCTACCGGGCGTACGGCGACGACCGCAAGGAGGTCGTGGTGGACGCGGCCGGCTACCGGGAGCGGCGACGGGAGACGCTCGAGGCCCTGGCGATGCGCAGCGCACAGCGGGCGGTCTCGACCGGCGAGCCCGTCGAGCTGGAGCCGATGTCCTCGATCGAGCGCCGGATCGTCCATCTGCGGCTGCAGGACGAGCCGGGAGTGAGCACGCGCAGCGAGGGCGATGAGCCTTACCGGTACGTCGTCGTCGAAGCCGACTGACGAGCGGCTCGAGCGCTGGCTCGGGCGCCTGCTCGAGACGCCCGGCCTGACGGCGATCCGGGATCGAGCCGACGCACGACGGGTGCACCTCGAGGAAAGCCTCGCGGTAGCTCCCTTCGTGCGGCGCTACGAAGGTCCGGTGGTGGACGTCGGCTCCGGTGGGGGAGCTCCCGGGATCCCGCTGGCCGCCGCCTTCCCCGATCGCGAGGTCGTCCTGCTCGAGGCGACGCGGCGCAAGTGCGACTTCCTCGAGTCGGTGGCGAGGGAGTTTCCCAACCTTCGCGTCGTCTGCGGCCGGGCGGAGGAGCTGCCGCCCGAGCAGTTCGGCGTAGCGGTCGCGAAGGCGCTGGCCCCACCTGCAGTCGCGGCCGAATGGTGCTTGCCCCTGGTCGGCGTGGGCGGCGCCGCGATTCTGCTCGTGGGACCCTCGGTGGATGCAGCTGTGGTTGCCCGGGTCTCGGCGCAACTCGGCGGCGGAGAGCCGGAGGAGCATCCGGGTGTGCTCGTGCTTGCGAAGGTCGCCCCCACACCCACCGGCTTCCCCCGCCGAGCCGGGGTTGCCCGGAAGCGTCCGCTCGGGTAGGAGCGTCTCGTCCGCCCGCGAAGAAAGAATGTTCGGGTGCCTGGGCGGGTCTATGCAGTCGCGAACCAGAAGGGCGGGGTCGGGAAGACCACGACCGCGGTCAACCTCGCCGCCTGCCTCGCCGAGGCCGGCGAGAAGGCGCTGGTCATCGACCTCGACCCCCAGGCGAACGCCACCTCGGGGCTCGGCGAGGCGGCCAACGGGACGTCGAGCTACGACCTGCTCGACGGCGCGCCGCTGGAGCAGCTGGTCAGGCCGACCCGGTTCCAGAACCTCTGGCTCGTGCCCTCGAAGCCCGATCTGGCCGGCGCAGCCGTCGAACTCGCCCGCCGCGACGACGGCGAACGGTTTCTCGCCGACTCGCTCGGGGATTCTGCGGACGGCTATTCGTTCGTCTTCCTCGACTGCCCGCCCTCGCTCGGCCCGCTGACGGTGAACGCGCTCGCGGCGGCCGATCGCGTGCTCGTGCCCGTGCAGGCGGAGTACTACGCGCTCGAGGGCCTCTCCCAGCTGTTGCGCTCGGTGGACATCATCAAGGCGCGTCTCAACCCGCGGCTCGCGATCGCCGGCGTCCTCCTGACGATGGTCGACGGCCGCACGCGGCTCTCGGCCGAAGTCGACCACGAGCTGCGGCGCCACCTCGGCGAGCTGGTGTTCAAGACGTCCGTGCCGCGGTCGGTGCGCCTCGCCGAGGCGCCGAGCCACGGCCTCCCTGCGATCGCCTACGACCGCCGGTCCGCCGGCGCCGAGGCCTACTGGAAGGTGGCGATGGAGCTTGTCGAGCGTTCCTGACGACGCGCGTCCTGCTCGGAGAGGTCTCGGTCGAGGCCTCGAGGTTCTGATCGGCGGTGCGACCCAGACGGAGCTCACCGAGCTTCCCGTCGAGACGATTCACCCGAACCTCCGCCAGCCGCGGAAACGCCACGACTCCGAGGCGGCGGCGGGCCTGGCCGACTCGGTGCGCTCCCAGGGCGTGATCCAGCCCGTCGTCGTGCGCCGGCGCGCAGCGGGCGGCTTCGAGCTGATCGCCGGCGAGCGGCGCTGGCGGGCCGCCCGGCAGGCAGGCCTGGCGACCGTCCCGGCGATCGTGCGTGACGCCGACGAGGGCGATTCGCTCCTGCTCGCGCTGGTCGAGAACGTTGCGCGGGAGGACCTGTCGCCGGTCGACGAGGCCCGGGCTTGCGCGCTCCTGATCGACGAGTTCGGGCTCTCGCTCGGTGACGTCTCGGAACGGGTCGGCCGCTCGAAACCGGCGGTGTCCAACCGGATGCGGCTGCTCGACCTCTCCGACGACGTGCTCGCGATGGTGGAGCGCGGCGAGCTCAGCGAGGGCCATGCTCGGGCCGTGCTCGCGGTCCCCGACCAGGAGGGGCGGCGGCGGCTCGCGCGGGAGATCGTAAAGAAGGGGATGTCGGTGCGCGCGGCCGAGCAGCGGGCGCGCTGGGCGGGTGCGCGACAGAAGCCGAGGGTGAAGGGCGCGCCGATCGATCCCGCGCTGTCGGCCCGGGCCCGCGCTGCTGCGGAACGGCTGACCGGCAAGCCGGTGCGGCTGACGCGAGGCCGGCTCGAGATCCAGTTCGCCGACGAGTACGAGCTGGCGGAGCTGGCCGAGGCGCTCGAACGCTACGCCCCGCCCGCGGGCTAGTCCAGCGCCTTCCAGAACACCGTCGTGTCACACGGTCGACCGTCGGGGTAGAGCGCGAAGTTCGGGATCACGCCGACCTTCGTCCAGCCCATCCGCTCGTAGAGTCGCTCCGCCGGGTCGCCGGTGACGGTGTCGAGGACGAGCAGCGCCCAGCCCTGGTTGCGAGCCTCGACCTCCGCCCGCGCCATCAGGCGCTGCCCGATGCCCCGTTTCCTGGCCGAGTGGCGGACGAGCAGCTTGGTCACGTCGGCACGGTGCGGCTGGTTGGGCGGCCACGCGGCGACGACCTGGACGGTGCCGACGAGGTCGTCCTCGAGGAAGGCGGCGAGCAGGACCCGCGAGCCCGCCGCCACCTCGGGCTCGACCGACTCGAAGTAGTCGCGCGCCTGCTCGAGCGAGAACGGCGCCATGAAGCTGACGGACGCTCCGCCCTCGACGCAGTCGGTCAGGACGGCCGCGAGCGCGTCGCGGTGGTCTCTGGCGGCTCCCGCGTCCAGCCGCTCGACGGCGACGGTGGGTTCCATCGCCGCAGCGTACGCGGCCGGAGTGCATGGGCGATCGTGGATTCGAACCACGGACCTCCGCCTTATCAGAGCGGCGCTCTAACCAACTGAGCTAATCGCCCGCGACGCGGAAGTGTAGCGATGGGCACGTGGTGGTGGGCACATCCGGTTTGGCTCTGAAGGGCTGGGCTAAGATCAGGTCGAGGCCTCGGGTCGATGCACGAGATGCACATCTACGGCGTCAGCTTCGACATCGTCGGCAAGCAGCCGATCGTCCTTCTGAAGACAGCCGACGGCAACAAGTTCCTGCCGATCTGGATCGGCCATTCCGAGGCGGCCGCGATCCTGATGAAGCTCCAGGGCGCGAGCACGCCGCGGCCTCTCACCCACGACCTCGTCACCTCGATGCTGGCCGAGCTCGAGGCCCGTGTCACCCGGATCACGGTCACCGAGCTCCGGGACAACACCTTCTACGCGAGCATCACCATCCAGCAGGACGGCTCCGAGATCGAGGTCGACTCACGCCCGTCCGACGCGATCGCGCTGGCGGTGCGGGCCGAGGCGCCGATCTTCGCCGACGACCGCGTGATCGAGGAGTCGGCGATCGAGTTCGAGGGCGAAGAGGTGAACGAGGAGGAGATCGTCGACGAGTTCCGCAAGTTCCTCGATCAGGTCACGCCTGACGAGTTCGCGGTCGAGGGCGAGGAAGACACGTAGCGTCACGCCGCTTGCACTGCAGTGACAGGCTTAAGCCTGTCACTGCTCTTCGCGTCGAGCCACCTCGTGCTTCGTCAATTCGAGGACGCTCGTCAGCAAGTCCTGGACGCCCTCGCCTGACAGCGGCCCCCGGTTGGCCGCTGTGAGCTCGCGGAGCATCGACTGCTCGCGGGCCGGGTCGAGGAAGTCGATCCCGCGTGCTTCCTTGTGCTCCTTGATCCGTGCGACCAGCTCCAGGCGGGCGTTGACCGCGTCGAGGATCGCCCGGTCGGTGTCCGAGATCTGCTCGCGGAGCTCGCGGAGAACGGGGTCGTCGGAGGTGCTCACGGGCGGCCTTGCCACTGTACGTATACGCGCTTCGACGTGGCCGGAATGGTGATCAGCCGGTACGGCGAGGTCAGCTTCGGCACGACGCGCGTGCTCAGCGACGGGGTCGTCTCCCGGGCGAGCACGTCGATGGTGCTGCGCCGTTCGGTGATCCGGAGGATGTTCACCCCGTAGCCGGTGCTCGACCGAGGCCCGGCGGCGACGAGGATCAGCCGGCGGCGGGCGAAGTCGAACCGTGGCACCTGCGACACCCCGAGCGGGAACGTGCGAGCCAGGTAGCGCGTCACCTGCCGCCGCCTCCAGAACGACCGCGACACGGACTTCGGCCACAGCACGGGCGCCATCTTCGCGGTGACGTCCTGCCACGCGAGCTGCTTCTCAGGTCCCCGCTCGACAACCTGCGTCCAGACCACACCGCCGGCGATCAGCAGGGCGACGGCAGCGACCGCGAAGATCATCACGCGCACGGGGAGGCAACCCTAGTTGCCTGGCCGCACCCCTAGGAGTAGACGTAAACCGTTTCGCCGTACGGCTCCGAGGCGAAGAGCCGGGAGATCACGAAGTCAGGGACCCGTACGCAGCCGTGCGAAGCCGGGTAGGGCGGCACTGGGTCGCCTCCGTGGATGGCGTAGCCGCCGATGAAGTACATCGGGTTCCAGAGGACGCCGAGCGGGCTCGTGTCCCACCCCGCCCGTTTGTCGTAGATGGCGAACTTTCCTTCCGGTGTGTAGTAACCGGCAATCCCGGCGGTGGCGACCGGCGAGATCATCGTTATCTGCCCGTCCCGGACGAGGTAGAGCACCTGGCGGGTCTTGTCGACCTCGATGTGGTCGGCCGGGCTCGTGTACCTGGCCGCCGGGATCCGCGGGCTCTCCAGCTTCGACCAGAAGGCAGGGTCGACCGATCCGGTCCGCTCGAGCCCCTGCACCTTCTGGAAGGCGTAGACGCTCTCGATGAAGTCGTAGCTGAACGTCGAGGAGAACGAGGGCACGGCGTAGTGCAGCGCTGCGAGCCGGTGTGCGAGCTCGGCCACCGTCGCGCTCGTCGTGCCCACGGAGAGGTACGGCGGCCGGAGCGTGGTGGTCAGCTCGCGGCTGACGGGGTCGAAGCCGGGGCGGGGCAGGGTCGTGAGCCGTACCCGCAGCGTTCCCGTCTCCCGGGTGCCGAGCGCGACGCGCGCGCCGCCGGGGAAGCTCCGGTCGAAGCCGACCTCGCCGCCGCGAATCACCTGGACGCGTACCCGGCCTGCAGCAGAGGGGTCGAGCGTCGCAGCGAGCTTCAGGGACGCACCCACGACCGGCGTGCCGACGAGCGAGGCACGAAGCCGCGGCCTGACCCGGATGGTCACGTCGTTTGACCGGGCGGACAACCAGGCGACGTGGAACGGGCCCGGGTTGGCGAGCTCGACCTTGAACAGAAAGCTGCCGTCGCCGCGGACGCGCGCGGTGGCGACGGTCGTCGTGCCGCGGACGAGCCGAACGCGTGCTCCCGGGGCGGTCGGGCTCATGCGGCCGGCGAAGTCGATCTGGTGCAGGTACGTGGTCGCGCCGGGCGCCTTCAGGGTCAGCGTCGGCGTGGCTGCTCCGGCCGAGGACGGCCAGACGAGCAGGAGCAGGGCCAGGGGGAGGGCTCGGCGCACGGCCGTGAGCTTAGACATGCGGCCCAGGTCTCCTGCTAGGTCGAGACCGCGACGATCAGGGCAACGGCGTTGAAGATCCCGTGTACGACCATGCCCGGATACACGCTGTCCGAGCGCTCGCGCAGCCAGGCGAGCCCGCAGCCGAACACGATCAGGATCGGCAGCCCCTCCAGGAGCCCGTGCGCGAGGCCGAACGCGACCCCGACCCAGAGGATCGCCGTCAGCCGTCCCAGCGGCTCGAGCAGGGAGTAGCCCAGCCCGCGGAACGTCAGCTCCTCGACGAACGGCGCGACAGCGACGAAGACCACGAAGTTGACCGCGAACGGGACGGCGCGACTCGAGTCCCAGCTCGTCGGCGTGAGCCCCTGTTCTCGCCCCGGATCGCCGAACGCCGAGACGACCGCGCTTGTCGCGTACACCGCGAGGAAGACGACCGCGACCGCCCCCAGCGTCTGCGCCCACGCGCGAGGCCGGCGCAGGGCGAGCAGTGACCAGTCCGGCCGCGCGATCGCCAGGACGACGGCGAGGATGATCGCGTACTGGACGAGCCCGCCCGCCGCGGTCGAGTACTGGTAGGCGGCGTCCTTCGGCGGCTTCCCCCCGGCGGCGCGGCTCGCGTACCCGAGCAGCGCGAGGACCGCGACCAGGATCACCCACGCGCTGAGCTTGCCGCTGCGCAGGACGGTCACGACGACCAGTCCGCGAACGCCGTCGCGAGCGGCGCCGACGCGAACCGCATTCCGACCGCCGCAGCTCCCTGCTCGTCCTCGTCCTCGTCCCCGACGTGCAGTGCGCGGGCGGGCTCGACCCCCAGCCGCTCGAGCGCAAGCCGGAACGCTGCGGGGTCCGGCTTGGCCGCACCCGCCTCCGCGCTGGTCACGACCGTCGAGAACAGCCGGTGGGCGCCGATCCGCTCGAGGTGCTCGGTGAGCCCGACGTCCCAGTTGGAGACGACCGCCAGATCGAGCCCTCGGCCGCGCAGCCGGTCGAGCGTCTCGATCGCGCCGGGCACCGCCTCGAAGCGGATCGCGGCCATGAAGTCGTCGACGAACGACTCCGGCTCGAGCTCGACGTCGGCTGCGTCGAGGAAGACCCCCGTGCAGTCGCAGCGGAGCCGGGCCAGCGAGTCGGGATCCCGTCCGCGCACCGCCTGGGGGCGGTAGTAGGCAACCTCGGCCAGGAACGCGGTGCGGACGAGATCGGGGTCGCGGTCGATTCCCCGCTCCGCCAGCGACCGGACGAGGCTCGGTACGGGGTCGAGGAGCTGGACGATCGTTCCGTAGCCGTCGACGGTGACGGCGTCCAGCTCAGCGAAACGCATCCGGGTGCAGGAGGCGGGCGACCTGGTCGAGCCCGTCTCCGATCCGGGGACCGGGGACGAGCAGGTCCTGGTCGAGCACGACGAAACGGCCTTCGCGGACCGCCCGGAGCCTGCGCGTCGCCGGGTTCTTCCGCAGGTCGGCGAGCGTCGTCATCGTGTCCGCCGTGACCACGTAGATGTCAGGGTCGAGCCGCGCGAGATCCACGGGATTCACCGGGCCCGCCGCAGCGTCGTCGCCGGCGACGTTCCTGGCGTGCGCCTCGCTGAGCACGTCGCCGATCAGCGACTGGTCCGGAACCGTCGTCATCAGGCCGGTGTCGACGAACACGTTGACCGTCGGCACGTGCGCGAGGGCGGTGTCGATTGCGTGGCGCTTCCGCTCGATCCGGCGGACGACCGCCCGTGCCCGCACCGGCTCGCCGGTGAGCAGCCCGAGCTGGGTGACCGCCCGCTCGACCTGCCTGATCGAATCGCCGGGTGCCGCGTACACGTCGGCGTGGGTGGCCGCGGCCGCGCGCGACAGCGCCTGCTCGTCGACCGTGTCGGAGGCGACGATCAGATCCGGTCGCCGGCGGCGCAGGAAGCCGACCGAGACGGAAGGCGTGACCGCGACGATCCGCGTGCCGGCCCCCACCGCCCTGACGAGCTGCTCCGACGTCTGGTCGAGAACCGCGATCCGCTGCGCGGGCTTCTCGATCGAGATCGGCCGGTCGCCGGTCGTGATCGTCACGGGGTAGAGGTGCGCATCGGCGCCCGTCGGCTCCGAGCGCTCGCCGCAGGCGGTCGCGCCGAGCACGAACGCCGCCGCCAGGACGGCGACGGCTACGCGACCCATTGCCAGAGCGCCCACTGGGTGACCGCGACGCCGAGCATGATCGAGCTGACGACGAGGATCGCCGTGTGCACCCTCGGCCGGCCGCCGATCACGGCCAGGGCCATGAAGCACGGGAAGAGGACGAGCCCGAAGCGGGGCATCGACAGCAGCGGCCAGCGCGTACTCGGGGCGCTCAGCGGAATCGCCAGGCTGACCGCGCAGAAGAGGCCGTACGGCGCACCGAACCGACGCCAGGCGACCACCGTCAGGGCGATCAGCAGGACGAGGAACGCGAACGCCTCGAGGTTGACTGCGGCCGCGCGCATCGGATCGGTGTCCTGGACGGGCGTCCAGTAGACGTGCGTGTGCGAGCCCGAGGCCAGCTGCTCGACGCCCGCCCAGGCCGAGCGCAGCCCGTCCCAGATCCCGCCGAAGGGGCCGGCGTACGAGAGGTGGCGGTTCCAGAAGCCCTGCGACCGGGCGAACGCGAGGCCGTCGCCACGCGAAACCGAGAGGTAGATGGGGTACGCGGCGAAGACGACCGGCGCGACGCAGAGACGAAGGAGAGCGCCGCGCCGCTCCGGCCGCCGCCACGCCATGACCGCGAGCGCCGGCAGCAGCGCGACTCCGGCGACCCGCGTGAGCATGGCCAGGCCGGTGGCGACGCCGGCGCCGAGCCAGCGGCCGCGCTCGCCGAGCAGGAACGCGCCGATCGCCAGGGCGAGGAACATCGACTCCGAGTAGACGGCGCCGAGGAACAGCGCCATCGGGAACACGGCGAGGTAGAGGACCGCGCGACGCGCGCCGTCGGCGCCGAGGCGCGTCTCGGTCAACCGGTACAGCAGCACGAACGCGGCCAGCGCGGCCGCCAGCGAGATCACGATCCCGGCGGCGACGTAGTGCCCGCCGAAGACACGGCCGAGGCCGGCGAGCGTGAGCGGGTAGAGGGGGTAGAACGCTGCGGCCACGCCGTGCGCCTCGCCGTAGCCGTGCACGGCGATCCGGAGGAACCAGACGCTGTCCCACCGCGCCCAGACGTCCGTGACCCAGCCGAGGTCGCGGGTGAGGGTCGGGTCGTCCCAGCGTGCAGCGTTCGGGTGCCGGTTCGGCTCGAAGACCAGCCAGGCGAACAGCGCGCCGGCCCAGATCGCCGCGCGGCTCCAGAGGAAGATGCCGACCGCGGGCCCTCTCACCACCGACACGCGCAGCTCGGCGAGGCGTCCGCGGACGCGGGGCCTGCCCCGGACCCGCTCGACCTCGGTAGGAGCACCCACGCGGCCCGATCATACTTTTGGCTGATGGAAGTGAACTTCACACCGGACGAGGCGAACCAGCTGCTGCCGACCGTGCGGCCGCTGGTCGAACGCATGGTCGAGGCAAAGCGCGCGCTCGACGCCGCCCAGGCGGAGGCAGACGACGTCTCTGCCCGGATCTCGGGCAACGGCGGCGGGCTTCCGCCGGCCCGGCTCGCCGAGGTCGACGCCGGGGTGAGCCGTCGAGCGACCGAGCTCGCCCGCCTTCTGGAGGAGATCCAGGCTCTCGGCGTGGTCGTCAAGGACCTCGACACCGGGTTGGTCGACTTCCCGTCGGTCCGGGAAGGCCGGGACGTGTTGCTCTGCTGGCAGCTGGGTGAGGACGAGATCGCTTTCTGGCACGGGTACGACGACGGCTACGCCGGCCGCCGCCCGATCTGAGGAATCGCCGTGCCCCGCGTCGAATAGCGGGTCGATGCCGTTCTGGGAACGCGCAACGATCGCCGCGGTGGTGATCGTCGCCTCGATCGTCCTGGCGAAGATCGCCGACCTCGCCATGCGGCGTGTGCAGTTGCGCGCCGGCGCCGAGACGCGCTACCGCGTGCTGCGCCGGGCCGTGACGGCGGTGATCATCGTGGTCGCCGTGCTCTCGGCGCTGCTCGTGTTCCCGCAGGTCCGGGCGGTGGCAGGCGCGCTGCTCGCCTCGGGCGCCGTGATCGGGATCATCGTCGGTTTCGCCTCGCAGCGGACGCTCGGCAACTTCGTCGCCGGCATCCTGATCGCGTTCACCCAGCCGCTCCGTCTCGGCGACCGTGTCACCGTCGACAGCGCCGAGGGCGTCGTCGAGGAGATCACTCTCACGTACACGTTCATCCGCACCGACGACGACACCCGCGTGGTCGTCCCGAACGAGAAACTGGCCTCGGATACCATCCACAACGCGACCATCGTCAAGCGGGCCCAGCGTGCGGAGATCACGGTGCAGCTTCCATTGAGCTCCGATCTGGAGAGCGTCATCACCCTGCTGGGCGACGAGGTCGCGGACCAGCGCGAGCCCGAGGTGTTCGTCAGCAGCCTGGACGGCAACGCCACGATCACGGTTCGCGCGTTGGCCGAGGATCCGTCGAGGGCCGAGCGCCTCCAGCAGGATCTGCGCCTGCGCGCGCACCGAAGCCTTCGCGCAGCGGGAATCTACGCGTGAGCCCCTCCCGGCGGCCTCGCCCGAGGAGGACCCCAGGGCCGTCCGCCGGCCGCCGTCGTCGTGCCCGCGTTCGCGAGCGCCGGCACGGCCGCCGGAAGGGCGCCGTCATCGTCCTCCTCCTGCTCGTCGGCATCCCGCTCGTGCTCGCAGTGAGCGGCTACGGCGCCTGGGCCGGGTTCAAGAACAGCTGCTCGCTGTCGTCGCTCCAACCGGTCTCGATCGGCGAGAACTCCTTCGTCTACGCGGCGGACGGGACGCTGCTCGGCTCCATTCCCGCGGAGCGCAACCGCCAGCCGGTCTCCCTGCCGCGGATCAGTCCCTGGATGGCGAAGGCGGTGATCTCGACCGAGGACCGACGCTTCTACCAGCACGGCGGCGTCGACTGGTTCGGGATCGGCCGCGCGTTCTGGCGCGATCTGACGAAGGGAAAGGTGGTGGAAGGCGGCTCGTCGATCCCGCAGCAGGTCGTCCGCAACCTCTATCCGGTGTCCCGCGAGCGCACCTTGCAGCGCAAGGTCAAGGAGGCCTGCCTGGCGGTGAAGCTCAGCAAGAACTGGTCGAAGGAACGGATCCTCACCACGTGGATGAACCAGGTCTACTTCGGTAACCACGCCTACGGCGTCGAGGCCGCCTCGCAGACCTACTTCTCCAAGCATGCGAAGGACCTGACGCTCGAGCAGGCCGCGCTGCTCGCCGGCCTCCCCCAGGCACCGTCCCTGTACGACCCGATCCTCTTCCCGGGCACGGCGCTGGCACGCCGCGCCCACGTGCTGAAGGCGATGTACGACAACGGCGACATCTCGTCCGAGCAGTACCAGGCGGCGAGCGCGGACCGCAACCTGCACCTGCGGCCGGGCCAGCTCTACTCGCAGATCCGCGAGCCGTACTTCTTCAGCTACGTGCGCGACCAGCTGATCGCCGAATACGGCGCGAAGACGGTTCAATCGGGCGGCCTGCGCGTGTACACGACGATCGACCCGGCGTTCCAGCGCGCCGCGACCCGGGCGATCAGGGACACGCTCTACCTCAAGGACGACCCGGCGGCCGCGCTCGTCTCGATCAACCCGGCGAACGGCGCGATCCGGGCGATGACCTCGGTCTACCCGGGCCGGGTCAAGAACGAGTTCAACCTCGTCGCCCAGGCCCGTCGGCAGGCCGGCTCGACCTTCAAGACGTTCGTGCTCACCAAGGCGGTCGACGACGGGATGAACCCCGCCTCGACCAGCTACGTCTCCGCGCCGTTCACCTGGCAGCCCGATCCGGCGGTTCCGCCCTGGAACGTCTCCACGTACAGCCACACCTACTCCGGCCTGATCTCGGTCCAGCAGGCGACGCTCCAGTCCGACAACACCGTCTACGCCAAGCTGACCCTCGACGTCGGCCCGCAGAACGTGGCCGACATGGCTCACGAGCTCGGGGTGCAGAGCCCGCTCCAGCCGGTTCCCTCGATCGGCCTCGGCTCGAACGCCGTGTCTCCCCTGGACATGGCCTCGGCCTACGCCACACTCGCTGCGGGCGGCGTCTACTCCCGGCCGATGGCGATCCGCAAGGTCATCCTCCCGAACGGCAAGGAGGACGACCACGCCGGCTGGGGCAGCCCTGCGCGGCGGCGCGTGATCCCCGACTGGGTGGCGGCGACGGTCACGGGTGTCCTCGAACAGAACGTGAAGTACGGAACGGGCACCGGTGCGAACTTCGGCCGGCCGGCCGCGGGCAAGACCGGCACCACGGACGACCACGCGGACGCGTGGTTCTGCGGCTACCTCCCCAACCTCGAGGCGACGGTCTGGGTCGGTTACCCGCAGGGAGAAATCCCGATGGAGAACGTCCACGGGATCGCGGTTGCCGGCGGGAGCTTCCCGGCCGAGATCTGGCGCCGCTTCATGGAGCAGGCCGTCCGCTACTCGCCGCCCCAGGACTTCCCCGAGCCCACGACGCCCGCCCAGTTCGGGTACTTCAAGCAGGGCCCGTGGGCGTTCTCCGGTCTCGCTCCGCAGACGACGACCGGCACGACCACCTCGACCGAGACGAAGACGAAGCCGTCGCCCACGACGACGACGGCGCCGGTGACCACGGAGCAGGTGCCCGTTGTGCCCGAGACCACGACAACGCAGGTGACGACCGTCGCGCCTCCGCCCCCGCCGCCGACCACCGTGCCCGTGACGACCACGGCGCCTCCGCCTCCGCCGACCACCGTGCCGGAGACGACCACGGTCGGCGGCCCCGTACCGCCGTAGGCGTGCTCCGTACGAACCTTGCGCTGCGGGCGACGGTGCTCGTCACCCCGCTCCTGCTCGGCGCGCTCGCGGTGCCGAGCGGCGGCCTGTTCCGCGGGGCGAAGTTCCGCGACCTCCACCTCTACCGGCAGTACGGCGACGCGCTGCTTGCCGGGCACCTTCCCTACCGCGACTTCTTCGTCGAGTACCCGCCCGGCGCGATCCCGCTGTTCGCCGGCCCGTCGCTGGCCCCCGACGGCGCCTACGACGCGATCTTCAAGGTGCTGATGGCGCTCTGCTGCGTCGGCGCGATCTACTGCGTCTGCTTCGTGCTCGAACGGGGCGGCGCGTCGGCTGTCGCGGTCTGGACGTCCGCGCTGTTCCTCGCGTTGTCCCCGATCGCGCTCGGGCCCGTCTCGCTGAACACCTACGACGCGTGGCCTGCGTTCCTCACCGTCGCCTGTCTCGCGGCGCTGGTCACCGGCCGGGGCCGTCTCGCGCTGGGGCTGCTCGGTGTCGCTGCCGCAGCGAAGCTCTACGCAGTCCTGCTCGTACCGATCGCGATCCTCTGGCTGTGGCGTGAGCACGCCCGGCGCCCGGCGCTGCAGGCGCTCGCCGCCTTCGCCGCAGCTGCAGCCGTTCTCGTCGTACCGTGGTTCGCGCTCTCCCCCGGGGGGGTCTGGGACAGCGTGCACTCACAGGTCGGCCGCGGACTGCACACCGAGAGCCTGGGTGCCAGCATCCTGCTCGCGGCCGATCGCGCCGGCGAGTACCACGCCCACGTCGTCAGCACCGCGCCGGCGATCTCACGCGACCTCGCGGGCGGCCTGCCACGGTCGATCGCGGCGGCGAGCGCGGCGCTCGCGATCCTGGCGGCGCTGGCGCCCGCGTTCGTGCTCGTCAGCCGCCGGGTCGCTCCTGGTCTAGCCTTTGCGACGAGCGTCGCGGGTTTTCTCGCCTTCACCAAGGTGCTGTCGCCGCAGTACGTCGTCTGGCTGATCCCCCTCGCGCCGTTCGGGGGGATCGCCGCGATGCTGCTCCTCCTCGTGGCGCTCGCGCTCGCCCAGAGCTGGTACTTCCACTACCACGACCTCTGGGTGGTCGGTCCGCAGGCCTGGACGCTGCTCTCCCGCAACCTCGTGCTGGTCGCGCTCTACGCGTTCCTCTTGTGGAAGACGAGCACGCCGTCCTCCGAGAAGACGAGCCGCCAGTCGGGGCTCTGGCGCAGCCGGACGAGCGCGGCGGCCGAGGGTAGCGGCGCGACCCGGTCGGCGTAGCTCGAGCGCGTCTCGTCGGCGACCACCCAGGTGGCGTCGCCCAGCTTCGGCAGGCTCAGCACGCGGCGCCGGGCCGAGAGGTGCGCGCCGAGCACGTTCGTCGAGCTGACGACCGCGCCTGCGGGAACGAGCGCCACGGCGCGGTTCGCGATCCGGTCATGCGCAGTCACGTGCCAGTCGTGCGCCTGGAAGTCCTCGCCGCCCGGCACCGCGGTCCAGAGCGGCACCGCGCCGAGCTTCCAGTTCGCCCCCACGGCGACGGCAACCGCGACGGCGGTGACGATTCCGGCCCGCGCGGGAAAGCGACGCGCGATCGCCGCCGCCCCCAGCACCGTCGCCGCGATCAGCGGCGCGATCGCCGCGGCCGTGTAGTGGAAGTGGATCGAGGTCTGGGTCGTCGTCGCGGACAGCTGGTTGAGCGCGGCCTCGGGCAGGACCGCGACCAGCACGAGCGGCGAGAGCACGAACAGGAACGAGAGCGGCACGAGCAGGTGCAGCAGGTAGTGCAGGTCGCGGTGCTGGAACGCCTGCTCGAACAGCGTCCACGGGTGCGTGAAGGCCGTCTTGACGATGCCGCCCGCCGAGCCTCCGATCGCGTCGTAGCGACCGTAGAACGACGACTCGGCGCCGGAGTTGAAGTGCGGGATCACGACGGCGATCGCCAGGGCCGAGACCAGCAGACCGACGCCGGCGATCGCGGCGCCGACGCGCGCGCGGCGCCGCACCGCGTACCAGATCCCGAGCCCGGCGACGACGAGCCCGACCTCCTCCTTTGTCGTCATCGCCAGCAGGGCGAAGACCCCGAACGCCGCCAGGCGGTCCTCGTCCAGGTACCAGAAGGCGTAGAGCAGGAACGGGCAGGCGAGCGCGACCGGGTGGAACTCGTTCAACGTCAGCCACTCGGTCGCCGGGTACAGCAGGTAGACGAGAGCGAACCCGAGCCCGGCTCGCTCGCTGCCGAAGTGCTTCCGGGCGAGCCAGAACACGGGCAGGGCGCCGAGGGCTACCGCGATCGCCTGGACGACCAGCAGCATCTCGGGGCTCGGCCAGATCCACCAGAGCGGCGCGAACGCGGCGAGGATCGGGTCGAAGTGCGCGGCCAGCCGCGAGATCTGGACGCCGTCGCCGCTCGTCATCTGCAGGAAGTGGCCGTGCGCGGTGTTCCAGACCGTCTGCACCATGTTGCCGAGGTCGTAGCGCCCGGTCGTGTAGGCGCGGTGGCGCAGGACGGAGAGCGAGGCGAAGCCGGCGGCATATGCCGCCATCGCAGTCCAGACGAGCGCCTTCGGCTTCAAAGGAGCGATTGGATCAGCCCACGCCAGCGCGCGCCGAGCACGTCCTCGCTCGCCTGTTCGCGGTATGCCGCGAGCCCGCCGATCGAGAGACGCCGGAGGAGCTCGTCGTCGTCGGCCAGCCGCCGGAGCGCGGCCGCGAGCCCCGGCGCGTCGCCCGGCGGGACGAGTAGCGCGCTTTCCTCGTCGCGCAGGAGCTCGCGTGCGGCCGGCGTGTCGGCGGTGACCAGTGGTGTGCCGCAGGCGAGCGCCTGGAACGCCTTGTTCGGGATCACCCGCGCCGCCTTGGCCGACGTCCCGAAGATGCCGAGCGCGCACGACGCGCGGTAGAGCTCGCCGGGGAGGAGCTCGTAGTCGACCCAGTCGACGTGTTCGACGTTCGGCGGGCGGTGCTCGAGAAGCGCTTTGAGCTGGCCCGAGCCGGCGATGCGGAAGCGGAGCTCGGGAGCGAGTCGCGCGGCGCCCAGGATCGTCTCCAGGCCGTGGAGGGGGATGAGCTTGCCGACGAAGAGGGCGGTGAACTCACCCTCGGACGGCCGCGCCCAGCCGGGCTGGAACAGCCGCTCCTCCGCTCCGACGAAGCAGACCTCCACGCGCCGCGCGCCCAGCGACCGGAAGAGCGGCGCCTGGGCCACCGTGTCTGCGACGACGAGATCGGCGGCCCCGAACGCGCGCCGGTCGATCGCCGCCAGCCCTCGGGCTGCGCGGCTCCCGGGCCGGAACCGCCCGCGGTCGCCGACGAGCGTGTCGGCCAGCGAGACGAGCGGGTTGAAGACCACCGGCCGCCCGCCCGCCGTGCGCCGTGCCGCCGGCAGATCGAGGTGACCCGGGTAGCCGACGATCACCGCGTCGAACAGGGCGTCGCCGCCGCGCAGGAGCCGCAGCTCCGCGGCGGCCAGACGCAGCGCGGCTCCGGCGCCCGCGCCGAACTTGTGCTCCTGTCCCTCCCAGACCGCCTCGTGACGCTCGGTCACCTCGACCCCGGCACGCCGCAGGCACGAGATCACCTGGGCGTTGCGCGGATATGACCGCTCGTACGTCCCGAAGTACAGGACTCGCATGGGGGAACCCGGACTAGCGGGCGCGCTTACGAAAGGATCTCCTCGACGACCGCCTCCGAGCGCTCTCGCTCGCTCACCCGCTCCTCGTGGTGGCTGGTGATCAGCTCGGTGATCAGCCCGAGCGAGAAGAACTGGATCCCGACCACCACCAGCAGCACGCCGAGGATCAGGAGCGGCCGGCCGCCGATCGCGTGCCCGAGCGCCTTCACGACCGTCAGGTAACCGAGGATCGCGACGCCTGCGAAGGTGAGCAGCAGCCCCAGCCCGCCGAACAGGTGCAGTGGCCGCTGGCGGTACCGGCCGATGAAGGAGACGGTGAGCAGGTCGAAGAACCCGCGCAGGTAGCGCTCGAGGCCGTACCGGGAGCGGCCGTGCTCGCGCGGCCGGTGGTTGACCGGCACCTCGCCGATCCGGTACCCGCGATGGTGGGCGAGCACGGGGATGAACCGGTGCAGCTCGCCGTAGAGCCTCAGGCCGCGAACGACCTCGGCGCGATACGCCTTCAGCCCGCAGTTCATGTCGTGGAGGTGGACGCCGGAGACCCAGCCGGTGACCGCGTTGAAGAGCTTCGACGGAATCCGGCGGCGCAGCGGGTCGCGTCGCTTCGTCTTCCAGCCGGAAACCAGGTCGAAGCCCTCGTCGAGCTTGGCCAGCAGCTTCGGGATCTCGGCGGGGTCGTCCTGGAGGTCGCCGTCGATCGTGACGATCACCTCGCCCTTGGCCTGGGCGAAGCCTGCGGCGAGCGCCGCCGCCTTGCCGAAGTTCCGGCGCAGGCGGACGACGACGACGTTGCCGGCAGCGGCGTGCAGCCGGGTCAGTGCCGCGTGCGTCCCGTCCGCGGAGCCGTCGTCGACGAACACGGCCTCCCAGGGCTCGTCGAGCGGCTGGAGCGCCGAGTCGAGCTCGTCGTACAGGAGCGCGACGCTCCGCTCCTCGTCGTGGACGGGAACGACGACCGAGATCACGGCCGCGAGCCTACCCGGGCGGGGTTGCGGACGTCGTCGCCGCCGTGGTCGCTCCCGTCGTGACCGTCGTCGTGGCCGGCTCGGTCGTGGCGGTCGTGACCGAGGTCGCCGGCTCCGTCGTCGTGGTGGTCGTGGTCGTCGTCGGCGCGCTGGTCACGGGAGCGGTCGTCGCCGGCGTCGTGGTCGAGGCGGCCGTCGTGGTCGTGCTTTCGGAGGAGGTGGTCGCCGGCCGGGTCGTGCTCGTCGTGGTGGTGGTCGATTCGGTGGTCGCTGTGGTCTGCTGCTCCGTCGTCTCGGCGCCGGATGTCTCTGGCGTGGCCGGCTCGCTGGTCGCGAGGGAATCCGACGGCTGTGTCAGCGGTGGATGGGTGGTGGCGGGGGGCGCCGGAGCTGCGGCGTTGTCGATCGTGAGCGCCATCGCCAGTCCCACCCCGGCTGCGGCGACCGCGGCGACCGCCAGCACGACCAGCAGGCCTCGCCGGCGTTCTTGCTCCTGGGGTGCGATCACGACGGTGGCGGCGGTCGAGTCGCTCGTCGTGACCGCCACGTCGCCGAGCTCTGCGACCAGGGCTGCGCCGTTCCGCGGTCGGTCGGTCGGGCTCTTGGCGAGGGAAGCTGCGGCGATGCTCTCGAGCTGCGGCGGGGCGTCGGGCCGGAGCTCCGATACGGACGGCGCCGGCAGGTCGCGGTGCATGGCGGCGAGGGCGAGCCCGTCCGGCGACTCGAACGGGAGCCTGCCGGTGAGCATCCTGAACAGGATCACCCCGAACGCGTAGACGTCGCTCGCCGCCGTCGCCGGTCTGCCCGCCGCCTGCTCGGGCGAGATGTACGCGGCCGTGCCGAGGATCGTCCCCGCCTCGGTCAGCCCCGGCGCCCCGGCCGCCTGCGCGATGCCGAAGTCGGCGATCTTCGCCCGTCCTTCGGCGTCGAAGAGGATGTTCGCGGGCTTCAGGTCGCGGTGGACGACGCCTCGCTCGTGGGCATGAGCCAGCCCGGCTGCGATCTCGCCGGCGATCCGCCGGGTGTCGTCGTCCGCCAGCGCCTTGCCCGCCGCCAGCCGGTCCTCGAGCGATCCGCCGGGCAGGTACTCGAGCACGAGGAACCGCCGACCCTCGGACCGACCGTAGTCGTAGACCGCGCAGACGTTGACGTGCGCGAGCCCGGCCGCCGCCCGTGCCTCCCGGTCGAAGCGGGTGGGGTCGGCGTCGGCGGCGAGCAGCTTGACCGCCACCGTCCGGTCGAGCTCGAGGTCCGTGGCCGACCAGACCTCCGACATGCCGCCGCTGCCGATCCGCTGCTGCAGGCGATACCGGTCGGCGATGTCGGATTCGACCACGGGGGTAGCGTATGCCCGGCGTGGAGGAGCTTCTGACCCTCGAACAGGCGCAAGCCCTCGTGCTCGAACGGGCGCCTCCGCTCGCCGCCGAGCCCGTGCCGCTGGAGCACGCGGCCGGTCGCGTTCTGGCCGAGACCGCGGCCTCCCTGGTCGATCTCCCGCCGTTTCCCAGCTCGGCGATGGACGGCTACGCGCTGCACTCCGCCGATACCCCGGGGACGCTCCCCGTCGTCGCCAGGATCGCGGCGGGCTCGCCGGCAGGCCGGCCGCTCGCGGCCGGCGAGGCGATGGGCATCTCGACCGGCGGAGTCGTTCCGGACGGCGCCGACGCGGTCATCCAGCACGAGGTCGTTGTCGAGAACGACAACAAGGTCACGATATCGGATCCCGTTGCCCCAGGAGCCAACATCAGGCCGGTGGGACGCGACGTCGTGGCAGGAGGCGCAGTCGTCTCCGCAGGCACGCGTCTCGGTGCTGCTCAGATCGGGGCGCTGGCCGCGGCCGGGGTGGCGGAGGTGACCTGCGTGCGGCGACCGCGGGTGGCGGTGCTGACCACCGGCTCCGAGCTCCGCGCACCCGGGACCCCGCTCGAGCCGGGGGAGGTGTACGAGGCGAACGGGGTGATGCTCGCCGCCCAGCTCGAGGCTGAGGGCGCCGTCGTCACGCGCCTGGCTGCGGTGGCGGACGACGAGGCCGAGCACCGGGGCGCGATCGAGCAGGGGTTGGAGCACGACGTGCTGGTCACCTCCGGCGGCGTGTCGGTCGGCCCGCACGACCTCGTCCGGCGGGTCGAGGCGGACCTCGGCGTCGAGGAGGTCTTCTGGCGTGTCGCCGTCAGGCCCGGCAAGCCGGTGTCGTTCGGCGTCCGCGGGCCGACGCTCGTCTTCGGCCTGCCCGGCAACCCTGTGTCCTCGCTCGTCGGGTGCGAGCTGTTCGTGCGCCCGGCGATCCGGGCGCTCCAGGGAGCGGCCGATCCCGGCCCTCTCTTCGCCGCCGGCCGCCTGGCCGTCCCGGTGGCGCGCAATGCGGGCCGAGACGACCTGATGCGGGCGCGGTCGACGGTGACCGACGACGGCGTCCTGCTCGAGCCGGTCGGCGGCCAGGAGTCGCACATGATCGTCCGCGCCGCGGAGGCGGACGCGCTCGTGCTCGTCCCGCGCGGCGAGGGCGAGCTCGTCGCCGGCACGACCGTCCGCTACCTCGCGCTGTAGGCCGCTCGGCTACGCGGGCAGCCCGTGCGGGGCGAGGTCGTACGCCGGCCCCGATCGCGGCTCCACGCGCACGAGCTTCGCGTACGCGAGGTAACGGTGCGTCGCGAAGAAACGAGGGTGGCAGGCCTGCAGGATCAGCTGCTCCTTGTGGTGCGAGCGCAGGACCGAGAGGTCGTCGGCCGGAACGATCCGGTGGCCGGTCACCTCGTAGTGGAACGTGCCGTAGGGCACGACGAACGTGATCGGGTCGCCCGGCCGGAGGCTGTCGATATGCGCGAACGGCGCCAGGTAGGTGGTGCGGTGGCCGGCGACGTAGATCAACTCGTTCTGGCCCGGCATGTACGTGGACAGCTCTCGCCCCGGTCCCCGGGTCAGGTCGTCGTGGCTCGTCCCGTTGACGACGATCGACTTCAGGCCGAAGCGGGGCACGATCAGCCGCCCGACCGGGTCCCCCTGGTGGAGCGTCCGGCGGTAGGCGGCCGCCGCCCTGGCGATGTTCTTCCGTTCGGCGGCAACCGAGATCGTCCCGTCGGGCAGGGTCGTCACGGGCCGGACCGAGGCCGGCGGGCGGTAGTCGGCGAGGCGGTGCGAGAACTTCTCCGCCAGCTTGTGCTGCTGGTACTTCGTGTACAGGGCGGTGAACGGGTCCTGCCACTGCCAGACCACGACCACCCAGGCCACGGCGGCGACGCCGGCGACGATCATCAGGGTGCCGCTGATGCGGGCGGCGCGGCGCATCAGGCTTCTGCCGCTTCCTCGGTCGCGGCTCGTCCGTGCCGCCGGCCGCGGGCCGCGAGGACGGTCGCCCGGACCGCGTTCCGGATCGGGCCGCGCGGCGGCCGCTCGGCGGCCGAGGGATAGGGCGCGTACCGTCCGAGTGCGATTGCAGTCAGCTGGGCCGCCCCCGCCAGCCAGCAGAGGACGAGAACGAAGGCCACCGTCGAGATGTAGCCGACGGCGGTCAGTTCCGCAAGGTACCAGGGGGCGTCGAGGCCCAGCCCGAAGCGGAACATCATCGACCCGAGCAGGATGAAAGGCCCGACGAATCCGGCGGCGAGCAGGCCGAGCCGTGCCCCCGGCTGCCGGTTGCGCATGTGGGGGAGCCAGAGCCAGATGTGCAGGCACGGGAGCAGGAAGAGCAGCGAAAACGGGTTGGTTGCGACGACGAGCAGCGCGACGACCCCGAGGAGCAGCATCGCCGCCGTGTGGCCCGCGAGCTCCTCCTCCGCCGTGGCCGGGCGGCGCGGCGCGAGCCGCGCGCGTGAGACGAGCCAGGCCGGCAGCGCCAGCACCGCGAGGAGGACGACGCCGAGCACCGGCCAGTGGGTTGCCGCCCGCGTCTCCGGGTTGAGCGGGGCGGCGGCACCGTCGGGCCACACGCCGACCGCGCCGAGGAACAGGAACATCAGGCCGGTCCAGAGCCAGACCCCGAGCCTGCTCCTCGATGCTCTGAGCGCGGGCAGCACCGGAATCCGGCGGCGGCGACAGCGCGCGAACAGGTCGACCGCGGCGACCGCGAACGGCACGAGCATCGCGACCAGAGCCAGCTCGATCGCCCAGCCGTGGACGAGCCGCTGGCCGAGGTAGACGTAGCTGCGGCCGCCGTCGACGAGCCCGAACTCGTCGATCGATCCGATCAGGTCCTGGGCGGCGCTGCCGATGTCGGTCAACTGCTTGCGGCCGGCCTCGAGCCTTCCCGGGGTGTCGCCGAACGAGTCGGGCGGGCGGTTCCCGGACGTCGTCAGCGTGATCGCCGGAACGCCGCGCCCGACGAGCGGCGCCTGCTCGTAGAGGCTGAACGGGAAGCCGAGGTCGGTCAGCTGTCCGAGCGCGCTCGTCCTCCCGGGCCCGGAGCCGGTCTGCTCGGCGATCCGGGCGGCGGCGGTGGCGACGAGGCTCGCCGCGGGCGAGCGGGGCTGGTCGCCCGCGATCTCCACTCGCGGCGGGCCGCGGTCGGCGATCGAGTCGAGGTTGACGACCGCGACGATCCGGCTCGGATCCGGATAGCCCTCGACGAAGCGTCTGGCGCCGAGGCCGCCGTAGTCGCCGCCGTCGGTGGAGAGGAAGATCAGCTGGTGGCTCGGTCCCGACGCCTGGGCCGGAGCGCCCGCCGGCCGCCCGTAGGCGCGGGCGAGCTCGATCAGCGCCGCGGTGCCGGAGGCATTGTCGTTGGCGCCTGCGCCGAGACCCGAATCGTCGCGGTGGGCCATCACGACGATCGCGTCGGCGTCGGCCGGGCCCGTCGCGAACGACACGTTCCGGAGCAGCGCTCGGCCTCTGCCCGGGATCGTCTCCTCGAACGTATCCACCTGCGGCACGTACGAGTAGAGCCGCATCTTGTCGATAAGCCAGCGCATTGCTCCGGCCGAGCCCGGCGAGCCGGGGGCCCGGTCCGGATAGTCCGCCGAGAGCTCCTGCGCGAGCGCCAGCGCGGACGCGCCGTCGAACTGGGTCGCCGGCGTGGTCGGCGCCGCGAGGGCGAGCCGGTCGGTGCGCTGGACGCTGAAGGCGGCGATCAGCAGCGGCAGCCCGACGAGGAGCCACGTCCCGCGGTACAGGCGACCGTTGACGGGACGCTCGGGCGATCCGCGCCTGCGCCGCCGGGGGCGGTTGACTGGCGCTTCGGTGGCGATAGCCGGGCTATAGTACGCGCGCCCTTCGGTCGGCTTCTGATGCCGGATTCAGCCACCATCCTGCTAGTCGACGACGAGGAGTCCGTCCAGAAGCTCCTGACCTATCCGCTCGAACGGGACGGATACCGCGTGATCCAGGCGCGAGACGGCGACGAGGCGCTGCTCCGCTTCGCGTCGGAGCCGGTCGACCTCGTCGTCCTGGACGTGATGCTGCCCCGGCTGGACGGGCTCGAGGTCTGCAAGCGGCTCCGGGCGCGCAGCTCGGTGCCGATCGTGATGCTCACGGCACGCGACGACGAGCTCGACAAGGTGGTCGGTCTCGAGCTCGGCGCCGACGACTACATCACCAAGCCGTTCTCGATCCGCGAGTTCCGCAGTCGTGTCCGCGCCCTGCTGCGGCGGGCGTCGGCTCCGCGTCACCAGCCGCCCGCCGAAGAGGTGATCGAGGCCGACGGTCTGGTCATCGACCCGGGCCGGCGCTCGGTCGAGCTCGAGGGGCGGTCGGTGCAGCTCACCTACGTGGAGTTCGAGCTGCTCCGGACGCTGGCGAGCCGGCCGGGCAGGGTGTTCTCGCGGCAGACCTTGCTCGAGGCGATCCGCGGCGGCTCGGAGTACCGCGAGCCGCGGACGATTGACGTCCACGTCCGCCACCTCCGCGAGAAGCTGGAGCGGGATCCGCGCGATCCGCAGTTCGTCCTGACCGTGCGCGGGGTCGGGTACCGGTTCCGGGAGCCGTGAACAACGCGTTCAGCGGGGTCGGCGCGCGGCTGGCGCTCGCCCTGCTGGTCGTGCTGGCGGGAGCCTGGGCCCTCGTCTACCTGATCGTCGTCCCCTCGCTGGAGAGCCGCCTCGTGGACGCTCGGGTGTCGGCGCTCGGTCGGGCGGCGCCCGGCATCGCCCGGGAGCTGCCGGCAGACCGCTTCCGCTGGCCCGACTTCGTCGAGGCCGCCTCCGCGAGCGCGAACGCGCGGGTGGTGGTGTACGACACGGTCGGGCCGCCGACGGCGCTCGTCGTCGCCGGCGACTCGCAGGGCTTCCGCTCCAGCGACGTCCAGGCCGACCCGATCGCGCTGCACACGGCCGAGCGCCGGGTCGCGAAGACCGGCACGACCACGCACGACGGCGAGCGGTTCGCCGAGGCGGCGGCGCCCGTGCCCGGATCGTCCTCGGTCGTGCTGGTCTCGTCGTCGCTGCACGAGGCCGAGGCGACGGCCCGGGTCGCCCGCGAGCGCCTGCTGCTCGCCGGAGGGCTCGCTCTGGTCGTCGCATTGGTGGTCGGATACGCGGGTGCGTGGCTGTTCGCGCGGCGCCTGCGGCGGCTGGAGGGCGCCGCCGAGGAGATCGCCGCGGGCCGCTTCGACGAGCCGATCACCGATTCGAGCGGGGATGAGGTCGGCCAGCTCGCGAGAGCGCTCGACCGGATGCGGCTGCGGCTCGCCCAGCTCGACCACGCCCGCCGCGAGTTCATCGCCAATGCGTCGCACGAGCTGCGCACGCCGGTGTTCGCCCTCGGCGGCTTCCTCGAGCTGCTGCGCGACGAGGAGCTCGACGAGGGCACGCGCCGGGAGTTCTTCGCGACGATGAGCGAGCAGGTCGACCGGCTGGCCAAGCTGGCGACCGAGCTGCTCGACCTGTCGCGCGTCGACGCGGGCCGGCTGCAGGTCGAGCGGGAGCCCGTCGACCTCGCGGAGGTGGCCGGAGCGGTCGTGGACGAGTTCGCGGCGCTGTCGGTTGCCGGAGGCCGGCAGCTCGAGCTGGACGCCGGCGAGGACGTCTGGGTCGCGGGCGACGAGCAACGCGTTCTGCAGATCGGCCGCGCGTTGGTCGAGAACGCGCTCGTGCACACGCCGGAGGACACGCGTGTGCGGGTGCGAGTCCGCGACGGCCTGCTGGAAGTGGAGGACGACGGCCCCGGCATTCCGCCGTCGGATGCCGACCAGGTGTTCGAGCGGTTCTACCGCGGTGACGGGCCGCGCGCGTCGGGAAGCGGTCTCGGGCTGGCGATCGCCCGTGAACTAGCGTTGGCGATGGGCGGCACGTTGGAACTGGAGGCTGCGGCGGGACGGACGGCGTTCAGATTGCGACTTCCGCACTCCATGGCCGCCGAACACGTGCCTGTCCAGAAACGTCACGTGGAAACACTGCGCCCGCCCGGATCCTGAAACGTTGTCGGAAAACTCACGCCCGTCAGTTCGAGGGCCCGGTTGAGGCGGCGTTGCGACAGCCAGGGCGATAGGAGCTGTATTCCATCGAGCGCGTCGTATGTGGATGCAACCCAACGGAAGAAGGGATTGCGCTTGTAGCCATCTTTGTCGGCTCTCGTGTAGGGGCCCGCAGAGAGTGCCGAACCCCATGACCCAATCGAACCGTCTGATGACCTCTTCGTCGGTATTCACCAATGCAATCGTCAGACGGTTGCCGATCATGGTTATGCACCCCTCGCCCTCGAACAGCCCGGCCGCCCAGGCAATCTGCTCGTTCCGGCTCGCCATCAGTCGCCAGATTAGTCAACAGACGCTCCGGTTACAGTGACGAAAGTGCAACATCGTGTCCACATCATCGTTGCCCTCGTTTGTGCCGTCGTCGGCGGAGCTCTCGTCCTGCTCGTCGCCTGGGCGGCCGGGTGGATCAACGACGAGAAGAAGACCGTCGTCCTCCAGGAGGCAGCCCCCGCCCAGGCGGCCGCGGCGCCTGTCCGGCCGGCGCTCGCCGGCGCCTTCGATCCGGCCCGCGTCTACGCGCGTCGCTCTCCCGGCGTGGTCACGCTCTATTCCGTCTTCGGTACCGGCAACGGGACGAGCGCTTCGCAGGGATCCGGCTTCGTCGTCTCTTCCGGCGGGCTGATCCTGACCAACTCGCACGTGATCACCACGGCCGGCGCCGGTGGCGGGACCGTCACGCCGGCCGGTGACGTCTTCGTCGAGTTTCAGGATCGCGACCGGGTCAAGGCCACGATCGTGGGCTGGGACGTGTTCGACGACGTCGGCGTTCTCCGGGTCGACCCGAAGGCGCACGAGCTGACTCCGCTGCCGCTCGGCGACTCGAGCCGGGTCGTCGTCGGCGAGCCGGTCGCGGCGATCGGCAGTCCGTTCGGGAACGAGAACTCGCTCACGGTCGGCGTCGTCTCGGCGACCCAGCGCTCGATCGAGTCTCTGACCTCGCAGTACAATCTGGTCGACGCGATCCAGGTGGACGCGCCGATCAATCACGGCAACTCCGGTGGGCCGCTGTTCGACGCCGCCGGGCGGGTGATCGGGATCAACGCCCAGATCCGGAGCGACAACGGCAGCGCGGAGGGGGTCGGCTTCGCCGTGCCGATCAACGCCGCGCGCCGGTCGATGGAGGAGCTGGTCGCGACCGGGAAGGTCGCCTACGCGTACGTCGGCATCACCTCGGAGGACCTCACACCCGGCATCGCGAGGCGGTACGGCTATCCCGTGCGCTCCGGCGCGGTGATCACGTCGGTGCGGCCCGGCAGTCCGGGGGCGCATGCGGGCCTGCGCGGAGGCTCCCAGCAACGCGATTTCAACGGCTCGGCGTTCACCTACGGCGGCGACGTGGTCGTCTCGATCGGCGGCAGCCCGGTCAGGAGCGCCTCCGACGTCGTGCGGGCCGTGACCGAACGCCTTCGCCCCGGGCAGACGGTGCCGGTGACGATCATCCGCGACGGCGCGCGGCAGACCGTGCAAGTGACGCTCGCGAACCGGCCGCGGAATCCGGACAGCGGCCGCTGATGGCGGCGGACCGCCGCCGGTTGATCGTCGTCTCCAACCGCGCTCCCGTCACCTACGGGCGGGATGCCGAAGGCCGGACGGCGCGCCGGGGCGGCGGCGGCCTCGTCACGGCCCTCGGCCCGCTCGTGTCGCGCCACGAGATCACCTGGATCGCCAACGCGATGACGGAGGAGGATCACGCCGTCGCCGCAGAGGCCGACGGCGCCTTCGACGAGACCGGTCGTGACGGCTCGCCGTACCGGCTCAGGCTGGTCACCCACGACCCCGGCGACTTCGACCGCTTCTACAACCAGTTCGCCAACCCGGCGCTGTGGTTCCTGCAGCACGAGCTGTGGGATCTCGTCGGGGACGTTCGGCTCGAGGACGCCTGGGAGAGCTACCGTCGCGTCAACGAGGGGATCGCCCGGGCGGTCATCGAGGAGCTCGCGGAGGACGCCGAGCGTGCGGTCTGGTTCCACGACTACCACCTCTACGTTGCGCCGCCGCTCGTCCGCGCGGAGTACCCGGAGGCGCGGCTCGCGCACTTCGTGCACATCCCCTGGCCCGACCAGACGGGCTGGACCGTGCTCCCGGAGGAGGCGGCTCGCGCGATCCACGAGGGGCTGCTGGCCAACGACGTCGTCGGCCTCCACACGCGCCGCTGGCGGGAGAACTTCCTCGCCTCGGCAGAGGCGATCCCCGGGGCCGACGTCGACGCCGAGGCGGGAACCGTCGAGCATGGAGGGCGTACCGCGATCGTCACGGCGCACCCGATCTCGGTCGACACCGCCGAGTTCCACGAGCTCGCAGGGCGCGACGACGTGCTCGCCGAGGCCCGCGACCTGGAGCGAGGCCGGAAGGAGCGGATGATCGTCAGGGTCGACCGCACCGATCCGTCCAAGAACATCGTCCGTGGCTTCCAGGCCTTCGAGACGTACCTCGCCGACCACCCGGAGGCGCACGGCCGGGTGGGGATGCTGGCGATGCTCGATCCCTCACGGCAGGACGTTCCGCAATACGCGGCGTACCTGGACGAGATCGGAGCTGCGGCCCGCGAGGTCAACGAGCGGTTCGCCCGCGACGGCTGGGAGCCGGTGGTGCTGGAGGTGCAGGACGACTTCCCGCGCTCCGTCGCGGCGTACACGCAGTACGACGTGCTGCTCGTGAACGCGGTCTTCGACGGGCTCAACCTGGTCGCGAAGGAGGCGCCGCTCGTCAACGACAGGGACGGCGTGATCGTCCTCTCCAGGAACGCGGGCGCATACGAGGAGCTGGCGCCGTGGGTGGTCGCCGTCGATCCCTTCGACGTCGCCGGCCAGGCGCAGGCGTTGCACGAGGCGCTCTCGCTTCCGGACGAGGAGCGCCGCTCGCGGGCGGAGGCGATCCGCGCGCACGTCCGCGAGCACGACCTGACGGAGTGGCTCGACCTCCAGCTCGCCGACCTCGACCGGGTCTCGGCCTTAAGGGTCTGACCCCGAAGGGGTCTGACCCCGCCGAGTGGCAACGTCACCGTTTCTGTGGGGACAGTCCCCTCCTGGGACAGTCTCCTAGCTACGATCGCCCTGGCAATGGGCGACCTTTCGCACGTCGACGAGGCCGGCGACGTTCGCATGGTCGACGTCGGCGGCAAGCCGCTGTCCAGGCGCCGTGCGGTCGCCACGGCGAGGGTGCACATGGCGCCCGAGACCGCCCGCCGCCTGCGCGAGCTGCCCAAGGGCGACGCGCTCGTCACCGCACAGCTCGCCGGCGTGATGGCGGCGAAGCGCACCGCGGAGCTGATTCCGCTCTGCCACCCGCTACCCCTGTCGCACGTCGACGTCTCGCTCGAGGTGGGCGACGCCGGCGTGGAGATCACGGCCTCGGCCGAGACCACAGCGCAGACGGGGGTCGAGATGGAGGCGCTGACCGCCGTCTCGGTCGCCGCGCTGACCGTCTACGACATGGCCAAGGCGATCGACAAGGAGATGGTCGTCGACGGCGTGCGGCTGGTCGAGAAGACGAAAGACCCGGTGTGAGGGCCGCGGTGCTTACCGTCTCGGACGGTGTCTCCGAGGGCGCGCGCGAGGACCGCAGCGGTGACGTACTCGGCGAGCTCCTGTCCGCGGAGGGGTTCGAGGTCGAGCGCCGCGTGGTCCCGGACGAGCGAGACGCGATCGCCGCCGAGATCGTTGCCATGTCCGACAACGTTCAGCTCGTGCTCACGACCGGTGGCACTGGCCTCGGGCCGCGCGACGTCACTCCGGAGGCGACGATGCAGGTGCTCGACCGGGTCGCGCCCGGGATCGCCGAGGCCCTCCGCGCCGACTCGATCGCGAAGACGCCGCACGGGCTGCTCTCGCGGGGGATCGCCGGCGTGCGTGGCTCGACCCTGGTCGTCAACCTCCCCGGCTCGCCGGGCGGTTGTCGCGACGGCTTCGCCGTGCTGCAGCCCGCGCTCGCCCACGCACTCCAGCTGCTCGCCGGCCAGACGCAGTCGGGACACGTACAGACGTGAGCGCCGTGGCCGCCTACCCGCGGCGGTTCGCCTCGCTCGTCAAGATCGAGCACACCGTCTTCGCGCTGCCGTTCGCCTACGTCGGCGCGTTCCTGGCCGTCGACGCCGTTCCCAGTGCGCACGACCTCGTCTGGATCACGATCGCGATGGTCGGGGCGCGGTCGCTGGCGATGGCGCTCAACCGGCTGATCGACGCCGAGATCGACGCGCGCAACCCGCGCACGGCGGGTCGCGACCTTCCCGCCGGTCGGCTCACCCGCGCTCAGGTGCTGCTCTTCTGCCTCGCCTCGCTGGCGGTCTTCCTGGTTGCGGTCTGGCAGCTCGACCCGATCTGCCGCTGGCTCTGGCCGATCCCCGTGGCCGGCTTCGTCGTCTACCCGTACCTCAAGCGGGTCACCTGGCTCGCGCACTTGTGGCTCGGCGCGGTCGACGGGCTCGCGCCGATGGGAGCGTGGATCGCGATCCGCGGCGACCTGCCCTGGCAGGCCTGGGCGCTCGGCGGCGCCGTCGCGTGCTGGGTGGCGGGCTTCGACCTCTTCTACTCGCTCTTCGACGTCGAGATCGACCGCGCGCAGGGCCTGCACTCGTGGGCGACCCGGTGGGGCGAGCGCGGGGTGTTTCGCGGCGCGCGGGTGTTGCACCTGCTCACCGTTTGGCTGCTCGCCGCGGCCGGCGCCGGCCTCGACGCCGGGCTCCTCTACTGGATCGGGATCGCGGTCGTCGCGGGGCTCCTCTCCTATGAGCATTCGCTCGTTCGCCCGGGCGACACGCGCCGCCTCGACGCTGCCTTCTTCACCATGAACGGCGTGATCAGCGTCACCTTCTTCGGCTTCGTCCTTGCGGACGTCCTCGTCCAGTGATCGCGGCGCGCAAGCTCGGCCGGACGTTCGGCGCGAAGCACGTGATCCGCGACCTCGACCTCGACGTCGGACGCGGCTCCTTCCTGCTGCTCACCGGCCCGAACGGCTCCGGCAAGACGACGCTGCTGCGGCTGATTGCGGGGCTGCTCGTCCCCACCGCGGGCGAGCTCGACGTCGACGCGCCGCGCGAGGGGATCGGCTTTCTCGGCCATGAGCCGCTCGTCTACCGGGAGCTGACCGCCCTCGAGAATCTCGACCTCTACGGCCGGCTCTACCGCGTGCCCGAGCGCCGCGAGCGGATCGGGATGCTGCTCGAGCGCTTCGGGCTCTGGGACGCGCGGAACGAGCGCGCCGACTCGTTCTCGCGGGGGATGCTCCAGCGGCTCGCGCTCTGCCGGACGCTGCTGCACGACCCCGAGCTGCTCGTGCTGGACGAGCCGTTCAGCGCGCTCGACGAGGAGGGCGCCGGGCTGCTCGACCGTGAGCTGGCCGAGCTCCGGCCGGCCGCGACCTTCGTCGTCTCGACCCACGACCCGGCGCGGCTCGAGCCGCTGGCGACCCAGAGGCTGGCGTTCGGATGAGCACGTACCTCGCCGACGTCGCCACGCTGGCGCGCAAGGACCTACGACTCGAGCTGCGGGTGCGCAGCGTCGTCCCGTCGATGCTGCTCTTCGTCGTCTCCGCGCTCGTCGTCTTCCACTTCGCCCTGCCCTCCGGCAGCTCCGACCTCGCTGCGAAAGGGCTGCTCTGGGTGGCGATCATCTTCACCGCGCTGCTCGGCCTGACCCGTGCTTTCGTCGCGGAGCGGGAACAGCGGTTGCTCGACGGGCTGCTGCTCGCTCCGTGCGACCGCAGCGCGATCTGGCTGGCGAAGACGGTCTCGATGCTCGGCTTCCTCGTCGTCGCCGAGCTGGTCGCGCTCCCGGCCTTCGCCCTCTTCTTCTCCGGGATCGACGGCGCGACCATCGCCGGTGTGGCGCTGGCCAACCTCGGCATCTGCGCCGTCGGTACCGTGCTCGCGGCGATGGCGGTCGCCGGGCGGGCCCGCGAGCTGCTCCTGCCGCTGCTCTTCTTGCCGCTGGCGATCCCGATCGTCGTCGGCGGCGTGGGGGCGAGCGTGGCGGACGAACCCGCTCGTTACCTGGGGTTTCTCGCGCTCTACGACGCGGTCTTTGCGATCATCTCCTGGGCCTCCTTTGAGTACGTCGTTACGGAATAACCAGCTCGCGCTGTCAGCGACGCTCGCCGCCGTGCTGGTGCCGACGGCGATCGCGCTGGTCTTCTTCTACGCGCCGGTCGACGACGACGGCCTCAACCAGAAGATCTTCTACTTCCACGTCCCGATCGCGCTGACCGCCTACGCGTGCTTCGGATGGGGCGCGTGGAAGGGGCTCGTCCACCTGTGGAAGGGGAAGCCCGGCGCCGACCTGGAGAGCTACGTGGCCATCCACCTCGGCGTGATCTTCGGTGCGATGACGCTGCTGACCGGCTCGTTGTGGGCGAAGTTCCGCTGGGGGCACTGGTGGCTCTGGAGCGAGCGCCAGCTCGTGCTGTTCCTCGTGCTCTTCCTGTTCTACTCGGCCTACTTCATGCTCCGCTACTCGGTCGAGCCGGGGCCGCAGCGGGCCAACCTGTGCGCCGTCTACTCGCTGTTCGGCGTCGTCCTGATCCCGATCAGCTTCCTCGCGATCCGGCTGGCGAACCAGTACATCCATCCGGTTGCGTTCAACCGGCACGGGCCGCAGATGGCCGGCTCGCAGTTCTTGACCTTCTGCGTCTGTCTGGCCGCGATGCTGGCGCTGTTCGCGGCGCTCTACCAGTTCGAGCTCGCCGGCAAACGGCTGGACGCCCGGCTGAAGGAGCTGCGGGAGCTCCTGGCGTGAGCACCGAGGAGAAGTACGTTGCGGCTGCGTATCTGGTGGTGTTCGCGTTCGTGCTCGTCTACTTCCTGATCATGGCGCTGAAGCTGGCGCGGCTCGAGCGCCAGGTGGGGGAGCTGACCGACCTGGCGCGGAAGCGGGCCGATGGCTGAGTACCTCTTCGGCTTCGCCTTCCTCGCGTACGCGGGCGCGGCGATCGCCTATGCCGTGGACGCGCGGCGGCCGGGGCCGGCGGGCCGGGCCGCGACCTGGGGCGTCCGGCTCGGGTGGCTGCTCCAGACCGCGCTGCTCGTCGAGGAGGCCGCGCGCGCCGACGGGTTCCCCTGGTCGACGTGGGCGGGGTCGCTGAACCTGTTCGTCTGGCTCGTCGTCAGCGTGTACCTCGTCTGGGGCTGTCGGACGCGCTATCGCCTGCTCGGCCTGGCCGTGATGCCGGTGGCCGCCGGGCTGCTCGTGCTCGCGCGACTCGGAGGCGGCATCGGCGAGGGCGGGACGAGCGGCTACTCGACCACGTTCCTGATCGTCCACGTCGGTCTGCTCTCGTTCGCGTTCGCCGCGTTCACCCTTGCCGCCGCCCTGTCGGGGCTGTACCTGTGGCAGGAGCGCCGTCTGAAGAGCCGGCGGCCGGCGGCGCTGCTCGGCCGCGCACCGTCGCTGCTCACGCTCGAGACGCTGACCAGCCGCACGATCGCGGTCGCGCTGCCCGCGCTGACCGCCGGGATCGTCGCCGGGCTCGTCCGCCTGCGTGACCAGGGCGCCTCGGTCGACGCGCTGATGGCGGTCACGTTCGGAACCTGGGCGGTCTACGGCAGCTATCTCGTCCTCCGCTACGAGGCCGGCTGGCACGGCCGACGGGCCGCCTACCTGGCGCTGGTGGGCTTCGCGTTCGTGGTCGTCGCCAGACTCGGGCTCCAGGTGGGCCACTTCTCATGACGCTGACCCTCGTGGGCCTCTCCCACCGCGGCACACCTGTCGCCGTCCGCGAGCGTGCATTCGTGCCGCTGCCGCAGGCGGGCGAGCTCGCGGCGACGCTCGCCGAGCAGGGCGAGGCCGTCTGCCTCTCGACCTGCAACCGGACGGAGCTGTATGTCGTCGGCGAGGACGCGGACCGGCGGGCGCTGGCCGTGCTCGAGTCGATCAGCGGCCTTGCCGGCGACGAGCTCCGCGCGGTCGTCTACCGGCTCGCCGACGAGGCCGCAGCTCTGCACCTCTTTCGCGTGGCCGCCGGCCTCGACTCGCTCGTGCCGGGCGAAGGGGAGATTCTCGGCCAGGTCCGGAGCGCATTCGACGCGGGGGCAACCGGCCCCGTGCTCGACCGGCTCTTCCGTCAGGCGCTGCACGCGGGAAAGAAGGTGCGCGCGGAGACGGCGATCGCCGAGAGCCCGGCATCGGTGTCGTCGGCCGCCGCCGCCCTGGCCCGGCAGGTGTTCGGCCGGCTCGACGAGTGCCGGGTCCTGCTCGTCGGCGCCGGCCACGTGGCCGAGCTCGCCGCCCGCAGCCTCGCCGCGCGTGGTGCGTCGATCGCGTTCGTCGCCAACCGGTCGCCGCAGCGCGCGGCCGACCTCGCGTCTGCTTTCGGCGGCGAAGGGACCGGGCTCGATCGCGTACCGGCCGTGCTCGGCGAGGTCGACGTGGTCGTCTCCTCGACCGGCGCGCCCGGCTGGGTGCTCCGCCACGACGAGGTCGAGGCTGCCCTCCACGGACGCAAGGGGCGTCCGCTGTTCCTGATCGACCTGGCCGTCCCGCGCGACCTCGACCCGGCGATTCACGAGCTCGACACCTGCTACCTCTACGACGTCGACGACCTCGAGTCGGTGGTCGCCTCCAGCCTCGCCGGCCGCCGCCGGGAGGCGGCGCGGGCCGAGGCGATCGTCGCCGAGGAGACCGAAGGCTTCCGCGAGTGGCAGGCGTCCCGCGAGGTCGTTCCCGCGATCGCCTCGCTGCGTGCGTGGGCGGAGGAGGTCCGCACGGGCGAGCTGGCGCGCGTCCGTGGCCGCCTCGGTCTGTCCGAGTCGCAGGAGGAGGCGGTCGAGTCGATCACGGCGCAGATCGTCAACAAGCTGCTCCATCCGCCGACGGTGCGCCTGAAGGAGGCGGCCGCCGGCGCGGACGGCGGTGGCTACGCCCAGGCGGTCCGGCACCTGTTCGATCTCGGCGACGAGGAGTGACCCTTCTCCGGCTGGGGTCCCGCGGCAGCCGGCTCGCGCTGACGCAGGCGGCGCTCGCCGCCGAGCAGCTTCGTGCCCCGGGCCGGGAGATCGCGCTGGTGCCGATCACGACCGCCGGCGACCGCGACCGCCGTAGCCCGTTCGGCGAGATCGGTGACCGGGGCGTCTTCGTCAAGGAGCTCGAGGAGGCCCTGCTCGGTGGCCGGATCGACGCCGCCGTCCACTCCGCCAAGGACATGACCTCGACGGATACGGCGGGACTCGCGGTCGGCGCGTACCTGCCCCGGGAGGATCCGCGCGACGCGCTCTGCGGCGCGGCCGGGCTCCACCCGGGGATGCGCGTCGGCACGGCTTCTGCGCGGCGCCGGGCCCAGCTGCTCGCGCTCGAGCCCACCCTGTCGATCGAGCCGCTGCGCGGGAACATCGACACCCGGCTGCGCAAGCGCGTGGAGCGGGGGCTCGACGCGGTCGTGCTCGCCGCCTGCGGGCTCGACCGCCTCGGCCTTGCGGGCGAGATCGGTCTCCGGTTCGAGCCGGCCGAGCTGCTGCCCGAGGCGGGTCAGGGCGCTCTGGCGGTGCAAGTCCGCGCCGGCGAGGAGGCGCTGGTCGAGGCGGCCGACGACCCCGAGACGCGCAGGCGGGTGGCCGCCGAGCGTGCCTGCGTCGCCGCTGTCGGCGGCGGGTGCCTGGCACCGGTCGCCGCGCACCACGACGGATCGACCCTGGTCGCCCTGATCGCCGACGAGGACGGCCGCTGGGTCGAGCGGCGGTCGGGCGACGACCCGGTCGCTCTCGGAGAGGAGCTCGTACGGCTGGCCGCACGATCGTCCTGACCCGGCCCGAGGGACGGAACGAGGAGCTCGCCCGCCGGCTGCGCGCGCTCGGCCATGAGGTCGTGGTCCGGCCGCTGGTCGAGATCGAGGTGGTGGAGGCGGGGCCGGTCGACCTCGACGCGTACGACTGGCTCGTCCTCACGAGCGCGACCGGCGCACGCGAGCTGCGCCGCCGCGCACGCGGGCGCCCGGCCCGGGTGGCGGCGATCGGGCGGACGACGGCGGAGGCGTGGGGCGAGGTCGACCTGGTGCCTGCGGTGTCGACGCAGGAAGGTTTGCTCGCCGAATTGCCGCGGCCGGCCGGCCGGGTGCTGTTCGCCGGCGCCGAGGGAGCGCGGCCGTTGCTCGCCGACGAGCTGGCCGCGGACGTGGTCGTCCTCTACCGGACGAAGCCGGTTCCGGCCGAGGTCGAGGGCGATCTCGCCGTCGTCGCCTCGCCGTCGGCGGCGCGGGCGCTCGCGGCCGCCAACCCGGATCTCCCGATCGTGTCGATCGGCCCCGAGACCACGTCGGTCGCGCGGTCGGCCGGGTTGCGGGTGGCCGCCGAGGCGACGACGGCGGATGTCGACGGGCTGGTCGCCGCCGTCGCCGCGGCCGAGTAGCCTGCGGCCGTGGTGATCACGTTCCTGTCCGATTTCGGGCTGCGGGACGACTTCGTCGGAACCTGCCACGGCGTGATCGCCAGGATCGCGCCGGACGCGACGATCATCGACATCACGCACGGGATCGAGCCGCAGGCAGTGCTCCAGGGGGCGCTGGTCCTCGCGAACACGATCCCGTACATGCCGGATGGCGTGCACCTCGCCGTCGTCGATCCGGGAGTCGGGAGCGACCGGCGGGCGCTCGCCGTTCGAGACGCATCCGGGCGGATCTACGTCGGCCCCGACAACGGGCTGCTCGTTCCCGCCGCCGACGAGCAGGGGGGTGTCGCGGCCGCCTGGCAGCTGAGCGATCCGCGGTTCATGCTCGATCCGGTCTCGCGGACGTTCCACGGCCGCGACGTCTTCGCCCCGGCCGCGGCATATCTGGCGGGCGGCCTCGACCCGGCCGAGCTCGGTCCCGCGGTCGAGCCGGAGTCGCTCGTCCGCCTCGAGCTGCCCGAGCCCGACATCGGCGGCTCGAGGATCGGCGCGACCGTCCTGTACGTCGACCGTTACGGGAACGTCCAGCTCAACCTGTCGGGGGCCGACCTGGAGCGTGCCGGCGTCGTCCCCGGCCGCCGTGTCGAGCTCGACCTCGGCGTCGACCGCTACTACGCGATCGCAGCCCGGGCATTCGCCGACGCACGAGCCGGCGACATCATCCTCTACGAGGACTCGTACGGGAACATCGCGGTCGCGATCACCGGCGGCAACGCCGCGGAGATGTTCGGCCTACGCGCGGGCCAGCGGCTGACGATCCGCTTTGCGGATTAACGCCGGAAAGTCCGGCCGCGCCTGCGGCGCGACCATGACGACTTTCCAGCGATGGGCTCACAGTTGTCCGTTGTGTGCCGCGCCCGCCATGCCGGTCGCGGCGGCGGATGTCGGCAATGGCGAGGGCCGGAATCGAACCGGCGACACCACGGTTTTCAGCCGTGTGCTCTACCGACTGAGCTACCTCGCCGCGCGGCCGCCAGTCTAGCCAAGCTGTGGTAGCTCTCCGCTCGCCCGCGACCGAGCGGGCGAGCACCGGAGAAGCGGTGCTCTACCGATCGAGCTACCTCGCTTCGCGGCCGCCTGTGTAGCCAAGCGACAGCCGGTTTCTCCGCGAGCCGCGACCGAGCGACGAGCTAAGGAAAGGACGTCCGGGCCGGTGCTGCCGTGCCGCGGACGTCCTCTGCGACGGGAGCCTAACGGCTCAGCCACAGGCGTCAAGCGCCCTCACCGCTCACGGACCGCTGCCGTCATACGATCGGGGCGTGCAGTGGCGGCGGCCCGGCCTGAGTCGTCTGACGGTGCGGCTCGCGCTGGTCGTGATCGCGGCTGTGATCGCGTTGACGATCGCCGAGCTGACGTCCGAGGGGTTCAGCGAATTCACCCGCGACCACGCACTCATCTCGACCTTCATCACGGAGGCCGTTCTCCTCGTCGGGGTCTACCTCGTCATCGACGAGATCATCGGTCGCAGAGAGGCTCGCCGCTGGAGCGACGTCACCTCGCTGGGCATTCGGGCGCTCTCCGCACTTGCACATCGACCCGCCGAGATCATCCAACGGGCCGTCGACGAGTTCGGCCGTGCAGCGTCCGGTGACGCCGTCGACTACGAGGAGGCGGTCTCCGTGCATGCCGACGAGCTCGGGAGCTGGCTTCGAGCCGATGAGGCGCGGGCGCGACTCTTTGCGGAGGAAACGCGGCGGAGTGCCTCGATGCTCGAAGAGGCGATCATCCGCTGGGGACCGACCCTGGTCGAGGATCCCGACTCCGCCGAGCTGCTCAACCTGCTGCCGGACGTCGTCGACTCGGCTCGCTCCGTTGCGCAGGCGATCGTCCCTGTGCAGGGATGGCTCGACCCGGTCGGTGGGAAGGAGGACGACCGGCAGCGCTTCAGGGACTGCCTGCTCGAGATCCTGGGGAACGTGCGCGAGTTCGACCGGCGCTGCTCAGCGTGACTCGCGGTCGCGAGCCTTCTTCAGGCGCTCGACCAGAGCTTCGAGCATCTGGCCCTTCACCAGGACGTCGTCGGCGCCGGCGTTCGTGGCCTCGTCGTGGATTGCCGGGCTCTCGTCCCCCGTGAGGGCGATCAGACAGATGAGCGGATGCGCCTCGCGCAGCTTGCGGATCGCGGTGACGCCGTCCATGTTCGGCATGTGCAGGTCGACGACGACGGCGTCGGGGCTCAGCTCGTCGGCCAGGTCGATCGTCTCGACCCCGTCGTAAGCGAGGGCGACGACGGTCAGCTCGGGCTGCTCCTCGATGAGCACGCGCAAAGCCGCGGCGTACCGCTTGTCGTCGTCCGCGAGCAGTACGCGGATCGTTCCGAAGTCCGCCGCAGCGTTCACTCTCCTTTAGTTTGCCCTACGTGGAAACGCGACAAACGCTTCAACCGATCGCCGTCATCGGCGCAGCCCTCGATCTCGGAGCTGGCCGGCGGGGCGTGGACATGGGCCCGTCGGCGATCAGGTACGCCGGGCTGGCGGCGCGGATCCGCGAGCTCGGGCGCGAATGCGTCGACCTGGGGAACGTGCAGACGGCGGTGGCGGAGGCAGCGCCCGTGGGCGACACGCGGACGCGCTACCTGCGCGAGATCCTGATCGCCTGTGGACGGGTGGCCGAACGGGTCACGGGTGCGAGGGACGAGGGGAGGATGCCGCTCGTCCTCGGCGGCGACCACTCGGTGGCGCTCGGCACCCTCGGCGGGCTCGTCGACGGCGACGGCCCGGGCGGCGTGCTCTGGATCGATGCCCACGGCGACCTGAACCGCCCCGAGACGAGCCCGAGCGGCAACGTCCACGGGATGGTGCTGGCAGCGGCGATGGGGCTCGCCGGGCCGGCGTTCGGCGGCTCCGACGTTCCGATCCCCTCGGTCGACCCGAGCCGGGTCGCGCTCGTCGGCGTGCGCTCGCTCGACGACGGCGAGCGTGGCCTTCTCCTCGACCTGGACGCAACGGTGTTCACGATGAGCGACATCGACCGGCTCGGGATCGAGCACGCGATCACCGAGTCGCTCGCGAAGATCGACGGCCCCGGTTTCGTCCACGTCAGCCTGGACATGGACGCGCTCGATCCGGACGTCGCGCCCGGCGTGGGGACGCCGGTGCGCGGTGGGCTCTCCTACCGCGAGGCCCATCTGGCGATGGAGCTGGTCGCCGAGTCGGGCCTGGTCAGCTCGCTCGAGGTCGTCGAGGTCAACCCGATCCTCGATCGCGAGAACGAGACGGCGAGGCTCGCGGTCGAGCTGGTCGCCTCCGCGCTCGGCGCCCGAATTCTCTAACCGAGGAAGGACTCGATCGCGGCGCGCGTCTCCTTCAGCGCGTCCCAGTAGACCGTGTGGCCGCCGGGGACGGTGACGACCTCGACGAGGTCACCAAGCGCCGCCTGGTACTTCTCGATCTCGTCCGGAACGGTGAGCCACGAGTCTGCGCCGATCACGAACAGCGTCGGCACCTCGGCGGGCGGCGGCGGTGGGCTCGCCATCACGCTCCAGGCCGCGATCACCGCGCTCTTGCAGTAGCGGTAGCGGAGGCGGCCGTCGGGGCCTGGCTCCATGTGATTGCGATCGGACTCGATCACCAGCTCGCGCGGCGCGAGCAGGACGCGGCCGTTGTCGTAGCGCACCTGGGCTGCCTCCTCGACCGTCGCGTACGAGACGTCCGCTCGCTCCATCTCCGCCAGGTCGAGCGCGACCTGCGGGAGCACGTGCAACGCGGGATCGAGCAGAACGACGCGTTCGACCCGGTCGGGCTCCCGGGCGGCGAGCTCGGCAGCGAGCCGCCCGCCGAAGCTGTGCCCGATCCACGTCGCCGGCCCCTCGGAAACGCTCGCCAGGATCGCGTCCAGGTGGGCGTCGACGTCCCAGGGCGGCTGCCAGGGAGAGTGGCCGTGCCCGAGCAGGTCGAGGCCGATGACGTGGTGGCGGTCGGCGAGCGGTTCGGCGAGGCCGTCGAACCGGCCGCCGTAGGAGCTGACACCGTGCAGGCAGACGACCGTCGGCCTGCCGGGCTCGCCCCATTCGTACGCGTTCAGCGTCACGGCCGCAGCCGCCCGAGCACGTTCGGGTTCGCCCCGACGAGCGTCCGGAAGGCGTCCGCGAGCCGCGGGTTGTCCTGCACGCGCATGTCCGTGTCGTGTGCCGGCTTGTTGTCGTTCTCCCACTGCTCGTTCCACCACGAGAAGCCGATCACCCTCGGCCAGCGCAGTGAGGTCAGGTCGGTCAGCGCCGCGGAGGCCCAGTCGGCCTGGTCGCAGAGCTTGTTGTGCGAGGCGACGCCGAGCTCGGCGACGATCAGCGGCTTCGTAGGCGCCATCGCGACCAGCCGCGGATAGGCCGCGTCCATCGATTCGCGGAACGAGCCGCACCATTTCTCGGTCGGCTCCTGGGCGCCGTAGGCGCTGACCGCGACCCAGTCGACGTAGGCGTCTCCGGGGTAATAGTTCTCGAACCGGTTCCACGGCCGGTCGGGATCGTCGTCGCCGTTGACGTGGAAGACCCAGGTGACGTTCGTCGCGTCCTCGCCGCGGATCAGGTCGACGATGTGGCGATACGCGTCGCGGAACCGGGCCGGCCCCTTCTTGCCGCCGTTCCATCTTCCGTTCCACGGGAACCAGGAGCCGTTCACCTCGGTGCCGAACTCGACGATCAGCGGCGTCCCGAAGGCGTGCGCGGCCCGGCCCCACGCACGGAAGTCTGCGTCGAAGTCGCCGCGCAGGACGTGTGCGAGCGTGAAGCGCTTGTTCGGCTTGCGGGCGGCGCTGTCCAGCAGCATCAGCCGGATGAACGGGACGCTGCCGGCGTCGCGGATCCAGGTCGCGGTCGCGAGCGGGAACGCGCGGCTTCGGTACCAGTTGTCCGAGAAGTACACCCAGGCTGCCGTCTTGTGCACCGTCGACTCGTAGGAGGAGAGGTCGGCCGGGGCGATGTCGTCCTCCTCGCCGGTGATCCCGCCCGGGTAGACGCCGTGGTAGAGCTTCCCGGCCGGCGGTGACGGAACCGCCGCCGACGCCGCCCCGACCAGGGCGAGAGCGAGCACGATGACGGCGATCGCTCTCACGGTCGGTAGTACGTCCGTCCCTTCAGCTCGTCGGGCAGGTGGTCGACGTCGAATCCCGCAGGGTCGTCGTGCGGGTAGATGTAGCCCTGGCCGTGGCCGAGCTTCTTCGCGCCTGCGTAGTGCGCGTCGCGGAGCTCCCTGGGCGGACGGACGTTCCCGGCTTCGCGGACGTCCCGACGCGCCTCGCCGAGCGCGACGGTGACGGCGTTCGACTTGGGAGCGAGCGCCAGGTAGATCGCTGCCTGCGCCAGGTTGAGCTGCGCCTCCGGGAGCCCGACGTGCTCGACCGCGTGGGCGGCGGCGACGGCGACGACGAGCGCCTGCGGGTCGGCGTTGCCGACGTCCTCCGAGGCGAGGATGACCATCCGCCGCGCGATGAACCTCGCGTCCTCGCCACCCTCGAGCATCGCGGCCAGGTAGTAGACCGCGGCGTCGGGATCGGAGCCGCGCATCGACTTGATGAACGCCGAGGTGAAGTCGTAGTGGGCGTCGCCGCCCTTGTCGTAGAGCAGCGGCCGTTTGCGGGCTGCGTCCTCGACGTTCTCCTCCGACACGGGCGTGTCCCCGGCTGCAGCGGCCGCTGCCTCGAGGATGTTCAGGGCGTTCCGCGCGTCGCCGCCGGCGCGGCGGGCGACGAGCGTCCGGAGATCGCCGGCCAGGGCGATGCCGAGCGCCGCTTCACCACGGACGATCACCCGCTCGAGATCGGAGAGCTCGAGCGGAGCAAGCTCGTACAGCTGGACGCGGCTCAGCAGCGCCGAGTTGACCTCGAAGTACGGATTCTCCGTCGTCGCGCCGATCAGGGTGACCAGCCCCTCCTCGACCGCGGGCAGGAGCGCGTCCTGCTGCGCCTTGTTGAACCGGTGGATCTCGTCCAGGAACAGGATCGTGCGACTGCCGTGCGCGCCCAACCGCTCCCGCGCCCGGGCCAGCACGCCGCGAACGTCTGCGACCGAGGCGGAGACGGCGGAGAGCTCCTCGAACTCGGCGCCGGTGGTCGCGGCGACGATCCGGGCGAGGGTGGTCTTGCCGCTCCCGGGCGGGCCGAAGAAGATCGCGGAGCCGACGCGGTCCTCCTCGATCGCGCGACGGAGCGCTGTGCCCTGCCCGAGCACGTGCTCCTGGCCGACGAACTCGTCGAGCGAGGCCGGCCGCAGCCGCATCGCCAGCGGCGCGTTGTCCCGGGCCCGTTCCGACGCGGCGTGTGCGAACAGGTCGGACACGCCTCGAAGTATGCTCAGCGGGTGTCCAGGCAGGAGCAGACGGGGCTCGCGGACGAGTTCGAGCCGATCCTGCCGGGCCAGGGTGCGAGCGACTACGAGCGGTACCTGCGCACCGACGAGCTGCTCGCGCTCCAGAAGCCTCCGGAGGAGCGTGCACACCACGACGAGCTCCTCTTCCAGGCGACGCACCAGTCGTCGGAGCTCTGGCTGAAGCTCGCCGCCGAGGAGATCGAGGTCGCGACGGCGCACCTCGAGCAGGGCGAGATCAGGCCGGCGCTGCGCCTGCTGGGTCGCGCTGTCCTTTGCTTCAGGTTGGTCACCCACGCGCTCGACATGCTCGAGCTGATGTCCCCGTGGGAGTACACCGCGGAGGTCAGGCCCGTGCTCGGCCACGGCAGCGGGTTCGACTCGCCGGGGTGGAGTCGTGTCCGGCACGCCGCCCCCGCGCTCGGCCAGTCGTTCCACGAGCTGCGAAGGCGGGAGGGGCTGTCGTTGGCGGAGGTCTACACGCAGGGTCGCGAGCGCGAGGATCTCTACCAGCTCGCCGAGGCGCTGACCGACCTGGACGAGTGGGCGACCACCTGGCGCGTCCGGCACTTCATGGTCGTCGAGCGGATCATCGGCGGCGACGTCGTCGGCACCCAGGGGACGCCCGTCGAGATGCTCGGCAAGCTCGTCCAGCGCAAGCTCTACCCCGAGCTCTGGAAGGTGCGGACCGAGCTGACCAACCGCGCGATCGAGGGGGCGGACTGAGCTCCACCGCGGACGCCTGGAGCGGGGCGAGCTACGAACGGATCGCCGAGGCGTTCGCGCCGGCTCACGAAGGGATCGTCGAGCGGCTCGAGGTGCGGCCCGGGGAGCGGTTCCTGGATCTCGCCTGCGGCACCGGCGGTGTCGCGCTGGTCGCCGCCCGCGCCGGCGCCGACGTCACCGGAGTCGACTTCTCGGCCGACCAGATCGTCAAGGCCCGAGCGGCCGCCGGGGCCGCCGGGTTGTCGATCCGGTACGACGAGGGCGATGCGCAGGCGCTTCCGTACGCCGACGCGAGCTTCGACGTCGTCGCCTCTGCCTTCGGCGTGATCTTCGCGCCGGATCACGCGCGCGCTGCGGACGAGTTGACGCGCGTCTGCCGGGCCGATACGCGGATCGCGGTCACGTCCTGGCTCGACGACGACTGGTTCCGGCTGAACTCCCGCCTGCGTCCCGACTACGAGGGGCTGTCGTCGATCGAGTGGGGAGACGAGACGTACGTGCGCGGCCTCCTGCCGGAGTTCGAGCTCCGGTTCGAGCGCGGGGAGTCGACCATCGCCGCAGCCTCGGACGACGAGTGCTGGCAGCTGCTCTCGAGCTCGGTGCCGCCCTTGAAGGCGTGGCTCGAGACGCTCGACGACGCCGGTCGCGAGGACGCCGCTGGAGAGTTCCTGGCCCTGATCGGCGACGGGTCGCTCACACGCGAGTATCTGCTCGTCCTGGGGGAGCATCGGTGAGTCTCCGGGACGAGGCGGTCGAGCTCCTCCAGGCGCTGATCCGGCTGGACACGGTCAACCCGCCGGGAAACGAGACCGCCGCGGCGGAGCTGCTGCGCGCGTACCTGGAGCCGTTCGGGGTGGAGTGCGAGCTGTACGCGCGGGTGCCCGAGCGGGCGAATCTCGTGGCGAGGATCCCGGGCCGCGGCGAGGGGCCGAGCCTGCTCCTCCTCTCGCACACCGACACGGTGCTCGCGGATCCGGCCGAGTGGTCCGTCGACCCGTGGTCGGGCGAACTGCGCGACGGCTGCGTGTGGGGCCGCGGTGCGCTCGACATGAAGGACCAGGTGGCGGCGAGCGCCGTCGCGATCGCCGCTCTGGCGCGCGAGGGCTTCCGGCCGGCCGGCGACCTGATCTTTGCCGCGACCGCTGACGAGGAGATGGGCGAGGGCGTCACCTACGGGCTCGAGTGGCTGTGCGAGGAGCATCCGGATGCGGTGCGGTGCGACTACGCCGTGAACGAGGGCGCGGGTGACCGCGTCGAGCTCGGCGGCCGGGTGCTGTATCTCTGCTCGGCCGCGGAGAAGCGCAGCTCCCCGTTCGTCCTGCGCGTCCACGGCCGGAGCGGACACGGCTCGATGCCGGCGATCGCCGACAACGCGCTGGTCAAGGCCGCGCGCTTCGTCGAGCGGCTGGGGGCGTTCGAGCCGGAGCCGGTGCTGATCCCGGAGGCGGCGGGCTTCTTCGAGGCCGTGGCCGGCTCCGTGCCGCCGGTCGAGGATGCGTTGGCGCTCGCCCGCTCGATCGACCCGGTGGCGGCGGAGATGGTCCAGCCGCTGCTCGGGATGACGGTGGCGCCGACGATGATCTCGGCGTCGCAGAAGCGCAACGTCATCCCGGGGCAGTGCGAGGTGACGGTCGACTGCAGGCTTCTGCCCGGTCAGACGGAGGCGGAGGCGGACGGGCTCGTCCGGTCGTGGCTCGGCGAGGGCGACTACGAGGTCGAGTGGCGCGACGCCCAGGGCGGCACCCGCTCCGAGCTGGGAACGCCGCTCTGGTCGGCGATCGAGTCGTTCGTCGACGTGATCGAGCCGGGTGCCCGTCTCGCGCCGATCTGCGTTGCCGGCTTCACCGACTCGCACTGGCTGCGCGAGGCGTTCGGGACCGTTGCGTACGGGTTCTTTCCGATGCGGACGATGAGCGCGGAGCTGGCCGCTCGGCTGATCCACTCGGCCGACGAGCGGATTCCGGTGGACGACCTCGAGCTCGGGGTCGAGTTCCTGCGCCACGTCGCGCGGGCGGTCGGCTCTCCCGAGTAGCGTCCTGCAGTTGTAGAGCGTCCTGCAGTTGTAGAGCGTCCTGCAGTTGTAGAGCGTCCTGCAGCTTCGGTTCGCCCGGCCTCCTCCCCCACGGCGAGCCTAGCGAGGAAACCGTGACGCGTGTGAAACGCGGGTGTGACGATCCTGTGCCGGCGCCTCGGACACTCGGGCGGGGTACCCTGGGAGCCGTGCCCGACTCGCAGGAGAAGATCCGGCTCGGCGGCATGGCGCTGCAGAACGGCGTCCTGGTTCACGGGCCGACGTCGTGGGCGGTCGCAGTCCGGACGGAGGAGGGCGAGCTCCGCGTCACGTCGGGGAAGAAGAGCATTCGCGGCGCCGGGGTCACCAACCCGCTGCTGCGCGGGCCGATCCGCCTGCTGGACGCCTTTGCGCTCCTGCCGCGGATTCGCCGCGCCTGTCCGGACGCGCGGCTGCCGTTCGAGCGTCCGGCGGTGCTCGGCTCGATGGTCGCCAGCGCGATCGTCGCGCAGCGCCTGCGCAAGTCGACGCGTCTCGGCCCGGCGCTGCGGGAGCTGGTGAGCGGCACGTTGTCGCTGCTGCCGGCGACGCTGGCGCTGCGCGGTTCCGACCTCGCCGCCTACCACGGCGCGGAGCACATCTCGATCGGGACGTACGAGCACGGCGAGCGCCGCGGAAAGGAGCACGAGCGGTGCGGGTCGCACCTGGTCGGGCCGCTCCTGCTCACGTCTGCTGCCGGTGCCGCGCTCGCCGCGAAGGCGCCGGAACGGGCGCGCGGGCCGGCCCGCGTGGCTGCAGCGCTCGGAAGCGTGGCCGCGGCCACCGAGATCTTCGGGTGGATGGTCCGGAACGCCGACCATCCGGTCGCCCGGTCGCTGGCCTGGCCCGGTCACCAGCTGCAGCACCGGTTCGCGACCGCCGAGCCCGACGCAGCGCAGCTCGAGGTCGCCCGGGCCGCGCTGGATGCATGCCTGGAGCTCGAGACCCACGCGGCCGAACACGATGGCCCTCGATCTCCGGCAGCAGGGTAGGCGGCTCCCGCCCGAGATCTTCGACCTCCCCGTCGAGAAGATGCGGGAGGGCTACTACACGGACGCGTACTTCAACCACACGCGCTCCGCCCTGCTCGCCGACGGGCGGCACCCGCGGGTCGTGATGCAGGTGTTCCAGAAGCACCGGGCGGTGCTCGGCGGGATGGACGAGGCGATCGCGATCCTGAAGCTGTGCTCGGAGGACTGGGACGCGCTGACGGTCCACGCGCTGTACGACGGCGACCACATCGATCCGTGGGAGACGGTGATGACGGTCGAGGGCGACTACACGCTGTTCGCGCATCTCGAGACCGTCTACCTCGGCGTGCTCGCGAGGCGGACGCTGATCTCGACGAACGTGACGCGAGTCCTGGAGGCGGCGGCCAGGAAGACGATCATCTTCATGCCGGCCAGGCATGACCATCACCGCGTCCAGACGGGGGACGGCTACGCCGCGCACGTCGCCGGAGCGCTCGTCGGTGCGGAGATCGGCGTCACCACCGACGCGCAGTCCTCGTGGTGGGGCGGCCGCGGGATCGGCACGGTTCCGCATGCCCTGATCGCCGCCTACGGGGGCAACACGGTGCTCGCCGCCACGAAGTTCGCCGAGTGGGCTCCGGACGACTTCAACATCGTCGTGCTCGTCGACTTCGAGAACGACTCCGTGCGGACGTCGCTCGAGGTCGCCCGTGCGCTCAAGGACCGGCTCTGGGGGGTGAGGCTCGACACGTCCGGCCAGCTCGTCGACCGGGCCCTCTGGAACGAGATGGGCGACTTCGACCCCCGCGGCGTCAACGAGCGGCTCGTGCGGAAGGTTCGGGAAGCCCTCGACCGTGACGGGTTCGAGCAGGTGAGGATCGTCGCCTCGGGCGGCTTCACGGTCGATCGCATTCGCGCGTTCGAGGAGGCGGGCGTGCCCGTCGACGCCTACGGCGTCGGGTCGTCCCTGATCCGCGGCGAGAACGACTTCACCGGCGACATCGTCCTCACCGACGGTCGCGCGACAGCGAAGGTCGGGCGCCGCTTCCGCTCGAACGACCGGCTCGAGCTCGTCCCCTAGACGCTAGAGCCCGGCCGGCTTGCGGCGTGGCTGTTGCCGCTCCGGCAGGAGTCGATCGGATCGGTCGAGCGGACGATGTGGACGCCGCGGGCGGCGAAGCGTGCGAACGCCTCGTTCCCCTCGGCGGTGAAGTCGACCGCGCCAGAGGCGATCACCGGAGAGGTGCAGTCCTCGAGCAGGTAGACCCGGTCGGGCGGCACGTCCTGGAGCAGGTCCTCCACCGTCCAGGCGACGCAGTGGCTCTTCGCCTGGCCCGCGATCACGACCGCGTCGAACGAGCCGAGCAGGTCGATCAGCTCGTCGTTGCGCCCGCCGCCCACCTCGGGGCCGAGCACCGAGTAGTGCTCGACGCGGGGGTTCTCGCCCTTGACCTGGAACGCGGCCGGCGAGTTCCGTGCGATCGAGTGGAAGAACACCGCCTCCTCGACGGCGGAGACCAGGGCGTGGCCGATCCCGCCGAGCATCGCGTGGTACGGCCAGATCGTCAGCCGGTAACGGCCGCGCTCGGCCAGGCCGCGCACGTACCGCTCCAGGTTCCCCTGCTCCTCGGGGTCGGCCGCTCGCCAGATCCCGGCCTCGACCTCGTACGTCGAGACGACCGTGTACGGCTCGGGGTGCCGCCCCTTCGCGTCGACCAGCCAGGCGGCGTGGAAGACCTGCAACGCGCGGTGCGTGTCGAGCGTCGGGACGATCTGGGTGATCGCGCCGAGGTTGCGGTAGACGAATTCACACAGCCGCCGGCTGTCGTCGGGCGCGCCGGGCACGAACAGCTCGAAGCCCGGCGTGCAGAAGGTGTTCTGGCAATCGACCAGCAGCAACGCGACCCGTCGCTCGTCCTCCCGGGCGGGTCCGATGTCGTGGGCCTCCGCCCAGGCGGTCGCCTCGGTCGCGCGCGCCTCGTACGGGACCCGCCGGATCTCCTCGATCCGATCGGGGTCCCAGTGTGCGGGTAGCGGGAGCGCCATGTACTGAGCGTACTAATGCGACGGTCCCCGACTGCCGATGCATCGTTCGTGCCTCTCTCGTCGCTGGCGCACGAGATCACTCAGGGTGCGCTCACCTGGTTGCCGATCGCATTCTTCGCGATCCTCGTCTTCCTGATCTGGCGGACGATCCAGCTGATGCCGCGGGTCAAGCCGAATCTGACCGAGCCGAACTCGACGACGTCGGTCTCGTTCGCAGACGTGGCCGGGGTCGAGGAGGCGAAGGCCGAGCTCCAGGAGGTGGTCGACTTCCTGCGCGATCCCGAGCGGTTCGCCCGCCTCGGCGCCCGCGTCCCGAAGGGCCTCCTTCTCTACGGGCCGCCCGGCACGGGGAAGACCCTGCTCGCGAAGGCCGTGGCCCACGAGTCGGGGGCGAGCTTCTACTCGCAGAGCGCCTCGGCCTTCGTCGAGATGTTCGCGGGCCTCGGTGCCTCCCGGATCCGCAAGCTGTTCGAGACCGCTCGCAAGCACGCGCCGGCGATCATCTTCATCGACGAGCTCGACGCGGTCGGCGCCGCCCGGAGCGGCCACGGCTTCAACCGCGAGCAGGACCAGACGCTCAACCAGCTCCTGGTCGAGCTCGACGGCTTCGCGACCGCGGAGCAGGTGGTGGTGATGGGCGCCTCCAACCGGATCCAGGACCTCGACCCGGCGCTGCTCCGCCCGGGCCGGTTCGACCGCCAGCTCCTCGTCGCCCCGCCCGACCTCGCCGGCCGCGAGAAGATCCTCGCCGTGCACACGCGCGGCAAGCCGCTCGCGGACGACATCGACCTCAGGTCGATCGCGCGGCAGACCGCCGGGCTGGCGGGCGCCGACCTCGCAAACATCTGCAACGAGGCGGCGATCTTCGCGGGGCGCCGCAACCTCGACCGCATCGGCCAGGCCGAGTTCGAGGCGGCCCTCGAGCGGGTGGTCGCCGGCCTGCAACAGCGGCGGGTGGTCAGCGAGAAGGAGAAGCGGATCCTCGCGTACCACGAGTCGGGGCACGCGCTGATGTCGTACCTGATGGGTGAGGCGCTGCCGGTGCACAAGGTGACGATCGTCTCCCGCGGCCAGGCGCTCGGCTACACGCTCAACTTGCCGATCGAGGAGCGTTTCCTCCGGACGAAGGAGGAGATGGTCGACATGATGAAGGTCTTCCTTGCGGGCCGGGCCGCGGAGCAGGTCGTCTTCGGTCGTGTCACGAACGGCGCTGCGAACGACCTCGAGAAGGCCACCGACCTCGCCCGCGCAATGGTCTTCGAGTACGGCATGGGCGACGCCGTCCCCAGCCGGACGATGCGGGCGGACAACTACTCGCTCTCCGAGGAGACGAAGCGCCTGCGCGACGCCGAGCAGGCCCACCTGACCGACGAGGCGTTCCACGAGGCGATCCGCCTGATCGAGAAGCACCGGGTGCATCTCGACCGGCTGGCCGAGTCCCTGCTCCAGCACGAGACGCTGAACAAGGAGCAGCTCGACGGGCTGCTCGCCGACGTCGAGCCTGAATCGCGCTCCGCGGAGACGGTCGGAACGGTACGCGTCGTACGGTGAGCGGTAGCATCGCGGTCGATGGCCGCGAAGTGCATCCACCACCTGGGCGTCGCCGTCGACGATCTCGACGAGGCGATCTCCACCTACGCGCGCTTCCTCGGCGCCGAGCTGGAGGGGCGCGAGACCCAGGAGGAGCAGGGGGTCGAGGCTGCATCCCTGCGCGTCGGGCCGAATCACGTCGAGCTCCTCGCGGCTCTCGGCGACGATACGCCGGTCGGGCGGTTCCTCTCGCGCCGCGGCCCCGGCATGCACCACGTGGCCTACGAGGTCGACGACCTCACCGGCGAGCTGGCGCGCCTCGAGGGCGAGGGCGCCGAGTTGATCGACGCCTCGCCGCGGCAAGGCCTCTTCGGCATGCAGGTGGCGTTCGTCCACCCCGAGTCCGCGAACGGCGTCCTCTCGGAGCTGGTCGCCCGTGGCTGAGCGCATTCGCATCGAGATCGGGTTTGACGGCGGCCAGATCATGGGTGCGCTGGTCGAGTCCGCGGCCGTCGACCGGCTCGAGCAGGCGCTGTCCTCGGGCGACGACGGATCGCTCGCGCTGGACGTCGACGACGGCCGGTACACGGTGGCGCTGCGGCGGATCGTCTACGTGAAGCGTTTCGCCCGCGAAGGCCGCGTCGGCTTCGGCGCCTGACCTCGGGCGGTGGCGGTCGAGGTCGGCATCGTCGGCCTGCCGGGCGCGGGCGCGACGCAGCTCTTCAACGCGCTGACGCGCGCCGGGGCGCAGGCGCACGATCTGAAGGAGCACGTCGGGATGGCGCCGATTGTGGACGAGCGGCTCGAGCCGGTCGCGGCGGTCGAACACGCGCGCAAGATCACGCCGGCGTCGATCCGCGTCGTCGACGTTCCGGGAACCGGACCGCAGCTGCTCGGGAACCTGCGGCAGGTGGACGCGCTGCTCATGGTCGTCCGTGACGCGGGCGAGGTCGAGGAGCTGCGGCTCGAGCTGCTCGTCGCCGACCGAGACCACGTCGAGCGTCGGCTCGAGCGGGTTCGCCAGCAGGCGAAGTCAGGCGACGCGAAGCTTCGCAAGGAGGTTGCCGACCTCGAACGGCTGCTCGTGCACGTCGAGGCCGGCGGAACGCTGGCGGACTACGGCGAGGAGCTGCCGCCGGAGCTCGATCCGCTGACGACGAAGCCGGTCGTGGTCGTGGAGAACAGCGCGACCGGCATCGACCTGGCGCTCGAAGAAGAGCTGGCAGAGCTGGACGAGGCGGAAGCGGCCGCGTTCCGCGAAGGCGGTCGGTCGGCGCTCGACGAGGTCGCCGGCCGGCTGAAGGACGCCCTCGACCTGGTCACGTTCTTCACCGCCGGCGAGAAGGAGACCCGGGCGTGGACGCTCCGGCGCGGCCAGACGGCCCTCGACGCCGCCGGGACGATCCACTCCGACATCGCCCGCGGCTTCATCCGCTGCGAGGTGATCGGCTGGCACGACCTGGTCGAGTGCGGCTCACGCGCGGAGGTGGCGAAGCGCGGCCTCCAACGCCTCGAGGGCAAGGACTACGTCGTCCAGGACGGCGACGTCCTGAACATCCGTTTCAACGTCTAGGCGGCCGCGCTGTGGATGAATCGTCACCTCGGCGTGGGGGTCTGACCCCTCCGAAGTGTCACAAAGGTGTGCCGATTCTCACCCCGCGCTGATCGCCGCTGCGCCCGCCACCGCCGCCACCGCGCCCCCGCGCTGCACCAGCGTCAGCCGCTCGTGGAGCACGACCCGCGCGAGGATCGCCACCAGCACCGGGTACAGGGCGGCCAGCACCGCGACCACGCTGAGCAGGCCCTTCGTGGTCGCGATCGCGAAGAGCTCCGTCGCGCCGCTGTCGAGCAGGCCGATCGTGATCAGCACCAACCACATTCCGGCCGGGCTGCCGCCGGGCCGGTACCGCAGCAGCGCGGCCAGGACGAGCACCGAGGAGGCGATCCGGAGGATGAAGGTCGCCCAGTACGGGTCGTCGGCGGCTGCCGACTGCAGGGCGACCTGCGACGAGCCGAACGCGATCGCGGCCAGGACGGCGAGGCCGGCGCCGGCGCTGAGCTGACGCCGCATCCCGGGCTCGGCCGGCTCCCAGCCGGCGAAGGCGACCCCGACCATCGCCACGCCGATGCCCGCGAGCTGGATCGCGCTCGGCCGCTCGCCGCGCGCCAGGCCGACGGTGAGCGGGATCAGCGGCGACGTCGACGTGATCGGCGCGACGATCCCCATCGACCCGACCGCGAGGCCCTGGTAGAGCGCGCCGATCCCGACCGCCCCGCCGAGGCCGGCGAGCACCGCCCAGAGGATCGGCAGGCCGTGCGGCGGCGCCTGCCAGCGCACCAGGACGATCGCGCCGAGCAGGACGAGCCCCGCCGGCTGCGAGACGGAGAGCACGGTCAGCACCGGCGCGACCCGGCTCTTCAGGCCTCCGAGGAAGTCGGAGACTCCCCACGATGCGCTCGCGGTGAGCGCCAGCAGAACCGCGGCCATGCGGGGAAGCTAGGTGCCGTCCACCGGCCGCGTGGCGGCGACTGCGTCGAGCTGGTTCGCGTGGTAGAGGACGGCCGCCTCCGCCGTCTTTGCCGCCCGTGCGTCGTGGTGGCACGCGACGGCGTGCAACAGCTCCGCACGCGCGTCCGGGTCGAGCGCGCTCGCCCGCTCCTCGATCAGCCGCGTGCCGAGGTGCACGTGGCCGAGGAGCCGGCCCTCGCTCGTCTGCCGGAACCCCGGCCCGGGCTCGAGCTCGACCGTGCGTCCGACGTCGTGCAGGAGGGCGGCGGAGAGGAGCAGGTCGGCGCGGAGCCGCGGATGGAGCTGGCAGAGCTCGCGACAGACGGTCGCGACGCCGACCGTGTGCTCGAGCAGGCCTCCGGCGTAGACGTGGTGTCCGTCCGGTGCGGCCGGAAGCGCCCGGAACCGGCGCCTGATCTCGCCGTCGCCGAGGATCGCCGCGACGGTCGCACGCAACCCGTCGTGCGAGATCTCCCCGGCGAGGAACTCGAGGAAGCCGTCGAGCTCGTCCGGGTCGCGGCGCATCGCCGGGGCGAATCCCGCGGGATCCTCGTCCGGAGCGGCCTCGATCGAGCGCACGTCGAGCTGGAGCCGGTCGCGGTAGCGCTCCACCCGGCCGAGGACGCGCACCGCGTCGCCCTCGCCGAAGCGCGCGTCGAGCAGCTCGACGTCGTTCCAGACGCGGCCTTCGATGCGGCCGGACGGGTCGACGAGCTCCAGCGCGAGGTACGCAGAGCCGTTCTTCGTCCGCAGCCGCCGCTTGCGCGCGACCGCGTAGACGCCTTCGACGACGCGGTCCTCGGCCAGCTCGGCGATGGTGCTCACGCGCCGGAGTCTAGGCCCGAAAGCGGCTGCTAGGGTCACGGCCGTGGCCGACGTGAAGCCGTTCCGGGCGCTCCGCTACGACGAGCGCCGGGCAGGCCCGCTGGACGAGCTGGTCGCGCCGCCGTACGACGTGATCTCGGCCGAGGCCCGCGACCGCTACCTGACGAGAAGCCCGTACAACGTCGTGCACGTGACGCTCCCGGACGACGAGGCGGACGCCGCGCGGGCGCTCGCCGAGTGGCAGGCCGACGGCATCCTCGCGCGCGAGACCGAGCCTACGCTCTGGTGGCTCGCGCAGGACTACACCGGCCCCGACGGCATCGCCCGGCGGCGCGACGGCCTGGTCGCAGCGCTCCGGCTCGAGCCCTACGAGGCGGGTGTCGTCCTCCCGCACGAGCGCACGCACTCCGGGCCGAAGGAAGGGCGCCTGCGGCTCCTGCGCGCCACCCGGACGCACGTCGAGCCGATCTTCCTGCTCTACGAGGGCTCGCTCGAGGCGCCGACCGGCGAGGCAGCGGTCGACGTCGAGCTCGACGGCGTGCGCAGCCGGCTGTGGCGGATCGAGCGGGAGGCGCCGCCCGAGCTCGCCGGCGCGCCGCTGCTGATCGCCGACGGGCACCACCGCTACGAGACCGCGCTGGCCTTCCATGCCGAGGACGGCACCGAGGCGAGCGCCTGGATGCCGGTCGTCATCGTCCCCACACGCCAGGACGGCCTGACGATCTTCCCGACGCACCGCATTGCCGCACGCACGAAGCCGCTGCCGCCGCTGGAGACGTCCTCGAACGGCGACGACCGCGCCGTCGCCGAGGTGTACACGCGCTCCGGCTCGGGCTACCTGCGCGGGGAGCCGGGCGAGCTCGACTCCGAGCTGGTCGCCAGGTACGCGGCCGACGTCGGCTACACGCCGTACGCCGACGAGGCGCGCGCCGCCGTCGACGCCGGCGACGCAGAGGCCGCCTTCCTGCTCCGCCCGCCCACCGTCGAGCAGGTCGCGGCCGTCGCCAAGGCCGGGCGCACCATGCCCCAGAAGAGCACGTTCTTCTATCCCAAGCTCACCTCGGGGCTGTTCTTCCTCCCTCTTGACTGACTGGCTGGCGACCTGCCGCGCGGCGGTTCAGGACGTCCGCGGCGTGCTCGCGGAGCTGCCGGCGCGATCGGATCGGGAGCCGGTCGTCGGCGCGGGGATGGGCGGCGACGACACGACGGCGATCGACGCCGCGGTCGAGCGGGCGGTCGTGGCTCGATTCGACGCGGACGGCGGCGGCTTCACGCTCGTCTCCGAGGAGCTCGGCGTACGGCCGGGCGGCGAGACGTGGGTCGTCCTCGACCCGATCGACGGTTCGATCAACGCAAAGCGAGGGCTGCCGTTCTTCTCCCTGTCGGTCGCCGTCGCCGAAGGCCCGACGATGGGCGACGTCACCTTCGGCTATGTCTACGACTTCGGCAGCGGCGAGGAGTGGACGGCCGAGCGGGGACGCGGTGCGAGGCTGAACGGCGAGCCGCTGCGGGGTGAGCCGCCCAAGGACCGCATCGAGATCCTTGCGCTCGAGGCGACCCGGACCGATCTCGTCGCCAGGCACACGCCGTCGCTCGTCGATTTCGTCCACCGGCTGCGGATCTTCGGCTCGCTCGCGATCTCCCTCTGCCACCTCGCCGACGGCCGCGTCGACGCGGTCTGCTCGCTGAAGGCGGCGCGGTCGGTCGACATCGCCGCGGCCCAGCTGCTCGTCCGCGAGCGCGGCTACGCGATCGAGCTGCCGGAGGCTCCGCCGTTCGAGGCTGCGCCGCTCGACCTCGCGGGACGTTCGCGTGTCGTCGCAGCGGGAACGACCGCGCTGTGCGAGACGATGGCGGCGGCATTGTCCGAATAGGGCGGGTACGCGGTCAAGGACGCGCTTTGGCTCCGGCACCGCATCGGTGCGTGAGCAGGCCGCTGGTACGATCGCCCGCGATGGCGGCCGAACCGATGCAGGCCGAGATCAGGGCCAGGGTCGAGGCTGCGGAGATCCACCGCGACCCCTTTTCCCACGTGGTGGTCGAGGATCTCCTGCCCGAGTCCTTCTTCCGCGAGCTGGCGGCGACGATCCCGCCGATCGAGTACTTCAAGCAGGCCAAGAATGGCCGCAAGGCCGACCTGCCGATCATCGCGACCAACAAGACCTATCTCGAGACGCCCGAGGACTTCCGGGCCACCTGGGGCCGGCTCCGCGACGACGTCCTCCACGACACGGTCGCGCCCGTGCTCGCCGAGCGGCTCCGCGGCGACGTCCGCGACAAGTTCGCCGACCTCTTCAGCCCCGAGATCGCGGACGAGGTGATGGGCAGCGACCTCGTCTCCAGCGCCGGCCGGATCATGCTGCGCAAGCCGGGCTACAAGCTCGGGCCCCACACCGACTCGGCGATGTACGCGATCACGTGCCTGCTCTACTTCACGGAGGCCGACGAGGAGTCGTCGGGGGCGCTCTGCCTCTTCCGACCCGAGCGCCGCCCCGAGCTCAAGCATGTCTCGACGTACTACCCGGACGAGGAGGAGGGGATCGAGGCCGAGGTCGCCAAGGTGATCCCGATCCGCGAGAACCTGTTCGTGGCGTTCGTCAACGGCCAGGAGTCGCTGCACGGCGTCCGCGTCGACGCCGACCAGCCGTCGAACGAGTTCCGCATGACCTACCAGGCGCACCTCGTGCTCGAGCACGATCCGCGCAAGCAGGTTCCGTCCTATCTCGAGGACGACCGGCTCGCCGACCCGGCCGCGCGCGAGCGCTGGGCGCGCTACGCCGCGGAGCGCCGCGAGGCCGAAGCCGCTGCGGAGCGCTAGCCCGGCGGCTCGTTTGCCGTCTTCTTCGCGCCGGCCGTTCTGATATGCCGCGGTCGACCATGTGCGCAGCCCTGCTGCGCGGCGTGAACCTCGGCGCGCACAACCGCATCCGCATGCCCGAGCTGCGTGCGCTCGTCGAGGGCCTCGGCGGCACGGACGTGACCACGTACCTCCAGAGCGGGAACGTCGTCTTCCGCAGTGATCGCGCTGCGGCCGCGCTGGCGAAGGCGATCGAGCAGAGCATCCGGAGCGAGCTCGGCCTCGAGATAGCGGTCGTGATCCGGAGCCGAACGCAGCTGGAGCGGCGCCGCGGCGACGACCCGGAATTGGCGGACGGTGACCGCGCTGGCCGAGCTGACTGCGGCCGCGGGCTAGGCGTTCGCCGCCCGGTCGCGTTCGCGCTTCCGGACACGCGCGAGCGCCGCGGTCCGACTGTGCACGCAGAGCTTCGCGTAGATGTTCTCGAGGTGCGAGCGCACGGTCGCAGGAGAGATCCAGAGCCGACCTGCGACCTCCGCGTTGGACAGCCCCTCGCCGACCAGCGCCAGGACCTCCCGCTCGCGGGGGGTTAGCTGCTCATCGCCGGTGTCCGAGGCCGGCGCGGCGAGGCGCCGCAAGCGCGCACTTACCTCGAGTTGGAGGAAATGCGGTAGCAGCAGATCGACGATTGCCAGGTCGCGTTCGTCGAAATCACGTTCGTCCCGGTCGAAGACGAAGCTGCGAGCAACGCCGCCCCGAACCGGCAGGAAGAGCTTCATCACGTGCTCGATGCCCAGCGGCCGGCAGATGTGCGCGTACAAGCCCGAGCCTCGGAAGGCGCGGCGAGAGACCAGGTCGGACAGCCGGACCGCCCGGCCGACGATCGTCGGTGCACAGCGACCGACTCCCGGACACCCGCCGGGAAGCGGGTCCTGGTAGCGGAAGTGCGGGTAGGCCTCCCAGACCGACGCGGTGCGCTCGGCGTCGGTGGACGACAGCTGGATGCGGACCCGCCCGTCGTCGACGCGCCATTCGTGCCAGGAGACTGCAGCGCACGGAACCAGTTCGCGCAGCAGCTCGAGCACCGGCGCGAGAAAGGGGTCGGGGCCGTCGACTGCTGCGGCCTCGTGCACGAACGCGAGTGCCTGACGGAGATCGGACTCGCGGAGGCGAGTCACGGCGCCTCGAAGATACGCCGAATTACGGATGGACACAAGGCCCGCCTGTAGCCACGCTCGGTGCTGCAGAGAGATGACACAAACGTCGCGTAGCAGACAGGTCGCCACGGCGGCGGCCCTCGCGGTCGTCGTTCTTGCGACCGCGACATCAGGTGCAGCGGCAGCTCCCGCCCCGCCGGGATTGCAGGGGATAGCGCAGCAGCTGGTCAGAGCAGGTGCACCGGGGGCGATCGTCGTCGTTCGCACGCCGACGTCGGTTCGTCGTGCGGCGGTCGGCCTGGCGCGGATCCAGCCGCCGCTGCCCATACGCGTGACCGATCGCTACCGGGTCGCGAGCGTGACGAAGACGTTCGTGGCCACGGTCGTTCTCCAGCTCGCCGCCGAGGGCAAGCTGCGACTCTCGGATTCAGTTCAGCGCTGGCTCCCGGGTCTGGTCCCGCAGGGACAGCGGATCACGGTGCGCGAGCTGCTCGACCACACGAGCGGCCTGTTCGACTACGAGGCCGACAAGGGGTACTTCAAGGCGAGGGTCGCGCGTCCGGGGCGGGTGTGGTCACCTCGACAGCTGATCGGGATCGCAGTCGCGCACAAGCCGTTGTTCCCGCCCGGCCGCGACTGGTCGTACTCGAGCACGAACTACGTCCTTCTCGGTCTCGTCGTCGAGGCGGTGACCGGAAGATCGCTCGACAGCCGGCTCGGCGACCGGATCTTCCGGCCGCTCGCTCTCCGCTCGACCTCCTACCCGAGGATGACGGCGCTTCGGGGTCGCGTCGTGCACGGCTATCTCGGTAGCCACCCCGGCCTGCCGATCCCTGCCGGCCGGCTGCTGGACACCACGTCGCTCGTAGCCCCGAACGGGTGGGGCGCCGGGCAGATCGTCTCGGACGCCGACGATCTCGCCCGCTTCTACGCGGCGTTGCTCGGCGGCCGGCTGCTCCCGCGTGCTCAGCTCTCGGCGATGAAGACCACGGTCAGGGGAGTTCACACCGGGCTGGGCGTGCCCGTCGTGTTCTCCGCTCCCTACGGTCTGGGGCTCGAAATCGATCGCCTCGGCTGCGGCGTCGCCTACGGCCACAGCGGCGACATCGCGGGCTACCGTAACATCGTCTGGGCAAACGCCGACGGGAGCCGCGTGGCGGCGTTGATGGTGAACGTCGACGCGCCACGGCTCTCCTGGAAGACGATTCGCGCGTTCGCGGCCAGGGTGTTCTGTTCCGGCTAACCTCAGCAGCATGGAGGCCGACCGCGACGCGATCCTGAAGGCGCTCGAGCACGTCATCGACCCGGAGCTCCGGCGGCCGGTGACCGAGCTCGACATGGTCCGCGACATCGAGATCGACGGAGGCGACGTCTCCGTGACGATCGCGCTGACCGTTGCGGGTTGTCCGCTTCGCGAGAGCTTCCAGAGCCAGGTGGTCGAGCACGTCGGGAGCGTGCCCGGCGTCGAGCGGGTGCGGCTCGGCTTCGACGTGATGAGCGCCGAGGAGCGCTCGGCCCTGTCGGTGAAGCTGCGCGGCGGAGTCGAGAACCGAAGCAAGGGGATCTCCGTCGACCGCAGTACGCGCGTGCTCGCGATCGCGAGCGGGAAGGGCGGCGTCGGCAAGTCCTCGCTGACGGTGAACCTGGCCGCTGCCTTCTCGGCGCTCGGCCACCGTGTCGGCGTGCTCGACGCCGACGTCTACGGCCACTCGATCCCGCACATGCTCGGAGTCGCGCAGAAGCCCGTGGTGGTCGACAAGATGATCGTCCCACCGGTGAAGGACGATCTGAAGCTGATGTCGATCGGCTTCTTCCTCGACGACAACGCGCCCGTGATGTGGCGCGGGCCGATGCTGCACCGCGCGCTCGAGCAGTTCCTGTCGGACGTCCACTGGGGCGAGCTCGACCTGCTGCTCGTCGACATGCCGCCCGGCACCGGCGACGTCTCGATCTCGCTCGGCCAGCTGCTGCCGCGCGCGGAGGCGGTGATCGTGACCACGCCGCAGCCGCTGGCGCAGGAGGTGGCTTCCCGGGCGGCGACGATGGCGCAGAAGACGAACATGCGCCTGATCGGAGTGGTCGAGAACATGACCTCCGAGGTGTTCGGAACGGGCGGCGGCGAGCGGCTGGCGGCGGAGATCGGCGTGCCGCTGCTCGGCAACGTCCCGCTCGACGCCCGCCTGCGCGAGTGTGGCGACACGGGTGAGCCGCTGGTGTGGGCCGAGCCCGACTCCGAGACGTCACGTGAGATCGTCCGGATCGCCGAAGCGATCCACGCCGGCCGGCAGACGTTCAAGGCGCTGCCGGTCCTCAGCTGACCTCGCCGCTCGATCGCCTTCGCGCCCTCGGTTTCTCCGAGGCCGATGCGGCCACGCTCGCCGACCACTTCGTCGACGCCGAGCGTCGCGGCAAGACGAGCCACGGGCTCGCCCGCATCGACTGGCTGGAGACGCTGCCGGACGTCGACCCGTCCGCCCGCCCCGAACGGATCGTCGCCGAGCCCGGCTACGAGCGCTGGGACGGCGCCGGCACGCTCGGGTACCTGACGCTGGCGGCGATCTGCGACGCGGTGCTCGCCGGACCGCCCACCAACGCCCGTGTCATCGTCGCCGTGCGCTGCTTCCCGACCGGGTCGCTCGGGTACTGGGTGCGACGCCTCGCCCAGGGCGGGCTCGCAGCGGCGCTGACCGCAACCTCACCGAAGCGGCTCGCCTCGCCCGACGGCGGCCCGCCGCTGGCCGGCACGAACCCGATCGCGATCGGCGTGCCGAGCTCGGACGGCGCGCCGCTCGTCGCGGACGTGTCGATGGGGCGCATCACCCACGGCGACGTCCTCGCCGGGCTCGCTCAGCCGGAGGAGCTCGTGCCGTTCGGGGGCGACCGCGCCTACAAGTCGTTCGCGCTCGCGGTCGGGCTGGAGGCACTGGTCGGCGCCCTGGCCGGCGAGGAGCACGGCGCCGTGCTGCTCGTCGCCAGGCCGGAGCACGACCCGGTGCCGGGCCTGCGCGCGCTCGCGGGCGACGTCCGGCTACCCGGTGATCGCTGAGAAGCGCGGGTCGTCGCGGACGGCGTCGAAGTCGCTGTCCTTCTCCGCCGCCTCGGCGACGCGCTCCGGGCTCAGCTCGTGCGCGCGCTGCAGGTGCGCGATCCCCGCCTCCTTGTCGCCGTGGAGCACCTCGAAGCAGGCGGCGTTGTAGTGCGTCTGCCATTCGTCCGGCCCGCGCTCGACCGCTCCGTCGACGAGCTCACGCGCCCGGTCGATCTCGCCCTGGTCCGCGTAGGAGAAGGCGGCGAAGATGTCCTCCCAGGCGGAGGGCTCGAAGACCTCGCCCGGCTTGGCCCCGACCGCGAGCACTGCGGTGTCGTCCTCAGCGGCGATCGCGCCGCGCTTCGTTCCCGGCCGCGCGAAGACGATCGTCCCCGCGGGCGCGTCGACCTCGTCGTCGCCGAGCGTGAACGTCGCGCGTCCGCGGAGGACGACGTACATCTCCTCGTGGCCGTTGTCCTCGGAGTGCTCCTCGACGATGCGCTGACCCGCCCTGGCCGTGTAGGCATTCGTTCCGAAGGCGCTGATCCCGAAGCGCCGTCGCACCGGCCGCCAGACGAACTCGCTCTGGTTGATCGGCAGCTCCTCCAGCTCGTCCACGTGCGCGACCTCGTATCCCTCACTCATTCCGCCTCCCTCAAAGCTTGGAGGACGACCGGGTCGATCCGCTCGACCCCGTCGACCCGTTCTTCCAGGTTTTCGCTGCCGGACCAACGCGCGAACGCGGCCGGCCATTCCTCGTCGTAGCCCAGCCGCGCGAGCCGCTCGCGCAGCTCGGTCGCGAGCCCGTCGTCGATCTCGACCCACTCGTCCCGCGGTGTCCGGCCGAACAGCGCGTGGTGGATGCCGTACAGGCGCCGGAGCTCCTCGATCGGGCGGGCGTGGTCGTCGACTCGGAGGTCGACGACCGAATCGCTGAGGCCTGCGTAGCCCGCGTCCTTCTCGGCGACGAGCAGCGCCGACGACTGCTGGCCGCGCCGGTCGCCACCGGCAGCCTGGGCGGCGGCGAGGCAGTCGAGCAGCCGCTCGGCGAGCGGCCGGCCGGCGGCCGCCTCGAACGTCTCGGCCAGCGCGTCGACGGTCTCGCCGGAGACGAGGATGTTCCCCTGCGCGGCGAAGCACGGGCCGGTGCGCCCGCCGGCCCAGTCGTGGCAGCCGCTGCCGGTGTACGTGGCCGCGCCGCCCCGGGCGTCGATGATCCCGAGCTGGCGCTGGTCGCGTCCCTCGTCGGCCTCCGTCAGCCGCGCGATCGTCTCCTCGGCGGACAGCCCGTCTCGGAGGAGCCGCAGCCCGTCGGGGCCGTAGCTCGGGTTGGCGTACGACTGGGTGGCGACCGCGCCGACGTTCGCCTCCGCCCAGGGCACGACCGAGCCGACTGCCAGGAACTTCGACTGGGTGGCCACGCCCCACTGTCCGGCATCGAGGTCGCACGCGACGATCGAGTACGTCGCGACGACCTGCTCAGCCATACGTGAGCGCCGTCAGATCGAGGCCGAGCAGCTCGCGCCGCTCGGGCGGGACGAGCACGCACGCGACCTCCGGATGACCGAGCGCAGCCTTGACTCCTTCCGGGGTGTCCGCATGGGCCACGACCGGCCGGCCGGCCGCGTGCGCTGCATGCAGCTCGTCGGTGCTCGCGCCCTCCAGCCAGAGGACGTCGCCCGGCAACTCGAGCTCACCCTCGACGGCGATCTCCGGAACCCGGATGCCGGTGGCGCCGAGCCAGCGCTCCCGCATCTACAGCTCGACCGTCTCGCCGGGCTCGGGAGTGATCACCTCGACATCAGGCGCCAGCTTGCGGAGCTCGTCCGGCGTGCCGGTCAGCAGGGGGAACGTGCCGTAGTGGCACGGGACGCACCGGTTCGTCCCGAGCAGCTCGAGCGCCACCGCCGCCTCGCGCGGGCCCATCGTGAAGTGGTCGCCGATCGGCAGCACGGCGACGTCCGGCTCGTAGATCCTGCGGATCAGGGCCATGTCGCCGAAGACGTTCGTGTCGCCGGCGAAGTAGATCTTGAAGCCGTCCTCGAGCTCGAGCACGAGTCCCGCCGGCTCGCCGGTGTAGGTGCCGTCCTCGGCGCTCGACGAGTGGTTGGCATCGGTCAGCGTGATCTTGATCCCGTCGACCTGGAGGGTGCCGCCCTTGTTCGGCCCGTGGGCCATCTCGCCGGTGACGCCCTGCGCGTCGAGCCAGCGGCGCAACTCGACCAGCGCGATCACGGGCGGCTGGAATTGCTTCCAGAGCTCGACGGTATCGCCGACATGGTCGCCGTGGCCGTGCGTGAGGGCGATCAGGTCGACGCGTTCCGGCTGCTGCTCGGCTTCGGGGCACTTCGGGTTGCCGGTCAGCCAGGGGTCGACGTAGATGCGTTTTCCGCCCGGGCTGTCGAGCCGGAAGCTCGCATGCCCGAGCCAGGTGAGTGGAATGGTCATGGGCCGGAATCTAACGAAGGAACGTCCGGCCGGACGGCGAAGCTACAGGCCGTGACGCGTCGTGAGCTCCTTCCGGTGGTGCTCGTACTGCTCTCGATCGTCACCGACGCGCTCGGCTCCCCGACGCTCTCCTTCTACCTCCTGCTCGCGACCGTGCCTGCGATCGTCGTCGCCGGCCTGGCGGCGGTCGAGGAGCAGCTCCAGCCGGGCGCGCTGCCGCACCGGCGCCTGGTGGCGATGCTGCACGTCGTCACGTTGCTGCTCGTGCTCGCCGCCGCGGCGCTGCGCGCGCCGCTGCGGGCCGAAGGTGCCGTACCGCAGGCGGCCGTCTCCGCCCTGATCGCCTGCCTGGTCGTGTTCGGGATCCAGGCGCTGCTCGGCTCGCTGCCGGCAGTCCGGCGTGCTCTTCGCGCGTCGCGCCCGCACGCCGCCGAGGTTTCCCCGCCTCACATCTAGAGCTAGAGTGCCGCGGTGCCGGGCGGCACCTCCACGTCGGTTCGGCTGGCCGAGCTGGTGGCGACCCTCTCGCTGGCCGCCGATCTCGGTCTCGGCCAGCCGATGCAGCACTGCCTCCAGCAGACGGTAATCGCCCTGCGGCTCGCCGACCGGGTCGGGGCGAGCGAAGCGGAGGTCGTCGCGACGTACTACACCGGGCTGCTCAGGCACGTCTACTGCCACGCGGACGCGCACGAGCAGGCCAAGTGGTTCGGCGACGACATCGCCCTGAAGGCGTACGGCCTCGAGGGCGGGGTCGAGTCCGTGGCAGGCGTGCTTCGCCTGGTCGGCTCGGGCGACCGTGGCCTGGCGCGGGCGGGCCGGCTCGCCTCGTTCCCGGTGAGCGGGATGAAGGAGATCCGGGCGTTCCTCCTGACCCACTCGACGCTGGCGGCCGAGTTCGGCCGGGAGATCGGGCTGGACGCGGCCTCGTGCGCCGCGCTGCAGGCTTCCTACGAGCGCTGGGACGGAAAGGGCGAGCCCAACCGGATGCAGGGCCAGGCGATCCCGCTCGCGTCGCGGCTCGTCGCCCTCACCGCCTCCGCGGAGGTGTACCACCGGATCGGCGGCGCGGACGCAGCCTGCGGGCTGGCGCGCAAGCAGCGCGGCCGGCAGCTCGACCCCGGGCTGGTGGACGTCTTCTGCCGGGACGCCGGCGATCTGCTCGCGGGCCTGGACGAGGCGTCGAGCTGGGATCTGGTCCTCGACGCGGAGCCGCGCCTGTCGCGGATCGTGAGCGGGTCGGAGCTCGACGGCGTCCTGGCCGCCATGGCCGACCTCGTCGACGTGAAGGCGCCGCACATGGCCGGCCATTCGCGCGGGGTCGCGAACCTGGCCGCCGAGGCAGGGAGGCTGTCCGGTCTGCCCGAGCCCGAGGTGCTGGTCCTGCGCCGGGCCGGCTTCGTCCACGACCTCGGGCGCCTCGGCGTCTCGAACGCGATCTGGGACAAGCCCGGGCCGCTGACCGACACCGAGTGGGAGCGCGTCCGGCTGCACCCCTACCTGACCGACCGCATGCTCGCGAACGTCGAGGCGCTGGCCCCGGCCCGGCAGCTCGCCGCCCGTCACCACGAACGGCTCGACGGGTCCGGCTACCCGCGCGGTCTGACGGCCGCCGCGCTCACGCCGGCCGACCGGATCCTCGCCGCCGCCGACGTCTGGCACGCGCTCACGGAGCCGCGCCCCTACCGCCCGGCCCGGTCGCCGGCGGAGGCAGCGGCAGAGCTACGTGCCGAGGCGAAGGCCGGTCGGCTCGACGGCGACGCGATCAACGCCGTCCTCAGCGCCGCAGGGCACCCGGCGCCGGCCCGCCGCGACTGGCCTGCCGGCCTGACGGCCCGCGAGGTCGAGGTGCTCGGTCTCCTCGCCCGCGGGTACTCGAACAAGGCGATCGCGAAGGAGCTGGTGGTCGCGCCAAAGACGGTCTCGAACCACGTCGAGCACATCTACGGCAAGATCGGCGTCTCCACGCGTGCCGCCGCCGCGGTCTTCGCGATGCAGCACGGGCTCGTCGGCAGCTACGAGCCCCGGCCGCAGGCCGTCCTGGCAAAGATGGGGTAAACGCCCCAGGACGCCGCGCGGCGGCGGTCATACGCTCGTCTTCGTCAGCCACGGAGAGGAGCACGGGATGCCGAAGGTCTCGAGGACGACCGCGACGGGCGGCCAGAGCGTCGAGGGCATGGTCGACGACCGCTCGGAGGAGCTCGGCGGCTACCTGGTCGGATTCACGTCGTTCGGGTGTGACATCGACGGCGCGCCGCTGATGCGCGGCCTGCCCGGCGACCAGTGCCAGTGCCCGCACTGGGGGTACGTGTTCAAGGGCAAGATCGCCTACCGCTTCGGCGATCGCGAGGAGATCTACGAGGCCGGGGACGCGTACTACGTGCCGCCCGGGCACGTGCCGCTCGCGTTCGAGGGGTCGGAGATCCTGCAGTTCCAGCCCGCCGACGAGATGGCGAAGACGACCGAGGCGATGGCCCGGAACATGCAGGCGGTGGGAGCACCGCCGGGGGCCTAGAGCGACGCGACCGCCTTCGTCGCCAGATCGATCAGCGGCTGCACCGCGAAGAACGAGCCGACCACGACGACGACGCACGCTGCCGTCCCCACCTGGAGCAGCGAGTCGCGCGGCGGCTGGCCGCCGGCGGCGAACTGGAGCTCGGCGCTCGGGCGCAGGTACAGCGCCCGGATCACGTTGAGGTAGTAGTAGAGGCTGACCGCGGTCGCGAGCACGCCGACAATCACGAGCCAGAGCCAGCCGCGGTCGTACGCTGCGGAGAAGACGTAGAACTTGCCCAGGAAGCCGCCGGTCGGCGGCAGGCCCGCGAAGCTGAGCATGAACGTCCACATGGACGCGCCGAGCAGCGGCCGCTCCCAGCCCATCCCGGCCAGGTCGTCGACGGTCACGTCGTGCCCGAGCTCTCGCTCCCGGGCGGCGACCACGGCGAAGGCGCCGATCGATGCCGCCGCGTAGGGGATCAGGTAGTAGAGGAGCGCGCGGCCGCCGAGCGCGCTGTTCGCGGAGACGGCGATCAGCATGAAGCCGGCGTTCGAGATCGACGAGTACGCGAGCAGCCGCTTCAGGTTCTTCTGGACGAGCGCGGCGAAGTTGCCGAGGACGAGCGAGCAGACGGCGATCACCGCCAGCGCGACCGTCCAGAGGTCGTCCTCCTGCGGGAAGGCGGTGACGAGGATCCGGAAGGTGAGGAGCAGCGCGGCAACCTTTGTCGCCGCCGCCATGAACGCGGTCACCGAGGTCGGCGCGCCCTCGTAGACGTCGGGCGTCCACATGTGGAACGGCGCCGCAGACGCCTTGAACCCGAGCCCGACGAGGATCATCGCGAGGCCGGTGAGGAGCAGCGCGTCGCCGCTGAGCCCGCCGGCCGTGACCGCCTCGGCGATCCCGTCGAAGGTCAGCTTCCCGGTCGCGCCGTAGACGAGCGCCGAGCCGAACAGGAGCACGGCGGAGCCGAAGCCGCCGACGATCAGGTACTTCAGGCCCGCCTCGAGCGAGCGTTCCCGGCGGTAGTCGATCGCGCAGAGGATGTACAGCGAGATCGAGAACCACTCCAGGCCGAGGAACAGCGTCAGCAGCGAGTTCGCCTGGGTGAGGAACATCATCCCGGCGGCGGCGGTGGCGAGGAGCGCGTAGTACTCGGCGACGTGGCCGTGACGGTGCTCCGTGTACGAGACGAGCACGGCGACGAGGCCGACGAGGGCGAGGATGATCGCCGCCAGCGCGAAGAAGCGGTCGCGGCGGACGGTGTCCTCGTACACGGAGATGCCGATCGGTGTCCTGTCGTAGAGCAGGATCGCGGCGACGAAGGCGCCGACGAAGCCGGCGGCGGTCGTGGCCGCAGCGGTCGCGCGGCGGGCCGCCTGCGGAACGAGCACGGCGACCATCAGGCAGGCCCCGGCCGCGATCAGCAGGATCAGCGACGGCGAGATCGAGAACCAGTCGACGGGCGGGCGGGCGACGGCGGCGATCACTTCTCGAGTTCCTTGATCGCTGCGGTCAAGTCATCCTTGGTGGGCAGCTCGTTCCTGTCCACGAGCGCCTGAAGCCCGACCGATTCCCCTAGACGAAAGCCGACGCGCTCGGTGATCGCTGCGGGCCACGCGGACAGGAACAACAGGATGGCGATCAGCGGCACGAGGATCGCCAGCTCGGCCGGTCGCAGGTCGAGCGCGGCGTCGTGCACCGCCGGGCCCTTCCGGGAGTGCAGCACCGCCGAGATCATTCGCAGCACGTACATGGCCGCGAGCACGATTGCGACCGCGCCGACGACCGCGTAGAGCCAGCCCTGCTGGAAGACCCCGGCGAGGATCGCGAACTCGCCCGCGAACGCGCCCGAGCCCGGAACCGCCAAGGCGATGATCCCGGTCGCCATCAGCACCGTCGCCAGTGCGGGTCGGCCCTTGGCCATCCCGCCGAGCGACTCGAATCGCCCCGTCGCCGCCCGCCGCTCGACCGCGCCGGCGAGCATGAACAGCACGGCGGAGATCAGCCCGTGGTTGACCATCTGCAGCACGGCGCCGTTGATCCCCAGCGAGTTGGTTGCGAACAGCCCCAGCATGATCAGTCCGAGCTGGGCGAGCGACGAGTACGCGATCACCCCGCGGATGTCCGGCGCCCTGAAGGCGAGCAGCGAGCCGTAGATCAGCCCGATCGCCGCCAGCACCAGGATCGGCGTGCGGAAGTCCTGCACTCCCGCCGGGAAGAGCGAGAAGCAGATGCGCAGGAAGCCGAACGCGGCCGCCTTGGAGATGACGCCGGAGAGCACGGCCGACACCTCCGCCGGCGACTCGCGGTAGGCATCCGGCAGCCAGCCGTGGAACGGGAAGAGCGGCGCCTTGACGACGAACGCGGCGGCGAAGCCGAGGAAGATCCAGTCGCTGGCGTTCGTCCCGCCGCTGATCATCGAGAACGTCCCGGCCTGGAGCCCGTAGACGATCACCGCGGCCAGCATCAGCAGCGAGCCGACCATCGTGTAGATGACGAACTTGATCGTCGCGTTCAGCCGGCCGGGCCCGCCCCATGCCCCGATCAGGACATAGAGGGGAATGAGCATCGCCTCCCAGAAGACGTAGAAGAGGAGGAGATCCTGGGCGGTGAAGACGCCGACGATCGCGCCGGTCAGGAACAGCATCAGCCCGTAGTAGGCGCGCGGCCGGTCACGGCCCATCCAGGCGCCGTAGGCGATCGAGGCGGCCATCACCACGGTCGTCAGGCCGACCAGCCAGACCGAGAAGCCCTGGTAGAAGCCGACCGAGTACGAGACGCCGAGATCCTTCAGCCAGGTGGCGTGGTTCGACTCCTGGAGCCCGCCGCGGTCGAAGTCGTAGCGGACGAGCGCCTCGATCCAGAAGCCGACCTCGAACAGCGAGACGAGCAGCGCGGCGGGCGCAATCCAGACCCGCGGCATCGGCACCACCCAGAGCACGAGCGCCCCGATCAGCGGGAGCATGATCATCGTCGTGGTGATCCAGCCGTGGCTCGTCATGCCATTTCCGTCCCTTCGGGCCGGAAATGGTTAGGAAAGGCCCTGCGCCTTTCTAACCATTTTGTGCAGCAAAATGGGGTCACCGCACCGCGATGAAGACGAGGATGAGGACGGCGAGCCCGGCGGCGAGCGCGAACGCGTACACGCGGACGAGGCCGGTCTGGAGCTCGCGGAACCAGCCGCCGGCGCGGCGCGTCAGTCCGGCGACGCCGACGATCGAGCCGTTCACGATCGGGCCCTCGACCGTCCAGTCGAGGATCCGCGAGAACGCGACCGCCGGCCAGTAGAAGAGGCCGTTGTACAGCTCGTCGAAGTAGAACTTGTGCTCGAGCACGGCCCACGCCCGTGGCGCGGCGGCACGCCGGGCCGAGTAGATCCACCAGGCGACGCCGATCCCGGCCAGGCCGAAGGCCACGGCGACGATGCTCGCGACCGCCTCCTGGGTGCCGGTGGCCTCGACCAGCGGCTCGGCCACCGGCCTCAGCCAGTCGGTGATCGGCGTCCAGACGTTCGCGAACTGGATCCACCCGCCGAACGCCGCCAGCACGGCCAGCACCGCGACCGTCAACCCCATCGACCACTCGACGAGGCGATCGTGCGCAGCGTGCGGCGGGTGCTCGCGCACGTACGCGGACTGCTCGCCGCCGAAGACGACGAACAGCATCCGGAACGTGTACAGGCCGGTGAGGAACGTGCCGGCGATCGCGGCCGCGAACAGGACGTAGCCGAACCAGTCCTCGCGCCCGAGCGTCGCCGCGATGATCGAGTCCTTGGCGAAGAAGCCGGAGAGCGGCGGCATCCCGGCGAGCGCGAGCCCACCGACCAGCATCGCCCACCAAGTCTTCGGCATCAGCTTCCGGAGGCCGCCCATCTTGCGGATGTCCTGCTCACCACCCAGCGCGTGGATGACGATCCCTGCACCGAGGAAGAGCAGCGCCTTGAAGAACGCGTGCGCCATCAGCAGGAACATCGCGTTCGCGTAGGCGCCGATCCCCGCGCCGAGGAACATGTAGCCGATCTGCGACATCGTCGAGTACGCGATCACGCGCTTGATGTCCGTCTGGACGAGTGCGATCAGCCCGGCAATCAGCAGCGTCAGGGTGCCGAGCACGGCCGCGGTGTCCTGGACGTTCGGCGCCAGCTCGAACAGCGGGTGCGTGCGGACGATCAGGTAGACGCCGGCCGTGACCATCGTCGCCGCGTGGATCAGCGCGCTGACCGGCGTCGGGCCTTCCATCGCGTCCGGAAGCCACGTCTGCAGCGGCAGCTGCGCCGACTTCGCCACCGCGCCGCCGAGCAGCCCGAGTGCGACCAGCACGAGCACCGTCTGGCTCAGCCCGCCCGCCTTCGCGAACACGACGTCGAAGTCGAGCGAGCCCGTCTTCTGGATCAGCAGGAAGAAGGCGAGCGCCATGGTCGCGTCGCCGACCGCGTTCATGATGAACGCCTTCTTGGCGGCGGCGACCGCGCTCGGCCGCTCGTGCCAGAAGCCGATCAGGAGATACGACGAGAGCCCGACCAGGCCCCAGCCGATCAGCAGGAACAGCAGGTTCCCGCCCTGGACGAGCAGCAGCATCGAGAAGACGAACAGCGACATGTACGCGAAGTACCGGCGCTCCTCGTCGTCGCCGTCCATGTAGCCGAGCGAGTACGCGACGATCAGCGACCCGACCCCGGTGACGATCAGCATCATGAACACCGACAGCGGGTCGGTCAGGATCGAGAAGCCGACCTTGAAGTTGCCGGCGACGAGCCAGTTGTAGGCGGTCGAGGTCTCCGACCGGTCCTCCGGAGACCGGCTCAGCATCTCGACGAAGACGACGACCGCAGCCGCGAACGCCGCGCCGGACGAGAGGGTGGAGATCCAGCCGGCCGTTCGCCGTGAGATCGCGCCGCCGAGCAGCGTGATCAGCACGGTCGAGGCGAGCGGCAGGAGCAGGCAGGTCCAGGCGGCGGCGGTCATCTCATCCGCGCAGCGACGAGAACTTGTCGACGTCGAGGGCGAGGTTCTTCCGGGCCATCGCCACGATCAGCCCGAGCCCGACGACGACCTCGGAGGCGGCGACCGCCATCACCGCGAGCGCGAAGATCTGGCCGTCGCCGTTCGCGAAGTGCCGGGAGAAGGCGATCAGCGCGAGGTTCGCCCCGTTCAGCATGATCTCGAGGGAGAGCAGCACGATCAGCGGGTTGCGCCGGATCAGCACGCCGAGCGCGCCCGTAGTGAAGAGGAACGCGGCGACGATCAGGTACGCGGCGGTGTCAGGCCCGAGCATCGTCCGTCTCCACCGGGGACTGCTCGCGCGAGTGGCTGCCGAGGATCACTCCGCCGACGGCAGCGACCAGCAGGACCACCGAGATCAGCTCGAACGCCAGCAGCTGGTCGGTGAGGAACAACTGCCCGATCTGGCTCGGGCTGCCGAACGCATCGGTGATCTCCGCCGCCTTCGAGAGGTGCCCGTCCGCCTGGCCGGCGATCACGATCACGATCTCGACCAGCAGCGCGGCCGAGGCGACGATCGCCGCGATCGTCTGGGCGGGGAGCTGCCCGGTCCACGGCGTGTCCGCCTTCCCGCCCAGGTAGGCGATCACGAACAGGAACATGACCATCACCGCCCCGGCGTAGACGAGCACCTGTGCGGCGGCGACGAACTCGGCGGAGAGCAGCAGGTAGAGCACGGCGAGCGAGCCGAGGTTCCCGATCAGCGCCAGCGCCGAGTAGAACGGGTTCGAGAACGAGATCACGGCCACACCCGATCCCAAACAGGCGAAGGCAGCCGCGACCCAGACCGCCCAGACGAGAACGTTGCCGGCGCTGGCCACGATCATGGGGACAGGTGTTGCATTCGAGCGTCGGCGTGACGGGGCGGGTGAATGTGCGAATCCAAGACCTGTCCCTAGGAATGCGCTTCGTAGTAGGGAATCGGCGTGTCGAACTCGTCGGGATCGGCGACCGGCACGCGCTTGATCGGCTCGGCGAGCAGCATGTCCTTCGTGTAGATCAGGTCGTCGCGGGAGTACTCGGAGATCTCGAAGTCGTTGCCGAGCGTGATCGCGTCGAACGGGCAGGCGAGCTCGCAGTAGCCGCAGAAGATGCAGCGGCTCATGTTGATCTCGTAGATCCGTGCGTAGCGCTCGCCCGCGGACACGCGGTTGTCGGCGGTGTTCTCGGCGGCGACGACGCGGATGCAGTCGGCCGGGCAGGCGGCGGCGCAGAGCGAGCAGCCGACGCACTTCTCCAGGCCGTTCTCGTGCAGGTGCAGACGGTGGCGGCCGCGGAAGCGCGGGTAGACGGGCCGCTTGTACTCGGGGTACTGCTGTGTGATCGGCTTCTTGAACATCTGGCCGAACGTGACGGCGAAGCCCTTGAGCGAGTCGATCGGCTGCGGCACTAGAAGATCACCACGAAGAGCGCCGTGATCACGGCATTGACCGTCGCTACCGGGAGCAGGATCTTCCAGCCGAAGCGCATCAACTGGTCGTAGCGCAGGCGCGGCAGCGTCGCCCGCAGCCAGATGAAGACCGAGATCGCCAGCACGAGCTTGATGAAGAACCAGAGCGGCCCGAGTGGCGCCCACGGGCCCTCCCAGCCGCCGAAGAAGAGCGTGACCGCGAGCGCCGACAGGACGATCACGTTCACGTACTCGGCCATCTGGAACAGGCCCCAGCGCATCCCGGAGTACTCGGTCGAGTAGCCGCCGACGAGCTCGGTGTCGGCCTCGGGCAGGTCGAACGGCGGACGGTTCGTCTCCGCGACGCCGGCGATGAAGAAGCAGATGAGCCCGACGAACTGCGGCGCGGCGTACCACCAGTCCCTCACCTGAGCGTCGACGATCCCGGAGAGCGAGAGCGTGTGCGCCATCAGCACGACGCCGAGCACGGACAGCGCCAGCGAGACCTCGTACGAGACCATCTGCGCGCACATCCGCATCGACCCGAGCAGCGAGTACTTCGACTCCGACGCCCAGCCGCCGATGATGAACCCGTAGATCCCGAGCGAGCCGAGCGCGAAGATCAGGATCAGGGAGATCGGCAGGTCGGCGATCTCGCCGTTCACGTGGTAGTGCCAGATCTGCCAGCCCTCACCCCAGGGAATCACGCTGAACGCGGTCAGCGCGGTGAAAGCGGCGAACGCCGGTGCGAGCAGATAGAGCGTGTCGATCGCGGCGACCGGCGCGAACGCCTCCTTGCGCACCATCTTGATCAGGTCGGCGAACGGCTGGAGGAGCCCCTTCGGGCCGGCGCGGTTCGGGCCGAGGCGCCGCTGCATGCGGGCGAGCAGCTTGCGCTCGTAGAGCGTCAGGAAGGCCATCGAGATCAGCAGGACGTTGATGAAGATCAGCGCCTTGATCAGCCCGATCCACCAGGGCTCGCCGTTGTTCATGCCAATTCGCTCCCTTCGGTCGCGAATTGGTTAGGAGCTCTCGTGACCTCGACCGCTCCCTCGAGGTCTCGCACATGCTCCTCGGCAGCACGTACCACCCCACCGACCAGGCTCTTGTTAACCATTGCGCGAAGCGCGATGGCAGTGCCGTTCGAGCGGACGACGACCTCCTCGCCGGTGGAGATGTTCCGCGTGCCGGCGTCGCGGGCGGAGAGCTCGATCACCGGCTCCGGCCGCTGGAACTGGAGCTCCGGCACGCGCTCAACCGCCGGCCCGGAGAACAGGGCGCGGTAGCGGACGAGCTTGAGCGGGCCGCCTTTCGCGGTCTGTGCCCTCGGAGCCTTCGGGAGCATCACCGGCGCCGGCTCGGCGCGCACGGGGAGGGCCGCCTGCTCGGCAGCCTCGACCGCCCGTGCATGCGGGTCGACGACGACGCCGAAGCGTTCGGCCAGCTTGGCGATCCAGGCGATCTCGTCCGGAGCGGGCGGGATCACCGCGCGGCGCAGGCGCTGCGGGCGCCCCTCGAGGTTGACGATCGTCCCGTCGCGCTCGAGGTAGCTCGTCGCCGGGAGCACCAGGTCGGCCCAGCCGCGGACAGGGTCGGCGAACATCGTGATCGCGATCACCGCGCCCGCCTGCTCCGCGAGCGAGCGGACGACCGGGTCGGCGGCGGCTTCCTCCCCGGAGATCAGCAGCGTGCCGATCCGCTCGGGCCGCTGCGGCTCGCCGTCGCCGGCCGCGTGCCACGCCTCGACGACCGCCCGGCCGTTCGGCGTCGACGGCAGGAAGAAAGCGGCGGCCGCGCCCAGCTCGTCGGCCAGCGCGGCGACCAGGGCGCCTCCGGCACCGCCGGGGCCCGACCAGATCAGCACCGCGCCGCGCACCTGTTCACCCAGCGCCCGCACCGCCTCGGCCGCCTTGCCCGGGGCGGCCGGGTTCGTTCCGGCGGCGCCGACCGTGACGATCTCGGCGCCCGCACGCCGTGCCGCCTTGATCCAGAGCCCGACCACCGGAGCGCGTTCCTCGACCGGCTCGTCGCCGACCACGATCACGCGCTCGGCGTCTCGGATCGAGGACAGCGGTGCGCGGAACGCGTCGATCGCCGGCGAGGTCTGCTCCGGCAGCACGACGGCGTCGGAGCCGAGGCCCTGCCGCACCAGCCGCGCCAGCGCTTCGGCCTGCTCGACCGTCTCCGACCCCGAGAGCGCGAGCAACACCGGCCCGCGACGGAGCAACGCCTCGGCCTGATCGAGTGCGTCGTCCCAGGAGAGCTCCTCGAAGCGGCGCTGCCCGACCTTGCGCAGCGGATCCTTGACCCGGTCGCGCGCGTACAGGTGCGAGTAGCCGAACCGGCCCTTGTCGCAGAGCCAGCCCTCGTCGAGCTCCGGGTGGTTCCGCGAGAGAATCCGCTTGACCTTGCCCTCGCGTGTCGTCGCGCTGATGTTGCAGCCGACCGGACAGAGGCCGCAGACGGTCGGGATGTTCTGGATCTCCCACGGCCGCGCCTCGAAGCGGTACTGCGTCGAGGTCAGCGCGCCGACCGGGCAGAGCTCGATCACGTTGCCGGAGAAGGGCGCGCGGTACGGCTCGTCCTCGAAGGTGGCGATGATCGAGCTCGCGCCGCGGTCGCGGGCGACCAGCTGTCCGTCCTCGGCGACCGCCTCCGAGAAGCGGGTGCAGCGGTAGCAGAGGATGCAGCGCTCACGGTCGAGCGCGATCGTCGGCGAGATCGGGATCGGCTTCTCGAACGTCCGCTTCGCGAACGTCATGCGCGTGTTGCCGGGGCCGTAGCGGAAGGTCAGGTCCTGGAGGGGGCACTCGCCGCCCTTGTCGCAGACCGGACAGTCGAGCGGGTGGTTGACGAGGATGAACTCGAGCGTCGCGTCCTGCGCCTCGGCGGCCATCGGCGAGGTGGCGGCGGTCTTCACGACCATCCCGTCGGCAGCCGTCAGCGTGCAGGCCGCCTGCGGCTTCGGCGGGCCGGGTGCGACCTCGCACAGGCACATGCGGCAGGCGCCGACCGGCGGCCCGAGCCGCGGCTCGTAGCAGAAGACGGGGATCTCGATCCCGGCCTGGAGCGCCGCCTCGACCAGGCCGATGCCCTTCGGCACCTGGATCTCGACGTCGTCGACGGTGATCGTGACCAGCTCGGGCGCGCTCATCGGGGCGCTCCATGCAGTGACAGGCTCAAGCCTGTCACTGCAGTGAGGCCGGGACCCCCACTCACGCGGAGATCACCGCCAGCGGGTTCTCGACGACGGCGGCGTGGTGGTGCTGCTCCGACGGCGCGATGATCCCCTCGATCGACGATCGGCCGTCGTACGGGCAGCGGCCCTGCCGGATGTGGGCGACGAACTCGTCGCGCCAGTGCGCGATGTAGCTCGACACCGGGTAGACAGCGAACTCGCCGAGCGCGCACAGCACCTTGCCGAGGATGCGGCCGTTGATCGACTCGAGCAGCTCGAGGTCGGAGAGCTCCCCATCGCCGCGCTCGATCTTTTCGAGGATCTGCACCATCCACCGCGTCCCCTCGCGGCACGGTGTGCACTTGCCGCACGACTCGTGCATGTAGAACTGCGTCGAGCGCAGCGCCAGCTGCACCATGCAGCAGCGGTCGTCGACGACGATCAGCGAGGCGGCGCCGAAGAACGTCTTCAGCTCGGCGAGCGCGTCGTAGTCGAGGGGGACGTCGATCTGGTCGGGCGTCAGCGCCGGCACCGACGAGCCGCCGGGGAGGACTGCCTTCAGCTTCCGGCCGCCGGCGATCCCGCCGGCGTGCTCGTAGATCAGCTCCCGCATCGGCGTGCCCAGCACGAGCTCGTAGTTGCCCGGCCGCTCGACGTTGCCCGAGACCGAGAAGATCGCCGTGCCCGGGGCGGTGGCGGCGCCGGTCTCGGCGAACTTCTCGGCGCCCATCGAGATCACGATCGGCAGCGTGGCGATCGTGCAGACGTTGTTGACCTGCGTCGGCGCGTTGTACAGACCCTGGACGGGCGGGAACGGCGGGCGCGGGCGCGGCTGGCCCCGGCGGCCCTCGAGCGAGTCGAGCAGCGCCGTCTCCTCGCCGCAGATGTAGGCGCCGGCGCCGCGGTGGACGACCACGCTCACGTCGTCGAAGAGCCCGGCCTTCTCCGCCTCGTCGACCGCCCCCTGGAGCGTCTCGTACTCGGCCAGGTACTCGCCGCGGATGTAGATGAAGACATCTTTCGACTCGATCGCGTGGGCGGCGATCAGGCTGCCCTCGATCAGCCGGTGCGGCACCTGGTGCATCACCTGACGGTCCTTGAACGCGCCCGGCTCCGACTCGTCGGCGTTGACGACCACGTACTTCGGCTTCGGCGAGTCGCGCGCGATCAGCGACGCCTTGCGGCCGATCGGGAAGCCGGCGCCGCCGCGACCGCGCAGGTTCGCCTTGCTCATCTCCTCGATCAGCTGGTCGGAGGTCATGGCGCGCGCCTTGGCCAGCGCCTCGTAGCCGCCGATCGCGCGGTACTCGTCCAGCCTGGTCAGGTCGTGCTCGTCGGCGCCCTTCAGCACCTCGCTAAGCAGTGGCACGGAGCTCCTCCACGATCGCGGCCGCGTCCTCGGGACTGACGTGCTGGCGATAGCGGTTGTCGACGGTGACGACCGGCGCGTAGCCGCAACCGCCCAGACATTCGACCGCCCGGAACGTGATCTCGCCGTCCTCGGTCGTCTCGCCCGCCTTGACGCCGAGCGTCGACTCGAACGCCTCGACCACGCGCTGGGCCCCGACCAGCGCGCAGGAGAGGTTCGTGCAGATCTCGACCATGTGCCGGCCGACCGGCTCCAGATGGAACATGTCGTAGAAGGACGCGACCGCCTCGCAATAGGCGGGGGTGAGGTCGAGCACCTCGGCCACCTCGCGGAGCGCCTCGGGCGGCAGCCAGCCGTGCTCCTCCTGCGCGAAGCGGAGCGCCGGCAGCGTCAGCGAGCGCCGGTCCGGGTAGCGGTGGGCGATCGCCTCCACCTTGGTCGCCAGGTCGCGCGGGGCGGCTGGGCTCATCGGTCGACCTCCCCCATCACCGTGTCGAGCGACCCGACGATCGCGATCATGTCGGCGACCAGCGAGTCGTGCACGCAGGTCGCCGTCGCCTCCAGCGCGACGAACGACGGCGCCCTGAACTTGACCCGCCACGGCTTCGGGCCGCCGTCGGAGACGAGATAGCACCCGAACTCGCCCCGCGGCGACTCGACGGCGACGTACACCTCGCCCTCGGGCACGCGGTAGCCCTCGGTGACGATCTTGAAGTGGTGGATCAGCGACTCCATCGAGGTGTGGAGCTCGTGCCGGGGCGGCAGCACGACCTTCCGGTCGTCGGCGATCCAGGCGCCGCCGGGCATGCCCTCGAGGCACTGGGCGATGATCTTCACCGACTCGCGCATCTCGTCGACGCGGATCCGGTAGCGGTCGTAGACGTCGCCGTGCCCGTAGACGGGGACGTCGAAGTCGAGCTCGGGATAGGCGAGGTACGGCTCGTCGCGGCGCAGGTCCCAGTCGACGCCGGACGCCCGCAGCACCGGGCCGGCCTGGCCGAGCGCGATCGCGTCGTCGGCGGAGAGCAGGCCGAGGCCGCGCGTCCGCTCCAGCCAGATCTTCTGCTTCGTCAGCAGCTGCTCGTACATGTCGATCGTGTCCGGGAACTCGTCCGCGAACTTCTTGCACGCCGTGAAGAACCCGGGCGGGATGTCCTCGACGAGCCCGCCTGCCTGGAAGTAGCGGGTGTGCATGCGCGCCCCGCCGACCAGCTCGAACAGGTCGAGCACGTCGTCGCGGGCGTTGAAGCAGTACCAGAGCAGGCCGATCGCGCCGATCTCCAGCGCACCGGTGCCGAGCCAGATCAGGTGCGAGTGGATCCGGTTCAGCTCGAGCAGCAGCGTCCGCATCCAGGTCGCCTTCGGCGGCACCTCGATCGCGAGCAGCTTCTCGACCGCGGCGACGTACGCGTACTCGTTCGCCTGGAACGCGAGGTAGTCCATCCGCGGCGCGTAGGTGACCGCCTTCCAGAAGGACTTCTGCTCCATGTTCTTCTCGAAGCCGGTGTGCAGGTAGCCGACCACCGCCTCCAGCCCGACCACGTCCTCGCCTTGCAGGTCGACGATCAGCCGCAGGACGCCGTGGGTGGACGGATGGTTAGGGCCGAAGTTGACGGTGAGGACGTCCTCGAGCCCTGGATCCGGCTTCAGTATCGTAGGCACCGGCGACGGAATGCGCGTGCCCGAGTAAATAGGAGCATCCGTGCCAGAGCTTGCTCTGGCTTGGATTCCGTTTCTCCTCTCCGGAGCTACGGCCACTATTCCTCTCCCGAGAAGCGCACGGGCTCGCCGCCGAGCGGGTAGTCCTTGCGCAGCGGGTGGCCTTCCCAGTCGTCCTCCAGCAGGATCCGCCGGAGGTTCGGGTGGCCCTCGATCCGGATGCCCATCATGTCCCAGGCCTCACGCTCGTGCCAGTCGGCGGTCGGCCAGATCGGCACGACGCTCTCGACCGGCTCGTCGTCGTCGAGCCAGACCTGCACGCGCACGCGCGGGGCGCCGCGTTCGAGCCGCAGGAGGTGGTAGTTCATCGCGAAGCGCTTCGGCTTCGGGCTCGGCTTGCGGGCGAGGCCGGCCGAGCCGGGCGCGTTCAGGTCGCGGCCCGCCGTGGTGCCGATGTAGCCGGCGGTGGGGCGTTCGTTCCAGCCGAGGTAGTCGGTCGGCGTGATGTCGGCGAGGAAGCGGAAGCCCTGCGCGTCGCGGAGGTAGCGGCAGGCCTCGCCCAGCCGTGCCGGGTCGACGACGAGCGTCGTCTCGCCGTACGCCTGCTTCGTCTCGACCAGGCCGGGAACGCCCTCGTAGGTCATGTGGCCACGCCCCGGATCTCGTACGCGGGCGGCACGCCGGCGAGCACCTTCTCGTGGAGGCGGACGATTCCCTCCATCAGGCCCTCGGGCCGCGGGGGACAGCCGGGCACGTGGATGTCCACCGGGACGATCCGGTCGACGCCCTGGAGGACCGCGTAGTTGTTGAACATCCCGCCCGAGCTCGCGCAGGCGCCCATCGCGATCACCCACTTCGGCTCGAGCATCTGGTCGTAGATCTGCCGGAGTGGAGCCGCCATCTTGTGTGCGACGCGCCCGGAGACGATCAGCAGGTCGGCCTGGCGCGGCGAGGCGCGGAACGCCTCCATGCCGAAGCGAGCGATGTCGTAGCGCGAGCCGACGATCGCGATCATCTCCATCGCGCAGCACGAGAGCCCGAACTGGTCGGGCCACATCGACTTCGTCTGCGACCAGGCAACCGCCTTCTGGAGCGTGGTCAGCCCGAGCTTCGACTCCAGCTCCTCGGCGCCGAGCTCGCGCTCGAACACCCCGGGGCCTTTCGTCGGCCAGAGCAGGCGTTCCGACTGGAGCCCGTAGTCCCTCAGGCGCTTCACCGCCATTCGAGCGCCCCCTTCCGCCAGATGTAGACGTACGCGACCGCGAGGATCGTGACGAAGACGAGCAGCTCGAAGAAGGCGAACCAGCCGAGCGCGTTCAGCTCGACTGCGAGCGGATAGAGAAAGACGATCTCGATGTCGAAGACGATGAACAGCATCGCCGTCAGGTAGAAGCTGATCGTGAACCGCTGCTGCTGCGGCGGGCCGGTCGAGACGCCCGACTCGAAGGGGATCACGCGTGCGCGCGTCCGCCGCTTCGGCCGCTGCGAGAACACGAACGAGAAGGCGACCATCGACAGCGGAATGGCGAACGCGAGCAGCCCGTAGATCAGGAACGGCAACCAGCTGTCCAGCAACGCCCTGCTTCCTCCTCCGTCGGCCTCGCGTGGCGGACACTAGCAAGTCGTCCGCGGCCGCACGAAGCATGCGAAAAACCGCGCAACGATGCGTGCGGCGGGTGTCACAAAGTCGTCCCGGAACGGCGATTCCGGCGGCGCCGAACGCGCTGCTACGATGAGCCCATGGCGACACTCGAAGAGCCGGGCGCTGTCACGGCCGGCCCCGACATCGTCTTGCTCACCGAGCGCGCGGCGACGAAGATCAAGGAGCTCCAGGCCGACGAGCCCTCGGGCGACGCCGACGTGCTGCGCATCGCCGTCCAGGGCGGCGGCTGCTCGGGCTTCGAGTACGCGCTCGGCTTCGACCGCGGCCCCCAGGAGGGCGATCACGAGCTCGAGGCGTTCGGCGTCCGCGTCGTCGTCGATCCATTCAGCGCGCCGTACCTCCAGGGCGCCAGCATCGACTTCCTCGACGGCCTCCAGGAGTCCGGCTTCAAGATCGAGAACCCGAACGTCGCCTCGGCCTGTGGCTGCGGCCACTCTTTCCAGGTCGAGGACGACACGCCCGCCGACGCGGTCGGCGGCTGTGGCTCTGGTTGTTCGCACTAGCGCGCTCTGCTGGCACAAGGACGCTGGCTGCCGCGATTTGCGCTAGATAACACCCGTGCCTCTGAGGGTTGCAGTCGTCGGCTCCGGGCCGGCGGGGTTCTACGCGGCTGGCCACCTGCTCGACGCGGACGTGCCCGTCGAGGTGGACATGATCGAGCGGCTCCCCACTCCGTGGGGCCTCGTCCGGCTCGGCGTCGCCCCCGACCACCCGAAGATCAAGGCGGTCTCGAAGGCGTTCGAGCGGATCGCCGCCCGGCCTGGCTTCCGCTTCCTCGGCTGCGTCGAGGTCGGCCGCGACCTGACGCACGACGACCTCGCCCGGCTCTACGACGCCGTCGTCTACGCCGTCGGCGCGCAGACCGACCGGCGGATGGGCATCCCCGGGGAGGATCTTCCCGGCTCGTGGGCCGCCACCGAGTTCGTTGCCTGGTACAACGGCCATCCCGACTACCAGGAGCTCGAGTTCGACCTCTCCGGGGAGCGGGCGGTGATCGTCGGCGCGGGCAACGTTGCGCTGGACGTCGTGCGGATGCTCGCGCTGTCGCCGGAGGAGATCCGGCCGACCGACACGACCGACGAGGCGATCGAGGCGATCCTCGGCTCGGGGATCGAGGAGATCGTCCTGCTGGCGCGGCGCGGTCCAGCTCAGGCGGCCTTCACCACGCCGGAGCTGAAGGAGCTCGGCGAGCTCGCCGACGCGGACGTGATCGTCGATCCGGCCGCGCTCGAGCTCGACGCTGCGAGCGAGGCGTCGCTCGAGCACGACACCAACGCGCGCCGAAACGTCGAGGTGTTGCGCGAGTACGCGCAGCGGCCGGTCGCTGGGAAGCGGCGCACGATCCGGCTGCGTTTCTGCGTCGCGCCGGTCGCGATCCTCGGCGAGGAGCGCGTCGAGGCGATCGAGATCGTCCGCAACCGGTTGGTCGCCGACGCGGACGGACGCGTGAGCGCCGAGCCGACGGACGAGCGCGAGACGATCCCGTGCGGCATCGTCTTCCGCAGCGTCGGCTACCTCGGAGTCGAGCTGCCCGGAGTCCCGTTCGACGCGCGGCGCGCGACGATCCCGAACGAGGATGGACGCGTCACCGGCGTGTCCGGCGTCTACTGCGCGGGCTGGATCAAGCGCGGCCCGAGCGGCGTGATCGGCACGAACAAGAAGGACGCGACCGAGACCGTCGACCTCCTGCTCGAGGACGCGCGCGCCGGACTGCTGCAACGGGGCGATCCGTCGGCGACCGCCGAGACGGTCGAGCAACTCCTCGTCGATCGCGGCGTCGAGCACGTCAGCTACTCAGGCTGGGAGGCGATCGACGCCGATGAGCGCGGCCGGGGCGAGCCGCACGGTCGCCCGCGCGTCAAGCTCGTCACCTGGGACGAGCTCCGCGCCGCCGCCCGCTCGATCGCGGCGAGGTAGCCCCGGCCGTTTCAGCCGACTCCGGCGTTCCAACCGGGGTCAGACCCCCTACAGAAGCGTCACGAAAGCGTGACAAAACAGCTACCGCCCGCGAACAAGGCGACAGAACCACGCCGTTTACTCCGCTGTGGACAAGTCGTCACGGTTCTGTACGGGGTCAGACCCCCACGCTGACGTCACGAAAGTCGCACGAAAGACGCACGCCCGCGGAGTGCATCCCTCGACTGAGGGACACTCGATTCAGGCCGGCGGGCCGATCCATGTCGCATGGCGATCCGTCTCCGCCAGGTCGAGTGCCTCCGGTGCGGACATCGGCGGGCAATCCGTGGGGATGCGCGACCGACCTCGCTCGACGAGTGCCCGCAGTGCCGGTACGTCGGCTGGGCGGCTTCGGCCGAGCTCTCCGAGCGCACCCGCCGGCTGCTCCGCGAGCGGCCGGTCGAGCGGCGGCACCTGCGCGCGGTCTGAGAAGCGGAGTCGGGGACAGACCCATAGGGTCGATCCCCGACGCAGTTACACTCGAAGCATGGCCCGGACCGAGGAGGAGCGCGAGCTCTGGGGCGGCGAGACCGCCAAGGCGATCGCCAACTTCCCCGTTTCCGGCGAGCCGATTCCCCCGCCCGTGGCGCGCTGGCTCGGCCGGATCAAGGCCGCCGCGGCCCGCGTGAACGCCGAGCTCGGGCTGCTCGACGCCGAGAAGGCCGAGAGGATCGCCGCGGCCGGCGACCGCATCGCCGCCGGAGAGCTCGACGACCAGTTCCCGATCGACGTCTTCCAGACCGGCTCGGGCACGTCCTCGAACATGAACGCCAACGAGGTGATGGCGACGCTCGCGGGCGACGGCGTGCACGCCAACGACGACGTGAACATGGGGCAGTCGTCGAACGACGTCTTCCCGTCTGCCGTCCACCTGGCGGCGCTCGACGAGCTCGTCAGCGACCTGCTGCCCGCGCTCAACGGCCTCGCCGACTCGCTGACGGCGAAGGCCGAGGAGTTCGACGACGTGGTCAAGTCGGGCCGCACGCACTGGATGGACGCGGTGCCCGTCACGCTCGGCCAGGAGTTCGGCGGCTACGCCGCCCAGGTCCGCCAGAGTGCCGCCCGGGTCGAGGCGACGCTCGAGCGCGTCGGCCAGATCCCGCTCGGCGGAACCGCGGTCGGCACCGGCCTGAACACGCACCCCGAGTTCGCCGCCCGGGTCCGCGAGAGGCTCGCCGCCGACTCAGGGCTGACGATCCTGCCTCCGGCCGACCCGTTCGAGTCGCAGGCCGCGCGCGACGCGCTCGTCGAGGCCTCCGGCGCCCTGAAGACGGTCGCCGTCTCGCTGACCAAGATCGCCAACGACCTGCGCTTCATGGGCTCCGGCCCCCGCGCAGGTCTCGCTGAGATCTTCCTCCCCGAGCTGCAGAAGGGCAGCTCGATCATGCCGGGAAAGGTCAACCCGGTGATACCCGAGGTGGTCACGCAGGTGGCGGCGCAGGTGATCGGCAACGACGCCGCAATCACGGTCGGCGGCATGCAGGGGCATTTCGAGCTGAACGTGTTCGTGCCGCTGATTGCACGCAACCTGCTCGACTCGATCAAGCTGCTCGCCGCCGCCTCCCGACTCCTCGCCGAGAAGTGCGTGGACGGGATCGAGGCGAACCGGGAGCAGAACGAGCGCTACGCGGAGCTGACCCTCTCGGCCGCGACCGCGCTCAACCCGTACATCGGGTACGACAAGGCAGCCGAGATCGTCAAGGAAGCCGCCGCCTCCGGCCGCTCGCTGCGCGAGGTCGCGCGTGAGGCGGGCGTCGAGGAGTCCGTCCTGGACGAGGCTCTCGACTACCGCAAGATGGCCAAGCCTCACGGCGTCTGAGCGGGCTGCACATCTCTCCTGCTTGACGCCGGGCCCTGGAGCGCAGAGAATTGCGCGGCCGGGGAGGGTCGAGCAGAACACGTAAGGAGATGCAGCACGTACTTGCCACCGTGTCTACGTGTCTCGAGGTGAACTCTAGGTGACGTCTGCAGAGCTCGATCGGAGGTTTCCGACCGACGACGCGTGCCTGGAGTTCCTGAAGGAACGGCTCTACCCGAACGGGACGCCGTGCCCCTCGTGCAAGAAGGGCTCGCGGTTCCACCGGATCGCGGGTCGGTCGGCATATTCGTGCCAGTACTGCGGGCACCACGTCTACCCGACCGCGAACACGATCTTCCACAAGTCGCGCACGAGCCTGAGGTTGTGGTTTCGCGCGATCGAGCTCGTGCGCACGCGCGGTCACGAGCTCACTGCCCGCGCCCTCGAGCGCGAGCTCGGCGTCAGCTACAAGACGGCTCTTCGGATGCACCGGCAGATCAGGGGCCTGCTCGAGGAGGACCCGGATCCGCTGGCAGGCGGCGACGCTGCCCGGACGCTCACGCGCGCCCGGCTGTCGCAGGGACAGCCCAGGACAGGGAATCGAGCGGTCAACGAATCGCGCGTCGAACGCGCGAGCAGGCAGCCGCGCCGACGGAGAGGAGGAGGGATGAGCAAGCGATTCGAGTGGCGGAACCCGACGCACAGGCGGTACGCGTTGCGGGCCTTCGTGGCCGCGGCGATCGTAGTCGGGGCCGCGCTCGGCGTGAGCCAGGCACGTGAATCGGGGAATCACCAGGCCCGTCCGAACAGCCCGCACTTCATGAGGGTGGGCGAGGGGCAGTTCGCGACGTCGCTCAACGCCGTTCGCACCGGCGAGCCTTCCGGGCTGGACGGCCTGAACCAGGAGATCTACTCGAACCAGGCCTATCCGGCTCTGACGATCGCGCCTGCACAGAGGCAGGCGGCGGCCACGGCAGCGGCCAAGATCAAGTCGAAGCCCGCGAAGAAGAAGGGCGGTGGCGGCTGGACGCTGGTCGGTCCGCAGGGCGTCCCGGCCTCGGCGACGGTGGCCAGTGAGTCGACCGCCGCAACGACCGGGACCGTGTTCTCGGGCCGGACGACGGCGCTCGCGGTCTCGCCCGCCTGCACCGCGAAGGCCTGCCCGATGCTGGTGGGCGCAGCCGGAGGCGGCGTCTGGTCGACGACCAACGCCATGAGCAAGAAGCCGAAGTGGGTCGTGTCCAACGGGGCGATTCCCTCCAACGCGATCGGCTCGATCGCGTACGACCCGAATGACACGACCGGCAAGACGGTCTACGTCGGCACCGGCGAGCCGAACGGCTCGAGCGACTCCGAGGCCGGCGTCGGCCTGTACAAGTCGCTGGACGGCGGCCAGACCTGGACGCGCGTCTTCGGCAGCGTCGCGCCGACGGCACCCTGCGCGGACAACCCGTCCTCGCTGACGTGCTCGGTCTCCACCGGCCGCTCGATCGGCGGCATCGCCGTCGACCCGGCCGACCCCGACCACATCTTCATCGGCACCGACGTGGCCCGGCACGGCGCCTCCTCGGTGAACGGCGGCCGCTTCACGCCGCCCGGCTCCGCGCAGGTCGGCCTGTACGAGTCGACCGACGGCGGTGCCAGCTTCTCCCCCGTGCTGATCGAGCCGCAGGACGTCGTCGATCCGACGTCGGCGACCGGTGGCGACTTCTTCCGCGGCGGCGTCTCGAACATCCAGATCGACAAGGCGTCGGGCGACGTCTATGCGTCCGTGTTCGACTACGGCCTGTTCCGGCGCTCGCAGGCGCAGGACGGCGACACCGACTTCCACCAGGTGTTCGCTTCGGCCGGCGGCGGCACGGTCGGGAACTCGTCGTTCTCGCGGACGGAGTTCTCGCTTGCCCCGAACGGAGAGGCGCTCCGCATCTATGTCGGCGACACCGGCAACGGCGCGACCGCCAACTTTTACACCGTCGCCGACGCGAACGAACCGGCCGCGACGCTCCTGGCCGGCTGGACGACGTTGTCCAGCTCGACCAACGGCACGCCCGGCTTCGGCTCGTTCAACTACTGCGTCGGGCAGTGCTCGTACGACATGCCGGTCTACTCCCCGCCCGGGTTCCCGGACGTGGTCTACATCGGCGGCGCGATGCAGTACGACGAGATCTTCACCGGTGACTCGATTCCGTTCCGCTCGAACGGGCGTGCGATCCAGCGCTCGCAGGACGACGGGACGAACTTCACCGATATGACGGTCGACTCGAAGGGCATCAGCCTGCATCCGGACCAGCACGCGATCACGGGCGTGCCGTTCAGCTCCGACGTGGTCTTCATCGGGGACGACGGCGGCCTCTTCCGGCTCGACGGCTCGTTCGTCGACGCCTCGGCCGGCTGTGCGTCCCGTGTCGACGACACCGGCCCGCTGACCGGCGCCGACCTGACCGACTGCCAGAACTGGCTGTCGAAGGTCCCGAAGACGATCACGTCGCTGAACGACGGCCTCTCGACGCTCCAGTTCCAGAGCCTGTCGACCAGCGCCAAGAGCCCGAAGGACATCCAGGGCGGCACGCAGGACAACGGGACGCAGGCGACGACGAACGGCAAGAAGTGGTCCGTGACGATCTTCGGCGACGGCGGCCAGTCCGGCATCAACGTCGCCAACCCGAAGATCCGGATGCACACGTTCTTCTCGCCGAACGGCGACGTCAACTTCCAGGGCAACAAGGAAACCGGCTGGGACTTCATGGCCGGCCCGCTGCTCGGAAGCGGCGAAGGGGCGTCGTTCTACGTTCCGCTGATCTCCGACCCGAACCCGGCGGCCGCCGATAGCTGGTTCGTCGGGTTGCAGCACGTCTGGCGGACGCAGGACAACGCCGGCTCGCAGGCCCAGCTGGACACCCAGTGCAACGAGTTCTTCGGCACCGGGCCGTTCGACACGACCTGCGGTGACTGGCAGCCCCTGGGCGGCTCCGCCGGCGATCTCACCGGCACCGTTCCGTGGGGCACGGACAAGAACCCCGGCCCGACCGGGTACGTCGTCGCCACCGAACGGGCTCCGAGCGACACCTCGACCCTCTGGGTCGGCCTGCGCCGCGGGCGGGTGTTCGTCTCGAAGAACGCCGACAACGCGACGACGGCCAACGTGACGTACGACCGGATCGACACGGCGTCGACGCCGACGCGTTTCGTCAGCGGCATCGCCGTCGACCCGGCGAACCCGAACCACGCGTATATCTCGTTCTCGGGCTACAACGCGTACGCGAGCGCCGCCGGCACGGCGCCGGGGCACGTGTTCGACGTGACGTACGACCCGGGCACGCACACCGCGACCTGGAAGAACATCGACTACGACCTCGGCGACCAGCCGATCACCGACGTCGTCGTCGACACGAACGGCGACCTGTACGTGTCGACCGACTTCGGTGTCGACGTCCTCTCGAAGGGGACGACGGCGTGGGTGCCCGCCTCCACAGGGCTCCCGTCCGTCGCGGTCTACGGACTGACGATCGACAGGACGAACCGGGTCCTGTTCGCGGCTACCCACGGCCGCAGCGCCTGGCAGCTCGCGCTGAGCTAGCCGGGAAGGAGCAGGTGGGCCGGCTCGTGACCGTGCCGGCCCACCTGTCTCGCGCTACCCTTCCCGGTGTGCGGAGGCTGGCACTGCTCCTCACCCTCCTGGCGGTTCCCGCGGTTCCGGCCGCAGCCGCCTCCCCGCCCGTGCTGCGGGCCGTGACGATGGAGCCGCTCGCGGTCCACGGTGTCCGCTTCCGGCCGGCCGAGCGGATCACCGTCCGTGTCGCCGCCGGTGGCTCGGTCCGTATCCACGTCATCCGCGCGACCGCTTCCGGCAGCTTCACGACGACCTTCACGGCGGTGAAGCTCGAGCGGTGCGCCCCCTACTTCGTCACTGCCCGCGGAGCCCGTGGCAGCGTTGCCGTCCTGCGCAGCAGCCCTTTCCGAGAGTGCGCGCCGCTGCACGCTCCGAGCTGACACCCCGCTAGATCGTCGTTAGAACCTCCCGGCCGACGCCGTCCCGAACGGGGGCGTCGGGGGGACAGGCACTACGACAAAGGTGGATGCAGGCGATGACACCGTCGTGGAGACGTGCGGTCGTCATCGGTCGTACACCAACGCCTCCCAGATCGGCGTCGTCGGGCCGCCGTTCAACAAGTTCGGCGGCGTGCAGATCGGCGGCTCCGACTACTGGGTCTTCGACTACACGATCGAGCCCGAGAACGGCGGCGTCGGTGTCTTCGCCCACGAGTTCGGGCCCGACCTCGGGATCCCGGACGAGTACGACACGTCGGGCAACACCGGCGGTGCCGAGAACTCGACCGGCTTCTGGACGCCGTGGTCGAGCGGCTCGTACGGGAGCACCGGCAAGCCGAAGGACGGGATCGGCAACCAGCCGTTCTCGATGAGCGCGTGAAACAAGCTCGTCTTCGGCTGGCTGGACTACCAGCAAATCGACCCGGGCTTCGGCCGGACGAAGCTGACGCTGGGGCCGTCGGAGGCGCAGAGCACGGCCGGCAAGCAGGCCGCGGTCGTCAACCTGCCCGACCGGCAGGTGACGACGCAGATCGGCACTCCATTCGCCGGGGCGAAGTTCTACTACTCGAACACCGGCAACGACATGGACAACACGATGCAGAAGTCGGTGACGCTGCCGGCCGGAGCGAGCCTCTCGGCGAAGCTGCGGTACAACATCGAGGAGGGCTGGGACTACGCCTACGTGCTCGTCAACGGCGAGCCGGTCGTAACGAACCTGTCGACCGACGACAACCCGAACCAGCAGAACTTCGGCTACGGCATCACCGGCGTCTCGACCGGTTGGGTCGACCTGACGGCTGACCTGTCGGCGTACCCGGCCAGACCGTCCAGATCGGGTTCGAGTACTGGACGGACGCCGCGCAGGAAGGAACGCTTGGCGAGTCGTCCCAGCCCGGCATCTCGATCGACGACGTCGCGATCAGCGGTCAGCCAGTCGACGGCGCCGAGAGCGACGGTGGCTGGACGTTCGACCCGGCGACGGGCGGCTTCCAGGCCACAACCGGGACGGAGACGACGCCGTACTTCAACGCGTACGTCGTCGAGAACCGGCAGTACATCGGCCCCGACGAGCTGAAGGTCGGCTTCGACGGCCCGCTCGGCAAGGCGCCGTACAACTTCGGCGGGACGGTCGGCCCGAGCTGGGCGTCCGACCCGGGTGACCCCTCGGCCACTATCTGGCCGCGTGGGTCGGGGTCGACGTGCCCAAGTCCGGCACCGCGGTGGAGATCAAGGGCAACACCAAGAAGGACCACTCGGTCAACATCGAGATCAGGCCGCCGGCGCCCACGCCGTAGCCGCGTTCTCGATCTTCGGGACGGAGAGGGCCGCGCCGAGCGGCCCTCTCCCGTTCCCGCGAAGATGCGCCTGTGCAGCGCTGTGGCTGGGCTCCCGAGACCGACCCGATCTACCTCGCCTACCACGACGAGGAGTGGGGCGTGCCCTCCCACGACGAGCGCCACCTGTTCGAGCTGCTCGTGCTCGAGGGCGCGCAGGCGGGGCTCTCCTGGTCGACGATCCTGCACAAGCGGGAGGGGTACCGCCGCGCGTTTGCAGGGTTCGACGTCGAGACGGTCGCGCGCCTCGGCCCCCGCGACGTCGAGCGGCTTCTCGCGGACCCGGGGATCGTCCGCAACCGGCTGAAGGTCGAGTCGGCGGTCGCGAACGCGCAGGCGACGATCGCCGCCGGCGGCCTCGACGAGCTGCTCTGGTCGTTCGTCGGCGGCACTCCGCGGGTCAACCGGTGGAGCACGCTCGCCGAGCTCCCGGCCGACACGGACGAGTCACGCGCGATGTCGAAGGAGCTGAAGCGCCGCGGCTTCCGCTTCGTCGGGCCGACCGTCTGCTACTCGCTGATGCAGGCGTGCGGTCTGGTCAACGATCATCTCGTCGGCTGCTTCCGGTACGCCCAGATCCGGCACGAGGCTTGATTCCGGATCATCGGCCGCTTTAGGGTTGCCCCGGAAACGGTCACGAGCGCCAATGTACGGCTTCCTGTGGGCGGCCGAGCACGGTATCGACGTGGTCAGCATCTCGTTCGGCGGCTACCTGGGCAAGTCCGATCCGTTCCAGGCCGCTGCCTACGACCTGTACGGGTCGGTAGTCGCCTATGCCACCGAGCTGGGCACGACGATCGTCTCCTCCGCCGGCAACGAGCATGTCAAGATCGGAACCGGCGGCAAGGTCATGTCCCACCGTCCGCTCACCGCTCCTCCAGGTCTGACAGGCGGCGACCTGTTCGGCCTGTACGAAGTTCCGGGCGGCCTCAAGGGCGTCGTCGACGTCTCGTCGACCGGGAACGTGGTCAACGCGCCGTCCGCGACGTGCCCGACGACGAACGGCAACTACAGCACGGTCGGGGCGCATTCGTACTGCGAGCCGACCGCCGATCTCCACCAGCCGTTCGGCACCGGAACGAACGACCAGCTGACCTACTACAGCAACTACGGTCCACGCATCGACGTCGTCGGTCCGGGAGGCGCCCGGAAGTCCAACCTGCCGGTCTGGGACCGCGGTGAGACCGAGGGCGGGCCGTTCGCGGGCGAGGGCTCCTACGCGGCGACGAACGACCCGGGGACGGACGAATCGTCCACCGACGGGTTCAACGCTTGGGAGGACTTCAGCATCCAACTACGCGCAGGAGATCCCGTGTGTGATCAAGTCCCTGGTGAACGCGACGCCGCCGCTGAGCGCGACGGACACGTCGGCCGCGGACCAGACCGGCGCGGCGTGCCCGGCGGGGTACTGCCATCTCGGCCGGAAGGCGATCAAGGCCAAGGAGGCCTACGGCGCCGGGCTCGTGAACGCAGCGGCCGCGGTCGCCGGCGGCATCGGCGGCCCGGTCAACAGCGGATAACGCAGGAGAAGGAAGAGCGGGCGGCGCCGTGCGGCGTCGCCCGCTCCCCTACGGCCGTGGCGGCTCGGAGTCGCGCTCGAAGTCCGCGCCCGCGCCGGCTCCGCCGATATACGAGCCGGGGATCGAGCGGTCGTCCTTGAGAGCCTCGTAATCCTCTGCTGCCGTGTCTCGCGCGGCCTCGCCCTCGACTGCCGCTTCCTCGAGCCGCTCGTCCTCGTCCTTGCCCCACCAGGAGCTGATGCGCTGCCAGATGCCCATGGCTCAGTACGCTATCGCGCCTCGCCCCGATTCCGCCGCATGGCGCTGCTCGTCGGCGCGGTAGCTCGAGCGGACGAGCGGGCCGGAGAAGACCGAGCCGAAGCCGAGTGCCTCCCCCTGCTCGCGGAGCCAGCGGAACTCGTCCGGGTGCACCCAGCGGTCGATCTCCGCGTGCTTCGCCGAGGGCTGCAGGTACTGGCCGATCGTGACGACGTCCACGCCGTGAGCGCGCAGGTCGCGCATCGTCTCCACCACCTCGTCGTTCGTCTCGCCCAGGCCGACGATGATCCCGCTCTTGGTCAGGACGGGGTAGCCGGCGAGCTCCTTGGCGCGCGCGAGCAGCCAGAGCGCCTTGTCGTACGACGCCTTCGCGCCGCGCATGCGGGCGTGCAGCCGGCGAACGGTCTCGATGTTGTGATTGAACACGTCGGGGCGGGCGTTCAGGACCGTCCGCAGCGCCTCCTCCTCGACGCCGAGGAAGTCCGGGGTCAGCACCTCGATCGACGCCTGCGGCACCTTGCGCCGGAGCGCGCGGATCGTCGCGGCGTAGTGGCCGGCGCCGCGGTCGGGGACGTCGTCGCGGTCGACCGAGGTGACGACCACGTGCTTCAGCTCCATCTGCGCGGCGGTCTGCGCCAGCCGCAGCGGCTCGAGCGGGTCGGGCGGCGACTCCGGCCGGCCGGAATGGACGTAGCAGTAGCGGCACGCCCGGGTGCAGGTGTCCCCGAGGATCTGGAACGTCGCCGTCCCGCGCCCCCAGCACTCGCCGATGTTGGGGCACCGGGCCTCCTCGCAGATCGTGTGCAGGCCGGCGCCGTGGATCAGCTTGCGGACGTCGTGATAGCGCGAGTCCGACCGCGGCGCACGCACCTTCATCCACTCGGGGCGACGCGGGCGATCGGCCACGGGGAGGGACCGCTCCATGGCCAAGACAGTATCGGTGACCGGCCCCGCTTGATCGCCTCAGGGCCTGTTACCGATTCCGTTTCTAGTCTTCGACGGTGCTGCGCCCCCCGAACAGGGAGCTCTCCACGACGTAGAGCGCGGCGATCGCGAGGTAGAGCAGGGCGCTGGCCTCGGGGCTCGCGAACGCGACCAGCGCGGCGCCGAAGTAGATCCACGGGCCGGGCAGATACGATCGCGTGATTCCGGCGACCACGCGTCGATCGGTGTCGGCGCGGAGGAGCCGTCCTCCCCTCGAGGCGTACAGCCAGACCACGTTGAAGAAGATTGCCGCGACCGTCATCGTCAGACCGAAGGCGAGCGCGGCGCTCTCGGCGCCGGCGCCGCGGATGTGCTCGGCGACCAGGCGGGTCGGGAACGGCACGAAGGCGATGCACATCAGCAAGCCGATGTTGGCGATCAGGAACCGCCGGTCGACGCGGCCGACCTGCGCCATCACCGTGTGATGGTTGACCCACATGATCCCGATCGTCACGAAGCTGACCGCGTAGGCGAGGTAGGACGGCCAGGCGTGCCTGAGCTCGGCGCCGAGGTCGATCCCCTCGCCGCCGACGGCTCCGTCGACGTTCAGGATCAACAGCGTGGCGGCGATCGCGAACACGCCGTCTGCGAACGCCTCGAGCCTGCTCGGGCTCATGTCAGCGCGGGCCGGCGGCGATCGCCTCGTTCGCCATCCGGATCATCACCGCGCGCTCGCCCTTCGGCAGGTCTTTCACCTGCCAGCTGTAGAGCACTCCGCGGTGCGTGAACCAGAACGAGTTGGGCGAGCAGGAGCCGCCGCAGCTGAACAGCCGGAAGATCGCCGGGTCGCCGGAGGCGAGCCGCACGTTCGGCCGGCCAGGGAGCTTCCCGCCCCGTTTGCCGGCGAAGGTGGCGACGAAGCAGGCGTTCGCTCCCAGGCAGTTCGGCGCGCCCTCGAGCGAGAGCACGTAGGACGTGCGGCTACCCGAGCCGCTCGCGTACAGCTTGTACCGGCCGCCGAGCGGCAGCGTGCGCGGCAGCAGGATCGGAACGGTGGTGGCGGCCTTCACCTTCGCCAGGCGGGGACCGAGGATCCTGGGCACGTCGACGTTGCGAGGCGCGGGGCCTGCGGCCAGGGCGGTTGTTGCGGCGGCCGCCGCGAGCGCCAGCACCAGAGCCAGGCGCTTCATCGAACGGTGAGCTGCGGCATGTCCGCCGCCTCGACCGGCTCGAGGCCGAAGACCTCCGCCAGCGACGCGGCGGCGGCCGGTCGTACCTCGTCGACCGTCAGCGGCCGGCCGAGCTCGCGCGCGATCGTCGTGAACGCGGCGTCCTCCAGCCCGCAGGCCGTGATCCACTCGGTGAACGGCGCCGGGTCGAGGTCGACGTTCAACGCGTAGCCGTGCGTCGTCACCCACCGTGAGATGTGGACGCCGATCGACGCGATCTTCCTCGGCGGGCGGGTCAGCCAGACGCCGGTGAGGCCCTCGATCCGCTCGCCCTCGAGGCCGAAGGCCGCCAGCGTTCGGATCAGCGCCTCCTCGAGGTCACGGCAGTACTTGCGGACGTCGCGGCCGTGGCGGTTGAGGTCGAGGATGGGGTAGCAGACCAGCTGGCCGGGCCCGTGGAAGGTCGACTTGCCGCCGCGGTCGGTCTCGACCACCTGGACGCCGGCATCCGCGGGCACGTGGATCTCCCCTTCGTCCGTGCGCCGTCCGACCGTGACCACGGGCGGGTGCTCGAGGAGGATGACGGTGTCGGGCGCGGTGCCCTCTTTGACGGCGGCGGCGATCTCATGCTGGAGCGCCAGCGCCTCCGCGTAGGGCGTCTCGCCGAGATGGATCACGCGGGCCTGCATGCCGGAAACTCTAGACCCGGCGCAACCGGGCTCGGCCCCTTCGGCCGTGTCTGAGCTCGTGACGTTTCCAACCCAGTCTCTGAGACTGGGTTGGAAACGTTTGAGTGACGATTCGTCCACAGGGGTGCGAGGAGCCGGTCGGCCTGAGACGGCTCGGATCAGACCCCGAGCCCGTCGAGGAGGGTCGTCCAGCCCTCCACGGACACCGTCTCGAGCATGCCCTGCTGCGTCCAGTTGTCCTCGGCCAGCCGCGCGTGCACCGCTTCCTTCGACTCCGCCCGCACCACGTGGAGCACCTCGCGCTCGTCTTCCAGCGGGCCGCCGAGCAGGATGAAGCCTTCCTCGACGAACCGGTCCATGATCGCCGCGTGCTCGTCCCAGCCGTCCTGCTCGCGCAGGTCGCGCGACCAGTCCCACGGCCCGCCGCGCCGGCGGCGGACGACCCAGAGGCTCAGTACCGGTCTTCTCCCCAGGTCTCGAGCTTCTCGCGCACGTCGTGCAGGAAGCGGCCCGCGAGCGCGCCGTCCACCAGCCGGTGGTCGTAGGTCAGCGTGATGTTCATGATCGGCCGGATCGCGAGCACGTCGTTCCCGAGCGCGTCCTGGACGACCCAGGGCCGCTTCACAAGCGCATAGGTGCCGAGGATGCCCGCCTGCGGCTGGCTGATCACCGGCGTGCCGTGGAAGGTGCCGTAGCCGCCCGGGTTCGTGATCGTGAACGTGCCGCCCTGCACGTCGTCGGGCAGCAGCTTCTTGTCGCGTGCGCGGGCGGCGATGTCGGCGATCGACCGCGCGAGCCCGAGCAGGTTGAGCCCCTCGGCGTTCTTGATCACCGGGACGATCAAACCCTTGCCGTCGGCGAGCTCGACTGCGATCCCGAGGTTGACGTAGTTGCGCGTGACGATCTGGTCGTCGCGCAGCTCGCCGTTGATCCACGGGTAGTCGTGGAGCGTGTCGACGGCGGCCCGTCCGACGAACGCGAGGTAGGTCGGGTTGACGCCGTAGTCCTTCTGGTACGAGGCCTTGAGCGTCTCCCGGATCGCGACCACCTTCGACATGTCCACCTCGATCGCGCTGGTCACATGCGCGGCGGTGTCGAGCGAGCGGCGCATGTGCTCGGCGATGCCGCGCCTCATCGCGGTCATCGGCTCGAGAGTCTCGCCCGTGCCCGTGCTCGCAGCCTGCGGCTGCGCGCTAGCTGTTACCGGCTGGACCGTTGGCTGCGCGGTCGGTTCGGTCGGCGCGGCGGGTGCCGCGGGGGCGGCTTCCACGGGAGTCGGCGTCGTTGGTGCCGCAGGAGCCGCCGCCGGGCCGGACTCGATGAACGCGAGGATGTCCTTCTTCGTCACCCGGCCGCCCTGGCCCGTGCCCTGGATCGTGCCCACGTCGACGCCGTGCTCGGCCGCGATCCGGGCAACCACCGGCGAGACGAACGACTTGCCGTTCTCGTTGCCGTCGCCTGCCGCGGCAGGTGCCGGCGTCTCGGCGGGCGCAGCGGGCTCAGCGGGCTCAGCCGGCGCAGCGGGCGCAGGAGGCTCCGCGCTGGGCGGCGCGTCCGCCTCGATCGCCGCGGCCGGCTCGGCCGGCTCCGGCTCAGGCTCGACTGCCGCCTCCGGCTCGATCGCCGGCTCGGGCTCCGCCACAGCGGGCTCCGCACCCTCCGGCGCGATCTCGGCGAGCTTCGTGCCGACGTCGACCGTCTCGCCCTCGTGGACGAGGATCTTCGCGACCACACCGGTGCCGGGGCTCGGCACCTCGGTATCGACCTTGTCGGTCGAGATCTCGAGCAGCGCCTCGTCCGCCTCGATCGTCTCGCCTTCGGACTTCAGCCACTTGACGATCGTCCCCTCCGAGACGGAGACGCCCATCTGCGGCATGACGACGTCGATGATCGTGCCGGTGGCCATCAGTACGCGGCCAGCTCGCGCAACCCGGAGGCGACGGTCTCGACCTGCGGGATGAACGCCTTCTCCAGCGGCGGCGAGAACGGCACCGGCGAGTCGGGGGCCGCGATCCGCTTCACCGGGGCGTCGAGCGACTCGAACGCCTCCTCGGCGATCGTGGCGGCGATCTCGGCGCCGAAGCCGCCGGTGCGCGTGTCCTCGTGGAGGACGAGCACCTTGGACGTCTTCTCGACGCTGGCGAGGACCGCCTTCCTGTCCCAGGGCATCACCGTGCGCAGGTCGACCACCTCGACGGAGACGTCCTCCTTCGCGAGTTCCTCGGCTGCCTCGTCGGCCGTGTGCACCATCGCGCCCCATGTGATCACGCTGATGTCCTCGCCCTCGCGATGCGTGCGCGCCTCGCCGAACGGGATCGTGTACCGCTCCTCGGGCACCTCGGCCTTCAGCCGCCGGTAGAGGTGCTTGTGCTCGAAGTAGAGGACGGGGTTCGGATCCTCGATCGCGGTCGCGAGCAGCCCTTTCGCGTCCTCGGGCGTCGCCGGGCAGACGCACTTCAGCCCGGGGATGTGCGCGAACGAGCTCTCGGGGTTCTGGGAGTGGAACGGCCCGCCCGAGAAGCCGCCCCCGGACGGCAGCCGCACGACCATGGGCACGGGCGTGCCCGCGCGGTAGAACTGCTTGGCGGCGACGGTGACGAGGTGGTCCCAGGCGCACGAGACGAAGTCGGCGAACTGCATCTCCGCGACCGGCCGCATCCCCATCAGCGCCGCGCCGGTGCAGCCGCCGACGATCGCGGTCTCGGAGAGCGGCGCATCGATCACCCGCCATGCCCCGAACTCCTCCTGGAAGCCGAGCGTGACCTTGAACGCGCCGCCGTAGACGCCGACGTCCTCGCCGATCACGAAGACGCGCTTGTCGCGTCGCATCTCCTGGCGGAGACCGTCGGAGATCGCCTGGAGGTAGGTGCGCTCGGCCACTAGCGCGTGCTCACTTGTGGTGCGGCGTGTCGAGGTCCTCGGGCGCGGCGTAGACGCCCTCCGTGACGGTCGCCGGGTCCGGAAGCGGCGACTCCTCGGCCCGCCTGATCGCCTCGTTCAGGAGCTTCTTGAGATCCGCGGCGATCTCTTCCTCCTCCTGCTCGCGGAGGTCGGCGTAGTCCTTCAACCAGGTCCGGAAGCGCTCGATCGGATCGTGCTTCGCCCACTCCTCGAACATGTCCTTGGGCACGTAGAAGGCGTCGTCGTGGACGGCGTGCCCCTCCATGCGGAGCGTCATGCACTCGATCAGCGTCGGGCCGCCGCCGGAGCGTGCCTTCTCGATCGCCCGCTTCGCCTCTCGGTACACCGCCAGCACGTCGGTGCCGTCGACGACGACCCCCTCGAAGCCGTAGGCACGGGCGCGGTCGGCGATGTTCGCGGTGGCGAAGCCGAGATGCGTCGGGGTCGAGTACGCCCACTGGTTGTTGTCGCAGACGAAGACCATCGGCAGGCGGCGAACGCCGGCGAGGTTCATCGCCTCGTGCGCGTCGCCTCGCGCAGCAGAGCCTTCGCCGAACCAGCCGATCGCGACGCGGCTCTCCTCCCGGATGCGGAATGCGAGCGCGGCGCCGACGGCCACGGGGAGCATCGCCGGCAGGTGGCTGACCATCGCGATCAGGCCGAGCCGGGCGTCCGCCATGTGGACGTTGCCGTCCTTGCCCCGCGCCGGGCCGTCCTCCTTGCCCATGTAGTTCGCGATGATCCGCCACGGCTCGACTCCGCGCGTGATGTGGACGCCCATGTCGCGGTGGAGCGGCGCGCCCACGTCGTCGGGGCCCATCGCGGTGGCGATCCCGACGGCGGCACCCTCGTTGCCGCGACCCGTGTAGAACGAGCCCGGGATCTTCCCCTGCTTGTAGAGGATGTGGCCGCGCTCCTCGATCCCGCGCGTGAGCAACATGTTCCGGTAGACGGTGAGGAGATCCTCGCGATCGAGACCGCTGTTCCGGAGCTCGGCCTCCGCCGCGACCGGATCCGCTTCGCGCGCGATCGTCATGCGGCCGAAACTCTAGCGAGCGGCGATGACCCCAGGGACGATGCCTGCACTACGCTGCGCTTGTGGGCAAGGCCTCGGACTGGCTGCGCGAGGAACGGCGCAAGGTGCTCGGGGACTGGGTTGCCGTCTGCGTCGGCTGCGGCTTCGCCCTGCGGTACTTCGAGGAGTGGGAGGCGGAGCTTCCCTCGGCCTGCCCCCAGTGCGACGCCGAGCTGCGGTCACGGTGCCCGGCCTGCGGCGCGCGGTTCTCGTCGGCGTTCGCGGTCGAGTGCGAGAGCTGTGGGGGGCCGCTGCGGCCGACCGAGCTGTTTGGCACGCAGATCCGCAGGAGCCCGCGCTAGTCAGGGGCGCAGGCGCCAGATGTCGGCGCCCTTCCAGCTCGGCACCCACGCTTCCCCTGCGATCTCGGTGACGACGAACGGGCCGGCGCCGACCTTGATCGAGGCGGTCGCTCTGTTCGTTGCGGGGTCGACGAGCGCGACCGTGTTCTGGCGGATCCTGGGGACCCAGACGAGCCCGCCGACGATCGCCGGGTCGCCCAGCGGGACTCCTCCGAACGGGACCGTGGCGACGATCTGGTCAGTCGCCGGGTCGATGCGGACGAGCCCCTGGGGCGACGTGATCCACACGGCGTCCGTCGAGGCTGCGGTCCAGCCGGCGTTTTGGAGCGGGATCCTTGCCACAACCGCATTGGTCGTCGGGTCGATCCGGATGACGCCGACGCTTCCGGTTGCCCAGATCGACCCGAACGCGCCGACGACTCCGGTCGCAGCAGGCAACGGAATGCGCTTGACGACCCGGTTCCGGGCCGGGTCGATGCGGTCGAGCTCGCCGTCTCCGTACGCGGTCGCCCAGGCGGCCCCGTAGGCGAACGTCGCGTCGTAGGGCGTCAGGCCGACCCTGATCGCGACGCGCTTGCGGGTCGTCACGGAGACGCGACTGACCGTGCTCGAGCTCGTGTCCTCGACCCACAGCGAGCCGGCCCCGAAGCCGAGGCCGCACGAGCCGAGGCCGATCCGGACGCGGGAGACGACCTTGTCCGTCCTCGGGTTGATCCGGAGCAGGAACGGCTGGCCGTACTCGCTCACCCAGACGAAGCCGCCGCCGCCCGCCGCTGCGCAGGGCGCGGCGGTGGGGGCGACCTCGATCCTGGCGACCACCGTCGGAGATTCGGCAGCGCCCGCCGCCGCCGACGCGACTACGGCGGCCACGACCAGTGCGGGCAGGAGGATGCGCACGGCACGACTGTACTACGAATCCGGAGTAAATGCTACGGGGACGTAGTAAATGCGCGCAACGCCCGCTCGAACGCTGCATCCAGCTGATCGAGCGCCGCCCTGACCCCCTCGCCGTCGTCCAGCTCGCGGTCGAGCGCGGCGTTCACACGCCTCAGTGCGTCGAAGCCCCGCCGCCAGACCCCGTCCCCCGCCGCCGTCAGCTCGAAGAGGGACGACCGTCCGTCCCCGGGATTCGGCGTCCGCCGGACGTCACCCCGCGTCTCGAGCCGCCGCACCACGTCCGAGGCGGTCGTCAGCGGCAGACCGAGCGCTGCGGCGAGCTCTGTCAGCCGAACCGACCCGCGGACGCCGATCAGGCTGAGCACGGCGTACCCGTCGCCGGCTACCCCGTCGACAGCGAGCTCCTGCTCCACGAGCTGGGCCATCCGCTGGTGGGCCGCGACCAGCCGCAAGAGGAGGGACAGCCGTTCCTCGGGTGCCGGAGTCGGGTCTGCTTGCGGGCGCGACGGACGAGAGGCGGGCGGTCTCCGGGCCATCGGAGTTGTCGAAGCCTAGGCCACTGCGCCGCTGTCCGACGGGTTCGCGCAGCTTGTCCCCCCGGAAAGCACGCAGTACCATCGGTGGCGGGGGCGTTGTTGACAGCCGTCAGAGGCCTAACGGGCAGGCCCGTCGGGCGAGCGCAGGAGCTTTCCGCGGTCGACGAGTACCTCGGCGGAGGGACCGGAGCGCGTGCGCTCGTGCTCACGGGCGAGCCCGGGATCGGGAAGACGACGCTGTGGGAGGCTGCGCTCGGCGCCGCGCGCGAGCGTGCGATGCGGGTCGTGTCGACCCGGGCCAGCGGGGCCGAGGCGCAGTTGTCCTTTGCCGCCCTGATCGACCTGCTCGACGGGGTCGACCTTCGGCGGCTGGAGGGGCTGCCGGCGCCCCAGCTCGACGCACTGGAGGTGGCGCTCCTGCGCGCGACGCCGAGCGAAGCACCGCCCGATCACGGCGCGATCTCGTTCGGATTCCGGAATGCGCTTCGTGCCCTCGCGGCCGAGGGCCCGTTGCTGGTCGCCGTCGACGACCTCCAGTGGCTGGACGCGCCCTCCGGCGATGCGCTTGCCTTCGCGGCCCGGCGTCTGGACGACAGCGACGTGTCGTTCGTGCTCGCCAGGCGTCCCGGCCGGACAGCTCCCGTCGAGCGCGCGCTGGCGCCGCTGAAGCGGCTGGAGGTGGGGCCGCTCAGCCTCGGCGCGACGCGCCGGATGCTGGCCGAGCGGCTCGAGCTGAGCCTGCCGCGCCAGCTGCTGCGCCGGATCGTCGACGCCACGCTGGGGAACCCGTTGTTCGCGCTCGAGCTGGGCAGGAGCCTCGCCGCCGAGGGGCTGCCCGCGATCGGCGACGAACTGCCCGTGCCCGATGCGGTCGAGCATCTGGTCGGCAAACGCGTGGTGGGTCTCGGCGCGGCGCCCCGTCGCGTGCTGCTCGCCGTCGCCCTCAGCGGCGGCCTGCGGGAAGGTCAGGTGGCGGCGCTCGCCGACCTCGGGGCCATCGACGACGCCGTCCAGGCCGGCGTGGTCGTCGTCGAAGGCGGTCGAGCCCGCGCCGCCCACCCGCTGGTCGCGGCTGCTGCGATCAAGCATTCGCACGCACGCGAGCGGCGGGAGCTCCACGCCGCGCTCGCCGACGTGGTCGAGGACGACGAGCTCCGCGCCCGGCACCTGGCGCTCGCCGCCGCGGCTCCGGACGACGCGCTCGCCCGGCTGGTTGCCGCCGCCGCCTCAGGCGCCGCGTCCAGGGGAGCCGCGCACGCCGCTGCCGTCCTGGGGGAGCACGCGCTTCGCCTCACCCCGGCCGACTCGAGCGAGCGGCCGGAGCGTGTGCTCGCTCTCGCCCACTCCCTCAGCGTGGCGGGCGAGCGGCAGCGAATGACCGACCTGCTCACCGCCGAGCTCGAGAAGCTCCCACCCGGGTCGCCGCGCGTGCGTGCCTGCCTGCTCCTCCCCGGAGGGGTCGTGCACGGCAACGACGACATCCGCGGCTTCCTGGAGCGTGCGCTCGCCGAGAGCGAGGGCGTGCCCGAGGCGCGGGCGGCGGTGCTGGCGAACATGGCGACGAACGAGGCCGTGATCCGGGTCGGGCGGCTCCGTGAGGCCGAGGCCTGGGCCGAGGAGGCGCTGGCGACGGCGGGCGCAGCAGGGCCGCAGATGGAGCGGATCGTCCTCTACTCCCTGGCCTGGGTCCGCAGCCTCCGCGGCCGCCGGATCGACGACCTCCGGGCCCGGTTCGCCGCTGTCTCCGATGCCGCGCCGTACCTGCTCGGCTCGCCCGACCGGATCGCCGGTCAACAGCTCGTCTGGCGCGGCCGGCTGGACGCGGCCCGCGCGCTGCTCTCCGCGATGCTGTCGATCGCGGACGAGCGCGGGGAGGCGATCTCGTACGCCCTCGCCCGGCTCCACGTCTGCGAGCTCGAGCTCCGTGCCGGTGCCTGGGAGGCAGCGTCGCGTCTCCTGGACGAGTGGGCCGAGCCGTCGGAACGCGACCTGCTGGCGTGGCCGATGTACGAGCGGTGCCGGGCGCTTCTGGCTGCGGGGCGAGGGCTGCCCGAGGAGGCCGAGCGCTGGGCGGCGGAGGCGATTGCCCGGGCGGAGGAGGCGGGTGTCGGCTGGGATCGGCTCGAGGCGCTGCGGGCGCGGGGGACGGCCGCGCTGCTCGAGCACGACCCGTCACGGGCCGCCGACAGTCTGCGGCTCGTCTGGGAGCACACGGAGCGGGAGGGGGTGGACGAGCCGGGGGTCTTTCCGGTCGCACCGGACCTGGTCGAGGCGCTCGTCGCGCTGGGCGAGCTCGAGGAGGCGAATGCGGTCGCCGGCCGGCTGCGCAAACTCGCCGAGGATCAGGCTCACCCGTGGGGGCTGGCGACCGCGAAGCGGTGCGAGGGCGTGATCGGGCTCGAGGGCCGTCGCTCAGGCGCGGAGGCTCTGCTGGAGCAGGCGGCCGACGAGTACCGGGCGCTCGGACTGCCGTTCGACCGGGCCCGAGCCCTCCTCCTGCTCGGGCGCGGGCAGCGGCGACGACGCAGATGGGGCGCGTCCAGGCAGGTGCTCGAGCAGGCGGTCGCGCTCTTCGACGAGCTGGGATCGTCCGGCTGGGCGGCCGAGGCCCGTACGGAGCTGTCGCGGGTCGGCGCGCGGCGGGCGGCTCCCGCGGGCGAGCTGACTCCGGCCGAGCGCCGGGTCGCCGACCTCGCCGCCGAAGGGCTGGGGAACAAGGAGATCGCCGGTGCGCTGTTCGTCAGCGTGAAGACGGTGGAGGTCCACCTTTCGCACGTGTACGCGAAGCTCGGCCTGCGCTCGCGCACGCAGCTCGCGCGTCGGCTCTCGGCGCCGGGCGCCTAGTGGCTGATCCAGAGCTTGAGCACGACCAGCGCGAGCCCCAGCGCGAGGTTCGCCCCGACGATCGCGATCGTCGCCAGCGCGCCCAGCCGCTCGGCGCGGGCGAAGGCAAACCCCTCGGCGACCAGCACCAGCAGACCAGCGCCGAACGCCAGCCACGCGCCCGTGTGCACCGAGTAGAGCCCGGTCTTCGCGAGCATGAGCAGGAGCACCGGGGTGACCGCCGCTTCGATGATCGAGCTCTCGCGGACGGCGATCTCCCTCAGCTCCGCCCAGCTGATGCGCTCGCCCTTGGCCAGGCTGTCGGCGAGCGCGTCGGAGTAGACGTGTGCGAGCCAGAACACGACAGTGGTGACCATCACCAGGATCGCGATGTGGCCGGCCCCGTGCTTGTAGGCCTGCGCTCCGCCGACGATCGTCGCCAGCACGATGATCGTCCCGTAGGTGTAGCCGCCCAGCCGCTCGCCCTCCTCCCCGCGACGGCGCCGGTCGCGGGCGGCGCTGCCGAACAACGCTCGGATCACGTCACGGGCGGATCTCGGAGAACCGAATCAGCGTGACGAGGTCGTTCTCCGTCACCTCTCGGTTGTAGAGCGTTCCCAGGAATCCGACCATGTCCTCGACACGGCGGATCTCCGGGTTGTCGTGCTCGAGCTCGTTGGGGGAGAGCTCGCCGAGCCGCTTGACCTCGACTTTGTCGATGACCGCGTCGAAGATCTTCTTCCGCGGGGAGAACCGCGGGCCGGCCAGGACCGACACGATCATCCCCTTCCGGTACTTCGCCGACTTGTCGCCCAGCCGGATCGTCGCCGACTTCCGCCCGCTCCGCAGCTGGCCCTCGACGATCGGCGAGTAGAAGTTGAGCGCCTCCACGGCCGCGATCATACGCCGACTTCGGTGATCGCCTTCGCCGCCATGTCGCGCTCCCCGCCGTAGGCGAGCAGGCGCGGCGCGTCCTCGAGGGGCAGCCAGCGCACCTCGGCGACCTCGACGGCGAACTCCGGGGCGATCTCGCCGATGCGGCCGCCCGACCAGCGGACGAGGAAGAAGCTGACCACCTTGAAGATCCGCTCTCCGTCCCAGGTGTAGACGTAGCGGACGTCCCCGAGCTTGCGGTCGAGGCGGCCGTGTGCGCCGGTCTCCTCCTCGACCTCGCGGAGCGCGGTGGCGCCGGGGTCTTCGCCTGGCCCGATCCCGCCCTTCGGGAGGGCCCAGAGCCCTGCCGGCTTCCCGCCGGGACGGATCGCCGCCAGGTACCAGCGTCCGCGCATCCTCCGGACGAGGACGCCTCCGGCAGAGAACTCGCGTCGCATGCCCCCGAACCTACCGGCCCGGGCAAGATCTGAGCGGTAGACGCTTAGATCCCTTGCGCTGCACCCGCCGTTGCCGTAGACTGCGCTGGCACTCTCGGGGAGAGAGTGCTACCACCGAATCACACTCAATGGAGGTCGTGGAATGAATCTACAGCCGCTTGGCGATCGGCTCATCGTCGAGGTCCTCGAAGAGGAGGAGATGACGTTCAGCGGGATCGTCCTGCCGGACACGGCCAAGGAGAAGCCGCAGCGCGGTCGCGTGCTCGCGGTCGGCCCGGGCAACCGCTCGGAGCAGACCGGCGAGCTGATCCCGCTCGAAGTCGCCGACGGCGACGAGGTGATCTTCTCGAAGTACGGCGGCACCGAGGTCAAGGTCGGTACCGACGATCTTCTGATCCTGCGCGAGTCGGACGTGCTCGCGAAGGTCGTGTCCACGGGTGCCAAGGCGAAGGGCAAGAAGGCCCTCGCCGGCGCCAAGGCCTAACGAAAGCAACGGAGGAAGATTGAAATGGCTCACAAGGAGCTGAAGTTCAACGAGGATGCACGCCGCGCGCTCGAGCGGGGCGTCAACATTCTTGCCGACGCGGTCAAGGTCACCCTCGGCCCGAAGGGGCGCTATGTCGTGCTCGACAAGAAGTTCGGCGCTCCGACGATCACGAACGACGGCGTCACGATCGCACGCGAGATCGAGGTCGAGGACGCCTTCGAGAACCAGGGCGCCCAGCTCGTGCGGGAGGTTGCCACTGCGACCAACGACGTTGCGGGCGACGGCACCACCACGGCGACCGTGCTCGCACAGGCGATCGTCCGCGAGGGCCTGAAGAACGTTGCCGCCGGCGCGAACCCGATGGGGCTCAAGCGCGGCATCGAGCAGGGCGTCGACGCGGTCGTCGAGGACCTGAAGAAGCAGTCCAAGGAGATCAACGGCAAGGAGGACATCGCCCGGGTCGCCTCCATCTCGTCGCGCGAGCGCGAGATCGGTGACGTGATCGCCGACGCGATCGAGAAGGTCGGCAAGGACGGCGTCGTGAACGTCGAGGAGGGCCAGACCTTCGGCCTCGAGCTCGAGTTCACCGAGGGCATGCAGTTCGACAAGGGCTACCTGTCGCCGTACATGATCACCGACGCCGAGCGCATGGAGGCCGTGCTCGACGACCCGTACATCCTGGTCGCGAACCAGAAGATCGGGGCCGTCAAGGACATCCTCCCGGTGCTCGAGCAGGTGATCCAGGCGGGCCGCCCGCTGCTGATCGTGGCCGAGGACGTCGAGGGCGAGTCGCTCGCGACGATCGTCGTCAACAAGCTGCGCGGCACGTTCACGGCCGTCGCCGTCAAGGCGCCCGGCTTCGGCGATCGCCGTAAGCGGATGCTCGAGGACATCGCGATCCTCACGGGTGCCGAGGTGATCACGGAGGAGATGGGCCTCAAGCTCGAGAACACGAAGCTCACGCAGCTCGGCAGGGCCCGCAAGGTCGTCGTCGACAAGGATACGACTACGATCATCGACGGTGCCGGCGAGTCGGACGGGATCAAGGCCCGGATCAAGCAGCTGAAGGCCGAGATCGAGAACACCGACTCCGACTTCGACCGCGAGAAGCTGCAGGAACGGCTGGCGAAGCTGGCCGGCGGCGTCGCGGTGGTCAAGGTCGGCGCTGCCACCGAGACCGAGATGAAGGAGAAGAAGCACCGCGTCGAGGACGCGCTGCAGGCCACCCGCGCGGCCCTCGAGGAGGGCATCGTGCCGGGCGGCGGCGTCGCGCTCCTCAATGCCGCGGACGCGGTCCGGACTCCGCTCGGCAAGCTCGAGGGCGACGAGAAGACGGGCGCTGCGATCATCCTGCGTGCGCTCGAGGAGCCGGTCCGCCAGCTCGCGTTCAACGCGGGGCTCGAGGGCTCGGTCGTCGTCCAGCAGGTCCGCTCGGCGCCGAAGGGCCAGGGCCTGAACGTCGACTCGGGTGAGGTCGAGGACCTGGTCAAGTCGGGGATCATCGATCCGACCATGGTCACCCGCTCGGCGCTGCAGAACGCCGCGTCGATCGCCAAGAACATCCTGACCACCGAGGCGATCGTCGCCGAGGCTCCCGAGAAGCAGCCCGCCATGGCCGGCGGGATGCCGGGCGGCATGGAAGGGATGATGTAGCCAACGGCTTCGCCGTTCGCTAGAAGGGGGCTCGGTTCAGCCGGCCCCCTTCGCTTTCTTCTAGCCAAAAGGCCGCATCAGCGGCCTTTTGGCTTGGAGGTGGGGGAGGTGGAGCGGTTCCTGTATCGGCTGCGGGCGGCCCGGACCTTAGTGTGCGAAGATCCGTCGCGATTCCGACGTCGGACAGCCGGACATGAGACGAGCCTTCCTCTTCTTGGCCGTTGCCCTCGCCGGTGCCGGGTTGTTCGTAGCCGGCCTCGGGCTCGCATCGTCGAACACGCTGCCGGCGAAGCTGACGGCCAGGCTGACCGCCGGAGCCGAGCGGCCGACCCCCAGGGCGGCGGGCGCCGCGTCGGGCCGGTTCACGGCGACGCTGGCGGGGTCCCTCCTCGCCTGGCGACTCACCTTCTCGGGTCTCAGCGGGAAGGCGGTCGCCGCGCACGTGCATCTCGGACGCGTCGGGGTCGCGGGGCCGGTGGTGGTTCCGCTCTGCGGGCCGTGCGCGTCCGGCGCCCACGGTGCGCTGAAGGTGGGCGCGAGGGTACGCCTCGCCCTGATCAGCCGGGGCGCCTACGTGAACGTGCACACGCCGAAGAACCCGGCAGGCGAGATCCGCGGCCAGATCCTGAACGGCAGGGCGATCCCGATCGTCACCACCCAGGCCCAGCCCGACAGCACGACCACCACCGACGACGGTGGCGGCGGCTACGGCGGCTACTAGCGCCGGCGCATGCTCAGAACGAGTAGCGCTGCTCCTTCCAGTAGTCCGCGTCGTTGTGGTAGCCGTAGCGCTCCCAGAACCCCGGCTCGTCGTGGTCGAGGAGCTCGAGCCCGGTCAGCCACTTGGCGCTCTTCCAGAAGTAGCGTGACGGCACCATGAGGCGGACGGGACCACCGTGGTCGGGTGTGAGCGGCTCGCCGTCGGCCGCGTAGGCGATCAGCGCGTTCTCGTCCTCGATCGCCTCGAGCGGCAGGTTGGCCGTGAAGCCCTGCTCTGCGTGCGCGACCACGAAGCGTCCACTGGGCCTCGGCCCGGCCAGCTTCGCGAGCTCGCTCCAGTGGACGCCCTTGAAGGTCGTGTCGAAGCGGCTCCAGCGGGTGACGCAGTGGATGTCGACGGTGACCTCGCGGGCCGGCAGCTCGAGCAGCTGCTCCCAGGTCAGCGTCACCGGCTTCTCGACCTCGCCCGACAGGGTCAGGCCCCACGTCGTCCGGTCGACCTTCGGCACCGAGCCGGCGTGGAGCACCGGCCACTTCTCGGTCAGGTACTGGCCCGGGGGGAGGCGCGCGGGGTCGTAGCCGGCCTCGGCGACCTTGGCCTCGGCCTTCGATCTGAACAGGGGCACGCTGCCTAGACTAACGAGGGTGCAGAGCGTTTCGGTCCACGCAGCGGTTCGGCCTCGTTCCTACGTCCGGGTCGCGGGCCCGGATGCGGAGGACTACCTCCAGCGCGTGCTCTCGAACGACGTCACCGCCGGCGACCTCGTCCCTGCGCTGCTGCTCACGCCGAAGGGTCGGCTGATCGCGCCGCTGCGCGTGTGGCGGCGCGCGCCGGAGGACTTCCTGTTGCTGACCGAGCCCGAGCTGGGCGAGGCCGTGCGGGCGACGCTGCTCCGGTCCCGGTTCGCCGCGAAGTGCGAGATCGAGCTCGAGGCGCACGTCTCGACGGTCGTCTTCGGCGAGGCCGAGGGTCTGCCCGGCGAGATCCCGGGCACGGTCGAGGTACTGGACTCAACGGTGCCAGGCACCGTTGAGAGCGAGGAGCTCGAGCGCGCCCGGATCGAGGCCGGCGTCCCCGGCTGGGGGAAGGAGCTGGACGAGTCGATCCTCCCGGCCGAGGCGGGCCTCGACGAGACCCACATCTCGTTCACGAAGGGTTGCTACCCGGGCCAGGAGCCGATCGCGCGCCTGCGTCACCGCGGGCATGTGAACCGGCGTCTCCGCGTGCTCGAGGTCGAGGCGGCAGAGCCCGGAGACGAGATCGTGCTCGAGGGAAAAGCGGTCGGCCGGGTGACGAGCGCCGTGCCCGGGCTGGCGCTCGGGTACGTGCGCGTGGAGGTTGTCGAGCACGCCGACCTACGCCTCGGGAGCTCGGAGGCACGGCTCCGTTAGTCGCGCCGTGGTGCTCTGGCCGGACCGCATTGACAGGCTCAAGCCTGTCACTGCCGGGGAACCTGTCGCGACGACGCTTGGCTAGACTGACCGCCGCGGGCGCCCGTAGCTCAGGGGATAGAGCGCTGCCCTGCGGAGGCAGAGGTCGCACGTTCGAATCGTGCCGGGCGCACTCTCGGGAACTGCGGAGACACCCAACTCGCGTCTCGCAGTGTCGTCTCACCTCCACAGATCCTCGTTGTCGCATCGCAGGGGGGCATACATGCGAAGGGTCGTGAGCGGTTGCGCTGTCGGGCTCGCCGCTGCGGCGCTGGTCGCCGGCGTGCCGGCCGCCGGCGCTGAAGGCGCGCCTCCGCTCTCCTCCACGTGCGGCGACGCACCCGGGATCACTGCGCAGCCCACCTACGTGCGCACCGCCGACGGCGTCGACCTCTACGCGCTCGACGCCGGGACCGGCTCGACCGCAATCGTGCTCGTGCACGAGTCGCCCGCCAACCTCTGCGGCTGGCTGCCGTACATCCCCACGTTGACCGCGGCCGGGTTCCGCGTGCTGGCGTTCGACCTGCGTGGGTTCGGCCATTCGGCGGTTCCACCCCGCGTGCCCTACCGTGCCTACGACCGAGACCTCGCCGCGATGGTCGCGCGCGCTCACGCCGACGGGGCGAAGCGTGTCTTCCTGATGGGCGCGTCGTACGGCGGCGCCCTGTCGCTGACCTACGCGCCGAAGCTGCGGGTGGACGGCGTCGTCAGCCTGTCGGGAGAGACGTACCTGCCCAGCACGCACGCGAACCCGCTGCTCTCGGCGCCTCGCCTGCACGTGCCGCTGCTGATCGTCGGTACGCGCCACGACCACTACCTGCCGGTCAAGGATGCGCTCGCGCTGCTGCGGAAGGCGGCGACGAAGGACAAGCGCAGCGCCCTCTACCCGGGCGGCTGGCACGGCTGGAGCATCGTCGAGACCGCGCCGTACGCGGCCTCGGCGCGGGCGCTGATCACCGGCTGGATCCGCGCGCGTTCCTGACGGACCCGATTGGCTGGGGCGTCACGTGCGCCGCCCAGAAGTCGCTGTACGCTCGTGCCGATGACGCGTCACTGGAGGGCGCTCGGGCTCGTGGGTCTCGCGGTCGCCGGCGGCTGCGGGTCCTCGGCGTCGGGGGTCGGGACGGTTGATGCTTCCATCGGGCACCACCTGCTCACGGGCGTCGCCCAGATCCGGGCGACGCACGACCGGAAGAAGCTGCACGCAGAGCTGACCCGCGTCCTCGCGAGCCTGTACCGCGATCGTGGATCGACCCCGGCGGAGCGACGGGCAAGGGAGCTGGCCATCGAGGGGTTCGAATCGACGCTGAAGGGAGTGAGGAGCCAGCTCGACTTCAGCGAGAACGACAGCGGGGAAGTTGCAGCTGCCACGAGGGATGCCAAGCGAGCCGATCGCTTTCTGAAGCGGGGTGCGCAACAGCTGCGGGCAGCCGGGCGGGCGCTTGGCATCCAGCTCGGCAAGCTGAACGGATACTGATCTCGCGTCGCGTTGCCGCTTCGCCGTCGACCTGCGTGCGGCGTCGCGGCGTGGCAGAGTACGCTCGCTTCTGGAAGGAGGGTCCGAGCTGGCGGAGATCGAGTTCAGCAGCGTCTCGAAGATCTACGACGACGGGACGCAGGCCGTGTTCGACCTCGACCTCGCGATCGAGGACGGCGAACTGATGGTGCTGGTCGGCCCTTCCGGGTGCGGCAAGACGACCGCCCTGCGCATGGTCGCCGGGCTCGAGGAGATCTCCGCCGGCGAGCTCAGGATCGGCGATCGCATCGTCAACGACCTCACGCCGAAGGAACGGAACATCGCGATGGTCTTCCAGAGCTACGCGCTCTACCCGCACATGACGGTCGAGGACAACCTCGCCTTCAGCTTGAAGCTCCACAAGATGCCGAAAAAGGAGGTCGCGGAGCGCGTCCAGAGAGCCGCCAACATCCTCCAGATCGACGAGTTTCTGAAGCGCAAGCCGCGCGCGCTCTCGGGCGGTCAGCGCCAGCGCGTCGCGATGGGCCGGGCGATCGTGCGCGAGCCCGAGGCGTTCCTGATGGACGAGCCCCTCTCGAACCTCGACGCGAAGCTCCGCGTGCAGATGCGGGCCGAGATCCACCAGCTCCAGCGGCGGCTCGACGTGACGACGATCTACGTCACGCACGACCAGGTGGAGGCGATGACGATGGGCGACCGCGTCGCGGTGATGAATGCCGGGCACCTGCAGCAGGTCGAGACGCCGCAGGTGCTCTACGACCAGCCGAAGAACGAGTTCGTCGCCGGCTTCATCGGCTCTCCCGCGATCAACCTCGTCGAGGCCCAGCTCGAGCAGACGGACGGTCGGCTCGCCGTCAGCTTCGGAGAGCACCGGCTGACGGTCGACGATGATGCAGTGCGAAACCGCTCAGCGCTGAAGGACTACGTCGGTCGAACGGTGATCCTCGGCATCCGGCCCGAGGACTTCGAGGATGCGAGCCTCGAGCCGGACGCGCCGAACGATCGGCGGATCACGGGGACCTGCGACCTGACAGAGCCGCTCGGCGCCGAAGTGCTCGTCTACGTCAGGACGGCCGCGACCGGTGTCGTCTCGAGCGCCGCAACAGCCGACGCCGGCGAGGACGCGGACGTCCGGCTCGGGGGGGACGAGGCCGAGACCAGGACCCGCCTCTGCGCGCGGGTGAGCCCTCGCACGAAGATCGCGATCGGCAGCCCCGCCGAGCTCGCGGTCGACACGAGCCGGCTCTACTTCTTCGACCCGGAGACGCGCGCAGCCGTCTAGCCCTTGACCGCGCCGGCGGTCAGGCCCGCGAGGATGCGCTTCTGGAGAACGAGGACGGCGACGATCAGCGGCAGCGTGACGATGATCGTCGCGGCCATGATCTCTCCCCACGGCTGCTGGAACGCGCTGCCCGACTTCCCGACGAACGACGTGATCGCAATGGGGACGGTGTAGTTGTCGGGGCTCTGGATGAACGACAGCGCGAACAGGTACTCGTTCCAGGCCGCAATGAAGGCCAGCAGGCCCGTGGTCACGAGCCCCGGCGCGATCAGAGGCAGGAGCACCTTGTAGAAGACCTGCATCGGGGTTGCCCCGTCGACGTACGCCGCCTCTTCGAGATCCCGCGGCAGCGCGCGCATGAAGCTCGTCAGCACCCAGACCGTGAACGGGAGCGTGAAGATGAGGTACGAGAAGATCAGCGCCCAGCGGGTGTCGTACAGGTGGGGGAAGTTGATGAACCACACGATGTGGAACCCGCTGATCATCGTGTAGAGGGCACCGAGGATCGCGATCTGCGGGAAGATCGTCATCGACAGCATCAGGTACATCACGAACGAGCGGCCGCGGAAGCGGAATCGTCCGAGGGCATAGGCGGCCAGCGAGCCGATCGCCAGCGAGAGCAGCGTCACCGAACCGGCGACGATCGTCGAGTTGAGCAGCGCGTGGCGGAAGAACGACGCTTGGAGCGCCCCCTTGAAGTTGTCCAGAGTCGGGTGCCTCGGGATGTACTGGAGCGGCGTGCTGAAGAGTGCGTTGTCGGGCGTGAACGCGGAGCGCAGCGCCCAGAGGAACGGGAACAGCGCGTAGATGAAGATGACTGCGACCAGGAGGTAGAACGGAGACCTGGTCAGGACTCGGCCGAGGCGGCTGCGGCGGAATGCACGCCGGCGGCTGATCGGGCGCACGACGGGCTTGGCGGTCTCGGAGACGGTGCTCATGTCACTCCTCCGACACCCGCATGAACGTCACGTAGATGATGACGAAGAGGGCGATGATCAGGAAGATCGCCACGCTGATCGCGGCGCCGTAGCCCACATGGCCGCTGCCGACGATGGTGTCCTGGTTGTAGATCGCCATCGTCTGCGTGTCCGCCCGGTTGCCGAAGAAGACGTAGAAGACGTCGAACACGCGAAGCGCGTCGAGCGTCCGGAAGATCAGCGTGACCAGGATGGCCGGGGCGAGGAGTGGCAACGTGATCTTCCAGAACTGCTGTAGCTGGCTCGCGCCGTCGACCTCCGCGGCCTCGTAGAGATCGCCCGGGATCACCTGGAGCCCGGCGAGCAGGAGCAGGGCAACGAACGGTGTCGTCTTCCAGATGTCGACAGCGCAGACCGAGGCCAGAGCCGTGCTCGGGTCGGAGATCCAGGCGCGCGAATGCGAGAGGACGTGCAGTCGTGTGCCGGCGTCGTTCACGACGCCGAACGTGTCGTCGAGCATCCACTTCCACATCTGCGCGGCGACCACGGTCGGGATCGCCCACGGAACGAGCATGACGGCACGCATGACGCCGCGCCCCTTGAAGCTCGAGTTGACGACGAGGGCGATGGCCAAGCCCAGCGCGAACTCGAAGCCGACCGTGATCAGCGTGAACTCGATGGTCCTCCAGACTGCGTGCCGGAAGACCGTGTCGTGCAACAACTCGCGGTAGTTCGCCAGGCCGACCCATTTCGTCGGCTCGAGCGCGAGAAAGTCCTGGTCGGTGAAGCTCTGGTAGACGGTCTTGCCCAGCGGGTAGATCGCGACGAGTGCGACCACCGCGAGCGAAGGCACCAGCAGCAGCCAGGCGAGGTGCGTCTGTCGCCTCTGCAGCTTCGGCCGGCGGCGGCGGCGGCCAGAGGGCGGGACGGGGCTGGCGACGGAGCTCATTGGAGACGAAGGGGGGAGGATGGCAGGCGCCATCCTCCCCCGTCGGGATCAGGCTCGCCTACTTCTTGACGAGTTGCTGCAGCTTCGACTGAATCGACGGCAGCACGCTGCTCGCCGACGCGCCGTTGAGGATCTGGCTGACCCCCTGGTAGATGTCCTTCGAGCCCTCGTTGTAGTGAGTCCCCAGGTACCGCGCCGGGCGCGTGACGCGCGCGACGGTTGCGATCTGCGGCTTGAGATAGGGATTCGCCTTCACGACGGCCGGATCCTTGGCCACGGCCGGGATCGTGGGAACGTTCGTGTTGGTGATCGCGTCGAACCTCTCGACGGCCGGGCTCGTCATGTAGCGGACGAGCTCGATCGCCGCGTCCTGGTGCTTCGAGTACTTGTTGACCGCGAGCTGCCAGCCGCCCACGGTGCCGACGGGACGGCCGCCGGGGCCGCGCGGCAGCGTGGTCACACTGAACTTGCCGACGACCTTCGACTGCTTCGGGTCGGCCGCGATCGAGTAGGCGTACGGCCAGTTGCGCATGAACGCCGCGTTGCCGGTGACGAAGGCGGTGTGCGCCTCACCCTCCTGGTACGAGGTCACGCCGCGCGGCGTGGTCACGCCGATGTTCTTGCGGAACAGGTCGAGGATCGCCGCCGCCTTCGGATTGTTGATCGTGACCTTGCCGCCGTCGATGAACTGGCCGCCCCCCGAGGAGGCGATCCACTCGAGTGCGTCGCAGGTCAGTCCCTCGTAGCTGTTCCCCTGGAAGACGAAGCCGGAGAACTGCGGGTTCGAGGCCTGCTCGCCGTCCTGGATCTTCTTGGCCATCGCGAACAGCTGCGTCCAGGTCGTCGGCGGGCTGGAGTAGCCGTACTTCTTCAGCAGGTCTGTCCGGTAGTAGAGGATCCCGAAGTCGCCGAACCACGGCATCGCGACCAGGCGACCCCCGACGGTGTCGTTGGCGATGATCCCGGCCGCGTGGAGCTTCGCCTGGGCTCCGAGCTTCGGCTTCAGGTCGACGAGGTACGGCGCGAACGCGCCCGGCCAGACCACGTCGATCATCGCCACGTCGAACGACGACCCGTGCGAGCTGAACACCCGCGCCAGCTGCGAGTAGGACGCGTCCGAGGCGGTCGGATGGGGCACGACCTTGACCTTGATGCCCGTGTCCTTCGTGAACCGGTTCGCAAGGGCCATGTCCCGCGTATGCCCCCCGCCGACCGAGTCGCCGATGAACGTGATCGACTGGCCTCCGTACTTCGCCTTGATTGCCTTGGCATTTGGAACCGCCGGTGCGGCGATCGCCGTCGCCGAAGCCTTACGCGTCGTCCCAGCGGAGGCGATGCTGAGTGAGACGACGAGGGCTAGCAGTGAGACGGTTCCTGTGCCGAGAATGAATAGGCGGCGCTTCATGAGCATCACGTCCTTTCGCACTCGACGTCCTCGGGGCGTCGAGTATTGCGATGAAATAGTTCGCCACGCCGGACCCTCCTCCATACTTCGCCCTGATTGCGGCGGCGTGTGGAACCGGCGGTGCGCTGATCGTCGCCCTCGTCGCACGCGTCGTCCCCGCGGAAGCGATGCTGAGCGAGACGACGAGAGCCAGGAGGGTGACGAGTCCTGCGCCAAGAACGAATCGACGTCGCTTCATAGAACCTCACGTCCTTTCCTGGTAGCTCTTTCGAGCGAGAATAGCCTGATCCGGTCGTCTCCGGGGATGTCATGCGTTCGTGGGCGGCGGCCGGCGCCGCCGATGACGCGGTAACCGTAAAGCCCGGCGCTACGCTAGGGACGCCGCGGAGAGGTGTCCGAGCGGCCGAAGGAGCGCGACTGGAAATCGCGTACGCGCTGAAAGGTGCGTCGCGGGTTCAAATCCCGCCCTCTCCGCCTATGTGTCAGGTTCGAAGCGCCGGGGCCGTGAGGCCCCGACGCTGACAAGCTCGACCGGCCTGATCCACTCGCCCTCGCGCTGATGCGGCGTGCGCGCTCCGAATCGAAGCCCCAGAAACTGTGGTTGCCGCCCTCGCGCAGCAGGCGCGCTCCGTGGGCGCGCAGATGTCGCTCGAGCGCGCGGCGCTTCAAGCGCCCGATGACGAGCTCGAGCGGCTCGCTATCGGCGGAGACGACGGCGCGACGTTGAGGGCGCGCAGCGTTCTACGGATCAGGCATCGCGTTGGCCAGTAGGGGACATCTTGCGATGACGGACCGCCGCGGGCAAGCTCACGTCGTCGAAGAGGAAGTGATCACTCGGGAGGAAGCCGTCGCTCTACTCTTCAACGTGAGCGACATCGCGGGTTCGCTCGCCCGCATTGAACGGTTGCTGGAGGAAGACGATGGCGAAGAAGACGACACAGGCTGATCGCGAGCGGCGGGAACAAATGCTCAAGAACGCAGAGCGGACGCGCCGGTTGGCAGCGAAGGCTCAGGCCGAGCTCGACAGACGCAGGCGGCAGAGCGCGTAGCTCACGTTGGCGAGCCGACTAGCTCGCAGTGAGGAAGGCGACCAGGTCGCCCACCTGCTTGTCGCTCAGCGAGCTGAACGCGGGCATCACGCCGCTCGGGTAGCCGGGAACGGTGTAGGCGGTTGGGTCCTCGATCGACTCGGCGGCATACTCCTCGACCGTTCCCCGGTTCGCCTTCTCGGCGTCGGCGGCGAGGTTGTCGAGGTCGGGCCCGACCTTCGCGGTCGCACCCGCGGGCTTGAACGTGTGGCAGGCGACGCATCCCTGCGCAGTGAAGAGGGTCTTCCCGGCCGCAGCGTCGCCGGCCGGCGGCGGTGGTTTCGCCGGAGTCGTCGCGGCGGGCGTGGTCGTCGTCGTCTCCTCGGCGGCGGCTCCGTGCTCCTCCTTCGGCTCACCCGCGAGCGCGATCACGGCTCCCAGCATCGCCGCGGTCAGCGCAACCGACACGACGATGAACCACCCGACGTGCTTCCCCGGGAAGTTCGGCCACTTCGCCGGCAGGACGAATGAGCAGATCAGCGCAAACGCGATGAAAACCCCGGCCACGACGGCGAGCCCGATCTTGTGGCTCGTGGCGAGGGCGGCGAGCACGCGCCGGACGCTAACAGCTCACGGCCGGGCCGCGCCCCGCCTGCGAGCGAGGCCGCGCAGGCCCTCGCTGAAGCCGACTGCGTCCGGCGAGAACACCGGCTCGATCGGCGCCCGGCGCTCGGCCTCGGCCAGCCGGCGGGCACGCGCAGCGAGCCGCGCGCCCTCCGCATCGAGCTCCGCGCGAGCCTCGGCGAGCCCCTGCTCCTGCCGTTCGAGCGCGGCAAGCCGCTCCTCGAGCTCGCTCTCGCGAGCCTGCAGCACGGTCAGCCGGTCCTGCTCGACCACTGAGGCTTCCCGCGCGGCGAGAGCCGCCTCGCGCTCGCCGAGCAGGCGCTCACGCTCGACGAACTCGGCGACCCGAGCATCGAGCGCCACAGCACGCTTCCCCAGCTCGGCCTGAGTCGGCTGCAAGGTCGCCTGGAGGGCTGCTTCGCGCTCCGCGACCACGGCCGTGGCGGCGACGATGGCAGCCTGCCGTTCGGCGTGCTCCCTTTCCTGGGCGGCGATCGCGCGCTCGCGCGAGTCGAGCTTCGACCGGTCCTCGATCAGCCGGCCCTCTCCTTCCGCGAGGGTCGCCGCCTTCGCCTCGAGCCGCTCCCGCTCCGCCCGGAGATCCGGCCCCTCGTCGCGGATCGGCTGGGGCTCGGGGCGTGCAGCCAGCTCTGCTTCACGGAGGTCGAGCGCGGCCTCGCGTTCGTCGAGCCCGGTCTGCCGCTCGTCGGGCTGCGGGTCCTCCGCCGTCCCGATCTCGCCGCGCATGCGATCGAGCTCCGCCGCCTGCGCGGCCAGCTCGGCCCGGCGCGCGGCGAGCAGCTCGAAGCTCCGCTGCTCGGCGGCCACGAGCTCCGTCAGCTTGCGGTCGAGATCGTCCTCGCGCGAGGAGAGCTCGGCTGCGCGCTGGGTGAGCGCCTCGCTCTCCGCAACCTCGCGATCGGCAACGCGGAGGCTCGCCGCCAGCTCTCGCAGCTGGTCCGCCTCGGCCTGGGCTGCCGCGGCGGCGGCGACCAGCCGCGCCTCCCGCTCGGCGAGCTCGCGTTCGCGGCGCTCGAGGTCGCCTGCGTCGGGCAGGTCGACCGGAGCCGCCTTGCCCCGCCGCAGGCGGCCTCCTTCGAGCTTCCGCTCGAGCTTCTTCCGCTCCTTCTCGAGCTCCTGCTCACGCCGCTGGGCGCGTTCGGTCGCGTCACGGAGCACCTCGTGCATGCTCGCGATGTCGCGCGCGGCGGCGGCCTGGATGCGATCGCGCTCGGCGGCGAGGTTGCGCTCGAGCTCCCTCAGCCGCTTGCGCTCGGCCTCGAGGGCCTCGATCGTGGGCTTGGCATCCGGTTCCACCATCGGATGATGCCTGAAAAAGCCCTGGTATTTACACCAAACGTCGGCGCGGGTGCGGCAAGTGGCGCCCGACGGCCGCGATCACCCGGCCGAGGAGCAGCCCACCGCCGACCGCCAGGGCGAGCCAGGCGACGATGGCGAGCGCGAGAAGGAGGATCCATTGCGGCACGGCGATCACCGTAGGTATCGGCCCGGACGGATACGTGCTAAAGGCCACGTTTGCCGCCGATACATAAACTCGGGCTGTGGCGGTCGTCTCGCCGAGACGGGAGCAGGCGCAGGCGCTCTTCGCCCCGCTCGGGCCGACGTACGATCGCTACGCGAATCTACTCTCCTTCGGCCAGGACCCGCGGTGGCGTCGCTTCCTCGTCTCGCGCATCGCCGCCGGCCCCGAAGACACCGTCCTCGACGTCGCGACCGGCACAGGCGCGGTCGCGCTCGAGCTGCTCCGGCAGAAGCGCTGCACGGTCGTCGGGCTCGACCAGAGCGCCCAGATGCTCGAGATCGCGCGCGGCCGCCTACCCGCCGCCGTCGAGCTCGTCGAAGGGGAGGCCGACCATGTGCCGTTTCCGGACGGCACGTTCGCTGCGCTCACCTTCACCTACCTGTTCCGCTATGTCGACGATCCCGCCGCGACGCTACGCGAGCTTGCCCGGGTCGTGCGACCGGGAGGCTTCGTCGCCGGGCTCGAGTTCGGGGTGCCACCGAACGCCGCGGCGCGCGCTCTCTGGCGGCTCTACGTCCATGCGGGCCTGCCCCTCGCCGGGCGGCTGATCTCGCCCGGCTGGACGAGCGTGGGCGACTTCCTCGGGCCGAGCATCGAAGAGCTCTGGCGGCGCATCCCGCTGCCGCGCTTGGTCGAACTGTGGCGAAAGGCGGGCCTCGAGGACGTGCGCTACCGCCGTCTGAGCCTCGGCGGCGGGATCGTCATCTGGGGCCGCCGGTCGTGAGCACCACTGCGCGGCCCGCGTTCTACGCGCTTGCCCCCGGCGGCTGGCGCGACTACGCGACCCTCCTCCACCCCCCGTACACGCTCTGGCACCTGAGCTACGTCGCGATCGGCGCCGCGCTGGCGCCCGAGTGGCACCCCGGCAGGCTGCTCGCTGCGCTCGCGGCGTTCTTTCTCGCCGTCGGGATCGGCGCGCACGCGCTCGACGAGCTGAACGGCCGCCCACTCGGAACAGGCATCCCCAACCGGGTCCTGGCCGCACTCGCCGCAGTCTCGGTCGCCGGCGCGGTCGCGATCGGGATCGGCGGCGCGATCGCATTCGATCTCTGGCTGCTCGCCTTCGTCGGCGCGGGCGTGTTCGCGGTGTACGTCTACAACCTGGAGCTCCTCGGGGGCTGGTTCCACAACGACGTCACGTTCGCGCTCGCTTGGGGTGCCTTCCCGCTCCTGACCGGCTACTTCGCGGCCGCCGAGGAGATCCGCTGGGAGGCGGTCCTCGCCGCCGCCTTCGCCGCCCTCTCGAGCTATGCGCAGCGGCAGCTCTCGACTCCGGTCCGACGATTGAGGCGGCAGGTCGCGTCCGTTTCGGGCTCGCTCGAGCTCACGGACGGCCGCCGCGAGGCGATCACCCGCGAGACGATGATCGCCGGCAACGAGGCGGCGCTCCGAGCGCTCGCCGCCGCGATCGTGGCGCTCGCCGTCGCGCTGGTCGTCCTGCGGGCGGCGTGAGGGGCCTGACCCCTCGGGTCCGGCCCCTCACGAACGCCGTCTACAGCGAGGTCGGCTGCTGCATGCGGCGACCCGCCGTGCCCGCCCGGCATGCCGGTCTGGACGCTGACCACGTCGAACTGCTCGTTCACGTAGACGGTCGCGGGCGTTCCGTCGGCCTGCACCATGTGCACCTCATAGGCGGCGTTGCCGTCCGCGTCGGTCTCCGTGCGGACGATCGTCGCCCCGGAGAGCCTGGCCTTCGCGGCCGCCTCGACCTTGCTCTTCGTGTCACCGGTGAGCGGCGTCTCGTCCGAGCGCTGCCCGCCCCACGGCCGGCCCGCCGTCGGGGGCGAGGCCTGCCCGGCGATCGCCGGGGCGGCGGCGATCGAGGGTGCGGCCGTGCTCGAGCCCGAGCCGCTGGCAGCGTTGGCGATCCCGTAGCTGCCTGCCGCGACGCCGATCGCGAGCGCGGCGGTCAGCGCGAGCTTGCGTGATGCGTACATCTCTGGCTCCTTCCTGGTCGGTGCGCCCCTCATGGACGCGGGCCGATGCTCGCCGCCGAGCCTGAGAGGAGCCTTGACTCAGGCTGAAAGGCAGGTAAAGGTGACGCTGACGATGAAAGGACAGGACAAACAGAAGAAGGGCACGAAGAAGCCCGCGCAACGCTCGCTGAAGGAAAAGCGGCAGGAAAAGCGCGCGGCCAAGAAGAGCGGCGCGTAACACCGGCTTCACAAACCCGCCGCTACCCTTTCCTCCCCGTGCCCAGGGGACTCTCGATTGCGCTGGTAGTTGCGTCGCTCGTCGCCGCCTCCGCCACCGGCGCCGCCCGCGCGGGCGGACACGGGTTCGGCGGGGCGCTCGCTGCGCAGACGCGCTCGGCCGCCGCTGCCTGCGGCGAGACCCCCGGCCTCCAGTGCACGGTCGTGACGGTCCCGCTCGACCGGACCGGCCGCGTCCCGGGGACGATCGCCCTCCACGTCGAGTACCTCCCGGCCGACGGCCCTCAGCGGGGGACGCTGTTCCTCGTCGCCGGCGGTCCCGGCCAGGGCTCGGCGCACGTCTTCGGTCTCGGGACACCGTCGGCGGCGCAGCTCTACCGCTACCTCTTCCCCGGCTACGGCCTCGTCGCCTACGACGACCGCGGCACCGGCGAGTCCGGGCTGATCGACTGCCCCATTCTCCAACGCGCGGTCAGCGCCGACCAGCAGCAGCTCTCGGCGGCCGGCTGTGCAGCGACGATCGGCCCGGCCCGCGACTTCTACAGCACCGGCGAGCACGCGGAGGACCTGGACGCGGTGCGGGCCTCCCTCGGCGTCGACAAGATCGCGCTCTACGGCGTCTCGTACGGCACGAAGCTCTCACTCTCGTACGCGCTGGCGCACCCCGGGCACGTCGAGCGCCTCCTGCTCGACTCGGTGCTGCCTCCGGAGCTGCCGGATCCCTACAGCGCGGACGTCCTCCGCCAGATGCCGGCCAAGCTGAACGCCTTCTGCACTGACGCGGCTTGCCGCGCGGCGACGCCCAACCTCGCCGCCGACGTCGCCGCGCTCGCCAACGCCTACGCCGCGAAGCCGATCACCGGCAAGGTGCTGGAGCCGAACGGCAAGACCGTGACGCAGCGGATCGACGGGATCGAGCTGCTCGCGACGGTGCTCGACGCCGACCTCAATCCCGGCGTCGCCGCGGAGCTCCCGGCCACGGTCCACGCGGCGCGGCGCGGGAACACCCAGCCGCTGTTCCGGCTCGTGAGGTTTCACGACGTGACGAACGCCGGCCCGGCCGTGAGCCTGAGCACGGGCCTGTACGCGGCGACAGTGTGTCGCGACGGCCCGTTCCCCTGGGATCCGAATACTCCGGTCGGGAGCCGGTCTTCGGTGTACAAGTCTGCGGTCGACGCGCTCCCGGCCGGATCGTTCGGCCCGTTCGGCAAATGGGCTGCGCGTTTCGGGAACGCGGACTTCTGCCTGCGCTGGCCGACCCCGGCGGGCGGCGGCGTCTTCGGCCCCGGGCCGCTGCCGAACGTGCCGCTGCTCGCCGTCAGCGGCGGCTTCGACATGCGCACCCCGACCGCGAATGCGGCCGCGGTCGTCGCGCGCTTCCCACAGGGTCGCCTGCTCGTCGTTCCCGGTGTGGGTCACAGCACGACGACGGCCGACCCATCGGGCTGCGCCGCGAACGCCGTCCGCTCGTGGTTCCAGAACGGCGCCGTGCCGCTCGAGTGCGCGCGCGGGAAGCCGATCGTCCGCACCGTGCCGGGTCTGCCGGCGCCGACCACGGGCGCCAAGCTGGGCGCCCAGGCGACGTACGCGATCGCGGCGAAGACGCTGCTCGAGGCCCAGGCCGGCTGGCTGATGGCGAACGACAAGCAGCTCGCGGGGGTCTACTCCGGGAAGCTCGTGCCCGGGGCGCGCGGTTTCACCATCACCCGCTACTCGGTCGCCCGTGGGGTCCAGCTGAGCGGGACCTTCAAGCTCGTCAACACCGACCTGCCGTTCAGCTTCCAGGGGACATTGACGGTGACCGGCGCCGTTGCGGCGCAGGGAATCCTCGGCCTGAACGGGACCAGTCTGAAGGGCACCCTCGACGGGCGCGCGGTCGGCTAGGGCTAGGTAACCCGGGCCGAGAAGCCGTGCGTCGTGGACGCACTGCGCACATGCAGAGTCACAAAACCGCGGACGACGAGACCCTTCGCCGTCGCCGGGATCCGCCAGATGCAGACGGCGACGCCGTTCCGGACCGCGTGCGTGACCGGCACGAGGCGCTTGCCCGCAACCAAGGCCGAACAGGTGACGGTGCCGGACTGGACGGGGCCGGCGGTGTCGTTCTGGTTCGCCGCCATCGAGGCCGAGAACGTGCGCCCGGCTTTCGCCGGCTTGGGCGCGACAGTGAAGGCGGTCACGGTCAGGACGAGCTTCGTCAGCACCTGGTAGCCGTTGAAGCCGTGGCCCTGAGTCGGGCGCGAAGTCGCGGTGCTCCTGTGAGGTGTCGATGTTGCCCTGCGGCGTCGACCGTCGTCGCCCGAGGCAGCGACCACGCCGAAGTTGAACGTCTTCGACTTGCCCAGGTCGGCGGCGCTCACGCGGATCACCGGGCCGGTCGCCGTATACGAGAAGGTCAGCGACGCCTGCGAGGCCGCGTGCGCAAACGTCGTCCCGTTCCACTGGAAGAGGTCGACGGCGCCGGGCACGAGCAGGATCGCGTAGTCGGCGCCAAGGGAGCCTGCGTCGCCGGTCGTCCCGTTCTTGTCAGTGTCGAGGAAGACCACGAAGGACATGTCCGGGGTCAGCGCCGGCCGGTTGCTGATGTTGACCTGGAACGTGATCATCCCGGCATCGTCGTTCGAGACGACAACGCTCGTGATGTCCGGGGCCGCCGGGTCCTCGCCGGTCGAGTCCGGGTATGTCGTCGTGTTCTTGAGGTGGCGCGCCGAATCGCCGAACGCGACCGCCGGCATCGCAGCGAGTGCGACCCCGAGCACGAGCAGAAGCAGCAGCCGTGCCTTCATTCGCGCCTGACTCTAGCGGCTGCGGTCAGAGGCGATCGTTGAGGTCGAGCAGGAGGGCGCGCAACTGCTCGAACTCCTTCGCGCCGAGTTCCCGCCGCCAGTCGTGCTCGACCGCCCGCACAGCGTCGAGCATCGTCTTCACAGCGGCGCTTCCCCGCGCAGTGAGCGCGATCCGCTTCGAGCGGGTGTCCTCGGGGTCGGGCAGGCGCTCGAGGTAGTCGAGCCGCTCGAGCTCGCCGAGCATGTAGTTCAGCGCCTGCTTGCTCATGCCCAGCTCGGCAGCCAGCTCCGAGGGACGAGCGCCTTCCGGACCCGGGTACTGGAAGACGTTCAGGTGGGCGGCTTCGAGACCGTCGAAGCCGCGCGCGCGGAGATGCTCGAGCATCCTGCGGCGAACGGCCTCCGCGGGCATGCGCAACAGGGCGCCGATCATCGGTGTGTGCGGCCGGAGCTGCGATTGAGTAAAGCGACTTGACGAACCCGGGGCTGCCATGTAGGGTCAAGTCACTTTACCACTCACGGACGACGTGAAAGGAGCAACGATGGAGACGATGACGCGCGAAGAGATCAAGGTCGGCCAGGTCACGATCCGGTTCCTCGTCGAGAGCGAGGACTCGAACGGATCGGTCACGGTCTTCGAGGCCGGGGTCCCGGCCGGGGCCCGGGTGCCCGCGCCGCACAGCCACGACGCCTACGAGGAGACGATCGTCGGCGTCGAAGGCGTGCTGACCTGGACGGTGGACGGGGTCGCGAACGAGGTCGGGCCCGGCGACGCGCTGCTCATCCCCCGGGGCGCGGTGCACCACTTCGTCAACGAGGGCGACAGCGATGCCCTGGCCCTCGCGTTCGTGACGCCCGGGCTGCTCGGCCCGGACTACTTCCGCGAGGTCGCTGCGGTGCTCGACGCCTCTGCCGGCGGCCCGCCGGACTTCGCCGCACTCGGTGCCGTGATGAAGAAGCACGGGCTCACGCCGGCCGCCTAGCTTCTACAAAGGCCTTCGGGCCATCCCCTCCGTTGGCTGGATGGCCGCCGCCCGGACAGCTGCGGCTGCTGCCGGGCGGCGGTGCTGTCCCGCGTATGAGGCGCGGCCGGCCGCCCTCGCCTTCACCGTTGCGGGAATGGTTCGAAGAGAGATGTCGGGCGCTCCGGCGTCGCCTGTACAGCCGCTCGAACGCACGGTCCGTGCGCACCTCTGCGCCCCCCAGCATGCTGCTGTATAGCAGGGCGGCGAAGAAACGTGCGCCGTGGTGCGCGCCAGCTCGCCCACTCGACCCGCCGGGCGGCGCCGCAACCGCGGCGCCGCCCGCGTCGGTCCTTAGCCTCCGGCCAGGGCGCCGGCCTTCAGCTGCTCGAACTCGGCCTGCGTGATTGCGCCCTTCTCCAGGAGTTCGTGCCCCTTCGCAATCGTCTCTGCCGGATCGGCGCTGCTCGCCACCGACTTGATGTACGCGTCGGTGCTGGCCTGCGCATCCTGCATCTGCCTCGCGTTGCGCTCGGCCATGCCTTTGCTGTTCGCGATCAGGTAGACGAAGATCCCGAGGAACGGCAGGAAGACCGTGAAGATGATCCACCCGGCCTTCCCCCAGCCGCTGATGTCGTGCCGGCGGAAGATGTCGCCGATCACGGCAAACAGCATCCAAAAGAACAGGATCCAGGTGAAGAAGACCAGCATCGACCACATGAGCTGGCCAAAGGTCCAGCTCATCTGCAACAACCATGTGCGCTCCTCGATCGGTGGGTTTGCCGAGGCGAGCTTACGCTTTGAACCGGGGGTGTGCGCCTCATCCGTTCCAGGCGATTTGCACGATGCCGGACCGGTAGGTTCAGCTCGACGTGTTCGCGCGCCTGCACACTCTCGAGACGACCGCCGAGGGGCACGACCGCGGGCTCGAGCTCGTGCAGGAGATCCTTCCCTGGCTGCGCGACTGCCGTGGCTTTCGCGGACTGCTCAGGCTCGCCTCTCCCGACCGCTCCAGGACGGTCACGATCACGTTCTGGGCCGACGAGGCAGCACTGCACGAGTCGTCGATCGCGGGACGCGACCTCGGCGAGCTGATCACGGAGGCGTCCGGCACGGAGCGCATCGCGATGAAGGACTACGAAGTGACGTTCTTCGAGGGCGAGATCGAGGGCAGCTCTCCCTAGCGCGACCGCCGGCAGAGTTCGCGGATCGGTAACACTTCTGCGATGGCCACCGGCCTGGCAGTCGGCGGCGACGTCGAGCAGGCTCTGGAGAGCGTCGGCGTCCCGAGCTACGTCCTCGACACGACGGGAGTCGTCCGTTGGATCAATGCGGCAGCCGAGCGGCTCTCTCGGCGACGTTCGCGGTCGCCACTTCACCTCCGTCGTCGCGCCCGAGGACAGCCGGCGCGCCCGCGAGCTGTTCTCCCGGAAGGTGCTCGGCACCTCGCCGGCCACGGATGCGACCGGCGTCTTCGTTTCGACCGCCGGAGACGCGGGTGGCCGTGGAGATCAGCTCGGTGCCGCTCATGAGCGGTGAACGGGTGGTCGGCGTCTTCGGGCTGTTCGAGGGACGCCCCGACGACAGACCCACAGCGCCACCACCCGCACCTCACCCCCCGTCAGGTCGAGGTGCTTCATCTTCTGGAGCAGGGCCGCTCGACGAAGCAGATCGCCGCCGAGCTCCACCTGAGCACCGAGACAGTCAGGAACCACATCCGCGTCTCTTCAAGGCCCTCGGCGTCAACTCCCGACTCGAAGCCGTCGCCGCCGCCCGCGCCGCATCACCCCACTGATCGCAATGGGCCCAGTTGGGTCCAGCGGGCGAGGTGAGGGAGGGCCCACACTGGATGGGGTCAGGTAATCACAGTTGATTGCCTGCAAACAAAGGAATTGCGCGCTTTTGGGGCGCGCCTGAGCGATCGCAATATCGCGTCGCCTAGAGAAAGGAAAAGGCATGAAGAAGTGGATCTTCACAGCGCTTGCTGTCTGCGCACTAGTCCTCCCGGCGGCCGCGTTCGCCGGCAAGGACCACCCATTCCTCACGTTCGGCCCTGGCAAGGTCCTGGTCAATGAGAAGACCAAGCAGGCGTCGATCACGAACGCTCCCGGCGAGTCCGGCGGCCTCTACGCCACCAAGGCGGCACCGTCAACGAAGCTGTCGAAGGTCGTGTTCAAGTTCACGACCGACGGCGGCGTGCAGGGCGGCGCTCCGAGGTGGAGCATCCCGATCGACACCAACGGAGACCAACTCCAGGATGGCTACGCGTTCCTCGACGCGGCCGGCTGTGGTGCGACGGTCGGCACGAACAGCGCCAAGGTCGTCACCGTCGTATCGACCGACAACCCGAACTGCAAGGTGAACTTTGGGGGCACGTACGCCAACTGGGCGGCGTTCGCGGCCGCCCACCCGACCTGGAAGGTCGCGAAGAAGAACATCCCGTTCATCATCGCGGACCAGCCAGGCGACTACCACGTCTACGGCTTCCAGTTCGGCTAAACCCACGATGCAACTCTGGGCGGGCAAGCGCCCGCCCCAGGGTTATAGGTAGGAACGAGAAAGGCCCTTTTTCCAGGGCCTTTTCTTTCGGCGCGGCTGCGACCTCCCGCGGGTGAAGTCGTCAGCGCGGTCGCCCGCCCTGGTGATGGGTAGCCGGATCGGCTCTAGGATTCGTGAGCTCGAGCGTCTGCGGCGGTTTCGGGGTATTCGCAATGCGGTCGCGTGCCGTTTTCGGTCCGGTCAGCAGGATCAACCGGGGAACTCGAGAGTTCCGAGGATCCGATTGGCAGTCGCGAGAAACGCGGGGAACTCCTTCGCTGGAAGCTTGGCGCTCTCCAGGAACAGCACCACTCTCGTTCCCCTCACGTCCAGGACGATGAGTCGGAACCGCTCTCCGCTGTCGAGGGCGTAGGAATCGGGAGGGTTGACACGGCGACTCGAGGGGCTGAACGGTATGAACACGTGGCCGGATGGGCCGACCATCCTGCCGTCGATCTGCCACCCGGGAAATCCTGCGAGCGAGACACGCTTCGTAGGCCCATAGATCGCTTCACGTCCCGCCGAACGAATTCGTGCGAGGATCGCGGCGACGGAAGGCGTCGGACCGAACGCGGTCTCGATCGTGATCACGCCCCGGGGGTGGTCTATCGGGAGCCGGCCGAGTGCCACCCAGCCGAACGCAGGCCGTCCACTCGAGCTCCCCGTTCGCCATTGGGCCCCTCCCCACGTGCCGTCGGGAGGGGTGATCCGGATAGCGATCGGAAACGCTCTCGCCTCGTAGCTCACCCCGGCGGCAACCGGACGCTGCGGGTGAAACGTCTTCACCGGCCGTCGAGCGGGGTTCGTTGCAGGTCGAGTCCGAGGCCGAGAGTTCGCCGGAAGCCTGGCCGCATCGGGTGGTCGGCTGATGGCCGGTCGTGGGGGCAGGACGCCTGCGCTTGCTGACAAGGAGGGTCGGGTCTCGGCCGTTCCACTCAGCGACAGGTAGATCGCTGCCACGGTTCCCGCCAGGAAGAGCGATCCGCCGGTCGCGAGGAGTGCGCGCCGCCCACGGGCACCACGACGGCCTACGAGCGCGGCTTCTCGCCGGGGTGCCGCCGAGACATGAGGGCGAGCTCGCGCATCGTAGACCTCGACAACGGGTCCCGCGAGCCTCTTCTCGCCAGCCCAAGACCTGCGGAGCGCGTTCGGCGCACGCGACAGTGTCGAAGGTCTCGGGGTGCGGCGGCACGAAGATCCGAAAGCCACCGTCGTACGACCGCCCACAGACCGGACACTCGAGCACCGGTGTTCAACCTATCCCGGGCGGCGGACATGACGATGACCGCCTGATGTCGCACCTGAACGCACTCCTGTAGAGATGGCGCGAGACGCTTTTCGCGCCCCACACTCGAGAATCAAGTCGTCTAGAGTGCGCTGAACACTCTTCTTCCCTCGATTTGCGGCTGAGGGCGTACGTGAGGAGCAGCCGTGCATCGCGTCGGGTCAGAGTCGGTTCCAGCAGGCGAGAGCCGTGCCTGAGGTCCAGACGGATCTGGATCACGACGTACGTGCAGTCGCCCGAAAGCTGCTGAAGGGGATGATCGTCCCACTCTTTGGCGCCGGTGTGAACGCCTGCGCGCGCCCGGCCGACTTCGCCTGGCAGCCCGGCGACAAGCAGCATCTCCCCACCGGCGCTGAACTCGCGACCTATCTCGCGAAGGAGTTCGACGCCCCGGAGGAACTCGCGAAGACGCAGGATCTCATCCGCATATCGCAGTTCATCGACTCGGTCGAATCAAGCGGCGGCGAGCTCTATCAGACGCTGCACGACATCTTCGCCGCCGAGTGCGCGCCCGGCCCCGTGCATGTCTTCTTCGCGCGGATCGCACCGCTCCTCCGTGAACGCAACCAGCTCCAGGTGATCCTGACGACGAACTACGACGACGAGCTCGAACACGCCTTCGAGAGTGCCGGAGAGCCCTATGACCTGATCACCTACATCGCGTCGAGCCCGCAGGGAGTACCGGGGCCGGTTCATGCACTGGGCCCCGGGTGAGCCGCCCCCGCCGCCCCAGGTCATCGAGAGCGCGAACGACTACAGCCTGGGGCCGGAAAAGCGCACGGTGATCGTCAAGCTTCACGGCGCCGTACAACGCCCACCGTCCGAAGACGAGAACTACGTCATCACAGAGGATCACTACATCGAGTACCTGACGCACCCGGACATCACGACCCAGCTCCCCAGTGCCGTCACCGACAAGCTGCGCAACAGCAGCTACCTCTTCCTCGGGTACGCCATGAAGGACTGGAACCTCAGGGCGATCTTGCGACGGATCTGGGGCGAGCAGCTGACGACCCACGGCTCCTGGGCGATCCAGCGGTACGTCGATCCCATCGAGCGAGCCTTCTGGAACAAGCGGAACGTCGAGATTCTCGAGGCCGACCTGGAGGATTACATCGATCGCCTGAGCGTGGCCTTCGACCAGCGGATCGCAGAAGAGACCGTTTCGTGACCGCAACTGCCACCGACAAACCCACCGCCGTCCGGCCTGCCGAGCCGGAGACGCCGCCCTCACCGTACCGGGGCCTCAGGCCCTATACGGAGGCGGAAGCCGCCTTCTTCTTCGGTCGCGAAACAGAAGGGGAGATCGTCGCGGCGAACCTCCTCGGGCGCGCCTCACGCTCCTGTACGGCCCAAGCGGTGTCGGCAAGAGCTCCATCCTGCTCGCCGGCGTCGTCAGCCGTCTGCGCGAGCGCGCCCGAGAGAACCTTGCCGACGACGACGCAGCCGGCTTCGCGGTGGTGGTCGTGCGCGGCTGGGCGGATCCCGATCCCCTGAAGACGATCGCCGCCGCCGCACGCGCGGAGGTCGCGGCGCTGCTCGAGCGCAACGATCTCCCCGACCCACCCTCCGGTGCGACGCTCGCGGACGTGCTCGCTCACTGGAGCGTGCACGTGCAAGGCAAGCTGCTGGTCCTGTTCGACCAGTTCGAGGAGTACTTCCTCTACCACGACCACGAGCGCGGGGCCGGCACCTTCGACGCCGAGTTTCCGCAAGCGGTCAACCGCCCCGAGCTGCGGGCGAACTTCCTGCTCGCGATCCGGGACGACTCGCTCGCGAGGCTCGACAGCTTCAAGGGCAGGATCCCGAACCTCTTCGAGAACCGGCTGCAGATCGACCACCTGACAATCCCTGCCGCGCGCGACGCCGTGAAGCTGCCGATCCAGGAGTACAACCGGCGCGTCAAGCCCGAGCAGCGGGTCGAAATCGAAGAGGAGCTCGTGGACGACGTCCTGGACCAGGTGCGCACGGGCCGCGTCTCGTTCGAATCCACGGGCGCAGGCATCGTGCGGGACGAGAGCGCCGCCGAAGCACGAGTCGAGACGCCGATCCTCCAGATCGTGCTGACGGCACTATGGGAGAAGGAGGCGGAGCAGGGCTCCCGGACTCTCCGCGCGCAAACGCTCGTCGAACTCGGCGGCGCCGAGCAGATCGTCCGCGATCGCCTCGACGAGCGGATGAACAGGCTCGACGATGACGAGCAGGAGATCGCGCTGAACCTGGCCCGCTTCCTCGTCACGCCCTCGGGGATGAAGATCGCGTGGACGGCGGCCGATCTCAGCGCGGTGGCGTATCCGGAGACCGACCATGCCGAGTGGGCGTATCCGCAAGTCGAGTCGGTTCTGAAGAAGCTCAGCGACGGCGACACCCGCATCCTCAGGCCGGTCGCGCCGCCGGGAGGGCAGGGGCCGATGCGGTACGAGATCTTCCACGACATCCTCGGCCCCGCTCTCCTCGACTGGCGCACGCGGAAGATCAAAGATCGGGAACTCGCCGATGCGGTCGGCTACGTCGTCAGAAACATCGTCCTCATCGGCACGACTGTCTGGTGGCTCTTCTTGACGCTTGGAGTCGTCATAGCCGGGACAGGCGAGAATCACAAGTACTTCTTCTTCCTGATCTGGACCCTCTCGGCACTGGTCGTCTGGATGGGGTGGTGGCGCGTCCTCCGTCGGCGCCGGGGCCGTCCCAAGCGGCTGCGCCTCCTTGTCGAAATCGTGATCGCGGAGGTCGCTGCCCTCACCGCCCCGATCAGCCTCCTCGTCATCGTCCCCGTCGCAGCGTTTCTGCGCTGGAGGCGCCGGCGGGTGGTTCACGCCCAATCGGTGCCGGTGTCGGCCTCGCCGAGGCCGACGTAGTCCCTCGCCTGGGAGGACCCGCCTCCCCTTGAGCCCGAAGGAGGAGGGCCTCGCCCTCCCCTTGAACCCGCGAACTCCGGAGACAGAACAAGATCGGCGGGAACAAGAAAGGCGCTGTTTCCAGGGCCTTCGGCGATGGGCGCGGCTGGGATCGAACCAGCGACGTCCCGCGTGTGAACGGTGCGCAGATGGGGACTGGAAGAGACTAGAGGGGACGGTTGAGCCGTTTTCGGAGCGCTAGGAGGGCTCGGTTTCCCCGTCGTTCCCCGGCTCCACTCACCAAGACTCACCAATCAGGGTCGGACATTCCCGGCTTTCGCTCCTCGCCGATTTCGAAGACGATTGCTCGGCCTTTCAGGACTCCGAGGCTCTGGCGAGTACCATTCAGCTCCCTCATCTGCCTCCGGACACTGTCAGGGCCATTTTGTTAGGCGCTCAAGCCAGAACCGGACTGGCACGCCCTGCCTAGCGCCGGAGCAGCCTCTTCGCGCGCCGCTTCCAATGACGCGGGTTGACCAGTTCTTCGAGCAGTGACCGCACGCGTCCCGGCGCTTCACTCCCAAGCGTGGTCCGCCCATGGAACTCGAAGACGACGTACCTTGCGGCGCCGTTCCCGACGTTTCGCATGCCGTGCTCCTCACCGGCCCGGTAGAAGATCACGTCATACGGCGCGGCTCGGCCGCCGATCGTCTCGACCTCGCCCTCGAGGACGACGATCGCCACGTCGTACGCATCCGCATGCGGCGTATATCCACCTCCTGGCTCGAGGACGGTGATGTGCGAGTGGAGCTTCCGGAGATACTTCGTCGGTCCTTCGAACATGACTCCTGCACCAGCGGCGCTGAAGCGCCCGAACGAGAGGGGTGCCTCCGACGAGCCCGGCGTCGAGCTGCCACGCCATTTGAACATCACGTACGTCGCCGGCTCCGGACTCGTTGTTTTCAGAGTGTGGGCGAACCCGACCGGGTAGTAGACGAACTCTTCCGGTTGTAGCCGCTCCGTCGCACCTTCTGCCAACTCGATCTCGACCTCGCCGGAGAGCAGAAGCAGGATCTCCTCTTCGAGATGCGTGTGGGGAGGATGCGGCGAGTGGCCGCTCTGCAGCACGGACGCGTGGCACGAGATGGGCGCGAGGCCGGCCGTCAAGCCATTGAACGCCGGGAACGGCGACCAGGCCTCCTGCGTGTCCGGGAGCGGGAGGCGCAGTGGATGGATGCGACTCGAGAGGCGGACGCCGTGGCTCGGGCGGTTCTCCGCGTCCGGCGCCGGAACGATGCGGTTGGGGCCGGTCAAAGCGCTGCCGCGCACGATAAGGCACGGGGACGTGGGGCTGGTGAGCTCCCGAAACGGCCAGTCGAGGAAGTTCAGGTCGGGAATCCTGATGCACGTGTCCGGAGCGGCGTACTGGAGCAGGACCGCGCGGCGCGTCCGCCCGGAGAGGTTGTGCGTGCCGTGCCAGAGCTGCCCGTCGAAGAAAACCGCCTCGCCGTCGCGAGCCCCGAGGACGACAAGCTTGCTGCGCTCGTCGCGTTCGTTTGCCCAGCGGACGAGGTCGTCGGTTCCAGCCTCGTCACGGCTCTTGCCATTGAGGTGCCGAACCTGCTGCACGGTCATTCCGAACCGATGCGAGTGGGAGACCGCGAGGAGCGAGGACTCCGGTGTTGTCTGCTCCAGCCCGACCCAGACCGACACCGTCCTGCACTCCGGGTTGGAGGTCTCGATGTCGGAGTGCCACGGGTGCACTTGACCTGATACGCGGCGCTGGATGCTGACGCCCCAAAGGACGACATCGCCGCCGAGAAGCTCAGAGACGACGTCGAGGATCGCCGGCAGCGTGCTGATCTCGTAGAACGCACGCGATGTCGCTGCGCCGCCCTTCTCCCAGTCGAGGGGAAGCCGCGGGCGAAAGTCGGTCGCCCGCAGGAATCGCCCGCAGTCGCGTTCGGACAGTACCCGCAGCGGGCCGAGGTAGCCCGTTTCGGCGAACTGCTGGAACGTCTCGGCCTGCCCCGCCACCTTCTCTAACTGTAACCGGCCACCAGCCGGCGTCCATCGACGACGTTCTTGATATTTTGCGCGGCTGGGATCGAACCACCGACCTCCGCCTGCGCGGCCATGCGAGACCCGTGCGAGACCCACACGCGCGCATCGTCTCGACCGAATCGAACCCTCGAACGGGGACGCCTCGGGCGGCCCACCACGTGGCCTTGACTGCACGCAGAACGGGTGGCACGGTGAGCCTGTGGCTCGATTCCCGCCTGGGCAGGCGCTCGGGCTTCTTCTCGCGGCTCAGAGCTGCGACGAGCCGTCCCATCCCGTCCCCGTGGTCCGGGTCGGATGAAGCAGCGCGCCCGGACGGTGACGAACTACCCGCTCCGGCAGCGCCCTGCCTCGGTGGCGCGCTCGGTGTTGTCGCGGATGTTGAGCTCAATCGGACTGAGGCATCCATGGGTGTCGCAGCGGTCGAATCCCTCCTCGCCTGACGTCCTCGACCAGTTCAAGTTGTTCGCGATCCTCGGCGTTTGGATGGAGGAGGACGTGATCGAGGCGACGGTGAGGAACGCCTTCGCCCAGGGCTGCGAGCGCGTGTTCATCGTCGACAACGACAGCCCGGACGGGACCGTCGAGACGGCAATCGCGGCCGGAGCGGAGCTCGCCGACTCCTTCACGACCGCACGCCACGACGAGCAACTCCGAATCGGACTCATGAACGAAGCGGTCTGGCGTATCTCGACGGCCGACAGGGCGGACCACGTTTGGTGGCTCTGGCTCGATGCCGACGAATTCCCGCACGGTCCCCGAGGGCTGACGATCCGAGACTACCTCTCGACGCTCGACCGCTCGTTCCGGATCGTCGGCGCCCGCTTCTTCAACCACTACCCCAGTACTGAGCCGTACTACGTCACCGGGATTCACCCGCTCGACTTTCAGCCCCTCTGCGAGGAGCTTTCGTTCGGAACCTGCCGGCAGTGGCACCGCAAGCATCCCCTGCAGCGCTTCGATCGCGGACACCCACGAATAACCTCCGCCATCGGGATCCACGGCGCGCACTGTGACCAGCGGCCGTTGCTCGAGCCGACTGAGGCGATCTTCGAACATCACTTCCCGTTCCGCGAACGGAACACGACTGTTCGCCGCATGCAGTCACTGTTCGCGCCCGGCAGAGCAGGGATGCGGCGCATCGATCCAGACGAACCGAACCGCGGTCACATGACGATGCGCGCGCGCTCGTTGGAGGCCGTCTACGCGCAGGAATGGCAGAACGTGCCGATCGACCTCGTCTGGGGATGTCGACGCCCCCAGGTCGAACCGTTACCGTGGGAGGAGCTCGTCGACCCGGAGCATCTTCCAGTCCGGCGCTGGTACCCAGAGAAACAGGTCGAGCGTGCAGAAGCAGTTCTGGCTCGAACCGAGTTGCGCGCCTCTTTGCCGAGTACAGCGTCTGATACGTCCCGAAGTGGACATCGCGGTGGATCGGGACCTCCTCTGAGGTGATGAGCCCGCGAGCATCTGCCCCGCTCCCCGGTCCCGGGTTGACAGCCTGACGCTTTAGGTTCGCCGGGCAGTCCCGGAGGCGCGTAGCGCCGGAGGGACTGTCCGGCGGCCGGCTCAGGATGGGCCGCTCGACCGAAGGGAGACTGGGTTGAGCGAGCAGAGGAAGTACCGCAGTTGGTCGGCGCAGCAGAAGCTGGAGATCGTGCTGGCCGGGTTGCGCGGCGACCGCAGCGTCAGGGAGGTGTGCCGCGAGCACGCGATCTCGGAGACGCTCTATTACGGCTGGCGCGATCAGCTGCTGGAGGGCCGGGCGGGAGCGGCTGGCCGGTAAGGAGGAGCGCCAGGGCGAGAAGGTGACGCCCCACGAGGTCGCCCGGACATGGGAGGATCAACCAGAACTACAAAAACACGCGGCCTGAACTGTCACCGGCGGGGAGCACGTCACCTCCGAGGACTCGGGCCGAGACAGAGAAGGCCCGCGTTGCGGCGGGCCTTCTGTCTGCTTCGCGGAGGGCGACCTCAGTGATCAGGGTCTTGCGAGTTGCGCTCGGATCGCGCCGTTCGGGAACTGCTTGGTGTGGACATTGACGTAGAACCCGCTCGGGTTGGCGGTGATCGCCTTCGCAACGGAGGCAGGTGCGGTGGTGCAACCCTGCTGGCGGTAGGCCGCACCGAGCGGGACGACGACCGGGCCCGCCGTGCCAGCGCGGCCCCGGTGGATGTGAGCGGCAAGTGGCTTGCCGATCCCGCTGATCGTGAAGTCCCAGCAGACCTTGCTCCCGGTGATTGTGAAGTCGGCAGCGCCCTTGCCAGTCGGCGCGCCCCTCGGCACCTCTTTCGCACCGGACAGCCCCTTGGCCTCCAGCTTGACTGTGCCCGCCGAGGTTGTCGATGCGCCGAGCGCACCAGCAACACCAGCCGAGAGCACGATCGCCGTCGCGAGCGACAAAACAATGAACTTGCGCATGGTGATGTTCTCCTTTCATTCGTGATCCAACCGCCGTCACTTCTGCACAGACCCGCACAAAGAGCGGGCGAAGCGAAGGCCAAGCTTCAGCAAGGATCCACTCAGGGATGTGCGATGGCGATCCTCACGCTGCGGCCCTATCCGGCCGCGCCGAGGCCAGTTCGCGGCGCAGCTCGCCTACTTCCTGCGGCCGGTTGACCAGGAGCGCGGCGACGAGGCGGCCCTCGCGATCGAGGTAGCGGGCACGCAGGGAGTCGAGGTCGCCTTCGAGTTCGGCAGATGTTGCCGACTGGGCGTCGCCGACCTGCTGGAGGCGAAGGCCCACCTGGTCGGACCAGTAGTAGGGAACGTCGTCGTAGGGGTGATCCTGGCCGAGGATCGCCCGGGCGGCCGCCGCGCCCTGGCCGGCCGCCGCCGTCCAGTGACCCGTCCCGGTGACGTCGCCGCATGCGAAGACGCCCGGAATCGACGTGCGGCCGCAGGCGTCGGCGACGATGCTTCCGTCCGGGCGGAGCGGGACGAGCCCACGCAGCCACCGCGTCGCCGGGCGGGTGCCGACCGCGTCCAGAACGACGCCGCTTGCCGGCTCCGTGCCGCGCGGTGCGAGGCGCACGCCGTGCTCAAGGTGCCGTTCGGCGAGGAGAGCGGCGACCTCAGGCCCCAGCAGCCGCTCGAGCGGCGGATCGCCGACCAGGGTGACCTCCGCGCCGAGAGAGCACGCGGTCGAGGCGACCTCAGTGCCGACGAGCCCTGTGCCGACCACGGTCAGGCGCCCGTCCCGGCCGAGCGCGGTGCGGAGGCGCTCGGAGTCGGCCAGCGTGCGCAACCGGTGGCGGCCAAGGGCGACCCCGCGGGCGCTCGCGCCGGTCGCGATTACGAGAGCGTCCCACGGTATCGACCGGCCGTCGGTGGTCATCGCCGTCCGGCCAACGATGCTCATAACCCGGGTTCCGCTGAGGAACTCGATTCCGCGCTCGGCGTAGCTTTCCGCCGTCCGGAGAAGGAGGTTCGCGGCCGGGCGCTTCCCGGCGAGGAACTCCTTGGACAGGGCGGGCCGCTCGTAGGGTCCGGTGGGCTCCTCGCCGACGAGGGTGATCCGTCCCGTGAAGCCTTCCGCCCGAAGGGTGTCCGCGCAGCGGGCTCCGGCGAGGCCGGCTCCGACGATCAGGACGTCAGAGGGCGGCACGCTGTGGTTCGAGTGACGGGACGTGGACATTTGTACCTTCCTTTCATGTCGGACTGGTGAGGACTCCCAACGCGATCAGCGAGGCCACCGCCCGACGAGCCCCATGGCGCCCGAGCGACCACCGGTGGTCGCGGAGCTCACGCGGCTTCCTGCTCGATGACGCTGATCGCGCCCATGGGGCACTCCGCGGCTGCCTCGAGGACCTTCGGGTCGGCGGTCGAGCCCACCCGGAGCGTCGCGATCCCGTCACTGCCCACTTCGATCACGTCCGGGGCCAGGTCCGCGCACACGCCGAATCCGCTGCAAAGCGAACGGTCGATCACGATCTGGTACATGGTCTGCTCCTTTCTGGTTGGACCCCTCGACCATAGGTCGCGTCGAACAAGCGGCGGGCCAGCGGACGGACAGCATTCATCTCGAAATGGTGAAGATTCGGCAAGGGCCGGGGGTCGGCGCAGGCAGTAGAAGCCAACGATCGCCAATCAGGGCGCTCCACGATGCCCGCCGAATCGTGCCGGGCGAGCCTTGCGTGGTCGAGAGGATGGAGCTGCGTGACGACCGAGACAACCACAAACGGCCGCCCGGGCACTCGCGCGGAGCGGCTGCCGAGCCGGCGTGAGCTGTTCGCGCTCGCCGCCGTGCTCGCGGCGACGGCGCTGACCGCCGGCGCGGCGATCGCCGGTCTGACGCGGTCGCCGGGTGCGCCGCCGGCCTCGACGCCGACCGTCGACCAGGTCGATCACGCCGTGCGCCCGTCGGCGCCGCCGGCGAGTGGAGCCGGGAGACTGATGCGCACGATCTGGGCAACGGTCCTCTCGGTCTGGGCGCTCTTCGCCGTCGTCGCGGTCCTCGCCTGGACGCGTCAGCAGCCGGCCGGCGGCTCCCGCCCAGCGGGCCCGGCGGCCGTGATCGTGAAGGGCAAGAACGGCAAGCGCCAGCTCGTCGTCCTCCAGGGCGCGAGCGCGGCGTCGTCGCACGCGACGACCCGGACCTCGCCGGTTCCGGCGGGATGATCGCGGCCGTCAAGCGCGGGTGTGCCGGTCGCCTGGCTGGTCGCGCGCGCGGCCGGCCTCGTCGCGTTCGGGCTGCTGACGCTCTCCGTCACGCTCGGCCTCGCGATGTCGCACGAGGCTGCTGACGCCGCGGCGGCAGAAGACGCTGCTCGGCTGGCACCAGACGCTGATCTGGACCGGCCTGGCATGGTCGTGCTGCACGGCGGCGCGCTGCTGCTCGACCCGACGATGCACTTCGGGCTTCCGCGCCGTGCTCGTGCCCGGGACGGCGCCGTGGCGGCCGCTGGCGGTCGCGGCCGGCGTCGTCGCCGCCTGGCTGATGCTCGCGCTCGCGGTCTCGTTCCGCGTCCGGCGCCGGATCGGCGCAGCGCCGCTGGCGCCTGCTCCACTACGCAGCCTTCGCCGGCTTCGCGCTCGGCGCTCGGCCACGCGCTCACCGCCGGCACCGACCTGCGCGGCGAGCACGGGCCTGGTCGTCGCCGCGCTCGCCGGCGGACCGGTGCTCTGGCTGACCTTCGCGCGGATCCTGATGCCGCGAGCGCGCCACCCGCCCGGCGACGCCGACCGCCGGCCGCGACGCCGCGCTGCCAGCGACGACGAGCCGCACGACCGCGCCGCCGGTGGCCGTATGACCGGCGCGCGCCTGTCGCGCGAGCAGTTCCGCGCGATGGGCACGTCTGCGAGGTCGCGGTCACCGCCGGCCCGTGCGACGCGGCCGCGCGCCCAGGCGCGCGCTCGCGGCCGGCGCGGGCCGAGGTCGACGGCCTGCGAGCGGGCGCTCTCGCGCTTCGACCCGGGCAGCGACCTGTCGCGCCTGAACGGCGCCGCCGGCGAGTGGGTCGCACGTCGACGAGCGGCTCGTCGAGGCGCTCGCGCGTCGCGCTCGCGCGCGCGGGCGGAGACCGGCGGGACGGTTCGACCCGACGATCCTGCCCGGCGCTCGCCGCCGCCGGCTACGACCGCTCGTTCGAGCAGCTCGACGAGCGGCCGGCCGGCCGCGCGACGGCTGGCGCGCGGGCGCCGCGATCGAGCTCGACCCGACCGGCGGCCGGGCTCGGATCGAGCGCGGGCGCCGCCGTCGACCTCGGCGGCATCGGCAAGGGCTTCGCCGCGACGCGCGCGCTGCGAGGCGATGCGCGCGGCCTGGCCGGCGCTGCCCGGCGGGCTCGTCGACCTCGGCGGCGACATCGCCGTCTGGGGCCGACCGCCCGAGGGCGGCCCCTGGCGGCTCGCCATCGCCGACCCGCGCGCGCCGGAGCGCAGCGCTGGGCACGCTCGCGCTCGAGAGCGGCGGCGTCGCGACGTCCGGGCGCGACACCCGCCGCTTCGGCCCGGGCGGCTCGCTCCACCACCTGATCGACCCCGCGACCGGCGCGCCCGCGCGCGGCGGCCCGCTGGCGGTCACGGTCGTCGGCCCCGACGCCGCACGAGGCCGAGGCGCACGCCACCGCGCTCGCCGTCTGCGACCAGAGCGACCGCAGGCGGCGTACGTCGACGCGCGACCCGCACCTCGCCGCGCTGCTCGGTGCCCGACGACGGCGATCCGGTCGTGCTCGGTCGACTTGCCGCTCGTCGGAGCGGCACCGCCTGGCGGTGCGTGGCATGAGAGCTGCCTGGCGCTCGCCGGCGCTGCGTCGCTGCGTGGCCGCGCTCGCGGCCGGCTGCGGCGGCGGCGTAGCGCAGCGACGCCAGTCCGCCTCCGACTTCGTCCGCCAGGTCACGACCGAGTTCTCCCGCGGCCAGTCCGGGCGGCTCTGGGACGAGCTCCACCCCGCCGACCAGGCCGTCGTGACGCGAGCACGCTTCATCGCCTGCGAGCAGAACGAGGGCTTCGGCCTGCGCAAGTTCAAGGTGCTCGAGACCTACGCCGAGACCGTCGACGTCGCCGGGAAGCCGACGCCCTCGACGGCGGTGAGCGTGCAGGTCACCTCCGACGACGGCATCACGACCGCGACCATGCACGCCGTTCCCGTCGACGGCACGTGGCGCTGGATCCTTCCGGCAGCCGACTACGCCGCGTACAAGCGCGGCGCCTGCCCGTCGGCCTGAACACCGTCGTCCTGCGTCTCCACCTGTTCCTCGGGCTGCCGCGTACTACATCATCGAAGACCGGTGGCTGCTGCTCGGACACCGGGATCGCGAGTATTGCGGACCGTGTGCATTTCCGGGCGGGATTTGCGGTCTAAGGCCCTTGAGTCGCAGCGTACTTCGTGATCAGATGCATCGGGAGTGCGCGGGCTCCCCATGGGCCGCACGGCCGTCGTCGCCGCCGTTGCGGCCCCGTTGACGCCGCCGGCGGCCGGCGCGCACCTGCGTACCGGCACCATTGCAGTCGATTACGAGGCGTCGGTGTCGAGCCCCCGGTCGTCGGCCGCCGGTCCGTTCAGCGTCGGCGTCCCGCGAGCGACCTCGCGCTCCACCTCAGTGTGGGCCGAGGTCATAGCGTCATGGTGATCGGCTACCTCGGCGAGCCGTTCCTGCGCGTTGGCCCCTCCGCTGTACGTGTGAACTGGGCCTCGCCGACTGCAGCCGCAGCTGGGCTGCTGAAGAGAGGCAGCATCCGGCAGTTGGGCGGCTCGCAGCCTGGCATCCGCTGCACGGCGGCCATTCGGTCGTCTGGCACGACTGAAGGGTCAGCAGCTTGGCGCCGGGCGCGCGGAGCGGCGACTGGGTGATCCCGATACTCGTTGACGGCCGCCGCGCCGAGATCACCGGTGGGATCCAGCGCCTGCGCAAGCCCATGCTCTGGCCCGGCGATCGTTCTCGCGCTTTTCGGCGGGGCGGCGCCGCGATTGCGCGCGTCCGACAGCCGCTTTGCACTTGGACGAACTCGTTGTACTTGGCGCGATCGCCGGCGCGGAGCAGTCGTCACCGCTCTGAGCTTCGCATTCGACGCCTATGCCTCGCCCGGCACCTGGATTGCCGGGGCAGACGAGGCCGTCTTTGCCGCGGCCGGCGCTGGGGCCCTTATCTGGGCGCCGCCAAGCGCCCACGTCGGAGCAGGACTCGGACTCGGTCTGCTTGGCCTGGCGGTTGGCCTTAGCAAGGGGCAGGTCTTCCTCCACGCCGAGGTGCTGTCGGCGCTCCCGGGAACAGCCGCTCGGGCGTCGGCGACCACATCGATCGGGGCGGGAGCCGCTGCGGCGCTCCTCGGAAGCCTGCGGTTGATCTCCGGCGCAGCTGATGCGCCACCCTGACGATCCCGTGACTCCCGCCGCACGTGCTCGGAATCCACCCCGCCTTGCTATTGATGTGAGGAGTTCAGGTGGTGCCCAAGGTCGCCCTCGGAAGTCTGGGCGAGAACCGGTGCGGACAAATCAGTTGGCAGTTGTGCGACCGGTCGAAATGCGGGGGAGGCTGAGCGCAAAGACCGTTCCGTCTGGGCTCGACTCCACCGTGCAGACGCCGCCGTGCGCTTTCGCGATCGCGGCGGCTGGGATGGACAGTCCGAGGCCGGCGCCCCCGTCCGCGCGGGCGTGCGTGCGTCGTCTGCACGTCCAAAGCGCTCGAAGATCCGATCGAGCGCCTCTGGGGGACGCCCGAGCCCCCGTCGGCGACCTCGATCGTGAGCGAGTTCTCGCCGGCCGTCGCCCGCAGCTCGATCGATTCGCCCTGTTCGGTGTACTTCACCGCGTTCTCGACGAGCGAGTCGAGCGCGATGCGAAGCGCCTCCTCATCGGCCGTCAGGCGCCCTCGCGCGATCGATCCGAGCCGCCAGCTGCGCGGGGCAACCTCGGACCAGCGCATGAAGACGTCCTCCAGGAAGGCCTCGACGTCGACCTGCTCGTT
>CAVTFN010000007.1:0-295933 GCA_963734065.1 uncultured Actinomycetes bacterium
TGCTCTACCAGCTGAGCTAAGAGGGCAGGCGCCCTACTGTAGCCGCTTCGCGCGGCGCGTCAGGCTCCGGGATCAGAGCGGATGGGTGACCGCGAGCGGCGGGCCGAGGACTCTCAGGTCGTCGCCGCCGAAGCGGTTGAACGCGTCGTCGGTCTGCTCGCCGCCTGCCCGCCGCGGTGTTGTCGAAGAAACCCTCGAGACCTGCCGGCGCGACCACCACGAGGAGGCGAACCGTCTCCTCGCCGTGCCCTGCCCAGGTGTGCGGCATCCCGCGTGGGATGAACACGAATGCGCCGGCCGGCGCTTCCTCGATCTCGTCGACGAGGCGGACGCGAAGCGTGCCTTCGAGGACGTAGATCACCTCGTCGAGTTCGTCGTGGACGTGGTACGGCGGCCCCTTCCCCGGCGGGTTCACCGCCTCGAAGACCGTCAGCGACCCGGCCGTTTCCGCGGCCCGGGCCTTGAACACGATCTCTCCGCCGAGCGGGTTCTCGATCCGCTCGCCGTGACCCGGCGGCAGAAGGACTGCGTCCTCCGACACGGGGCCTTCTACCACACTTGCCCGTCACCGCTCGGCAAGCGACGCACGCACCACCAGCCCCGCGACCGGCTCGCCGCTTTCGAGGCGCAGCTCGGCCGGGACGACCTCGGACTGCAGCCCCGCGTCTGCCAGCACGCGCTCGACGTACCCGCGCGCGTGGCGGTAACGGCCGGTTGGGCTGATCGCATACCCGGCCTCGCCGGCGAACTCCTCGACGGTGAAGACCAGGACGCCGCCGGAACGGAGCGCGCTTGCGGCGGCCGCGGCGACACCGTCGAGCGGGCCGAAGTAGACGAGCGTGTCGGCGGACACGATCACGTCGAACGAACCGGGAGATTCGAGCAGGTACGCGGTCAGCTCCCGCGTGATCAGCTCGTCGTAGACGTTCCGTTCCCGCGCTCGGGCCAGCATCGCCTCGGAGAGGTCCACCCCGACCAGGCGTCGCGCGTACGGCGCGACGAGGGGCCCGCAGAGCCCTGTGCCACAGCCGGCATCCAGGACGTCGAGACCTCCGGACGCGTCGATGCCCGCGTGCGCGAGCATCTCCGCGACGAGTGCCGGCGCGCGATAGTCGAGGCTCGCGAGCTTCGCGTCGAAGCTCGCCGCGAAGCTGTCGAAGGTCTTCTCGATGTAGGCATCCGACGCTCGCGCCGGCACGTCCCGCCCGGAACACGCCGCGAGCATGTGGCGGGCGATCGGGTCGTCAGGCTCTTCCCGCAGCCACTCGTCGAAGACGTCGATCGCCTTGTCGACCTCGCCGAGCGTGTGGTGAGCAAGCGCGAGCAACCGCCGCGCTTCCGGATGCTTCGGCCTGAGCGTGATCACCCTCGAGAAGCAGAGGGCCGCTTCGCGCCGCCGCCCGAGGCCGTTGAGCAGGACGCCGAGGTTGTGGTGGGCATCGGCGTGGTCGGGGTCGATGCGGATCGCGGTCCGGTACGCCGCCTCCGCGTCCGCAACCCGTCCCTGCGCGCGGAGGACGACGCCGAGGTTGTTGTGCGCGTTCGCGTGATCGGGGTCGAGCTCGACCGCCCGCTCGTACGCGGCGGTCGCCTCGTCCAGCCTGAGGCGATCCTGCAGGACGATTCCGAGGTTGCTGTGCCAGTCCGGCCGGTCGGGCTCGAGCTCGAGGCTCCGCTCGATCAGCGCGACCGCCTCGTCCCCTCGTTCCTGCTGATGGGCGAGCACGCCGGAGAAGTGCAGCGCGCCCGCGTGATCGGGCGCGGCCTCGAGGATGCTCCGGTAGATCTCCGCGGCCGCCGCCCACTGCTCGGCCTGCTGCAGCGCGACCGCGACCGACAGCGCCTCGTCGAGGCTCAGCCTGCGGTCGCCGTCCGGCACTCCTTCGCCCGCCTAGAACTCCTTGTTCGCCTTGATGTCGTACTTGAAGTGGATGCCGGCGTCGAGCGAGCCGTCCTGCTTCTGCGGCCGGTACTCGAGATCGACCTTCGCGAACGCCAGCGTCACCGCCTCCACCTGGCCCGAGCCACCGTCGTCGTCCTCGGCCACGGACGTGATCACCACGTCGTTCATCTTGATCACGAGAAATTCCTGCTGCCCCTTGCCGGCCTTCCGGCGCGTGATCGTCGCCTCCTTCAGGTGCTGCCCGGTGGCGCAACCCTTCAGCAAGAGCGGGGAGGCCTTGTCGATCTTGTGGGTGAAGGAGAGGTCGTGGAAGGTTGCCTTTCCCTTGGCGCCGCCGCTTCCCGTCGGGCTTGCCTTGGCGTTCGTCACGCCCCAGGACCAGCTCAGCAGCTCGATCTCGTCCTTGTGCTTGTCGTCGAGCGACTCGCCCTTGATGTCGCCGAGCTTCGCGAAGATGTCCGACGCCACGACGGCCTCCCACGCGTAGGCGCTTTCTTCAGGATCCCCCGCGCGAGACTACTGCGCGTCCCGGGAATTCGTCAAGGACGCCGCCGCGTAAGGAACTGGCCGCTCGCGGGTTGTGTGGGCAACGGATCTCCACACACGACCCGAAAGGAGCACCACGATGAGGATCCGCATTCCCGCACCGGCAACGATCATCGCCTGCATCGCCCTGGTCGCCGCCCTCAGCGGCACGGCCGCGGCGGCCGGGCTGATCACGGGCGCCCAGGTCGCGAACGGCACGCTCTCCGGACTCGATCTCCGGAACGGCACCGTGTCCGGCCTCGACGTCACCAACGGCTCGCTCACTACGCTCGACGTCCGCGACCACACGCTTCGCGCGGTCGACTTCGCGCCCGGCGTGCTGGGCTCCGGCGCCGGCATCCCCGGCCCCGCCGGGCCGCAGGGTGCTCCCGGTCCCGTAGGTCCGCAGGGCGCTGCCGGGCCGGCCGGCCCGCAGGGCGCTCCGGGCATGTCCGGCTTGGAGATCGTGACCGTCCCGAGCTCGGTCACCTCGGCCAGCCCGAAGTCGTTCGACGTCCCCTGCCCGGGCAGCAAGAAGCTGATCGGCGGCGGGGCGTATCTGTACGGCGCCGAGGGTGATGTCGCTCTGGACGAGAGCTTCCCCACCAGCGCGACTGCCTGGCACGTGAAGGGCGTCGAGATTTCGGCCACCGCGATCAGCTGGCAACTGACCGGCTACGCGATCTGCGCGCACACCGGTTCGTAGGAATCCCGAGTCGGGGAGAGGCCCGCGGGCGCGGCACGAGCCGCGCCCGCGGCGCGTAAGGAATCGGACGCCCGCGGGTTCTCCTCCCAGAACGATCCACCAGAGGACGAGAAGGAGGAGCACGATGACCCGCACCAGGATCCTCACCACCTTTGCGATCGCTGCTGCGCTCGCCGCGGCCGCCGGCACCGCTCGCGCCGACGACGGCGGGCCGCAGATCACGGCCGGCACCGGCTGTGCCGTGCAGTGCGTAAAGAAGGCGGCGGTGACCGCGACCGCGAGCGGCGCGAAGGTCGAGCTCGAGACCACCGTCGTGTCGGTCGTCACCGTCTGGGTGGCGAGGCAGGCCGCCGGCAACCCACCGCCCGGCAGGCTCACCGCCTCGCAGGCGAAGGTCGTCAAGCTCTACCTCCCCGCGGGTGCGACGCGCATCGCCTCGTTCGACGGCCTGGAGCCGGACACCACCTACGCGATCGGGGTGAAGGCGACCGACGTCCACGGGAAGTCGTCGACGCGCACCGGCACCTTCAAGACGCTGTCGGTGAAGACGAACGGCCTCGACGGCCCGGACACGATCGACTCCGGTCTCGGCTGCTCGGTGCAGTGCATCACGACGGCGCTCTTCAGCCAGGCGCCGCCGGACGGAAGCGTCGCGAATGCCGTGCTGAAGACGGCGACGGACGCGAAGATCCAGCTGATCGTCGGGGCCGACCAGCAGTTCCACCAGATCGTCTTCGACCAGACGAATCCGTGGCTCGTTCGTCTCTGGAAGCCGCAGATTCGCAACCTGCTGCCCGGGACGACCTACCACGTCGTCGTGCGGGCCATAGACGGCCAGGGGCGCATCTCCGAGCGGCGCGGCACGTTCCGCACCGTGTCCGCGACCGCGCTGGTGACGATCCAGAAGCTCAGGATCGTCAACGACGGTGACAAGGGCAAGGCGAAGGGCGAGCTCTACTTCCGCTACTTCTTCGCCGGCCATGAGCTGACGAGCAACGGCTTCTACAAGCTGGGCTCCGGACAGGTCGTCTCGGCGAAGACCGAGGGCACCAACCGTCCCGGCGTCTCCTACCGGTTTCCGGCCAACGGTGACGCCAGGCTCGACATCCACGTCACCGCGGAGGAGTGCGACGGGCACACATACATGAAGAACTGCGCGGTCGAGTCGAACTTCGGCGACGACCGGTACGACCACGCGTATCTGATCGGACAGTACGCCGATGTCGGGGGCAACTTCCGTCTCTCCGACATCCTCACCGGAGCGCTACCCGGCTGGTACGGCACCGGCGTCGGCCAGCCGACCGGCCACGACGGCTACTTCGTCTTCGGGCCGGGCGAGAGGTACGTGAAGATCCTCGCGCTCGCGACCGTCGACCTCGACTACGACTGGCCGTCATGAGTGACCACACGACCGCGGCCCATCACGTCGACGTCGACGAGCTCTGGCTCCGGGAGTGGGCGGCCCAGGGGATCGCGGCGATCGAGCGCTCGCTCGCCAAGCATGCCGCTTTCGAGGAATACCTCCGCGCCCGAACCGACCTACAATCAGCCGATGGCGACCGTCGCCCGGACGCCTGACGCCGAGCTCCTCCGGCGTCTCCGGGCACGTGACCGGCAGGCATGGGAGGAGCTGTACGCCGAGTACCAACCCCGGCTGAGAGCGTTCGCCTTCAGGCTGGCCGGGAACGTGCACGACGCGGACGATCTCGTCCAGGAGACGTTCGTCCGCGCCGTGCCCCGCCTCGACCGGCTCGATCCGGACACCGCGGAGATCGCGCCGTACCTGTTCACGACCCTCCGCAACCTGTTCCTCAAGCAGGTCGAGCGGGGGAAGCGGCAGCGGCCGGTCGCGGAGGTGCCGGAGCCGGCGCTGCCGACGCCGATCGAGGACGACCCCCAACGGAGCCTGCTGCTCGCCGGCCAGCAGGACGAGGTGCGGTTCGCGAACGCGAGGCTCCAGCCCCGTCAGCGGCTCGTCCTCGCGCTGCGGGAGCTGGAGGACCGCTCCTACGCCGAGATCGGCGTGCTCGTCGGGATGAAGGAGAACGCGGTCGCACAGCTGATCTTCCGCGCACGCGAGAGCCTGCGCACCGAGCTACGGCTCGCCCAGGTCGACCCCGACCGGCTGCCCGAGGAGTGTCGCCGGTTCCTGCCGCTCCTCGCCGCCCACCTCGACGGTCAGCTGAAAGGGCCGCGCCGCGCGGAGACGCTCGAGCACCTCGAGGGGTGCGAGCGCTGCCAGGCTGCGCTCTCGGACATGCGCGAGGCCTCGCGCCGCTACCGCGTGATCCTGCTGCCGCTCGGAGCCGAAGACGCCCGGGCCGCCGTCGACGAGCAACTCGAGGAGGCCGGCTACTGGCAGACCGGCGGCAGCCGCCGGCTGCTCGTCCGCCGCCCGGCGCTGATCGTGCTCGCCGCCGCCGCGGGTCTCCTGCTCGCCGCCGCCGGGACGGCACTCGGCGTCGAGTTGGCGCGCAGCCCGGAACGGGCCGTGTTCGCCTCGGTCCCCACCGAGCCGCCCGCCACGACGGAGGCGCCGGTCGTCGCCACGGACGCGGTCGAGACGGTGGCCCCGATCGTCCCGAAGGAACCGACGACGACGGCGTCCGCCGCGGCGAAGCCGGCGAAGAAGGCGCCGAAGCCCAAGCCGGTCGTCGAGTCGAAAGCGACGACGAAGCCGACGACCACGGCGGCCGCTTTGCCGCCCACGACCGGGCCCGGGACCACGACGACGAAACCGGCGCCGAAGCTCGTCCCCGCGCCGAAGCCGAAGCCGAAGCACAGGCCCGCGCCGGGCACCACCTCGACGCCGAAGCCGAAGCAGCCGGCGCCGGCTCCGCCCACGACGGTCGCCACCGCCGCCCTCGATACCACCGCACCGACCGTGACGATCACGTCCGCGCCGGGCGCGACGAGCGCGTCGGCCGCCGCCGACATCGCCTTCCAGGCCGACGAGCCGGGCGTCGCCTTCGCCTGCAAGCTCGACGCCGGCGCGTACGCCGCCTGCACGAGCCCGGCACATCTCACCGGCCTGGCAGCGGGGGCGCACTCGTTCTCGGTCCGCGGCATCGACAAGGCGGGCAACGCCGGCCAGCCGGCCACGGTCGGCTGGACGTACGTCCCGCCCGACACGACCCCGCCGACGGTCGCGATCACCGGCGGGCCATCGGGCTCGACCACCGAGACGTCGGCGAGCTTCACCTTCTCGGCCGGCGAGGCGGGCTCGAGCTTCCAGTGCTCGCTGGACGGGTCGGCGTTCGGCGGCTGTCAGAGCCCGGCCTCGTACTCCTCGCTCTCGCCGGGCCAGCACTCGTTCTCGGTGAAGGCGACCGACCAGGCCGGCAATACCGGCGCTCCGGCGACGCGCACGTGGACGATCACGCAGCCGCTCCCCGACCTGGTCGTGAGCGCGTTCGGCAGGTTCTCGATCACGGTGTCGAACCGCGGCAGCGGCCGCGCCGGGCCCTCGGTCCTGACGATCACGTACGTCGGGACGTTCCAGGTGCCGGCCCTGGCGCCCGGCGGCTCGGCGACGTTCTCCTGGTCGACGTGCAAGCCGGCCGTCTATGTCGCGGTGGTCGACCGCACGCAGGCCGTGACCGAGTCGAACGAGGCGAACAACACCGCCAGCCTGAAGAGCTCCTGTTAAAGGCCACGAGGCGAGCGTCAGCTCGCACGTAGGTGGCTACGCCTGCTCGACGGACGGGACGACCGGACGCGACGGTCTGGCCTCCGCGTCCCGCTCCCGGCTGACCTCGCCGCGGATCCTGAGCTCGTCGGTCTCCTCCTCGGCCCGCGCCTCGAGGGTGATGCGGCGCGTGAGGACGTTCGCCCGCTCCTGGAGGCGATGCACCTCGACGAGGTCGGTCGCCCGGAGCGCGGCCGAGCTGCGCTCGTAGGCGCCGCCGGTGCTGAGCAGGTGGGTCAGCTTGAGGACGAGCGCGACCAGGTCGATCGCGATCAGGAAGACGAGGAAGAACTCCACGTACTTCTTGACGGCCGGGCTGGCCTTCTCGACCCGTTCGAGCGCTGCCTGGCGGGCGAGGAAGTCACGGTCGGCCTTGATCGCGGCGACCCGCTTCGCGATCTGCGTGGTCTCGGTCGAGCGCCAGAGCGCGATCTTGCGCCGGTCGGCGGCGATCGTCGCCGCGATCTGCGGACGGGCACGCTTCAGCTCCGCCGCGGCTGCGGCCGCCCGCCGGGCGTCGCGTTTGTAGTACGGCCCGCGACCGAGCTTGTGAGTCTGTGAACAGCTTTGGAGACCGGCCTCACAGTCGGCGAGGAACCTGCTGTTCGTGACCTGGCGCTGGAGGTTTGCCTCCCTGGCCTGAACCGCCGCGATCTCCTTCTGCGCGGCGGCGATCTTCGCCCCGTACACCTGCGTGATCTCGTTCGTCGCCTGGTGGATCCGGGCGGTCGTCGTCCTACTCAGCTCGTCGTTGATCGACCCGCTGTAGATCACCTGGGCCATCGGCAGCCCCACGACGAGCGCGATCGCAAGCGACAGCAGAAGTCGCGGGACCGCGAGGCCGAGGTTCCAGAGCTTGCTCGTGCCGAAGCTCTTCAGGACGAGCCGCTCGATCAGGCAATAGAGAACGGCCCAGACCGGCAGCACCCAGAGCACGTTGACGATCGACGTGCTCCACCACTGGCTGGCCGCGACGGTCATCCCGAAACCGCTGACCACCGCCATGCCGGCGACCCACATGCCCAGTCCGCCGAGGAAGCTCGCCTCGCTCGGCACCGTCGCGAGGACGAAGCCGTCGCCGCCGCCGAACCACGCCCAGCCGGCGCGCGTGCGGCGGTAGCCCAGCGCCGGGTCGAGAAGCCCCGCTTGTGCCGTCGTGGTGTCGTCGCGTTTCGAAGCCACAGTGGTTGGACTAGAGAAGACGCCGAATTCGCCGTCGAGTTGGTCCGGAAGGAACCTTCAGCGGTCGCCCTCTTTCGCCAGCGCGGCAGGGTAGCGCGCCTTTCTCGGCGTCGACGCGCACGGCAGTGACAGGCTTAAGCCTGTCACTGCAGTCGAGTTGCCGTGGGCAATGGTGGCGGAGGGGCGGGTCGTCGGGCCTCGAACAGGTCTCGGGTGCTTCCCATCGGCATCCACGCTCGTCGAGCCGGGCATTACGGCCGCCTAACAACCTGCGGGCATCCTTGCGCGATGCCCGCGCGCGTCGCAGTCGTGCTCGTCCTCCTTGCGGCGGTCGTTGCGATTGCCTTTCCGGACCACGCCGCGGCCGCCCGCACGCCGGTCGTGCCCTCGCTCGAGCCCGCCGCGACGGCGAAGCTCTGGAAGCAGCTGGTCGACCAGCGCCCGCGCCGGCTCGATGCGACCAGGCAGGCAGCCTGCCGGCCGCTGCGCGCGATCTTCTATGCCCAGACCGACTGGCTGCGGCTCGCGACCAGGCTCGCCGCCCAGGCGTCTCCGTGCGCGCAGTACTACATCTCCGTGCCGCCGCTCGCGGCCAGCAAGACGACGCTCCGGAACGGCGAGGCGGCCAAGATCCGCGCTCTGGGCCCGAACTTCCACGCGCTCGCCGAGATCAACTGGGCCGGCTGGCAGAGGTGGGTCGCCCAGAACAGCTCGACCTGGTTCGACGCAGGGGTGGAGGCTCGGCGCCGGATGGCCGCTGCCGGCTTCGACGTCTCGGCGGGCGACACCTGGGCGGTGAACGAGTTCCCGTCATCGGTCCGGGTCGGCTCGGGCAGCGACCGGCAGAACGCCCGCGACCTCGTCCGCGGCCTCTTCACCGGCGACGGCGGTCCCGCCACCAAGGGCACGGTCTTCGTCGTCGGCGTCGGCCAGTCGGTGCTGGACACGACGCTCTACCAGACGAACCTGCAGAACTGGTTCGGCGACTCCGGTTTCTGGGCCGACATGACCGCGTACGTCGCCGACTGGTCGCAGGAGGTCTACGGCGACTACCGGCGGGTGGGTGTGGCAGGCGCGCCGCCGCAGCTTCGGCGCGACCAGCTGAACGACTACCTCCAGCACCAGGTCTACCTCGCCCGGGTGGCGCCGCCGGCGATCGAGCCGGGGCGGACGTTCATTCAGACGTCGTCCAGCCCGCTGGCGAACGCCGCCTGGTCGTGGGCGTCGAGCTACGGATACACCGCCATCCCGTTCGACCAGATGGAGTCGTTCGTCTCGGAGCAGGTCTACGCGCTCCGTTCCTTCAGCGCCCTCAGCGGGCAGCCGCAGGACCACTGGGGCTTCGCCTGGGCGCCGCGGAACCCCGGCCTCCCGAACACGGACTACGTCAACCAGAGCCGGGCGATCCTCGACCGTCTCGCTGCGGCGATCCGCGACTCCGGGCAGCAGACCAACCCCGCCGATCCGGGCATCGAGGCCTGCACCGGCACCTGCAACGCCGTCGTGCCGGGAGCGTCGTTCACGCAGGTCTGGAAGTCGTTCCGGACGTGGACGCAGCCGGTGCTCACCTTCTCGAGCGCACCGCAGACGCTCGCCGCCGGCGCGCCGTCGGGCCCGATCGCGCTCACGCTCCTGAACGCGACCGGAGCGGTCCAGCCTGCCCAGTCGCCGATCACGATCACGCTGCGGTCGAGCTCGCCGCGCGGCCAGTTCTCGCTCGCGCCGACCGGCCCGTGGACTCCGACGCTCGTGCTCTCCATCCCCGCCGGAGGAACCGCCGCCGCGCCGTTCTACTACCTCGACACGAGGGCGGGCAGCTCGACCGTCACCGCCTCGGCCTCCGGCGTGACGAGCGGGACGCAGTCGGAGACGATCGTCCCGGGCGCTCCGGTGTCGATGAGGGTTGCGACGGGCGTGCGCACCGTTGCGGCCGGCGCCTCGACTCCCCTGTCGGCGATCGGCACCGACCAGTACGGGAATCCGGTCCCGGTCGCGGCGTCGTGGACGGTCGCCCCGGCCGGGCTGGGATCGATCCAGCCGCTCGCCGGCTCGACGGTGAACTTCACCGCCGGGCCGAAGGGCGGCCGCGGCATGGTGACGGCGACCGGCGCCGGTTTCACCGCGTCCGCCCCGATCACGGTCGCGGCCGGCGTGCTCCGAGTCGCCGGCATCCGCTACGGGATCGGCGCCGGCAAGACGTTGCTCGTGACGGTCTCGCTCGTCGACACGCGGGGCCGTCCCGTCCCGAACACGTACGTCTCGGTGCTCGTCCGGAGGCGCGGCTACCCGTTCGCCACCGGCCGCGGAACGACGCTCGCCAACGGCCGCAGGACCTTCCGCGTCCGCCACAAGCCCGGCTGCTACCGGACGACCGTCGTGCGCGCGAACGCGAACGGCTACCGCTGGGACGGCAAGACCCCGCTGAACCGCTTCTGCAGGTAGAAGGCACCTCCGCGATACCGTGCCGGGGATCAGCAGGCCTGCAATGTCCGGTGATGATCAACCTGCGGCCGCCGCGCCGGCGCCCGCACGGATCGCCGTGGTCATCCCCTGCTACGGCGAAGGAGCGCTCGTCGTCGAAGCCGTCCACTCGATCGAGGAGGACGAGCCGGTCGAGATCGTCGTCATCGACAACGCTTCTCCCGATCCTGGGACGACAGCGGCACTCGTCCAGCTAGAGCAAGCCGGCTTCGAAGTCGTCCGGAACCAGGCGAATCTCGGACCGGGCCACGCGCGCATGGCCGGCCTGGAAGCGACGTCCGCGGCGTACGTGCTGCCGCTCGACGCCGACGACCTGCTGATCCGCGGCGTCCTCGCCCGAATGGCGGACGCACTCGACGCCGACCCGCGGGCGGCCGCGTGCGTCGGCGACATCGAGGAGTTTGGCGACCACGCGCTGATCCGCCGCGTGCCCCGGCGCCTCGATCCGTACCGGGTCGCCTACACGAACGAGTACCCGATCACCGCGCTGTTCCGACGCTCCGCCGTCGAGGCGGCGAGCGCCTGGCGGCCGATCGAGGGCCAGCGTGGCTATGAGGACTGGAGGGGCTGGATGGCCCTCGCCGAGCGGGGCGAGCGCATCGTCCATCTCGACGACGTCGGCTACCGCAGACGGCTTCACGGGCAACGGCTGAACTACGCGGCGCGCTCGCGGCATCGCCAGAACTACGAATGCATGCGCCGGGCGCACCCGGAGCTGTTCGCGCGGCTCGGCGAGTACCGGCGGACCTCGGATCTCTCCAGGCTCGACCGGGTGCTCTACCCGATCGTGTTCGGAGCGCGGGCAACGGTTCCGTTCGAGCGGCGGCTCAAGCCATTGTTCGATCGACTCGGGCTCTGGACCAGAGCCGATCGCGGCTGAGGCACTCGAGCGCCCGCGGTCACCTACGGGCGCCACGGATTACGCTTCGTTCGTGACGACCGGTCCGGCAACACTGGCCGTGCAGAGGGCCGGAGCGGCCGTTCCCCGCCGGCTCGGGGTGGTCGTCCTGTTGCTGTCGCTGGCGGCGGCGCTGGGGACCATCACCGCCCTGGTCCTCCGGTCGGTGGACCGGCCCGCCTGGCTGCTCCTCGGCGGCGCGATCGCCCTGCTCGGCGTGCTGGCGCTCGCCGTCGCCCGCTACGAGGCGGCGGTCGTGCTCGGCTTTCTCCTGTTTGCGGTCGTCCGGGTGGAGCCGGCTCCCTCGGACGTGATCTTCGCGGTGGTGATCGTGGTCGCGGTCGCGACCGGCCGCTTCAGGCTGCGCGACGTCCCGACGTGGCCGGGGCTGCTGGTGGCCGCGTTCATCGTGCTGAACATCCTCGCGTGCATGGAGGCGGTCGACCCGAGGCGGGCCGCGGTCTTCTGCTCGATCACCGTCTACCTCCTCGTCTTCGGGGTCTGGGTCGCGACCTGGGTCGGCGATCGCCGGCGGGCGCGGACGCTCGTGCGCATCTACATCGGCGTCGCCGTGGCCTCCGCTGCGGTCGGAACGCTCGCGCTCCTGGTCTCCGTGCCGGCCCATGATCTGCTGACCGCATACGGAGGGACACGGCCCCGCGCCCTGTTCAAGGATCCCAACGTCTACGGCCCGTTCCTGGTGCCGGCCGCGCTGATCCTGCTCCACGAGATCGTCCACCCGATGCTCCTGCGCTCCCGTCGCCTCGTCAACGTCGCGGCACTCGGAGTCGTCGTCTGCGGGATCCTCTTCTCCTACTCCCGCGCCGCGTGGCTGAATGCCGCCGTCGGCGCGCTCGTGATGGGCGTGGTGCTGACGCTGCGGCGGGGCGGGGCCGGCCGGGGGCTGGTCTTCGCGGGCATCCTCGGGCTGACGGCCGTCGCGCTCGCCGTCGCCGTCAGCGCGAGCGGGCAGGCGACGTTCCTACGCGAGCGCACCCGCCTGCAGCCGTACGACAGCCAGCGCTTCTCGGCGCAGTCGGCGGGAATCGCGCTGGGCGAGCGGCATCCGATCGGCATCGGCCCGGGGCAGTTCGAACGGTACGAGCCGATCTCCGCCCACAGCACCTACGTCCGGGCGTTCGCCGAGGAAGGCCCGCTCGGCCTCCTCCTGATCGCCGGCATCATGGTCGGGACGCTCGTGCTCGCCGTGCGAAACGCCGTCGCCAGCCGGGACACGTTCGGCGTCGCGTCGACGGTGCTACTGGCCTGCTGGTGCGGGATCCTGGCGAACAGCGTCTTCGTCGACACCTTGCACTGGCGCCATCTCTGGCTGATCGCCGGTCTGATCTGGGCGGCCGCGGCCGCTCAGGCGTCCTCGTACAGGGCCGGCCGATCGGTGACGTAGTACGGGGACTCCTCGCCGCGGACGCCCACCACGACGGCGCCGATCGGGCGGCGGTCGAGGCGGTCGAGGACATCACGGGCGTCGATCACCTTCTCGATCGTCACGCGGTCGAGCTTCTCGACGTAGAGGACGCTCTCGCAGCGACGGGCCAGCGCGTGACTGTCGGCGATGCCGAGCAGCGACGGCGCGTCGACGAGGACGTAGACATAGTCGAGGTCGGCGACCACCTCGAAGAACCGGTCCAGGGCCGGGTCGACGAGCACGGCCGTCGGGTCGACGGACCCGCTGCCGCTCGGCAGCACGTCGAGCACCGTCGATCCCCGACCCGCCTGCCGGATGGCGCCGACGACCTGGTCGCGCGCGCCCTCGAAGCTCTGGCCGGTGAGCCCACCGAGGATGTCGCCCAGTCCGGGCGCCACCGGAACGTCGAGCAGCTCGTGCACCGTCGGCCGTCGCAGGTCCGCCGACACCACGAGCGTGCGGTGCCCTGCCTTCGCCAGCGCCCGCGAGAGACGCGACGCGACCGTGCTCTTCCCCTCGCCGTGCACCGCGCTCGTCAGCAGCAACGTGCGCGGCCGGTCGGTCGGGGGCAGCGCGAATCGGATCGAGGTCGCGAGCGCCTGGTACGCCTCGTATTCGGCGCCTGAAAAGGCCTTGCGGGTGCGCCGTGAGACCGGCGGGACCGAGACGAGCACGGGCAGGTCCAGGAGGCGCGACAGCTCTCGCGGCCCGGAGACCCGCGGAACGAGCTGCTCCCGGGCGATGGCGATCAGCACGCCGACGAACAGCCCGAGCAAGGCCCCGAGCCCGGCGTCCCTGATCGGGTGCGGCTCGACGGGCGTCGCCGGCACGGCCGCGGGCTCCGCCACCGACAGCTCGGTGCCGGCGCTCGCGATGCTGACGCCGAGATCGGAGATCCGCTGACGGATCGACTCGATCTGGGTGTCGGGGCCGTCGTTGCGGCGGAGGCGGGCAAGCTCGCGCTCGAGATCGAGCCGCTCGTGCTGCGCCTGCCGTCGCTCGAGCCCGGCGCGCTGGGCGACGAACGTCCGCGCGACGGTGTTCGCGATCGCGGCCGTGCGAACCCGGTCAGAATCCGACGCGGTGACGTAGAGGAAGTCCGCTCCGGAGTCCACCCGCGCTCGAACCTTCTCGCGCAAGGACTCGCCCGTTTCGCCGGGGAGCGCCCGGGCAGCGGCGCTCAGCACCTGGTCGGTCGTGAGCAGGATGCTCGCCGTGTTCAGCTCGCGAGTCGTCGCGTCGACGTTCTCGCCCTGGTCGAGCGTCGTCAGGTCCTGCCGCACGATGCTGGCGGTCGCCTCGTAGCGCTTCGTCAGCGAGCTCGAGACGAGGTAGGCGGCGGCCGCGACGACGACCGTGATCAGGACGATCAGGAGCAGGTTGCGACGGAGGGCGTCGGCGTAGCGCCGGACCTCGATCGGGTTCTCGCCCGTGTTGCTGCGGTTGGTCATGGCTGCCTGCTCACAGCCTCTCTCTCCACTTCGGTGCGGCCGAGGATACTTAGAATCGGCGGGTGGCAGGCGAGCCCCCTGGTGCCTGGCAGGCGCTGAAGGACGACTTCCGCGCCAATGCGATCGGCCTGCCGGAGGCCGGCGGGCCGGCCGAGATCGCCGGTGCCGCCGCCAGGAACGTGCCGACGGTCCGCTTCGCCGCGGTCGCGCTCTTCCGGCTGGCGCAGGGGCTGGGGCGCCGCGCCGCGGTGGCGGGCTCGCTCGTCAAGCAGCTGAACCACGTGCTGACGGGATGCGACATCGCCTACCAGGCGTCGGTCGGCCCGGGCCTCATCCTCTACCACCCGACGGGCGTGGTGATCGGGCCGCGTTGTCGCATCGGCGCCCGGGCGCGGATCATGCAGGGCGTGACGATCGGATCCGACACGGTCGTCGTGGGCGAGGCAGCCGGGGGCTCTCCATCGATCGGCGACGACGTATTCATCGGGCCGGGCGCGGCGATCTTCGGCCCCGTCACCCTTGGTGACCGCGTGCTCGTCGGCGCCAACGCCGTGGTCAACTCGTCGTTCGAGAGCGACGTCGTCGTCGCCGGAGCCCCGGCGCGGGTCGTCCGAGAGCGGTGACGTGAGCCGCGTCGCCCTCGTCTGCGAGCCACCCGACGGCGGGGCGGCCGAGCAGGTCGCCATGCTCGCGATGGGACTGTCCGCGCACGGCTACGAACCGACGGTCTACGCCCCGGCCGGATTCGGCCCGGCCGACCGGTTGACGGCGGCGGGCGTGGATCTGAGACGCCTTGCCTTCCGGCGCGAGCTCGTCGTGCCGCATGCCCATGGGCGGGTGCTCGCGAGCCTCGTGGCCGAGCTGCGTGCGAACCGCTACGCGCTCGTGCACGCGCATGCCACCAAGGCGGGGGTGCTCGCTCGTGTCGCCGCCGCGATGACGGGCACGCGGACCGTCTACACGCCTCACTGCTTCGCATTCGTCGGCGAGGTGAGCACTGCCCGCCGCCGGTTCGCGCTCGCGACCGAACGGCGGCTTGCACCCGGCACCGACGCCGTCATCTGCGTCTGCCGCGAAGAACGGGACCTGGCCGTTGTCTCCGGCATCAGGCCGAGACGCCTGGCGGTCGTGTGCAACGGCGTGCCGGCATCCGAGCCGGTCGACCCGGATCCCCGTCTGGCGGCGCTCCGCCGCCGCGGCCCGGTCGTCGGCGCGGTCACCGTCCTCCGGCGCCAGAAGCGCCTCGACCTCCTGCTCGAGTGCGCCACCCGCGTCCGGAACGAGGTGCCGACCGTCCAGTTCGCGATCGTCGGCGGCGGGAGCGAGGACGAACAACTCCGTGCCCAGGCGTCCCGTCTCGGGCTGGACGTGGCCTTTGTGCCCTTCGAGTGGCCGAGCGCGCGCGCCCTGAGTGCGCTCGACGTCTACGTTCTGCCGTCCGGATGGGAGGCCCTGCCCCTCTGTCTGCTCGAGGCGCAGGCATGCGGCGTCCCCCAGGTCGTGACCGACGTCGGCGGGAACGGCGAGGCGGTCACGCCGGACACCGGCGTGGTCGTCGCCCCGGGTGACCCCGCGGCGTTGGCCGAGGCGCTGGTCGGCCTGCTGCGCGACCCCGCACGGCGCGCGTCGATGGCGGCGGCATCCCGCACTCGCCACGCCGAGTACTTCTCGGCCGAGCGGATGGTCGCGGAGACGGCGGCGGTCTACGACGGCGTCCTCGGCAAGCCGTCCGCACGCCCGCCCGGGACGCGCCGCATGGTGACCGGTACCGGCGCGGCCGCCGATGCGCGCGACGCGGCCCTCGTCCGCCATCCCATTCCGTAGCTGCTGCCGCCGCGGAAGCGCGGTCGCTCGGGCAGGAGACCGGCCGGCAGGCGGCTACAATGGCCGTCCCCTGGGGGTGTTCCCGAGCGGCCAAAGGGGACGGGCTGTAAACCCGTTGGCTCTGCCTTCGGAGGTTCGAATCCTCCCGCCCCCACTCGAATTTCCCGGCTTCGCCCGCTTCGCTTTCCGCTCGCCACGGCAAGCGCGCCCTTCGGGCCCGCGCGTTCGCACCCTCGTTCTGGTTCTTGCCGAGCCCGCACAGGTCGGGCTCGGCGGCGGATGACGAACAGTGCGGCGAGAACCGGTGGTGGGTTCGAAAGCCGTCCGCGAGTAGGTGGGAAGAAAATGGTAAGCTCTCCCCAATGAAGGCAACAGTCGATTCCGGCGGTCGCGTCCTCGTGCCCAAGCCGCTGCGGGACGAGCTCGGACTCAAGCCTGGAACGACCGTCGACATCTCTCGCTACGGAGCCGGCTTGCAGCTGATCCCGGCGGGTCGCAGTGCGAGCATCGTGGCGGAAGGAGACGTTCTTGTGGCTGTCGGCGAGACCGAGATCGGCGACGAGGACGTGTTCGCGCTCATCGACGCAGGACGGCGCTGATCCCGATCGGCGTCGATACGAGCGTCGCCGTCCCGCTCCTCGTCCAGACTCATCAGGCGCACCCAGAGGTGACGCGCTGGTGGGGCGGCCAGGAGCTCGCACTCTGTGGCCATGCGCTGGCGGAAACGTACTCGGTGCTGACGAGACTGCCGGGCGACATTCGACTCGAGCCGGCCGATGCCGCGCACTTGATGCGCGAACGGTTCACTCGGCCGATCGCGCTTCGGCCGAGGTCGAACGAAAAGCTTGTCGAGACCCTCAGCCGCCTGGGGATTGCGGGAGGTGCCGTCTATGACGGGCTCGTCGCCTTGGCCGCGGTCGACCACGACACCCCGCTGGCGACGCGAGACCTGCGCGCAAAGCCGACGTACGAGCTGGTCGGCGCGAGCGTTCTCCTCGCTGTCTGATCATCTCTCCTGGCATTCCGGATCAGATCTGCAGTCGCCGAAGCACCCTCTGCAGGGCGGCGCGAGGTTCGAAAGCCGTCCTCTCAGGACCATTTCCGATTTCCCGGCTTCGCCCGCGTTCGCACCCTCGTTCCGATTCTTGCCGAGCCGCGCAGGTCGGGCTCGGCGGCGACTGTCAGCAGCATTCGAGTGCAACGGCGAGTGTCGGCTGTGCGAGCGACCGCATGCGTCACGCCGCCTTTGTGACAACGCCTGGTAGATCGTTGAAACCGGTCGTGTCAGCCGTGACGATAGTCCGCCCGCGAGCCAGCGCCGTCGCCGCGATGATCAGGTCGTGAGCTCCCCTCGGCCGTCCCGATCTGCGGGCGTGAGCGAGTAGCCGCGCATGCGCCCGGGCGACATCCACGTCGTACGGCTCGGCCGGTATCGTCGCCAGCACCCTCGTCACGTAGCGTTCCCGCGCCTTCCGACGCGCCCCACTGCCGAGTTCGACACCGATCAGAAGCTCGGCGACCGTCACTGCAGCCATCGCCACGTCGTCCTCGTCGCCGACCAGTTCGTCCAACCCTTGCCCGTGCCGCTCGGCGTCGATCAGGATCGTCGTGTCGAGGATCAGTCGTTCCAGTGCCGGTCCTCGACCAGAAGCGCAGCGCGAATGCGCTCGACCTCGCCGACCCAGGCAGGATCGTCCGGAGCCGCTCGCAGCACCTTCTTCACTGCCGCGCCCTGTCCGGCACCGGCCGGGCCGATTCGAGCGACCGCCCGCCCGCGACGAACGACGACGAACGTCTCGCCGCGCGATTCGACCGCGTCGAGGACGTCAGCGAAGTTCCGAGCCGCCTCGGTCGCGCTCACGGTCTTCATGAGATCAGATTATCAGATTGACGCACGCGGCGGCCCCGGCCGCAGCTCGGAACCGGCGCCGGACTACGATGGGCGCCGTGGAGCGGTACGACGTTGCCGTGATCGGCGCCGGCCCGGCGGGCTCGGTGACGGCGATCCATCTCGCCCGCGGCGGCGCCCGCGTGCTGCTCGTCGACAAGGCGCGGTTCCCGCGCGACAAGCCGTGCGGCGGGGGCTTGACCATGCGCGCGGTGCGGCAGCTGCCGGTCGACCCGGCGCCGGTGGTCGAGCACGAGGTCGACCGGATGGCCTTCCGGGTCGGGTGGCGGTCGCACTTCGAGCGCCGGGGCAGGCGCGGGCCGTTCGTGCTGATGACACAGCGGCGGCGGCTCGACCAGTACCTGGCGGAGCAGGCGGTCGAGGCCGGGGCGGAGTTCCGGGACGGGGTAAAGGTTGTCTTGGGGACAGTCCCTAAGGGACTGTCCCTCGAGATCGACGGCGACGAGGTCCGGGCGGAGATCGTGGTCGGCGCCGACGGCGCCAACGGCACGACCGCCCGCGCGCTCGGGCTCGGCGGGCCGGTCACGCACGGCGTCGCCTTCGAGGGCAACGCCGCCTTCGACGAGCGCTACCGCGGCCTGGCGGTTATCGAGCTGGGGACGATCCCGGGCGGCTACGGGTGGGTCTTCCCGAAGGGCGATCACGTGAATGTCGGCGTGGGGGGCTGGGAAGCCGAGGGCCCGCGCCTCCGTGGGCATCTCGCCGAGCTTTGCCGCCGGCACGGAATCGACGGAGATGCGCTCGAGAGCGTCCGCGGCCACCGCCTGCCGCTCCGCCGGTCGGGCTTCGTCGCCGCCCGCGGCCGGGCGATCCTCGTCGGCGATGCGGCCGGGCTCGTCGACCCGCTCACCGGCGACGGCATGTACGAGGCCTTCGTCAGCGCCAGACTCGCGTCTGTCGCGGTGCTCGACGCCCTCGCCGGGCGGGCCGAGACCGTCGACGGCTACAACGCGCGTCTGACCGCCGCGCTCGGCCCGCTCGCCCATGCCTCCTGGGGAGCGAAGATCGCCCTCGACCGCTACCCGCGCGCAACCTTCACGCTCGCGCGGGCCCCGCTCGTCTGGCCGGTGGTGGAGCGCCTCGTCCGCGGCGACATCAGCGCGCCATCGGAGGCGCGCGGACTGGCGAGGCCGCCGCTGAAGGCGATCGCCGCACTCGCACGGCTAGCGACGCTCGCCTCGTCGCCGCAGGCCGAACCGCAGTGACAGCCTTAAGCCTGTCACTGCAGTACGCCCGCACGTCAGGCGCGAGGCCGGCTAGAGCAGCCGGTCGCCGGTGACGCGCCGGGCCTCTTCGAGCGAGGTGACGCCGGTGACGGCGAGCCTGAGGCCGCTCTCGCGGAGCGTCGACATCCCCTGTTCGATCGCGGCCGCGAAGATGTCCTCGGTGGAACCGTCGATCAGGCGGCGGATCTTTCCCTCCACCGACATCGCCTCGTAGAGCGCCACCCGGCCGTCGTAGCCGGTCTGGAGGCAGGCATCGCAGCCCCGGGCGCGGTAGAGACGATGCACGTCCCTGTACTCGTCCCCGAGGTCGTGCCGTGCTTCCTGGCCAGGCTCGTACGCCTCGCGGCACTCGAGGCAGAGTCGCCGCGCGAGGCGCTGGGCGATCACGCAGTTGAGCGACGGCGCCAGCAGGCCGGGGTCGACGCCCATGTCCTTGAGCCGGACGATCGAGCTCGAGGCGCTCTGCGCGTGCAGCGTGCTGAGGACGAGATGGCCGGTAGTCGCCGCCTGCATCGCGATCCGGGCCGTCTCCTCGTCGCGGATCTCGCCGACGAGGATGACGTCGGGGTCGCTGCGCAGGATCGTGCGCAATCCCCGCGCGAAGGTGAGGCCGGCGGCCGGATCGATCTCGATCTGCGCCACGCCGGGCATCTGGTACTCGACCGGATCCTCGATCGTGACGAGGACGTTCTCGGGCTCGTTGAGGACGTCGAGGGCGGCATAGAGCGTCGTGGTCTTGCCGCTGCCGGTCGGGCCGACCGTGATGATCGCCCCGTACGGCCGCGCGATCGCCCGCCGGACGACCGCCTCGGTCGCCGGGTCCATGCCGAGCTCGAGGATCGAGAGGGCGCCCTTGACGCCGCCCTGGAGGATCCGCAGCACTGCCTGCTCGCCGAAGGTCGTAGGCAGCACCGCGACCCGCAGGTCCATCGGCTGGCCGCCGACCTTGATGCCGATGCGGCCGTCCTGCGGCATGCGGCGCTGCGCGATGTCGAGGCCGCCCATCACCTTCAGGCGGGCGAGCACCGCCGCCTGCATCGAGGTCGGGGCTTCGCTCAGCTCGCGCGTGACGCCGTCGATGCGGACCTTGACCACGAGCCGGTTGGCCTGGGGCACGAAGTGGATGTCGGAGGCGCGGTGACCGAGCGCCCGGCTGATCATGTCGTTGACGAACTTGATCGCGGGCGCCTGGTCGTCGATGTTGATCGGGGCGGCGTCGTCGTCCTCGTTCGCATTCCAGGAGGCGCTCGAGAACGTCTCCACGGCACCGACCCTGGCGTGGTAGGCGCGGCTGATCGTCCCTTCGATCTGGTCGCTGTCGGCGACGACGAACCGGGTGTCGGTGCCGAGCGCCAGGCGGAGGTCGTCGTGCGCGATCACGTTGGTCGGGTCGGCGACCGCGACCACAGCCATCCCGCTCTCGATCCGCACCGGCAGCGCCTGGTACCGCTGCGCCAGGCTCTCCGGCAGGAGCGCCACCGCGGCGGCGTCGAGCGTCGTCTCGCCGAGGTCGATGAACTCGAGCCCGTGCTGCTCGGCCAGCGCCTCCGCGAGGTGGCGGGTGGTGATCAGGCCGAGGCCGATCAGCACCTGGCCCAGCGGCAGCCGGCAGCGTTCCTGCTCGGCCAGGGCATGCTCGAGCCCTTCTGCAGTCAACTGGCCCTTGCGCATCAGGAATCCGCCGAGCAGCGGGCGCCCCTCGGTCCGCGGATCGGCGCCCTGTTCGGGCAGAGGCTGGACTGCCATGGCTCGTCTATCGGCGCCCCCGCCGTCGCGCATTAGGAGGATCTGGCTAAAGCAGCGTCCGGGCTCTGCCGAAAGAGGCCGCGTGGATCTGGACTCCCTGCTCCGGCACGCCGTCGACGGCGGCGCCAGCGACGTCCATCTGAAGGTCGGCCAGCCGCCGATCCTCCGGCACGACGGCGCGCTGCGCGCGGCCGAGGGCTGGCTGCCGCTCACCGACCGCCAGCTCGAAGAGGTGCTGGCCACCGTCACGGCACACGACTCGGCGCGGCGCGCGACCTTCGACCAGACCGGCGATCTCGACCTCGCCTACGCGCCGCCCGGCCTGCCGCGCCTCCGCGTGAACGGCTTCCGCCAGCGCGGCGCGATCTCGTTCGCGTTCCGCGTGATCCCGAGCAAGGTGCCGGGCTTCTCGGACCTCGGCCTGCCCGAAGGGATCGAGCAGCTGGCCGACGAGCCGCGCGGCCTCGTCCTCTGCACCGGAGCGACCGGCTCGGGGAAGACGACGACGCTCGCGGCGATGATCGGGCACATCAACGCCACTCGGCCGTGTCACATCGTCACGATCGAGGACCCGATCGAGATCCTCCACGAGGACCGGATGGGGATCGTCAACCAGCGCGAGATCGGGCTGGACACGCCGTCCTTCAACGAGGCGCTCCGCCGCGCGTTGCGCCAGGACCCCGACGTGATCCTGATCGGCGAGATGCGCGACGCCGAGACGGCGCAGACCGCGATGCAGGCGGCCGAGTCGGGCCACCTCGTCCTCTCGACCCTGCACACGACGGATGCGGCCGAGTCGATCAACCGGATCGTCGAGTTCTTCCCGCCCCAGAAGCACCAGCAGATCCGCTCGATCCTGGCGGGTGTGCTCCGCGGCGCGATCAGCCAGCGGCTGCTGCCGCGCCCCGACGGGGGCCGGGTCGCCGCGGTCGAGGTGATGATCAACAACGCCCGCATCGCCGACCTGATCCGCGAGAACCGCGTCGGGGAGATCGAGGACGCGATCGCGGACGGCACGTTCTTCAAGATGCAGACCTTCACGCAGGCGCTGATCGCGCACGTGCTCGGCGGCCAGGTCGACCGCGAGGTCGCCGCGAACGCCGCCAACAGCAAACACGACTTCCTCGTCGCCCTCGACCGCGCCGTCAAAGAACGGGCCGAGGAGGAGCGCAAGGCGGCCGAGGAGGAGGCCTCCGGCCATCCGGCGGGACTACGCCCCGCCGCCTCGCCCGGTGGACTGCGCATGGTGCAGCGGGCGGACGCGTGAAGCGTCTCGCCGTCACGCTGGTCGTCGGCCTGCTCGTGACGACGGGAGCCGCGCGCGGCGACGGCTCGACCTTCTCCGTCGCCACGGGGACCACGGCGCTGCCGAGCGCGTCGGTTCCGAACGGCAGCGACCTGTCGCTCGCCCCGTCGTGGACGGTGCCTCCCGCGCAGCCAGTTCAGCTCTCGTACGACCAGCTCCTCAGCCTCTGGCAGAACGCCGGCCACTCGTACGGCATCCCGTGGAACGTGCTCGCGGCGATCAACAAGATCGAGTCGAACTTCGGCCGGAACATGGGCCCGAGCTCCGCCGGCGCGCTCGGCTGGATGCAGTTCATGCCTTCGACCTGGGAGCGCTGGGGGACGGATGCCGACGCGAACGGCTACGCCGACCCCTGGAACCCGGTTGACGGGATCTACTCCGCGGCCCGCTACCTCGCCGCCTCGGGAGGCGCGACCGACATCCGCCGCGCGGTCTTCTCCTACAACCACGCGGACTGGTACGTGAACCAGGTCCTGCAGCTCGCCCAGCTCTACGGGAGCTCCGACACGGCCCCGGCCGATGCGTACCAGAACGCCCCGGCCGTGCAGAGCTCGGGTGCGCTGCTCGTCGCCGACCCGCTCCAGCCCGAGCTCGACGCCGCCCGGGCGGCGGTCGCGCAGGCAGACGCCGCGTACCGAACTGCGCTGGACAAGGCGCAGGCGCTCGCGGCCCACGGCTCGCAGCTGACCGACCGCGCCGACGGCACGCGGCTCCTCTCCAACCGGCTCGAGGCGCAGAAGCGGGCCGTGCAGTTCGGCGCCCAGGTCGACACCGCCCAGGCGGAGGCCGACGGGCTGAAGCAGAAGCTCGAGAACGCCCGGGCGGCGCTCACCAAGCTGGAGCAGAACGGCCAGGGGGCTGCGTCGAACGGATCCGGCGCCGCGGCGGCGACCGCGGGCAACTGGGTGTTCCCGGTCGGCGGCGGCCCGGCGGCCGTCTCGGTCTCGCACTACCACCACGACTATCCGGCCGCGGACATCGCCGCGCCCGAGGGCTCGCCGCTCTACGCCCTGTCCAACGGCACCGTTCTCCACGCCTGGAGCTGGGACGAGCGCTGCGGCACCGGCTTCACGATGCAGACGACCGACGGCCAGACGTGGACGTACTGCCACATGTCGTACATGGAGCCGTCGGTGACGGAGGGGGCCCAGCTCACCGCCGGCGACCAGGTCGGGCTCGTCGGCCAGACCGGCGACGCCACCGGCCCGCATCTCCATCTCCAGCTGCAGCCGGCCGCCACCTACCCGCAGGACCAGGACTGGTTCAAGAGCTTCGCCGGCACCGCGTTCCGCTGGTCGGATCCAGGCCCGGCGGACGCGGGCGCAGGCCAGCCGCTCGTCTTCCACATCATCCGCGACCTTGACTGACGCAACCCTCAAGTTCCGGCCGGATTCGGCCGATGAAAGCCGGGAATGATCAGGTTTGCAGCACTTCTGATCCGCGGCGTCGCCGCCATCTTCGTCGGCCTGCTGGTCGCCGGCGGGACGCTGACGCTGGCGGCCGACCGGGTCGCTCCGCAGCGGCCGACGCTGGTTCCGGTCTCGGCCGGGCCGAAGACGCTCGTCGTCCCGCAGGTGACCGGCCAGGCCTACGTCTTCGCCAAGGGGATCCTCCAGGACGGCGGGTTCGCCTGGCGCGTGAGCGGCGCGGTCAAGGGTTACGCCGGCAACACGGTGGTCACCCAGGAGCCCGTCGCCGGCTCGGTCGTCCAGGACACCGGCGCGCCCACGATCACGCTCACCCTCTCGCGGAACCTGAACTACGCCGAGCGCGGCCAGCCGGACAACGGCTCGCCCTACGCCGGCACGACCGTTCTGCTGCCGGGCAACCAGCCCGCCTCGAGGATCGTCCCGAAGGCCAGGCCCGTCGTCCGTCCCGGGTAGATGGCCGTCGCCCTCGGAGCGTTCGCGGTGCTGCCCGGGCTCGCGCTGGGGAGCTTCCTGAACGTCGTCGCCGCGCGGCTCCCCGAGCGGCGCTCGCTCATCCACCCGCGCTCCGCCTGCGGCGCGTGCGCGGCGCCGATCGCCTGGTACGACAACGTTCCGTTGCTCAGCTACGCGCTGCTGCGCGGGCGCTGCCGCTCGTGCGGGACGAGGATCAGCCCGCTCTACCCGGCCGTCGAGCTGGCGACGGCGGTGCTGCTGGTCGCCTGCCTCGTCGTCTTCGGGCTGACGCTGCACGCTGCTGCCGCTGGCGTCTTCTGCGCGGCTCTGGTCGTGATCACCGCGACCGATCTCACGCACCGGATCGTCCCGAACCGGGTCGTGCTGCCGGCAGCCGCGATCGTGCTCGTCCTGATGACGGCCTGGGAGCCGAGCCCGGAGTGGGCGGTGGCCGGCCTGGGCGCGTCGACGTTTCTCCTGCTCGTCGCGCTCGCCTATCCGGCGGGGATGGGCATGGGCGACGTGAAGCTCGCGCTGCTGATGGGCGTCGCGCTCGGACGCGCGGTGGCGGTCGCCCTCCCGCTCGGGATGCTCTTTGCGCTCGTGCCGGCGATCTTCCTCGTCGCCCGGCACGGGTCGGGTGCGCGCAAGATGGCGATTCCGTTCGCGCCGTTCCTCGCGCTCGGGTCGGTGGTCGCGCTGTTTGCAGGCGACGCGCTGATCCACGCCTACACGAGCTTCCTCTGAGGCGCAGGGTGTGGGGGAGATGCCGCACGAGCCGTCCGAGCTCCGCCCGCTGAGGGCGGTCGAGGAGCGCGAGGAGACCGCCGCCGCACCGGTCCAGGGGGCCGGGATCGACAACGAGTCGGCCGAGCTGGTCGCCGATCTGATCGAGGCGACGGGCCTCGTTCCGGTCGACCGCCTCGCACTCGTCCGCGGCGCGGCCAGGCAGGGCGCCACGATCGCCGAGGCGCTCGTCTCGGAGGGGCTGGCCTCGAGCGAGGGCGTGGCGCGGATGCTCGCCGCCCGCCACCGTCTGCCGCTCGTCGACCTCCGGCTGACCGGCGTCTCGGCCGAGGCGAGCACGCACATGCCGGTGCGCACGCTGCGGCGGGCGGTTGCGCTGCCGTATCGCCTCGAGGGCGACATCCTCCACGTCGCGCTCGCCGATCCGCAGAACGTCCAGGCGATCGACGAGCTCAGGCTCGCGACCCGCTACCAGCTCTCGCTCGCCGTCGCCGCGCGCGACGAGATCACCGCCGAGCTCGATCGGCTCGACCGTGTCACCGACGCGGTGATCGAGACGCTCGACGACGAGGAGGACGTTGCGGACGATGCCGTCGCCGACCTCGAGGAGGAGGACGGCGTCTCGGACGGGCCGATCGTCCGGATCGTCAACTCGATCATGCTCGAGGCGGCCGAGGACGGAGCGAGCGACGTCCACTTCGAAGCCCAGGAGGACGGCCTGCTCGTCCGGTTCCGGATCGACGGCGTGCTGCACGAGATGCAGCGGATTCCCAAGCAACACATGGCCGGGGTGACCACGCGCCTCAAGGTGCTTTCGAAGATGGACATCGCCGAGCGGCGCAAGCCCCAGGACGGGCGGATCTCCCTGCGGGCGGCGTCCGTGGGCCGCCTGCTCGACATCCGCATGGCGACGCTGCCGACCGTGGCCGGCGAGACGGTCGTCCTGCGCCTGCTCGACAAGTCGAAGCAGGCGCCGTCGCTCGAGGTGCTGGGCATGTCGGACGAGATGCGGGCGACGTTCAGCTCGCTGATCGCCCGGCCGACGGGCGCGATCTTCGTCACCGGGCCGACCGGCTCCGGTAAGTCGACGTCGCTGTACGCCGCGCTGACCCAGATCGCCCGGCCGGAGATCAACGTGATCACCGTCGAGGATCCGGTCGAGTACCGGCTCGCGGGCGTGAACCAGATGCAGATCAACGTCCGCGCGGGGCTGACCTTCGCGACCGCGCTGCGCTCGATCCTCCGCTCGGATCCCGACGTGGTCATGGTCGGCGAGGTTCGTGACGGCGAGACCGCCAAGATGGCGATCGAGGCGGCACTGACAGGCCACCTCGTCCTCTCGACGCTGCACACGAACGACGCGCCGAGCACGCTGACCCGGCTGAACGAGATGGGCGTCGAGCCGTTCCTGACCGCCTCGGCGGTCTCGGCCGTGCTGGCCCAGCGGCTCGCGCGGAAGCTCTGCACCCACTGCTGCGAGATGTACACGCCGAGCGTCGACGAGCTGATCGAGGCGCGGGTGGAACCGGACGTCGCCGCGTCCTCGGACGGGATGGTCATGTACCGCAAGCGCGGCTGTCCGCGCTGCAACCAGACCGGCTACAAGGGCCGGATCGGGATCTTCCAGCTGATGGTGATGAACGAAGGGCTGGCCGAGCTCGCCGTGCGGAAGGGCAGCCGCGACGAGGTCGCGCGGGAGGCGATGGCGTCCGGGATGAAGACGCTCTGGGACGACGGCATGGCCAAGGTCGCCTCGGGCCTGACGTCGTTCGAAGAGCTGGCGCGGGTCACCGTCTGACGGCTCGGAGGCTCGACTCTTCAGGGACAGACCCTCCGGGGGTCTGTCCCTAGAGATAAGGCGTCGAGCTCCTGGTGCAGAAGGGACTGGCTCGTGCCTTTGCGTGGCTGCGTTCAATAGTCTCGATTTGGATGACGCGTGTCGAAGCCGCCCGGCGGTACGACCTCCCCGTGGAGCGCGGCTTCGCGTTCGTCACCGACCCGGCGAACTGGTCGAGGTTCTGGCCTGGATTCATCCGCCTCGAGGAAGCGTCCCGCTGGGCCGCGCCAGGCGACACGGCGACGCTGATCACCCGGCTGCTGGGGCGGGAGCGTGCGCTGACGATGACCCTCACCGCGTTCGAGCCGAACCGGCTGGTCACCTACGACAGCGTGCAGCCCGGGCTCCCCAACACCTCGCACGAGCGTCACTTCGAGTCCGAAGGCGACGGTTTCGTCTACCGCCTCGTCGTCGAGTACGAGCCGCGCGGTGGGATCATCGGCCTGTTCGACCGCATCCTGCTCCCGGTCGCGATCCGGCGCGTCTTCAGCCGCACGTTCGACAACCTGGAGCGCGAGCTCGGCCGCTCGCAGTGATGGGCCGGCCGACTCTTCAGGGACAGACCCCACAGGGGTCTGTCCCTATAAGGGCCTCGAGCTCCTAGTGGGCCTGGATGTCGCAGCCCAGGTACATCAGCGCCGCGACCGCTTCGGTGACGAAGGCGCTCGCCTGCGCGGCGTCCGCGAACGTGTACGGGCCCGGGTGGACGAGCTGTGTCGTGCCGTTCGGGCACACCTCCGCCTCGACCACACACGACGAGCCGTGGTCGACCGCGCGGAGCATCGCAACCATCTTCCCGTCCTTGCGCGCATGCCGCACGAACAGCTCCCGGCCCTCGGCGGGCTCGGAGGTGGGCGCGACGGGCTCGGGCGAGACCGCCCAGAGATCGTTCCAGGCGGGTTCCTCGGCCGGCGCCGTGTGCCGGCCGAAGCGGATCACGAGGCGGCGTTGTCGGCCGCCTGCGCGACCGTGTCGCGATCGGCGAAGCCGTCGATCCGGACGACGAGCGAGTCCGGCGGGCGGAGGACGAGGACGGCGGGATCCTGGACTGCGCCGTATCTCGCGTTCAGCGAGTCGACTCCGTGGCCGCGCACGTCGATCTTGACGAACGAGCTGCCGGCGAGCTTCGCTCCGGCCCTGGCCTCGGCCAGCGCAGTGGCGTCGAGCTTGGCGTTCGGGTCGTAGAGGGCGACGACGACGACCTGGTCGGCGGCCAGCGCGCGGCGGATCGCGACGGGGAGCTGATTCGGCGAGGCAGGCGGCTTCGGCGCGGCGTGCGCGGGTGCCTTCGCGACCGTCCGGGGCTTCGCGGCCGCGGCGGCGTGAGGCTTCGCAGAGCTTGCCGCCGCATGCGGCTTCGCAACCGGCTTGGCGGGCGTATGCGTCACGGGCGCGGGCGTGGCGGTTGGCCCGGAGTCGCTCGAGCCGTGCATGCGGGTGACGGCCATGAACCCTGCGACGCCTGCGGCGACAACGAGCAGCAGGACGAGCAGGAGCAGGCGGGCGCGGGCGTCGAGAGTGCGGTTCACGTTCCTGTTATCGGCATCGGCGGGCGAGCGCTTGAGCCGTCTAGGACCCTGGGAGCTCCCGGAAGAGCAGGGTGGTGTAGGCGTAGTCGACCGTGGGGAACCAGGGCGGCGAGAGATACAGCAGCGTGGGGTCGTAGTTGTAGTAACGGGTCTGGTACATGTCCATGAACGCGCTGCCGTTCGATGCCTGCGAGCCGGTGAACGTCGCCGTGTCGTGGCTCCCGTCGGAGCTGGCCGAGTGCCTCGCCCCGGTCTGGGCGAGCACGCCGGCCCGCCAGTGAAGGGTGTCGGGCGCCCACTGGGCGACGACCACGTCGTTCTTGCCGATCAGCCCGAGCACGTCGTCGCCGCTCTGGACCCACCCGATGTCGTCGCCGACGACGACGTCGCCGTTCGAGGCGACGGTCACGCGGCCGTTCACGCAGTTGGCGTTTGTGAGCACGGTCCCGTCCGGGTCGGTACAGGTCGACGTGCCGCCCGAGACGACGACGCTCTGCTCGACGTAGATCGCACCGTTCGCGGGGACGGCCTTGGGGAAGCCGCTCTCGTGCGTGCTGCAGGTCGGCGCCGACGAGCTCGTCTCGTTCGTCCCCGAGCACCGGTAGACGTCGACGGTGCCGTTGCTCAGGAACGAGAGCCGCCACGCGTTGACCGCCGCGTTGTTCAGATAGATGCCGCTGAGCTGCGCTGCCCGCTGGATGTCGACGAGCGATGTGGAGAAGCGTGTGAAACTGATCGGCTGCTTGAGCATCGTCCTGATCTGCGGAGTCGAGTTCGAGTCGTACTGCTTCGCGCCGTTCATCATCGTCACCGACCCGTTCACCTGCCCCTCGGCGTAGATGTCGGCGTAGGCGGTCCCGTTGTGGGTGACGTTGTGCGCGGTGCCGCTCGAGTCGATGCCGGCGTAGATCTTCCCGTAGGTCGTGGCGCTGGAGCCCACCGTGTAGTCGGAGTTCGTGATCATCAGGAAGTCGGCGATCGAGGCGGGCCGCAGCCACTTCTCGATCACGCGCACCGGGGAGGTCGTGCCCTGCTTCCGGCCGGTGGCGATGATGTCGGTGTAGGCGGCCGTGGACGTGGGGCCGGTGACCTGGATGTTGTACTCGTAGCCGTTGGTCAGCGAACGCCATTTGTCCTTGCCGTTCGGGTAGGTCCACGTCGTCCCGAACGTCCATGCAGTCGGGCTCGAGGCCCCGGGTGCGACCAGCGTGCCGTCCGACGCCCGACGCGTCGACTCGCCGACCGCGACGTCGTGGAAGAAGTACTGGTTGTCGTCGAGCAGCTTCGACGTGTAGTCGTCAAGGCCGGCCTCGGCCGCCTGGAACGCGGCGTCGCTGACCGTGGCCGTCGCGGCCCGGCTCGAGTCGCCGCGGACGAGGTCGATCAAGCTGACTGAAAGGAGCGCGATCGCGGCCGTGAGGAACACGACCAGCACCATCGCGGTTCCGTCTTCGCTTCTCAGCAGGCGACGGGTCACGAGCACGTATCCGCCCTCAGCGCGATGTTGGTCTGATAGGTCGATCCGGCTCCTCCGAGCCCCGCCCTCGGCGTGATCACCAGCTTGACGTTCGCCGATGCGACGGCGGAAGGATTCGTGGTCGCCTGGTTGGCGGCGTCCTTGTAGGTCAGGATCGACGCGTTCGTGACCGAACCGACGAGGGTGGACCACGAACCGAGCGACGGGATCGTCCAGGGCGGCCCACCGGTGTTGGTGCTGGTGGCGAAGGCGCGCTGGAACTGGCCGCCCGAGAGACGGTAGGACACCTGGCGCAGGTGGTACGGCGTGAGTCGGTCGGGCGAGTAGAAGGTGACCTGGGTGGTGGTGGCGGTCGTCACGGGAAGCGTCGTGGCGTCCCGGCACTGGGCCTGGCGCAGGTCCGCTGCGAGCGTGTCCACTGCGCGCCGGACCTCCGTCTGCAGGTCGGCCAGCTCCTGCGCTCGGCCGGCGGTCTTGACCGTGGAGGTCATGATCGCCGACCAGGCGACCATGACGCCGACGGTCAGGATGAACGTCGACGCCAGGAGCTCGATGAGCGTGTAGCCGTTCTGCTCGAGCACGGTCCGGCGAATCGGCAGTCTCAGCACGTCGTGCTCCCGCTCGTGAGCTGCACGCCGTTTGGCGAGTTGAAGGTCGTCGACGGCGCCGAAACGGGCTGTCCGGTGTAGGTACGGCTGGCGCTGGTCTTGTTCGACTTGCCGAAGATCGTGTACGTGGTGCCGCTCGGGAGAACCGGGACGTTCAGAACCGCTGCAGCGCCGGTGGCCGCGTTCGTCGTGCCGGTCACGGTGAAGTTCCAGGGCGCTCCGCCCCAGGGGCCGGCGCTGACGGTCACCGTCGCACCCTTGCAGGCAATTCCGGAGCGGGTGACCTGGACGCTCAGGGCGGCGGTCGGCGCGTTGGTGAGCGTGAACGTGTGCGTGAGCGTCGTGGGATACGCATCCGGCACGTTCTCGGTCTTCGACGTCTCAGGCAGTTGTGTCGCGGGGTCGTACTCGTAGAAGCCGCCGTTGAGCGCCGACGCCGTGTAGGCGATGCCCGGGATCGTCTGGACCGTGTTCGAGCCCTCGGTCATCGTGGTGACGGTCAGGAGGCTGCCGGTGTACGAGAGGTTCTTCGTGTACTGGGTCGAGTTCCGCGTGTACTTCAACGTGGCGGTCGAGCTGCCGGTCGGCACGAAGGTCGTCCCGTCGGAGTTCCTCAGATCGAGGTAGATCGTCGCCGGCTGGTAGATGTAGAGCGCGGTCGGCCAGGTCTGTCCCGGCGAGAGCTGAACGTGCGCCGGCGACGCCGGCGAGACCGTGTCGTACAGGGTGACGTAGCCGGTCGGCGGCGTCACGCTGAGGTCGTAGTACGCCGTTGGCCCACTCGTCGGGTTCGGTGTCAACCCGGCGAACAGGACCGTGCCGGACGCGTCGGTGACGTCGTTTCGCGGCGCATCGGGCCCGGTTGCGAGCGCGACGGGAACGTTCGCCACCTGCGTGCTGTTGCCGAAGTCGACCACGCGCGCGTTGATCACGGCGTTGGACTGGGAGGCCCGCACCGGCGGGGCCACATACGTCACCTCGCGGGCAATCTGCGAGGAATCGCTGTTCCGCGTGACCGTGACGACGATCTTCTTGTAGTTGGCGAAAGACGTGTAGCTGAGCGGCCCCGGGTCGTTGACATACGACACCTGGGTGGACAGCGTCGCGAGCAGGCCACCGTTCGAGATGCTGGTCGTGGCCGGCGGGTACGACGAGTTGGGGCACCTCGTCGTCGGGGTCGTGACTCCCAGGCATCCGGCAGGGTTGCCTGAGACGACGCCCACGTCGTTGTAGTCCATCGCGCGGATCGCCTCGATCTGGCCCAGCGCCGCTTGCTGCGCGATCGTCCGGTGACGCGCGAGCTTTGTCGCGGCGGTGGCCGAGGTGAGCAGCGTGACCATCGCGGCACCGACGATCGCGAGCAGGACCAGCGCGATCGTCACCTCGGCGAGCGAGATGCCGCGTTCGTCGCCGAGGAGGCGCAGCATCCGTCGCGCGCGCCGCACAGGGACCTCTCTCCAGGTGGCCGGGGGCATTGCCAGTCTCGTTATCGGCGTCGGGCAGGAGACGTGTCATCCCCTGTTGGGGTGTCCCCCGGCTGAGGCCGGCTCAGCTGAGGGCGGAACAGGCGGAAGGGCTCGGCGTGAACACCGGCGCGGTTGCCCGGACGGTCACCGCCCGGACGCCGATGAGCGTGACCTTCTTCGAGCGGTACGTCACGCGCGCGTTCTTGGTCGCGCAGAGGGGCACGCGGAGTAGCTGCGGCCGTCCCGGCCTCACGTGCACCGTCGTGCGCGCGTGCTCCGAGAACTGGAACGTGATCGTCGCCGCCCCGGCCAGGCGCGAGGCCGCCAGCCGCATCGAGATCCACCCGGAGACCCGGCGGCCGGCGACTCTGGGCCACACGTAGATCACTCCGGACTTCGCCAGCCACCCGTCGGAGTAGCGTCCGATCGCGTAGAGCCGCAAACGCGGGTGGTCGGCGCGGTCCGGCAGCCACAGCGTCGCCGTCTGGCTCTTGCCGACGACGCGGGCATCCTGGAGTCGCACGGTCGAGCCGTAGATGTCGGCGAGCAACGGCCCTGAGAGCGGCCGACCGTTCACGGTCAGCGACCCGTCGTCGCCGACCCGGACGCGCTCGGTGCGAAACGAGTCGAAGGGCGCGGCGCCCGGCAGCAGTGCGACCCGGGTGATCGAGCGGTTCCAGAAGAGCTCCTGCAGCGTGTTGCCTCGACCTCCGCTGAATGACTGGATCATCGTCACGTTGCCGAGCTGCGCCCGGTCGACCCAGGATGGATCCACCGGCAGTAAGACCCGCTTGACCGCCGCCGTGTTCTGCACGTCGAAGATCACTGCACCGGCCGAGGCGGCGCCTGTCGCGAGCAAGGCCAGGCCGAGTACGACCGGCGTCCCCAGCCGCGGGCGTCGCGAGCCCAGCACGGCGACGAGCGTCATCAGCAGGACTGCGGCGGCAACCAGCGCGGAAGCGTCTCCTGCAGTGCCCAACCTGCCGGTCAACCAGTAGACGCCGAAGAGGATCGGAGAGCCGTTGAGCGTCGACACGACCGCGTAGCCGCTCAGCGGCAGGCGGACCGACATCAGCACGAGGCTCGCGGCAAGCACGAGATGCGGAAGACGCAGCGGCCAGCCGCGGCCCGCGTAGATGGCGAACGAGATCGCGAGCAAGGGAGCGGCGTAGAAGACGTAGCGCTCCTGGATCTCGCGTCCGGCCTCGAGGCTCGCCTGGAGGAGCCCTGCCTCGAGGAAGAGCGCAGCGGCGAGCAGGACGGTGATCGCGCCGAAGGCAAGCTCCTCGGTCGTGCGCGGCCGGGCGAGCGCCAGCCAGAGGCCGAGCAGCGCTCCCGGCACGATGATCCAGCCGGCCGCGTACGCGAGTGTCATCGCGTCGAGCGACGCCCAGTGGAGGATTCCGAGCGGGCCGGCGTGGAAGCCGAAGAGGTAGCGGTAAATTCCCACGCTCCGCGAAGGACCGGCAGCGACCAGGGCGACGGTTGCCAACGCGAAGAGCCCGAGCGGAAGCGCCTGTTCGCGTACGGCGTCTTTCACCCTCCGCTCTCGGACTCCGACAACGATCGCGGCCAGGACGAAGACGACCGGGAGAACGGCGAACTGGATACGGGCGAGGGTGGTCAGGCAGGCCGCGGCGATGAACAGGACCTGTGAGCGTCGTGACGGTTCCGCGAGAGCGCGCACCGCCGCATAGACGCAGACGAGCAGCAGCGGGTACGCCAGCGACTCGGCGGACACGAACGACGCGTACAGCAGGTCCGGCACGAGTAGCGTGAAGGCGGCGAGCGCCAGCGAGATCCGCGGGCTCAGACCGAGCCGCCGGGCGATGAGATACACCGGGATGGCGGAGAGCGACATCGCGAGCGCACCGATCGCCTGGACGACCCGGAACGCCGCGTCCACGTCGCCGATCAGCCAGGCCGGCGCGGTGACGATCGGCTGCAGCAGCGCCGGGAAGTGCGCGGAGCCGCCGCGGATCAGCGGCCGGCCGGACTCGGCGATCGAGCGGCCGATCGAGGAATAGATGTACTCGTCGGGAAACAGCGCCGGCACCGAGCGCAACCAAGCCAGGGCCGTCCGGACGACGAAGCTCACGGCGACGAGACCGGAAAGCGCGAAGAGGGCGCGATGTTTCACACGCCCTCGTTCGGCACGATCGGGCTGGGCCTTTAGGGCGAGCAGCCTACGGGCAGCCGCCGGCCTGGATCAGGGCCAGGGGACCGCTCTTGAAAGCCTGCTTCGTCGCATCGTCCGGCGCGGTCGCCTGGACGCAGTAGCTCGTGCCCGCGGCGGACTTCACGAAGATGACGCTCGGGTTGAGGCCCTGGTCGTACGACGCCTGCAGCTTCGCGGCGGTCATGCCGTCGTAGGCGCCGGCGTTATCGGCGGCGTACGCCTCGATTGAGGGAACGGCCGCCCGCAGGTCGGCTGCCGCCGCGCCCTTGTTGGCGCGGTCCCGGAAGCTGAGGTAGGACGGAATCGCGATCGCGGTGAGGATCGCGAGGATGATCATCACGACGAGGAGCTCTATCAGCGTGAAGCCCTTCTCGCCGCTCAGGCGCTTGCGCAACGTGTCCAGCATGTCGTTCTCCTTGGTGAGGGCCCTGGCGTGAGCCGCTTGCAGACTGAATGTCGGACGCAGCGGGGCGAGGCCATAGCCCTGAACCGAGTGAAAACTGTTGCCGAGCTAGACGACGAGAGGGCGCAGTTTCCCGCGCCCTCTCGGTCCGACTCGAAGACGACCGGGTTACGTGCAGACCGTGGTGCCGATCTGCGCGGAGGGCCCCGCCTTGTACGCGACCTTGGTCGCGTCGCCGGGCGCGGTTGCCTTGACGCAGTAGGTCGATGCACCTGCCGAGACAACCGTGATGATGCTCGGGTCGATCGACTGGTCATACGACGCCGCCAGGCTGGCGGCCGTCATACCCGTGTAGAAGCCGTTGTCGGCGAAGAACGCCTCGACCGACGGGATCGCCGAACGCAGGTCGGCGGCAGCCGCGCTCTTGTTCGCGCGGTCCCGGAAGCTGAGGTAGGACGGGATCGCGATTGCCGTGAGGATCGCGAGAATGATCATCACGACGAGGAGCTCGATCAGGGTGAAACCCTTCTGGCTCCTCAGACGCTTCCGCAACTTGTCGAGCATGGTGCTCCTTTCGTACTGGACTGGGGGGGTCGCCCGCCTTCACGAGGTATCGGAAGGGCGCGACATACGAGCAGCCCTGAACTGAGTGAACTGTTGCCGTGCAAGACGACGAGAGGGCGCGGTTTCCCGCGCCCTCTCGGTCCGACTCGAAGAACGACCGGGTTACGTGCAGACCGTGGTGCCGATCTGCGCGGAGGGGCCCGCCTTGTACGCGACCTTGGTCGCGTCGCCGGGCGCGGTGGCCTTGACGCAGTAGGTCGATGCGCCTGCCGAGACAACCGTGATGATGCTCGGGTTGATCGACTGGTCGTACGACGCCGCCAGGCTGGCGGCCGTCATACCGGTGTAGAAGCCGTTGTCGGCGAAGAACGCCTCGACCGACGGGATCGCCGCACGCAGGTCGGCGGCAGCCGCGCTCTTGTTGGCGCGGTCCCGGAAGCTGAGGTAGGACGGGATCGCGATTGCCGTGAGGATCGCGAGGATGATCATCACGACGAGGAGCTCGATCAGGGTGAAACCCTTCTGGCTCCTCAGACGCTTCCGCAACTTGTCGAGCATGGTGCTCCTTCCATGGGGGGTGGTTTTGCGGTGGCCTCGGACGTATCGGCGGCGCGCGGTCGCGTGCCCCAGCCCTAGAACGGGTGAAAAAACGCTGCTCATACGGGGTAGGCCGAACGGCCCGTTAAGGACCGGCGGCGCCCTGCCGATAGCCGGTCGGGATGACCGCCGTCCACTCGATCGACCAGCTGCTCGAGGGCATGCAGACGCTCCGGGCCTCCGACCTGCACATCTCCGCAGGCTCGGCGCCGGCCGTCCGCGTGCGCGGCGAGATGAACGTCCTCGAGGAGCTGCCGGAGATGACGCCGGACGACACCCAGCAGCTCCTCTATCGCATCCTCAACACCGAGCAGCAGAAGCGGCTCGAGGTCGACCGGCAGATCGACCTCTCGTACGCGATCTCCGGCGTCGCCCGCTTCCGCGTCAACGTCTTCTTCCAGCGGAGCGCGGTTGCCGCCGTCTTCCGCCTGATCCCGTACAAGATCCTCACGCTCGAGGAGCTCAGCCTCCCCGGCGGCCTGCACGAGTTCGCCGACAAGCCGCGCGGCCTCGTCCTCGTCACCGGGCCGACCGGCTCGGGCAAGTCGACGACGCTCGCCGCGCTGATCGACGAGATCAACCGCAACCGCGCCGGCCACATCCTGACGATCGAGGATCCGATCGAGTTCCTGCACAGCCACCGCCGCTGTCTCGTCAACCAGCGCGAGGTCGGAACCGACACGCACGGCTTCGCCGAGGCGCTTCGGGCCGGCCTCCGCCAGGACCCCGACGTGATCCTCCTCGGCGAGATGCGCGACCTCGAGACGATCTCGACCGCGCTGACCGCCGCCGAGACCGGCCACCTCGTCTTCGCCACGCTGCATACGAGGGGCGCGGCCGGGACGATCGACCGCATCATCGACGTCTTCCCCGCCGAGCAGCAGGCCCAGATCCGCGCCCAGCTCTCGGCCAGCCTCGAGGGTGTCGTCACCCAGACGCTCCTGCCGACCGCCGACGGCCAGGGCCGGGTGGCGGCGCTCGAGATCCTGCTCCCGGACTACGCCGTCCGGAACCTGATCCGCCAGCGCAAGCTCGAGCAGATCTACTCGGTCATGCAGACCGGCACGACGCGCGGGATGCAGACGATGGAGCAGGCGCTCTGCGATCTCGTCCTGCGCGGAACGGTCTCGAGAGAGGTCGCACTCGACAGCTCGAGCTACCCCGACCAGCTGGTCGGCCTGCTCGAGCGCTCCGGCGCCGGCCCATCGAACGGAACGCCGCTCGCATCCACCACCAACACCTCCGGACTCCGGCTGGCGGGGAGCTGACATGGGCAAGCACGACGAGTCCTCGGTCTGGAAGAAGGAGATCAGCTTCCGCAAGAAGCCGAAGCAGGCGCCGAAGGCGGAGCCCGTCTGGCCGCAGGAGGCCGCGCATGCTGCGTCGGCCGCGCCGGACGCGAAGTCCTCGGTCTGGAAGAAGGAGATCGGCTTCGGCCGCAAGGGCAAGCCGAAGCCGCCGAAGCCCGTCTCGCTGCCGCCCGTCGAGGCGCCGCCTCTGCCGCCGGCCGCTGCGACCGGGCCGGACGCGAAGGGCTCGGTCTGGAGGAAGGAGATCAGCTTCGGCCGGAAGGCGAAGCCCGAGGCTTCCGCGGCCGAAGCGCCCCCGCAGCCCGTAGAGGAGGCGAAGAAGTCGGTCTGGAAGAAGGAGATCGGATTCGGTCGCAAGCCGAAGACGGAGGTCGAGGCCACACCCGCACCCGTCGAGGCAGCGGTGGCGGCGCTCGAGCCGACTCATGCCGTTCCCCCTGTCTCGCCGCCCGTGGAGCAGATCGTCCCCGAGCCTGCCCCGCCCCTCGCGGTCGAGCCCGCCCTGCCGTCCGTCGAGCCGGCACTCCCGACTTCCGAGCCCGAGCCCGAGTCCGAGGCCGGGCCGGTCCTCCCGCCCGTGACGCCGACGGCCGAGCCGATGCCGGCGGTCGTCCCGGCCCCGACCCCCTACGTCCCGCCGGCCGTGCCTGCAGAGCCTGTCGCCGAGCCGGTCGAGGCCGCACTCCCGGCCGCCGCCGCAGCCGTGGCCGCCGTCGAGACCGTCCAGCCGGAGCACGAGGCCCCCGTGTCCGACGATGTCGACGAGCCGCAGGCCGCGCCCGCTCCCGTCGCGCCGACGAAGCAGTCCCGCCGCGAGCGCCGGGAGGCGACGCGCGCCGAGAAGAGCTCGAAGAACAGCAACCAGCTCGTCGGGCTCAAGCTCGGCGCTTCCCAGATCGCCGCCGCGCAGGTGGTCAACAAGGGCGGCCCGAAGGTCGTCCGGATGGCGCGCATGCCGCTCAAGCGCGGCGTCGTCGTCGGCGGCGAGCTGCGCGAGCCGGAGGAGCTCGCCTCGATGCTCAAGACCTTCTTCCGCAAGAACAAGCTGCCGCGCAACTGCGTACGCCTCGGCATCTCCAACAACCGCATCGGCGTCCGCACCTTCGAGATCTCCGGGATCTCCGACCCGAAGCAGCTGGCCAACGCCGTTCGCTTCCAGGCGCAGGAGACCCTCCCGATCCCCCTCGACGAGGCCGTGCTCGACTACCGGATCCTCGACGACCGCGTCGGCGAGGACGGCGTCCGTGTCTGCCGCGTGCTGCTCGTCGTCGCCCACCGCGAGCTGGTCGAGCGCTACGTCTCCGCCTGCCGCAAAGCCGGACTGAAGCTCGTCGGGATCGACCTCGAGGCGTTCGCGCTCCTGCGCGCGCTCAGCGATCCGACGCGGCCTCCGGGCGAGGACGCCGCGCTCGTCTGCGTCTCGATCGGCCACGACCGCTCCACGCTCGCGGTCTCGGACGGCCGACTCTGCGAGTTCACCCGCGTGCTCGCCTGGGGCGGCTCGGCCCTCGACGCCGCGCTCGCCCGAGTGCTCGACATCACCCCGTCCGCGGCAGTGCCGATCAAGCACGCGCTGACGCTCGGCGAGGAGGGTGAGGCCGCCGGCCTCGACGCCCGCCATGCCGACGAGGCGCGCCGCGCGATGGTCGGCGAGCTCCAGTCGTTCGCCCGCGAACTCGTCGCCTCGCTGCGCTTCTACCAGGAGCAGCCGAAGTCCCTCGGGATCGTCGAGATCATGATCACCGGCGGCGCCGCCGCCTGCGGGGGCCTCGCACCGGAGCTCGAGCGCCTGATCGGCATCCCCGTTCGCGTGGCCGACCCGCTCACGCGTGTGAAGGTGCAGCGGGCGCCCGAAGGCGACGCCGCGGCAACCACCGCCTCCATGGCCATTGCAGTCGGCCTCGGGATCGAGGACTGATGCGCGCCGTCAACCTCCTCCCCCGCGAGACGAAGCAGCCGCGCAAGCGCCTGAGCGTCGTCGGCCAGCTCTCGCTGGTCGCGCCTTTCGTCGTCGCCGGCCTGCTCGTGGCCGGCTACCTGCTCGCCAGCTCGGGCGTGAACAGCAAGCGCTCCACCCTGCAGGCGCTCCAGGACGAGCTCGCGTCGCTGCCGACGCCGAAGGCGCCCGTGCAGCTGCAGAACCCGGCGCTCGCCTCCGAGCAGCAGCTCCGGATCGCCGCCCTCGGTGCAGCGCTCCAGAGCCGGCTCGTCTGGGACCGCGTCCTGCGCCAGATCTCGGCGGTCCTCCCGGCCGACGTCTGGCTGACCACGATGTCGGCCAAGGCTCCCGAGGTGCCGGCGACCGTGCCGACGGCTGCGACGGCGCCGACCGATGCGACCACTCCGCCGACGACGACCACGACCGATACCACCGCAACGACCACCACCGCCACGACCACGACGACGGCCACCGCTCCGGCGCCGGCGCCTGCGGCCCCGCAGCCGATGACCTTCGCCGGCTACACGTACTCGCAGGAGGGCGTCGCCCGCCTGCTCAGCCGCCTCGCGGTCGTGCCCGCGCTCCAGAACGTGCAGCTCGTCTCGAGCACCGAGACCAAGGTCGGCGACCAGAACGTCATCTCCTTCTCGATCGAGGCCGACGTCCGGCCGGAGGAAACGGGATGAGCGAGCTGAGCAAACTCCGCACCGAAGTCAAGATCGCGCTGGTCGCGGGCGGGGTCCTGCTCGGCCTCGTCGCCGGCTGGCTCCTCGTGGTCGCTCCCAAGCGGCACGACGCCTCGGCCCTGAAGCAGCAGATCGCCGACACGCGCGACCAGATCTCGATCGCCCAGGGGATCAAGACGCCCACGGCGCCCCCGCCGATCCGCGTCGCCGACCTCTTCAAGCTGTCGCGCGCGATGCCGAACACGGCCGACATCCCGGGCGTGATCCTCCAGCTGAGCAGCGTCGCGGCCGAGACCGGCGTCAAGTTCGAGTCGATCACCCCGCACGATCCCGTCTCGTACGGCGCGTACCAGCAGGTTGCCGTCGACCTCTCCTTCGAGGGCCGCTTCTACGACCTGTCGGACTTCCTCTACCGGCTGCGCAATCTCGTCGGCGTGCACCACGGCGTGCTGAACGCGACCGGCCGGCTCTTCACCGTCGACTCGATCACCTTCAACCAGGGCACCGAGAACTTCCCGCAGGTCAAGGCCACCCTGACCGTCTCCGCCTACGTCTTCGGCGACGGCACGGCCCCGCCGGTCCCGAACGGGCTCACCCCGACCGGCACCGCCCCGGCCTCGCCTGCGATCGGTGACACCCAGCCGGTCCCGGCCGCGCCTGCCGGCGCCCAGGCGGTGGGAGCATGAGCCGCGAGTCCGTCCAGTCGCTGGCCGCGAAGCGCGTCCGGCGCCAGAAGATCTTCATCGCCGTCGGCTCGGTCGCCCTGCTCGCGATCCTCGGCTTCGAGCTGCCGAAGGTGATGGGCGGCAAGGGAGGCAGCGAGGCGGTCGCGACGACGACTGCGCCCGTCCTCACGGCCGGTGCAGCGCCGGCACCCGTCGTGCCGGCCGGCAAGCTGCCGAATACCGACGAGGTAGTGGTCGTGCGCGACTCCAGCCAGCTGATCTCGTTCGGCCTGTTCAAGAGCAAGGATCCGTTCGTCCAGCAGCTGTCGACCACTCCCGCAGGCGCCGCCGAGCCCGGCACCGCGCCCGCGACCGTGGGCGGAAGCACCGGCACGCCGGTCGCGACGCTCGGGAGCACTCCCGCCGGCGGCACCTCGTCGCCGACGCCCGCCGTCGTCCCGCCCGGCGTGGTCGTGACGCCGACGACGCCCGCGACGGACGGCTCCGGCGCGACCGGCACGACGCCGGCGACGGCTACACCCGCTGCCCCGGTTCCCGCGCCGACGGAGGCCCTGATCGCCACCAACGGCGTCTGCGAGCGCGTCTCCGTCAAGGGCACCTTCCCGACCGACGAGAACATCTTCCGTCTCGTCTCGATCGCGAAGAACGGCAAGGCGGTCGAGGTCGGCATCGTCGGCGGCTCGTTCGACAACGGGCACCCGACGGCGATGCTGAAGGTCGGCGAGAAGATCACCCTGGTCAACACGGCCGACGGCACGCGCTACGAGATCGTGCTCAAGACGAGCTGCAACCTGACTGCGCCCGCCGGAGGCTCGACCACGACGCAGTCGACGACCACCCCGGTCGCGCCCGCGCCGACGGCGACCACTCCCGCGGACACCGCCCCGGCCACGACCACGACCACGGCGACGACGCCGATCGTGACCGACACGCTCGACACGACGACGCCGACGGGGTAGCGCGGAATGGCCTCGTACGCGTACACGGCCATCAACGCCGCCGGCCTCGAGCTGAGAGGCGAGGTGCAGGCGTCGACCGCCTCCGCCGCCCGCGAGCAGCTCCGCGTCCAGGGCCTCCTCGCCGAGGAGCTCGAGGAGGTCGGCTCCGGCGGTGCCTCGGGCGCAGAGAGCGTCGCCTCGTCCGCCCGTGGCGGCTCGAAGAAGCGCGAGCGGAAGGTAAAGGCACGCGTCCTCCAGGTCTTCTCGCGGCAGTTCGCGACCATGATCGACGCCGGCCTGAACGTCGTCACCGCTCTCACCATCCTCGAGGACCAGACCGACGACACGCATCTCGCCACCGTGATCGGCGACGTGCGGAGCGACGTCGAGGGCGGTGCGCTGCTCTCGGAGGCGCTCGCGAAGCACCCGAAGATCTTCTCGCGGATCTACGTCTCGATGGTCGAGGCGGGCGAGGCGGCCGGCATCCTCGACAACGTCCTCGACCGGCTCGCCACCCAGATCGAGAAGGAGGCGAACCTCAAGCGCAAGGTCAAGGGCGCCATGGTCTACCCGACGATGGTCATCTCCTTCGCGTTCCTCGTCCTGGTGGCGATGCTCCTCTTCATCGTCCCGATCTTCCAGAAGCTCTACAAGCAGTTCAACGGCAGCCTTCCGAAGCTGACGCAGTTCATGATCAGCGCGTCGGAGCTGCTGCGCACCCGTTGGTACGTCATCTTCCCGGCGATCGCCCTGACCATCTTCCTGTTCCTCCGCTGGAAGAGCAGCGAGAGCGGCCGGAAAGGGTGGGACCGCTTCAAGCTGAAGGTGCCGATGAAGATCGGCGACGTCGTTCTCAAGGTGACGATGGCGCGCTTCGCACGCACCCTCTCGACGCTCGTTGCGGCGGGCGTCGACATCATCAAGGCGCTGGAGATCACCGGCACCACGTCGGGCAACTGGGTGGTCGAGGACGCGCTGCGCGACATGCGCGAGCAGGTGCACGCCGGCGTCCCGATCGCCCAGCCGCTGATCGAGCACCCGGTCTTCCCGCCGATGGTCGGGCAGATGGTGAAGATCGGCGAGGAGACGGGCGAGCTGGACGCGATGCTCGGAAAGGTCGCTGACTTCTACGAGGAAGAGGTCGACGCGACCATCTCGGCGCTGACCTCGATCATCGAGCCGATCATGATCATCCTGGTCGGCTGCATGGTCGCGACGATCATCCTCTCGATGTACCTGCCGATGTTCAAGCTGCTCACGCTGATCAAGTAGCGGCTGTGCTGTTCTGATCACGCGCCGGGCGCCGCGAGGGGCTCTGCGGACGGCCGCGCAGGTCGAAAGGCAGTGACAGGCTTAAGCCTGTCACTGCTCTACGCCTGGACTACGAGCCGTTACGTCGTCAGGCGGTAGTGCAGGAACAGGTGATCGCCGCAGCGCCGCACGCCCGCCAGGTCGCCCGCAACCCTCACATCCGGCAAGAGCTCCTGTCCCTCGACGAAGCCGAAGCGGGTCTGGCCCTCCTCGCGGCCGGCGACGAGAGGCGAGACCGTCAGGAACAGCTCGTCGATCAGCTGCTCGCCGAGCATCGAGCCGACGACGTGCGGGCCTGCCTCGAGGACGATCAGCTCGTGTCCGCGTCCTCGCACCTCCTCGACCGCGCGACCCACGTCGACGAGCGGCCCGTCGCCCAGCGCGACCACCTCGGACGCCGCCGGCAGCAGCCCCGAGAGTGCCTGCGCGCCGGCGTCGGTGGTGAGCACGAGCGCCCCGCGCTCGAACGCCGGGTGGTTCGGGTCGACGCCGCCGCTGCCGGTGATCACCGCGAGCGCGGGCTCGGGTGGCCGTCCGAGCCGCCTGCGTAGCTCGGCCCAGCCGTCCGCGGCGTCCGGGTACGTGCTCTCGGGTGTCCACAGGCCGTTCGGCGATGCCTGTAGCGTCCCCGACCCGATCAGGACGACCTCCGCGGCCGCGCGCAGCAGGCCCATGACGAAGCGGTCGTCGTCGTTCTCGTCCGCGATCAGGCGGTTGGCCCGGGCGAGGCCGGGAACGGCGACGACGCCGTCGAGCGAAGAGACGAAGTTGGCGACGACGCGCGGGCCGTCGAAGCCGAATCGCCCCGGATAGTGCGCCGCCAGAGCATCCGGAAGGTCGAACGCAGGCCCGTCCGCCGTCTCGAACAGAACCTCTAGGCCCGTGACCTGACCTCCTGCAGGAACTCCGCCCGCAGCGCCGGATCCTCGAACGCGCCGCGCCAGAAGGTCGTGACCGTCCGCGAGTGCTCCTCGACGCCGCGCATCTGCGTGCAGAGATGCGAGGCGGCGAGATGGACGGCGACGCCGCGCGGCTCGATCAGCTCGTCGAGCGTGTCGGCGATCTGCTCGCCGAGGCGCTCCTGCACCGTGAAACGGCGGGCGAACAGGCGCACCAGGCGGGTGAGCTTCGAGATGCCGATGATCCGGTCGCCGGCGATGTAGCCGACGTGGGCGACGCCGTGGAACGGCAGGGCGTGGTGCTCGCACAGGCAGACGAACGAGATCGGCCCCTCGACGATCTGTCCGGCGAGCGCGGGGGCGAGCGCCGGCGCCTCGCTCGGGAAGGCGGTGAGGAGCTTCTCGTCGCCGTCGTACCCCGCGGTCGCATCGTGCAGCGCGCGAAGGAAGCGCGCCGGCGTCTCGCGGGTGCCGGGCGTATCGAGATCCATCCCGAATGCCGTGAAGATCTCGCCGATGTGCTGCTCGAACCGCCTCCACTCCGCGGGCGAGACGTCGCGGGGCGAGGCGTAGCGATCCGCTTCGGGCGCCTGCCTCAGGTCGACGACTGCTTCCAGATCCACCTCTACCTCCCGGTCTCGATGTAACGGCGGAGCAGGAGCTCTCGCCGGAATGCGAGCGGCACGAGCGCCACGGCGCAGCCGATCGCCACCCACGCGTACGCCGCCGGTGCACCCGCGGCGAGACAGACGCCGAAGACGGCGAGCTGCGTGCTCAGGCCGAAGTTGGCCAGAACCGCGACGGTGGCCCGGTCGTGATACGCGACCCGCGCGTCCGGCCCGCGGCCGCGGAGACGCCGCTCGGCGAAACGCTCGACGAGCCGGTCCTGCGGCGCGTACACGAGGGCGTAGACGCGGGCGAGCACGCCGGCGAAGCCGGTGGCGGCCGGCATCGCCTCGGCCGCCTCGCCTCGCTCGCGCCGGTAGAGCCGCTCGGCGTTGTAGTTGACGCCGAGCACGAGGGTCAGGCACACGAACCCCGCTGTTGCGAGCGCCCAGCGTCCGGTCGCCCAGCCGATCCCCGCGAAGATCGCGGCGTCGACGACGAGATCCGACTCGGAATCGAGGTACCGGCCCAGCGCCGTCACCCGCCCGGTCGCCCGGGCGAGCTGCCCGTCGGCGTTGTCGAGCACCGTCTTCAGCTGGAGCAGCACGGCGGCGACAACGAGCGCTCCGCTGCCGATCAGGTATGCGGCGACGAGCCCGGTCGCGCCGGCGGCGAGCACGACGGCGGGCGGCGGCACGCGCAGCGGCGCGAGCACGAGCACGACCAGGTGCGCGGCCGGCCGGAAGACGTGCTCGCAGAGCAGCTCGCGCCCCTGCCGCGGCTTCCGTGCAATGCTTCCACGGATGGATTGGCCGGAAGTCGACGACGGGCTCGAGCGGGAGTTCGAGTTCGCCTCGTTCCCGGAGGCGATCGCGTTCGTCGACCGCCTCGCCGAGGTCGCGGAGGCCGAGAACCACCATCCGGATATCGACATCCGGTACAGGAGCGTGCGGGTTCGCTGGACGACCCACTCCGCCGGCGGGATCACCGAGCGCGACCGCGAGCTGGCCGCCCGCACCGACGGACTGGTCTGATCAGGCGAGGTCGCCAAGCGCTGCCTCGTCGACGGGCTCGCCGGCCCGGATCAGGTCGCGCGCGGCATCCACCTTGCCCCAGACGTCCCAGAGCAGGAATCCACGCGGGCGATTCTCGTCGTCCACGTAGGCGATAACGCCCTTGCGGTTCGGCTCTTTCCACGACGCGACGACCCGCTGACGCGAGTCGAGGTCGCCGACCGCCTCGTAGCCCAGCTCGAACAGGTCGGAGTAGAAGAACGGCAGGTGGTCGTACGGCTGCCCGGCGCCGGCCATGTTCGCACCGACCATCCGGCCGTGCGTGTTGGCGTGGTCCTCGTGCTCGACCCGCGCCGCGTGGCCGAGCGCGGCGAGCGGGAAGCGGGCGACGTCGCCGGCGGAGAACACGTCCTCCCGCCCACCGGCCCGGCCGAGCTCGTCGACGACCACGCCGTCGTCCACGGGCAGCCCGATCGCAGCCGCGAGCTCGGTGGCAGGCTCGATGCCGAGCCCGGCGATCACGCCGTCGGCCTCGAGCTCGGTACCTCCGCCCGTCCGCACGGTGCCGTTCGCGACGGCCTCGACGGTCTCTCCGGCGAGCACCTCGACGCCTTTCTCTCTGTAGTAGTCGGTGACGAACGCGGAGAGGTCGGCGGGGAAGAGGCGCGCGCAGACCCCGGTGTCCGGGAAGACCATCGTCACGCTGCAGCCGTTGGAGGCGAGCGCGGCGGCGATCTCCGAGCCGATGAACCCGCCGCCGACGACGACGAAGCGGGCGCCGTCTTTCGCGAGGCCGCGTACCTGCCGGTAGTCGTCGAGCGTGCGGTAGTAGACGACCCCGTCGGCGCCGCCGCCGGGCAGATGCCGTGCCCGGCCACCCGTCGCGAGCAGCACCTTGTCGTACCGGTAGGTGTCGCCGGCGTCGTCCGTCGCGACGCGCCCGTCCGCGTCGAGCGAGACGATCGTCCGCCCGAGGCGGAGGTCGACGCCGAGCTGGTCGGTGCCGCGCCAGATCTTCTCCTCGTCGCCGCCCGACCAGAGATCCTTCGTCAGCGGCGGCCGCTTGTAGGGCGGGTGCGATTCGGCGCCGACCAGGGTGACGGTGCCGTCCGCGTCGTGCTCGCGGATGCCCTTGCAGGCGGCGTCGCCGGTCATGCCGCCGCCAACGACGAGGTAGCGCGTCTCGGTCTCGCTCACGGGTTTCTCCCTTCGGGATTCGCAGGCTCTGACGCGAGCAGCGCCCGCAGGCTGTCGTGCTCCTCGCGGCAGGCGGGGCAGCCGCGCAGGTGGGCGCGCATGCCGGGGACGATGCGGTCGGCGTCCTCGCCGGCCAGTTCGAGCTCGACGTAGCGGTCGAGCTCGGCGAAGCAGGCGTCGCAGCCGACCTCGGCCTCGCCGGGGCCGAGCAGGCGTACGAGCTCGGAGCTCAGTTCCGGGGTCATTCCGTTCCCTCCTCGAAGGCGGCCAGGTCGAACCCCGCCCTCGTCAGATGCGTTCGAAGCTTTCGCCGCGCGTCGTGCACCGTCTTGTAGAGCGCGCCGCGGGTGGTGTCGAGGCGCTCGGCCAGGACGTCGATCGGAACGCCGTTGAGCGCGAGGGCGACGAGCACGGTCCGCTGCCGGGGCGTCAGCACGGTCTCGATTCCCTCCTGGATCGCCGCCAGCAGTGCACTCTGCTCGGCCGTTTCCACCGGACCGGGCTGACGGCTGGGGACGAGGGTCCAGCTCTCGGGCTCGAGCGGCAGCTCCCGTCCCTGCCAGGAACGGCGGCGGAGCTTCACGGCCGCCTCCAACAGCGCGAACTTGTACGCCCAGGTGGTGAAACGGCTGGCGCCGCGGAAGTCGTCGAGGCGCGCCAGCACCGAGACGGCCGCGTCGTCGGCGGCCTCCTCGGCGATCTCGCCCAGCTCGCCGCCGCGGAGATGAGGGAGAGCCGGCCGGCGGCGGGCGATCTCGAAGCGGGCGGCACGAACCAGCAGCTCACGCAGGCGCGCGACAGCCTCGTGGTGCCGCGGGCCGTCGGCGCGCAGGTCGTCGAGCCACGCCTGCGACTCGGAGTCGAGCAGAACCCGCGTTCGCGACCCTGTCATCGTTGCCATCATCGACGTTAGTGACCGCGGGGTGGCGGTCCTTACCTCTCGATGCGGATCAGAACCGTGTCGCTGCGGCCGCTGTGAACGCGCTCGGGTTGAGCAGGTTGCCGGCGAGGTCTGCGAGCGCCGCGTCGGGCGTGTAGGTCGGCTTGGCGGCGGCGATCCCAGCGTTCGCGGTTCCGCCGCTGCTGTTGCCGAGCCTGATCTGCAGCGTGTGCGCGGTCCGGTTCCAGAGAATCCGGGTCTGGCCTCCCGTGTACGTCCGGTTGCCGGTGACGTAGTTGCCGCCCAGCGCGATCGAGCCGAGGTGGAAGGTTCCTGCGCAGGCCCCGCTGACGCCCGTGATCGTGAGGGTGTCGTTGGTCCCCGTGTCGGCGATCTGGATGACGGCGTTATTGCCGGTGATGCTCGGGTTGGTGGTGTTCCCCCAGGTCGAGCAGAAGGTGCTCGCGTCCAGCTGCTCCGAGTAGGTGATCGTCAGCGTGTCGCGCGTGTCGGCGGTTCCGGTCGTCCCGCCGGCGCCGTTGGCCAGCGCGACGTTCGTCGCCGCCGGCGCGGTCTTGTCGATGCAGATCACGGTGCCCGCGGTCTTGGGGGCCTCCGCGTTGCCGACGTTGTCGACCGACATGTACTTGATCGTGAAGCTGCCTTCCGTCGTCAGCGCGACTGACGTGCCCTGGCTGGAGCTTGTGGTCGGAGTCGAGCCGTCGATCGTGTAGTACGAGGCCGCGACACCGGAGCCCGCGTCGGTCGGCGTCAGGGTCACGGTCTGGTTCGTGTTCTGGCACGTGGACCCGATCGAAGCGGTGTTGTCGGTCGTCGACGGCGCGGTCTGATCGTTGGTGAAGGTGAGCAGCGGGGCAGCCGCCGTGTTTCCGGCGTTGTCGGTGCCCGTCACGGTCTCGGTCGGCGAGCTGGTGGTGTTATTACCCCAGCTGAACGGGTTGGAGACGTACGGGCCGCCCGCCGGCGTCGTCTTTAGGTCGGGCGCGGTGTGCGACCAGCCGAGCGTGGAGACGCCGCCGAGCGCCGGGAAGGAGCTCGAGGCAGGCCCCGAGGTGGCGTCGGACACGGCGTTCTGGATCGAGAACGATCCGAGAGTGACCCCGCGGTAGTAGACGGTGCTCCCGCTCAGATACGAGGCGCTGCCGGTCTTGTTGGTCAGGGTGAGCGAGTTCGCGGGCGCCACGTTGTCGAGCTTGATGTGCGTCGTGTTGGTGGTCTCGGTGTTGCCGGCGTTGTCGACCGACCAGTAAGTGACGGTGTGGTCGCCCTGGGTGTTGACGGTGATGGTGCCGCCGTAGGTCTGCTGGGCGCCGCCGTCGACGGTGTAGTAGCGGCCGGCGACGCCGGAGGTCGCGTCCGAGCCGGCGAGCGTGAATGTCACGCTCGACTGCTTGAACCAGCCGTTCGTCCCGTCCGGGCTCGCCGGCGAGGTGGTCAGCGTCGTCGCCGGCTTGACGTTGTCGAGCTTGATGTGGGTGGTGTTGGTGGTCTCGACGTTGCCCGCGTTGTCGGTCGACCAGTAGGTGACGGTGTGGTCGCCCTGGCCGGAGACGGTGACGGTGCCGCTGTACGTCTGCTGGGCGCCTCCGTCGATCGTGTACAGCGTGGTGGCCGTGCCCGAGGAAGCATCGGTCGCGGCCAAGGTGAAGGTGACGCTCGACTGCTTGAACCAGCTGTTCGTCCCGTCGGGGCTCGCCGGCGAGGTGGTCAGGGTCGTCGCCGGCTTGACGTTGTCGAGCTTGATGTGGGTGGTGGCCGTGGCCTCGGTGTTGCCGGCGGTGTCGACCGACCAGTAGGTGACGGTGTGGTCGCCCTGGGTGTTGACGGTGACGGTGCCGCTGTACGTCTGCTGGGCGCCTCCGTCGATCGTGTAGTAGCTGTTCGCGACCCCGGAGGTCGCGTCGGTCGCGGCCAGGGTGAAGGTGACACTGGAGCGCTGGAACCAGTTGTTCGAGCCGTCCGGCGTTGCCGGCGCCGTGGTCAGCGTCGTCGACGGCTTGACCGTGTCGACCTTGATCGCCGGGCTCGTGGTCGCGCTCTCGGTGTTTCCGGCGTTGTCGACCGACCAGTAGCTGACCGTGTGCGAGCCCTGCGGGATCGACACCGCGCTCCCCGAGTACGTCTGCGTGGCGCCGCCGTCGATCTTGTAGAAGGTCGACGCGACTCCGGAAATCGCATCCGAGCCGCCGAGGGTGAACGAGGTCGCCGAGACCCGCCAGCCGTTCGAGCCGTCGGGCGAGGCCGGACTGATCGCGATCGAAGTCGACGGCTCGACCGTGTCGACCTTGATCGTCGAGGTGGTGGTCGCGGTCTCGGTGTTGCCCGCAGAATCGACCGACCAGTAGGTGATCGTGTGCTGGCCGTCGGGGATCGAGACCGCCCCGGAATAGGTCTGCGTCGCTCCGCTGTCGATCCTGTAGAGCGTCGAGGCGACACCCGAGGTGGCGTCGGACGCGCTCAGCGTGAACGACGGCGTCGTCACGTACCAGCCTCCAGAGCCGTTCGGGGCCGCGGGGCTGACCGCGATCGAGGTGGACGGCTTGACGTTGTCGAGCTTGATCTGGGCCGACTTCGCCGCCTCTGTGTTCCCGGCGTTGTCGACCGACCAGTAGGTGACCGTGTGCGTGCCCTGCCCCGAGACAGTGACCACGCCCGAGTAGGTCTGGGCCGCGCCGCCGTCCACGGTGTAGAAGCTCTGCGCCACACCGGAGCGGGCATCGGAGCCGGTGAGGGAGAACTGTACGCTCGCCTGCTGGAACCAGCCGTTCGTCCCGTCCGGGCTCGCCGGCGTCGTCGCGAGCGAGGTCGACGGTTTCGTCGCGTCGATCTTCACCGTCGCCGTCTTGGCCGGCGCCTCGACGTTGCCGGCGTCGTCCGTGGCGTAGAAGGCGATCGTGTGCGATCCGTCGTTCGATCCGTTCGCCGGCGCCGGGATGGTGACGTTTCCGCTCGTCCCGCTGATCGTCTGGGTCGAGCCGCCGTCCACCTGGTACGTGATCCGGTTGACGCCCGAGCCGCCGACGCCGTCCACGGCGGAGAGGCCCACCACGACGTCGCTCGCGTGCCAGGCGGCGTCCACGCCGCCCGCCGAGCTGGTCGGCGGGATGGTGTCGACGAGGATCGCCGCGCTCGCCTGCGAGGGGTAGGGAGCGGCGTTACCGACCGCGAAGATCGAGTGCGAGCCGTCGGCCGGCCGCGGAAGCGTGATCGAGACGCTCGCGTTGCCGCCGCTGTCGGCCGTAGTGGGCGACCCGGCGAGCGTCGTGCCGGAGCTCGAGTCGTCGAGCCGATACGTGATGCCCTCGTTCGAGGCGAAGCCGCTCAGGGAGCCGGTGAGCGTCGCGGGGCTGGATCCGCTTCCGAACGCCGCCAGCCCCAGCGTCGTCTGTGCGAGGGTCAGGCTCCCGGCGCCGATCGTCACCGTCCCGCTCTTCGTGCTCTCCGTGCCGCGCCAGTTCGCGCCGATCACCGGCGTGATCGTGTACTGCCAACTTCCGAACGGCACCCCGGTCTCCGTGCAGCTGAGGGCTGCGACGACGCCGCCGCAGCCGGCGAGCGTGATCTGAGGGGCGTACGGCGGGCTCGCGTCGTAGCGGGTGACCAGATAGCCGTCCACGGGATGCCCGTTCGCGAGCGCCGTCGCCGCCCACGAGATCGTCACCGCCCGGCCCGGCTGGCTGGTCACGCTCGTGGGCGGGGTCCCCGGGGCGACCGACGTGGCAGCTCCTCCGCCCGCGCTGCCGGCCGTGGCGCCGCCGCTGAAGTACGCGAACAGCCCACTCGCCAGCCCGCCCGCGACGAGCACGACGGCCGAGACGACGAGCAGCCGGCGCCGGCGCCCGAGCGATCGACGGAGAGGGCCGGTCATCCCGTCGCCGTCCCCGCGTAGGCGAGGTTGACGGAGGCGTTACGGCAGGCGTCCTGGTTCCCGGAGTCGAGCATCCGCAGCTGCGGCCAGTCCGACTGGCTGACCCCGAGCTGCTGCAGGGACGCGGTTGCCCTGGCCGGAACGGTCGGCGTCGCCAGCAACTGCTGCGACACGCTGAAGTTCGCCGCGCCGCAGCCGCCGGCGGAGGTGCCCGTCACCGAAACGGTCACGCTCTGGACCGTGATCGGAGCCGGATGCGGGTTGGTGAAGACGAGATTCAGCGGTACGGCCGCGGCGCCCGGATAGAGCAGCGCGCCGGCCGGCGGGTTGCCCGAGATCGAGAAGGTCACGGAGGCAGGGGTGACGACCCAGGTCGCGCACGCCCCGCCGCTCGCGTTCCCGGCCTTGTCCAGCGCCCGCACGCAGAAGGCGTGGACGCCCGTCGTCAGACTGCGGTAGCGCTTGCTGTGCCCGCATTTCCCGTAGGCGCCGCCGTCGAGCTCGCACTGGAACTTCGTCTTGCGCTCGGCGTCGCCCCACCGGAAGGCGGCCTTCGTCTCGGTCGTGGAGTTCGTCGGCGTCCTCGTGAAGACCGGCTGCGGCGGAGCCTGCGTGTCGACCGTCCACGTCGCCTCGGCGGGCTTACCGATCAGCGCGCCGAACTGCGCCTCGACTCGGAAGGTGTGCACGCCCTCGCTGAGCGGGCCTGCGTAGGACATCGACCCGGTCATCCCGCTGCCGCATGCGGTGAAGGCGCCGGCGTCGACCGAGCACAGGAAGTCGACCGGCGACCTGCTGGCGTAGCCGAAGGCCGCGTAGGCATGGCCGGCCAGCTTCGGCGGTGCGGCAGTGATCTTGGGCGTGGCCGGTCCCGACGCTTTCGAGCCGCTCAGCGCGGCGTAGGCGCCGCCGGTCGCGAGCGCGATCACGGCGACGAGCACCGCCACGGCGGTCCTCCGGCCGAGACGCAGTGCGCTCACGGTCCCGTAGCCAGGGAGATCGTGAAGATCGCGCCCTGGCACGCGTTCGCAGCGGAGGTGTCCATGCTGATCGAGCCGGTGAGCTGGAGGTCGAGGCTGCCGTCGGTCGTCCCGACGTGCGCCGGAACGTCCCAGCCGGCGCCTCCGTTCGACTGGCTGGTGAAGTGGAGGGCGGACGTGTCGCAGCCGGAGTGCGCCGAGTCGACGCCGATGCCGCCGCTGCCGAGGACGAGCGAGTTGATCCGCAGCGGGAAGGGGTTCGGGTTCGAGACGGTCGCGTCGACCTCGCCCGATCCGCCCGGATAGAGCAGGTTCGCGGCCGGCGTCTGGGCTGCGATCGACAGCGGGTCGGGATTCGCCACCGAGGCGGTGCTGCTCCCGTGGCCCGCGGAGGAGTAGTAGGCGACGGCGCCGCCCGACAGCGCCAGCGCCGTCGCAGCCGCAGCCACGACCGCGAGCAGCGTCTTCCTGCTTCTGATCCTCCGCCTCATGGTTCCTGCTCAGCTGGCCGCCACCGGCACGACGGAGGGCCCGAACGAGCGAGCCCTCCGGCGCGGGTGGGTCGCTAGTTGCTCGACCAGTTGATCGTCATGGACGCGTTCTTGCAGGCGTCCTGGTTCGCGCTCACGTTGAGCATCCGGACGTTCGTCGACGCGCTGACGGTGGCGCCCGGCAGCACCTCGGTGGCATAGTTGATGGGATCGACGACGAACCAGCCGGTAAGGCAGCCGCTGTTGGTGGCGACAGTGCCCGTGATCTGGTTGACGTACTCGTCCCCGCCGCCGGGATTGTGGATCGAGACGGTGACAGGGACGTCGGCGCCTCCCGGATACAGGGGGCCCACCGACGCGCTGGTCAGTTGGACGGCGGTCGAGGTTCCGACTGTCGCCGTCCCCGTCCCGCTGCCGGTGCTCGAGAAGTACGCGAAGGCGCTCGTGCCGAGCCCGATCGCCAGAGCGGCGACCGCGACCACGATCACGCGCTTCTTCGTCAGGTATTTCGCCATCTGCAAGTTCCTCCTTGGTCAAGGCTGTTGCCCGCCGGTCGGCGAGCAGGTACGTGGTTGCCACCGAGCCAGGGGCGCCGGGGCGAGTCACGAGGCGTTGCGCCGTCGAGGTCGCGTGTGCGAGTGCCCGACCGGCTCGATTTTTCCTGGCTAGGACTTGAGATCGGCCGGCTTCGAGGCCTTACTCATCCCCCGGAGGAGTGATCCGTTCGCGGTACCCCGTTCGAGGGAACAGCGGCATCGACGCGGTGGACACGCGGTGTGTGAGGATGGGGCGGTGAAGCTCGGCGCACTCGTCTGGCCGCAGTACACCGACTGGCAGTCGCTGCGCGAGACCGGAGAGCTCGTGGACCGCCTCGGCTACGACTCGCTCTGGACCTGGGATCACCTCTACCCGATCGTCGGTGACTCCGACGGGCCGATGTTCGAGGGCTACCTGACCCTGGCCGGCTGGGCCGAGCACACCGAGCAGGTGCGACTCGGGCTGATGGTCGGCGCGAACACGTTCCGCAACCCGGCGCTGGTCGTGAAGATGATCACGACGCTCGACCACATGAGCGGCGGCCGGATGAACCTGGGTATCGGTGGCGCGTGGTTCGAGACCGAGCACACGGCGTTCGGGATCGAGTTCGGGTCGGGCTTCGGCGAGCGCCTCGACTGGTTCGACGAGGCGGTCGAGCTGATGCGCGCGATGCTGCCGGGCGGCCCGGTGTCAGCGCGCGGCCGCTTCTACCAGGCGAAGGACGTGCTGAACAACCCGCCGCCCGTCCAGGAGCGCCTGCCGATCGTGATCGGTGGCAGCGGCGAGCGGAAGACGCTGCACACCGTGGCCAAGTACGCCGACGGCTGGAACACCGGCGGCGACCTCGAACGGGTCAAGCACAAGGACTCGGTGCTCCGTCGCTGGTGCGATGAGGTCGGCCGAGACGAGTCAGAGATCGAGCGGACCGTCGGGCTCGGCGTGCCGATCATCCGCGACACGGAGGAGGAGGCCCGGAAGGTGGGCGCGGCGATGAAGGAGCGCAACACCGGCTGGCGCGGCCCCGTCGACGGCCCGTTCGGCCCGGCCGAGTTGGTCGCCGAGCGCTGGGCGCCGTACCTCGACCTCGGCTTCGACCACGTGTACGTCGACTGCCCGGCCCCCTTCGACCACGAGACGCTCGAGCGCCTGGCCAAAGAGGTCAAGCCGATGCTCGAGTCGCGCTAGCCGGCGAGCCGCGCGCGCACCTCGTCGGAGAGGGGCACGCTCTGCCCGCCCTCGTAGTCGTAGCCGACGAGGACGCTCTTCCCCTGTGCGGCGAGCCGCCCGTCCGCGTGGATCTCGTGCTCGAGCTCGAAGCTTTTCGTCCCGACCCGGGAGCAGCGCGTCCGCACCTCGAGCTCCTCACCGGCGCGCAGCTCCGAGCGGAAGTCGATCTCGACACGCGCGAGGATGAAGTCGGCGAGCCCGCCGAGCACCTCGATCCTCGACTCCTCGAGGAAGGTCGAGTAGACGGCGTTGTTGACGTGGCCCATCGAGTCGCAGTCGCGGAACCGGACACGCTCCCGCCGGACATGCCAGGACGCCATGCATCCTTGTAACACAGTGTTACTTGCACTGGACCTGAGCTCCCAAGGGGCCCGGCGGGCTTGTAACACTGTGTTACTTGCGGGGAGACGGCGATGATCGCCGTCCTGGGTGGCCTCGGCGCTGCGGTCGCCTGGGCGGCGACGATGCTGACCGCGTCCCGCGCCAGCCCGCTGATCGGCTCGTGGTCGACGCTCGCCTGGGTGATGCTGACCGGCCTGCTCGTCGTCGGGCCGGTGGCACTGGCTCAGGGGCGGCCCGAGGCCCTCGACCGCGGTGCAATGACCTGGCTCGCGATCGCCGGCTTCGGCAACATCACCGGCCTGCTGCTCGTCTACACCGCCCTGCGGATCGGGAAGGTCGGGGTGATCGCGCCGCTCTCGTCGACGGAGGGTGCGGTGGCGGCGATCATCGCCGTCGCCGCCGGCGAGACGCTCGGCGTGTGGACGGCGTTCGCGCTGCTCGTCGTCGCCGTCGGCGTCGTCCTCGCTGCACGTCCCCCCGCGGAGCCGGATGAGGCGGGGCACGACGATCCGCGTGCGGCCCTGCTCGCGCTCGCGGCGGCGCTCGCATTCGGCGCGGGCCTCTACGCCACCGGCCGCGCCAGCCTCGACCTGCCGATCGCCTGGGCGGTTCTGCCCCCGCGCCTCCTCGGCGTCGTCTTCGTGACGGTTCCGCTTGCGCTCTCGGGGCGCCTGAGGCTGACCCGGAAGGCGGTGCCGTTCGTCGTCGCGTCGGGGCTCGCCGAGGTCGTCGGCTTCGTCTCCTACGCAATCGGCGCGCGGCACGGGATCGCGATCGCGGCCGTGCTCGCCTCGCAGTTCGCCGCGCTCGCGGCGGTCGGAGCAGCCGTGCTGTTCAAGGAGCGACTGACCCGTGCGGGAGTAGCCGGGGTGGTCGTGATCGCCGTCGGCGTCGCGGTGGTCAGCGCCCTCCAGGCCTAGTCCGGTAGGCGCGGCCTCAGCACAGCGTCGTCGGCAAGCAGTCGGTCGGTTCGTCGTTGCCGTGGGCAGCGTTCGTGCCGACGGGCGGCGTCGTCGTGGAGTTGACCCAGACGCCCAACCCGGCGAGGTCGGAGCCGCTCCCGAAGCCGTTGGCGTCGGCCAGGTTTCCCTTGACCACAGCAGCGTTGCCGTCGACGAAGATGCCCTGGAACCCGTTTCCGGATGCAGTCGACGACTGAATTACGGCCGAGTTGCCGTCGACGGTCATCGCGCTGTCACCGTTCCCGGAGGCGGCGGCCAACGCGATACGGCGGAGATGCATTCGTTCTCCTTTTCCGTGAGCGCTCGGCGGATGCGAGCGGCTCCTGCCTGCCCGGCCGCGATCCTAGAAGGTCTCCAGGGTCGCACGCCGCCGGCCCTCGCGCTCGAACCACCAGACCAGAGTCGTCGCGACGACCGCCCAGGCCGTGCCGACTGCGACCTCGGTCCAGACGAGCCCGGAGACCGATGACAGCAACGCGCCTGCGGCGACCTCGCGGCCCGCTGCGATCCCGTGCGTCAGCGGCAGCAGCTTGCCGATCTGTGCGAGCCAGTCGGGCAGCGCGCTGAGCGGGATGTTCACGCCGCACAGCAGCCACATCAGGTAGTAGGCGATGTTCGCGGACATGAAGACGTCGCGGGCGCGCATGCCGATCGACCCGAGGGTCAGGCCGAAGGCCGTGCAGGACGTGACGCTGACGACGACGATCACGGCCAACGCCGGCAGGCTCGAGGCGGGCGGGTCGAAGTCGAGCAGCAGCCAGCCCATCAGGAAGCCCCAGGCCGAGACGAGCACACCGCTCGCGATCACGGGCACTGCGCGGCCCATGAACATCGCGAACCGGTTCGCCGGCGTCGCAAGCAGCGGCGCCAGCGTCTGGTACTGGCGCTCGTTCGCGATCGTCATCGTCCCGGCGAAGACGGCCGACATCGCCGACGCCTGGATCGCGTTCCCGACGACGAAGAACGCGTCGTCCTCCACCTTGCTGTACCGGCCGAGGTAGGCGAAGAACAGGATCTGGAAGACCGGCCCGATCAGCATCGTCGGGATGTACATCGCCGGGCGGATCCAGTTGAAGAGCCCGCGGTAGGCGATCACGCCGCCGATGAAGAAGACGCGGACGAAGGCGCGCATCAGGTCAACGAGAGCGTCGCGTGCCGCCGGGCCGCGACCTCGAAATGGCGGAGGCAGACCGCGCCGATCGCCAGGTACACGAGCCCGAGCGCGATCGTCATGCCGATGTCCGGCCAGGGGGTGCCACCGATTGCCGCCTCGCGGATCGCCTGCACGCCCCACGTCGGGGCGAGCAGCCACGCGATCGGCCCCGCCCAGCCGGGCAGCAGCGAGAGCGGCACGAGCATGCCGCTGACCAGCAGCACCGGCCACTCGAGCATGTTCGAGAGCGCGTTCGCGTTCCGGTACAGCACGAAGGTCGAGGCGAACACGAAGCCGAGCAGCCCGAGCCCGAGGATCGTTGCCGGCACCGCGACCACGAACGCAAGCCAGTGCACGACGTGGAATGGGATCCCGAAGACGAGCCGTCCCCAGAGCAGCGTGGAGGCGAGCGAGTAGATCCCGATCACCGAGGTCGCGAGCGTCAGCGGGGCGATGACGAGGGCGAAGGGGGTGGGCGCAGAGACGAGCACCTCGAGCGTCCCCTGCCAGCGCTGCCACTGGATCGCCCCGCCCGAGCCGAACAGCGTCGACGACCAGATCCCGTAGACGGCGGCGCCGAGCGACACGTAGAGGAGGCTTCCCGCCTGGTTGCCCGCCTTGTACATGTAGTACGCGACGGTGGCCACCAAGAGCGGCATGAAGACGGACGTGAGCAGGAAGAACACGGAGTGGGTGAGCGCCTTGACGTGGAAGCGGAGGCCGATCGCGAAGACGCGCACGTGATGAGCACGGAGAGGGACTGGCCCTATAGGCCTGTCCCCGGTTCCGTTTCTCATGCGCGCTCGAGCGTCGCGTGGATGCGGCTCTGCCACTCGAGCACCCGGATCGTCGAGTAGCCGACCAGCCCCCAGAGCAGGCCGACCAGCGCCTCGGCTGCGATCAGGCCGCCGACGCTCGCGAACGAGGCGCCGTCGGCGAGTCGTCGCGCCGCCTCGATCCCGTGGGTCAGCGGCAGCCCCTGGGCGATCGTCGACATCCAGCCGGGCAGGTCGGAGAGCGCGACGTTCGCGCCGGTGAAGACGAGCAGGATCCCGAAGACGATGTTCGCGAGCGTCGCCGTGTCCCGGGCCAGCAGCCCGACGGCGGCGGTCGTCAGCCCGAGGCCGGTGCAGGCGAAGGCGGTGACGAGGATGACGAGCGCGATGCCGGGGACGGCCGAGCCGGGCACCGAGATGCCGACGAGCGCGCCGCCGACGATGAAGGCGAACGAAGCGACGAAGAACCCGTTCACGATCACCGGCAACGACCGTCCGAGAAACAGCGGGATCCGCTTTGCCGGCGTCGCGAGCACCGCGCCCAGCGTGTTCTGGTCTCGCTCGCCGGCGATCGTGTTCGTCATCGCGAACACGCATGGGATCGCTGCGTACTGGAGCGCGTTGCCGATCACGTAGAACTCGTCGGACTGCACGCCCGCCGAGCGGCCGATGTAGACGAAGAGGAGGATCTGGAAGATCGGCGCGACCACGTAGGTCGGGATCAGGATCCAGGGCGAGAGCCAGCCGAACAGCGCCCTGTAGCTGAGCAGCCCGCCGACGAAGAAGAGGCGCGCAGAGCTCACGTGAGCGACAGAACCGCGCGGACACGAGCCGCGCGCAAGAATCGGTCGACGACGACCACGCCGATCGTGGTGTAGAGCAGGCCGAGCCCGACGCACACGAGCAGATCGGGAATCGGCGTTCCGCCCTGGGCCGACTGCCGGATCGCCTGCATGCCCCACGTCGGTGCCAGCGCCCAGGAGATCGGCCTCACCCACTCCGGGAAGAACGTCAGCGGAACGAGGAAGCCGCAAATCAACCAGACCGGGTACTCGAGCAGATTGCCGAGCGCCCAGGCGGTGCGGTAGCGAACGAACGAGACCGCGAGCAGGAACCCCAGCATCCCGATCGCGACCACCGTCGCCGGCACCGAGAGGCAGAACAGCAGCCAGTGCTCGACGTGGATATGGATGCCAAAGAGCAGCCGGCCCCACACCAGGGTCGAAACCATCGAGTAGAGGCCGATCGTCGCCATCGCGATCGTCACCGGCAGCAGGACGAGCGCGAAGTGGGCCGGAGCAGCAACCAGCAGCTCGAGCGTCCCGTGCCAGCGTTCACGCTGGAGCGCGGCGCCGGCAGCGGTGCTGGTCGCCGCCCACACTCCCATCACCGACGCCCCGAGCGACGCATAGAACAACGCATCCGGGCTGCCCGCTCGGTACATGAAGAACGCGACCGTCGCGAAGAACAGCGGGTAGACGATCCCGAGCACGCCGTTGAACGACGAGCGGGTGAGCATCTTGACGTGGAAGAGCCACCCCATCCCGAGCAGGCGGGCGGTTCGTCTCATGCGTCGCGGCCGACGAGCGCCACGTAGGCGTCCTCGAGCGTCGGCTCGCGCACAGCGACACGTCCGATGCGAGTCGTGCCGAGCAACGCCAGCAGCGGTTGGGTCAGCTCGGTGCCGGCAGGCGACTGCACGTGCAGCACCTGGGCCTGGTCGCGCTCCTCGATCGAGACCGAGGTGACCCCGTCAGCTCGTCGTACGCGGTCGACCGCATCCTCGTCGACTCCGAACGTCTCGATCTCGATCACCGTTCGGTCGGCGACGATTGCCTTCAGGTCGCGTGGCGTGCCCTCGGCGACGATCTCGCCCTTCGCGATCACGGCCATCCGGTCGCAGAGGTCGTCGGCCTCGAACATGTAGTGCGTCGTCAGCAGGACGGTCTTGCCCGCCTCGGTCAACCCCGCAATCGTCCGCCGCAGCTCGCGGGCGCCCACCGGGTCGACGCCGATCGTCGGCTCGTCCAGGAACACGACCGGTGGGTCGTGCAGCAGGCCGCGCGCGATGTGCAGCCGCTGGCGCATGCCGCGCGAGTAGCCCTCGACGCGTTCCTTCTCGCGGCCGGCGAGCCCGACGAGGTCGAGCAGCTCGGCGATCCGGCGCTTCTGCTCGGCCGGCGGAACGGCGTAGAGCTCGGCGAAGTAGCGGAGGTTGTCGAGTGCGGAGAGCCGCTCGTACAGCCCGCGGTCGCCGCCGAAGACGTAGCCGATTCGCTTGCGCACCTCGCGCGCGTCCTTGACGACGTCGTAGCCCAGCACGCTTGCCGACCCCGAGGTGGGGATCAGCAACGTGATCAGCATCTTGATCGTCGTCGTCTTCCCGGCGCCGTTCGGGCCCAGCAGGCCGAAGAGCTCCCCGTCGGCGACCTCGAACGAGACGCCCCGAACCGCCTGAACCTCGACCGCACGCCTGCGGAAGATCCCCGTCGACGTCTTGTACGTCCTGACGAGGTCGCGCGCCTGGATCGCGCCCATCAGTGGTGAGCTCGCTCGAAGTCCTCGAAGGTGATCATCATGCGGCGAAGGAGCGCGTTCAGGTCCTTCTTCTCGCGTGCGCTGAGCGCCGACGCGACCAGGGACTCCTTCTCCGCCTGGGCGGTCGTCGTCTGCTCGTACGCCTGTCGTCCGGCGGCCGTCAGCTCGACCTGGACGCCCCGGCGGTCGTCCGGATCACGCAGGCGCTCGATCAGCCCGGCCTCCTCGAGGCGGTCGAGCCGGTTGGTCATCGCCCCGCTCGAGAGCTCGAGGTGCTCGGCAAGCTGGCCCGGGGAGGCGCGTCGCGTCGGGCCAGCTTTGCGATGGAGGTAGCCCAGGACCTTCCACTCGCCCCACGTCAGGCCGTGCTCTGCGCACGTCTCCTCCATCATCCGCTTGATCCTGCGGCTCAGGCCCATGATCCGGTCGACGATCCCCTCGACCTCGAAGTCGAGGTCAGGCAACTCGTCCCGGATCGATTCCAGGAAGTCGTCGACGTGGTCGCGCTCTTCCGTCTTCGCCATCGCGAAGATTATTCCACACCGAATCTCTTGACGTCAAGAAATACGGCTGTTAGTCTCTCGACTTCGAAATACTCCAGGTGGAGGAATCGGAGGTGGAGATGTTCTACGACGTAGAGTCACGCCGGGTACAGGTCGACGATCGGATCGAGGCGCTGGGGCGGGACTTCAACCGCGAGGCTGCGCTCGGGCTCGTGGGCAGGCGCCTCGCAACTCTCCTGCGGCTCCCCGTCGCAGCAGCCGAGCTTGAAACGACAGAGCGGGCACTGCCAGGTCGCGTGCCGCCACTCCATCGCTGCTCCACACCGCCAGCACGCCTCGACCGCCACGCCCGCGGAATCTAGTAATCGTCCCGGACGAGGCTGCTACACTCGTCCGGCGCGGCGGCGTAGCTCAGTTGGTTAGAGCAGCGGAATCATAATCCGCGTGTCGGAGGTTCGAGTCCTCCCGCCGCTACCTCCCTCGCACCATCTACCGGACCAGGAAAGAAGACCGTGGCAAAGACCGGCGTCAGAGAAAAAATCACGTTGGCCTGCGTTGAGTGCAAGCGGCGCAACTACGAGTCGAAGAAGTCGAAGCGGAACACGCCCGACCGCGTGGAGCTGAAGAAGTACTGCCGCTGGTGCGGCCGGCACACGGTGCACCGGGAGACTCGCTAACCGATGGCCCGCCAGACGAGAGCGGAGCGGCGCGCGCGGCGCGAGGCTCGCGAGCGCTCGATGGCGGGCACCAACAACGCCAGGGTGACCGACGGCCAGGCGGCAACAGTGCCCGCGGTCAAGCCCGCGCCGGCCCCTGCCCCGAGCCGTTCGGACGGCACCCGGGCCGGCAACTTCGTCCGCGAGTCGATCGGCGAGCTCCGCAAGGTCGAGTGGCCGACGCAGAACCACCTGATCCAGGGCACGGTCGTCGTGATCGTCGCGTGCGTCGTCATGGGCACGTACCTGTACTTCGCCGACATGATCTTCAACAAGCTCGTCAGCAAGCTCCTCCTCGGACAGTAAGGGCCAAAAGACATGTTTCAGTGGTACGTGATCAACACCTATTCCGGGCACGAGAACAAGGTGAAGACCAACCTCGAGCACCGGATCGACTCGATGAACCAGCAGACCCGCTTCCGCCGCGTCGTCGTCCCGACCGAGCAGGTGATCGAGACGAAGGACGGCCAGAAGGTGCAGGCCGAGAAGCGCGTCCTGCCGGGCTACGTCCTGGTCAACATGGACCTGAACGACGACGCCTGGATGGTGGTCAAGAACACGCCAGGCGTGACGGGCTTCGTCGGGGCCGGCTCGAAGCCGGTGCCGCTCTCGCAGGGCGAGGTCGACAGGATCTTGCACACGGGCGCCGCCAGCGGTGAGCGCCTGCGGACGCAGGTCGAGTTCACGCTCGGCGAGTCGGTGAAGGTAACCTCCGGGCCGCTCTCCGACTTCGACGGCGAGATCGTCGAGGTCAACCCCGAGGGCCAGAAGCTGAAGGTGCTCGTCGACATCTTCGAGCGCCAGGTTCCCGTCGAGCTCGGGTTCGACCAAGTGAAGAAGATCGACTAGCGGACAAGAGCGCAGGTGCCAGAGCTTGCTCTGGCTTCTGCACAGTTTCCTAGGAAGAGAGAGATGGCTAAGAAGGTTCTAACGCTCATCAAACTGCAGATCCCCGGCGGGCAGGCCAACCCGGCGCCGCCGGTCGGCCCTGCCCTCGGCCAGCACGGCGTGAACATCATGGAGTTCTGCAAGGCGTTCAACGCGCAGACGCAGCAGGACAACGGCCGCATCATCCCGGTCGAGATCACCGTCTACGAGGACCGCTCGTTCACCTTCATCACGAAGACGCCGCCCGCGGCGGTGCTGATCAAGGAGGCGCTGAACCTCCAGAAGGGCTCGGCCGAGCCGAACCGCGACAAGGTCGGCCGGCTGCGCAAGGAGCAGGTACGGCAGATCGCGGAGGCCAAGATGCCCGACCTGAACGCCCGCGACGTCGAGGCCGCGATGCTCGTCATCGCCGGAACCGCGCGTTCGATGGGCGTGGAGGTGGAGTCTTGAGCCAGCACGGAAAGAAGTACCGCAACGCGCGCGGCGCGATCGACCGCGAGCAGGCGTACTCGCCGCTGGAGGCGATCGAGATGCTCAAGGGCTGGGACGGCCCGAAGTTCGACGAGACCGTGGAGGCGCATGTCCGCCTCGGGCTGAACGTCCGCCACGCGGACCAGCAGCTCCGCGGCACCCTGATGCTGCCCCATGGCACCGGCAAGGAGCTGCGCATCGCTGTCTTCGCCGAGGGCGAGAAGGCCAAGGAGGCCGAGGCGGCCGGCGCGGACGTGGTCGGCGCCGCCGACCTGGCCGCGAAGATCGAGGAAGGGTTCGACGACTTCGACGTCGCGATCGCCACCCCGGACCTGATGGGCACGGTCGGCAAGCTGGGCCGCATCCTCGGCCCCCGCGGAAAGATGCCGAACCCGAAGACCGGCACGGTGACGATGGACGTCGCGAAGGCCGTGCAGGAGTCGAAGGCCGGCAAGCTCGAATACCGCACCGACCGCGGCGCGAACGTCCATCTGCCGATCGGCAAGAAGAGCTTCGACGTGCGGCAGCTCCTGGAGAACTATGCGACCGTGATCGAGGAGATTGTCCGCGCGAAGCCGTCCGCGGCGAAGGGCCGCTACATCCGGACGATCACCCTGACGACGACGATGGGCCCGGGTGTCCACGTCGACACGACGCGCACCCGCGGGATCACAGAAGAGCTGGAGGAAGCGGCTACAGTTACGGCCTGACGACAGGTTCGGTCGCCCGAGACCGCCGGCAGCGAGAGCAGAAGCCCGGCGCAGGCGTCCAGCAACGAGAGTCTTTTCTCGCTTGTTCGGGCGCCCAAGGGGCGCTCGAACCATTTCCGGAGGCTCCGCTAGCTAAAGGACAGTGGAATGCTGAAAGCTGACAAGGAACGGATCGTCGAGGAGCTGACCGAGCGTCTGAAAACGACGCCGACGCTCTTCGTCGCCGACTACCGCGGTCTCTCGGTCACCGAGATCGACGAGCTGCGCACCAAGGTGATCGAGCACGGCGCGCGCTTCACCGTCGTGAAGAACACGCTCACCAGGCGCGCGGCTGAGGCAGCCGGCGCGGACACGCTGCTCGCCATGCTCGAAGGCCCGACGGCGATCGCCTTCATCGAGGCCGACGGCGACATGGTCGGTGTGGCGAAGGCGCTCTCCGACGCGGCGAAGACGACGAGGATCCTGTCGATCCGCGGTGGCATCCTCGACGGCAACCCGATCGGCGAGGCCGACGTCCAGAACCTCGCGACCCTGCCGCCGGTCGATGTGCTTCGCGGCCAGGTGCTCGGCGCGATCACTGCGCCGCTGACGACGGTCGTCGCCCTGATCAGCGCGCCGGTGCGCGACTTGCTCGGGCTCATCGACGCGCGCATCGAGCAGCTGCAGGCCGAGGGACAGACGGAGGGACTGACCCCGGAGGGGTCTGTCCCCACAGAAACAGCGGAAGAGTCAGAGACGGCAGAGGAGGCGGGGGCGCCGGAAGAACCCGTCGCCGCCGAACCGGAAACAGAGGAGCCAGTCGCCGAGGCAACGGCCGACGCGGAACCGGCGACAGACGAGGCTGCGACAGAGCAGCCGAGTTCAGAAGAGGAGGCATAGCGATGGCAGCAACAGGCGTGGACAAGGTGTTCGACGATCTCGGGAAGATGACCGTCCTCGAGCTCGTCGAGCTGAAGAAGAAGATCGAGGACGAGTGGGGGATCACCGCCGCCGCGCCGGTTGCGGTTGCGGCTCCGGGCGCCGCCCCTGCGGCCGGCGACGGTGCCGCCGGCGGTGAGGAGCAGACCTCGTTCGACGTGGTGCTCTCGAGCACCGGGGACAAGAAGATCCAGGTGATCAAGGTCGTCCGCGCGATCACCGGCCTCGGCCTGAAAGAGGCCAAGGACCTCGTCGACGGCGCGCCCGGCCCGGTCAAGGAAGGCGTGAACCGCGAGGAGGCCGACTCGATCAAGGCGCAGCTCGAAGAGGCCGGCGCCGGCGTCGAGGTCAAGTAGCCGCGGCGCAGCTCGAACGGCAGTGACAGCCTTAAGCCTGTCACTGCTTTGCGCCCGCGCCGCGCGCTGCGTGCGCGATGCTCGCTCGGTGGGGGAAACGGCCGTTTCTGTCCACGCGGCTTCGCCGCGTGATCCAGGGCACTGGCCCCGGCAAGCAAGACCGTCGGGGCCAGCTTTCCCCACCGACCCGTCCAAGACGCGTATTGCCACCGGTGTGTGGCCGAACGCGCGTCACCCGCTCTCAGTGCCTTCGCCAAGGGCTTCGGCAACCGCTCGATCGAGCCCGAGCAGGCGTCCCTCGTCCTGGTACGAGTCCCGATCCTCCGGCGTGAGGGTGCGGCGCAGCGTCGCCGTCGTCTGGTCGTGGACCACCTGCTCCGCCGGGTCCAGCGAGGTGCCGATCGCCTCCAGGAGTGCGTCGGCCGCGCCGAGCAGTCGTGCGGCGTGGGCGCTTTCGCCGGCCTCGGCGGCAACCGCGGCGAGGCCGTTCAGCGCATTGGCCGCGACCTCCTGGTAGCCGAGTCCGCGAGCGAGGAGCAATGCCTCGCAGAGCGTGTCGGCGGCCGGTTCGAGCCGCCCGAGGTGGAGCTGAGCGAGCCCGAGGTTCAGGAGTGCGAGCCCGACGCCTTCTCGATGCCCGAGCTCCCGGGCAAGAGCGAGGCTCTCGTCGGCCAGGCGGGCGGCAGCCTCGTAGTCACCCTGGATCAGCGCGACGTTGGCCTGGTTGCCGATCGCCGTCGAGAGCACACGGCGCTCGTCGAGCGCTCGTGCGCGCTCGATCGTCTCCGCGTTGAGGCGCTGCGCGCGTTCGAAGTCGCGACGTGAGACGGCGATCACACCCAGGCTCAGGCTGCACCGCGCGGTGCCGCCGCCGTCGCCCAGCTGCGTGCACAACGCGTACGCCTCCTCGAGCGCCCTCTCGGCCTCCTCGTAGGCCCGCTGCTTGAGCGCGAGCACCCCGAGCCCGCGCAGGGCCTTCGTTCGCAACGCCGGCTGCTCGTCCTCGCGGTCGAGGACGGCCTGGAGCCAATGACGACCCTCCCGCACGTGGCCCCGGATCAGCCAGAACCGGGCGACCGCACCTGCGAGACGAAGCGCAAGGTCGGGAGCCACCTCGAGCGACCAGCCGAGCGCAGCACGGATGTTGTCGTGCTCCACCTGGAGCCGGTCGAAGTACGTGACCGAGTCGCCGCCGGCGAGCGTTTCGGCCTCGGCCGTCTCCGCGAGCTCGGTCACCCACTCGGCGTGGCGCCGGCGTACGGCCGCGGCACTTGCCTCGTCGAGCTGCTCGAGCGCACACGCTCGAACCGTCTCCAGCATGCTGAAACGGCCGCCCGCCGGGTCGTGCTTGAGGAGGCTGTTGTCGACGAGGGATCCAACCGCTTCGAGCGTCGTGGCGCACACGCGCTCTGCCGCTTCGAGGGTGGCGCCGCCGGCGAACACGGCGAGGCGGCCGAACGCAGTCCGCGCCTCGGGATCGAGGAGATCGATGCTCCACTGGATCGCGGCGGTGAGCGTGCGCTGCCGGGCGGGGACGTCGCGCGGGCCCTGGCCGAGAGCATGCGGCAGGCGCTCGATCATCTCCGCCGGCGACAGCAGCTTGGCCCGGGCTGCGGCGAGCTCGATCGCCAGAGGGAGTCCGTCGAGCCGCCGGCAGATCTCGGCCACGCTCCGCGCCGCGCCCTCGTCGAGCACGAAGGCGGGGTTGACCGCCCGGGCGCGGGCGGTGAAGAGGTGCAGCGCATCGCTGCGGACGAGCTCCTCGAACGGGAGGTCTCCATCAGGAACCGGGAGCGGGGGGACCGGATACTCGTGCTCCGCCGACAGGCGCAACGGCGCCCGGCTCGTCGCGAGCACCAGCAGGCTCGGCGCCGCCGCTAGCAGGTCGGCAATCAGCGACACGGCCGGCAGGAGCTGTTCGAGGTTGTCGAGCACGAGCAGCATCCGCTTCGGTTCCAGGTGCTCGGCAATCGTCTCGATCAGCGGACGAGCCCCTTCCTGGACGTCGAGCTGATCCGCGATCGTGGAGGCGAGCAGTCGGGGGTCGGCGACGGGCGCGAGGTCGACGAAGAGCGCGCCGTCGCGGAGCTCCGGCGCGAGCTCCGCCGCGGCCGCGAGCGCGAGGCGGGTCTTGCCGGTGCCGCCCGCGCCGGTCAATGTCACGAGGCGCACGCCGTTCTCGCGAAGGAGCGCAGTGATCGCGGCGATCTCGAGCCGCCGGCCGACCAGCGGCGTGGGCGGGACCGGGAGGCGCGCGCGCAGGTGAAGCTCCTGCTCGGGCGCCGCCAGCCCGGGCTCCTGACGCAGGATCGAGCGCTCGAGCTCCTGCAACCTGGGGCCGGGCTCGATCCCGAGCTCGTCGACGAGGACGCGCCTCGCCTCCCGGCATGCCTCGAGCGCTTCGTGCTGACGTCCCGAGCGGTAGAAGGCGAGGATCTGCTGCTCGCGGAGCCGCTCCCGGTATGGGTGCTCGGCGACGAGCGGTTCCAGCGTCGCCGTCAGGGCGTCGTGCCTGCCGCAGGCGAGCTCGGCATCGTTCCAGAGCTCGACGGCTGCGACCCGGAGCTCCTCGAGGCGCTCCGCCTCGGCCGCCGTCGGCGCATCTCGCGGCAGGTCGGCCAGCGCCGGCCCGCGCCAGAGCGCCAGGGCCGTGCGCAGGCCGCCCGCAGCCTCCTCCGCGTCTCCGGCCGCAAGTGACCGGCGCCCACGTTCCACTGCCCGTTCGAAGCTCGCGAGGTCGAGTTCGGCGTCGTCGAGCGAGACGCGGTAGCCCGATCCGGAGGTCTCGATTCGCGCCGACCCCAGCGCGCGGCGCAGCTTGTGGACGTAGATCTGAAGCGACTCGACCGCCGATGCCGGCGGATCGCTTCCCCAGAGGCCGTCCACGAGCCGATCCCGCGACACGACCGCGCCCCGGGCGAGGAGGAGCGTCGCCAGCAACGCCCGCTGCTTCGGTGGGCCGAGCGGTACCGTGCCCGCGCCGACGAGCGCCTCGACCGGGCCCAGGATGCGGAACTCGATTGGTACTTCGGACCCCATGTCCTCGTCTACCGGCGATCTTAGGCCGCAGGCCGTTGCTCCGCCTTCCTGGTCGCATCCCCCAAAAGGGGTATGAAAAAAGCCGCAAACAGCGAGCTTTCTGGGGCACGCCGGCGTTTCGATGCTCCGGCGGCGGGAGAGGCGACGGGATGTGAGCGGACGCGGGAGACTGATGCTGGCCGTCCTGGTCGGCTGCGCCGCACTCGGCGGTCCAGCCGATGCGCTGGCGGGCGGCGGCCTCGGGGTCCCTAACCTCACCCCGGCACCCGTTTCGGGCGCCGCGTCGAATGCGAAGAGCACGCTGCAGCCGAGCCTGACCTCCGCCGTCACGCAGACGGCGACGCAGGTGACGAGCTCGACGACGCAGGTCGTCGCAGGAGTGACCCAGACGGCAGCTTCCGCAACGTCCATCGCTTCGACGGCGGCCCAGTCGGCAAAGCCGGCGGCCGGCCAGGCCACCACCTTGGTCGGGAAGACGGTCGAGGCCGCCGCTGCCCCGGTCGTCGAGACCGCCCAGCAGACGGTTGCGCCGGTCGTGCAGACGGTCGTTCAGGTGACCCGGCCCGTGACCGCGGAGGTCGCGGAGGTCGCCGCCCCCGTGGTCGAGACGGTGACGCAGGCTGCGGCTCCGGTTGCGGCCGCAGTGGACGTGGTCGCCGCGCCGAGACGGGCCGGCGGTGAGCCGGCCGCCCCAGAGGACCAGACGCCTTCTCCTGCGGCTTCGCCTTCGCGGCCGGCGGCGCCGGCGAGCCATGCGACGGCTCCCAGCGATACGGCCGGCGACACCGCGTCGGCGGTGCCGGCTCCGCACGCCGCTCCGTCGACGGTCGTCGCCCCGGCTCCCGCACCGGCGGATGCGCGGCCAGCACGGCCTCACCGGGCAGCCCCGAGCCCGAGCTCACCCGCCCGGCGGCTCGCTCCTGCCCGCCCGCACCCGGTCGCCCCGCAGCCTCGCGTCCCCAGCCTTCCCGCCGCCGCCAGGGAGACCGCCTCGAGCGCGGCCCCCACAGCGGTCGACGATCGACAGGGCCCCGCTCGCGTAGCGGTCGCCTCCGGTTGGCCTCAGCGGGGGCTCCTGGGCTCGGCGAGCGGCAGAGGATCCACGGGCGCGCCTCCGCTCACATTCTTCTTCGGGCTCTTCGCGGCGCTCGCCGCGGTGATCGCTCTGGTGGCCCAGAGGCCGAGCCGATGGCTCCGGCTCTCACCGGACCTCGGCCGGCCGCCGCTGTTCGTCTCGGTTCTCGAACGCCCCGGCTAGCCCTCTCGGCTGTGCCTCTCGCCGGTCCCGGCTGATCCGGGCCGGTCGTCAAGCGTTCGAGAAACCGACATCCGCCTGGCAGCAGGAGTGCCTGCCTCACGGAGGTCCGTCTCCGACCTGACGGCTATGGGAGAGAGAAAGGGAGAGAGAGCCTGACGGTAAGCAGGCCGGGGGAGCGGCGTTGCGGCATCGCCGCTCCCCCACCACACCGCGCAGCGTCTTCCTATCCTTCAGCCATGGATGCGCCGATTGCCGGGCGCCCCCAGCCCCACGAATACAGCGGCCAGGCGCTAGAATCCGGAATAGGCCCGGCCAGCGGGTCGTTATCTCTTTCGTGGGAGCCGATTTCCCTTGCCCGGAGGCATGGGTCTTCGCTATCCTGCAAGGTTCGCGCCCCATTCCGTTCGCCCGACCGCCGCAGCAGTAGACATCTCTAAGGGAGGAAGTTCCATTTGACCAGCAGGGTTGCTGCGCCTAACGCGCGCAAAACGTTCTCGCGCCTGAAGCACGTTCTCGACCTCCCCAACCTGATCGACATCCAGAAGGCCTCGTTCGCGTGGTTCATGGAGGACGGGCTTCGGGAGACGATCGACGACATCTCGCCGATCGAGGACTACACCGGCACGCTCGCGGTGGAGTTCGCGGAGTACGAGTTCGGGGAGCCGCCGGTCTCGATCAAGGAGTGCCGGGAGAAGGACCTGACCTACCAGGTCCCGCTGTCCATGACCGTCCGCTTCGTCAACAAGGAGACGGGCGAGATCCGCGAGCAGCGGGTCTTCATGGGCGATTTCCCGATGATGACCGACCAGGGGACCTTCATCATCAACGGCACCGAGCGCGTGATCGTCACGCAGCTCGTCCGGTCGCCCGGCGCCTACCTGATGGAGCCGAAGGACGCGACGAAGCAGGTGTTCACCGCCAACCTGATGCCGAGCCGTGGCTCGTGGCTCGAGCTCGAGATCGACAAGAAGGGCGTCGTCTACGCTCGGATCGACCGTAAGCGCAAGCTGCCGATCACCACGCTCCTGCGTGCGCTGCCGGCCGAGGACCCGACCACCGGGTTCCAGCTCGACACGAGCTCGAACGAGGCGATCCTGAGGCTGTTCGACAACTCGATCTTCATCGCGCTGACGCTCGAGAAGGACGCGACCACGCGGGAGGAAGAGGCGCTGATCGAGGTCTTCAAGAAGCAGCGCCCGGGCGAGCCGCCGACGCTGGACAACGCCCGCAACCTGCTCAGGGCGCTCTTCTTCGACCCCAAGCGCTACGACCTGACCAAGGTCGGCCGGTACAAGCTCAACCAGCGCCTGAGCGTGAACGTGCCCGACGACGTGCGCGTGCTGACGACCGAGGACATCCTCGCGCTCGTCCGCAGACTCGTCTCCCTGCCCACCCAGCTCGGCGTGGACGAGGAGTCGAAGGACTTCGCGGCGGACGCGATCACGATGCCCCGTGCGCCGATCGCGCACGAGCTGGACGAGTACGAGGACTTCGGCAACCGCCGTCTCCGGACGGTCGGCGAGCTGATCCAGGAGGCGTTCCGCGTCGGTCTGTACCGGATGGAGCGCGTCGTCCGCGAGCGGATGACCACGGAGGACGTGGACACGATCACGCCGCAGACGATCATCAACATCCGGCCAGTGGTCGCGGCGCTGAAGGAGTTCTTCGGCTCCTCGCAGCTGTCGCAGTTCCTGGATCAGACCAACTCGCTGGCCAGCCTCACGCATCGCCGCCGCCTCAGTGCCCTGGGGGCAGGAGGCCTTACCCGTGAACGCGCGCCGATCGAGGTGCGCGACGTGCATCCGACCCACTACGGGCGGATGTGCCCGATCGAGACGCCGGAAGGCCCGAACATCGGCCTGATCGGCTCGCTCGCGTCGTTCGCGACCGTGTCCGAGTTCGGCTTCATCCAGACGCCGTACCGTCGCGTCGTCAGCGGCAAGGTGACCGACGACATCGTCTACCTGGACGCGGCCGAGGAGGCGCAGTACACGATCGCGCAGGCCTCGGAGCCGATCGACGGGAAGACCGGCAAGTTCCTGCACGACCAGGTGCTCTGCCGCTCCCGCGAAGGCGAGGCGGTCACCGCGGAGCCGAAGGAGATCGAGTTCATGGACGTCGCGCCGGCGCAGATCGTGTCGGTCGCGACCGCCCTGATCCCGTTCCTGGAGCACAACGATGCAAACCGCGCGCTGATGGGCGCGAACATGCAGCGGCAGGCGGTTCCGCTGATGATCACCGACCCGCCGCTCGTCGGCACGGGGCTGGAGTACCGGGCCGCCGTCGACACCGGCGACGTCGTCGTGGCGGACGCGGCCGGGACGGTGGTCGACGTCGACGCCGAGAAGGTCGTCGTCGAGTCGAAGGACGGCAAGGACGAGTACCACCTGACCAAGTTCATGCGCTCGAACCAGGGCACGCTGATCCACCAGAAGCCGATCGTCGCGCTCGGCGACCGGGTGCGCGCGGAGCAGGTGCTCGCGGACGGCAGCTCGACCAAGGACGGAGAGCTGGCGCTCGGCAAGAACCTGCTGGTCGCGTTCATGCCGTTCGAGGGCTTCAACTTCGAGGACGCGATCGTGCTGTCGGAGCGGCTGGTCAAGGAGGACGTCCTCTCCTCGATCCACATCCACGAGTACGAGATCGACGCCCGCTCGACCAAGCTGGGCGACGAGGAGATCACGCGCGACATCCCGAACCGCTCGGAGGACTCGCTCAAGGACCTCGACGAGCGCGGCATCGTCCGCATCGGCGCCGAGGTCGGCTCGGGCGACCTGCTGGTCGGCAAGGTGACGCCGAAGGGCGAGACGGAGCTGACCGCGGAGGAGAAGCTGATCCGCGCGATCTTCAAGGAGAAGGCACGCGAGGTGCGCGACACCAGCCTCAAGGTGCCGCACGGCGAGGGCGGCAAGGTGATCGACGTCAAGACGTTCTCGCGCGATGCCGGCGACGACCTGCCGCCGGGCGTGAACGAGCTCGTCCGCGTCTACGTCGCCAAGAAGCGCAAGATCGCCGAGGGCGACAAGCTCGCCGGCCGCCACGGCAACAAGGGCGTGATCTCGCGGATCGTCCCCGAGGAGGACATGCCGTTCCTCGAGGACGGGACGCCGGTCGACGTCGTCCTCAACCCGCTCGGCGTGCCGAGCCGGATGAACATCGGCCAGATCCTCGAGACCCACCTCGGCTGGGCGGCCGCCCAGGGCGTCTTCGCGCAGAACGGGGAGGGAGCGTGGACGCCGATCGCCACGCCGGTGTTCGACGGTGCCTCCGAGGAGGACGTCGACGAGGCGCTTGTCGAGTGGACGCGCCAGAACCCGGACTCGCCGATCAAGATGAACGTCGATCTGAAGCGGCCCGAGGGGCGGCGCTGCTCCGGCAAGGTGCGGCTGTTCAACGGCAAGACGGGCGAGCCGTTCCAGGAGAAGGTCACGGTCGGCTACATGTACATCCTCAAGCTGCTCCACCTGGTCGACGACAAGATCCACGCGCGCTCGACCGGCCCCTACTCGCTCGTCACCCAACAGCCGCTGGGCGGCAAGGCGCAGTTCGGCGGACAGCGGTTCGGCGAGATGGAGGTGTGGGCTTTGGAGGCGTACGGCGCCGCGTACACCCTGCAGGAGATGCTCACGATCAAGTCCGACGACACCGTCGGGCGGGTGAAGGCCTACGAGGCGATCGTCAAGGGCGAGAACATCGCCGAGCCGTCGATCCCCGAGTCCTTCAAGGTGCTGCTGAAGGAGATGCAGTCGCTCGCGCTCGACGTGCACGTCATCTCGGAGGAGGGCACCGAGGTGCAGGTGCGCGAGGAGGACGACGAGCTGCTCCGCGCAGCGGAGGAGCTCGGCATCGACCTGTCACCCGGCTCGCTGAGGGTGGCGGCGCGCGAGCCCACAGCCGAGGAGGTCGAGGAAGGCCAGGAGCGCGTCGACCAGGAGGGCGAGCTGAAACTGCCCGCCGACGAGGCGCTCGGCGACCTCGACGAGGCAGTGGCCGAAGGCCCGATCGAGCCCGACCTCGCCGACGCCGAGGTCGAGGAGTGACGACGACGAGCGCTACACGAACTTCAGGGGAAAGAGGAACACTTTGATCGATATCAACGACTTCGACGCGATCCGCATCGGGCTCGCGTCGCCGAAGCAGATCCGAGACTGGTCGTCGGGCGAGGTCACCAAGCCGGAGACGATCAACTACCGCACGCTCAAGCCGGAGCGCGACGGACTGTTCTGCGAACGCATCTTCGGTCCGACCAAGGACTGGGAGTGCTACTGCGGCAAGTACAAGCGCGTCCGCTACAAGGGCATCATCTGCGAGCGCTGTGGCGTCGAGGTGACGCGCCAGAAGGTGCGGCGCGAGCGCATGGGCCACATCGACCTGGCCGCTCCGGTCAGCCACATCTGGTTCTTCAAGGGCGTACCCAGCCGCATCGGCTATCTGCTCGACATCGCCCCGCGCGAGCTCGAGAAGGTCCTGTACTTCGCCGCCTCGATCGTCACCTCGGTCGACAACGAGGCACGGGCGAAGGACGTCAACGACCTCGAGGACAAGGTGAAGGCCGAGGCCGAGCGGATCGACGTCGACCGCGACGAGCAGCTCGCCGCACTGGAGCAGCGGCTCCAGCGGCGCCGCGACTACTTCACGAAGGGCAAGGAGAAGGACTTCGACGAGGACGACGACTTCTGGGCCCGCGGCCTGTCCAACTGGGCCGAGGAGCAGCTGATCCCCGGCCTCGAGGACGCGCGCGGCCTCGCCGGTGGCCTCTTCGTCGAGATCGCCCCGGAGCTCAGCACCGAGGACTCGAAGAAAATCCGCGAGCGGGTTCACTCGACGGCGATCCGCGACGACCGCAAGCTGGCGACGCGCGAGTTCGAGTCGGTCGCCACCGCCGCGACCCAGGTCCGCGAGACGCTGGCGCCGCTCTACAAGGAGCTGGCGAAGGCGAGCGGCTCGAAGAAGGGTGCGGTCACCAAGCACATCAACCGGGTCGTCGATGGCCTGCTCGATCCCAAGGCGGGGCTGAGCGAGGAGGACGCGGCGCTGGTCGCGTCGGTCGACGTCAAGAACCTCGAGAAGGCGCGTGAGCTCGGGAACGGGCTGCTTCGTGAGACTCTCGACACGGCGCCGCCGGAGGCGAGCGCCGACGAGATTCGCGATGTCGCCAGCGACCTCTGCCTGAAGACCGACGGGAAGATCGCCAAGGAGGAGTACGACGCGATCGTCCAGTGGCTGATGAAGGTGCGCGAGATGTACCAGGACATCGAGTCGCGGCGGAACGACGCCCGCGAGGCCGCGGTCGAGGCCGTCCGCCGGCTCGAGACCACCTGGCAGCTCTTCAAGGATCTCGAGCCGAAGATGGTCGTCAACGACGAGCAGATCTTCCGCGAGCTGAAGGACCGGTTCGGTTCGTCCTACGGCTTCGGCGTCTACTTCCACGGTGGGATGGGCGCCGAGTCGATCCGCGAGCTGCTCAAGGGCCTCGACCTGAACGCCGAGGCCGCCTCGCTCCGCGAGACGATCCGCACGTCGAAGGGCCAGAAGCAGGCGCGCGCGATCAAGCGGCTGAAGGTCGTGAACGCGTTCATCAAGTCCGAGAACAAGCCGGAGTGGATGGTTCTCGACGCGGTGCCGGTGATCCCGCCCGAGCTGCGCCCGATGGTGCAGCTGGACGGCGGCCGGTTCGCGACCAGCGACCTGAACGACCTCTACCGGCGCGTGATCAACCGGAACAACCGCCTCAAGCGGCTGCTCGACCTCGGCGCGCCCGAGATCATCGTCAACAACGAGAAGCGCATGCTCCAGGAGGCCGTCGACGCCCTGTTCGACAACGGCCGCCGCGGGCGCGCGGTCACCGGCCCGGGCAACCGGCCGCTCAAGTCGCTGTCCGACATGCTCAAGGGCAAGCAGGGCCGGTTCCGCCAGAATCTGCTCGGCAAGCGCGTCGACTACTCGGGGCGCTCGGTGATCGTCTCCGGGCCGTACCTGAAGCTGCACCAGTGCGGGCTGCCCAAGCTGATGGCGCTCGAGCTCTTCAAGCCGTTCATCATGAGCCGGCTCGTCGAGCGGAAGTCCGTCCAGAACATCAAGGCGGCGAAGAAGTACGTCGACTCGATGACGCCCGAGGTCTGGGACGTGCTCGAGGAGGTCATCGCAGAGCACCCGGTGCTGCTGAACCGGGCGCCGACGCTGCACCGCCTCGGCATCCAGGCCTTCGAGCCGGTGCTGGTCGAGGGCAAGGCGATCCAGGTCCATCCGCTCGTCTGCCACGCGTTCAACGCCGACTTCGACGGCGACCAGATGGCCGTCCATCTGCCGCTGTCGGCGGAGGCGCAGGCCGAGGCGCGGATCCTGATGCTGTCCTCGAACAACATCCTCTCGCCCGCTCACGGCCGGCCGCTGGCGACGCCGACGCAGGACATGATCCTCGGCGGCTACTTCCTCACCTACGCCGAGCAGGTCGACGGCAAGGACATCTCGCAGCTCGACGTGTCGAAGCTGAAGCCGGCCGACCGGCCGAAGCGGTTCGGCAGCGAGACCGAGGTCGTGCTCGCGATCGAATCGAAGCAGGTCGAGCTCCAGCAGCCGATCGAATTCCGGCACAACGGCGTGCTGGTCGTCACCACCCCCGGTCGGGTCGTGTTCAACGCGGCCGTCGAGGAGGCGCTCGTCGACGCGTTCCGCAGCACATCTGCGAACGGCGGCCGCGACGGCAAGCCGGTCGACCACGAGTTCATCAACCGGACGCTCCCGAAGAAGGAGATGGACCAGCTGATCTCGGACCTGTCGGACCGACACGGCGCGCACACGCTCGCCGCGGTGCTCGACGCGATCAAGACGCTCGGCTTCCGCTACGCCACGGACGCGGGGGTGACGATCTCGAAGAACGACATCGTCATCCCGCGGGAGAAGGAGCAGATCCTCGCCGACTACGAGAAGCGCGTCGCGGAGGTCGAAGCCCAGTACGAGCGCGGCCTGATCACCGAGGAGGAGCGGCACGAGAGCATCGTCAACATCTGGACGGAGGGGACCGACACGGTCGCCGACGCGATGGAGAAGACGCTCTACGAGCTGAACCCGATCTTCATGATGGCCAACTCGGGAGCGCGCGGCTCGTTCAAGCAGATCCGCCAGCTCGCCGGCATGCGCGGCCTGATGGCGAACCCGAAGGGCGAGATCATCGAGCGGCCGATCAAGGCGAACTTCATGGAAGGCCTGTCGGTGCTCGAGTACTTCATCTCGACCCACGGTGCCCGCAAGGGTCTCGCCGACACGGCGCTGCGCACGGCCGACTCGGGCTACCTCACGCGGCGCCTGGTCGACGTGTCGCAGGACGTGATCATCCGCGACCACGACTGCAAGTCGAGCGAGCACGTCGACCTGCCGATCCACCTGCCGGAAGGGCTGAACCGCAGCCTGCTCGGCCGGGTGATCGCCGAGGACGTCTACAAGCCGCTTGCGTCCGGTAAGCCGGGCAAGACGAGGCTGCTCGAGAAGGGAAAGGTGCTCGACAATCCGATGCTCCAGGCGTTCGTCGCCGAGCTCGAGGACGATGAGATCGAGACGGTGCCCGTCCGCTCGGTGCTCAAGTGCAAGAGCGAGTACGGCGTGTGCCAGGCCTGCTACGGGATCTTCCTCGCCACCGGCGGGATGTGCGAGGTCGGAGACGCGGTCGGGATCATCGCTGCGCAGTCGATCGGAGAGCCGGGCACGCAGCTGACCATGCGGACGTTCCACACCGGCGGCGTCGCCGGCGCGGACATCACCCACGGCCTCCCGCGCGTCGTCGAGATCTTCGAGGCCCGCAACCCCAAGGGCGCGGCACGGCTCGCGGAGATCGGTGGCAAGGTCACCGTCGAGGAGACCGAGCGTGGGCCGAAGGTGATCATCGACCCGATGTCCACGGACGAGGACGACGAGCCCAAGGAGTACCAGCTCCCGCGCCGGACGCGTCTGCTCGTGAAGACGGGCGACGACATCCTGCCGGGCGATCCGCTGCACGAGGGCTCGCAGAACCCGGCCGAGCTGCTCGAGCTCCACTTCAAGGGCGGCCGCGGCTCGTCGCCGACCGAGCTGTACCTCGTCCGCGAGGTGCAGAAGGTCTACAAGTCGCAGGGTGTCGACATCCACGACAAGCACATCGAGCTGATCGTCCGGCAGATGCTGAAGAAGGTCCGGATCGAGAACTCCGGTTCGACCGACTTCCTGCCCGGCCAGATGGTCGACAAGGTCGTGCTCGAGCGCGAGAACAAGCGGGTGAAGAAGGAGAAGGGCGAGCAGGCGACGTTCGAGCCGCTGATCCTCGGGATCACGAAGGCGTCGCTCGCGACCGAGTCCTTCCTCTCCGCGGCCTCCTTCCAGGAGACGACCAAGGTGCTCACCGACGCCTCGATCGAGGGCAAGGTCGACCGCCTGCTCGGCCTGAAGGAGAACGTGATCATCGGCAAGCTGATCCCGGCCGCCACCGGCCTGAAGCGGTACCGGACGATCGAGATCGGCCCGTCCGAGAAGGTGCCCAAGGAGGCGTACGAGCGCGAGACGCTCCTCGCCGCCCTGCAGGAGATCGGCTCCGACGGCGGCGGAATCGACCTCGCCTCGCTGGGGCTCGACTTCGGCGGCCAGCCGGACCTCAACGACGAGGCCAAGCCTCAGGAGGCCGGGGAGGCCGAGGAAGTCCCGGAGGTCGACTCTCCGCTCGACGACTAACGCTCGCCGCGCCTGGCTCGCTCTCGTGGGGGGAATAGCCGGTTCCCCCCACGAACCCCCTCCCCAACCGGGTTTGCACCTCAGTAACCGTCCTGGCCGCGGCCGCGCAGGTCGGCCGCGGCGGCGGTAGTGGCTCGCCGGTTCCCCTTGACCGGCGGCCTGTCCTGGGTACGGTTTGTCTTGCAGGTGCACGTTCGGCCTGCTGGGAGAGAGAGGACAGCATGCGGCCCGCGCGTTTCGCGAATACGTCCAACCATGGCCTGAGGAGATCGGCGCGCTAGCGCGCGTCCGGTCTTGCGCAACACGGGACGGGCAAGGCCAGAACCGGCATGACGGCATTGATCATCGCTCTCGCCGCCGCAGTGGTGGGCGTCCTCGTCGTCCTCGTGGTCGGCCAGCGGCGCCGCGCGCTCGGCAGACCTCGGCGCGCGGACGGCGCCGACCAGCTCAAACAGGCCCAGCTCGAGCTCCGCTGGGCGCGGCAGCTCTCCGCGCTCTCGGAGACGCTCGACCTGGACGAGCTCCTCTCCCGCGTGCTCCAGGGCGCCGCGCAGCTGGCCAACGGCGACGCCTCCGCCGTCGCGCTGTGGGGGAAGGGTGAGCCGCCGATCGTGAAGGCGATGAACCTGACCTCCGACGAGGCGCTTCCGCTGCTCGGGAGCTGGCCGGCGGAGAGCCGCTCGCGGGCGCTCACCGTCCGGTACCGGTTCCCGGGCGAGACGATCGCAGCCAACGCCGTCCAGCTCGGCGTGCTCCTGCCCCTCTCGTCCGAGCCCGGCTCGCCGACGGGGACGCTGGGAATCTTCTGGCGGCGTGCCGCGGACGAGCCCGGCGACGAGACCCTCGCGACGCTCGAGGAGCTGGCCCTCGCGGCGGGCAGGGCGATCGAGAACGCCCGCCAGTTCCGCGAGCTCCACGAGCTGGCGGTTCGCGACCCGCTGACGGGGCTGCACAACCGGCGCTACTTCCACGAGACGCTCGCGCACGAGGTCAAGCGGGCGCACCGCTACGACCGCCGGCTCGCGATGCTCTTCTTCGACCTCGACGACTTCAAGGCGATCAACGAGGAGATCGGCCACCTCGGAGGGGACTCGGTCCTCGCCGAGGTCGCGCAGCGCCTGCGGCTCGTGGTCCGCGGAGCGGACATCCCCTGCCGGGTCGGAGGCGACGAGTTCGCCGTCATCCTCCCGGAGTCGTCGCTCGAGGACACCGACCTCTTCTTCCAGCGCCTCCAGCTGGCGATTCAGGGGCAGCCGATCGGCCGGATCCCCAGCCTGCAGATCTCGGCAGGGATGGCCGAGCTCCAGCGCGACGACGACGCGACCTCGCTCTTTCGGCGGGTCGACCAGGCGCTGTACCGGGCGAAGCGCGCCGGCAAGGGTCGCGTCATGACCGCTGCCGACGAGCCGGAGGAGTCGAGCGGAACGACCTAGGACATTCTGACGGATTCCCGAAGCGGGTTCGAGCCAGGTAGCTTCCTTGGTCCCCTCCGCGGAGAACTCGGCACCATGCGCCGACTCCCCTAGCAGCTCGAGTCGGACGAGTTGCTCTAGCTCGTCAGGGCGCCGGCACGGTGTGGCCGCCCGCATCGGGGGCAGGCACGGAACCGCTGCCGTCGGCCGGCTGGCCGGCGTCGCCGTGGTCTCCCGGCAGCTGTCCATCGTCGCCGACCAGCTGCTGGAGAGGATTCGCGGCCGCGGCCGCCTGCACGACCGGCGGCTCGGGCTTCTTCCCCTTCGGCGGCGTCGCGTCGGCCGAGGCCAGCTGCCGGGTCGCAGCGCTGGCCGCCGGGTTGGAAGGCTTGGACGTGGCGCCCGACGTCGAAGCGGACGGGGAGGGCAGCGTCACGTGCGGCCTGGGCTTCGTCGGCTTGGGGCGCGGCTTCGGCGTCGACGTCGGGGTCGAGCGCTGCTCAGGCGGCTGCGCAAGTCCCGAGGTGGGCACGGTCTTCGCCACCGGCGTCGGCTTGGAGGCCGGGGCCGTCCCACGGACCGGAATCGTCCGCGAGACGAGCTGCGTGTTGGTGGAGGTCGAGTACGAGGATCCCGGCGTCGAGCGGCCGGTGGGGACGACGTTCCGGACCACGGCATAGCCGGCGGACGGACGCGAGCGGCGCCCGACGATCAGCTTCCGGGCGCGGACGTCGGGCGGACGCGTCGTCGCGAGCCGCACGGGGGCGCGGGCGGCCGGCCGCGCCCCCGGCGTGGAAGGCTTCGCAACCGGCGCCTTCGGGGCCGGCATCGCGGTGCCGACGGCGTCGGAGTGCGAGGGCTGGATCGCCGGCCGGGCAGCGAGATAGATCGCCGCCGCGGACCCGGCTGCGGCCAGGCCGACCCCGCCTGCGAGCGCCGCCTGGCTCGGCACCAGCAACATCGCTGCGAGCGCCGCCATGCCTTTCCGCGGAGCCGCCGGATTCGGGCCGACCGGGCTCACCCACGGCTCGGCAGTCAGTGTCGGCAGGACGACCGGCGTCAGCGCCGCAGCGTCCAGGCCGCGCAGCAATGCCGCCTGCCGGGCGCACTCGATCGAGTCGAACGCCTCGTTCGACGGCGGGACCATCACCTTGAAGCGTCCGTCGAACGGCCGCCGGCAAACGGAGCACTCGGGCATCGCGGCCAGGTATAGCCGGGCGGTCGGACGGTCCGGAGCCGCGTTTGACGTACCGCTCCGAACTTCGCTACCATTCCGCCCCGGGTTGGCGGTGGCGTTGCCCCGCCGGCCTTTGTTGTGTGCACGCCCTGAAAGCCCTCTGGAGGAGTTCTCATACCGACTGTCAACCAACTCGTGCGGAAAGGTCGCACCGCGCCGAAGGCGAAGGTGAAGACCCCTGCCCTCCGCGGCGCGCCGCAGAAGCGGGGCGTCTGCACGCGCGTCTACACGACCACGCCGAAGAAGCCGAACTCCGCGCTGCGCAAGGTCGCGCGCGTCCGGCTGACCAACTCGATGGAAGTCGGTGCATACATTCCCGGCGAGGGGCACAACCTCCAGGAGCACTCGGTCGTGCTGATCCGCGGCGGCCGCGTCAAGGACCTCCCGGGTTTCCGCTACAAGGTGATCCGCGCCGCGCTCGACTCGTCGGGCGTCGCCGACCGCAAGCAGGGCCGCTCCAAGTACGGCGCCAAGCGGGGGAGCTGAGCTTGCCCCGTCGTGCCGAGATCCAGATCCGTCCGCTGGACCCGGACCCGGTCTACAGCTCGCGCCTGGTCACCCAGCTGATCAACCGCGTGATGACCGCCGGCAAGCGGTCGACCGCCGAGCGCATCGTCTACGGCGCGCTCGACAAGGTCGGCGACCGCACCGGCAAGCCGCCGCTCGAGGTGCTCGAGCAGGCGGTGAAGACGGTCACCCCCGTGCTCGAGACCCGCAGCCGCCGCGTCGGCGGCGCGAACTACCAGGTTCCCGTCGAGGTGCCGCAGCGGCGCGCGCGCACACTCGCGATCCGCTACCTCGTCACGTACTCGCGCGAACGGCGCGAGAAGAGCATGGACGAGAAGCTCGCCGGCGAGATCCTGGACGCGATCCAGAACCAGGGTGGATCGTGGAAGCGCAAGGACGACATGTACCGGATGGCCCAGGCAAACAAGGCGTTCGCGCACTACCGGTGGTAGCGATGGCAACGGTGGAAAAGAACACGCGGGCCGGCCTCGAGCGCGTCCGCAACATCGGGATCATGGCCCACATCGACGCGGGGAAGACCACGACGACGGAGCGGATCCTCTACTACACGGGCCGCACCCACAAGATGGGGGAGGTCCACGAGGGCGCCGCGACAATGGACTGGATGGCGCAGGAGCAGGAGCGCGGGATCACGATCACGTCGGCGGCGACGACGGCGTTCTGGCGCGACTTTCGAATCAACATCATCGATACGCCCGGGCACGTGGACTTTACGGTCGAGGTGGAGCGCAGCCTGCGCGTCCTCGACGGTGCGATCGCCGTCTTCGACTCGGTCGCGGGCGTCGAGCCGCAGTCCGAGACGGTCTGGCGCCAGGCGGACAAGTACAAGGTGCCCCGGATCGCGTTCATCAACAAGATGGACCGGACGGGCGCGGACTTCTTCGCCTCCGTCCAGTCGATGGTCGACCGCCTCGGCGCGCACCCCGTCCCGGTACAGCTGCCGATCGGCCAGGAGGAGCACTTCCGCGGGGTCGTCGACCTCGTGGAGATGAAGGCGACCGTCTGGACCGACGACCTGGGCACGAACATGTCCGAGGAGGAGATCCCGGCCGAGCTCGCCGAGCAGGCGCACGAGTACCACCACCAGCTGATCGACGCTGTCGCCGACGACGACGACGAGCTGATGGAGACCTACCTCGGGGCCGAGGAGAAGGTCACGCCCGACATGCTCCGCCGCGCCCTGCGCAAGGCCACCCTGGACATCACCGTCACGCCGGTCCTCTGCGGCACGGCGTTCAAGAACAAGGGCATTCAGCCGCTCCTCGACGCGGTGATCGACTACCTGCCGAGCCCGCTCGACGTGCCGCCGGTCCACGGGATCGACCCGCGCACGGAGAACGAGCTCTCCCGCCGTCCCGAGCTCGACGAGCCGTTCGCCGCGCTCGCCTTCAAGGTCATGTCCGACCCCTACGTCGGGAAGCTCACATACATCCGCGTCTACTCCGGTCTGATGAAGCAGGGCGACCGGGTGCTGAACACGACCACCGGCAAGGGCGAGCGCGCCGGCCGCATCCTCCAGATGCACGCGAACCACCGCGAGGAGCGCGACGAGCTGGGCGCCGGCGAGATCGCCGCGATCGTCGGCCTGAAGGCGACGACGACCGGCGACACGCTCGCCGTCGACACGGCGCCGATCCGGCTCGAGTCGATGACGTTCCCGGACCCGGTGATCGCGGTCGCGATCGAGCCGAAGACGAAGGGCGATCAGGACAAGCTCGGCTCAGGCCTGCAGCGGCTGTCCGAGGAGGACCCGACCTTCCAGGTGCGCACCGACGAGGAGACCGGTCAGACGATCATCTCCGGGATGGGCGAGCTGCACCTGGAGATCATCGTCGACCGCCTCATGCGCGAGTTCAGCGTCGACGCCAACGTCGGGCGCCCGCAGGTTGCCTACCGCGAGACGGTCGGCCAATCCGTCCAGAAGATCGAGGGCAGGTTCGTCCGGCAGACCGGCGGCCGCGGCCAGTACGGCCACGCCGTGATCGACCTCGAGCCCGCCGAGCCGGGCGAAGGCTACGAGTTCATCGACAAGATCGTCGGTGGGAAGATCCCGCGCGAGTACATCTCCTCCGTCGACCTCGGGATCCAGGAGGCGATGGAGTCGGGCGTCCTCGCCGGATACCCGGTCGTCGACGTCCGAGTGAGGCTGGTCGACGGCTCGTTCCACGACGTCGACTCGAGCGAGATGGCGTTCAAGATCGCCGGCTCGATGGCGTTCAAGAACGCGATGCAGCGGGCCAAGCCCAAGCTGCTCGAGCCCGTGATGGCGGTCGAGGTCGTGACCCCGGACGACTACCTCGGCGACGTGATGGGAGATCTGAACTCCCGCCGCGGGCGGGTCGAGGGCCTCGAGCCGCGGGGCAATGCTCAAGCGATCAGGGCGAAGGTCCCGCTCGCCACCATGTTCGGCTACGCCACCGACCTGCGCTCGACGACGCAGGGGCGGGCCACGTTCACCATGCAGTTCGATCGGTACGAGGAAGTCCCTCAGTCGATCGCGGGCGAGATCGTCGCCGCCCAGACCTAAAGGAGACCGGAGGAAGGAATGTCCAAGCAGAAGTTCGAGCGCACCAAGCCGCACCTCAACGTCGGCACCATCGGCCATATCGACCACGGCAAGACGACGCTCACCGCCGCGATCACGAAGGTGCTGTCCGAGCAGGGCACAGGCACCTCGGCCCGCGACTTCGAGTCGATCGACAACGCTCCCGAGGAGCGGCAGCGCGGCATCACGATCAACACCGCGCACGTCGAGTACGAGACGGCGAACCGGCACTACGCCCACGTCGACTGCCCCGGCCACGCCGACTACATCAAGAACATGATCACGGGCGCCGCCCAGATGGACGGTGCGATCCTCGTGGTCTCCGCGGCCGACGGCCCGATGCCCCAGACGCGCGAGCACATCCTGCTCGCCCGCCAGGTGGAGGTGCCGTACATCGTGGTCGCGCTGAACAAGGCCGACATGGTCGACGACCCCGAGCTGATCGAGCTCGTCGAGATGGAGGTCCGCGAGCTGCTCTCCAAGTACGAGTTCCCCGGCGACGACATCCCGATCGTCCAGGTCTCCGCGCTGAAGGCGCTCGAGGGCGACGCCGAGTGGACGCCGAAGATCCTCGAGCTGATGGAGGCCGTGGACAGCTACATCCCCGAGCCGCAGCGCGACGTCGACAAGTCGTTCCTGATGCCGATCGAGGACGTCTTCACGATCACCGGCCGCGGCACCGTCGTCACGGGCCGCATCGAGCAGGGCCAGATCAAGTCGGGCGACGAGGTCGAGATCGTCGGCATCCACGAGAAGACCGAGAAGACGGTCGTCACCGGCCTGGAGATGTTCAACAAGCTCCTCGACTTCGCGCAGGCAGGCGACAACGCGGGCGCGCTGCTCCGCGGCGTCAAGCGCGAGGAGGTCGAGCGCGGCCAGGTGCTCGCGAAGCCGGGCTCGATCACACCGCACACGCACTTCAACGCCGAGGTGTACGTCCTGTCGAAGGACGAGGGCGGGCGGCACACGCCGTTCTTCAACGGCTACCGGCCGCAGTTCTACTTCCGGACGACGGACGTGACCGGCTCGATCAAGCTCCCGGAGGGCCAGGAGATGGTCATGCCGGGCGACAACACGAACATGGAGATCGAGCTGATCCAGCCGATCGCCATGGACCAGGGACTTCGGTTCGCGATCCGCGAGGGCGGCCGTACGGTCGGCGCCGGCGTCGTGACCGAGGTCATCAAGTAGGCATCGGGAGGAGGGAAGGGGCACGTGCCACAGCAGAAGATCCGCATCCGGCTCAAGGGCTACGACCACAAGCAGGTCGACAAGTCCGCGCGCGACATCGTCGAGACGGCGGAGCGCTCCGGGGCGACGATCACCGGGCCCGTGCCCCTGCCCACCGAGAAGAACGTGTACTGCGTGATCCGCAGCCCGTTCAAGGACAAGGACTCGCGGGAGCACTTCGAGGTGCGCACGCACAAGCGGCTCATCGACATCCATTCGCCGACGCCGAAGACGGTCGACTCGCTGATGCGGCTCGACCTCCCGGCCGGCGTCGACATCGAGATCAAACTCTAGAAATGAAAGGGATCATCGGCAGAAAGCTCGGCATGACGCAGCTCTTCGACGAGGAGAGCGGCGTGGTGACGCCTGTGACCGTGATCGAGGCCGGTCCGTGCCCGGTGGTCCAGGTGAAGACGGTCGAGACCGACGGCTACGAGGCCGTGCAGCTCGCGTTCGAGCCGGTCGCCGAGCGGAAGATCTCGAAGGCAGAGCTCGGCCACCTGAAGAAGGCCGGGTTCGAAGGGCATCGCCATCTGGTCGAGTTCCGCGGCGCCAGCGAGGCGGTCGTGGGCGAGCCGGTCACGGTCGAGGTCTTCCAGCCGGGAGACTCGATCAAGGTCGCCGGGATCGGGATCGGTAAGGGCTTCGCCGGGACGATCAAGCGGCACCGCTTCCACCGCGGGCCGAAGTCGCACGGCTCGCACAACGTCCGCAAGCCCGGCTCGATCGGCGCCTCGGCGACGCCCTCGCGTGTTTTCAAGGGGATCAAGATGGCCGGACGCCTCGGCGGAAAGCGCGTCACCCAGGTCGGCCTGAAGGTGCACGAGATCGACACCGAGAACAACCTGCTGCTCGTCAAGGGCGCCGTCCCGGGGCCGAAGAACGGCATCGTCGAGATCAGGGAGGAGAGGGCCCATGCCGGCCGCCAGCACCACTAAGTCCGGCTCCGCTGACGAGCGGAGCTCGACGGCGCGCACGAAGACCGAGCCCAAAGCTCCTCTCCTCGATTCCGCGGGCAAGTCGACCAAGCAGGTCGCGCTCGCCGGCGACGTCTTCGGCGCCGAGGTGAAGCCGCACCTGGTCCACGAGACAATCCGCGCCGAGCTCAACGCGCTGCGCGCCGGCACCCGCGGAGCCAAGAGCCGCGGGCTCGTCTCCGGCGGCCGCTCCAAGCCGTGGCGCCAGAAGGGCACCGGCCGGGCCCGCGCCGGCACGACGCGCGCGCCGCACTGGACCGGCGGCGGGGTCGCCTTCCCGCCGTCGATGCGCTCCTTCGAGGTCAAGGTCAACCGCAAGGCGAGGCGCGCCGCTCTGCGCGGGGCGCTGTCCGCCCACGCGCAGGCCGGAACGCTCGGCCTGGTCGACGGGAGCAAGTTCGACGAGCCCAGCACGAAGACGGCCGCCGGGCTGGTGGAGGCATGGGCCCAGGAGCGTCCGCTTGTGGTCGTCGTCTCCGACGACGACGTGAACCTCGGGCTCTCGTTCAGGAACCTGGAGAAGGTGGCGGTTGTTTCGCCGTCCGAGCTCGACGTCGCCGCCGTCGTCTGGGCCCGCTCCCTGCTCGTGTCGCAGGCGGCGCTCGACGGAGTGCTCGCGCGTGCCGGCGCCGGCAACGGGAACCCGGCTGCGGAAGAGGAGGAATCGGCATGAGCCTCACCGCTCGTCAGGTCATCATCGCGCCGGTCGTCTCCGAGAAGAGCTACAGCCTGATCGAGGCCAAGAAGTACGCGTTCAGGGTTCACCCCGACGCGCACAAGACGCAGATCCGCCAGGCCGTCGAGGAGCTGTTCGAGGTCCGCGTGCTTGCGGTCAACGTCTCGAAGGTTCAGCCGAAGCCCAAGCGCCGCGGCGTGCACAAGGGGACGAAGCAGGGTTGGAAGAAGGCGATCATCAAGGTGCACAAGGACGACGAGATCCAGGTCTTTGCCGGAGCACAGGTATGACCCCGAAAATGCTGCGCATTTCCGGGGTGGGAAACCCTCACGAGGTGGCTAGCTAGTGGCACTCAAGAAATACAAGCCGACGAGCCCTGGACGCAGGTTCATGAGCGTGTCTTCCTTCGAGGAGATCACGAAGACCGAGCCGGAGCGTTCGCTGACCGCTCCGATCAAGAAGACCGGCGGACGCAATGTCAACGGCCGCATCACGACGCGGCACCAGGGCGGCGGGCACAAGCGCCGGTACCGGATCATCGACTTCAAGCGCCGGAAGGACGGCGTGCCGGCGAAGGTGGCCGCGATCGAGTACGACCCGAACCGGTCGGCCCGGATCGCGCTGCTCCACTACGCCGACGGCGAGAAGGCGTACATCCTCGCGCCCGCGCGGCTCGAGGTCGGATCGATGGTCGAGTCGGGGCCCGGCGCGGACATCCGCCCCGGCAACGCGCTGCCGCTCGAGAACATCCCGACCGGCACGATGGTGCACAACGTCGAGCTGAAGCCCGGCCGCGGCGGCCAGATGGCCCGCAGTGCCGGCTCGGGGATCCAGCTGGTCGCGAAGGACGACGGCTACGGCGTGCTCCGCCTCCCCTCGGGCGAGATGCGGCGCGTGCCGCTAACCTGTCGGGCCACCGTCGGCCAGGTCGGGAACGTCGACCACGAGAACCAGTCCGGGGGCAAGGCCGGCCGGAGCCGCTGGCGCGGGAAGCGCCCGTCGGTGCGCGGCTCGGCGATGAACCCCGTCGACCACCCACACGGCGGCGGCGAGGGCAAGTCGAAGGGCGGTCGCCACCCGGTCACGCCCTGGGGCGTGCCGACGCTGGGCAAGCGGACCCGACGCAAGCACAAGGAATCCGACAAGTTGATCGTCCGCGGCCGCCGCCGCGGGAAGGAGAAGCGTTGAGCAGGAGCTCGAAGAAGGGGCCGTTCGTCGAAGAGCGGCTGATGAAGAGGATCGAGGAGATGAACACCTCCGGGAGCAAGCGGATGATCCGCACCTGGTCCCGCACCTCGACGATCTTCCCCGAGATGGTCGGCCACACGATCGCGGTCCACGACGGCCGCAAGCACGTGCCCGTGTTCGTGTCCGAGCAGATGGTCGGGCACAAGCTCGGCGAGTTCGCGCCCACGCGGATGTTCCGTGGCCATGCCGGTGACCGGCAGACGCAGGTGAAGCGAGGCTAGCGAGTGGCTTCCACGCCGACCGAGACGCAGACCGTGCGCGCCCAGGCCAAGTGGGTGCGGATGTCCGCGCGCAAGGGGCGCGTGGTCGCGGAGCACATCCGCGGCCGCAGCGTGCCCGAGGCCCGCGCCGTACTCGCCTTCACGCAGCGCGCAGCTGCGCGCGAGATCGAGAAGGTGCTCGCCTCCGCGGTCGCGAACGCCGAGGCGAACCACGGTCTCGTCGGCGACGAGCTGATCGTCCACACGGCGGTCGTCGACGAGGGGCCGACGCTGAAGCGGTGGCGTGCTCGTGCCCGCGGACGGGTGGCGCGGATCCACAAGCAGACCTGCCACGTCACGGTGCTGCTCGCGCCTGCGGCGCAAGAAGCACTAGCTGCCCCTGAGCCGCGGAAGCGTGCCGAGCCCAAGCCGGCCGAAGCGACCGAAGCCACCGAGACGGAGACGACGCCCCAGGCCGAAGCGGCAGCGGAGACCACCGAGAAGCCGAAACGGCGAACGACGAAGAAGCCAGCCAAGCCAGCTAGCGCGCCCGCGAAGCCGGCGCGCGACGAGGAGGCCGAAAACTAATGGGCCAAAAGATCCATCCGGGCGGCCTCCGGGTCGGAGTGATCCACGACTGGAAGTCGAACTGGTACACGTCGGCGAAGGAGTTCAAGGGCGCCCTGCTCGAGGACATCAAGATCCGCGAGCACATCAACCGCAAGCTCGGCCACGCGGGGCTGTCCGACATCCTGATCCGCAAGGACAAGCAGCGGATCACGATCGACATCTACACGGCTCGCCCCGGGATCGTGATCGGGAAGTCGGGCGTCGAGGTCGACGCGCTGCGCCGCGACGTGCACGCGATGACGCACAAGAACGTGCACATCAACATCAACGAGATCAAGCGTCCCGAGCTGGACGCGAAGCTCGTCGCCCAGTCGATCGCCGAGCAGCTCCAGAACCGCGTCAGCTTCCGGCGGGCGATGAAGCGCTCGCTCGCCTCGGCGATGCGCTCCGGCGCCCACGGCGTGAAGATCAAGTGCGGGGGCCGTCTCGGCGGCGGCGAGATGAGCCGCGTCGAGAGCTACTCGGAAGGCCGCGTCCCGCTGCATACCATCCGCGCGGACATCGACTACGGCGCCTGCGAGGCGAAGACGACGTACGGCCGGATCGGCGTCAAGGTCTGGATCAACAAGGGCGAGATCATGCCGGAGGGCTACGAGGGCTTCTCGCAGAAGGACTCGCGTCTCGGCGACCAGGATCAGGCACGGCGGCGAGGCGGTCCGTCCGAGGGGCTTTCCGCCTCCCGTGAGAGCGGCCGCGGCCGCCAGGCCGACCGCGAGGGCCTCGGCCCGGTGCGGCGCCGGAAGGGTCCCGGCGGCGGCGGGCCGGGTGGCCCGCGCGGCGGGCGTGGCCGGAGAGGCGGCGGAGGCGGTGCCCCGCGCGGTGCTGCTCCCCCGCCCACCGAGGAAACGACGACGCCCGTCGAGCCACAGGTGACGGAGCCGCAGGTCGAACAGCCGCAGGTCGAGCAGCCGGAGACGCCGCCCGCTGCCGAGGCGCCTGAGACCCCGAGCGCTCCGACGGAGGAGACGACCGACTGATGCTGCTTCCGAAGAAGACCAAGTACCGCAAGCAGCAGCGCGGCCGCCGGGCCGGCACCTCGAAGGGCCAGACCCAGGTCGCCTTCGGCGACTACGGGCTCAAGTCGCTCGACGCCGCCTGGCTGACCAACCGCCAGATCGAGGCGGCCCGGATCGCGATGACGCGCAAGATCAAGCGCGGCGGCAAGGTCTGGATCAACATCTTCCCGGACAAGCCGGTGACCCAGAAGCCGGCCGAGACCCGGATGGGCTCCGGCAAGGGCTCGCCGGAGCACTGGGTCGCGGTCGTCAAGCCGGGGCGCGTCATGTTCGAGCTGGCCGGCGTACCGGAACCGCTCGCCAGGGAGGCGCTCCGCCTCGCGGGGACGAAGCTCTCGGTGCGGACGAAGGTCGTAACGCGCGAAGGGAGCCTGTTCCAATGAGGGCGAGGCAGCTGCGCGATCTGACCGATGCCGAGCTGATGCAGCACCTGGAGGAGACCAGGCAGGAGCTGTTCAACCTGCGCTTCCAGTCGGCGACCGGCGCGCTCGAGAACTCTGCGCGCCTCCGGCTGGCGAAGCGCGAGATCGCGCGCATCCTGACCATCCGCAACGAGCGCGGGGCAGAACTCGAGAGGACCACGTAGGCATGGCTGACGAAAAGAAGACGACCAAGAAGACCGACGAGACCGCGGAAGAGACGCCGGCGGCCGAGGAGAAGCCGAAGCGCACGCGCGCCAAGAAGGCGGACGCGGAGACGGCTGCGCCGGAAGCCGAGGCGAAGCCGAAGCGCACGCGCAAGAAGGCCGAGGAGGCCGCAGCCGAGCCGGCGGAGGCACCGGTCGTGGCGGAAGAGGTCGAGGCGAAAGCCGAGCAGGTCGAGGCCGAGCCGGAGCCTGCTCCGGCGCCGGTCGCCGAGGAGGCTCCCGTCGAGGAGCCGGACGCGGCGGCCGAGGCGTCTCCGGAGGGTCAGACCCCGGAGGGGTCTGACCCTGCCGAAACCGCGGAGGAGCCAGCTCCGGCGGAGGAGACGGTTGCCGAAGCCGAGCCAGGCCCGGACGTCGAGGCGGAAGCCGCAGTCGCCGAGGAGTCGGATGCAGCAGAAGCGGAGGCGACACCCGAGGCTCCGACCGAGGAGCCGAGAGGCCCGCAACGCGGGCCGAAGAAAAAGAGCAAGAGGCTTCCGCGCAGCCAGCGCCACAAGCACTCTCGTCCCAAGCGGGAGTCGTCGGGCGAGCGCAAGCCGATCACCAGGCTGCCCAAGCCCGAGTCCGAGCGCGGGCGCGACCAGCAGCGGCGCGGCGTGGTCGTCTCCGCGGCGATGGACAAGACGATCGTCGTCCGGGTCGACTCGATCAAGGCGCACCCGAAGTACAAGAAGGTGATCCGGCGCTCGAAGAAGCTCCACGCCCACGACGAGCAGAACCAGGCGAAGGCAGGCGACGTCGTGCGCATCGTCGAGACGCGGCCGCTGTCGAAGACGAAGCGCTGGCGGCTCGCCGAGGTCCTGGAAGTGGCTAAGTGATCCAGCAGGAGACACGAGTCCGCGTGGCCGACAACACCGGGGCCCGCGAGCTGCTCTGCATCCGCGTGAAGGGCGGGTCGCACCGTCGCTACGCGCGGGTCGGCGACATCATCGTCGGCACCGTCAAGGCGGCGACACCCCAGGGCGCGATCAAGAAGGGCGAGGTCGTGCAGGCGGTCGTCGTCCGGACTAAGAAGCCGTTCGGCCGGGACGACGGCACGCAGATCGCCTTCGACGAGAATGCGGCCGTGATCATCGACGCGCAGCGCAACCCGCGGGGCACGCGCATCTTCGGGCCCGTCGCCCGCGAGCTGCGCGAGAAGAACTTCATGAAGATCGTCAGCCTGGCTCCGGAGGTGCTCTAGATGGCGACGACGATGAAGGTCAGAAAGGGCGACCTCGTGCAGATTCTCTCGGGCAAGGACCGCGGCAAGCAGGGCCGCGTCATCGACGCGCGTCCTGCCGAGCGCCGCGTGATCGTCGAGAACCTGAACGTGGTCAAGCGGCACACGAAGCCGCGCCCGATGCGCGACGCGAACCGCATGGGCGGTACGACGATGATGCCCGGCGGTGTGATCGACATGCCCGCGCCGCTCGCGGTTTCGAAGGTGATGGTCGTCTGCCCGTCGTGCAACCTGCCGACTCGCGTCGGCCACATTTTCCGCGAGGTCAAGGGCAAGAAGGTCAAGGTGCGCGTCTGCCGCCGCGAAGGGTGCGGAGGTGAGCTCGACAAATGAGCGCGACCGCGACCGAGACGTACGCGCCGCGGCTCAAGGAGCTCTACGACAACGAGCTCCGGGCGCGCCTGAAGGACGAGCTCGAGCTCGCCTCGGTGATGCAGGTGCCGCGCGTGACGAAGATCACCCTGAACATGGGCGTGGGCGAGGCCAAGACCGAGGCGAAGGCGCTCGACGCCGCCATGGACGAGCTCTCGACGATCGCCGGTCAGCGCGCCCAGATGCGCCGCGCCCGGAAGTCGATCGCCGCGTTCAAGCTCCGCGAGGGCATGCCGATCGGGGCTCGGATCACGCTTCGCGGTGCCCGGATGTACGAGTTCCTCGACCGGCTCGTCTCGATCGCGCTGCCGCGGATCCGCGACTTCCGCGGCCTCGACCCCGGGTCGTTCGACGGCCGCGGCAACTACTCGCTCGGCATCCGCGAGCAGATCATCTTTCCCGAGATCAACTACGACGACGTTGCCGCCGTGCGCGGCCTCGACATCGCCATCACGACGTCCGCGAAGGACGACGAGGGGGCGCGGGCGCTGCTCCGCGGCCTCGGGCTGCCCTTCGCCGACAGGGAGGTTTCCGACTAAGTGGCCAAGAAGTCGATGATCGCCAAGGCTGCCCGCCCCCAGCGGTACAAGGTGCGCGCGTACTCGCGCTGCAACCGGTGCGGCCGGCCGCGCGCGGTCTTCAAGAAGTTCGGGCTCTGCCGCATCTGCCTGCGGGAGCTCGCCCACGCGGGCGTGATCCCGGGGATGACCAAGAGCTCCTGGTAGGAGGAGAACCGCAGTGCTGACCGATCCGATCGCAGACATGCTGACGAGAATCCGGAACGCCAACAAGGCGCTCCAGGAGACCGCGACGATGCCGACCTCCCGCATGAAGGAGAACATCGCCCGCCTGCTCAAGGAAGAGGGCTACATCCGCGACTTCCGAGTCGAGAAGGGCGAGGCGTTCGACACGCTCGTGGTCGAGCTCAAGTACGGCCGTAGCCGCGAGCGCGTGATCACCAACCTGAAGCGGATCTCGAAGCCGGGCCGGCGCATCTACGCGCGCAAGGACCGCATGCCGCGTGTCCTCGGCGGTATGGGCACGGCTATCCTGTCGACCTCCAGTGGCGTGATGACCAGCCGCAGCGCGCAGGAGCGCGGCATCGGCGGCGAGGTCATCTGTTTCGTCTGGTGAAGGTGCTGAAAAGTCTCACGACTTTCCAGCAATGAGAAACGCATGAGCCGAATCGGAAGATCACCCATCGAGTTGCCCGCCGGAGTCTCGGTCTCGATCAGCCCTGGGCGCGTGATGGTCAACGGCCCGCTCGGCGAGCTCGCACAGGAGGTCCCGTCGCGGATGACGATCGAGCAGTCGGACGGCACGATCACCGTGACCCGGCCGACCGACCGTGGCCAGGACCGTGCGCTCCACGGACTGACGCGCTCGCTCGTCGCCAACATGGTCGAGGGCGTGACCAAGGGCTTCGAGAAGCGGCTGGAGATCCAGGGCGTCGGCTACCGCGCCTCGATGCGCGGCACCGCGCTCGAGCTCAACGTCGGGTTCTCGCACCCGGTCGTGAAGGACGCGCCTGACGGGGTCACCTACGAGGTCCCGACCCAGACGGAGATCATTGTGAAGGGCATCGACAAGCAGCAGGTCGGCCAGATCGCCGCCGAGGTCCGCAAGGTGCGCCCGCCCGAGCCGTACAAGGGCAAGGGCATCCGCTACCAGGGCGAGTACGTGCGCCGGAAGGTCGGCAAGCGCGCATGAGCGTCGCCACGTCCCGCCAGCTCCGCGAGCGCCGCCATCGCCGCATCCGCGGCAAGATCACCGGTACCGCCGATCGTCCGCGCCTGGCCGTGTTCCGCTCGAACCTCGGCATCAGCGCGCAGCTGATCGACGACCAGACCGGCAAGACGCTCGCCGCGGCGAGCTGGCAGGGCCTGAGCAAGTTCAAGGGGTCGAAGACCGACCAGGCGAAGGAGGTCGGCAAGCTGCTCGCCACCGGTGCGAAGAAGGAGGGCGTCGAGGCCTGCGTCTTCGACCGCGGCGGCTACCTCTACCACGGACGCGTGAAGGCGCTCGCCGAGGGCGCACGCGAGGGAGGATTGACGTTTTGACGAGTGTCGAGCGTGAGGTGTTCGCGCGCGAGGAGACGCGCGAGCTCAAGGAGCGTGTGGTCGAGATCAACCGCGTCGCCAAGGTGGTCAAGGGCGGCCGGCGGTTCTCGTTCACGGCGCTGGTCGTGATCGGCGACGAGGTCGACCGTGTCGGCGTCGGCTACGGAAAGGCCCGCGAGGTGCCGCTGGCGATCTCGAAGGCGGTCGACGACGCGAAGAAGAACCTCTTCACCGTGCCGAAGCACGGCACGACGATCACCCACGAGATCCTCGGACGCTCGGACGCGGCCCGCGTCCTGCTCCGGCCCGCGAGCGAGGGCACCGGCGTGATCGCCGGCGGCGGCGTGCGCGCGGTCCTGGAGCTCGCCGGGATCCGCGACATCCTCGCCAAGAGCCTCGGCACGACGAACCCGATCAACATGCTCAAGGCGACCGTCAACGGGCTGAAGAGCCTGCGCCGCCCGGAGGACGTTGCGCGGATCCGTGGGCTGACGATCAGCCAGGTGCTGCCGTACTCACCTCCTCCGGCCGAGGTGCCCGCTCCGGCGGCCCTCGAGGGACAGACCCCGGAGGGGTCTGTCCCTGCAGAAACGCCGGAGCCCGAGTGATGGCGACGGTGAAAGTCACCCAGATCAAGAGCCAGATCGGCCATTCCCAGCGCCATCGCGGCACGCTGCGCGCGCTCGGCCTGGGCCGGATCGGCCGCAGCGCCGAGCACGAGGAGGGCCCGGTGCTCGCCGGTATGCTCAGAAAGGTCAACCACCTGGTGAAGGTGGAGAAGCCCTAGATGGCCGGCGATCTCAACCTCTCCAACCTCAAGCCTGCGCAGGCGCGGAAGACGCGGAAGCGCGTCGGCCGCGGGATGGGCTCCGGCAAGGGACGCTACTCCGGCCGCGGGATCAAGGGCCAGAAGTCGCGGTCCGGCTCGCACGCCATGCGGGCGGGCTTCGAGGGCGGCCAGATGCCTGCGTACATGCGCATGGGCAAGCAGCGCGGCTCGACCTCGAGGGACGCCATGCCGATCGGCCCCTTCCGGACGAGCGTCTGGTCGGTGAACGTCCGCGACCTCGAGCGCTTCGGCGCCGGGACGGAGGTCACGCCCGAGCTGCTGACGGAGGCGGGCCTCGTCCGCAACCTCAAGCGCGACGTGAAGGTCCTCGGCCACGGCGACCTGGGCGTGAAGCTGACGGTGTCCGCGCACGCGTTCTCGAAGAGCGCGGTCGAGAAGATCGAGGCCGCAGGCGGCACGGTCACCTGGCTCAAGCCGCCCCATGAGCCGAAGAAGCGGAAGCACAAGAAGGGTCCGGCCGCGCCCGCCTCGGAGGCTGCCTCCGGCGAGGTCGAGGAGGCGGCACCCGAGACCACGGATGAACCGGGCGAGGAGCCGTCGAGTGACCACGGCAGCTAGCACTTTACGCGGAGCGTAAAGCGCAATGCTTTCCTGGATCGCCAACGCCTGGCGGGTTCCCGAGCTCCGCCGCCGGCTCCTCTTCACCGCCTTCGTCCTCGCCCTGTACCGCCTCGGGAGCTTCATCCCCGCGCCGGGGGTCGACTCCGCCCAGATCAAGACCTACTTCGGGAATCAGGGCGGCACGGTTCTCGGCCTGCTCAACCTGTTCTCGGGGAACGCGCTCTCGCGCTTCTCGATCTTCGCGCTCGGGATCATGCCGTACATCACGGCGTCGATCATCCTCCAGCTCGGGGCGGTGGTCGTCCCCACCCTCGCGCAGCTTCAGAAGGAAGGCGAGGCCGGCTACGCCAAGATCAACCAGTACACGCGGTACCTGACGGTCGTTCTCGCCGCCGCCCAGGCGATCGGCTACTCGTACCTCTTCCGCCGCCAGCACATCCTCAGCGCCAACACGGGCCGCCTCGTCCTGATCGTGGTCACGCTCACCGCCGGCACGACGCTGCTGATGTGGTTCGGCGAGCAGATCACGAAGCGCGGTGTCGGCAACGGCATCTCGTTGCTGATCTTCGCCTCGATCATCGACCGCGCCCCGCTCGCCGTCCGCGCCTGGATCGACGGCGGCCCGACCACGAAGCTCTTCTTCCCGCTGCTCGCGCTCTCCGTGATCGTCGCCGTCGTCTTCATGCAGGAGGGGCAGCGCCGCATTCCGATCCAGTACGCGAAGCGCCAGGTCGGGCGACGTATGACCGCAGGGGGCTCGACCTACTTACCCCTGCGCGTGAACATGGCAGGCGTCATCCCGATCATCTTCGCCGCCGCGGTGATGGCCTTCCCACCGACGATCGGGCAGTTCTTCCCGCAGACCCAGCCGTGGATCAACCGCAACTTCACGCAGACCGACTGGCCCTACCTGACGATCGAGGCGATCCTGATCATCGTCTTCACGTACTTCTACACCGCGGTCCAGTTCAACCCGGTCGACCAGGCGGAGAACCTGCGGAAGTACGGCGGCTACATCCCCGGGATCAGACCCGGTCCGCCGACTGCGCAGTACCTCGACCGAGTGCTCTCGCGGTTGACGTTGCCGGGATCGCTCTACCTGGCGATCGTCGCCGTGCTGCCGACGTTCCTCATCCAGTTCTTCCACTTCTCGCAGTCGACCAGTACGTTCCTCGGCGGCACCTCGCTGCTGATCATCGTCGGAGTCGCGCTCGACACCATGCGCCAGATGGAATCGCAGATGATGATGCGGTCGTACGAAGGATTCCTTCGGTAGTGGCCCGCGCCGGCGGTAGGGCGTGAACATCCTTCTTCTCGGCCCGCAAGGGTCAGGCAAGGGAACCCAGGCGAAGCTGATCTCGCGCACCTACGGGATTCCGCAGGTCGCGACAGGGGACATGATCCGCGAGATCAAGGAGCTCGACACGGAGCTCGGGCGTCGGGTCCGGGAGATCTACGACCGGGGCGACCTCGTCGACGACGCGACCATCGTCGAGCTGATCGAGTCGCGGCTCGACCGCGGTGACACGATCCCCGGCTTCGTCCTGGACGGGTTCCCGCGGAACACCGCCCAGGCCGAGGCGCTCGACGAGCTCCTGGCCCGGCTCGGCCGCGGCCTCGACGTCGTCTTCGAGCTCCAGGTCGGCGACCGCGAGGTGCTGCTCGAGCGGCTCGCGAAGCGGGCAGCCGAAGAGGGGCGGACCGACGACACTCCGGAGGCGATCGGCAAGCGCCTGGAGATCTACGACCGGGAGACGGCCCCGCTGGTCGAGTACTACCGCTCGACCCGCGGAAACGTCGTCGGGATCCATGCCGACCGGTCGATCGACGACGCCTTTGCCGAGATCCGCGCGACCCTCGACCAGGTGACCGCCTAAACATGATCATCCGCAAGTCGCCCGACGAGCTGGAGCGGATGGCCCGCGCGGGGCGGATCGTCGCCGACACGATCGCCCTGATCGGCGAGCACGCCCGGCCCGGTGTCACCACCGCCGAGCTCGACGAGCTCGCGGACGAGTACATCGCCGGACAGGGCGGCTACCCGACGTTCAAGGGCTACCGCGGCTACCCGGCGGCGACCTGCCTCTCTCCGAACTCGATGATCGTTCACGGCATCCCCGGCCCGTACGAGCTGACCGAGGGCGACGTCCTGTCGGTCGACGTCGGCGTCACGCTCGACGGCTTTGTCGCCGACTCGGCGTACACGTTCGCGATCGGCGAGATCTCCGCCGACGCCGAGCGCCTGCTCGAGGTGGGACAGGCTGCGCTGGCGGCGGCGATCGAGCAGTGTCTCGTCGGCCACCGGCTCTCGGACATCTCCCACGCGGTGCAGCTCGTGACCGAGGCGGCCGGCTTCTCGGTCGTCCGCAGCCTCGTCGGACACGGCGTCGGGCGGTCGATGCACGAGGATCCGCAGATCCCCAACTACGGCCAGCCGGGCCGTGGGCCGCTGCTCGGCGAGGGCATGACGTTCGCGATCGAGCCGATGATCACCGCGGGCGGCCCGGACATCGTCGTCCACGACGACGAGTGGTCGATCTCGACCGCGGACGGCACGCTTTCTGCCCATTTCGAGCACACCGTGGCAGTCACGGAGGCCGGTCCGCGGATCCTGACCGCAACACCCGTTTTGCTACGATGAGCGCTCACGGCGCAGCCGCCGCTGTGCCGTGGTTCTATCCATTTTCGATCTCGGGCCGAGAAGGCGAGGTCGAACTGAGGAAGGATGGCGGTTTCGTACCGATGAAGGTCAGAGCGTCCGTGAAACCGATGTGCGAGCGTTGCCGCGTGATCAAGCGGCACGGTACGACCATGGTCATCTGCACGAACCCCCGCCACAAGCAACGGCAAGGCTAGGAGCAAGCGTTGGCACGGATCGCGGGTGTGAACCTCCCGAATCAGAAGCGGCTCGAGATCGGGCTGACCTACATCTACGGCATCGGACCCACCAGCGCGCGCAAGATCTGCGCGGCGCTCGACCTGTCGCCCGACGAGAAGATCAAGGACCTCACCGACGAGGAGGTCACGAAGCTCCAGCGCCACATCGACGACCAGTACCAGGTCGAGGGTGACCTCCGCCGTGAGCGCCAGCAGGCGATCAAGCGCCTGGTCGAGATCGGCGCCTATCGTGGGATCCGCCACCGCCGCGGGCTGCCGGTCAACGGGCAACGCACCAAGACCAATGCCCGGACCCGCAAGGGGCCGAAGAAGACGGTCGGGCGCGGCAAGAAGGCGGCGAGGTAAATGGCCCCTCCCAGGAAGGCAGCCGGCCGCGGGCGCACCCGCCGCCGCGTCAAGAAGAACATCGCGATCGGGCAGGCGCACATCAAGACGTCGTTCAACAACACGATCGTCTCGCTGACCGACAAGGACGGCGCGGTGATCGTGTGGGAGTCGGCGGGCTCCGCCGGCTTCAAGGGCTCGCGGAAGTCGACCCCGTTCGCCGCGCAGGTGACCGCCGACGCGGCTGCCCGCAAGGGGATGGAGCACGGCCTCCAGAAGGTCGAGGTCTTCGTCAAGGGCCCGGGTTCGGGTCGCGAGACGGCGATCCGGTCGCTCCAGGCGGCCGGTCTCGAGATCCTCGGCGTCCGGGACGTCACCCCGCAGGCACATAACGGCGTGCGGCAGAAGAAGCGGAGGCGCGTCTAGTGGCCCGCGACCGTTCTCCGAAGTGCAAGCAGTGCCGTCGCGAGGGGATGAAGCTGTTCCTCAAGGGCGAGCGCTGCCTGACCGAGAAGTGCGCGATCGAGCGCCGCAGCTACCCGCCGGGCGAGCACGGCCGCGGCCGGATCAAGCAGTCGGAGTATCTGCTCCAGCTGCGTGAGAAGCAGAAGGCGCGCCGGTACTATGGCCTGCTCGAGAAGCAGTTCCGGACGTACTACGAGAAGGCCAACCGGCTTAGCGGCATCACCGGCGAGAACCTGCTCCGCATGCTGGAGACGCGGCTCGACAACGTCGTCTACCGGCTCGGCTTCGCCGCCTCGCGCGCGCAGGCCCGCCAGCTCGTCCGCCACGGCCACTTCCAGGTCAACGGCAGGCGCGTGAACATCCCCAGCTACCAGGTCAAGCCGAACGACGTGATCACGATGCGCACCGGCTCATCGGCCGAGCAGGCCGTCCGCGACGCCACCGACCTGACCGCGTCGGTCGCGCCGTGGCTCCAGGCCGACCACGACGGTCTGACGGGGAAGATCCTCAAGTGGCCCGACCGGGCCGAGATCGACACCCCGGTGCAGGAATCGTTGATCGTCGAGCTCTATTCCAAGTAGGACATTCGAAGTAGGGCCGGCCTGCGGCCGGCTTGGGAAAGGATTGCATTGGCAACTCGCATGATCGAATTCCAGATCCCGAAGATCGTCCACGAGGAGGTCGACGAGGACCGCGGCGTCTTCGTGATCGAGCCCCTCGATCGCGGCTTCGGCTACACGTTCGGCAACTCGCTGCGCCGCGTGCTGCTCTCCTCGCTCGAGGGCGCCGCCGTGACCTCGGTGAAGATCGAGGGCGTCGCGCACGAGTTCACCACGCTTCCGGGCGTCCGCGAAGACGTCACGGACATCATCCTCAACCTCAAGAACCTGATCTGCCGCCTGCACGGCGACTCCCCCGAGGTCGAGGTCCGGCTCCAGAAGAAGGGCCCAGGCCCGGTGAAGGCCTCGGACATCCAGGCCCCGGCCGAGCTCGAGATCCTCAACCCGGAGCTCGAGATCGCCAACCTGGCCGAGAAGGGCAAGCTCGAGGTCACGCTGACCATCGGCCGTGGCCGCGGCTACGTGCCGGGTGAGCTGAACCGCGGGCCCGAGCACACGATCGGCGTGATTCCGATCGACTCGATGTTCTCGCCCGTCCGGCGGGTCTCGTACGACGTCGAGGCCGCCCGCGTCGGCCAGCGCACGGACTACGACAAGCTGCGGCTCGACATCACCACCGACGGGTCGCTCGACCCGCGCGAGGCGATCGGCCAGGCGGCCGAGATCCTGATCCGCCAGCTCGCGATCTTCACCGACATCGAGAAGATCGAGGGCTTCGGCGAGGCGGCGGCCGTCACCGACGGCGGCGCGCCCGTCGAGCCGTCGCTCGCTCACGGGATGGAGAACTTCCCGATCGAGGAGCTCGAGCTCGGCGTCCGCTCGTACAACTGCCTGAAGCGGGTCGGGATCGAGACGATCGGCGACCTCGTGATGAAGTCCGAGAACGAGCTGGCCGCGATCCCGAACTTCGGCAAGAAGTCGATCGAGGAGGTCAAGGAGACGCTCGCCACCCACGGCCTGCGCCTCCGTGGCGACGACGGGAGCAACGGAGCCGAGTAATGCGGCACCACCGCTCAGGGAGGAAGCTCGGCCGCGACGCCTCGCACCGCAAGGCGCTCTACGCGAACCTCGCGGGCGCGCTGATCGAGCACGGCCGGATCAAGACGACCGTGACGAAGGCGAAGGCCGTCCGGCCGATCGCGGAGCGGATGATCACGCTCGGCCGGCGCGGCGATCTCCATGCGCGCCGGCAGGCAATGGCCTACCTGCGCTCCCAGCAGGTGGTGCACACGCTGTTCGCCGAGGTCGCGCCCCGGTTCAAGGACCGTCCCGGCGGCTACTCGCGGATCATCCGCATCGGGCCTCGCCCCGGCGACGCCGCCGAGATGGCCTACCTCGAGCTCGTCGATTTCTCCGCGGAGGAGCAGGCCGAGGAGAAGGCCGAGCGCCGCCGGCTCCGGCTGCGCCGCCGCCAGGAGGCCGAGGAACGCGCCGAGGCCGAGGCCGCCGCAACCGAGGCTCCCGCTCCAGCTGCGGCCTCGTAGGGACTGTCCCCGAAGGGGACTGTCCCCGAAGAAGAGCACCGCCCGAACGCTCCTATAATCGACGGGTGAACGACGCCGGTCTGGCGGGCCGCACGCCGGACGTCGTCGGACGCGACGCCGAGTGCGCGCGCGTCGACTCGTTCGTCGAGGCTCTTCCGCAGGGTGCTTCCGCGCTCCTGATCAGGGGCGAGCCGGGGATCGGCAAGACGACGCTCTGGCGCCACGCGATCGGCCGATGCCGCGCCGCCGGCCACCGGGTCCTGGTCACGCGCACCGCCGAGGAGGAGATGTCCCTCGCCCACGTGGGGCTCGCCGATCTGTTCGAGGAGATCGACACCGATCCCGCGCTCCTCCGCGACGACGACGCGATGGCGCGGGGACGCGCGGTGCTGACGGCACTTCGCGGTCTCGTGGACACCGGCCCGGTCGTGCTTGCCATCGACGACGCCCAGTGGCTGGACTCGGCATCTGCGCGGGCAGTGCGCTACGCCCTCCGCCGGTTCGAGACCGAGCCCGTGGGCGTGCTCGCGACGACGAGGGTCGGCGCCGACTCGGGCGATCCGCTGGCCGCGTCGACCGCCTTCGCCCCGACCAGCTACGAGCTGCTCGAGCTCGGCCCGCTCACGCTCGGCGCGCTCAGACGTGTTCTTGCCGCAACGGTTCCGAGCATCTCACGGCCGTTGCTCCGCCGGATCTACGCCGCGTCCGCCGGCAACCCCCTCTACGCGATCGAGCTGGCGCGCGGTCTCGAAACGGACGGCCGGACCTCGGGTCTCACCGACGGTCTGCCGCTTCCCGGCTCCGTCCAGGCAGCCATCGCCCACAGGCTCGAGACCGTGCCGCCCGAGCTCCTGCCCGTTCTCGAGGTCGTATCCGCTCTCGGCCCGACGTCGGTCGGCGAGCTCGCGGACATCCTGACCGAGGTCCCGCTCGACGAGCTGCTGCCGGTCGCCGAGCAGCTCCGGTTGCTCGTCGTCGACGAGTCGCTGGAGGTCCGCTTCGATCACCCGCTCGTCGGCTCGGTCGTCTACGGGCGGATGAGCTCGCTTGCCCGCCTTGGTCTGCACGCGCGCCTGGCCGAGCAGGTCGGCGACCCCGACGCGCGGGCGCGCCATCTCGCCCTCTCGAACGCCGAGCCGGACGCCGCCGTCGCCGCACTCCTGGAAGCCGCGGCCGAGCGTGCACGCGCGCGCGGCGCGTCCGACGTCGCTGCCGACTTCGCCGGGCATGCTCTCCGGCTGACTCCGAGGTCCGACCCGCTCACGGCACGGCGGCGCGCGCTCGCCGAGATCGAGCATCTCGCGGCCGCCGGCGAAGCGGGGAGGGCGCTGGCACTCGCCGACGGGCTGATCGCGTCGCTGCCGGCGGGCCCGGAGCGGGCGGAGGCCCTGATCCGGCGCTTCTACGTCGGAGACGACGACCTCGAGCTCGCCGAGGCCCTGCTCGTCCGCGCGCTCGCCGACGCCGAGGGCGACGAGCGGCTCCGCGGCCGCGTGCTCGACCTGCTCGGCTGGCTGCAGGGGATGTTCCGCGGCGATCTCCGGCAGGGGATCGAATGTGCGTCCGAAGCGGTCGAGATCGCCGCCAGAGTGGGCGACGCCGGCTTCTCCATGCTCGCCGCGGGACACCTCGGCCACATGTCGGCGCTCGTCGGCAAGCCGCGACCCGATCTGATGGCGAGGGCCGTCGAGCTGGCCGTCGAGGTCGGAGCGCCGCGGCTCGGCGGCGGGCCGCGCGCCTGGCTCGCGAAACAGGTCTTCTGGGCGGGCGACCTCGACGGAGCACGTGCTCAGTTCGAGGCCGCACTGGCGACGGATCGCCGCTCGGGGAACGAGCTCGAGCGGCCCTATCGTCTGTACGACCTCGCACTCGTCGAATGCGCCGCAGGCAACCTCGCGTCTGCGGCCGAGATCGTCGACCAGGGGCTCGAGGCGGCGGGCGACGCCGACAACGCGGACGCCGCAGGCTGGCTCGTCTTTCCCCTTGCCATGGTCCAGGCCTGGCGCGGTCTCAGCGAGCCCGCACGGACGTCGGTCGGGTTGCTGCTCACGCAGACCAGACGGGCGCGGCTGCAGTGGATCGTGCGCGGCAAGAGCGTGCTCGGCCTGCTCGCGCTCTCCGAGGGCGATGCCGCCGGGGCGGCGGAGGAGCTCGTCGAGGCAGCGCGCATGCTCGAGCAGATGGGCTTCGCGCATCCCGGAGCGCTGCCGATCCTGCCCGACGCGATCGAGGCGCTCGCCGGCACGGGCGAATCCGAGCTCGCCGAAGCGCTCAGGGAACGGCTCGAGCTGCAGTCGGCCGCGCTCGACAGCGCCTGGGCACGGGCCGCGCTCGCCCGTTCCCGCGGCACGCTGCTGATCGCCCGGGGTGACCCGGAGGCAGCCGTCGCACCGCTCGAGGAGAGCGCCTCGACCTTCGACCGGCTCGGCTACCGGCCGGCTGCCGCCCGCGCCGTGCTGGCGCTCGGCCGGGCGCAGGCGCGGAGCGGACACAGGACACTCGCGGCCGACACGCTCGCGGATGCCCGCAACCGCTTCGCCGAGATCGGGGCGGCGCACTGGGAAGCGCGGACGGTCGAAGAGCTCGAGCGCGCTGCTCCGGGACGGGCCACAGGCGTCCTCACCCCTGCCGAGGCGCGGATCGCGGCGCTCGTGGCCCGTGGGCTGAAGAATCGCGAGATCGGCACGACGCTGTTCATGAGCGTCGCAACCGTGGAGGCGCATCTGACCCGGATCTACCGCAAGCTCGCCATCCGATCGCGCACCGAGCTCGCGCGCCTGGTCGCAGACGGAAGCCTGTCGCTGGGCGACGACGGATAGCGTGGCCCGCAGGGCAGAAACCGCGGCGGGCGTCCCTCCCGTCGTCGGCCGGGACGCGGAGCTGGCCCGGATCGACGCTTTCGTCGGTGCGGTCGAGAGCGGTACGCGGATGCTCGTGATCGTCGGCGAGCCGGGGATCGGCAAGACGACGCTCTGGCGGGCAGGGGTCGAGCGATGCCGGCGGGCCGGGTTTCGGGTGCTCCAGGCCAGGCCGGCCGAGGAGGAGATGCCGCTCGTCCTCGGGGCACTCGTCGATCTGTTCGAGCGAGTCGAGCTCGACGTCCCCATCGAGGACGAGGAGGATCCCGTCGCTCGGGGTGAAGCCGTCCTCGCGGCCCTGCGAAGCCAGGCCGAGCGTGAACCGACGATCGTCGCGATCGACGATCTCCAGTGGGTCGACGCGGCATCGGCCCATGGATTGCGATTTGCGCTCCGGAGATTGGAGGCGGAGCGAATCGGCGTTCTCGGCGCCCTGCGGCTGTCGACGGTGGGAGTCGACCTGCTCGACGTAGCCGGCACGACGGCGCCGGATCGCTACGAGACGCTCGAGCTCGGCCCGCTCGATCCGGGAGCGCTGCGGACGGTTCTGAGCCCGTTCGTCGCCGCCATCTCCCGCCCGACGCTGCACCGGATCCACGAGGTCTCGGGCGGCAACCCGCTCTACGCGATCGAGCTGGCGCGTGGCCTTGCGGACGAGGACCCGCGCGGAGGCCCCCGAGGTCGGGTCGACCTTCCGGATTCCCTCCAGGCGGCGATCGCGCACCGGTTGGCAATCGCGCCCGACGAGCTGGCACCGCTCCTCGAGATCGTTGCCGCGCTCGGCACGATCTCCGTCGCAGATCTACGTGGGTACGTGCCCGGCGACCTGGACGCGCTCCTCCTCGAGGCAGAGCGGCACGGGTTCCTGACGGTGGAGGAGAACCTGCACGTGCGCTTCTCGCACCCTCTGACCGCCTCGGCCGTGTACCAGCGCATGAGCCCGCTCGGCCGGCGGGCGCTCCATGCCCGGCTCGCCGACGACGCCGCCGATCCGGACGTCCGGGCCCGGCATCTGGCGCTTTCGACCGACGGGCCGGACGCACGCGTAGCGGAGCTGCTCGAGGAAGCCGCCGATCGCGCGAGCAGGCGCGGCGCCGCGGAGCTCGCGGCCGAGCTGGCCCGGCACAGCCTGCGGCTGACGCCGCGGGAGGACGCGGAAGGCGTGTACCGCCGCTCGGTGACGGAGATCGAGCAGCTCGCCGTCGCCGGCGAGCCGAGCCGTGCGCTCGTGCTCGCAGACCGGCTCGTCGACACCCTGCCGCCGGGGCCGCGCCGGGCGAGGATGCTCGTCCGCCGCTCCGATCTGGACGACGACGATCCGGCCACCGCCGAGGTGTTCCTTCGGCGTGCCCTCGACGACGCCGGCGAGGACGAGCTCCTCCGTGCCACGGTCCTTCGAGAGCTCGCTTTCACGCAGTTCCTCTACGTCGGCGACGTGGCTGCGGCAGTGGAGTGCGCTCGGCAGGCCCTCGCCATCGCGGAGCGGATCGACGAGCCTCGCCTGCGCGCATTCGCCGCCGCCGACCTGGCCCACCTGGAGACGATCGCCGGTAAGCCGCAGCCGGGCCGCATCGCGGAGGCGATCGCGCTCGAGGACGAGGCCGGAGAACGGCCCCTGGACCGGAGCGCCCGCGTCATGCTCGGCAAGCAGCTTCGCTGGGCGGGCGATCTCCAGGGGGCGAGGGAGATCTTCGAAGCCGCCCGCGCTGCCGGCGAGTTCAAGCGGCCGTACCGTCTGTACGACCTCGCGCTCGTCGAGTGTGCGGCCGGAAATCTTGCGGCGGCGGACGACCTCGTAGTCCAGGCGCTGGAGGCGGCTCGCGACGCCGGCAACACGTCCGGTGAGCGGTTGCTTCTCTACCCGCTCGCGCTCGTGGAAGCCTGGTCCGGTCGCGCCACAGAGGCCCGGGCGGCCGCCGGGCAGCTGCTCGAGCGCGCGATGCGGCTGAGGGAGCTGACCGACGTCGTCGGGGCGCGCAGAGTGCTCGGGCTCGTTGCGCTGTCAGAGGGCGACGCGGGGGGCGCGGCCGGTGAGCTCGCCGAGGCGGTCAGGCTCCTCGAGGAGATGGGAGTGGGCCATCCCGGGGTGTACCCGGTGCTCCCGGATGCGATCGAAGCGTTCGCGGCGTCGGACCAGGTCGCGGCCGCCGGGACGCTCGTCGTGCGGCTCGAGCACCAGGCGGCTGCGGTCGACAGCCCCTGGGCGTGGGCCGCCCTCGACCGCAGCCGCGGCGCTCTCGACCTCGCGCGGGGCAGCCCGGACGACGCGGTCGCGCCCCTCGACCGTGCAACGGCGGCCTTCGACCGGTTGGGCCTGGCTCCGGACGCGGCCCGTGCCCTGCTCACGCTCGGCCGAGCACACCTCCGCGCCGGCCGGCGGCGGCTCGCCGCCGAGACGCTCACCCGCGCGCGCGACCGCTTCGTCGGGATGGGCGCCGGTCTCTGGGCCGTGCGGGCAGCGGAGGAGCTCGAGCGGGCTGTGTCCTCGAGGAGCGCGAACGCTCGGGAGCTGACCACTGCGGAGCGGCGGGTCGCTGCGCTCGCGGCGCAGGGGCGGAAGAACCGGGAGATCGCCCAGGCGATGTTCGTCAGCGTCGCTACCGTCGAGGCGCATCTGACGCGCATCTATCGGAAGCTCCAGATCCGTTCCCGGTCGGAGCTCACGCGGCTGGTCGCCGACGGAACGGTGCGGGTCTCCGAGCCGGAGGGTGCCAATCGAAGACCGTAGGGGAAACCCGCTAGCCGGAGCGTGAACGAGCACCTAGCCTCGGAGTGACGCCGATGAGAGCCGCGACGGCAAGACAGCACCTCACCGGGACGCGTCCCGAGACGCTGATCGAGACGATCCGCCGGTCCGTGATCGGCGAAGGCATCGTGCTCGACGGTCCCTTCGGACCGCGCCGGCTGGTCTATGCCGACTACACGGCGTCGGGCCGTGCGTTGTCCTTCGTCGAGGACTTCATCCGGGACGAGGTCCTGCCGCTGTATGCGAACACCCACACGGAGGCGTCCGCGACGGGCCTGCAGACGACCGCGCTCAGGGAGGAGGCCCGGAGCATCATCCACGCGGCCGTCAACGGAAGCGACCAGGACGTGGTCGTCTTCTGCGGCTCGGGAGCGACCGGCGCCATCGACAAGGTTGTTCGGCTGCTCGGTCTCGGGTCACACGAGCCGTTCGGAGGTGGAGAGCGACCGGTGGTGTTCGTCGGGCCGCACGAGCACCACTCGAACGAGCTGCCCTGGCGGGAGGCGAGCGCGGACGTCGTCTCCATCGGCGAGGACGGAGACGGCCGGGTCGACGTCGACCACCTTCGCGAGGAGCTCGAGCGCTACGCCGGCCGCGCGCTCAAGATCGGCGCCTTCTCGGCCGCCTCCAACGTCACGGGCATCCTCACCGGCACGGAGGCGATCTCGATCCTGCTGCACCGGTTCGGCGCGCTCGCCCTCTGGGACTACGCGGCGGCCGGACCGTACGTCCGGATCGACATGAACCCGTCCCCGCCGGTTCCCGACGGCCGGCTTGCCTACAAGGACGCGGTCTTCGTCTCGCCCCACAAGTTCATCGGTGGGCCGGGGACGCCTGGAGTTCTCGTCGCGAAGCGACACCTCTTCCGGAACCGGGTCCCCACCGTACCCGGCGGCGGCACGATCCTGTTCGTCGGCCCGGTGACGCAGTCGTACCACCCCGAGCCGGCGATCCGCGAGGAAGGAGGCACGCCGGCGATCGTCGAGTCGATCCGCGCCGGGCTCGTCTTCGCCCTCAAGGAGGCCGTCGGCGTCGACGAGATCCACCGGCGCGAGCAACACGCGGTTCGCCGTGCGCTCTACTCGTGGCGGCAGCACCCGAACATCGAGATCCTCGGGAACCCCGACGTCGAGCGGCTGGGCATCGTCTCCCTGGGCATCCGGCACCCGCGGGGCCTCTTGCACTCGCACTTCCTGGCCGCCGTCCTCAGCGACCTGTTCGGGATCCAGGCGCGCAGCGGCTGCTTCTGCGCCGGCCCCTACGTCCATCGCCTCACGCCGATCGACGAGCGCTGGTCGGACCGGATGCACGCCGAGGCCTGCGGAGGTCACCTCGGTGCCAAGCTCTCGTACCTGCGGCTCAGCTTCAACTACTTCTGGAGCGACGCGGTGCTCGACTACGTCATCGCGGCCGTCCAGCTGCTCGCCGACCACGGCTGGAAGCTGCTTCCGCTCTACCGCTTCGATCCCGAGACCGGACTGTGGCGGCACGCGGAGGCACCGCCGAAGCCGTCGATCAGCCTGCGCGACGTCTCGTTCGCCGCGGGCGGGTCGACGTCGCCGCGCCGGCGGCGGACCGAGCCGGAGAGCGCGCTCGTGCGGCACCTGGACGAGGCTCGGTCGGTGATCGCGGGGATCGAGCGCGAGCCGCCGCGCGGACCGCTTCCCGATCCGGCGCTGACGCCCGGGTTCGAGCGGATCAGGTGGTTTCCGCTGCCGGGGGAGGCGCTGGCCGCCCTCGAGTCGGCCCAGGGACTGTCCCCGACGGGGACTGTCCCCACAGAACGGCGGCAGCGAGCTCAGCCTTCAGGGTCAGACCCCTTCGGGGTCAGACCCTTGACGGCTCGGGGCATGACGACGTCGTCGATCAGCCCGTAGGTCACCGCCTCGTCCGGCGACATGAAGTTGTCGCGATCGATGTCCTGCATCACCTGATCGACGTCGCGGCCCGAGTGCCGCGCGATGATCTCTGCCATCCGGCGCGTGACCGAGAGCACCTCGCGCGCGTGGATGTCGATGTCGCTCGGCGTGCCGCGGAAGCCCGCGGAGCCCTGGTGGATCATCATCTTCGCGTTCGGCAGCGCCGAGCGCTTGCCGGCGGCGCCGCCGCAGAGGATCATCGCCGCGGCCGACATCGCCATCCCGACGCAGATCGTCCGCACGTCGGGCTTGACGAACTGCATCGTGTCGTAGATGGCCATGCCCGCATAGGCAGAGCCGCCGGGCGAGTTCACGTACAGCGAGACGTCCTTGTCCGGGTCCTCGGCTTCGAGGAAGAGGAGCTGCGCGGTGATCAGGTTGGCGACGTGGTCGTCGACCTCGGTGCCGAGAAAGACGATCCGCTCGCGCAGCAGCCTGGAGTAGATGTCGAACGAACGCTCGAAGCGTCCGTCCGACTCGACGACCATGGGAACGAGGGTGCTCATCGGTGCCTCCTGCTAGTGTTGTGCAACCAGAGAGTTGCCGATCATACATGCAACCAGGAGGTTGCACGAAGTTTAGGAGGCATTGTGGAGGTCGAACGCGAGGTCGTGCTGGACGCGCCGCCGGCGGAGGTCTGGGAGGCGCTCACCGACGAGGAGCAGCTCGAGGAGTGGTTCGCCAACGACGTCGACTTCGATCTCGACCGCGGCGGCGTGTTCCGCTGGGACGACGGAGAGGTCCGCCACGCGGTGGTCGAGGAGGTCGACGCCGAGCGGCGGCTGGCGATCCGCTGGTGGGATCCCGACGGGGCGGACGAGAGCGAGGTCACGTTCACGCTCGAGGAGATCCCGGCCGGGACGCGGCTCGTGGTCACCGAGACGGCGTCCTGCGACTGGGCCTGGGCGCTCGAGGCGAAGGCGCATGCCGGAAGACAGCGTCTTCTCAGCGCTGTCTGACCCGAGCCGACGGCGCCTGCTCGAGTCTCTGGCGGGCCGCGAGTCGGCCTCGCTGACCGAGCTCGCCGCCGACCTGCCGGTGACGAGGCAGGCGGTCTCGAAGCACCTCGCCACGCTCGGCGAGGCCGGCCTGGTCGAAGGGCGGCGCGCCGGTCGCGAGACGCGCTACCGCCTGACGCCGCAGCCGCTCGGCGAGGCGCTGGCGTGGATGGAGCGGATCGGCGACCGCTGGGACGAGCGGCTCGCGCGGCTCGGCGAGCATCTCGCCGGTCGCTAGCTCTCGCTGAGCGTCGCCTTCTCGATCACCACGCGTTTCGTCGGAACGCCGTTCGGGTCGCTCGGGTCGCCGAGCTTGCCGATCCTGTCGACCACGTCCATCCCGCTCGAGACGTTGCCGAGCAGTGCGTAGTCGGGCGGGAGGCCGATGTCGGCGCCGGTGACGACGAAGAACTGGCTGCCCGCCGTGCCGGGAGGCTCGGTCTGCGTCTTGGCCATCGCGACCACGCCCTTCGTGTACTTCGCATCCGCGGGCGGCGGGTCGACCGTCGTGTAGCCCGGGCCGCCCGTGCCGTCCCCATTCGGGTCGCCGCCCTGGATCACGAAGCCCGGGACGATCCGGTGGAAGGTCAGGCCGTCGAAGAAGCCCTTCCTCACGAGGGCGGCGAAGGAGGCCGTCGTCTTAGGCGAGCTCTTGACGTCGAGGTCGAACGTGAAGGTGCCCTGGTTCGTCTTCAGCGTGACGGTGTAGGTCTTCGCGGGATCGAGCGCGGGGCGGCCGGAGGCGGACGTGGTCGTCTCCGCCGCGGTCGTCGTCGCACTCTCCTTGTCCCCGCCTCCGCCGCAGCCGGCGGCGAGCAGCACCACCGCTGCGACTGCGAGGATCGGCCAGATGCGCCTCAGGCTCGACATCGAGTACGACGGTACCGACTTCTCCGGCTGGGCGGCGCAGCCCGGGTTCCGCACCGTCGAAGGCACGCTCCGCGAGGCGCTGGGCGGGCTCTTCGGCGGGTTCGAGAACCTCGCGGTCGCCGGCCGGACGGATGCAGGCGTCCATGCGGTCGGGCAGGTGGCGACCGTGGACGTCGAGGGCGGGCCGCCGCCGGAGAACGCTGCCGAGGCGCTGAACACGATGCTCCCCGACGACCTGGCGGTGATTGCGTCCGCCGAGGTTGCGACCGACTTCCACGCCCGCCACTCGGCCCGGGCCCGCACCTACCGCTACCGCATCTGGCGGCGGCGCACGCCGTCGCCGTTCGAGCGGCGGCGCAGCTGGTGGCTGCCGCGGCCGTTCGAGGAGGCGAAGCTGGCGGAGTCGGCCGACCTGGTCGTCGGCGAGCACGACTTCCGGGCCTTCACGCCGACCGAGACCCAGCACACCGGTTTCCGGCGAGAGGTGCGAAATGCCGCCTGGCACCTGCGCGGCGACGCGCTCGAGCTCGAGATCACCGCGAACAGCTTCCTGCGGCACATGGTGCGCACGCTGGTCGGGACGATGATCGAGCGGGAGCCGCAGGAGATCGCGAAGCTGCTCGAGGGTCGCCCGCGGGCCGAGGCCGGCTCGACCGCCCCGCCGTGGGGCCTCTATCTGGTCTCGGTCGAGTACTGAGAGGGGGCAGGGCGCGGGTCCGCGCGTGAAGCAGTGACAGGCTCGAGCCTGTCACTGCCGTTCGAGCTGCGCAACCGCGTCGTTAGCATCAGGGCATGCGGTTCCCGGTGGTTCTGTTCGACCTCGACGGCACGATCGTCGACTCCGGCTGGATGATCCTGGCGTCCTACCGGCACGCGACCGAGACCGTGCTCGGCCGAACGTACCCCGACGACGTCCTGATGGCGAAGGTCGGGAGCGGCCACCTCGAGGACCAGATGCGCGCCTTCGACGAGGCGAAGGCGGACGAGCTCGCCCACGCCTACCGCGAGTTCTACAAGCCGCTCCACTCCGAGCTGGAGGCGTTCCCGGGGATGCTCGAGCTGCTGGAGACGCTCGACGGCGAGAACCGCCTGCTCGGGATCGTCAGCGCGAAGCGGCACGACGTCGTCCAGCTGGCGTTCGAGGCGCTCGGCTTCGGCGAGCTGATGGACGTGGTCGTCGGCTCGGACGAGGCGCCGCGGGGCAAGCCGTATCCCGACCAGATCCTCGTCGCGCTCGACCGCCTCGACGTCGATCCCGACGACACTGCCTACGTCGGCGACGCGCCTTTCGACATCGCGGCCGCGAAGGCGGCGGGCGTGCACGCGATCGGCGTCACCTGGGGCGGCATCCACACGCGCGAGCGGATGGAGACGGAGGGGCCGGACGCGGTCGTCGACACCGCCGACGAGCTCTATGGCGTCCTCTAGGGCGACCGTCGAAAGACGTGCCGCCGAGCTGCGCGGCCTGCTCAACCGGTACCTCTACGAGTACCACGTCCTCGACGACCCTTCGGTCTCGGACGCCGAGTACGACCGTCTCTACGACGAGCTGGTCGCGCTCGAGGAGGCCGACCCCGAGCTGCTCACGCCGGACTCGCCGACCCACCGGGTCGGCGCGCCCGCGTCCGACAGGTTCCAGAAGGTGCGGCACCTCGAGGCGATGGGCTCGCTGGAGAAGGTGACCACCGGCGAGGCGCTCGCCAAGTGGGCCGACGACGTTCGCAAGCGGCTGGGCGGCGACGAGGACGTCGCCTGGGTGATCGAGCCGAAGATCGACGGCCTCGCCGTCAACCTCACGTACGAGGACGGCGTCTTCGTGCGAGGCGCCACGCGGGGCGACGGCGTCCAGGGGGAGGACGTGACGCCGAACCTGCGAACGGTCAAGGCGATCCCGCTGCGAATGCACGGCGACGGCCCGCCGGCCGTGGTCGAGGTGCGCGGCGAGGTCTACCTCCCGCTCTCCGGCTTCCGCGAGCTGAACGAGCGGCTGGCCGGGACGAATCAGAGGCTCGCGCCGAACCCGCGCAACGCGGCCGCGGGCTCGCTCCGCCAGAAGAACTCGGCGATCACCGCGGACCGCCCCCTGTCGACGTGGATCTACGGCACGGGCCATCGCGAGGGCGTCGAGTTCGAGACCCAGTTCGGCATGCTCGAGTGGCTCCGCGAGCGCGGCTTCCCCACCAACCCCTACGCGGAGCGGCTCGAGTCGATCGAGGACGTCGCGGAGGCCTGCCGTGCCTGGGAGACCAGGCGGGTCGAGCTCGACTACGAGATCGACGGAATCGTGATCAAGGTCGACTCCCTCGACCAGCAGCGCCGCCTGGGCGCGCTCCACTCCCGCCCCAGGTGGGCGCGCGCCTTCAAGTGGGCGCCGATGACGGCGACGACGCGGCTGCTGAAGATCCACATCCGCGTCGGCCGCACGGGCGCGCTCAATCCGTGGGCGGTGATGGAGCCCGTCGAGGTCGGCGGCGTCACCGTCACGCGCGCGACACTCCACAACGAGGAGGACATCAACCGCAAGCAGATCCGCGAGGGCGACGACGTGATCGTCCAGCGCGCCGGCGACGTGATCCCCCAGATCGTCGGCCCCGCCGGGCCGCACCGATCCGGCACGAAGAAGTTCCGGATGCCGAAGCAGTGCCCGCTCTGCGGCACCGACGTGATCAAGCCCGAGGGCGAGGTGATGCACCGCTGCCCGAACCGCGCCTGCCCCTCGCGCGGTCTGGAGACGCTGATCAACTGGACCGGCATCGCGGACATCGACGGCGTCGGCGAGCAGACGATCCGCATCCTCTGGGACAAGGGGCTCGTCCGGTCGTTGCCCGATCTCTACCGCTTGACGAAGGAGCAGTTGCTCGAGCTCGAGGGCTTCGCCGAGATCTCGGCGACCGCCGCGATCGAGGCGGTCCAGCGCTCCAGGCAGGTGCCGTTCTCCCGCGTCCTCCTCGGCCTCAACATCCCGGGCGTCGGCTGGGTGCTCGCCCAGAACCTCGCCCGGCACTTCGGCGACGTCGACCGACTGACGGCGGCGGCGCAGGAGGAGGTGGCGGAAGTCGACGGCTACGGGCCGGACCGCGCGGAGATCGTCGTCGAGTGGTTCGCCGACGAGCAGAACCGTGCGCTCGTCCAGGAGCTCCGCGGGCTCGGCCTGCGGTTCGAGGTCGGCGAGGAGGACCGCCCGGCCGAAGGGCCGCTGACCGGCTCGACGTACGTGGTCACCGGCACGCTCGAGTCGATGAGCCGCGAGGAGGCGACGGCCGCCCTGGAGGCGAAGGGCGCCAAGGTGACCGGCTCGGTCTCGAAGAAGACCACCGGCCTGGTCGTGGGCGAGGAGCCCGGCGCCTCGAAGCTGACGAAGGCCCAGCGGGAGGGCGTGCCGCTCCTGACCGAGGCCGACCTTCTAGCGCTGCTGAGCTAGCACCGTCGCGAAGCGATCCTGCGCGGCATGGGCGGCGTAGGTCGAGAGGCCCGGCGTGTTGACGAGGACCGCGAAGGCGAACCGCTCGCGGACGTAGCCCGAGAGGGCCGAGACGCCGTTCAGCGTTCCTGTCTTTGCGCGGACGTTCCCTCGCGCCGGCGGGCGGCTCATCCGGTCCTCCAGCGTGCCGTCACGGCCGGAGACCGGCAGGACGCCGAACAGCACCGAGCGGATCTCGCGGTCGGCCCAGCCGCGCTGGAGGATCGTCACCAGCGCCTTCGGGGTCATCCGGTCGAGGCTGGACAGGCCGGAGCCGTCGGCGATCCGAACACCTGCGAGCGGGACCGCGTGTGCGGCCAGCACCGAGCGGACGACCTCGGCTCCCGCGGCCGTCGTCCCTTCCCCGGCGACGACCGCGCCGAGCTGCTTGAGCACCAGCTCGGCGGTGAAGTTGTCGCTGACGACGTCCATGTGGCGCAGGATCTCGGCGAGCGGCGGCGACCAGTGCACGGCGAGCGGCCAGCCGCCGGCCCGGGCGATCTTCGTCCCGCCCGCCACCTGGACCCCTGCGCGCGCGAGTGCCCCGCGGAACAGGCGGGCGGTGCCGGCCGCGTCCGCAACTCCTTCGATCGCAAGCGCCGAGAGCGCCTGCGACTCGAACGGGACGAAGCCGGCCTTCCACCCCGGCCCGGACCGCCTCGAGTCGAACCACGACGCGTCGGCGACCAGGCCGCCGGTCACGCGACGGACGCCGGCGGCGCGGACCTCCTCGGCGAGGCGGGCGAGCCCGGCCCGATCGAGGGTCGGGTCTCCGCCGCCTTTCAGGACCAGATTCCCGGTCCAGACGCCGGCCGCACCGAGCCTGCCCTCGCCCAGCACCGAGGTCTGCATCCGGAATGCCGGGCCGAGCGCCTCGAGCGCCGCGTAGGTGACGACGAGCTTCTCGTTCGAGGCGGGAAGGAGGGCGGTCTGGACGTTGTGCGCGTACACGACCCGGCCGGTGCCGAGATCGACGGCGAGCGCCGCGGTGCCCGGCCCGGTGAAGCCTGAGAGCGCAGCGTGCAGGCGTGCGCGCAGGGAGGCTGCCCCGGCCGGCTGGGCCAGGAGCATCGCTGCGAAGGCGGCAGCGAGGAGGACGCGAATCGAGGCCCTGGGACTCATCGGTGGGAAAGATAGGACGCCCGGCCCATGGAGGGCGCGCGAAGCGGGCCGGATAATCGGAATGGATGGTGGGGAAGGGTTCCGATTCAGCGGCCGTGCTGGACGACGTCCGGCGGCTGCGCGACGCGCCGTCGCCGCCGATCGAGGACGCCGAGCGCGTGCTCACGGACGGTTACGCGTTGGTTCTCCGCGCCGAGGGCGAGCGCCTCAGGCTGCGGAGCAGGCTCGAGCAGCATGCGACGAGACTCGGACCGGCTTCCGGGGGCGACGAGGTCGTCGAGATCGCGGCGCTCGCGCAGGGGATCGCCCGTGTCGACGGCGAGATCGAGCAGCTGCGAAGGGCGCTCGACGAGCTCGCCGCCCGGGTGCGTGGTCTCCGGATCGCCTAGACCGAGCTCCGGCTAGGCGAGGCCGCTCCGGACCGCGTAGACGGCCGCCTGGATCCGGTTCTGGATCTGGAGCTTCATCAGGATGTTCGAGATGTGGTTCTTGACCGTCTTGGGGCTGATCACGAGCTCCGCGGCGATCTGTGCGTTGTCCTTTCCGTTCGCGATCAGCTTCAGGACCTCGAGCTCCCGGTCGGAGAGCTCCGCGCGGATCGCGTTCGCCATCTCGGTGTCGGCCGTCGTCGACCGGACTCGCTGGAGCACCTTCGACGCGATCGTCGGCGAGATCAGCGAGGCGCCGACCGCGGCTGAGCGGATGGCGGAGACGACGCTCTCGATCGACGCGTCCTTGAGCAGGTAGCCACAGGCGCCGGCGACGATCGCGTCCATGACGTCGGCGTCCTGATCCGAGATCGTCAGGACGATCACCCTGGTCAGCGGCGACTGGGCGGTGATGTGCTTCGTCGCCTCGACGCCGCTCATCTTCGGCATGTTCAGGTCCATGACGACCACGTCCGGCGCAGCCTCGCGGACGAGCTGCACCGCCTCGAGGCCGTCCGCCGCCTCGCCGAGCACCAGGACGCCCTGCTGCTCCTCCAGGAGGTTGCGCAGCCCGGTCCGGAAGAGGTCGTGGTCGTCCACCAGCACCACCCGAACCGCTTCGGGTGTGCCGTTTACCAGATCGGCCAAGTTCCCCCCGGACGCCGCACGACAGCATCTTAAACGGCTACAGGCGTGAAGTCTGTTTTTTCGCCGCCGCGGGCGTTCAGTGGAACGTGATCGTGACGGTGCGCCCGAAAGCGGACGCGTCGGCGCAGGACTTGAACCAGACGTCGATCCGGGCTCCCTGGACGGCTCCGCCGGTGTCGGCGGCCACGCCTTCGCCGTAGCCCGGGATCGTCATGCGCGTTCCCAGCGGGATCACCGAGGGATCGGTGGCGACGATCCCGGGGCCGACCGGCAGGCCGGTCGCGGTCGAGCCCTTCAGGCAGTAGCCCGTCGCGTAGACGGTCATCGTCCCACCGGGCTTCGGCGGGGGCGGAGCGGCGGTGGGGGCGGCCAGCGGAGCCGAGGCGACGGAGTCGACCGGGGCGGGCGGCGGCTCGGCCGGGGCCGAGGCGGAGGTCGTCGCGGGCTGGTCGGACGGCCGGGCCGGGGCCGAGGCCCCAGCCGCCGGCTCGGTGGTCGCCGACCGGGTGACCACCTGCGCGCGCTGCCGCGCTTCCTGCGCCTGCGCCTCGAGCCTCGAGATCTGGGTCGCGGTCAGCTGCTGCTCCCGCTGCAGTCCGGCGATGTACGCGCTCCGCTCGGCGCGTGCCTGCTCGAGCCCGGTCGCCGTCTCGGCGAGGCGCGCCCGCGTCTCGTTCGTCCGCGCCACCTGACGGGTCAGCTGGCGCTGGACGACGGCCAGGCGGCTGCGGGCGACGTGCGCCTGCTCGAGCACCGATTGCGTCACCCGGCCGGCCCGGTGCACCGCGTCGAGCCCGTCGATCGCCTGCTCGAGCGAGGTCGCGCCGAGCACGACCGCGATCGGGTCGGGCTCGCCCTGCTCGTAGAGGTACCTAAGCTGGTCGCCGAGGCGCTGCTCCGCGGCCATCGTCGTCCGCTTCGCCGCCCGGACGCGCTGCCGGACGCTCGCCTGCTCGCGGCCCAGCGCGTCGGCGCGCGCCTGGACGCGGCTCAGATCCGAACGGGCCTGGGCCAGCCGGCTCTCGAGCCCGTAGAGCTGCACGACCGCGGCCCGCGATTCGGCCGCGAGCGCCGTCTGCTTCTGCTGGAGACCCTGCACTCCGGGGCCTTGCGCCGGCAGGGTCGCGGGCGCCCCGAGGATCAGCAGGAAACCGACGAGCACCGCGAGAAAACGAGGGAGTTTGTGACATCTCGCCTGCACGTGCCGCCCGACCGTACCACACCCTCGCCCACTGGGCCGCTAGGCCATTCGGCCTATTTTGCGCCACTTTTGGCGCATTTTGCTGCCTCTTCCTGGTTGCCTGCGTCCGGACCCCCTGCTAGGGTGCTGACTTCGTGACGTACCGGCCCCTCCCGGTGCGCCTGTCGAGAGTGGTGTGGGGTATCGCCTCGCGCGCCCACAGACGGCAGGCAACCTTCGTACTAGTAGCGCTCATAGCGGTCCTCCTGGCTGCCCAGGCGGCGACGGCCGAGCCGCCTCAGATCGCCGCGAAGCGGGCCGAGGCCGAGCGCGTCCTCGGCGAGATCCACTCCCTCGACGTCCAGATGGAGAAGGCGATCGAGGCGTACAACGGAGCGACCGACCAGCTGGCCGCGATCGAGCGCGAGCGCGCGCTGAACGGCCGCGAGCTGGCGATCGCGAAGCACAACCTGTACGTGTCGCAGCGTCGCCTCGGGACCCGCCTGCGGTCGATGTACACCGACAGCCAGGACGACTCGACGCTGGCGATCCTGCTCGGCTCGAACTCGATCGGCGAGTTCCTCGACCGGGTCGACACCGTGAACAGCGTCGCGTCACAGGACTCGCAGGTGGTCGGCGAGGTGAAGACGTTCAAGCACGACGTCACCGTCCGGGCCGCGCAGCTGAAGACCGCCCACGCGCGTCAGGAGCAGGTCGTGTCCGAGCGCGTGGCCGCCAAGCAGCAGATCGAATCGGGCCTGGCGGAGCGCCAGCAGCTGCTCGGCTCGATCCACGGCGAGATCGCGCGGCTCCAGCGCGAGGAGGAAGCCCGTCAGGCTCGGCTCGCAGCCGAGGCGAGGGCGCGGCTGCAGGCCCAGCTCGCAGCGCAGCACGCCGCCGTGCAGCAGGCGCAGGAGCAGGACGTCGTCGGCGCCTCCGCTGTGTCGCCTGACGGCCAGGTCACGGTCGCCCCGCCGTCCCAGTACGGCGGCGTCGTCGGGATCGCCATGCAGTACCTGGGCACGCCCTACGTGTGGGGCGGCTCCTCACCGGGCGGCTTCGACTGCTCGGGCCTCGTGATGTTCGTCTACTCGCAGGTCGGCGTCTCGCTGCCGCACCACGCGGCCGACCAGTACAACTACGGCGTCCCTGTCTCCCGCGACCAGCTCGAGCCCGGGGACCTGGTCTTCTTCGACGGGCTCGGCCACGTCGGGATCTACATCGGCAACGGCCAGTTCATCCATGCCCCGCACACGGGCGACGTGGTCAAGATCTCCAGCCTGAACGACTCGTGGTACGCCGCGACCTACGTGGGGGCACGCCGCATCACGTAGCCGCGCTCGCGTAAAGGCGTTCTATCGCCTCCGCGAAGTGCTCCTGCACGACGCCGCGCCTGAGCTTCAGCGTCGGTGTGATCTCCCCAGCCTCGGCTGAGAAGTCGCGCGGGAGCACCTCGAAGCGCTTGATCTGCTCGTACCGTGAGCGGTGCTCGTTCACGTCGTCGACGATGCCCTGGACGAGCGCGGCCTCGTCCTTGCCGCCGTCGGCCCGCCACTTCGCGATCTCTTCCCGGTCGAGCGTGAGCAGCGCGGCGACGTAGGGACGGCGGTCGCCGAGCACGATCGCCTGCGAGACGTACCTCGAGGCCTTGAGGTCGTTCTCGAGGTTCTGTGGCGCGACGTTCTTGCCGCCTGCGGTGACGAGGATGTCCTTCTTGCGGTCGGTGATCGTGATGAACCCGTCCTCGTCGATCTCGGCGATGTCGCCGGTGCGCAGCCAGCCGTCGTCGCGGAGCACCTCGCGGGTCGCCTCGGGATCCTTCAGGTAGCCGGCGAAGACGGTCTCGCTGCGCAGCTCGAGCTCGCCGTCCTCGGCGAGCCTCACCTCGACGCCGGGAAGCGGCTTGCCGACGGTGCCGAACCTGTACGCGTCGGGACGGTTGACGGAGGCGGCGGTCGTGCACTCGGTCAGGCCGTAGCCCTCGTAGATCGGCAGGTCGAAGGCGGCGAAGAGCTCCATCACCTCGCGCGAGAGCGGTGCGCCGCCGGAGTTCGCGAGCCTCACCCGGCCGCCGAGCCGCGCCTTCACCTTCGAGTAGACGAGCCGGTCGGCGAGTCGGTGGCGGAGCGCGAGCCCGCGTGGGATCGGCCCGCCTGCCTGGCGCCGGCGGCTGACCTCCCGCCCCACGCGGAGCGCCCAGTGTCCGACCGCGCGCTTCGGCCCGCTGGCGTCGTCCAGGCCGGAGACGACGGCGGTGTGCACCTTCTCGTAGACCCGCGGCACGCTCGGGAACGTGGTCGGGCGGACGGCGGTGAGTGCCTCGCCCACGCGGAGCGGGTCGCTGCACAGGGCGAGCGTGTAGCCGACGTAGCGCGCCTGCAGGTGGATCAGGCGGCCGTAGTTGTGCGCCAGCGGGAGATAGAGGAGCAGCGTGTCCTCCGGGCCGACGAAGCTGTTCGGCATCCGGTCGACCACCGCCGCCATCGCGTAGTAGTTCCGGTGTCGGATCATGCAGCCCTTCGGCGGCCCGGTCGTCCCCGAGGTGTAGATGTAGGTGAAGAGATCGTCCTCGTCGACCGCCGCCTCGGCTGCGGCGAGAGCCTCCGGATGGGCGGCGGCGTGCTCGCGGCCGCGCGCCTCCAGCTCGGTGAGGCCGGCGAAGGTGAGAACGTGGCGGAGGCCGGGGAGCTCGCTCCGCACCGACTCGACCTTCGCCAGCTGCTCCGGATCCTCGACGAGCACGCCGACCGCCTCCGAGTGGCCGAGCACGTAGGCGGCGTCGCGGGGCGAGCTGTTCGCGTACACCGGGGCGCCGATCGCGCCGATCAGGCCGAGGGCGAAGTCGAACAGGCACCACTCGAGGGTGGTCGAAGCGAGGATCGAGAACGCGTCGCCCTTCTTCACCCCGAGCGCGAGGAGCCCGTTCGCGAGGTCGTCGACCCGCCGGGCCGTCTCGGGCCACGAGACCTCCACCCAGGCCCCGTCGCGCTCGGCCAGGTAGGGCGGCCGGGCCGACGCGCGCGCGACAGCGTCCCGCCAGAGCGCGCCGATCGTCCTCGTTGCGGCCACGGCGCGAAGGGTAGTCCGCGGAAGGGAACGCGGTCCACGCCTAGAATTCCAAGTGCTCCTATGCGGACGACCTGGAACGGATCGATCAGCTTCAGCCTGGTCACGATTCCCGTCGGGCTGGCGCCGGCGACGAAGCCGTCGGCGCGCGCCTCCGACGTCTCGTTCCGGCAGCTGCACGCCGAGTGCAAGACGCCGATCAAGAACCGCCGCTGGTGCCCGGTGCACGAGCGCGAGGTCGAGAGCGACGAGATCGTGCGGGGCTGGGAGGTGGCGAAAGGGCAGTTCGTGATCGTCGACGACTCGGATCTGGAGGCGATCGAGCGGCAGAACACCTCCCGCTCGATCGACATCGAGCGGTTCGTCCCGCTCGACGAGGTCGACCCCGTCTATTTCGACCGCACGTACCTCCTCGTGCCTGCGGCCGCCGCAGCCGCGCTGCGACCGTACGTCCTGCTGCGCACCGTGCTCGCGGACGAGGGCGTCGGAGCGATCGGGCGTTTCGTCCTGTCCGGCAAGGAGAAGCTCTGCCTGATCCGGCCGAAGGGCGACGCGCTCGTGCTGGAGACCCTGTTCGTCGCCGAGGACGTCTACTCGCAGGCCGAGATCGACGAGGCCGCCGGGGACGGCCAGGCGCCGAAGAAGGCCGAGCTCGATCTCGCGCGCCAGCTGGTCGACAGCCTCGTCGGCGAGTTCGACCCGCGCGAGCAGCTGACCAGCGAGTATCGCCAGGATTTGCGCAAGATGCTGGAGGCGAAGCTCGCCGGCCAGCCGATCGAGGAGCCGGAGGAGATCGAGGAAGCTCCGGTGATCGACATGATGGCCGCGCTCAAGCAGAGCGTCGCGGACGCGAAGCGGCGGAAGACGCCGGCGGAGGACGAACTGCCGGCCGCGAAGCCGCGGGCGAAGCGCGCGGCCTCCAAGCGCTGAGCGGATCGACCTCCTCTGCGATGAGGGGGCGAGGATGCCGTCGACTACCGGGACGGTGTCGACTGACTGCCTGTGGACGGATTGTCACGCTCCTGTAGGGGGTCTTATACCCCTACCCATACGCCTTCGTGGCGATTCGTCCACAGTGCCTCGACCACCGAACGAGCAGGGAGTTTGCGCCGTCGGTGGATGAATCGTTGCGCTTTCGAACCGGGGTCTGACCCCCGTAGTGACGCTTCTGCCCGTGTCTCGAGAAGCCGACGCGCAGGAATTCTGCGGCGCCCACGTCCACGGGATTCGGCCGCTGATGCGTGATCCGGCGCCGTTGTGGGCGGAGCGGGCGGAGCGGGCGGGCGAAGAACAGCCCGCGAGAGAGTCCCGCGGGTTCCGCGGGGGCCTAGTGCTTTGCGGGCGTCGCGCCGATCGCCTGGAGCTGCGCCGCGAACAGGCTCTTGTCGATCTTGCCCTGGTAGATCGGGACGCCTTCCTGCACGCAGACACGGATCACTTCCGTGCGGTCGATCCCGAGCTCCTTCGACAGCTCCTCAGGCGTTAGATGGTTCGGCATGACGCTCCTTCCCCGATGATGAGCACAGAGAGGGACTGGCCCAGTCGATGAGCACGGAGAGGGACTGGCCCAGTCGATGAGCACGGAGAGGGACTGGCCCGACGGGCCTGTCCCCGGTTCCGTTTCCTGTCCCCGGTTCCGTTTCCTGTCCCCGGTTCCGTAGATACGAAGAACCCACCGGCGCACAGCTGTCGATTGACGCTGGGCCGATGGGCTCGATGAAAGCCTTCCGGTTGTCGGTGCGGGAGATCAGAGGTCCCGCTCCTCCGAGCAAAGCATGTCTCCTTCAGAATACTCCCCCGGACCGACGGGCTCAAACGCCTCGCGGCCGAGAGAATTTCCAGCCGCTGTCAAACGGGGTTGCGCAGCTCGACGAACTCCCACTCCACGCCGAAGCGCTCCGCGAGTCGCGCCGCGAGCGCCTGCACGCCGAGCCGCTCGGTGGCGTAGTGGCCGGCGGCGACGAACGTGATCCCGAGCTCGCGGGCGAGGTGGAGGCTCGGCTCCTCCGGCTCACCCGTGAGGAACAGGTCGTAGCCCATCGCCGCAGCCTCCGCGAGGTACCGGCCGCCGCCGCCGGAGACGATCGCGACCCGCCGGACCTCCCCGTGGACCGTCCTCGAACACCAGCGGATCGGGCGAGATCCGCTCGCGGACACGCGCGAGGAACCCGTCGACGGGCTCCGGGACCGGGAGCCGGCCGCCCACGCCGATCCCGGCGACTGGTCCTTCGACCTCGAGCCCGAGCTCGCCCGCCAGGAGCGCGTTGTTGCCGACCTCCGGATGGGCGTCGAGCGCGAGGTGGTACCCGGCGAGCGTCAGGTCGGCCTCGAACAACGCCTCCAGCCGCCGCCGCATCCGTGCGTCGATCACGCGCGGCTCGCCGTCCCAGAGCAGCCCATGATGCACGACCACGAGCTGAGCGCCCGCGGCGGCCGCGCGCTCGAACAGCTCGAGCGACGACGAAACGGCGCACACGATCTTCGAAACGTCCGCGGCCCCGGCCACCTGCATGCCCTGCGGCCCGTAGTCGCTGAACGAGTCCAGGTCGAGCAGCTCCGCCGCGTACTCGAGGATCTCGTCGCGCCGCGCCATCGGAGAGCGATTGTGTCAGCCGCTCGGATACCCTGTATCCCGCCTCGGGGTGTGGCGCAGCCTGGTAGCGCGCTCCGTTCGGGTCGGAGAGGTCCCCGGTTCAAATCCGGGCACCCCGATTACGCGGGGAAAGCCGGTCGCGACGATTTTGTTCTCGCGCGACCGGCGCCCTGCCTCACGCGCGAAGCGCGTGGGCAGAACCCCTGGTTCCCCCGCGGGCCCCCTCCTTGCGAGCCGACGATCAGGTCGGATTGCTCTCGGAGCCGGCGACTGTGATTGCGATCCCGATGCCCGCGCACCCTTGGGCCGTATCGAGCCGCTGCCGCCATGTCGGCAGCGGCGACGATTCTTAGGTTCCTCTCAGCGTGTTCTCAGGCGCGGTGCCTAGATTCGCGGCATGGACATCCGACCGAACCTCATGCCTCCCGACGGCTTCCGCGGTGGCGGCACTCCCTTTCGTTGCCGACCAGGTCGGCGGCGGTGGGCCTGGCACGCTTGCCTGGGTGATCTTCGCGCTCGTGCTCGTGTTGCTCCTGCTCGCGATCGCTTCGCTCGCCATCGACGCCTACCACCGCAGACGTACCTCGCAGCCTGTTGCTGCGCAGGCAGTCGCCGCTCCGACGCCTGCGACGAGTGAGGCGCTGGCGGCGCTCGACGCTCGCTACGCCCGCGGGGAGATTCCGCGCGCCGACTTACCTGTAGGCCCGGGACGACCTGCGCGGGACGGCGGAGGTGACGACGCAGGTGATTCCGCCGAACGCGGAGCCGGAGCCGGCCTAGCATCGACCCGCGCACGCGTCCCCGGCACCAGGTAAACCTGGGCAGGTGAGCCTGCGCGCCGTTCTCTTCGACGTCGACTTCACCCTGGCCAGGCCGGGGCCCGACCTCGGCCCCGAGGGGTACCGCAAGCTGGGCGAGCGGTACGGGTTGGCGCTCGACCCCGCTCGGTACCCGGAGGCGAGGGCGGCTGCGGTCGCCACGCTCGAGCGGCACCCCGAGCTCCGTCACGACGAGGAGCTCTGGTTCGCGTTCACCGAGCGGATCGTCCGCGGGATGGGCGGCGACGCCGACGCCGCGCGCGACCTGGCGATCGAGATGACGCTGGCCTGGGAGCGACACGAGAACTTCGACCTCTACGACGACGTGCTGCCCGTGCTCGGACGGCTGCGGGCGCTCGGGTTGAGGCTCGGACTCGTCTCGAACGGGGGCCGCGAGATCTCCGAGTTCGTCGCCCATCACCGGCTCGAGGTCGACTGCGCGATCGCCTCGCGTGCGCACGGCTGGACGAAGCCGCACGGGTCGATCTTCCTCGCCGCGCTCGACCTGATCGGGGTCGTCCCTGCGGAGGCGGCGATGGTCGGCGACTCGGTCGAGGACGACATCGAGGGCGCGGCCGCGCTCGGCATGCAAACGGTGCTGGTCGACCGCGAAGGCGGCCGTGGGGAGGGGTTGCCCGATCTCTGGAGGCTTCCCGCGGCCCTGGGGCTAGAGCCCTAGCTCCGCCCGCCAGGCCTCTGTGTGCTCGCCCAGCGCGGGGGCGGGTCGGGCGGCGGGCTCGCCGGCGAACTCCGCGGCGGCCTCCTCGATCGTCCGGACCGGCCCGGCCGAGACGTCCTCGCCGTCCATGAGCTCGAGCCACTCGGCGAGGGGCCGCGCGGCGATCGCTTCCGCCAGCGCCACCGCGACGGCTTCCTGGTCGGGATCGAACTGACGCTCCGCCAGCTCCGGGCGTCCGACGACCTCGCAGAGCCGCTGCCAGAACTTCGGCTCCAGCGCGCCGACGGTCAGCCAGCGGCCGTCCGCGGTCGGGTAGATCCGGTAGCACGCAGCCCCGCCCGTCAGCAGGCGCTCGGGCGGACCCTCGAGCCGGTGGGCGACGAAGCGGTGAGACCCGTGCGTCATCGAGACCACCACGTGGACGCCACGTCCGTTCCGCTCCCGCTCGAGGAGCGCCGCGACCACCTCGAGCGCGGCCGAGAGGCTGCCGGCGGCGAGGTCGGCGACCTGCGTGGGCGGCATCGCCGGCGCGGTGTCGGCCAGCACGCCCGCCCAGCCCAGGTAGTTGACGTCGTGCCCGGCACGCTGCTCGTGCCGGTTCCCGACCCCGAAGCCTGTGATCGAGCAGAGCACTGCCGTCTCGGGCACGACCACCCCGAGCCGCTCGATCACCCCGGGCCGGAAGCCCTCCAGGACCACGTCGGCGCGGGCGCAGAGGGCGTTGGCCAGCGCCAGCCCCTCCTCGGACTTCAGGTCGCAGACGACCGACTCCTTGCCGGCGTTGACGGCGTCGTGCCACGCAGGGGCGGTCGGCCGCATCGGATCGCCCTGCGGCGGCTCGATCCGGACGACCCGGGCCCCCAGCCGCGCGAGCTCGCGGCTCGCGAACGGCCCCGGCAGGTACCAGGTGAAGTCGACCACGAGCGTTCCTGTGAGGGGTTGCACGCTCTTTACTATGGGCGAGCCTTGACTGACCGGTCAATCGCGCAGGAGGAGAAACGCCGGCTGCTCCTCGACGCCGCCGTCCGCGTGTTCGCGCGCAGCGGCTACCACGACTGCCGGGTCGGCGACATCACCGAGGAGGCGGGCGTCGCCCACGGGCTCCTCTACCACTACTTCAAGTCGAAGGACGAGGTGCTGGAGGCGGTATTCCGGGACGCCTGGGGCGATGTGCTCGAAGCGTTCCGCGGAATCGAGGAGTCCGACGAGACGCCGCGCGAGCAGCTGAGCCACGCGGCCGCCATCCTGCTGCGGTCCTGGCGGCGCGACCCCGATCTCGTCCGGGTGCTCGTCCGCGAGATCGGCCGAACGCCGCAGGTGCAGACGAAGGCCGACCAGTTCGGCCGAGCGTTCACGTCGATCGAGCGGATCGTCGCGCGCGGCCAGGAGCAGGGCGTCTTCCGCTCCGATCTCGACCCCCGCCTGCTCGCGTGGATCTTCTACGGCGCAATCGAGGAGATCCTCACCGGCTGGGTCCTCGGCCAGCTGCCGGACGGCGACGGCGACGTGGAACGCGCGGAGCGGACCGTGGTCGACGTCGTCTGCGAGGGGATGGCGGTCCGCTGACCTTCCGGCGCTCGACCGTTTGGATCCTCGGGCTCGGAGCGTTCGGGCTCGCCTTCTCGTTGACGATCACGGCGACCTGCCTGCCGTTCATCCTCAGCAAGTTCACCGATTCGACCGCGCTGATCGGCGTGATCCTCGGGGCCGAAGGCGTCTTCGCCCTCGTCGTCTCGCCGGTGATCGGCCCGTGGAGTGACTCGTTCCACACGCCGCTCGGCCGTCGCCGGCCATTCATGCTCGCCGCGCTCGGGCCGCTCGGCTTCTGCCTTCTGATGATGCCCTTCATGCCGAACATCTGGACGGTCACTCTGGTCGTGCTGGCGTTCTTCTTCGCCTACTACGTGTACGAGCCGCCCTATCGCGGGCTCTATCCCGACCTCGTGCCACGGGAGTACCTCGGCCGCTCGCAAGGAGTCCAGCATCAGCTCCGCGGAATCGCCCTGCTCTTCGGCAGCGTCGGCGGCACCCTCCTACTCAAGGTCTGGAGTCCCTCGCCGTTCCTCGTCGCCTCGTTCGTGACCACGGCCGCGTGCGGCGCTGCGATCTTCCTGACGCATGAGGAGGGCGGCCACTCGCGGGTCTTCGAGGGCGTCCGCACGTACATCTCCCAGAGCTGGCGGATCTTCCGGCACGAGCGCGACCTGCGGCGCTTCCTGCTCGCCAACGCCGCCTGGGAGGGTTCCTTCGCGGCCGCCCGCACTTTCGTCTTCCTCTATGTCACGGTCGGGTTGCACGAGTCGAAGGCGATCTCGTCTGCGGTCCTCGGCGCAGTCGGAACCGGCTATGTGATCGCGGCCCTGTTCGCCGGACGGATCGGCGACCGGTTCGGGCTCGCCCGTGTGATCTTCGTCTCGTCGTTCGTCTACGGCGGCGGCTACCTGGTCGCCGGTCTGGCGCAGACCTGGCACGACTGGTACCTCGGCTTCATCGTGCTGGTCGCGATTGCCGGCGGCACCGTGATGACGCTTGCCTGGGGCCTGCTGTTCAAGCTCACGCCGGCGCAGCACCGGGGAACGTTTTCGGGGCTCGCGACCACGACGAAGGGCATTGGCCTGCTCGTCGGCGCGCCGCTCGCGGGCCTCGCGATCGACCTGGCGAAGCCGCACCTGCACTCGACGGACGGCTACCAGGTGCTCTGGCCTTTCTGCGGGATCCTGATCCTTCTGGCGATCCCGCTGGTCGCGTCGCTGATCCCGCACGAGCAAGCCAGCAGCAACGCCGAGCCCCAGCCCGGCTGAGCCTGGGGCCGACCGCTTCGGGAAGAATGGGCACGTGCGGCGGTTCAACCTCTTCACGGACGAGCTGGAGGCCGAGGACGAGTGGCACCGCCCCGGCTACCCGAAGCGTGCCGCGGCGGTCGACGAGGCGATCGGCGGCGGGAAGATCGGCGCGGCGGTGTACGAGCTCGAGGAAGGCGAGCGGCTCTGCCCGTACCACTACCACCACGGCGTCGAGGAGTGGCTGCTCGTCGTCGCGGGCACGCCGACGCTGCGCACGCCCGACGGCGAGCAGCAGCTCCGAGCCGGCGACGTCGTCTGCTTCCCGGGATCGCCGGAGGGGGCGCACACGGTGCACGGGCCGGGACGGGTGCTGATGCTCTCCGACGAGGTCTGGCCTGCGGTGGTCGTCTACCCGGACAGCGACAAGGTCGGCGCACGGCCGGGGCCGTGGGGGACCCACCAGGAAGACCGGCTCAACTTCCCGCGGTCGGCGGCGGTCGACTACTGGGAGGGCGAGCCATGAGGCCGGTCGCGAACGTCTTCGACGTCGAGACGACCCGCGACGCCGACGACCCGGCCGGGTACGAGACGCCGTACGCGCGCCTCGGCCCGATCGTCGGCGGCTCGGCGCTCGGCGCGAGCGTCTACGTGCTGGACGAGGGACAGTCGGTCTGCCCGTACCACTACGAGTCGGACGAGGAGTGGCTGATCGTGCTCGAGGGCCACGTGGTCGTGCGGACCCCCGACGGCGAGGAAGAGGTCGAAGCCGGCGACACGGTGTGCTTCCCGGCCGGCCCCGAGGGCGCGCACAAGACGACGAACCGGCGTGAGGAGCCCGCGCGCATCGTCATCCTCTCGACCAGGTCGAGTCCCGCCTACGCCGTCTACCCGGACTCGGACAAGGTCGGCATCTGGCCGCCCGGCAAGCTGTTCCGGCTGGGCGACGCGGTCGACTACTGGGAGGGTGAGCTCTAGGACACGCCCCTCGACCGGACGATTGACGTCCTCCACGCTGCGAGATACGGTCCGGCGCGCAGGCCGGGTCGAAGGAGGCAGGAGATCCGAGTGAGGCCGTCACGCTTGGGCAGGCGAGTCGGCGTCGCTGCCGTACTGGCTGCGTGCCTCGCCGTGGTCGCGGCGTCCGACGGCGCGACATCCGTGCCCACCTTCACGCCGAGGCTTGGGATCACCGACGGCACCGTCTTTGCGGTCGCCACCCTGGGGAAGACGCTGTACGTCGGCGGCGACTTCGCGCACGCGGGCGCGTACACGCCGCACTTCGCCGTACTGGACGCCGGCTCCGGTGCGGCCAACGGGAGCTTCCCCGAGACGGACCAGACCGTCCGGGCAGTCGCGTCCGACGGGAAGGGCGGCTGGTTCATCGGCGGCGACTTCAACACCGTCGGCGGGGTGCCGCGCAACCACCTGGCGCACGTGCTCGCGTCCGGCGCCGTCGATCCCGCCTGGGATCCGAATGCGAGCGGCAACGTCGAGTCGCTGGCGGTTGCCGGGAAGACGGTCTACGCCGGCGGCAACTTCTCGACCGTGAACGGCGGCACCCATCGCGACGACCTCGTCGCCCTCTCCGCGAGCGACGGGACCGCGACCGCCTGGGATCCCGAGGTGAGCGGCGTTGTCAGCTCGCTGGCGGTGTCCGGGAAGACGATCTTCGTCGCCGGCTCGTTCACGAACGTCAACGGCGGCACGGTCCGCAACAACTTCGCCGCCTTCTCGACTGCCACCGGCCTCGCCACCGCCTGGGACCCGGACGCCGACGACGGCGTCTACTCGCTGGCCGTCTCGGGGAAGACGGTCTATGCGGGCGGGCTCTTCACGACCGTGAACGGCGGCACGACCCGCAACCACCTCGCCGCGTTCGATACGGGCACGGGGACGGCGACCGCCTGGAACCCGGACACGAACGACCAGGTCCACGCGGTCGTCGTGTCCGGAAAGGTCGTGTACGCCGGCGGGGACTTCACCACCGTGAACGGAGGAGCGGTGACGCGCCACGACCTCGCCGCCTTCGACGCCGCCACCGGAACCGCGACCAACTGGGATCCCAACTCGAACGACATCGTCTTCGCCCTGGCGCTCTCGGGGAAGACGCTGTACGCCGGCGGCTTCTTCACGACCCTGAACGGCGGGGCGACGATGCGCAACCGCCTCGCCGCGTTCAGCACGAAGGACGGCACCGTCACTTCCTGGGACCCGAGCGCGGACAGCGGTTTCATCGCCGCGCTCGCGGTCAAGGGTAAGGGGGTCGGCGCCGTCGGGTCGTTCACGAGGACCAACTGGGTCGCGCGCGACGATCTCGCCGCCTTCGACACGGCGACCGGTGCGGTCACCGGCTGGGCGCCAAAGGTCAACGGCACGGTGCAGGCGCTCGCCGTCTCGGGCAAAGTCGTCTACGCGGGCGGTGCCTTCGACCACGTCGACGTCACCACCGCGCGCAACTTCCTCGCCGCCTTCGACTCGACGACCGGCGCTGTCGACGCGTGGGACCCGAATGCGGACGGCATCGTGCTCGCGCTGGGCGTCTCCGGGAAGACGGTGTACGCGGGCGGCCACTTCACGAGCGTCAACGGAGGGACGAGCCGCAACCACCTCGTCGCCCTCGAGGGGACGACCGGTGCCGCGACTGCCTGGGATCCGGACGCCGACGACGACGTCTCGGCGCTGGCCGTTTCCGGCAAGGTGGTCTACGCGGGCGGCGCGTTCGCAACCGTCGACGCAGCGACGACGCGCCACCGCCTGGCCGCCTTCGACGCGTCCACGGGCGCTGTCACCGCGTGGGACCCGGATGCGGGCGACGTCGTCTACGCGCTGGCCGCGACCTCGAAGGCGGTGTACGCCGGCGGCTTGTTCACGAGCGTGAATGGAGCGACGACGCGCAACCACCTGGCCGCTTTCGACACGACGACCGGCGCCGCGACCGCCTGGAATCCTGACGTGGGCGACACCGTTCGCGCGTTGGCGGTGACCGGGAAGACGGTGTACGCCGGCGGCGCGTTCACCCTCGTGCAAGGTGCTGTGACGCCGCGCAACCACCTGGCGTCGTTCGACGCCACGACGGGCGCCCCGACCGCCTGGGACCCGGACGCCGACGACACCGGCTGGGCGCTGGCCGTCTCCGGGGCGAACGTCTATGCCGGGGGCGCGTTCACCACGATCGGCGGCCGGCCGCGCCGCTCGCTCGCGCTCTTCAAGTAGCCTCCGGCGGGAGGCGTGTGACGAGCGTCAACCTGTTCGGCGAGGACTGGGAGGACGGCCGCGAGCGGCCCGGCTGGCAGTGGAAGCACGTCGGCGTGGGGCGAAGGCTGGGCGCGACGCAGATCGGCGCCAGCCTCTACGAGCTCGCGCCCGGCCAGAAGACCTTTCCGTACCACTGGCACGTCGTGCAGGAGGAGCTGCTGATCGTGCTCGCCGGCGAGCCGACGCTGCGCGATCCGGAGGGCGAGCGTCGCCTGGCGACGGGCGACGTCGTCCTGTTCAAGCGCGGTCCTGAGGGCGCTCACTCGATCCGCAACGACACCGGGGAGCCGGTGCGTCTGCTCGTCGTCTCCTCCGACCGGGACACGCCGGGAGACGTCGCCTTCTACCCGGACAGCGGCAAGGTCGGCCTGTGGGGCGCCGGGATCGGCAAGATCCTCGACGAGAACGCCGAGCTCGACTACTTCCACGGCGAAGAGTAGGAAGTAGGGACTGTCCCCGGAGGGGACTGTCCCCAAAGAAGCGAGGCGAGTTCAGCCTGCGGGGTCAGACCCCTTCGGGGTCAGACCCTGAGGAGGAGTAGCCGCTCGCCTCTCTTCTAGGGACTGTCCCCGGAGGGGACTGTCCCCAAAGAGGCGAAGCGAGTTCAGCCTGCGGGGTCAGACCCCTTCGGGGTCAGACGCTAAGAGAGTCAGACGCTAAGAGAGTCAGACCCTTGACAGCGCCGGGCCCCAGGCGACCAGCGGCGACATCTCGCCGGTGTGGCCGTTCATGCGGCGATAGCCGAGGGCGTGCTCGGCCTGCAGCATCTTGTGGATCTGGGTGGTGCCCTCGTAGATGATCGGCGCGCGGGCGTTGCGGAAGTACCGCTCGATCCCGTACTCGGCCGAGAAGCCGTACGAGCCGTGCACCTGGATCGCCATGTTCGCGGCGTCGAGAGCCGACTCGGTCGCATGCCACTTGGCCAGTGAGGTCTCGCGCGTGTTCCGCTTCTGCTCGTTCTTCATCCACGCGGCCTGCATGACGAGCAGCTTCGACGTCTCGTAGCCGAGCACCATCTTCGCGATCATGTCCTGGACGAACTGGTAGCGGCCGATCGCCTGGCCGAACGTCTCCCGCTCGCGGGCGTACTCGACGGAGCGCTCGAGGCAGGCGCGGATGACGCCGCACGCTCCGGCGGCGACCGTGAACCGGCCCTGGTCGAGCGAGTGCATCGCGATCTCGAAGCCCTGGCCTTCCTCGCCGAGCCGGTTCTCGTCGGGCACCTCGACGTTCTCGAAGAAGAGCTCGCCTGTCGAGCCGGCCCAGACCCCGAGCTTGTTCTCCGTCTCGCGGGTCGTGACGCCGGGCCACTCGCGCTCGACGACGAACGCGGTCATTCCCTTGTGGCCCGCCTCGGGATCGGTCTTCGCGACCACCAGCTGGTGGTCGGCGACCGTGGCGTACGAGATCCAGTTCTTCTGCCCGTTCAGGATCCAGGTATCGCCCTCGTGGCGCGCGTTCGTCCGCATCGCCGCGACGTCCGACCCCGCGCCGGGCTCGGTCAGCCCGAAGCAGCCGAGCTTCTCGCCCTTCGCCTGGGGGACGAGGTAGCGCTGCTTCTGCTCCTCGGTGCCGTACCTGAGCAACGACATCGAGTTGAGCCCGACGTGCACCGAGATCAACGTCCGGAAGGCGGCCTCGCCGCGCTCGATCTCCTCGCAGGCGAGCGCCTCGGCGATGAAGTCGAGGCCCGATCCGCCGTACTCCTCGGGGATGACGATCCCGAGGATGCCCAGCTCGGCCATGCCCTCGATCAGCTCGAGATCGAGCTTGTGGTCGATGTCGTTCTGCACCGCGACCGGCAGGACGCGGTCGTCCACGAACGCCCGGACGGTGTCCTGGATCAGCCGTTGCTCGTCGGTGAGCTCGAAGTCCACGCCGAGGAGTCTAGGCCGCCGGCAGCGAAGGCGTACGCCAGTGCCGCGGGCAGCTGGGCGCGCCAGAGGCGGCCGTCGTGGCCGCCTGGGCCGAGCCAGAGCCGGTGCGGGAGGTGCAGCGCGCGGAGCTCGACCGAGAAGGACTTCGTCCCGGCCGCGGTCTCCCGGTCGTGGGTGGTACCGCACGAGAGGAAGATGCGCGTCCGCAGGCGGTGAAGCAGCGAAGCTTCGCGGCGCACGAGCAGGCTCGGGTCGTGGGCGTGCATGCCCGCCGGGCTCGCGTGCACGAGCGCTCCGGCGCGGAGCGGACGGAAATAGCCGCTCCACGCCTCCAGCGTCGAGAACATGAACGGATGGCGCAGCCCGATGTCGACGGCGCCGTAGCCGCCGGCGGACAGGCCGGCCAGGGTCCGTCCCGCGCGATCGGCGATCGTCGGCAGGTTCGCGTCGGCCCACGGGACGACGTCGTGGACGAGGTACTGCTCCCAGACGCCGGTCCAGTCGCCGTGGTACGCGTCGATGCCTGCCGGAGGGATCACCGCGATGAACGGCGGCAACGTCCCGGCGGAGATTCGCGGATCCGCGTACGACGGCAGGTCGATGCCGTCCACGTACTGGTACGGCGAGCCCGGGAAGCCCTGCAGCAGGTACACGACCGGATATCGGCGCGCCGGGTCGTAGCCGGGCGGCAGGTAGACGACGGTCGGGCGGAAGAACCGCGGCTCGACCGAGTTCCGGATCCACCCCTGGATGACGACGCCTCCGTCCGGCCCGCTCGCCATCTGGTGGAAGCCGGCCGGAAGAGCGGCACCGTGCATCCCGCCCGCCAGCGCCAGCCCCGCGAGCGCCGCTGCGACGCGGCCCGTCATTCGCCCGCCGGGCGCCGGAGGTGGTCGAGCGCGAGCGAGAGCCAGGTACCGGCGTGCGCGCTCCAGACCGTCTGGTCGTGGGCTCCGGGATAGATCCGGAAGACGTGCGGCACGCCGGCCGCGCGGAGCTCGCGGTCGAGCTGTTCGTTCTCCGCACGGAACCGCTTGTCGCCGGCGCCGACGTAGAAGGCGAAGAAGGTCGGCCGCTTCCGCTCGTCCGCCCGGAGGCCCGGGATCAGGGCGTGGGCGCTCTGGGCCGGCGTGTGCGGGATCACGGCGGTGCCCGCCGGGTTGGTCGGCCGGAAATAGCCGCTCCACGACTCGATCACCGAGAAGTCGTCGAGGTGGTGGATCGCGAGCAGCACGGCCCCGTACCCGCCGGCGGACAGGCCCACCAGCGCGCGGCCGCGACGGTCGCGGATCGTCCGGTAGTGCGCGTCGACGTAGCGCGGCAGCTCCTGGGCGATCGCGGTCTCCCAGTTCCGGCCGGTGCCCCAGTCGAGGTACTCGGGGTCGCTGTCGCCGTCGCGCGCGCCCCGCGGCGCGATCACGATCGCCGGCCGCCCGAGAGCATCGAGTGCGCGGGTGATGAAGCCGATCCCGCGGTAGGCGTACGGCGACGCGGGCAGCCCGTGGAGGAAGTAGATCACCGGGTAGCGACGGTGCGTGGTCGCGTAGCCCGGCGGCAGGTAGACCGTGAACGGGAGCGTTCCGCCGAGGGCCCGCGAGTGGAACGACCCCTCCGTGGTGCGGCCGTGGACGCCGGCGGCGAGGGCGAGCGCGGCGAGCACGGCTGCGATCACCCTGACGTGATACCGGCCCGGGGCGGGCCGCCGGCGCGGCGTAACCGGATCTTCTTCGAGGCTTAACGAGGCACAACCCGGGGTTAACGCGACCGGCCTATAAACGGTCCCGAGGAAGCGATGGCGGGCCCGAGCCAAGAGACTGTCCGCACCGGAGTGCTCCCCGGTAGAGCGATCGCCGCCGCCTGTCTGGTCGCGTTCTTCGTCGCGGTCGGCGCACTCGGCCTCTACCGCTATGCCCGTGGCTTCTGGCTCTACCGCGGCTTCCCCGCGCCGACCGACCCGGGCTTCGTCTCGTCGAAGGGCGTCGCGGAACGGCTCTACGTGGCAAGCCCCGCGCTCGGCGGCCGCCGCCAGCCCGTCGACGTCTACCTACCGCCGGGCTACTTCCGCTCCCCGCACCGGCGCTACCCCGTCTTCTACCTCCTGCACGGCTTCCCCGGCCGGCCCGGAGCGTTCCTCGAAACCGTCCGCATGGGCGTGGTCGAGGACATCCTGGTCGCACGCCGGCGGATCCGGCCCGTGATCCTGGTCATGCCGTTCGGGTCGACTGGGACGTTCACCGACAAGGAGTGGGTCGACGGCGTGCGCCCGGGGGAGGGGTGGGCGACGTTCGTTTCCCGCGACCTCGTCCGTGCGGTCGACGCCCGCTACCGGACGATTCCGACCGGCGCGGCGCGGGCGATCGGCGGCCTGTCCGAGGGCGGCTACGGCGCGATCGACATCGCCCTCCACCACCCGCGCGAGTTCCGGGTGGTGGAGAGCTGGTCGGGCTACGAGCAGGCCGATCCGATCCGGTCGATCTTCGGGCGCAACCAGGCCCGCCTCGCGGCGAACAGCCCGCTGCTCCAGATCGATCGCGCTGCACCGGCGCTGCACGCGGCCGGGACGCGCTTCTGGTTCTACTCCGGCTCCGACGACCGCCTGCTCGGACAGAACCGGGAGTTCGCCGCCGACCTGCGACGCCTCGGCATCCCACATCGCTTCCTCGTCCGCCGCGGCGGGCACAACTGGGCGCTGTGGCGCGGCAACGCCGCCGTCGCGCTGCTCGCGGCCGCGAGGCACCTGGCATGAGGGCCGCCCTCCGTGTGGCGAGCCTGGCCGCCGGGCCGCTCGCGTGCCTGGCGGTGACGGTCGCCGCCTCCGGCTGGCTCTACCTGCTGCGGTCGGCCGGAGACCTCCGGCCGCGGATCGGCGACGCGCTCCCGCTCGACGAGCTGGCCCGACGTGACTCCACCTCGCTCGTCCTGTTCGTCGCGGTGTGGCTTGCGGCGGGCCTCCTGCTCGGCCTGGTCGCGCGGGCGCTCGGCACCGAACGCCTGACGGCGGCCGCGCTGCTCGCGCTCGGTGTCGGGCTCTGGGGGTACCTGGCCGCCGGCGTCGCGCTCCTCACCGTTCGCCAGATCGAGGCGCACGACGCCTTCGCCGCCGCCGCGTCGCTGCGCGCCGTCTACCTGCCTGCGGTGCTCGCCGGACTGGGCGGCGCGCTGCTCGGCCGGCCGCGCAGCACGGCGAGCCCGCGCGCGCCCCTGCTGCTCGCGGCCGCGGTGGCCGTCACCGGCCTGGTCGGAGTGATCGACGCGGTGCTGCCGGAGCGGCCCGACACCCTGCTGCAGACGCTGACGCCGGAGCGCGTCCATCCGCTCGCGAGCGCGCTCGTCGCACCGCTCGGCCTCGCGCTGATGCTGGTCGCGCGCGGCCTCGCGCGGAGAAAGCGGCGCGCGCAGCGGCTCGCGGTCGGGCTGCTGCTCGGGCTCGCTGCGCTCCACGTCCTGCACGGGTTCGACGGCGGCGCCGCGTTCGCCGCCTTCGTGGCGGTCGCCCTCGTTGCCCGGAGGCAGGCTTTCACCGCCCGCGGGGATCCGACGGCGAGCCCCCGCCTCGCCGCCCGCGCGGCCGTGGCGGTCGCCGCAATCGCCGCCTACGCCGCCGCCGCGCTCTGGATCAACCGGATCTCGGCCGACCAGCCGTACACCCTCGGCTTCGTCGTGCGCGAGACCGGCCGCTCGCTCGCGGGGCTGTCGCTCGGCGGCTCCGCCCATGTCGGCGACTCGTTCGGCGAGTGGTTCCCGGTCTCGGTCTTCATCCTTGGCCTGGCGGGGGCCGCGTGGCTGCTCACCTCCTGGCTCGCTCCGTGGCGCTATCGCCACCGCGAGCAGGAGCGCGAGCGCACGGCGGCGCGTTCGCTGGTCGCGGCCTGGGGCGCCGACACGCTTGCACCCTTCGCGCTCCGAGCCGACAAGTCGTACTTCTTCAGCGAGGACGGCGGCGTCTTCCTCGCCTACCGGGTGGTCGGCGGTGTGGCGGTGGTCTCGGGCGATCCGATCGGCCCGCGGACCGCGATCGACCGGCTCGTCGCGCAGTTCATCTCGTTCGCCCGCGAGCGCGACTGGCGGATCGTCATCCTCGGGGCCTGCGAGCACTGCCTCGAGGTCTACCGCGCATACGGGCTGCACGCCCTGTACCACGGGGACGAGGCGGTGCTCGAGGTCGCGCCGTTCTCGCTGGAGGGCCGCGCGATCCGCAAGGTGCGGCAATCGGTCCATCGCCTAGCTGCGGCCGGCTACACGGCCGAAGCGCTCCACCCGCGCGAGATCGGGCCGGAGCTGCGCGGCCGGCTCGAGTGGATCGCGGGCGAGTGGCGGGGCTCGGCTCCGTCGCGGGGCTTCGCGATGGCGCTCGACGGCCTGTTCCGGCTCGAGGACGAGGACGCTCTGTTCGTGATCGGCTGCGGACCCGGCGGGCAACCCGAAGGGTTCCTGCACTTCGCGCTCTCACCGGCCGGATCGGCGCTCTCGCTGTCGTCCATGCCCCGCCTGCGTACGACGCCGAACGGATTCAACGAGTGGCTGGTGGTCGAGACGGTCGACTGGGCTCAGGCGCACGGCTACGAGCGCGTCTCGCTCAACTTCGCCCCGTTCGCGGCCCTGCTCACACCGGAGGCGGAACTGTCACGCGCCCAGCGCGTCGAGCGGCGGGCGCTGCTGGCGCTCAAGGGCCACTTCCAGCTCGACAACCTGCTCGTCTTCAACCGCAAGTTCTTCCCCAGCTGGGAACGCCGCTTCCTCGTCTACGAGCGCCGACGCGACCTGCCGCGTGTCGGGCTCGCCGCGCTCGCGGCCGAGGCGTATCTGCCCTTCAGCGGCCGCGACCGCAGGTGAGCGCCTCGCTCGGCGCGGGCCTGACGCTGGCGCTCGCCTCGGCCGCAGCGCTGAACTGGGGCTTCTTCACCCAGCACGGTGCCGCGTCCGGGCTGCCCCCGCTCAGCGTCCGCCTTCCTGTCCACTCCCTCCGGCTGCTCTTCTCGAACCTCCGGTGGCTCGCCGGCTTCGCGGTCGGCCTCGTTGGCTGGGCCTTGTACGTCGCGGCGCTCGCGCTGGCGCCGCTCTCGCTCGTCCAGGCGACCTCGGCGGGCGGCATCGGCCTGCTGGCGCTGCTGGTCCAACGGACGACCGGAACGAGCCTCGCGCGCCGGGAGTGGGTCGGCGTCGGCGCAGCGGTCGGCGGGCTCGTGCTGCTGGGGATCTCGCTCGCCGGCCAGGCGACCGGGGGGAGGCACGGCGATCCGGCGATCGTCGGCGCCTGGATCGGCGTGTCGTGCGCAGCTGCGCTGCTCGCCGCCGTCCGTCTGCCGGGCGGCGTCGGCTTCGGGGTCTCCGCCGGCGTGCTCTACGCGGCCGGCGACGTCGCGACCAAGGCCGCGGTCGCCGGTGGGCTGGCGGTGCTTGCCTTCGTCGCCGCCGTGCTCGTCTGTCACGGGCTGGCGTTCGTCGCGCTCCAGCTCGGCTTCCAGCGGGGCAGTGCGCTCGCGACCGCCGGTGTCGCCACCCTGCTCACCAACGCCCTGCCGATCCTGGCCGGAACCGTCGTCTTCCACGAAGGTCTGCCGGGCGGAGCCTTCGGTGTTCTGCGCGTGGCGGCGTTCGCGGCCGTCGTCTCCGGGGCGGCGCTGCTGGGGAGGACGGCCGAGCCGACGGCGCCGGAGCCAGAGCCCCGGCCGGCCCCCGGCGCCTTGCGCAGTCTCGGCTCGCTTCGTACCATTGACTGACCGGTCAATCGAGCCCAGGAGCCAGAGATGTCGATCGCCGAACGCTCTGCTGCAGAACCCGGTGTTGCGGCGGGTGTGTCCTTTTCCCTGACCGACGAGCAGCGCGCGCTGCGCGAGCTGGCGCACGACTTCGCGGAGAAGGAGATCCGCCCCAGGGCCGCCGAGTACGACGTCCACATGACCCATCCCGCCGACGTGGTCGAGAAGGCCCACGCAGTCGGCCTGATGAACCTGCACGTGCCCGCCGAGTACGGCGGCCCGCAGCTCGGACTCTTCGACGGCGTGCTGGTCGCCGAGGAGCTGAACTGGGGCTGCTCGGGCATCGGCACGTCGCTCAGCTGCAACGGGCTCGGCGCAGGACCGGTGATCACGGCCGGCACGGACGAGCAGAAGCGGACCTGGCTCCCGCCCCTGCTCGACGAGCCGATCCTCTGCTCCTTCGGGCTGAGCGAGCCGGATGCCGGCTCCGACGTCGCACGGATCAAGACGACGGCGACGCGCCGCGGCGACGAGTACGTCCTCAACGGCTCGAAGACCTTCATCACGAACGCGGGCTACTCCGCCTGGACGATCGTCTTCGCGAAGACCGATCCCGACGCCGGCCACCGCGGGATGTCGGCGTTCGTCGTGCCGATGGACACGCAGGGCGTGACGATCGAGCAGCACCTGGACAAGATGGGCCAACGCTCGACGGACACGTCCGCGTTCGCCATGAACGACGCTGTGATCCCCGCCGCCAACCGGCTCGGTGGCGAGGGCGACGGCTTCAAGATCGCCATGCAGACCCTCGACTCGACGAGGCCCGGAACGGCGATCGGCGCCGTCGGCGTCGCGCGGGCGGCCTTCGAGCACGCTTGCGACTACTCGAAGGAGCGCGTCACGTTCGACCAGCCGATCGCCATGCACCAGGGCGTCAACTTCCTGATCGCCGACATGGCGACGAAGATCGAGGCGGCGCGGCTCCTCACGTGGCAGGCCGCGTGGATGCTCGACCAGGGCTGGGGCCGCAAGGCGACCCTCTGCTCGTCGATGGCGAAGCGCTTCGCCGCCGACACGGCGATGGAGGTGACCACCGACGCCGTCCAGATCTACGGCGGCTACGGCTACATGAAGGAGTACCCGGTCGAGAAGCTGATGCGGGACGCGAAGCTGTTCCAGATCTACGAGGGCACCTCGCAGATCCAGCGGCTGGTGATCGCGCGGGAGGTCCTCTTGCCGCGAAGCGACTGACGTCGCCTCGTGGTTAGGGTGCGGGCCGATGCCGCTGGAGATCGATCTCTCCGGGAGAGTCGCCCTCGTGACGGGTGGCTCTCGCGGCCTCGGGCGCGCCGACGCGCTGACGCTCGCGCGCGCCGGCGCCGACGTCGTCATCGCCGACATCCAGGTCGAGTCGCAGACGACCGACGAGGAGGCCGAGCGCTACGGGCCGCTCGCGCAGGTCGCCCGCGCGCAGGGGCTCGTGTACACGGAGGCGACGGCGAAGGAGATCCAGGGCATGGGGCGCCGTGCGGCTGCCCTCAAGTGCGACGTCACCGACCGCGAACAGGTTGCAGCGACAGTCGCCCGCGCCGTCGACGAATTCGGCTCGGTCGACATCCTCGTCAACAACGCGGGCACGCTCGACCACGTCGCCCAGCTCGGCGACCAGAGCCCCGAGCTCTGGGAGCGCGACCTGCGCGTCAACCTGACCGGCGCCTTCAACTGCTCCCAGGCGGTGTGGCCGCACATGCAGGAGCGCGGCTGGGGCCGGATCGTGAACATGGCCTCGGTCGCGGGCACGCTCGGCGGCTTCGGCCAAGCGAGCTACTCGACCACGAAGGCCGGGCTGCTCGGGTTGACCAGGTCGCTGGCGCTCGAGGGCGCGCGCCACGGGATCAACGTCAACGCGATCGTCCCCGGGATCATCGGCACCGAGGTCTTCTCGTTCGGGAACCCCGAGATGAACGAGCGGATGATCAAGCGCACGGCGTTGCGGCGGGTCGGCGAGCCGCAGGACATCGCAAACGCGATCGCGTTCCTCTGCTCCGACCTGGCCGCGTACATCACCGGTGTGGGGTTGAACGTGAGCGGCGGGATCGAGCTCTTCACGTTTTGAGCATCGGCGTCGGCAGCGGGATCTCGTTCACGCCCACGCCGGAGCAGAGGGAGCTGCGTGAGCTCGCGCACGAGTTCGCCGCGAACGAGCTCCGGCCGATCGCGGCCGAGTGTGATCAGCGCGACGCCTTCCCGTCCGATCTGCTCGGGCGAGCTGCCCGGCTCGGCCTGACGTCGTACTCGATCCCGCGCGAGCACGGCGGTGCCGAGGTCGACGCGCTCACCGGCGCGCTCGTCGCCGAGGAGCTGTCCTGGGGCTGCGCGGGGCTGGCGGCGACGATCAACGCGACGCTGTTCCCGGTGCGGCCGCTCGTCCGGTTCGGCACGCAGGAGCAGCAGGCGCGGTACCTGCCGTGGCTCGCCTCGGAGAACGGGTGCCTCGCTGCGATCGCCTTCACCGAGCCGAACGCCGGCTCGGACGTCAACGCGCTGCGCTCCACCGCACGCCGCGACGGCGAGTCGTGGGTGCTGAGCGGCGAGAAGTGCTATGTGACGAACGGCGGGATCGCGGAGCTGACGATCGTCTTCGCGCGCTCGGAGGCCGGGATCTCGGCCTTCCTGCTCGAGGCGGCCGATCCCGGGGTCAGCGCCGGGCGCAAGGAGCGCAAGCTCGGCCTGCGCGCCTCGTACACCGGCTCGATCGTGCTCGAGGACGCGCGGATCCCGGCCGACCGGCTCCTGGGCGACGAGGGCGAGGGCTTCGCGGTCGCGATGGACTTCTTCCAGCACTCGCGGCCGCTGGTCGCAGCCGGGGCGGTCGGCGTCGCGCGCGCCGCGTTCGAGTACGCCTCCGACTACGCCCGGGAGCGGGAGGCGTTCGGCAAGCCGATCCTGGCGAGGCAGGGTGTCTCGTTCAAGCTCGCCGACATGGCGATGGAGATCGAGGCTGCGCGGCTGCTGGTGTGGCGGGCGTGCGCGGCGATCGACGCCGGCGAGGACGCGGGCCTCTACGGGTCGTACGCGAAGGCCTTCGCCGCCGACACGGCGATGCGGGCCACGACCGAGGCCGTCCAGGTGCTCGGCGGCGCGGGAGTCATGCTCGACCACCCGGTGGAGAAGTGGCTCCGCGACGCGAAGGTCTTCCAGATCGTCGAGGGGACGTCCGAGATCCAGCGGCACGTGATCGCCGGCTACATCCGGCGCGGCGATGTCTGACGACCGCGTCGTCTCGCTCGAGCGCTTCCCGGACGAGCGGATCGCTGTCCTGACGCTCGACCGCCCGCCGCTGAACGCGATCGACGCCCGGATGGTCGCCGAGCTGGCCGAGGCGACCGCAGAGCTGACCGCCGACGGCGAGACGCGCGCGGTGCTGGTGCGCAGCGCGCTCGAGGGCGTCTTCATGGCCGGCGCCGACATCCACGAGTTCGAACGGGTCGCCGAGGAAGGACTTGACCGCGCGCTGCTCGCGCAGGAGGTCTTCAGCCGGTTCGCCGAGGTTCCGCAGCCGACGATCGCGGCGATCAACGGCCACGCGCTCGGGGGCGGTCTCGAGCTCGCGCTCGCGTGCGACTTCCGCTTCGCCTCGCGGACCGAAGGCGCGCTGATCGGCCTGCCGGAGGTGCGGCTCGGGCTGCTGCCGGGCGCGGGCGGGACGCAGAGGCTGACCTGGCTGGTCGGGCCGGCGCGGGCGACCGAGCTGATCATGAAGGGGATCCAGCTCTCGCCCGAGCAGGCCGCGGCAGACGGGATCGTCCACTTCCTGGTCGAGGCGGACGAGCTCGACGCCAAGTCGCGCGATTACGCCGTGCGGCTGGCCCGTCAGGCGCCGATCGCGCTGCGCGGGATCAAGCGGGCGATCAGGGCGGCACAGTCGCCGGACGGCCTCGACGTCGAGGGCGAGGCGTTCCGCGAGGCGCTCGCCTCGGCCGACGCGCAGACTGGCGTTCGCGCCTTCCTCGAGGGCACGCGACCGACCTTTTCGGGGGAGTAAGCTCGCCTCCTCCGTGGGTACACTTTGCGCCTTGCGTCTCGAGGCGGGAGTCACCCATTCTCCGTACTACGTCCGGCGCCGGCGCCAGGCGCGCGCCCGCCGCATCAGGCGGCTGTCGCTCGCTGCCGTCGTCGCGCTGGTCGTGGCTGTCGTCGCGGTCGCGATCGTGTACGCGGGCTCCTCGGCCATCCTGGCGAAGGGTGTCCGTATCGACGGCGTCGACGTCGGCGGCATGTCGACCGCGCAGGCGACGAGGACGCTCCAGCAGCGCGCTCGCGCCACGCTCGCCCAGCCGGTGCAGTTCGTGGCCGCCGGGCACACGTTCAAGGTCTCGGCCGCGGCCCTCGGGCTGACCCCCGACTGGGCCGCAGCGGTTGCAGCAGCCCGTCAGAAGGGCGACGGCTTCGGGCCGCTGCGCGGCCTGACGCGCATCAAGCTGCGCCTCTTCGGCAGCGACGTCGTGGCGAGCGCCGCCCACCGGCCCGCGGCGCTGAAGACCGAGCTCGCCCGGATCGGAGGCACGGTCGACCGTCCCCACCGCGAGGCCGCGATCGTGCGGCACGGCCTGAAGCTGGCGGTCGCACCTGCCACCACCGGCCGGGTGCTCGACCGCAAGGCCGCCGGCGCGGCGATCGTCGCCGCGCTTGCGTCGCTCTCCCGCGGCGCACCGGTGACGGTGCCGATGCGCGACGACCAGCCGCGCGTGACGGGCACCGACCTCGCCGCCTCGCTGACCCAGGCGCGGACGGCCGTCTCGGCGCCGGTGGTGCTGACGCTCGGGGAGACCCGGTACCGGATCCCCCGGTGGCGGATCGCCACGCTGCTCAAGCTTCCGAAGAACGGAGCGACCAGGCTGCGGATCGGCGGGCCGGCCGCCGACGCCTTCTTCAAGGCGAAGCAGGAGGTGGTCGACACGCCCGCGCGCGACGCGCAGTTCGTCGTCACCACCAACGGCATCCGCGTCCAGCCGTCGAAGAACGCGCAGGTGCTGGACGTGCCGAAGACCGTGGACGCGCTCCTGGCGGCGGCGGTCCGGCCCACGAACCGAACCGCGGCGATCACGGTCGCCACGCAGGCGCCGGAGCGCACCACCCAGGACGCACTGGCGATGGGGATCACGGGGCTCTACTCGAGCTACACGACCTACTTCGGGGGCGTTCCGAACCGGATCCACAACGTCCAGCTCGTCGCGCACCTGATCGACAACACGCTGGTCGCGCCCGGCAAGGAGTTCTCGTTCAACGCCACGACCGGCGAGCGGAACGCTGCGAAGGGCTTCCTCGAAGCCCCGGTGATCATCAACGGCGAGCTGGAGAGCGGGCTCGGCGGCGGTGTCTGCCAGGTCTCGACCACGGTGTTCAACGCCGCCTACGAGGGCGGGCTGCCGATCACGGCGCGGACCAACCACGCCCTGTACATCAGCCACTACCCGCAGGGCCGCGACGCGACCGTCAACTATCCCGACACCGACCTCAAGTTCGTGAACGACACCGGCCACTGGCTGCTGCTGCGCACGTTCGTCAGCTCGAGTTCGCTGACGGTGAACTTCTACGGCACGCCCGAGGACCGAAAGGTCGTCAGCCAGACGGCGCCGCTCGTCACCGCCGGCCCGGTGCCCCAGGTGATCACGAAGGACCCGACCCTGCTGGTCGGCGAGAAGGTGGTCGACGTGCAGGGCTCGCCGCCGCTGTCGACCAGCGTCAACCGGAAGGTCTACGACCAGAACGGCAAGCTGCTGTACGACAACACCTGGTACTCGAGCTACGTCGGCGAGAAGTCGGAGATCCGCGTCGGGACGAAGCCAAAGCCGAAGCCCAAGCCGAAGACCAAGCCCAAGGTCGACACGACGACGCCGGTCCTGCCGAGCGACTACCTGCCGAGCGACCTCGCCCCGGGCTCGACGGCGCCGGCGGACACGACCGGCACGACCACGACGCCGGCCGGCACCTAGCTCTCCGCCGCGGCGACCGCCTCGGCGAGCCAGCCGGGAAACCGCGTCGGCCGCAGGGTTTCGCGGTCGACGACTGCGTGCTGCGTCCAGCCGTCCGCGACCACCTCGTCGCCGCGCGCCAGCACGTACTCGTACCGGAAGCGTGCCGCGCGCACGTCGACCACCCGGGCGTTGACCGTGATCCGGTCGTCGAAGAAAACCGGCCTCAGGTAGCGGACGTGCGACTCGATCGTCAGCGCCTCGTAGCCCTCCTCCTGGATCGTCCGGTACCCGTCCCGGAACCGGGCCAGGTAGGCGATGCGGGCGACCTCGTACCAGACGAGGTAGGAGGCGTTGTGGGCGATCCCCTGCGCGTCGGTCTCGGCGAAGCGCACGGTGATCTCGGTGGAGAAGCGGTAGCCGTCCATCAGCAAGTAACACAGTGTTACAAGCTCGCGCCGCGGCATGGTTGCGCGGCGTCGGGAGCTAGTAACACAGTGTTACAAGGTCGGATCGGCGGTTCCTACCGCGCGGCGACGCGGAGCGTGTCGAGGACGCGGCGGGCGCGGGCGGCGAGGGCGGCCGGCGCCTTGCGGCCGAGGAGGACATACGCGCCGAAGGTGTGGCCGCGCTCGACCCACTGCACCGAACCGCCTGCGCTGCTGAAGCACTCGATGATCGGCGGCCGGCGGATCGGCAGGTTCGTCGGCGTGAAGTGCCGAGGGCGTTGCGGGCCGTGGCCGATCTTCATCCCGCCGATCTGCCGCGTCCACTCGACAACCACGATCGCGACTGCCGTCGACGGGAAGGTGTAGGACGCGATCTGGGTCTGGCACACGCTGCGGAGGTCGGAGTGGATCGGGCCCGAGGAGACGACGATCCGGGTGCGGGGTTGCAGGTACCTGCCCTGGTCGGGCGTCGTCGAGTGCCAGCCGGGCGGGAGCGCGACCGTGACGCCGCCGCTTCCGGCCCGGGGCGCCGCCGTGACGACGAGCGCCACGAGGACAACAGCCAGCTTCGCGTACAACTCAGGCATCTCCGCCGAGCAACTCGCCCGCATGATCGTTCAGGCGCAGCCGTGCGTCGTCCTGACCGGAGCGGGCGTCTCCACGGAGAGCGGCATCCCGGACTTCCGGTCGCCGACCGGGATCTGGGCCACGTACGATCCGATGGAATACGCGACCATCGACGCCTTCCGGCGCGACCCGGCGAAGGTCTGGGGCTTCTACGCGAAGCGGCTGGGCGTGCTCGCGCAGGCGAAGCCGAATGCCGCCCACGTCGCCCTCGCCGAGCTCGAGCGCCGCGGTCTCGTCGAGGCAGTGATCACCCAGAACGTCGACGGGTTGCACCAGGCGGCCGGCTCGAAGCGCGTGATCGAGGTGCACGGCTCGATCCGCTCCGCCAGCTGCCTTGGTTGCGGTCATCGGGAGGAATACGAGCGGGTGATCGAGTTGGGTCCCGTGCCGGCGTGCGCCGACTGCGGCGCCGTGCTCAAGCCGGACGTGGTCATGTTCGGTGAGCTGCTGCCGGCCGGGGTGATGGAGGAGGCATCCGAGCTCGTACGCCGCGCCGGACTGCTGCTCGTGGTCGGCTCTTCGCTCGAGGTGTACCCGGTGGCGGGTCTGCCCGAGGACGCGATCCAGGCCGGCGCCAGGCTCGCGATCGTCAACCGGGGGCCGACGCCCTACGACCACCGTGCCGACCTGAAGATCGACGCCTCGGCCGGCGAGACGCTCGCCGCAGCGCTCGCGGCGCTCGACGCCTCGCCGCCCGAGCAGCTTTGAGACAATGCGCACCCATGAGAAGAGCGCCTGTTGTCCTGCTCTGCGGATCGATCGTGGCGGCGATCGGGACGACCGCGACTCCGGCCGCGTCCGCCGCCGGACAGTGCCGCGCAGGCCAGCTGCGCGCGGTCGGAACGCCGACCACCGCCTTCGCCGCCGTGGCGAGAGGGGCGACCGCCACGTACCGGCGCCCGGGTACTGCCCTGCTCACGACGTTCCCGAGGCTGAACGGGCTCGGGTACCCGACCACGTTCTCGATCGTCGGCGCGATCCTGAATGCGCAGTGCGAGGCCTCGTGGTACCGGGTGAAGCTACCGATGCGTCCCAACGGCGTCGTCGGCTACGTCCGGCCCGCGAGCGTCGCGGTGGAGAAGGTGACGACGCGCATCTCGGTCGACCTCTCGCGGCGCGAGCTTCTCCTCTACCGCGCCGGCAGCCTCGTGATGAAGGTCGCAGTAGGCGTCGGCTCCCCTGCAACGCCGACACCCATCGGGCGCTACTACGTGAACCAGCGGATCACGGTCGCGGACGCGCACGGGCCGTTCGGGCCCGCCGTCCTCGGGATCTCCGCCTTCTCGAACGTCCTCACCGACTGGGCGGAGGGAGGCCCGATTGCCATCCACGGGACGAACGAGCGCTGGTCGATCGGTCGCGCCGCCTCGCACGGCTGCGTCCGCGTCCCGAACGCCACCCTCGAGCGGCTGTTCGCGCTCACGCCGGCGGGGACGCCGGTGGTCATCCATCCCTGACGCTATTCTCCGACGATGGCCCAGCGGAAGCAGCAGCAACAGAAGGACGTCCTCCACCGGCTGGCGGACAGCGGCGAGGAAGCGCTCCAGAAGTTCATCGGCGATCTCCCCGGCGGGAACAAGGTGGTCGGGGCGGCGAACTCGCTGTTCGCCCGGGTCGACGAGCTGACCAAGCGCATGCGCAGCCTCGACCCGCTCGAGCGGCGGGTGTCCGAGCTCGAGAAGCGCCTGGAGGCGCTCGACAAGCCCAAGCCGGCGACGAAGCGGACGGCGACGAGCAAGCGGAAGCCCGCAGCGACCCGCGCCCGCAAGCCCGCGTCGGGCTAGCGGGGCACGCGCAGGCGCAGCGCCCGAGGCACGACCTCGAAACGCACCGGGGTGGTTCCCGGCTGCTCGCCGTCGAGCTGGATCGGCAGGGCGTCGTCCGACTCGACCGACACCGTCGCCCCGCGCAGGAGCTCGGCCTTGGGGTGGGGGAGATGCGTGCCGCGGTAGATCTTCGGCAGCGTCCGGACGAGATCGGCCTTGGTCACATCGCCGATCACCAGGATGTCGAACAGCCCGTCGTCGGGGCTCGCCTCGGGGCACATCTTCATCCCGCCGGCCAGGTACCGGCCGTTGGCGACCACCACCTCGTGCATCCGGCCGGAGCGCTCTTCGCCGTCGACCTGCACGTGAACCTCCGTGTTCTGCCACCGCGCGAAGACCGCGAGCGTCGACCAGAGGTACGACGCCTTCCCACCGAGGGCCTTCGACGACTCGTTCGTCCGCTTGGCGACGGCGCCGCTCATCCCGACCCCGGCGACGTTGACGAACCAGGCCTCGCCCGGCTCGCCGGACCACGCCCGGAACCCGACGCGTCCGGCGTCGATCTCGCGCGTTGCGCCCTCGAGCGCGACCCGAACGGCGTCGTCGAACCTGGTCGGGATTCCGTAGGTCCGCCCGAAGTCGACGCCGGTCCCGCGTGGCACGACCGCCAGCTCGCACCCGGTTCCGACGAGGCCCGAGGCGACCTCGTTGACGGTGCCGTCGCCGCCGACCGCGACCACCAGGTCGGCGCCGCCGTCGGCCGCCTGCCGCGCGAGCTCCTGCAGGTGGCCGGGGCGCTCCGAGAAGAGGACGTCGCCCGAAAGGCCGAGCGTCTCCGCGCGGTGGGCGAGCTCGGGCCAGCGGCGGCCGGTCGCCCCGTTCGCCGAGGCGGGGTTGACCAGGAAGACGGTGCGCTCGCCGCTCAGTGCTTCTCGTCGGTGACCGTGACCAGCGCCAGCTCCGTCATCTGGTCGACGGCCGCGCGCAGGTCATCGTCGCTGATGCGCTTGAACTCGCCCTCGACCACGACGTCGCTGACCGTGAGCAGGCAGCCCGCCTGGATCTTCTTCAGGGCGCCGAGCGTGAACAGCATCGCCGCCTCCATCTCGACCGCGAGGATGCCGCGGTCCGACCAGCGCTGGTACTGCCCGCCGTCGGGGTTGTAGAAGACGTCGCTCGAGACCACGCCGCCGACGCGCACCGGCTTGCCGAGCTCCTTCGCGTGGTGGACGGCGCCGTGGACCAGCTCCCAGTCGGCCGTCGGGGCGTGCGGCTCGCCGCCGATCAGGTTCGTCGGCGTCCGGTCGGCGGGGGTCGCCGAGATCGCGACGATCAGGTCGCCCATGGTCATGTCGGGCTGAAGGCCGCCGCAGGTGCCGACGCGGAGGATCTTCTTCACGCCCAGCTGCACGAGCTCCTCGATCACGATCCCGGCCGAGGGGCAGCCCATCCCGCTCGACTGGACGGAGACACGCTTCCCCTTGAAGGTGCCTGTGTAGCCGAGCATCCCGCGCTCGTGGTTCACCTCGACCGGGTCGTCGAAGAACGTCTCGGCGATGTACTTCGCGCGCAACGGGTCGCCGGGAAGCAGACACCCGTCGGCGTAGTCCCCCGGGTTCCCTCGCAGGTGGATCGGCATCGCCGCGCAAGCCTATCCAGACCCAGGATGTATAAGCAGAGGACGTGACGCGGACCTTCGAGCCGACCCTGCGCCAGACCCTCGCCTTCTGTGCAGAGGACCCGGTCGAGCGCGTCTTCCTCGAGGACGTCGCCCGCCGCGGGCTCGGCCGCTTCGTCGCGACCGGCGAGAACGGCTCGCTGACGGCGCTCTGCCACGTCGGCGTCAACGTCGTCCCCTCGGGCGTGGGCTGTGCGGCCTTCGGGCGCGTGGCCGCGTCCGGGCGGGCACGGATGGTGATCGGCGAGGAGCGGGCGGTCGACGAGCTCTGGGCGGCGGCGCGCCGGTTCATGCCCGCGCCGCGCGAGGACCGGCCCGGCCAGCCCGTCTACCTGATCGACCGGCCGCCGCCCCCCGGCGACACCGGTCTCCGGGAGGCGACGCTCGCCGATCTCGACGTGCTCGTGCCGGCGTGCGCTGCAGCGCACCGGGAGGAGATCGGGATCGACCCGCTCGACCGCGACCCGGACGGCTTCCGGTGGCGGACCCAGGCTCAGATCGGCGAAGGCCGCTCGTGGCTCTGGCTGGAGCAGGGCACGATCCTCTTCAAGGCGGAGGCGTCCGCCTGGACCCCGGAGGCGGTCCAGCTGCAGCAGGTGTGGGTCGACCCGGCCGCGCGCGGCAACGGCTACGCCCAGCGCGCCATGCGCGACCTCTGCCGCCGGCTGCTCGAGCAGGTGCCGCGGGTCTGCCTGTTCGTCCGGCCCGAGAACGCGCCCGCGATCCGCGTCTACGAGGCGATCGGGATGCGGCGGACGATCTCCTACCGCTCTCTCATCTTCTAATCATGCGCTCCGCGCATGTCTCAGGGCGCCGGACTCGCAGAATCAAGATCGTCGAGTCCGGCTTTTTGAAGCGGCTCCTGGTCCTCGTCGCGCTCGCATGGTTGCTCCGGTGGGCCGCGGTCGAGGCCGCGTCGCACTGGGCGCGGATTCGCTCCAGACGCGGCTAGAGTCGCTTCCGTGCGCAAACGCGCCGCACTCGTCGCGGTACTCCTCGCCGCTCTCGCCGGCGGCGCGTCCGGCGCGCCGGCGCCGGCCCGCGACGCGAAGGACTCGCTGGCCGTCGCCCGCCGGCAGGAGACGACGGCCCTCGGCGATCTGGCCGGCGGGCGGGTGCCGGCGGCGCTCGCCTTGCTACGGGCCTCTCACGCGGCGCTCGCCGCCACGCTGGACACGCTCGGCGCGGCCGAGCTTCCGGCCGCGACGACCGTGGACATCCGCGGGCGGCTGGTCGCGGCAGCACGTGCGAAAAACCGTGCGATCGCCGCGCTGACCGTGCGGTCGCCGAACACGCGCACGGCCGCAGCCGCGGTCCGGGTCGCGCTCGCCGCCGAGCAGCAGGCCGCCGCTCGGCTCGGCGACGCACCGGGAGAGCCCGCGATCGCCGAGCTGCCGATCCCGGCGACGGTCTTCGGCGCCTTCGACATGGCGCTCGACCCTGACGGGAAATCGGTGTGGGTGAGCGGCCCCGACGGCAGCAGGATCCTCCTCTACCGGTCGCTCGACGCCGCCTCGACGCCGGCCGCGTTCCGGCTGCCGCCCGGGAGCGCGCCGCGGGGGATCGCCTTCGGGCCGGACGGCGCGCTCTACGTTGCCGAGTCGGGTACGAACATCGGGGGCAACGCGATCGGCCGGCTGCTGCCGACGGGCGACCTGAAGCAATTCTTCCTGCCGGCCGGCGCAGGAGCCCCCTGGGGGATCACAGTCGGCCCGGACGGCAAGATCTGGTTCACCGAGGTCTCCGCCGGAAAGGTCGGCCGCCTCGACCCGGCCACGGGCGCATTGCGCGAGTTCCCGCTGCCGACGTCGAACAGCCAGCCGCAGGGGATCGTTCTCGGAGCGGACGGCGCGCTCTGGGGAACCGAGGCCGGCGCCGGCCGAGTCTTCCGGATGACGGCCGACGGCCACGCGACCGAGTACCGGATCCCGACGCCGAACAGCGTCCCGGTCGCCATCGCACCCGGCCGGTTCGGCTACCTCTGGGTCTCGGAGCTCTCCGGCGGAAAGCTACTCCGGGTCTCGAGGACGGGGCGGATGAAGGAGTTCCCGCTGCCGGCCGGCGCCCGCCCCTACGGGCTGGTCTCGGCCCCCGACGGGAACGTGTGGTTCGCCGACCGCGGCCGCAACCGGATCGGGCTGGTCACGCCGGCCGGCCGCGTCTTCGAGTTCCCGCTCGCGACCCCGAACGCCCAGCCGACGGCGATCGTCGCGCTCGGTCTCGGCTCCTTCGCGTTCACGGAGTTCGCCGCGAACCAGGTCGGGACGCTCCGCTTCCCGCCGTAGAGCAGTGACAGCCTTAAGCCTCTCACTGCCGTTCGAACTGCGCTACCAGCCGTGGATGCGCGAGAGCTCGATGCGCAAGGGCACGGAAAAGTCGGCGGCGAAGCTCTCCGGCGTCCAGTCGAGGGCCTCGATCCGGCCGGCGTACTTGCGGAGGTAGTCCGGCACCTCGTTCGACGGCGGGTCGCTCGAGACGTGCATCTCGCCCCAGCAGACGACGATGTCCGCCTCGATCCCGTCGCTGTCGAGGTTGAGGCTGACCTTCGGGTTCGCGGCGACGTTCGCGAGCTTCCGCTTCTCCGGCCTGCTGTAGAGGAGGATCGACCGGTCGCCGTCCCAGAGGAACCAGACCGGGATCGGGCGCGGGCCGCCGTCGGGAGCGACCGTCGTCAGCCAGCCGATGATCTCCTCGTGCAGCCGCCGGGTCGCCCGCTGCCCGAACTCGGTGGTCTCGTCGAGCACCCCGCGAGCCTATCGAGGGCACAATGGACGCGTGGAGCTCCTGGAGCGGATCGAGGAGCACATCCGCCGGCACGAGCTGATCGAGCCCGGAGGCGAGGTGACCTGCCTGGTCTCGGGCGGGCCCGACTCGACCTGCCTCTGGCACGCGCTCGGTGCGCTCGGCTACCGCGTGTCGGCCGTGCACGTGAACCACGGGCTTCGCGGAGCCGAATCCGAGGCCGATGCCGTGTTCTGCCGCGATACGTTCGGCGCCGAGGTGATCGAGGCGGCTCCCGGGCGCACCGAGGCCGAGCTTCGCGACCTGCGCTACGAGCTGACCGCCGGCCGAGGGCTCCGCGCCACCGGGCACACGGCCTCCGACCAGGTGGAGACCGTGCTCTACCGGCTGGCGGCCAGCGGCTCGACGCGCGGGATCAAGTCGCGCCGCGAGGACGGCGTCGTCCGCCCGCTGCTCACCGTCTGGCGCCAGGAGACGCAGGCGTACTGCGCCGCGAACGGCCTTGCGACCCGGGTCGACTCGTCCAACCCAGACACCCTCCGCGGCCTGATCCGCACCGAGATCGTCCCGCTGCTGCGACGCCTCCATCCGGCCGCCGAGGAGAACATCCGGCGGCTCGCCGACGCGCGTCCGCGTCTCCCGCGCGGAATGGAGGCGACGCTGCTCGAGCTGCTCTCCTCGCGCGACGGCACGAGGTCCCGCGATCTCGGGAGAGGGATCCGGGCGGTGCGCGAATACGATCGTGTCTCGCTCGACGACGGCCCCGTGCGGTGGGGCCCCTGGACGATCGAGGCGACCGAGCCCGGTCTGGCGGTTCGGGCTCGCCGCTCCGGCGACCGGCTCGTGGGCCGGCGCAAGAAGCTCCAGGACGTGTTCGTGGACGCGAAGGTGCCGAGGGCCGAGCGCGACGGCTGGCCGGTGGTTGCGAACGACGAGGAAGAGGTTGTCGCCGTGCCCGGGATCGTGGAGGATGCACGGGTGCGGGTGGCGCGCACGTGATCAAGACGGAGTTGGACCGGGCGGTCGGGGAAGTCCTGATCGACGCCGATGGCTTGCGGGCGCGTATTGCCGAGCTCGGCGAGGAGGTCTCCGCGCACTACGCGGGCCAGGACCTGCTGCTGATCGGCGTCCTCAAGGGCGCCGTCTTCTTCATGGCCGACCTGATGCGGCACCTGACCGTCCCGTGCGAGGTCGACTTCATGGCGATCTCCAGCTACGGCGCGCAGACCGACTCCTCCGGCGTCGTGCGGATCCTCAAGGACCTGGACATCAACATCGAGGGCCGCAACGTCCTCGTGGTCGAGGACATCATCGACTCGGGCCTGACGCTCTCCTACCTGATGCGCAACCTCGAATCGCGCGAGCCGGCCTCGCTCGAGGTCTGCGCGCTCCTGACGAAGCCCGCCCGCCGCGAGATCGAGGTGCCCGTGCGCTGGATCGGTTTCGAGATCCCGAACCGCTTCGTGATCGGCTACGGGCTCGACTTCGCGGAGCGCTACCGGAACCTGCCCTACGTCGGGGTGCTGAGCGACGACCTGATGCCCGAAGGGGCCTAGAGAAGAGGACCACGGCGGGGCGGAACGAAGAATCCTCCCTGCTACCCTGGGCGTAGGAAACGACAGTGAACCGCTTCTTTCGCAGCGCGCTCTTCCCTCTGATCGTCATCGTCCTGCTCGTCTACCTGGCGAGCCAGACGCTCATCCATCCGTCGAAGTCGACGGAGAAGCAGACGTACTCGTCGCTGATCCAGCTCGTGAAGAACGACCCCGGCTCGATCAAGGAGGTCGTCTTCAACCCGAGCAAGCTCCAGGTCGTCGCCACGCTGAACGACCAGGACGCGAAGAAGATCAAGGTCAACTACCCGAGCGACCAGTCGCAGATCCAGTTCCAGAACCTGCTCCAGGACAAGAAGGTCGCCTTCGACTCGAAGGGGACGGGCTCGTCGCCGTGGTGGTCGATCCTCACCTCGCTCTTACCGTTCGTGATCCTGCTCGGCTTCTGGCTGTTCATCATGAACTCGATGCAGGGCGGCGGCTCGAAGGTGATGTCCTTCGGGAAGAGCCGCGCAAAGCGGATGGCGCCCGACTCGCCGAAGATCGGGTTCAAGGACGTCGCCGGCGTCGACGAGGCGGTCGAGGAGCTCCAGGAGATCAAGGAGTTCCTCGAGAACCCGAAGAAGTTCCAGGCGCTCGGCGCGCGCATCCCCAAGGGTGTGCTGCTGTACGGCCCGCCCGGAACCGGCAAGACGCTGCTCGCGCGCGCGGTCGCCGGCGAGGCGGGCGTGCCCTTCTTCTCGATCTCCGGCTCCGACTTCGTCGAGATGTTCGTCGGCGTCGGCGCCTCCCGTGTCCGCGACCTGTTCGAGCAGGCCAAGCAGGCGGCTCCGTGCATCGTCTTCATGGACGAGATCGACGCCGTCGGTCGCCACCGCGGCGCCGGCCTCGGCGGCGGCCACGACGAGCGCGAGCAGACGCTGAACCAGCTCCTCGTCGAGATGGACGGGTTCGAGCTGAAGGACAACATCATCCTGATCGCGGCGACCAACCGGCCCGACATCCTCGACCCGGCGCTGCTGCGCCCCGGGCGTTTCGACCGGCAGATCGTCGTCGACCGCCCCGACCGCAACGGCCGCCGCAAGATCCTCGAGGTGCACGCGAAGGGCAAGCCGCTCGCCTCCGAGGTCGACCTCGACACGCTCGCCGCCGGAACGCCCGGCTTCACGGGCGCCGACCTGGCGAACCTGGTCAACGAGGCCGCGCTGCTCGCTGCGCGACGGGGCAAAAAGGTCGTGCAGCAGGAGGAGCTCGAGGAGGGGATCATGCGCGTGATCGCCGGGCCCGAGAAGCGCACGCGGCTCTTCTCGGAGGAGGAGCGGAAGATCACCGCCTACCACGAGATGGGCCACGCCCTCGTCGGCCACTACCTCGAGCACACCGACGAGGTGCACAAGATCTCGATCATCAGCCGTGGCCAGGCGCTCGGCTACACGATCTCGCTGCCGCGCGAGGACCGGTACCTGACGACGAAGTCGGCCCTGATGGACCGGCTGGCGATGACGCTCGGCGGCCGCGCCGCGGAGGAGCTCGTCTTCCACGAGGTCACGACCGGCGCCGCCAACGATCTCGAGCAGGTCACCTCGACCGCCAAGCAGATGATCATGCGCTTCGGGATGAGCGAGAAGCTCGGCCCGCGCGTCCTCGGCCGGAACCACGACATGCCGTTCCTCGGCCGCGAGATGGGCGCCGAGCCCGACTACTCCGAGGAGATCGCCCGCGAGATCGACGACGAGATCCGCCGCGTGATCGAGGAGGCGCACTCGACTGCCCACCAGGTCCTGCGCGACCACATGGACGACCTGCACCGGCTGTCGGCGATCCTGATCGAGCGCGAGACGATCGACAAGGACCAGTTCGAGCGGCTGCTCGCCGGCGAAGACGAAGCCGCGATCTTCCCGGAGGAGCCGCCCCCCGTCGAGCCGGAGCCGGCGCCCGAGCGCGAGAAGCGCCCGAAGCCGCAGCCCAAGCCGTTCCCGCTCCCGGGTGCGCTCTCACAGCCGCCGCCACCCGAAGGCGCCAAGCCGTAGCGAGCACCCGCTCCGTCTGAGACGCTCTCTCCGGCACAATCGAGAGGGAGGCAGGCGTGAGCAGATACGGGGCACGGGAGATCGCGGGGGCGGGCGCGGTGATCGCGATCGTCGGGGTCTTCCTCGACGCGATCCAGACGATCAGCTACTGGGAACTCGATGGAACGATCGCCTGGACGGGGCTCGTGTTCGGCGGACTCGCTCTGCTGCTCGTCGTCGTCGGCTACGCGGGCGCCGGGCTCGACGGGTGGCTGTTCGCGGTCGGGGCCGCCCTGGTCGGCTACTGGGCCTGGTTCCCCGCCGTGTCTGCGTTCGACGGCTGGGACGAGACCGCCGCGGGCATGTGGTTGTGCCTGGGGGGAGCAGTGCTGATCGCCCTCGGCGCGGCCACTTCGCTGTCGCTGGCAGGCCTCGTCGCGACGACGCCCGGCGGCATCTCCTTCCCGACAGTAGTCTCGGGCGTCGGGATCGCGCTCGTCTTTCCGGCCATCTTCCTCGACGCGCAGCAGAGTGCGAGCTACTGGGACGGCGATGGGCTGGGGATCCTGATGCTCGTGCTTGCCGCCTTGTGCGCGCTCGCGTGGGCGGCGACGATCGCCGGAGCCCGGACGCGTGGGCTCGACGCCGCGCTGACGCTCGTCCTGCTCGGCCTCGTCGCCTTCAACCCGATCGCCCTGGCGTTCAACAACCTCCGCGAAATCGGGGCGGGTGGGTGGCTCGCGCTGGCCGGCGGCATCCTCGCCGCGGGCGGCACCTGGTCGGCGCGCGGCGTGGAGGCGCAGCGCCCCGCGACCGTGCAGGTGTGACGGGCGTGTGGGCGGTGTCTCGGCCGCCCACACCGGACCCCGTCTCTACGCCGTGGCGCCCTTGCTCTCCCAGAACCGGTTGAGCGCCCCCTGCACCTTCACGACCCAGATGATGAAGCCGATCAGCGGCAGGAGCATCCAGAAGCCGGTCACCCCGCTGACGGGCTGTTGCTGGCCCTCGCGCGAGTAGAGCTTGCCGACCTCGGACGGGGCGACGAACCACATCACGATGCCGATCAGGATGCCGATCACCAGCCACAGGACGCCGCCGAGGCCCTCGCCCGAGTACCGCTTGAGCTCCTCTCCGGTCTTGTAGTGCCAGTAGAGGAAGTAGATCCCGAGCGTGATGATGCTGATGATGATCACGAACGCGACGCCGCGCCGCATGCCCAGCGGTGCGGCCGCGGCTGCGGGCGCCGCGGGTGGTGCTGCTGCCTCACTCATGCAGACTCCTTCCGGTTCCAGGTGGACAGGGCATCAGACCACGCCACCGCCGACCGGTCAACGCCGTCGCCCGGTCAGGCGCCCTTTCGGGTCGCGAACCAGGTCGCGGCCATGTCCTCGTCGCCGTGGCCGAGCTCGATCGCGCGCCGCATCCGCTCGAGCGTCTGCGGGGCGAGGCCCAGTTCGACACCGGCCGCGTCGGCCATCTCCACTGCGAGCCCCACGTCCTTCGCGGCCAGGTTCAGGGCGAAGGCCGCCGAGTAGTCGCCCGTGACGATCTTCTCGCCTTTCATCTGCGCGTAGGGCGAGTCCATCGGCCGGCCCTTGATCGCGTCCAGGAACGACCGCTGGTCGAGCCCGAGCGCCTCCGCCAGCGCCATCGTCTCGCCCAGGTTCTCGACCAGGTTGAGGATCCAGAGGTTGATCGTCAGCTTCAGCTTCGTCCCCGCGCCGGGCTCGTCCCCGAGCCACATCACCCGGTTCGAGATCGCATCGAGGACCTCCTCGGGCCGTTCGGGCCCGGACGCCAGGACGAGCAGCTCGCCGGCTTCCGCCGCCGGGCGGGAGCCGAGCACGGGGGCGTCCAGGAAGCGCGGGTGCCGCGCCGCGAACCGATCGGTGTCGGAGACGCCGACCGTGGAGGACTGGATCCAGAGCAGGTCCGGGTCGAGCTCGGGCACCACCGCGTCGACGGTCGGCCCGTCGGCGAGCATCGTCAGCACGACCTCGGCACCGTCGACCGCCTCCGCAGGGGTGTCCGCCACGGTCGCGCCGAGACCCTCGGCCTTCTCCCGCGTCCGGTTCCAGGCGGTGACGTCGTGCCCGGCCGCGGCGAGGTTGCGCGCCATCGGCCCGCCCATGATCCCCGTGCCGAGCACCGCGACGCGCATTGCGGCAGTTTAGGGTCTGGCCTCTCTCAGGGTCAGACCTCTCTCAGGGTCTGACCCCGCAGGGGTCTGACCCTGCAGGCTGAGCTCGCTGCGCTTCTCCGGGGACAGTCCCCTTCGGGGACAGTCCCTTGTCCGTCAGGCTTGCGCCGGGACGGCAGCCGCGACCTCGTACGCCCGCCGTTTCTCCGCTTCACGGTTCCTCACCCAGCGGATCGCGGGCCGTTCGACGTAGCGGAACGAGATCGCTGCTGCCGCGAAGGCGAGCCCGAGCGCCAGCACGCGCTCGGCGTCGAGTCGGGCGCCGGAGACCGCCCTGTGGCCGAGGAGGACGAGCCCGAAGATCGGCAGGTGCCAGAGGTACAGGCCGTAGCTCCGCCGGCCGATCCACACCAGCGGCCGCCAGGCCAGCGTCCGCGCAAGCAGCCAGCCCGGCACGGCGACGATCGAGAGGATCATCGCGGCGGCGCCCAGCGCGATCACGGTCGACTGGCCGCTCGTGTAGTCGAAGCCGTACCTCGCGTGCTCGGCGGCGATGCCGGAGAGGGTCGCGCCGACGACCACCGCGCCGATCACGCCCGCGGCGACGAACGCGCGTGGGTACCGGCCCTGTGCGCCGAGCGCGAATAGCCCTGCCCCGGCCGCGCAGCCGATCAGGAGCTGGCCGGCGCGCTGGTCGGGGGCGTTGTAGAGGTACTCGTAGGACACGCCCGAGTGCTCGCTGACCAGCCGGTAGGTGACCGCGAGGCAGGCTGCCGCGACGATCCAGCCGGCCACGCGCGAGCCGCGACGCAGGAGGACGATCATGCACAGCGGCCACGCCGCGTAGAACCATTCCTCGACCGAGAGCGACCAGGTATGCCCCATCCACCCGAGCTCGCTCGCACCGCTGGCTCGCACCCAGGACGAGGTGTAGAGGAGTGCCGAGACGACGCCGAGATCCGATGTGCGCCACTCTTCGGGCCGGACGATCGCGAAGGCCACAGCCACGATCGGAGCCATGACGAAGAGGGCGGGAAGGAGGCGGGCCGCGCGTCTCCACCAGAACGCGCGCAGCGAAATGTGGCCCGTCGAGTCGTGCTCCTGGAGCAGGAGGGTGGTGATCAGGAACCCGCTGAGGACGAAGAACACGTCCACACCTTCCCCGCCGGAGTCGAGCGTGATGAACATGTGCGACGCCAGGACGGCCAGGATGGCGATCGCCCGCACGCCGTCCAGAGCAGGCTGGTACCTCAGCCGGTTCGCCTCGGTCGCTACCTCGGGCCCGGGACCATGAGTCGAGACCGTCTCGCCTCCGGTCGCCCCCCCGATCGGCATGCTCGTCTCCATCCTCTCTTCAAACTGACCATGCCACGACACGACCGGCAGGTAAAGGCCATGTGAACGCCTGCACCTGCCGAGCGCGAGAATAGGGTCGTGACCCCGATCGAGCATCGCTTCCCCCGTCCCTCCGTCATGGGTGTCGTCAACGTCACGCCGGACTCCTTCTCGGACGGCGGCGTCAACTTCCGCGCGGAGGACGCAATTGCCAGCGGCCGCCGCATGCTCGACGACGGCGCGTCGATCGTCGACGTGGGCGGCGAGTCGACGCGGCCCGGCTCGGACGGCGTCTCGGTCGACGAGGAGCTGCACCGGGTCGTCCCCGTGCTGGAGGCCCTGGCCGGTCGGCCCGTCTCGATCGACACGGCGAAGGCCGAGGTCGCCCGCCGCGCGCTCCAGCTCGGCGCAGAGCTGGTCAACGACGTGACCGCCCTTCGCGGAGACCCCGATCTGGCCGGCGTGGTGGCCGAGTCGGGCGTCTACCTCTGCCTGATGCACATGCGCGGCGAGCCGCGCACGATGCAGGACGACCCGCGCTACGACGACGTCGTGGCCGAGGTGGCGGCCTTCCTCGAGGAGCGGCTCGCCTTCGCGGTCGACCAGGGCATTCCCGAGGAGCGGATCTGTCTCGACCCGGGCATCGGCTTCGGCAAGACGGTCGAGCACAACGTCGAGCTCGTCCGCCGGCTCGACGTGCTGCTCGCGCTCGGCCGGCCGGTGGTGATCGGCTTCTCGCGCAAGCGCTCGCTGGGGCGGATGCTCGGCGACCCGGAGGCGACCACCGGGTCGGTCTCCGCCAGCCTCGGGGCCGCCGTCGCCGCGTACGAGCGCGGCGCGACGATCCTGCGCGTGCACGACGTCCGCGAGACGGTCGAGGCAGTGACGGTCGCAGCGCGCCTGGGGACTGTCCCGAAGTCAGGGACAGTCCCGAGATGATCGTGGAGCTGCACGGCCTCGAGGTCTTCGGCCGGCACGGAGTCCTCGAGGAGGAGAAGCTGGACGGCCAGACCTTCGTCTACGACGTCGAGCTCGAGGTCGACGAGCCGGCTGCGGACCGGATCGAGGATGCCGTCGACTACCGGCTGGTGGCGGACTGTGTCCGCCAGGTCTCGGATTCCCGGTCGTTCGACCTGATCGAGTCGCTGGCCGCGGCCGTGGCCGACGCCCTGATGTCACAACTCGGCGTCTCGCGGGTGCGCGTCCGCGTCAGGAAGCCGCGCCCGGCGGGGATCGAGGCCGCCTGGTCCGCGGCGACCGCCGACCGCAGTCGATGATGCGGGCATATGTCGGGCTCGGGGCCAACCTGGGCGACCGCGAGGCGATGGTGCGGTCGGCGCTGGAGCAGCTCGCGGCCGAGCCCGGGGTGGAGGTGGTAGGCGTCTCGGCCTTTCGGGACACGGCTCCGGTCGGAGTGGTCGACCAGCCCCGGTTCCTGAACGCCGCAGCCGCGGTCGAGACGTCGCTGCCGGCCCGCGAGCTGCTCGACCGTCTGCTCGGGATCGAGCGCCGGCTCGGCCGGACCCGCGAGGGCCCGCGCTTCGGGCCGAGGACGATCGACCTCGACCTGCTCCTGTACGGCGACGAACGGATCGACGAGCCGGGGCTGGAGGTGCCCCATCCTCGCCTCCACGAGCGCCTGTTCGCGCTCGAGCCGCTGGTCGACCTCGACCCCGACCTGGTCGTCCCAGGGCTCGGCGCGCTGGCAGACCTCGTCGCGGGGCTACAATCCGCGTGATGTCGCACCTCGACGAGCTCGATGAGTTCGAGGCCGATCTCGAGCTCCAGCTGAAGAAGGAGTACGCGGCGGTCTTCCCGCTGTTCCGCTACTGCGTGCTCACCCCGGACACCACCTACCTCTGCAACAAGGTGGAGCTGCAGCCGCGGATCCAGCCCGCCTACCCGCTGTTCGAGGTCGAGATGGAGGACGTCTGGGTCTGGGACAAGAACCGGCCGAGCCGGATCATCCCGCGCACGCGGATCTTCACCTCCGGCGACGTCACCGTCGAGGAGCTCCGCGGCGAGGGCGAAGGCCCGCCGCTGACGGCGGAAGCGCTCGCCGAGCGGATCGGCGAGACGCTCGGCGCAGACGACGACAGCTGATCCTCCGGCAGCGCGCTAGGCTCGCGCCGTGCTGCTCGCGGTCGACGTCGGGAACACCCAGACCGTCTTCGGCCTGTTCGAGGGGGACAGCTTGTCGGAGCAGTTCCGGGTCGGCACCGATCGCTCGCACACGGGCGACGAGCTGGCGGTCATGCTGCGCGCCTTCGTCGACCTGGCCACCCTCGACGGAATCGTGCTGTGCTCCTCGGTGCCGCAGCTGGTCCACGAGTACGAGACGTTCTCCGAGCGGTGGGCGAAGGTCCCGCTGCTCGTGCTCGGGCCGGGAGTGCCGACGGGGATGGCGATCCGCTACGACGATCCACGTGAGGTCGGTCCCGATCGGATCGCCAACGCGGTCGCCGCGCGCGACCGCCACGGTGCGCCGGCGGTCGTCGTCGACTTCGGCACCTCGACGAACTTCGACGTCGTCTCGGCCGCTGGGGAGTTCGCGGGCGGCGTCCTCGCGCCGGGGATCGAGGTCTCGATGGACGCCCTCTTCGCGCGCGCGGCCCGGTTGCCGAAGGTTCCCTTCGAGGCGCCCGAGCGGGTGATCAGCCAGACGACGACCGCCGCGCTCCAGTCGGGGCTCGTCTATGGGTTCGCCGGGCAGGTCGACGCGATCGTCGACAGGATCCGGGAGGAGCTGGAAGCTCCCGGGGCACCGGTGGTGGCGACGGGCGGCCTGGCCCAGCTGATCGCGCCTCACACCCGGACGATCGAGCACGTCGACCCGTGGCTCACGCTCGAGGGCCTGCGTCTGGTCTGGGAGCTGAATGCCGCGGATTCCGAGCCGCAGCGGCAGGCGCGCCGGGCCAAGGAGCATTGACCGGCGGGGCTCCTGCGGGCGGCGGGCTCGACGGCCGGCGCGTGCTCGTCACGGGCGCTTCGGGATTCATCGGCTCTCGGCTCTGCTCGCGGCTCCGCCTGCTCGGAGCCGAGGTCCATGGGACGTCGCGGCAGCCGGCGGCGGCAACCGACGGCGACGTCGCGTGGCTGGTCGGCGACCTCGGCGACCCGGACGACGTCGAGCGGGCGTTCGAGGTCGTTCGGCCGGATGTCGTCTTCCATCTCGCCAGCCGGGTCGCCGGCGACCGTGACGTCGAGCTCGTGCAGCCGATGCTGGCGGACAACCTGCTCGGCGCCGTCAACGTGCTGGTCGCAGCCGAGAGGTGTGGACAGCCGCGGGTCGTCCTCGCCGGATCGATGGAGGAACCCGCGCCCCACAGCCGGCACGCGGTGGCGTCGTCGCCCTACGCGGCGGCCAAGTGGGCGGCGACGGGCTACGCGCGCATGTTCCACGCGCTCTACGCGCTGCCCGTCGTCGTGCTCCGGATCTTCATGGTCTACGGGCAGGGTCAGCGCGACCGGACGAAGCTGGTTCCCTACGTGATCGAGTCGCTCCTGCGCGGAGAGCCCCCGCGGCTCACGGGCGGTACGAGAGCGGTCGACTGGATCTACGTCGACGACGTGGTCGATGCGCTGCTGAGCGCGGCGCAGGCACCGAAAGTCGAGGGAAAGGTCCTGGACGTCGGATCCGGCTCGACGGTGACGATCCGGGACCTCGTGCGGCGGCTGGCGACGACGATGGGCACGACGATCGAGCCGGTCTTCGGCGAGCTCGCCGATCGTCCCGCGGAGACGGAGGAGGTCGCGGAGGTGCGGCCGACCGAAGAGGCGCTCGGCTGGAGGCCCGCGACGACGCTCGACCGGGGCCTGCGGCTCACGGTGGACTGGTACGCCGAACGTGCGGCCTCGGCCTAGCCGCCGCCGTAGATCGAGACCGGGAGCTCGAGCAGCCGGTCGTCGACCTGCGGCTGCTCGGCCTCGAGGCGGGCGAGCACGTCCGCGGCGCCGGGCGCCGCCGCCAGCAGGCGTTCGACCACCGCGTCGGTCGAGTCGAGCAGGACCAACTCCTGCTTGAAGGGCCGCGGAAACCGGCCGCGGCCCAGGTACCAGCCGTAGAACTTCTTCAGGAACCCGGACGCGCGGCGCTCGCCCATCTCCCGGACGGTCTCGCGGACGAAGAGGATCAGCTCGGCGGCGACCTCCTCGCGCGTTGGCTCGGGCTCGTCGCCGTCGACGATCTCCCGCAGCACCCACGGGTTGCCCTGCGCGCCCCGGCCGATCATCACTGCGGCGGCGCCCGTGCTCGCGAGCACGGCCTGCGCCCGGGCGCGCGACGTGACGTCCCCGCAGGCGATCACGGGCACGTCGACCAGGTCGACGAGCTCGGCGGTCACGGAATGGTCGGCCGTCCCGGTGTACATCTGCTTGGCCGAGCGCGGGTGGAGCGTCAGGGTTGCCGCGCCCGCGTCGACCAGCCGAGGGCCGACGTCCAGGCAGGCGCGCGAGCCGTCCTCCAGCCCGCGGCGCATCTTCACGGAGACCGGCACGTCCACGGCATCGGCGACCGTGGCGACGATCCGCTCCGCCCGCCCCGGGTCGTCGAGCAGCGTCGCCCCGGCGCCGGTCTTCGTCACCTTGCGCACGGGGCAGCCGAAGTTGATGTCGACGATGTCCGCTCCTGCCTCGACGACCATCTCCGCCGCCTCCGCCATCAGCGCTGGCTCGGAGCCGAAGATCTGCACGGCGAGCGGATGCTCGTCCGACGCGATCCTCAGATAGCCGAGCGTCCGCTCGTTGCCGTGGTGGAGGCCGGCGCAGCTGACCATCTCCGAACAGACGAGCCCCGCGCCGAACCGGCGGCCCTGCCGGCGGAAGGCCTGCACGCTGACGCCGGCCATCGGGGCGAGCACCACGCGCGACGTCACCTCGACCGGCCCGATCCACCAGGAAGACCGCAGATCGACGCCCAAGACGAGCGGAAATCGTAGCCGCAGGCACCCTTGCGCAGGGGCGGCCGCTGCCGGTACCATTCCGGCCCGCGACGGCGCCGTGTGCGCCGCGTGTTTCTTTCGAGGAGGGCCGTACGTTGGCGAAGGAAGTCATCCTCACCAAAGAGGGTTACGAGAAGCTGAAGCAGGAGATCGAGTACCTCTCGACCGAAAAGCGTCGTGAGGTGGCCGAGCGCATCCGGGTCGCGCGCGAGTTCGGGGACATCGCAGAGAACTCGGAGTACGACGACGCGAAGAACGAGCAGGCCCTCGTCGAGCATCGGATCGCGACGCTCGAGGAGCGGCTGCTGTCCGCCCGCGTGATCGAGAAGAAGGACATCGCGAAGGACGTCGTCTCCGTCGGCTCGCACGTCAAGCTGCGCGACATGGGCGCGAACAAGACCTTCGAGTACCGGATCGTCGGCTCCGCGGAGGCGAACCCCGCCGAGCAGAAGCTCTCGAACGAGTCGCCGGTCGGCAAGGCGATCATCGGCAAGAAGAAGGGCGAGGTCGTCGAGGTGGCGGCCCCCCGCGGCTCGCTCAAGTTCAAGATCCTGGAAATCAAAGCGGCCTAGCGTCGCTGCCGCCGAAAGGCAGTGACAGGCTTAAGCCTGTCACTGCACGAAACGCCAGCACCTAGACTCGGCACGCGATGACCCGGTCGAGCAGGCTTCCCAAGCGGTTTCCGGATCGGGACGAGATCGCTGTTGTTCGCGACGAGGCGGAGGCCTTGGAGCCCGACGCGGAGGCGGACGCGACCCGGCGGCTGGCCGGCCGGGTGATGGCGCGTCGCGACCTCGGGAAGCTCGTTTTCCTCGATCTCGTCGACCGCTCCGGGCGCATCCAGCTGCTCGTGCAGCCGGACCGGATCGGAGACGGCGTCGACCTCGACCTCGGCGACGTGATCGGCGTCACCGGGAAACCGGCGAAGAGCCGCCGCGGCGAGCCCAGCCTCGCCGTCGACCGGCTCGAGTTGCTCGCCAAGACGAGGCGGCCGCTGCCGGACACCTTCCACGGCGTCACCGACGTCGAGACCCGGTACCGGCAGCGCTACCTCGACCTGCTGATGAGCGACGAGTCGCGCGGGCTCGCGATCGCGCGCACCAGGATCGTCGCGGCGATCCGCGCCTACCTCGACGGGGAGGGCTTCCTCGAGGTGGAGACGCCGATCCTCCAGCCGCGCTACGGCGGCGGCTTCGCCGAGCCGTTCGTCACGCACTCCAACGAGCTCGACGCCGACCTCTACCTCCGGATCGCGGACGAGCTCTACCTCAAGCGGCTGATCGTCGGCGGGCTCGAGAAGGTGTACGAGCTCTCGAAGGACTTCCGCAACGAGAGCATCTCGTACAAGCACTCGCCGGAGTTCACGCAGGTCGAGTGGTACGAGGCCTACGCGGACTACCGCGACACGATGGAGCGCACCGAGGCGCTCGTCCTCGCCGCGGCGCAGGCCGTGGGCTCGCCGACGGTCACCTTCCGCGGCCACGAGATCGACCTGTCGCCGCCCTGGCAGCGCGTGCGCTTCGTCGAGGCGCTCGAGGCCAGGGGTGTCTGGTCGCGCGACGAGGGGGAGCTGCGCGCGAAGCTGGAGGCGGCCGGTGTCGACACCGGCCGCGACCGCTCGTGGTCCCAGCTCGTCGACCACGCGTACTCGCATTTCGTCGAGCCGGAGCTGATCCAGCCGACCTTCGTCTACAACTGGCCGCTCGAGCTCTCGCCCTTCGCGCGCACGACCGACGACGACGAGACGCTCGTCGAGCGCTTCGAGGCGGTCGTCGCCGGCATGGAGTTCGCGAACGCGTTCAGCGAGCTGAACGACGCGGGGGAGCAGGAGGAGCGGTTCGCGTTGCAGGAGGCGGAGCGGGAAGCGGGGGCGGATGAGTCCGAGCCCGGCGACCCCGACTTCGTCGAGGCGCTGTCGTACGGGATGCCGCCCACCGGCGGCTGCGGGGTCGGCATCGACCGGCTGGCGATGCTGCTCACCGGCCGCGACTCGATTCGCGACGTCATCCTCTTCCCGGCGCTGCGCGAACGGGCGCCGTAGATGACGGGCGTCCGGCGGCGGGTCCTCGTCGTGTCGCCCTTCCCGCCGCGGCTCGACGGTCGACACGGCGGCAGCCGGGCCGTCGCCCAGCTGATCGCGGGGCTGGCCGCCCGCCACGCGATCGGCCTGCTCGTCCTCCGCGACCACGAGGAGCCCGGTGTCGACGAGCCGCTGCGGAAGGCCTGTGACCTGGTGGTCGAGGTGGAGATCCCGGCGGTGGGGCCGTCGCTGCGCGTCCGCGCCGCCAACAAGCTACGGATGCTCAGTGCTCTCGTGCACGGCCTGCCCAGCTGGGCGGTTCAGCGGAGCGCACCGGACTTCGAGGATCGCCTGACCGAGGTGGTGGAGCAGTGGCGGCCCGACATCGTGCAGCTCGAGTACCGGATCATGGGCCAGTACCTCGCGACGCTCCGCGCCCACTCGGTGCCGTGCGTGCTCGTCGACCCGGATCCGGACGGCCCTGAGTCGATGCCTTCTGCGCTCCTGAGCCGCGCGGAGCGCAGAGCCTGGACGTCGCTCGGTCGCACCGTCGCCGGTCAGGTGGACTCCTGGGTGGTCTTCACCGAACGGGACCGCCGCGAGGTGGCCAGGCTGGGAGCCCGTACGCCGATCGTCTGCATCCACCTCGCCTACGACGTTCCGGACCGCCCGCTCGATCCCGCCGGAACCGACCCGCACCGCATCCTCTGGGTCGGGAGCTTCATCCATCCCCCGAATGTGGATGCAGCCGTTTGCCTGGCGCAAGACATCTTCCCGGCCGTGAGAGCCAGGGTCCCCGACGCCTCGCTCGAGCTGGTCGGCTCCTACGTGACGCCGGAGGTGCGGGCCCTGGGAGGCGACGGCGTCGTCGTCCAGGGCGACGTTGCCGACGTCCGGCCTCACCTCGATGCCGCAGCGGTGCTCGCCGCCGCCGTCCGGACCGGTGGGGGCATGCGCGTGAAGATCCTGGAGGGGCTCGCCGCCGGAAAGGCGATCGTCGCGACGCCGCTCGCCCTGGAGGGACTGGCCCTGCGCGACGGCGAGCAGGTTCGGGTCGCCGAGGGCGACGCGGCCTTCGCCGACGCCGTCGTCGATCTGCTCACAGACGCCGAGGGCCGCGTCGCGATCGCGAGGGCCGCGCGGGAATGGGCGGAGCTGCATCTGGGCATGGATGCCCAGGTGCGTGCGTACGAGGATCTCTACGCGTCCCTGCTCGACTCCTAGGCGGGGGCGCGGGCCGGTCGGGCCGAAAGGCGTTCGAGCACGCGCGTGAACCGGCCGCGCCGCCCCACCACGCGGATCAGGAACGACGCGTCGTCCTCCGAGACGGCGCGCACGACCAGCGCGCCGGCCGCGAGCGTCACGACCAGCGCGAGGGTGGCGAGGACGAACATGCCCGGCCCTTCGTCCACGAGCAGGACGAGCCGCGCGACCGCGCCCGCGACCGCAGAGATCGCGATGACGCGGAGGACGGAGCTCCAACCCAGAAGGATGCCGCCGACCAGCCGGATCGAAGCTGCGAGCAGGAGCGCCGTCGCCACCACGGAGGCGCACGTGTTGGCGATCGCGGCGCCGATCGCGTCGAGCGGCTGGACGAGCGCGATCGCCAGCCCGATGTCGACGGCGGCGGCAATGGCACTGATCACCACCGGTGCCCGCACCCGGCCGTGTCCGACGAGCACCGCGCCGGCCGCACCGGCGAGGGGCGTGAGCGGCACGGTCAGGATGACGATCAGCAGGACGTGGCCGGCGCCGGCGTACCGGTGGCCGTAGAGGAGCCGGAGGAGGTCCGGGCCGAGGGCGAGGCCCGCGGCGGTGATCGGGATCGCGAACAGGAGGCTGAGGCGCAGGACGCGCGAGAACCCGTTCCGGATCCGGTCGGTCTCCCCGCTGCCGGTCAGCGCCGCCACCGACGGGATCAGGACCGCGCCGAAGGCCCGCGGCACCGCGATCAGCGCAGCGGTCGCCGAGAACGCGATCGAGTAGAAAGCGATCTGCCTGTCGGTGGAGTAGTGCTCCAGGATGAAGAACTCCGACCGCTGGCTGACGACGAGATTGAGGATCACGGGCACCGACATCGCCAGCGAGAACCACAACACGGCGGACCGCGGCTCGACCATCGACTCGGGCGCCTTGCCGAAGCCGGCGAGCACGCCCCGCGCGAGGATCTCGCTCCACACCCAGCGCGCGACGGCGGTGGCTGCGACCACCGCCAGCATGCCGCTGATCCCGCCGCCGAGCTCGAGCACCACCAGCGTCGCGACCACCGACACCGCGCCCGTGATCAGCACCGAGTACGCGAACGGACGCCACTGCTGGGTGCCGAGCAGGATGTTGCCCGGGACGACGTTGAGCACGCCCGCCAGTGCCGCGATCCCGCCCCAGATCCACGCCCAGCCGGGTTCCGCACCGAGCAGCGCCGCCGCGACCAGGGCGAGGCCGCCGACACAGCCCGCGAGGACGGCGATCGGCATCGTGCTTCGGACGAGCGATCGCAGCGAGGGCTCGCGGCCACGCCCGACGAGGTCTCCCGTGAAGCGGAGCAGCGCGTTGGCGAGCCCGCCACCGAGGAACGTCTGCACGACGATGACGATGAAGGCGATGTAGCTCTGCCGGCCCATCTCGTCGGGCGTGAGGATCCGCGCGGCGATGATCGAGGTGAAGAGCGTGAACGCAAAGGGGCCGATCTGCGCGGCCCCCTGCCAGAGCCCTCCGCGGAAGGCGCGCGTTCCCGCGGTCTGCTCGAGCGCTTCCTCGCCGTCGCGCGCGTTCGAAGGAGGGGATGCCGGCCGCGGTTTCGATTCGATCCCCATCCGCCTCTCTCTTAGCACGAGTCGCCGGACGGGGCCTCCTTCCGCCCGTCCGAACCATCCCGGGGCGGCACTAGACTCGGCCGATGCCGGTCGCGCAGCGGTTGACGAACGGCGTGCCCGCCCACCACCTCCCGGCGACGGGCTGGTGAGCCGCCCGCCGGTTCCGACCGCGGCGGGAGAGGAACCTCCGACACGGGCCGGGCTCCGCTCGCAGGTCGTCAGCGGCGTCCGCTGGAAGCTCGCGTCGCAGGTCCTCACCCAGGCCGTCTCGTTCGCCTCGACGCTCGTCCTCGCCCGCCTCCTGAGCCCGAGCGACTTCGGCCTTGCGGGCTCGGCGCTCGTGTTCGCCAGCCTCGCCTTCCTGCTCGCCGACCTCGGGCTCGGCGCGTCTCTCGTCCAGCGCCACGAGCTGACCGAGCAGGACCGGTCGACCGCCTTCTGGACCTCCGCCGGGCTGGGCCTGGTCCTGATGGTCGCCGGCGTCGGCCTCTCCTGGCCGCTCGCGGACCTCTACCGCCAGCCCGAGGTCCAGCCGTTGTTCGCCGTGCTCTCCGTGACGTTCCTGCTCACCGCCCTCGGAACCACACAGGGAGCGTTGCTGATCCGCAACCTCTCCTTCCGCAGCCTCGAGGTGCGCGCGGTCGTGTCGGCGACGGTGTCGGTGGCGGTCGGAATCGGCGTTGCGCTGCTCGGGTACGGACCCTGGGCGATCATCGCGCAGGTCGTGGCCCACACCGGCATCTCGACGGCGCTCCTCTGGCGGAGCTCGCCGTGGCGGCCGCGCTTCCTCTTCTCGTCCGAGAGCCTCCGGCACCTGCTCGGCTACGGAGGGCCGGTGCTGGGGAGCAACTTCGTCTGGTACCTGGAGCGGAACACCGACAACTTCCTGATCGGCCGCGTTCTCGGGCCGGCGGCGCTCGGCGCGTACGGGATCGCCTACAACATCATGCTCGTCCCGATCCTCAAGATCGTCGCGCCGATCCAGCAGGTCTTCTTCCCCGCCATGAGCCGCATCAGGCAGCGAGGCGACCTCGGGCCGGTCTGGCTGCGGATGACCCGCGTCCTCACCGCGCTGGCGTTTCCATTGCTGGTCGGCCTGGCGGTGGTCGCACCCGAGTTCGTCGCGGTCGTGCTCGGAGAGAAGTGGCATGCCGCTGTCAGGGTGCTCCAGGTGCTCGCCTGGGTCGGCATCGTCCAGGTGCTCGCCGCCCAGGCGACGAACGTGCTGGAGGCGATCGGCCAGGTCGGGGTCGTCCTCCGGTACTCGTTCGTATCGGCGGCCGCGAGCATCGCGGGCTTCCTCATCGGTCTCCAGTGGGGAATCGTCGGCGTCGCCGTCGGCTACACGATCGCCAACGTGCTGCTCGTCCCCGTCTACGTCGCGATCTGCTGTCGCCTCGTGGGCGTCCCGCTGCGGGCACTCGTGGGTGCGATCTCCGGCGTGGTCGAGGCGACCGCCGGAATGGCCGTCGCGGTGGTGGCCCTCCGGCTTACGCTGGTCGACCATCTCCCGGCAGGGCCGCGGCTGGCCCTGGAGGTTGCGCTGGGGGGCGTGGTGTTCGCCCTCCTCTGCTGGTGGCGCGCGCCGGAGGTGCTGGAGGAGATCCGGCAGGCCCGTGCTGCCCGTGCGGCTTCGAGCCTCCCGGGCTCGGCCTCGCCGGAAGGCGGCTGACCCCGGAGTACGATGCGGCCCGTGGCCGGACGGGCGGGGGACCAGGTCGAGTTCAGCATCGTCGTCCCGACCCACGGGCGGCCCGAGCTCCTTCGCGCCTGCATCCAGTCGCTCGCCGCCCAGGAGAGCCTGCCCCGAGGCGTCGAGTTGCTCGTGGTCGTCGACGGCGCCGACCCGGCGACCGAGTCGATGCTCGCGGCGCTCGCGCCGCCGTTCCCGCTGCGCGTGATCGTGCAGGAGCACGCTCGGCAGGGGGCCGCCCGCAACCGCGGCGCGCAGGAGGCGAAGGGGCGATACCTCCTGTTCCTCGACGACGACGTGGTTGCCGAGCAGGGGTTGCCGTCGGCGCACCTGGCTGCGCTCCGGGCCGACGAGCGGGCGGTCGGCCTCGGGCGGATCGAGAAGGTTCTTCCCGGCCGCGCGCCGCGCTGGGCGCGATCCCGGCAGACGGCCTGGCGCAGCCACTTCGACCGGCTGGCGGCGGGGCGGGAGCCCCGGTTCACGGACTGCTACGGCGGAAACGTGTCGGTCGCCCGGGCGGCGTTCCTCGACTGCGGAGGCTTCGCCGTCGACCTCTCGCCGGAGGAGGACGTCGAGCTCGGGTACCGGCTCGCGCAGGCGGGCCTGCGGTTCGTCTACCTCGACGACGCCGTGGTCCGGGAGGAGGACCGGGACGACCTTCGCCGGTACGTCGACATCGCCTGCGCTCGTGGCCGCGTGGGCGTGAAGCTCTACGAGCGCACCCCGTCGATGCTGCCTCACCTCCGCCTCGGTGGGGCCTACGAGCTCTCCCGCAACTGGGTCGCCCTTCGGCGCGCGTTGATGGCTGCCCGCGTCCGGCCGATCGTGCTCGGACACGCGGGCAGGCTCGCTCCGACCGAGACGATCTCCTCGCGGTGGTTCGCCTTCCTGTACGGGTATGGCTACTGGTGGGGCGTCCGACGGACGGTCGACGACGACACCTGGCGGCGGCTGCAGCGCGGCACGGCCATCCTCATGTACCACGCGATCGGGCGAGAGGGCGAGCCGGCGAGCCGGTACGTCGTCCCGGCTCGCTCGTTCGAGCGGCAGCTCGGCTGGCTCCGGCGGCGCGGCTACACGGTGATCGGGCTCGACGCCTTCGTCCGGTCGCGTCTCGAATACCGCCTGCCGCCGCCGAAATCGGTCGTGCTGACGTTCGACGACGGCTACGCGGACAACGTCGAGCTGGCGCTCCCGGCGCTCGACCGCCACGGCGTTCCCGCCACCGTCTTTCTCGTCAGCGCCGCCGGCGAACGGGCGACCTGGGACGACGCCGGCCCGACCGCCGGCCGGCCGCTGATCCGTCCCGCGGATGCGCGCGCCTTCCGGGGAACGCTGAGCTTCGGCGCCCACTCGCGGACGCACCGCAGGCTCAGCCGGCTCGAAGCGTCCGAGCGGGAGGAGGAGGTGGCGGGGTCCCGCGCGGAGCTCGAGGCCGCGCTTGGGGAGCCGGTGACGACCTTCGCGTACCCCTACGGCGACACGAGCCCCGAGGTCGCGGCGGCCGTCGCCGGGGCGGGGTTCCTCGCCGCCTGCACAATCGTGCCGGGGCGCAACCGGCCCGCCTGCGACCTGCTGGCCCTCAGGCGCATCGAGATGAACGGCACCGATTCGCTGCTCCGCTTCGCGCTCACGCTCTGGCTCGGCGACAACCGGTCGCCGTTCCGCCGGCTGCGGCGGCGCTAGTCGGGCTTGACGAGCCGCACGACGCGCTTCGCGACCCGACCCGGAAGCCGCGCCGTCTCGACCGCGACGCCGAGCCTGCGCATCAGCGTGTCGTCCGCGGGAGTCCGCTTCGCGCCCGACAGCTGCCAGAACGCCGCCCAGACGTAGAAGTGGAAGGCGACGAGGATGCCCGCTCGCAGGAAGCCGGGAACGCCGTCCTGCCAGGGCCGCGCGACCACGAACTGCTTGTAGGCCTTCCCGCCGAGCGTGCGGAACATCGCCGCGGCGGAGAAGACCGCGCCGCGGTCGACCATCGACTGAGCCTCGGCCGGCGCGTACCGCAGCGCTCGCTCGATCGCCTCGGCCACCGTCCGGTTCCGGTCGTGGATCATCACCAGGTCGTCGCGGGCGGGCAGGGACAGGAGCCGGTCGGAGGCGACGGCCGGCAGCCGGTTCGGCTCCTCCGGCCAGCGCACGCGGTCGCGGCGGTAGAAGCGCGGCTTCGGGTCGTAGCGGTGCACGGGATGGCTCGCCGGATAGCCGAGGTCGTAGTTCATGAACGGGATCGCGACGGCGTCGACGTCGTTCCGGTGCCGCAGGCGCAGGAGCTCGTCCCGCAGCCCGGGCGTCACCCGCTCGTCGGGATCGAGCGCCAGGATCCAATCGCCCGAGGCCGCGTCGGCGACGACGTTGCGAACCGCCTCCACCACGGGCACGGGCGGATGGTCGATCACCCGGGCGCCGTGCCGGCGCGCCAGCTCCCCCGACCCGTCGGTGCTCTCGAGGTCGAGGACGACGATCTCGTCGGCCCAGGCTGCAGACTCGAGGCACGGGCCGAGCTTGTCCGCCTCGTTGCGGCAGACGATGCAGGCGCTCACGGTGGGCTCTGGGCTCGTCATCGCGGATTCTCGTCCCGCCGAGTCATTCGCATCCCCGCCGCCAGACCCTGCACGGTGGAGCCGAGCACGATCGACTCCTCGCGCACGCCTTCCCACCGTCCGTGCGCAAGGGCGCGCGCGAGCAGCCCGGTGCGCATCCGGATCCAGGCCGTGAGCACCGTCCGGGCGGAGCGGTCGCCGCCCCGGAACCAGAGCGCCGCCGCGGCGCCGGTTCCGTAGCCGTAGTCGCGACGCCGGGCCAGCCTGCCCTCGCGAGTCGCCCGCTCGTGCAGGACGACCACGCCCGGCTCGTACCGCGCCCGTCCGCCCGCGCGGAGCAACCGGTGGAAGAGATCCATGTCCAGCCCGCCGCGGAGCGGCGCGCCCGGGCCGAGGCGCTCGTCGCAGCCGCCGATCCGCTCGAACCAGTTGCGGCGGAGGGCGAAGTTGTTCCCGCTGCCGACGTCCCAGGGCATCGTGCCGCGGCCGAAGGTCCGTGGCTCGGCGCTCACTCGCGACGAGACGGCGTACCGGCCTTCGGCAGGTGGCCCGAGCGGCAGCACCCGGCCGCCGAGCAGCGCGAGCGCGGGATCGCCGTCGAAGACTGCCGCGATCCGCTCGAGCCAGTCCTCGGCGGCCACGCAGTCGTCGTCGATCACTGCGACGACCTGCGAGCTCGTTGCCGCAATCGCGTCGTTCTGCGAGGCGCCGAGCCCGCCGGGCCTCGCACGGAGATACCGGGCCGGCAGGCTCTCGCCGTGGAGCTCGTCGACGAGGTCGTGTGTCTCGCTGCCGGTGCTCTGGTCGGCGACGACGATCTCGGCCGGATGCGTCCGCCCGTCGGCCAGGGAACCGAGGCAGCGGCGCAGGGCGTCGACCCTGTCGCGGGTCGAGATCACCACGGCCACTGTCCCGTCGATCCTGGTCACGGTCTGTCCACCTGCGGCCGGGGCGCTCCACGACGCGCCCGGGCAATGAGGCCGTCGCGTATCCGCCCGGCGACACGGGCGAGGACGTCCGGGTCGCCGAACCGTACGCCGAGCGCGAACCGCAGCATGGAGGCGTCTCCGTCGACCGGCACGCGCCGGAGCTCGTGGAGCGGCGTGCCGGGATAGTTGAGCCCGCGGTCGACGCCGCAGGCGCAGGCGAAGCCCGCCGTGGCGACCGTTCGGACGACGCCGGAGCTCGTCCGGCCGTAGGGGTAGCAGAACGACAGCACCGGCAGCCCGAGCCGCGCAGAGACAGCGTCGCGCGACCCGACGATCTCGTCGGCCGCCTCCTCCGGGGCCAGCTCGGGCAGGCGCGGATGCGTCCGCGTATGGGCTCCGACCTCGAGGCCGCCGGCGGCCAGCTCCTCGATGCCCGGCCAGTCGAGGAGCGGCCGGCCGGCCAGCTCGCCGGCGCCGTCCCAGTCCGCCGACGCGCCGACCCGGTCCGAGACGACGAAGACGGTCGCGGGGAAACCGAACCGGCGCAGCAGCGGCGCCGCCAGCGTTGCGTTGTCGGCGAATCCGTCGTCGAGCGTGATCGCGACTGCACCGGCCGGGGGGAGGCGGCCCGCCTGGAGATGGTCGGCCAGCTCGGCGAGGCCGAGCACGGGCCGGCGCCCACGGGCGAGCGACCAGAGCTGCCGCCGGAGCCGTTGCTCGGGGACGACGAAGCGGCCGGCCTCTCCGCCCGGCACGCCGATCGCGTGGTACATCAGGATCGCCGTGCCCAGCGTCAGCCTCCGCCAGGTTTCCCGGTCGAGGCTCCTTCTAGCCGCGTGCCAGTAGGCGTAGCGCTCGCTTGCCGGGGCGAGCCGAGCCGCCCAGCCGTCCCCGCCGAGACGGGCGGCTCCGTCCAGGAGCGCTGGCGGGACCCGCAGGGCGTGCAGCATGCGCCGTGCGGTCGCCTCGACGGTCCCGCCCGCCCCGAAGTCGCCGAGCGGGAGACGGCCGACCGCACCGGGCTCTCTGAGGAGCGCACGGGCGTCGGCGGCCCCGCGGGCCGCCGCGCGGCGCAGCCGGTCACTCATAGCCGCCGCCTGCGCCGAGCCCACTGGTGGGCCGACACCACGCCGAAGAAGGCGAGCCGTTCCAGCACGGCCGGCGTGATCCGCGTCCGCAGCGCCTCCCGAACCTGTGCCCGCGCCTCGTCCGTTCTGCCGGCCCGCACCATGCGGGCGGCTCGCCTGATCGCGGTCGTGGCGGTGCTCTCGAGGGCCCGGCCGCTGATCTCGTCCGCACGCGCGCCCAGCACCTCGCGGTTGATCTCGATCGCCCTGCGCAGGTCGACCACGTTCTCGGCCGCCCTGCGCGAGCGGCCCGTCGACGAGCGCTCGTGCACGCGGTAGAGCGCGAGCGGCTCCGGCTCGTACGAGACCGGGAAAGAAGCGGCGATCCGCGTCCACATCTCCCAGTCCTCCATGTAGGTCAGCCGTGCGTCGAACCCGCCGAGCCGCTCGTACACCGACCGGCGCACGACCATGCACGGCGTCTGGAGCCGCTGCCCGAGCGCGATACGCCCGAGCCAGTCCTCGACGACACCGCGGCCGCCGGGCTCCAGCTGCCCGATCGTCTCCCAGCTCCCCTCGGCGTCGATCGAGATGTAGCGGCAGAAGGCGGCTCCGACCTCGGGCCGGCCGACCAGGTGCAGCGCCATCGTCCGGTAGAAGCCGTCGCGCACCAGGTCGTCGCCGTGGAGGATGTGGACGAGCCGGCCGAGCGCGCGTTCGATGCAGCTGTTGAGGTTGCGCACCTGCCCGGTGTTGTGCGGCTGACGGTGGAAGCCGACTCTGCCCCGGCCGAGCTCCTCGACGACCGCCTCGGGGTTGTCGCTCGATCCGTCGTCGACGACCTCGATCTGCATCTCGTCCGGGCCGGGGTCCTGGGCGAGCACGGACGCGAGCGTCTCCCGCAGGTAACCGGCGCAGTTGTAGGTCGGGATCATCACCGACCAGAGCGGGCGTTCGAGGCCGGCCTCCACCGGCTCGATCCGCTGCCGGAACCGGCTGCTCTCGCTCATCGCGCCGCCTGCGGCAGGCCGTACCGCTCGGGCGCGCGGGCGATCGTTTCCAGGATCGTCACGAAGTGGCCTCGACTCGGGCCCGTCGAGCGGTCCGACTCGTTCGCCGCGTGGTGGAGCCAGCAGGCGTGGAAGCAAAGACGCTGGACCACCTCGTCCAGCTCGAGAGCGCTCGCCAGCCGGCGCCGGAGCTGCTCGAGCGGCGACGGCGGGCCGTCGAGCCCGGAGCAGGCGCCGAACGCGGCCGGTCGATCGGCGTACCGCCTCCGGGCGGCGACGGCGTCGACACCGGCGTACAGGAGGTCGGTGAGCGGCAGGCCGTCCTCGGTCGCGTGCTCCCAGTCGACCACGCCGAGGCCGCTTCGCTCGTCGACGAGGACGTTGGCGAGGGTGAGATCCCCGTGGACGGGCACGATCGGGCAGCTCCGGCCGGCCGCCCGCCCGCAGAGCGCGTGCAGGAAATCGAGGTACGGCCCGTCGACGGCTGCCCGTGCCGCCGGCGCGAGGACGAACCGCTCGAGGTCGTCCGCCATCAGCGGACGGACGCTGGAGCACGCCCGGTGCCAGCGTTCCAGCCAGTCGGCGATCCGCCCCTGGATCTCGTCCGTCCGGATCTGGCCGCGGGCGACGAGGTCCGCCGCGCGGCTCCCCTCGACGAAGGACAGGATCGCGTAGGGCATCGACCCGAGCCGCCCGGATGCGACCGGGAGCGGCGTCCGGGCTCCCGCGTCCCGGGCGCCGGGAGCGACCAGCCGGAGGGCCCTGAGCTCGTCGTCGGTGCCCGGCGACACCTTGGCTATCGCCTCCGGGCCGGGCCGGTCGCCGAACCGGTACAGGATCGCCCCCCGCCCGTCTGCCTGGGCTGCGACCAGCACGCTGCCGGCGGCGTCGGCGCCGAGCAGCCAGGAGGCGAGCGGAACGCCCGCCTCGCGCCGGTGGACTGCCCCGGTGGGGCCGAACGAGGCCCGGCCGCGCGCACCGAGCCCCGTCGCGAGCAGCCGTTTCGGCCTGCTGGCCGGGATCCCGCCGGCCAGGGCGTAACGCTCTGCGACGGTCCCCACGGGAACGAGGTAGCGAGGGCGATTCACGTCGGGGACGTTGAGCAGCGTCGCCGCGTGCTGCAGGCCCGCCGCGACCAGCGCCCGCCGGATCCGGCCGGCGTTCCCGGGCACGAGGTAGGCGATCCCCGTCCGCGACAAACGCGCCGCTGTGGTCGAGGCGGCGTGCCCGGCCCAGCGCGCATCTCGACGTTGCGACCGCGACGGCGCGAGGATGACGAGGTCGACGGTCTCCCGCCCGGCGTCCTGCGGAGCGAGCGCCGGGGGACAGTCGTCGCCGAGGACGAGCGTGCCGTCGGCCGCTCCGTCCGGCAGCAACAGTTCGAGTGGTGAGCACAGCACGGCGGCGACCTCTTCCGGTCGGAAGGACGCACCGAGTATGGCGAGTGTGGCTACCGCGCCGGGCCCGGCAGCCCGGGTCACGGGATCAGGAGCGGGCTCTCGCGGTGGACGACGACGACGTGGCGCGGCTCGCATACACGTTCCAGGCCTGGCGTCTGGAACGGTCGGGGTTGAGGAGGCCGAAGCCGGGGACTTCGTCGTCCATCATCGAGTAGACGCAGATGAAGGCGAGGTTGTCGTCTTGGATGGCGTCGAAGTCGTGGTTGACGATTGCTGCTTGTCCTGTTTCGCCGTATTTGTTGACGGGGCCGCCGGCTTCGGTGGCGCCGATCGGGATGTTTTGGTCGCCGTGGGCGTCCATGACGGAGCGGACGGAGGGGGTGAAGTGGAAGGCCATGTTCCAGATGTTCCAGGTGCCGGCGGCGAAGGGGTCGTCGTACAGGTGCAGGGAGAGGATGTCGAAGTGTCCTTTGGCGCCGGCGTCGTACATGTCGGAGACGAACTTGACCGGGCCGCCTGCTCCGGTCCACAGTGCTCCGGCGATGACGATTGCTTTCGGGTCGGCGGCTTTGATTGCGTCGTAGGCGGCGATCAGCGATTTGGCGTAGTTGGTTCCGGTCCAGCCGTGCAGGTCGGGTTCGTTGGTGAACTCGTACAGGCGGACTCGGCCTTTCCATTTGGTTGCTTGGCTGGAGGCGAATGCTGCCGCGGTTGCTGGGCTGACCGGGCCGGTGGTGCCGAAGAGGACGAGGATCGGTTCCATCCCGCGGGCGAGGACGCCGTTGACGACGGTGTCGACCTGGGCCTGGTTTCCGGTGGTGGAGTCGAAGCGGACGAGCTTCGCCCCGATTTGCTGGATCTGGTCGAGCTCGAACTTCTGGTCGGCAGCGCTGCGGGTCAGGATCTTGTACCCGGTCGCGATCCCGAACCGCGGAATGCTCCCCAGCGCAGGCGGCGGCGTCGGCGGAGGCGGGGGAGCGGCCGCGGCGGCATTCGAGACGGTCACGGTTGCCGAGGTGGTGGCGGTCCGGCCGTCGGTTCCGTAGGCCTGGACGGCGAGCGTCCACGAGCCGTTCGCGAGCGTCGTGGTGTCGAGTTGCCCGGCGTCGCCGTTGAACCGGTACGGCGCCGAGGTGTCGGTCGACTGGACGCTGCCGTCGACGAGGAACTCGACCTTGCTCGTCGTCTGGCCGCTGGGTGATGCGGTCCACACGACGGAGCCGCTGAGCGACGCGCCGTTCGCCACGCTCTCCGTGACCACGAACGGGGATGCCGTCGCGGAGGCGTTCTTCACGGTCACCGAGCTTGAGACGTCGGCCGTGCGCCCGTCCGACGCGTACGCCTTGACCGCGAGGGTGTGCGGGCCGTCGCTCAGCGTCGTCGTGTCGAGCTTGCCGTCCGGGTCCCCGTTGAACTGGTACGGAGTCACGCGCTCCGTCCACCGGACCGCGCCGTCGACCAGAAAGTCAACCTGGCTGACGGTCGCTCCGCTCGGCGCGGCCGTCCAGGTGACGGAGCCCGTGAGCACCGCGCCGTTCGCGACGCTCGAGGTCACCGCGAACGCCGGGGTGGGCGGGGGTGGCGGCGGAGGAGGCGGAGGAGGAGGAGGAGGCGGCGGCGGCGGCGGAGGCGGAGGAGGATCCTTCTTCTTGTTCGCGACGACCACCCTGGTCGAGGTCGACGTCTTTCCGCCGCCGGAGCGGTAGGCCGTCAACTTCAGCGTGTGCTTTCCGTCCGCCAGCGAGGTCGTGTCGAGCTTGCCGCCGGGATCGCCGTTGTACTGGTACGGCGCAGAGTGCTCGGTCCACCTGACCGCCCCGTCGACGAGGAAGTCGACCCTCGTCACCGCTCCGCTCGGCGTCGCCGTCCAGACGACCTGTCCCGACAGGGTCTGTCCGTTGGTGAGCGCCGATCCGCCGGTGCGCGACGACACGGTGAGGCGCGCGTCCGAGGTCGACGCCGACCCGGATGCCGCAACCGTCCCGCCGCAGACGGCGATCGAGAACAGCAGAGCGACTAGGAGAACGTGCGGCTTCACGTCGTGCCCCCTCGTGAGTCCGTTGCCTGGGCGCGACTGTTATCGGGCGGCGAGCCGGGTCTTTGGAAGCGCTATCCCTCGCTCGGGGGAGGCGATTCCCTCGAACGGTTCCCTCCATCGAGGGAGGCCGCCGCCCGACGAGGCGACCATCATCAGAGGTGAACTCGTCCCGGAGCCGCTCGCAAACGCGGACGGAACCGGGATTTTCAGGCCACTACCGAGGGAGTCCGTTCGTGTCGACCGCCGCTAGAATTGGCAGAATCGGCCCTTCCGTCCGTCCAGTGGCCGGCCCAAGCAAGGACTCGATGAGGAGCAGCGGAATCGAAGATCTCAAGGCGGTCCTCCGCCGCTCGGCGCTGCTGATCGTCGCGATCGTCCTGATCGGGGTCGTGGTGATGAACGTGATCAAGCAGGTCGGCGGGCCGAGCTACAACGCCTCGGCCAGGGTCCTGCTGAACACCTCCGATCTGTCGTCGGCGGCGCTCGGCATCAGCCAGCCGTACCAGGATCCGACGCGCGTCGACCAGGCGGAGCAGAACCTCGTCGACTCGCCCGATCTCTACACCTTTGCCGCGAGGCGCGCGGGAGGCGGCCCGCTCGCAGCGGGCGAGCTGATGAACAGCGTCTCCGGCACGGTCTCGAACAACGTCGTCAACTTCAACGGAACGGCGGGCAGCGCCGGTGCCGCCGTCCGGGCGGTGAACGTGGTCGCGTCCGCCTATCCGCCCTGGCGGGCTCAGGTGAAGGGCCGCGCGATCGACGCCGCGATCAACCAGATCCGCGGCCGTGAGGCCAGCATCGGCAAGACCGCCGAGCTCGACCGGCAGCTCCAGCAGCTCCAGGTGCTCAAGACCCTGAACGCCGGTGAGACCCTCTTCGTCGACCAGGCGGACAGCGCTGCCAAGACGACGCCGCGACCGGTCCACGACTCGATCCTCGGCGGCGTGATCGGTCTCGTGATCGCGCTGCTCGTCGTCGGCGCGCGGGAGCTGTTCGACACGAGCGTCCGCAGCGAGAGCGACGTCGAGGACGTCCTCGAAGCACCCGTCCTGGCGACGATCGAGTCGCTGCCGCGACAGCTCAGGGTTTCCGTCCTCGGAGGTGACGGCGGTCGCTTCAACGACGAGTACGAGCTGCTTGCCGCGAACGTCGCGCAGATCTTCGACGGCCACGAAGGTGCCGTTCACCTGGCGGTGACCAGCGCGCTGAACGGCGAGGGGAAGACGACCACGGCTGCAAACCTCGCGGCGGCGCTCGCACGGCGCGGCTCCCGCGTCGTGCTCGCCGACTTCGACCTGCGCAAGCCGGCGGTCTCCGAGTTCATGGGCATCCCGCGCAGCGCGGCGGGCGTCAACGACCTTCTCGCCGGCTCCGCCGACCTCCGCTCGGTCCTGTGGCGCGTCGAGCCGAACGGCGGGAACGGGTCGCATCCCCAGGAGCTGTCGAGTCGCGCGTTCGCCGCGACCGCACGCCGGGGCGGGGTAGGGGGCGAGGGGTCGCTCACGGTCATGCCCGGCGGTGCAGCCCGCAGCGATCCGAGCAGCCGGTTCGTCCGCCTGCCCGCCCTGCTCGACGAGCTGCCGACCGAGACCGAGTTCGTGATCGTCGACACTCCGCCGGCGCTCCTGGTCGCGGGCATGGCGGAGCTGGCCCAGAGCGTCGACGGCGTGATCGTCGTCGTCCGCCACGGCTACGTCCATCGCCGGCGCCTGCGCGCGCTCGGTCGCCAGGCGCGCTCCTGGCGCGCCCGCATCATCGGCGCCGTGCTCAACGACAGCCCCGGCCAAGAGGGTCGGCTCTACTACTACGGCCAGTCGTAGCCCGGTGCGTGCCGCTCGGCTCGGGCTGTGGCGCGGCGACCTGATCGCCGTCGCCGCCGGCGGCGGCGCGACCGTCCTGGTGCTGCTCGCGACCCAGCACTCGGGCGCGAAGGTCGGCGCCGGCCTCTCGCTCGGCCTGATCGCCTTCGCGGCCCTCGTCGCCGCGTGGCTGCTCGCCCCGCACGTCGTGATCGGGTTCGCGGTCCCGCTGTTCGCGGTCATTCCGACCGCGAAGCTCTTCGTCTCCGGCTTCTTCGGTCCGGTCAAGGACGCCGTCACGCTGGCGGCCGGCGTCGCCGTCCTGATCACCGTCGTGCGGCGGCACAGGCGGCCGGAAGGTACGCAGGTCGACTCCCTCCTCTGCTGGCTCGTCCTGGCCTTCGGCGGTCTCTATCTGGTCAATCTCGGCGGGACGATCGCCGGCGGCGGGCACGGCATCGCCTGGGCCCAAGGCCTCCGGCTCGTCAGCGAGCCGCTGATCCTGCTCATGGCCGGCCTGATGCTGCCCAACCCGCGGAAGTCGCTTCACGTCGCCGTCGTCGCGCTGATCGCGACGGGCGTCGTCGTCGCCTTCTACGGCATCTTCCAGCAGTACCTCGGCGGCGCGCGGCTCGTCGCGCTCGGCTACTCGTACCAGGACCAGGTGCGGACGATCGGTAGCCACCTGAGGAGCTTCGGGACACTCGACGACCCCTTCGGCTATGCGGCGTTCCTCCTGCTCGCGCTGTCGGCCGCGCTCTGGTGGATGCGGCGTGGGCCCCTGAAGACCTTCTGCCTGTCGCTGATGGCGGTGGGTCTCCTGCTCTCGTACGTCCGCAGCGCGATCCTGATCGCCGTTGCGCTGCTGGCGATCTGGCTGATCCGGACCGGTCGTGCCGTCGTCGGCTTCGTCGTCCTGGCGGCGAGCCTGGCCGCGGCGTTCGCGTTCCTGGTGGCGGTCTCGGGGGCGAACGAGACGCGCTCGGTTCAGGCAGGCCCGAACACCTACATCACCCTGAACGGGCGGACGTCCGTCTGGGCGACCGTCTTCTCGAAGCCCGCCGAGATTCCCTTCGGCCTCGGCGTCGGCAAGGTCGGCACCGCCGCCCAGCGTGCGCAGTTCGGTGTCCTCAAGGATCCGACGAAGGCGACCAAGGGAGCCACTGCGGTCGACTCGGGATACTTCGCGACGGTGGCCGACGTCGGCATCGTCGGCTTCCTGGTCCTGCTCGCCCTGTTTACGAGACTCGTGGTGCTGGGGCTCGCCGCCGTCAGGCGCTTCGAGGTCGCCGGCTGGCTGGTTCTCGGCTGGCTCACGGTCATGCTGGTCGACGCCGTCACGCGCGCCTCCTTCACCGGCTTCCCGACCGCGTTTCTCGGGATGTTGTTCGTCGGGCTCGGCATCGCCGCCTCGTCGCAGCGCAACGCGGACCTCAGACCGCGATGAACGCACCTCCGGCGGGAGGTGATCCGTGCGCATCCTGATCGCGAACGCACACGGCGACGACGCCTCGTCGGGCGGCGCCGAGCGGCTCGTGCGCGACCTCGGACAGGGGCTGGAGGCCAGAGGTGTGGAGGTGTCGCTCCTGCAGTCCTTCCCGTCCCGGGAGCCCGGCGGCTCCTTCGAGCGGATCGTCCTGCACCGGAACGACTGGCGTGACGACCGCGCCCGGCGGGTCAGGAACCACCTCGGCGACCTCGCTTCGCGGCCGCACGCCGAGCTGGACGACGCACTTGCGCGCGCGGCTCCGGATCTCGTCCACACGCACAACCTGCCGGGGATGAGCACTGCGATCTGGGAGGCGGCTCGCCGACGGGGCATCCCCGTCGTCCACACCGTCCACGACTACTGGCTGCTCTGCCCGCGCACGACGCTGACGAAGCGGGACGCCACGCCCTGCCGGCCCAGCCCGTTCCTCTGCGGAGCGCGCACCCGCCGGCTGGCGCGGTGGGGCGGCGCCGTCTCTCAGCTGATCGGGGTCTCGCAGTGGGCGATCGACCTGCACGCGAGCCTCTTTCCCGCCGCCACCGCCCACCTGATCCGCCATCCGCTGGCGACCGACCCCGAGGCTTCCCCGCCGTCGGAGCCGATGCCGGCCACGCTCGGCTACATCGGCTCGCTCGAGCGCATCAAGGGCGTGCACCTCCTGCTGGAGGCGGCCCCGCGGCTCGCGGGAATCGGCGTTCGGCTGCGGCTGGCCGGCCGCGGGGCGCTCGAGGACCGGGTCGCGCACGCGGTCGCCGCACACGAGAACGTCGCTTGGGAAGGCGCGGTGCACGGCGAGGAGAAGCAGCGCTTCTTCGCCGGCTGCGATCTCGGGATCGTGCCCTCGGTCTGGGCGGAGCCCGGCGGGCCGACCTACACGATGGTCGAGTGGCTGGCGGCCCGCCGACCGGTGCTGGCCTCGACGCGTGGCGGCCTGGGCGAGGTGGCGGGGACGTACGGCGGCTCGGCGGCGGTGGAGCCGAGCGCCGACGCCGTGGTGGGCGCTGTGTCGGACCTGCTCGAACCGGGCCGTTGGCAGGAGCTGGTGGCCGGGCTCCGGCCCGCCGACTCCGGCGCCGAGACCGAGCAGTGGGTGGACCGGCACCTGGCCGTCTGCAGGTCGGCGCTGGGCCGGTCGAGCGTCTAGGTGTCGGCGTGAATGCGGCGGAGGCGGAGCGCGTAGAGATCGTCGGCCTCGATCTCGGCCCCGCGCTCGAGCAGCTCGTCCACGTCGTCCAGCACGTGCAGGAGACGCCCGGCGAGCGGGTCGAGGCGGCCGGAGGCGATGTCGGCGACGAGCCGGCCGGCCAGAGCCGGGTCGACCTCGTCCTCGCGCTCGGCGAGCTCGGGCAGGAACCGCCGACCGCGGTCGGAGGAGACCATGCCGTCGATCAGGGCGGTGCGGAGGAAGCCCGGCGCGATCGCGAATGCGAGCACGCCGGTGCCGGCGAGCTCCGCCGCCAGGGACTCGGTCAGGTGCAACAGCCCGGCCTTGGCACAGCCGTAGGCGGTCGCGAACGGCCTCGGCCTGGTCGCGGCGTAGGAGGACACGTTCACGATCCGGCCGTGTCCACGGGTACGCATGCCGGGCAGGACGGCGTGCGAGCAGAGGAACGTCCCCTTCAGGGTGACCGTCACGTCGTTCCACCAGACGTCGGGTTGGGCCTCCTCCAGCGGGCCGACAGCCGCGGCGGCGGCCGCGTTGTTGACGAGCAGCGTCGGAGGCCCCAGACGACGCTCGGTCTCCGCCATCAGCGCCGAGACGGCCGAGAGATCGGTGACGTCGACCGGTACGGCGATCGCCGATCCGCCGTCCGCCTCGATCGTCGAGGCGACGCGATCGATGTCCTCGCTCGATCGGGCCGCGACCGCGACCGCGGCACCGGAGGAAGCGAGCGTCTCCGCGATCGTCCGCCCGATACCCCTCCCGGCGCCCGTGACGACGGCGACCTGGCCCCGAAGCAGTACGCTCTTGCTCAATCCGCCGCGATCAGGCTCAATAAGTCGGGGTGCATGGAACAACGACGCATGAGGCGCATTCTCGCGCACCGGCGGCCATGAGGCTGCCCGCTTGCAGGATCTGCGGCCGCCCGCTCGAGCGCACGTTCGTCGACCTGGGCATGTCGCCGCTCTGCGAGACCTTCCTGACCGCGGCGGAGCTCGACGGCGTCGAGCGCTTCTACCCGCTGCACGTGCGCATCTGCGACGACTGCCTGCTCGTGCAGCTCGAGGCCTACGTCCCCGGAGAGGAGATCTTCCGCGAGTACGCGTACTTCTCCGCCTTCTCCGATTCCTGGGTAGAGCACGCGCGGGTGTACACCGAGGCGATGATCGAGCGTTTCGGGCTCGACGGCGGCAGCCTCGTCGTCGAGCTCGCCTCGAACGACGGCTACCTGCTGCAGCACTTCGTCCAGCGGGCCGTCCCGGCGCTCGGGATCGATCCCGCCGCGAACGTCGCGGAGGCGGCGCGCGAACGCGGAGTCGAGACGATCGTCGACTTCTTCGGCTCGGAGCTCGCCAAAACGCTCGTCGCGGAGGGGAAGCGGGCCGATCTGATCGCCGCGAACAACGTCCTCGCCCAGGTGCCGGCGATCAACGACTTCGTCGCCGGCATCGAGGTGCTGCTGGCGCCCGACGGGGTGGCCACGATCGAGGTGCCGCATCTCGCCCGGCTGATCGAGGGCCTGCAGTTCGACACGATCTACCACGAGCACTACTCGTACTTCTCGCTGACCACGATGGACCGGCTCTTCTCGATGCACGGCCTCGAGGTGTTCGACGTGGAGGAGCTGCCGTCCCACGGCGGGTCGCTCCGGGTCTTCGTCCACCGGCGCGGCGCGGCGCATGCGATCGAGCCGGGCGTCTCCCGCATCCTCGGCGAGGAGCGGGCCGCCGGCTACGACTCGGTCGACGGCTATCGCGACTTCGGCGCCAGGGTCGCCGAGACCAAGTGGAGCCTGCTCGAGCTGCTGATTGGGCTCAGACGCGCCGGCGCGCAGATCGTGGGCTACGGCGCGCCCGGGAAGGGCAACACGCTGCTGAACTACTGCGGCATTCGGACCGACCTCCTCGACTACACCGTCGACCGCAACCCGTACAAGCACGGGCGGTTCCTGCCGGGCACGCACATCCCGATCCACCCGCCCGAACGCATCGCCGAGACCAGGCCGGACTACGTCCTGATCCTGCCCTGGAACCTGAAGAAGGAGATCGCCGCGCAGCTCGAGTACGTGCGGGAGTGGGGCGGGCAGCTCGTCGTGCCGATACCGGAGCCGGAGGTCCTGCAATGGTCGTGACGACGCAGCAGCCGAGATGAAGGTCGTCATCTTCTGCGGAGGCCTCGGCCTCCGGATGGGCGAGACCTCGGCGCGGATCCCGAAGCCGATGATCCCGATCGGCGACAAGCCGATCCTCTGGCACATCATGAACTACTACGCCACCTTCGGCGTCACGGAGTTCATCCTCTGCCTGGGCTACAAGGCCGAGGTCGTCAAGGAGTACTTCCTCGGCTACAACGAGGCGCTGTCGAACGACTTCGTCCTCAGCGACGGCGGCAAGCGGGTCGAGCTGTTGCAGCGCGACATCCACAACTGGTCGATCACCTTCGTCAACACGGGGCTCAACTCGCCGATCGGCCAGCGGCTCAAGAAGGTGCAGCCGTTCCTCGACGGCGAGGAGACGTTCCTCGCCACCTACGGCGACGGGCTCACCGACGCGCCCCTCACCGCGATGGTCGACAGGCTCGCCGCCGGCGACGACGTCGGCCTCTTCCTCGCCTCACACCCGACCTACAACTTCCACATCGTCTCCTTCGACGACGACCACAAGGTCCGGGAGATGCACGACGTGACCGCGTCGGGGCTCTGGCTCAACGCCGGGTACTTCGTCTTCCGCCGCGAGATCTTCGACTACATCGGAGAGGGCGAGGATCTCGTCGAGGAGCCGTTCCAGCGCCTGATCGGAGAGGGCAAGCTCGCGGCCTATCCGTACGACGGCTTCTGGGCGCCGATGGACACGCTGAAGGACAAGCACGTGCTCGAGAGCCTCCTCGAGTCCGGCAGCGCCCCGTGGCGCGCGCCCCGCGGCGTGCCCGAGCCGTCGCCGACGGCGGACGTCGTGTAGCGATGCATGCCCTGGCGGTCGACGGCGCCGAGCGTGTCGAGAGTGTGCTCGCGATCGGCTGCCACTCCGACGACATCGAGATCGGCTGCGGCGGGACGCTGCTCGCGCTGCTCGCCAGGAGCCCGGAGATCGAGATCACCTGGCTCGTCCTCAGCGGAGCCGGCGAGCGCGCCGACGAGGCCAGGTCGAGCGCGGCTGCGTTCCTGGCGGGGGCGAAGCGCGAGCCCACCGTCGTCCTCGAGTCGTTCCGCGACAGCTTCTTCCCCTATTCGGGCGGCGACGTCAAGGAGGCGTTCGAGCGGCTGAAGCCGACCGTGTCGCCGCAGCTCGTGTTCACGCATGCAGGCACGGACCTCCACCAGGATCACCGGCTCGTCTCCGAGCTGACCTGGAACACCTTCCGAAACCACCTGATCCTCGAGTTCGAGATCCCGAAGTACGACGGCGACCTCGGCTCTCCGAACGTGTTCGTGCCGCTCGACGAGTCCGTCGTGAACCGGAAAATCGAGCTGCTGCTGGAAGGCTTCGCCACCCAGCGGTCGCGCCACTGGTTCACCGACGACATCTTCCGCGGTCTCATGCGCATCCGCGGCATGGAGGCCAACTCCCCGACCGGGTTCGCCGAGGCGTTCAGATGCCGGAAGCTGCAGCTCGCACCGTGAGCCGTCCCCGGGGCGCATCGGCGCCGGGCGAAGCGATGGTCGAGCTGATGCGCGAGCTCTACCCGCTCTGCCGGAGCCTCACCGGCAACGGCGTCCGCGAGACGTTGCGCATCGTCGACTCGGTGCTGCCCCTCGAGATCACCGAGGTCGAGAGCGGCACGCCGATCTTCGACTGGGTCGTGCCGAAGGAATGGAACATCTCGGGCGCGTGGATCGCGGACGCTGCAGGTGAGCGGATCGTCGACTTCGCCGACACCAACCTCCACGTCGTCGGCTACTCCACGCCGGTGCGCGGGAGGATGCGAGGCGCCGAGCTGCTCGAGCGGCTGCACACACATCCAGAGCGGCCGGACTGGATCCCGGCCCGGACCGCCTACTGGGCCGAGACCTGGGGCTTCTGCATGACCGAGGCGCAGCACGCGCGGATCCGCCCGGAGGACGAATACGACGTCTGCATCGACTCGACGCTCGAGGACGGTCACCTCACCTACGCGGAGGCCGTGATTCCCGGGCGGACCGACGAGGAGATCCTGCTCTCCACCTACATCTGCCACCCGTCGCTCTGCAACGACAACCTCTCCGGGATCGCCGTCCTCGCCTACGCCGGCAGCGCGCTCGCCGCCCGGGACGACCTGCGATACACCTACCGGCTGCTCTTCAGCCCCGGCACCGTCGGTCCCCTGACCTGGCTGACGCGGAACCGCGAGCGGCTCGACCGGGTCGCGCACGGCATCGTGGTCGCGTGTGCCGGCGATCGCGGCCACGTCACCTACAAGCGCAGCCGCCGGGGCGACGCCGAGGTCGACCGGGCGGTCGCCCACGTCCTCCATCACTCGAGGCCGGACGCCGTCGTCGAGGATTTCGTGCCCTGGGGCGGTGACGAGCGGCAGTTCTGCTCGCCCGGGTTCGACCTGCCGGTCGGGGCGCTGACGCGGAGCGCCCACGGGATGTTCCCCGAGTACCACTCGTCGGCCGACGACTTCGACGTCGTCTCGGCCGAAAGCCTTGCCGACTCGCTCGACGTGCTGCTCGATACGCTCGGGGTTCTGGAACGGAACGCCGTCTACTCGAGCAGGAGCCCCTACGGCGAGCCTCAGCTCGGCCGGCGGGGCCTGTACGGCCAGATCAGCTCGGGGGTGCCCCGGGAAGGGGAGGGCTTCCACCGCGCGGTCCTCTGGGTGCTGAACCTCGCGGACGGCGACCACTCGCTGCTCGACGTCGCCGAGCGCTCCGAGCTGCCGTTCGCCACGGCCGCCGCCGCCGCCGACGCGCTGGTCGAAGCCGATCTGCTCGAGGAGGTCGCCCGATGAGGGTGCTGGTCACGGGCCACCACGGCTACATCGGCTCGATCGTCGGCCCGATGCTGCACGAGGCGGGCCACGACGTCGTCGGTCTCGACACGTTCTTCTACCGCGACTGCGACTTCGGCGAGGTCGAGTTCCCCTTCGAGGAGCGCCAGGCGGACATCCGCGACGTCACCGCCGCCGACCTCGAGGGCTTCGACGCAGTCGTCCATCTCGCCGCGCTCTCCAACGACCCGCTCGGCGACCTGGACGAGGACCTCACCTACGACATCAACCTGCGCGGCACGCTGCACCTCGCCGAGCGGGCCAGGGAGGCCGGCGTCGAGCGCTTCGTGTTCGCGTCGTCGTGCAGCATGTACGGCGCGGCCTCGGGCGACGACCTGCTCGACGAGCGCGCTCCCCTGCGGCCGTTGACGCCGTACGCGGAGTCGAAGGTGAAGGCCGAGGCCGGCCTGTCCGCCCTGGCCGGCGACACGTTCTCGCCGGTCTCGCTGCGGAACGCGACCGCCTACGGTGTCTCCGCGCGCCTCCGGCTGGACGTCGTCCTGAACAACCTGGCCGGCTGGGCGTTCACGACCGGCAGGATCAAGCTGCTCTCCGACGGCAGCGCCTGGCGGCCGATCGTCCACGTCCAGGACATCGGGCGGGCGACGCTCGGCGCCCTCGACGCGCCGCGCGAGCTGGTGCACGACGTCGCGTTCAACGTCGGCGCCGGTGCAGAGAACTACCGCGTGCGCGAGCTGGCCGAGTTCGTCCACGAAGCGCTTCCCGACAGCGAGGTCGAGATCGCCGGAGCCTCGTACGCCGATCCGCGGAGCTATCGCGTCGACTTCGGCCGCTTCCAGGAGCTCCTCCCCGACCACACGCCCACCTGGACGGCGCGCAAGGGCGCCGGGGAGCTGGTCGAGGCGTACGGCGAGGTCGGCCTCTCGCCGGAGGAGTTCGAGGGCTACCGCTACACCCGCCTGAAGCAGATCCGCCGCCTGCTCGACGGGGGGCTGCTCGACGGCGGGCTGCGCTGGACGCGGGCCGGCAGGTGATCGTCGCCGAGACGCGGCTGGCCGGCGCGTACACGATCGACCTCGAGCCGATCGAGGACGAGCGCGGATTCTTCGCCCGCCAGTGGTGCGAGCAGGAGCTCGCGGACGCAGGTCTGACGACCGCGGTCTCGCAGGCGAGCGTCGCCTACAACCACCTGGCCGGGACGCTGCGCGGCATGCACTGGCAGGTCGCCCCCCATGCCGAGGTCAAGCTCGTGCGCTGCGTACGCGGAGCGGTCCACGACGTGATCGTCGACCTGCGCCCCGTGTCGAGCACGTTCGCCGAATGGATCGCCGTCGAGCTGACGGAGGACAACCGCCGTACGCTGTACGTGCCCGAAGGCTTCGCCCACGGGTACCTCACGCTCGAGGACGGCAGCGAGGTCTGGTACCAGATGTCCGCCCCCTACGCCCCCGACGCGGCGCGAGGGTTTCGCTACGACGACCCACGTTTCGGCATCTCGTGGCCTCCGGCGGGGGAGCTCGTGGTGTCGGACCGCGACCTCGCCTGGCCGCCGTTCACCGAGGCGGCTCTTGCTCCGTTGGTGCCGGTGACCGGTGGCCTGACTGCGGCCGACGTGTGACCAGCGCGCGCGTCCGGTAACCGCCGTACGCGGAGAGATCCCGGACCGACCAGAACCGCCGGCTTGCGAGGTGGCGCGCCTGGCTGCGAACCGCCTGCCGAAGCGCAGCGCTCCGGAGGCGGACGACCGTGGCGCGTTCCTCGCCGGTCAACGACGGCTCCGCCGCCAGCGATTCGAGCAGCCAGAGACGGTCGAGCCAATCGCGTCCCAGGCGGGCGTTGGTCGCCGTGACGGACTGGGCGTGATGCCTGTAGGCGGAGAGCGGGTGAGACAGGTACCCGACGTCGTAGAAGAGCATGATCCTCAGCCAGAGATCGAGGTCGGCGATCTGACGCAGACGAGAGTCGAACAGGCCGACCTGGTCGAGGCACGCGCGAGATGCCATCACGGCGCTGGGCTCGCCGACCCAGTTCGACTCGATGCCGGAAGCGAGGATCTCCCGAAACAGGGCTCTGCCGTCGTTGCGCTCCTCGAGCCCGGCGAAGTGATCGCTCAGACGTTCGTGCTCCTGACGCCAGGCAACGTTCTCCTCGTCCTCCGGGTCGTCCAGCAGGATCTCCCTCGGAGCGAAGACCAGTCCGATGCGCTCGTCGTCGAGCGCCATCGCCAGCATCTCCTCGAGACACGTGGGCATCAGGAGGTCGTCTGCGTGCAGGAACTTGACGAAGCTTCCCCGCGACAGGGAAACCGACCGGTTGTGGTTGTCCACCGGGGGGATCAGCTCCGAGGTGGTCTCGAGCCGGATTCGCGGGTCGTCGTACGAACGCACGATCGCGGCCGTGTCGTCGGTCGAGGCGTTGTCGGACACGACCAGCTCGAGCTCCCCGTACGTCTGCGCGAGGACGGAGTCGACCGCCTCGCCGATCCAGCTGGCAGCGTTGAACGCCGGCATGCAGACCGACACGAGCGGTTGGCGGGACACTAGGAGTCGACCGGTTGTTCGGGAAGCGAGCGGGCGGTGCTCCTGATCCGCTCCGCGAGTCGGATGGTCAGCGCTATGGCAGTGAGTGTCGGGTTGATGTAGCCGCCGGTCGGAAAGGTCGAGGTGCCGGCGACGAAGAGGTTGCTCATCCCGTGGACGGCACCGTGCTCGTCCAGGACGCCCTGCCTCTCGTCGACGTGCATCCTGGTCGTCCCGAGATGGTGATGGGCTGTGGGAAAGACCTCGGGGTCCTCCGGGCTGCTCAATCGCCCGATGCCGGCTCGCGCGAAGGCCTTGCCCAGGATCTCCTGAGTTCGCCGCATGCTGTCGCGCTCCCGCTCGGTGACGAACCAGTGCAGCCGTGGAAGCGGCTGCCCGAACTCGTCCCTGGTCGACGAGAGAGTGATCCGGCGGTCGGGCTCGGGGGCGAGCTCGATCACCTGGAAGACGCCGAACGCCTTGTAGCGGAGATGCGCTGCCGGGAGGCGCGACCAGCCCGAGATGTGGCCGACGCCGAGCGTGTTCAGGAGACGCGTGGTCGGCCACACACGGCTGACCGGCTCCAGTGCCGGGGCTTTCTCGATCGCCAGCCGCGCCGCGGACGTGGCCACGGCGTCGAGCCCCAGGCCGAGCCGGCGGACGTTCTCCAGCGCATCGTCCGGCATGCTCTTCGAGCCAAGAGCGCAGGCGAACGCGCCCGCCGACTCCAGGGCCTGCATCTGCCGGACGATCTCGGGCGCGATGATCGACCCGCTGTTGAGGAGGCCTTCGCTCAGCAGTGTCGCGTCCGTGAGCCCCAATGCTCCCTGGGCCAGGTCGCCGTTCCGGACGAGCGTGTCGTAGAACGCCAACCGCCTGGCCGTCTCCCTGTTCGCGAGCGCGAGGCGGTAGCCCGCGGTCGGGTGATCCGTGAAGAACCGACCGAGGAGATCGTGCCGGTTGCCGAGCCCCTCCGGCTCCCGACCCTTCGACAGGAGGAGAAGCCGGGGATTCTCGATTCCTCCGGCGGCGAGCACATAGATCCTGGCCCGGACACCGAACGTCGTGCCCGGTGAAGACGCCGCGTCGATCGTCGTCGCGCGACCCGAATCGTCCGACTGGATCTCGAGCGCCCGCGCGCCAAGGCAGACCGTGATGTGCGGCGCAGCCCGGGCCCAGGCCGCGTAGTCCTCCGTGAAGGCGGAACGGGGCCCATAGCGGACGACCCTGGTCTCGATTTCGTCTCCCAGGTCGAGCGGAGCCGCGCCGCGGCTGACATGCCAACGCCTCGGATCGTCCTCGAAGGGGCCGAGGCCGCAGGCCGCTGCCGCGCGCTCGTAGTAAGGGGCGAGGTGGGCCAGATCGAATGGCCAGCCGCTGTACGGCACGTGTTCGCGCCGCTCGAAGTCGCTCGCCTGCAGCAGGCCGTAGCGCGCGCCCCACTCGTCCCGTCCGATCTCGCTGTTCCAGATCGATGCGGTTCCCCCCTGCCCACGGGCCCGGCCCTCCTCGAGCGGCTCGAACGGCTCGCCCGTCGTCTCGCCGAGAAGCGCGCTCTGGGTCGCGTCCTCGTCCGATCCGCTTTCGAGCACGCAGATCGAGAAGCCCTCGCCGAGCTCCCGTGCGAGCACGAGGCCGACGGGGCCGCCTCCGACGATGCAGACGTCGGCTTCGACGACGTGGCCGTCCGGAAAAGTCCTTGCATCGGCGAGCATCAGCGCTCCCCAGTTGGCAAATGCTCGCCGGACGAGTTAAATACGAGTGGGCGGGGGAACGACGTGGGGAGAGAGAGAGTCCGGGCGAGAGCCATGAGACGTTTGATCATAGGCGTGGCCCTCGTCGCGTGGGTCGGAGTCTTCTCGCTGCTGAATACCGGAGCGGCGCAGGCTGCAACGCTTCCGACGGGCTTCCAGGACTCGGTCGTCTTCAGCGGCATCGGGGCCGCCACCGCGGTCCGGTTCTCATCCGACGGTCGGGTGTTCGTCGCGTCCAAGGACGGCCTCCTCAGGGAGTTCGACAGCCTCACCGATTCGACTCCCACGACCGTCCTTGACCTCCGCAACGAGGTCGACAACTACTGGGACCGGGGCCTGCTCGGGCTGGCGCTCGACCCGAACTTCCCCTCCACCCCCTACATCTACGTGCTCGAGTCGTACGACGCTGCGATCGGGCAGACCGCGCCGAAGTGGAACGACGGGTGCCCCACGCCGCCCGGACCGAACACCGACGGCTGCCCGATCAGCGGGCGCCTGATGCGGCTGACGCTGTCGGGGAACACGGTCACCGCGACGAAGATCCTGATCCAGGACCAGTGGTGCCAGCAGTACCCGAGCCACTCGATCGGCGACCTCTACTTCGGCTCCGACGGCGCGCTCTACGTCAGCGGCGGCGACGGCGCCAGCTTCACCTTCGCCGACTACGGGCAGGGTGGGGGCGGCGCCGGCAGCCCGACGCCCAAGAACCCCTGTGGCGACCCGCCGGGCGGCGTCGGCGGGACGATGACGCCTCCGACCGCCGAGGGCGGAGCGCTGCGCGCGCAGAGCTTCCGGCGCCCGGCCGGCCAGCCGGTGCTGCTCAACGGCGCCGTCCTGCGCGTCGACCCGGCCACCGGCGACGCGATGCCCGACAACCCGGCGGCCGGCAGCAGCGACCCGAACGCCCGGCGGATCGTCGCCTACGGGCTCCGCAACCCCTTCCGCTTCACGATCAGGCCGCTGTCCAACGACCTGTGGATCGGCGACGTCGGCTGGGACACCTGGGAGGAGATCAACCGGCAGCCTTCGCCCACTTCGTCGGTGCTCAACTTCGGCTGGCCGTGCTACGAGGGCAACGCAGCGCAGCCCGGCTACCAGAGCGCCGGGCTGACCCTGTGCTCGTCGCTCTACAGCGCCGGCACCGCCACGCCGCCACTGCTGACCTACAACCACAGCGCGCACGTGGTCGCGAACGACAACTGCCCCACCGGCAGCTCGTCGATCACCGGACTGGCCTTCTACACCGGCGCGAGCAACTACCCGGCCTCCTACAACGGTGGCCTGTTCTTCGGCGACTACTCGAGGAACTGCATCTGGTTCATGCCGATCGGCTCGAACGGACTGCCCAATCCGGCGCTCGTCCAGCCCTTCGAGTCGAACGCATCCGGCCCGGTCGACCTCGAGATCGGGCCGAACGGCGACCTCTTCTACGCGGACCTGAACACCGGGACCATCCACGAGATCACGTACGCGGGCGCTGCCAACCATCCGCCGACGGCGGTTGCGACGGCGACGCCGACGAGCGGGAACGCGCCCTTGACCGTCAACTTCGACGGGTCGGGCTCCTCCGATCCGGATGCGGGGGACACGATCTCGTACTCGTGGGACCTGAACGGGGACGGCACCTTCGGCGACGCGACGGTGGCGAAGCCGTCGTTCACGTACTCGTCCGCCGGCACGTACAGCGCGGTGCTGCGGGTGACGGACAACCACGGCTCGGCGACGACGAGCTCGCCGGTCACGATCAGCGTGCTCTCGGGTGGCACCTCGACCTTCGGGACGACCAACCCCGGCGCGTCGACCGACACCGCGTCGTCGGATCTGAAGGAGGTATCGAAGTTCACCGCGCCCGCTGCTGTGAGCGTGTTCAAGCTCACCGGCTACCTCTCGGGTCTCGGGGCGGGATCGGGGTCGCAGCCGGTGCGGGCCGTGATCTACGCAGACTCGGGCGGTAGCCCCGGTGCCCTCCTGGGCGTGTCCAACGCGGTCACGATCACGGCGGGCAGCGCCTGGAGCTGGGTCGACTTCACCTTCCCGACGTCGGTCTCGGTGCCGGCGGGGACGGTGTGGATGGGCTACATCGCCGGAACCACGTCCGATCTGACCCAGCTGCGCTACGACACGGCCGCGAACGACATGCGCTTCAACCTGAATGCAGGCGGCTACGGATCCGGTCCGACCAACCCGTTCGGAACGCCGAACCTCAGCAACAAGCACTACTCCCTCTACGCGACGTACTCCACGGCGGGCGGCGGGAACAACCCGCCGACGGCAGTGGCGACCGCGACGCCGACGAGCGGGAACGCGCCGTTGGCGGTCAGCTTCGACGGGTCGGGCTCCTCCGATCCGGATGCGGGGGACACGATCTCGTACTCGTGGGATCTGAACGGGGACGGCAGCTTCGGCGACTCGACGGTGGCGAAGCCGTCGTTCACCTACACGAATCCCGGCACGTTTAACGCGGTTCTGCGGGTCACCGACAACCACGGCGCTTCGACCACCAGCTCCCCGGTCTCGATCACCGTGACGTCGGGCGGGCTCTCGACCTTCGGCACGACCACGCCGGGCCTCTCGACCGACACCGCCTCCGCAGGTCTGAAGGAGGTGTCGAAGTACACGGCGCCCTCCTCGGGCAGCGTGACGAAGCTGACCGGCTACGTCTCCGGTGTCGGCGCCGGGTCAGGCTCGCAGCCGGTCCGCGCCGTGATGTACGCCGACTCCGGCGGTGTCCCTGGCGCGCTGCTGGGCGTGTCGAACGCGGTCACGATCACTGCCGGTCGTTCCTGGGGCTGGGTCGACTTCACCTTCCCGACGGCGGTGTCCGTGTCGGCCGGAACGGTCTGGATGGGCTACATCGCGGGGACGACATCCGACCTGACGCAGCTTCGCTACGACACCGCGCTCGGCGACCTGCGCTGGAACACGAACACGGGTGGATACGCGGCGGGGCCGACCAACCCGTTCGGGGCGGGGAACGTCAGCAACATCCACTACTCGCTGTACGCCACCTATACGCCGGGCAACACGCCGCCGGTGCCGACGATCACGTCGCCTGCGTCGAGCTTGACCTGGAAGGTCGGCGACCCGATCTCCTTCTCCGGTCAGGCAACCGACGCGGAGGATGGAACGCTGCCCGCCGCCGACCTCTCCTGGTCGCTGATCCTGCACCACTGCTTCACTCCGGACAACTGCCACATCCATCAGCTCCAGGACTTCGACGGCGTCTCGAGCGGGAGCTTCAACGCACCGGATCACGGCTATCCGTCCTACCTCGAGCTGTTCCTGACGGCGACGGACTCGGACGGCGTGAGCACGACGACGAGCGTCTCTCTGCAGCCCCAGACCGTGAACCTGACGATCGCCTCGAACCCGTCCGGTCTCCAGTCCGTGTTCGACTCGACGTCGCAGACGACGCCGTTCACGGTCACGGTGATCATCGGGTCGACGCATTCGCTCAGCGCACCTGCCACGCAGACGCTCGGGTCGAACACCTACACCTTCGGCTCGTGGTCCGACGGAGGCGCCGCGACGCACAACATCACCGCGCCCGCGACGGCGACCACGTACACCGAGACGTACACCGGCTCCGGCCCGGATACACCTCCGACCGCAGTGGCGACGGCGAACCCGACCTCGGGGGCGGCACCGCTGGTCGTCAACTTCGACGGCTCCGGCTCGTCCGACCCCGATCCGGGCGACACGATCAGCTACTCCTGGGATCTCAACGGCGATGGCACCTACGGGGACTCGACGGCGGCGAAGCCCTCCTTCACGTACACGACCGCGGGCACGTACCAGGCGACCCTGAAGGTGACCGACAGCCAGGGCGTCTCGTCCACGAGCTCTCCGATCACGATCACCGTCACGGGCGCGACCACGTTCGGCGTGACGACCGTGGGCACGAAGACCGACAGCGCGACCGCCGACAACAAGGAGGTCACGAAGTACACGGCGCCGAGCGCCGGCACGGTGACCAAGCTGACGGGATACGTCTCCGGGCTGGGATCGGCCTCCGGCTCACAGCCCGTGCGCGCGGTTCTCTATGCGGACTCGGGTGGCGTGCCGGGTGCCCTGCTCGGCGTGTCGAACGCGGTCACCATCAACGCGGGCCGGGCGTGGGGGTGGGTGGACTTCACGTTCCCGTCGGCGGTGCCCGTATCGGCCGGGACGGTCTGGATGGGCTATATCGCCGGAACGAAGACCGACCTCCTGCAGATGAGGTTCGAGCAGGTGACGGGCGTCATGCGCTTCAACAAGAACACCGGCGGCTACGCCGCGGGCGCGACCAACCCGTTCGGCACCGCGACGACCTCCAACAAGAACTATTCGCTGTACGCGACCTACGGCTGAGCGGGCGCTCTAGCCGAGCACGAACCGCTCGGTGAACGGCAGGCTGCTCTCGAAGTAGTGCGTGCTGGCGCGAACCAGCACGACATCGCCCTTCTTCGGCGCCTGACTCAGCTCGAGGGTGAACGCGTACGTCTCGCCGTCCTGGAAGAAGCCGCGGGAGGCGATCAGCTGCACGCCGGTGCCCATCGGCAGGGCGTCCGTGGCCTCGGGGCCGGTCGTTCGCACGACCCGTGTGCCGGGCCGGAACTTGAGCTCGACCGCGTTCACCTGACCGAGCCCGGCGAGGCCGATCGACACCTTCAGCGAGGTGCCGAGCGGGCCGAAGGTGACCGCGACCGCCTCGAGGCGGAGCAGGCCGAGATCTGTGAGTGGGACGCTCCGGTCGAGTGCCAGCAGCTGCGCGTCCCGTACGACCGTCGCCGCCGGCAGCTTCGGGTCGTCGCCTGCCAGGAGCGAGGCGGTCCCGCCGCTCACGAGCGCGAAGCGAGGCGGTGCGTTCTGGTGGAGGACGTTCGGCGCGGCCTGGCGGGAGACGAGGGCGAACCCGGCCGGGATCCGCACGGCGATGGTCGCGGCCTTGGCCGGTCGCCCGCTCTGGGTCGCGTCACCCGGCCTGAAGACGGCGACGGTGGCGAGGAAGCGGCCGGAAGGCCTCGTCGGCGCGACCGACGAAGCGACCAGGACGCCTGCGGGAGCGCTCTTGCCCGCCAGCGCGAGCCGGGGAGCCTTTCGCGACGAGCTCACGGTCGGTTGCAGGACGAGGCGCTCGACGGTCACGTCGCCCACCGCAGGAAGCGAAACGGCGACCGGGCCCGCTACGCGGGGCGCCGCGGAGGTCGCTCCTGCCGCCGCGAGCCCGCAGGAAGCTGCCAGGCAGGCCACCGACAGGACGCGGAACTGCACACACTGACGTTAGCCCCGACCTCCTTCACCCGCAACCGGCGCCCGTCGGCCGGTCAGGGCCTCGTGACGAGCCGGTCGAGCAGTCCGGCCGTCGCCGCCGCTGCCGCCGACCACGTCTGCGCCCGCGCGCGTGCGGCCGACTCCGCGCGAAGGTCGCCCACGTTGCCGGAGTGCCACGCCTCGATCTTCTCGATCCAGCGCTCGCGCTCGAGCGGAAGGATCTGCCCGGGGTCGACGGCGAGCTCGGCGGCGGCTCCGACGTCGGCGGCCAGGAACGGCGTCCCGACGGCCATCGCCTCGAGCAGCGGGAAGCCGTACCCCTCGTAGTGGCTGGGCCACAACAGGCAAAGCGCATCCGCGTACAGGCCCGCCAGCTCGAGGTCGGTCGGATCGTCGTGCACGACGATCCCCGGCCCCTTCGCGAGGTCCAGCTCGTGCTGCTGGCGCGTCGTGACGAGCCGGCGGCGCGTCAGGTGCAGCTCCAGGCCGGTTCGGGCGCGGACGTCGGGCCAGAGGTCGAGGAGAAACTCGACGTTCTTACGCGAGTCGTGAGCGCCGACGAGGACGCAGTAGGTGCCGGCGCGTTGCTCGAGGTCGTCCAGGCGGACCGAGTCGAAGGGCGGACCGACGCCTGGTGGAACGACCTCGAGGCGATCTTCCCGGACCAGGGACCGCTCCAGCAGCTCGGCGCGAACCCGGGCGGAAGGGGTGACCACGCGGATCGACCGGCGGAGGAGCGGACCCGTGAGCGCCCGCGCCAGCGCTCGGTAGGTCGGTGTGAAGTAGTCCGGTTGCGTCAGGGCCGCGATGTCGTGGATGACGGGGACCTGTCTCCGCACGGAGACCGGGCCCCAGTTGCACGGGCTCCAGAGGAGGCGGGACCGGACCTTGCGCGCGATGCGAGGCAGCGCCAGCTGCTCCCAGCGGTGCCCTCCGATCCCGTGCCACTGCTTCGTCGTCTGGACGAGGGCGAGATCGGGGTCGCCACCCTCGTAGATGCGGTCGGGAGGGACGATCACCCGCAGGTCCGCCTCCAGCTCGGGCGCGAGACGGGAGAGGATCTCGTGCGCGTAGCGCTGCACGCCGGTCATCTCCATGGTCAGGAAACGGCCGTTGACCGCGACGACCGGCTTGCTCAACCCGGCCCACGCCCGGCCGCGACGCGCTCGGTCAGCGCGCAGAGTCGCTCAGCCCACCCGTCGAGGTTGTGGTTGCGTTGCACGATCTGCCGCCCTGCACGCCCTTCCGACGCTGCGAGCTCGGGGTCGACCAGGCGGGTGACGATCGCCGCGGCGAGGGCATGGCGGTCTCCGAGTGGAACGAGCGCGCCGCCGACCGTCTCTCCCTCGGGCGCCATCACCTCGAGCATCCCGCCGACCGCGTGTGCGACGGCGGGGCGCTCGCGCGCGAGCGCCTCGAGCAGGGCAAGCGACGGGCAGTCGTAGCGAGAAGGCACGGCGACGACGTTGGAGGCGGCCAGCCAGTCGGCCACGTCGTCCCGGCTGCCGAGGAAGAGCACCTGCGCGAGCCCGCGGCTCGAGAGCGCCGCACGGTCGGGGCCGTCCCCGACCAGGGCGAGCGTCGCTGCCGGAACGGCCGCGTGGACCTCCGGCCAGGCGTCCAGGAGGAGGTCCTGGCCCTTCTGGGGGCTCAGCCTGCCGACGCACACCACCAGCGGCTCGTCGCCCAGGCCGAGGCGCTCCCGGGCGGCCGAGCGTTCGGGCTCTCCTGCCGCGGAGTACCGATCGACGTCGATCGAGTTCGAGACCACCTCGGCTTCGCCCTGCACGCCCGCGGCCCGGCCGGCGTCGAGCTCCGCGTGGCCGCAGCAGACGAAGACGTCCGTCCAGCGGGCGGCTCTCCGTTCCCAGGCGCGCGCCAGCGGGGCAAGGGTGCCACCAACCTGGAACGACCACGCGTGGGGCTGGAACATGGTCGGGCGACTGCCGCGGAGCGCAAGCCGTCCGGCCAGCCCGGCCTTCGACGAGTGCAGGTGGACCAGGCCGGGATCGGCGTGCTCCACGACCCGGCCCAGGCTCCTGGTCTCCATTGCCACCCATGGCCCCGGCGACCGGCGGGCATCCCAGCCCAGATGCGCTGCGCCCGTCGCCTCCACCGTCGCCGGGAGCCATCCGTCGGATGGACAGGCGACGGACACCTGCCAGCCGCGTGCCCGCTGGGCCGCGACCAGGTCGGCGACGAGGCGCGCGACTCCCTCGGTCGTGGGCTGGCTCACGTGAAGCACCGACGGCGGCAGGTCGAACCTCCCTTGGACAGAGGGCGCGCGGGTTGCGGCGTCGGAGAGAGTAGCGTTGCCGGGACGTGACGTCCCTCGATGAGCTGACCGCCGTCGTCGTGGACTGGAACCTGCCGGATCACACGATCCGATCCGTGCGGGCGCTGCTCGCGGACGGCGTCCCGCCGCACCGGGTCGTCGTCGTCGAGAACGAGCCCACCGACGAGAACTGGTCACGGGTTGCCGCGGCGCTCGGCGACTCGGTTCTCGTCCGCATCGGCACCAACGTCGGCTTCGCGCGGGCGAACAACGTCGGCGCCCGCACGCTTCCCGGCACGGCGTACCTACTCGTCAACAACGACGCCTTCGTCCACCGCCCGGGGAGCGTCGCTTCGCTCGTCGAGGCGATCCGCCGCCCGTCCGTTGGCATCGCGGTGCCGCGGCTGCTCAACGAGGATCTCTCGCTGCAGCCGAGCGTGGCTCCCTTCACGACCCCGCTGCCGGCGCTCGTGCGGGCTAGCGGGGTCAGCCGCTTCGTTCCGGACGGCTGGCAGCCGCGCCTCAGCACGCACTGGAGCCATTCGTCCTCCCGCGAGGTGGAGGCGGCGATCGGCGCCGTGATGCTCGTCGACGGATCGGCCTGGGACGAGCTCGGCGGGCTGTCCGAGGCGAGCTTCATGTACGCCGAGGACCTCGATCTCTGCTGGCAGGCCCGCGAACGGGGCTGGAAGACGTGGTTCGTCGACACGGCCGAGTTCGTCCACCTCGGCGGCGCCTCCTCCGACCGCCGCTGGGCGACGCGGGAGCGATCGGCCCGGGTCGGCCGGGCCGAGGCGGAGATGATCCGAGACCACCTGGCACCCGCCCGCGCTGCTCTGACGATCGGCCTGATGCGCTCGGGCCTGGCGGCGCGGGTCGCGTGCTTCAGCCTCGTGGGGAACCGGGCGGCCGCTGCCAGCTGCCGGGGCTCGCTCGAGGGCCTCGGCCGCAAGGGGATACAGCAGCGGCCCGCTCCCCCGGCGCCGGAGCCCGAGATCGAGGTCGTGCGGCCCTAGGCGCCCGCGGCGATCGCCGCCTGGATCGCCTGCCAGGCGGGCCGAGTCGATCCGTTCGGGCGAATCAGGTTGTACTGGTCCTGCGGCGACGGCTTTGCCCACGTGTAGACGAAGCTGTGCGGCACGAACGAGCTCCACTGGGTGGCGATCAGGGCCAGGGCCTGCCGCTCGTACTCGGCCTGGGTCTGCTCGTCGACCGAGTCGCGCCGCGCCGGATCGGTGCTCCAGCCGAGCTCGGTGACCCAGATCGGCTTGTCCGCCCCGGCCTGCTGGGCCATGCTCCGGGTGATCAGCAGGCGGTCGAAGCGGCCTGTCGGTGGGCCAGCCGTGTCACCGGGGCCCTGCGCGCCGCAGTAGAGGTGCACGCTCCAGGCGTCCACGAGCCGAGACCGCCACAGGTCCGGGTCGGCCCTCAGAAGCGGATCGAGCCAGTCGGTGATCGACGGGCCGCCGAGGGAGTAGGCGTCGCCCGAGGCGAGGACCTGCATGCCGGGATCGCGTGCCTTGATCGCCGTGGCGGCAGCTCGAACCAGCCGCGCATAGCCGGCCGGGTCCGGGCCCCCGCGCCAGAAGCCGCCCAGCCACGGTTCGTTCCAGATCTCGATCGCGGTCAGCGGGAACGGAGCCAGCCTCGGGTTCGCCTTCCAGAATGTCCCCCTCGGCCCGTACCGGCCGGTTACGGCTGCGACGAACCGGGCGAAGTCCGCCGGATCGGACGGTGGATACTTGTCGCTTTCGGGGTGGCCCGTCGCCCAGCCCGGGGTGTAGGTGGCGATCGCCAGGACCCTGAGCCCGAGCTGCGCGGTGTTCCGCATCAGGGCGTCGGTCCGCGACCAGTCGAACTGTCCCCGGCTCGGCTCGATCGTGCTCCAGGCGAAGTCCTCGCGGACCCAGGTGACTCCGCCGTCACGCGCCTCGCGCAGGTAGCGAAACCCCTCGCCGGCAGGCAGCCAGACCGTGCTCGTCGAGAACCCGACGCGGTCGTTGGCGGGGCCTTCGGGCGCGGGCAAGCCGAAGTCGGCCGCACCGGCGCTTACGACCAGGATCAGGGCGATTGCGATCGCCGTCAGTGTGGGCCAGGGGCGACCCACGGCGGCTACAGTGTACGCGACCCGTTTTCGGCACGTACATCCGACCGATCTGGCGGTACGGAACGAACGCAGGTTTAATGCAGATGGCATGGCGGGGGTCGCCAGGTCTTGAAAGGCGATCTGGCTCGCGCTATACCAGGTATGGGGAGAGAGGCGAAGTGAGAGGCAACATCAGTCTGCGTGTCCTTGCCGCCGGCGCGGCGGACGCCGATGTCGAGTGGTCGACCCCGACACCGTGTCCGTGAAGCCCGACGGCGATCTCGTGACGCTGGACCTCGCGGGCGCGCACGTCCACGCCCAGGCGTTGGATTCGTACGAAGCTGCCGTCCACGGCGCCCGCTTCTGGTCCCGGATTCGTGTCGGCGTCGATGTCGCGCTGCTCGTTCTCGCCGCAGCGGTCGCCGATCTGTGGGGCCGCGGGACGGTGAGCGTCGAGACCGGCCTGCTTTGGCCGGCCGTCTTCGTCCTGATCGTCGTCGTCATGTCCTACGTCCGGGGCGCCTATCGCCGGCGCGCAAAGATCGAAACCCTCGACGACGTCCGCTCGACCGGCTGGGTGCTCGCGGTCGCGACCAGCCTGGTCGTCACCCTGAGCGTCCTCGTCGACGACGCACCCGACATCGCCGCCCGCCAGACGGTCCGGCTCGGTCTCTGCGCGGCGCTGCTCGTCGCCGGCGGGCGCATCGTCGTCAACCTCTGGCAAGTCCGGACGAGACAACAGGGCAAGGCGCTCGTGCCGACCCTGATCGTCGGCGCCGGGCACATCGGCCGGATGACGGCCAAGCGGCTGCTCGAGCACCCCGACCTGGGCCTGCGGCCGATCGGCTTCCTCGACAAGGAGCCGCTCGTCCTCGAGAACAGCCCGCTGCGCGTGCCGGTGCTCGGCGCGAGCTGGGACTTCGACAGGATCGTCGCCGAGCACGACGTCGGCCAGGTGATCGTGACCTTCTCGACCGCTCCCAACGAGGTGCTCCTGCGCATCGTCAACCGCTGCCAGGAGCTGGGGATCGACGTCTCACTCGTCCCGCGCCTGTTCGAGAAGGTGACCGAGCGCCTCTCGATCGAGCACCTCGGCGGGCTGCCGCTGATCACGTCGCACCCGAGCAATCCGCGCGGCTGGCAGTTCGCGGTCAAGTACGCCCTCGACAAGCTCTGCGCGCTGGGCATCCTCCTGCTCCTGTCGCCGGTGATGATCGCCTGCGCGATCGCCGTCGCGATCTCGCTCGGCCGGCCCGTGCTCTTCCGCCAGCGGCGGGTGGGCTACGACGGCCGCGAGTTCGAGATGCTCAAGTTCCGCTCGTTGAAGCCCGGCGGGCTCTTCCCCGACCGGCCCGACGACCTGCCCGACGACACGGCGCCCGGCGGCTTCGGCAACGAGGATCGGATCACCCGGGTGGGGTCCTTCCTGCGCAACAGCTCGCTCGACGAGCTGCCCCAGCTGCTCAACGTCCTCAAGGGCGAGATGTCGCTCGTCGGCCCTCGCCCCGAGCGGCCCGAGTTCGTCGAGCTGTTCGAGCCGCGGATCCACCGCTACGACGACCGCCACCGCGTCCGCGCCGGCATCACCGGCTGGGCCCAGATCAACGGCCTGCGCGGCCAGACCTCGCTCTCGGACCGGGTCGAGTGGGACAACTACTACATCGAGAACTTTTCGCTGTGGCTCGACCTGAAGATCATCGGCCGCACGATCATCACGCTTCCGCGGCACTCCAAGGTCGACCGGTAGCGGCTAGACCGGCGCGGCGAACTCGGCGCGTTCGAACGCGATCACGTCGGCGAGGATCTCGTCCAGAGTTCGCTCCGGCGCCCAGCCGATCGCAGCCTCGATCTTCTCGATCGCAGGGACGCGGTGGAGCATGTCGTCGATGCCCAGGCCGTACACCTGCTCGTACGGGACGTAGACGAGCTCCGACCTGGACCCGGTCAGCTCGAGCATCCGCCGGGCGAGCTCGAGGATCGAGATCCAGTTGCGTGAGCCGACGTTGAAGATCTCCCCCGACGTCGAAGGCGTGTCCATCAGGCCCTGGAGCGCCCTGATCGTGTCCTGGACGTGGCAGAAGGTTCGTGTCTGGCTTCCGTCTCCGTGGACCTCGAGTGCCGCGCCGGCCACGGCCGCCTGCGCGAAGCGGGCGACGACCATCCCGTACTGCCCGCTCTGGCGCGGCCCGACTGTGTTGAAGAGACGCGCGATCACGAAGTCGAGCCCGCGCTCCTGCCGATAGGCGAGCGCCAGATATTCGTCCATCGCCTTCGAGTCGGCGTACAACCAGCGCTTCTGCGTGGTCGGCCCGTAGACCCGCCTTGCGTCTTCGCGGAGCGGCTCCTCGGTCCGGTGGTCGCCGTACACCTCCGAGGTCGACGCGACCAGCACCCGCTTGCCGAACCGGGCGCAGTGGTCGAGCACGATCTCGGACCCTTCGAGGTTGGTGACGATCGTGTGGACCGGGCGCTCGACGATCAGGCGCGGACCGACAGCGGCGGCGAGGTGGTAGACGACGTCGCACTTGTTCACCAGCTCGTTGACGACCGCCGGCTTCAGCACGGAGTCGACGACGAGGTGGAACTCGCCGCGGGGCATCAGGTGCTCGATGTTGCGCATCGAGCCGGTGGAGAGGTCGTCGAGCGCGTAGACCTCCCAGCCGTCATCGAGCAGCCGTTCGCACAGATGCGAGCCGATGAAGCCGGCGCCGCCTGTGACGAGTGCCCGACCTTTCACGGCTGCCAAGCCTAGCGGAGGCGGCGGGGGCTCCTCGGAAGGCTCCCGCCAGCTTTCTTCATTGTCGCCCAGGTGGCGGGCTACACCCGATCCGCCGGCGTGTCCCAGGTCAGCGGAACGGACACCGGTCCCCGTTGCCCCTTGACCCCATCCGGGGCCGTGCGTATTCTCGATCAAGTCGATAGACAATCCTTGGAGATTAGGGAGTGCTATGCATCGTATGAAGATTGTTTTGGGATCGATCGTCGTCGTCGCCGTGCTCGCGGCCAGTCTCACACTCGCCGGGGTAACCGGCGCGGCGACCAAGAGCAAGCAGGGAGTCACCCTCAACCTGGTCGCCTACTCGACTCCGAAGCCGGTGATGACCAAGCTGATCGCCGCGTACCAGCAGTCTCCGGCGGGTCAGGGCATCTCGTTCACAACCTCGTACGGCGGCTCGAGCGCGCAGGCGGCCGGCGTCGCGGCCGGTCAGCCCGCAGACGTCGTGATCCTCAGCACGGGGACGGACGTGAACCTGCTTGTCGACAAGGGCAAGGTCGATGCGAACTGGAGCAAGCAGAGCTACGGCGGCGTCGTCTGGAACTCGATCGTCGTCTTCGGGCTCCGGAACGGGAACCCCAAGCACATCCGGGCGTGGAGCGACCTGGTCAAGCCGGGCGTCGGCGTCCTGATCCCCAACCCGTTCACCGCCGGCATCGCCAAGTGGGACATCATGACCCCGTACGTGGCGCAGCGGCGCCTCGGCAAGAAGGAGCCACAGGCCCAGGCGTTCATCAAGACGCTCTTCCAGCACGTCGTCTCGCAGGACTCCTCGGGGAGCAACGCCACCAACACCTTCCTCTCGGGCAAGGGCGACGTCCTGGTCACCTTCGAGAGCGAGGCGATCAACGGGAAGATCCCGTATGTGATCCCGCGCCAGACGATGCTGATCGACATCTACGGCGCCGTCATCAAGCAGAGCCAGCACAAGGACGAGGTGAACGCCTTCCTGCGCTTCCTGAAGTCGGCTCCTGCCCAGACGATCCTCGGCGACAACGGCTATCGCCCGGTGAACAAGCAGGTCTTCGCGCAGTTCGCCAAGAAGTTCCCGAAGCGTCCAGGGGAGACGACGGTCAACGACAAGCTCCTCGGGGGCTGGCGTGCCGTCGACAAGAAGTGGTTCGACCCGAGCAAGGGGATCATGGCGAGGATCGAGCGGGAGTTGGGAGTGTCGACCTCCGCTGGCTGAGATCGCCGCAGAGTCTCCCCGGTCTGCACCGGGGGGCACGACCGTTCGCCGCGACGAGAGGGCCTCCACGGCCCTCTCGTTCGGCTTCGTCACCACGTTTCTCTCCCTGGTCGTGGCGCTGCCGATCGCCGCGCTCGCGTGGAGGTCGACCCAGAAGGGCGGTGCGAACTTCTGGGACGTGATCTCCTCGCCCGAGGCGGTTGCCGCTCTCAAGCTGACCCTGGCGATGGCGGCGCTCGCCGCGCTGACGAACGCCGTGCTCGGCACGGTCACGGCCTGGGTCCTCGTCCGGGACGACTTCCGCGGGAAGTCCATCCTGAACGCCGTCATCGACCTGCCGTTTGCGCTGCCGACGATCGTCGCCGGCCTCGTGCTCCTCGCGCTCTACGGGATCAAGACCCCGTTGAAGGTCGACGCCGGCGGGGTTCACTTCAAGGCCGACATCACCTTCACCCGGTGGGCGATCTTCATGGCCCTGCTGTTCGTCACGCTCCCGTTCGTCATACGGACCGTGCAGCCGGTCCTGCACGAGCTCGACCGCGAGATGGAAGAGGCTGCGGCGTCGCTCGGCGCCGGCTCGTTCACGACATTTCGCCGGATCGTCCTTCCGAACATCCTCCCGGGGATCCTCTCCGGCCTGACGATGGCGTTCGCCCGGGCCTGCGGGGAGGTGGGATCGGTGGTGCTGATCACGGGCAACCTTCCGTTCAAGACCGAGGTCGCCTCCGTGTTCGTCCTCCAGCGTTCTGCCAGCGACCCGATCGGCGCCGCGGCCGTCTCGGTCGTGCTGCTGACGATCTCCTTCTCCGTCCTGCTCGTGATCGGCGGGCTACGGCGCTGGGCCACGAGGCACGAGCGTGCGTAAGTACCTTCCCCGCGGCATCGTCTTCCTCTATCTGCTCGTGATCCTGCTCGGGCCTCTCGTGATGATGATCTATCGGACGTTCGAGGATCTCGGCGCGGCCTGGGGCGCGATCACCGAGCACAACACGCTCCTCGCCTTCAAGCTCACCCTGATCGTCGCCGCGATCGCGGTGCCGGTAAACACGGTGTTCGGGATCGTCTTCGCGCTGCTGATCGTCCGCGGGAACGTCCCCGGGAAAGGCCTCCTGAACGCGTTCGTCGACCTGCCGCTCGCGCTGTCACCGGTCGTCGTCGGCCTGTCGATCGTGATGCTGTACGGCACGGACGGCTGGTTCCACTGGCTGCCGGACCACGGTGTCCAGGTTCTCTTCTCGTGGCCCGCGATCGTGATCGCGACGCTCTTCGTCTCGCTCCCGTTCGTCGCGCGGGAGGTGGTGCCGACGCTTCGCGAGATCGGCGATGAGCAGGAACAGGCTGCGCACACACTCGGTGCGTCGGGCTGGCAGACGTTCTGGCGAGTCACCCTGCCGTCGATCCGCTGGGCAGTGATCTACGGCGTCGTCCTGACGACTGCGCGGTGCCTGGGCGAGTTCGGCGCGGTGGCGATCGTCTCGGGGAACATCGACGGGAAGACCCAGACTGCGACGCTCCGCGTGGAGGACGCCTACCAGTTCGCATACGGGAACTACGCGCCGGCGTACGGGATCTCACTCGTCCTCGCCGTCATGGCGATCATCGTCCTGTTCACCATGATGCTCGTGAAGCCAAGAGAGGAAGCGACCTGATGTCGATCTCCGTCCAGAACATCTCCAAGCGGTTCGGCGACTTCGTCGCGCTCGACGACGTGTCGCTCGAGGTGCCGACCGGCTCGCTGGTCGCGCTGCTCGGGCCGAGCGGCAGCGGCAAGTCCACGCTGCTCCGCATCATCGCCGGGCTCGAGCAAGGGGACACCGGCACGATCAGCATCGCCGACGAGGACGTCACGGCGACGGCGCCCCAGAAGCGGGGGATCGGGTTCGTCTTCCAGCACTACGCGGCCTTCAAGCACATGACCGTCCACGACAACATCGCGTTCGGCCTGACCATCCGTCGACGTCCCAGGGCCGAGATCCGCGAGCGAGTTGCGCAACTGCTCGAACTGGTGCAGCTCGAAGGACTCGCCAAGCGCTACCCGTCGCAGCTCTCCGGCGGCCAGCGCCAGCGGATGGGGCTGGCCCGCGCGCTCGCGGTCGACCCGAAGGTGCTGCTGCTCGACGAGCCCTTCGGGGCGCTCGACGCACGCGTCCGCAAGGAGCTGCGGGTCTGGCTCCGGCGCCTCCACGACGAGACGCACACGACCACCGTGATCGTCACACACGACCAGGAGGAGGCGATGGAGGTGGCCGAGACGGTCGCGGTGATGAATCACGGGCGGATCGAGCAGGTCGCCGGCCCGATCGAGCTGTACGAACGGCCCGCGAACGAGTTCGTCATGGGGTTCGTCGGCGCCGTCAACCGGCTCGGCGACGCCTTCGTCCGCCCGCACGACCTCGAGGTCACCCTCGAGCCCAACGGGTCGACGAAGGAGGCGATGATCGTGCGCCTCGTCAACCTCGGCTTCGACGTGCGCCTCGAGCTCGTGCGCGACGACGGCGAGCAGCTCGCCGCGCAGATGACCCGGGAGCAGGCCGAGGCGCTCGAGCTCGGCCCGGGTCAGATCGTCTACGTCAGGCCGACGCGGCAGACGACGTTCGCGCCCTGATCAGGGGTGCGGTGCCCAGGCTTCCGGGTCGGCGACGAGGTCGCGGACCACGGCCGGGAGCCCGCCGGAGGCGACGTCCGCCAGCGTCACCGCCTCGAGGACCGAGCGGAGGCTCGCCCGCACGGCGATCCAGACGTCCTTGAGGGGCTCGGCGGCGCCCTGGTAGGTGATCGAGTCGGGACGCACGCCCCGGACGTTGGCCAGCGGCCCCTCGACCGCGCGGATGACCTCGGCGAGCGTGATCTCGGACGCGGGCCGTGCCAGCCAGTAGCCGCCCTCCGCGCCGCGCTGGCTGCGCACGAGCCCGGCGTGCCTCAGGTCGCCGAGGATGTTCTCCAGGAACTTGACCGGAACCTCCTGGGCCTGGGCGATCCGCTCGCCCTTGACGTGGCCCTCGCCCTCGGCGGCCGCGAGCTCGATGCACGCCCGCAGCGCGTAGTCGGCCTTGGCTGAGACTCGCACGGCCTGATTCTGACCGAAGCGCCCTTGTCGAAATTGACCCATGCGGGTCAGCCCGCCGCCCCTGGCCAGTCGCACCCCTTGGGTACAATGCCGTTCCACCAGTGTTCGAACGGTTCACAGAGAGAGCGCGTCAGGTCGTAGTCCTCGCCCAGGACGAGGCCCGTGCGCTCAAGCACAACTACATCGGCACCGAGCACATCCTGCTCGGGCTCCTCCGCGAGGAGGAGGGCCTCGCCGCGCGCGTGCTCGAGTCGCTGGACATCACGGTCGAGGAGGTGCGCGCGCAGGTGGCGCGGATCGTCGGCCAGGGCGACGAGGTCACGACGGGCCAGATCCCGTTCACGCCGCGCGCGAAGAAGGTGCTGGAGCTGGCGCTGCGCGAGGCGCTCAGCCTCGGCCACAACTACATCGGCACCGAGCACATCCTGCTCGGGCTCGTCCGCGAGAACGAGGGCGTCGCCGCGCGGATCCTGCTCGACTTCGACGCCGACGCCGAGAAGATCCGCAACGAGATCATCCGCATGCTGTCCGGCCCCGGCCGCCGCCAGGGCGGGTCCCCCGGCGGCAGCGCCGAGAAGTCGAAGAGCTCGAAGCTGCTCGACCAGTTCGGCCGCAACTTCACCAAGCAGGCCGCCGAGGGCAAGCTCGACCCCGTCGTCGGCCGCCAGACCGAGATCGAGCGGATCATGCAGATCCTCTCACGCCGCCAGAAGAACAACCCGGTGCTGATCGGCGAGCCCGGCGTCGGCAAGACGGCGATCGTCGAGGGTCTCGCCCAGCGGATCGGCTCCAACCAGGTGCCGGAGCTGCTGAAGGGCAAGCAGATCTACAGCCTCGACCTGGCCGCGCTGGTCGCCGGCTCGAAGTACCGCGGCGAGTTCGAGGAGCGCCTCAAGAAGGTGATGAAGGAGATCCAGCAGCGGGGCGACATCATCCTGTTCATCGACGAGCTCCACAATCTCGTCGGCGCGGGCGCGGCCGAGGGCGCGATCGACGCGGCAAGCATCCTGAAGCCGGCGCTGGCCCGCGGCGAGCTGCAGACGATCGGCGCGACGACGCTCGACGAGTACCGCAAGTACCTCGAGCGCGACGCCGCGCTGGAGCGGCGCTTCCAGCAGGTGCGCGTCGAGGAGCCGTCGGTCGACGATACCGTCCAGATCCTGCGCGGCCTGCGCGACCGCTACGAGGCGCACCACCGCTGCAAGATCACCGACGAGGCTCTGCATGCTGCGGCTGCTCTCGCAGACCGATACATCCAGGACCGGCACCTGCCCGACAAGGCGATCGACCTCGTCGACGAGGCCGCCTCGCGCATGCGGATCAAGACGATGACCGCTCCGCCGCGCTACCGCGAGCTCGAGGAGGAGATCGAGAAGGTCCGCAAGGACAAGGAAGACGCGATCGAGAACCAGGAGTTCGAGAAGGCCGCGTCTCTTCGCGACAAGGAGCGGAAACTCTCGCAGAAGAAGCGCGAGCTCGAGGAGTCCTGGCGCGACGAGGAGAACGAGCAGCAGCCGGAGATCGGCGAGGAGGAGATCGCCGACATCGTCTCGATGTGGACGGGCATCCCGGTCTTCAAGCTGACCGAGGCCGAGACCCAGAAGCTGATCCGCATGGAGGACGAGCTGCACAAGCGCGTGATCGGCCAGCACGAGGCGATCGTCGCCGTGTCGAAGTCGATCCGCCGTGCGCGCGCCGGGATCAAGGATCCGAAGCGTCCGACCGGCTCGTTCATCTTCCTCGGGCCCTCGGGCGTGGGGAAGACCGAGCTCGCCCGCACCCTCGCGGAGTTCCTGTTCGGCGACGAGGACGCGCTGATCCAGGTCGACATGTCCGAGTACATGGAGAAGCACTCGGTCTCGCGGCTCGTCGGCTCTCCGCCCGGCTACATCGGCTACGACGAGGGCGGCCAGCTGACCGAGGCGGTGCGCCGCAAGCCGTACTCGGTGGTCCTCCTCGACGAGATCGAGAAGGCCCACCCGGACGTCTTCAACATCCTCCTGCAGATCCTCGAGGACGGGAAGCTGACCGATGCCCAGGGGCGCAAGGTCGACTTCCGCAACACGATCGTGATCATGACCTCGAACATCGGCGCGAGCTCGATCTCGAAGAACCAGACGCTCGGCTTCTCGATCGGCGACGAGAGCGGGCTCTCCTACGACGACATGAAGGACCGCGTGATGGGCGAGCTGAAGAAGGTCTTCCGCCCCGAGCTCCTGAACCGGATCGACGAGGTGATCGTCTTCCACAAGCTCTCCAAGGAGGAGATCAAGACGATCGTCGACCTGCTGCTCAAGCGTCTGCGCGAGCAGATGGCGCTCCACGAGGCCTCGATCGAGCTGACCGACGACGCCAAGGAGATGCTCGTCGAGAAGGGCTACGACCCGGCGATGGGCGCCCGGCCGCTGCGCCGCGCGATCCAGCGCCACATCGAGGATCCGCTCGCCGACTTCGTCCTCGGCGCAGAGCTCACGCCCGGCTCGACGATCATGGTCGACCGCAAGGGCGAAGAAGAGGTTGACATCACGATCATCCCGGGCGAGAAGCGCGAGCCGGTCGCGGTTCCCGCCGGCGACGCGTCCGAGCCCGAAGGCTCGATCGACGAGCCGTCCGATCGCTCGGACGACTAGCTCCTGCGCGCAGCCGGCACGTTACGCGGCACGACCTGCGGGTAAGCGCTCTTCTCGACATCGAACCACGAGAGGAGCAGGGATGGCTGAGTTGACCGTGTTGGAGAGCAAGCTCGGCGAGGTGATGGGCCTCGCGATGGCTGCGCAGGGGGCGACCGAGAAGATCGCGAAGCTCGTCGAGGAGGAGGGCGACGACGAGCTCCTGCGTACGCTCGAACGGATGCGCAAGGAGGCGACCGAGACGGAGGAGCGCTGTGTCGACCGCGCCGAGGAGTTCGACGGGAAGAAGACGGCGATCGTCGACAAGGCCCGCGAGGTCAAGCGCGAGGCGACCGAGATGATGCGGACGTATCTGGGCGACGACGCCGATGCGCTCGACGGCTTCGAGTTCCTGACCATGGCCGAAGCGGGCGAGGCGGGGCACTGGTCGATCGTCGAGGTGATGTCCCAGCGCGCGCGGGACGCCCGCACGTCGACCCTGGCCGCCTGGGCGAAGCCGATCCAGGAGCGTCACTTCCAGGAGGCGAAGGCCGGCTCGCTCGCGCTCGCGAAGAACCAGGATCCGAACGCGCCCGAGTAGGTCCGAAGCGTTTCTCTAGGGTCAGACCCCGCAGGGGTCTGACCCTGCAGGCTCGTTTCAGAATCGTCACGAAGCCCGTCGGGACCGCTCCGTAGACTGGCTTCGTGGCCAAGGCTGCGGCGTCCGTCTTCTCCTGCCCCGAGTGCGGGTACTCGTCCGGCCGCTGGCTCGGACGCTGCCCGGGCTGCGGAGAGTTCGGGACGCTCGTCGAGGAGTCGAAGTTCACGGCAGGCGGAGCGCCGGTCGCGGCCGCGAAGCCGCTCCTGCGGCTGGTCGAGGTGGAGGCCGAAGAGGCCGACCGGATCTCCACCGGCGTGCCCGAGCTCGACCGCGTCCTCGGCGGCGGTCTCGTGCCGGCGTCACTCGTGCTGGTCGGCGGCGAGCCGGGTGTCGGGAAGTCGACGCTGCTCCTGATGGCGCTGCGGGCGATCACCGATTCCGGGCGCCGGGCGCTCCTCGTCACGGGCGAGGAATCCAAGGCGCAGGTGAAGCTGAGGGCCGACCGGCTCGGCGGCGGCGGCGCGATCGAGATCCTCGCCGAGACCGAGCTCGAGACCGTCTGCGCCACCCTCGAGCGCGAGCGTCCGGACGTCTGCGTGATCGATTCGGTGCAGACGCTCTACGCGGGCGAGCTCGCCTCCGCGCCCGGCTCCGTCGCGCAGGTCCGGGAGGCTGCCGGGCGCCTGCTGCGGGTGGCGAAGGAGAGCGGCGTCGCCGTGTTCCTCGTCGGCCATGTGACGAAGGACGGGGCCGTGGCCGGTCCGCGCGTGCTCGAGCACCTCGTCGACTGCGTCCTCCAGTTCGAGGGCGACCGCTACCGGGCGCACAGAGTGCTGCGCGCCGCGAAGAATCGCTTCGGCTCGACGAACGAGATCGGCGTCTTCGAGATGACCGGCGTCGGCCTCGTCGGCGTCCCCGACCCGTCCGAGGTCTTCGGGCGCACGGAGGCCGGTGAGGTGGGCGCCGCGGTCGCCTGCGCCCTGGAGGGAACGCGGCCGATCCTGCTCGAGATCCAGGCCCTCGTCTCGCCCACCGACCTGGCGATGCCGCGCCGGGTGGCGACGGGCGTCGATCCGAAGCGGCTCGCGATGATCGTCGCCGTGCTCGGCAGGCATGCCCGGGTCGCGCTCGGCGGCGCCGACGTCTTCGTCAACGTGGCGGGCGGGGTTCGCATCGACGAGCCGGGCGCCGACCTGGCGATCTCGCTCGCGATCGCGTCGGCGGCGAGAGGCGTGCCGGTCAAGGACGGGCTCGCAGCTTTCGGGGAGGTCGGGCTCACGGGACGCGTCCGCGCCGCCACGCAGGCCGATCGACGGCTCGAGGAATGCGCGAAGCTCGGCCTGTCGACCGTGCTGGCTCCCCGGGGCACCCCACGTCACGGCGGGGTCGCGCTCGTCGAGGCGGGCACCGCCGCGCAGGCGCTCGCGCTGGGCCTCGCGGAGGCCACGGCCGAGCGCGACTAGGCGCCTCTGAGCAGGGATTTTTTGTGAAGAGGGCGTTAAAAGCCCTGGAAACTTGGCGTTTTCAAGCCGTTTGAGCTACACTGAATTCAGTTCGCCGGCGGATGTCAGACCCGCCGGCGTCTTGGCGACTACGGAGCTTCGAAAGGGGAGTCAGCTTGTTCAAGGTCGGCGACAAGGTGGTGTATCCACACCACGGGGCAGGCACTGTCGTGAAGAAGGAGCAGCGCGAGGTCCTGGGCCAGAAGCGCGAGTACCTCACGATCAAGATCCTCCACAACGACATGACCGTCCAGGTGCCGTGCGAGAACGCGGAGCAGGTGGGCCTGCGCCGAGTGATCGACGAAGTGATGGTCGAGAAGGTGCTCAAGGCGCTCCAGGGCTCCGGCACGACGATGCCGAAGAACTGGAACCGCCGCTTCAAGCACAACCGCGACAAGATGAAGACGGGCGACATCTTCGAGCTGGCGGAGGTCGTCCGGAACCTGTCGCTGCGGGACCACGAGAAAGGCCTGTCGACCGGCGAGAAGCAGATGTTCGTGAAGGCGAAGAAGATCCTCGCGAGCGAGCTGATGTACGCCAAGGCGATGGACGAGGACGAGGCCGGGGTCTGGCTGGACGACGTGCTCTCCACCGTCTCGAACGGCAAGAAGAAGGCCGCCAAGGCAACCGCGGCGGCGAGCGCCTAGCGCCCGCCGCGGGAGGTCGTTGTCCGTCTGGGCCGTGCTCGCCGCCGCCGGCCGCGGCGAGCGGCTCGAGGCGGACCGCCCGAAGGCGTTCGCCCAGCTCAACGGCCGGCCGCTCCTCGCCGAGAGCCTGCAGCGGCTCGAGGCGTCGGCCTGGATCGATTCGATCGTCGTCGTCGCTCCCCCGGGTTGGGAAGAGCCCGTGATCCTGCTCGCCGAGGAGTTGGGGGCCGGGAAGGTCGTCGCCTCGGTCGCCGGCGGCGAGTCGCGGGCGACCTCGGTCCGGATCGGAGTGGCCGAGGTGGCCGACGATGCGGCCGTGATCCTCGTCCACGATGCTGCCCGTCCGCTGGTCTCCGACCTCGTCGTCGAGCGCCTGATCGGAGCGCTGAACGAGGGCTGGGACGGCGCAGTACCGGGGCTCGCGTTGCCGGACACCGTCAAGCGGGTGCGGGAAAGCGCCGTCGTCGAGACGCTCCCGCGTGACGAGCTTCGCGGTGTTCAGACACCGCAGGCGTTCGTCGCGACTCTGCTCCGCGCTGCGGTTGCCGGCGGGGACGAGGCAACGGACTGCTCGTCCCTGGTGGAGGCACGAGGCGGCCGGGTGACGGTGGTGGAGGGAGACCCGCGGTTGCTGAAGGTGACGACCGCGACCGACCTCGCCCTAGTCGAGTCCTGGCTCGGCGGCTCCGGGTCCGAAGCGCCGTGATCGTCGACTATCACATGCACCTGCGCGACCCGGGCGAGCGGGTCGTGCACACGCTCGAGGCGGTGGAGCGCTTCGTCGAGGTTGCGTCCGCGCGCGGGGTCGACGAGATCGGCTTCAGCGAGCACGTCTACTACTTCCGCCAGACCCGTTCCGTGTGGACGCTCGAGTACCAGACCGAGCGGTGCGTCTACGATCTCGACGCCTACGTCGACGTGGTGTTGGAGGCGAAACGGCAGGGAATGCCGGTCAAGATCGGGCTCGAGGTCGACTACGTGGGAGCCCGGCAGGACGAGCTCGCCGCTCTGCTGGAGCCGTACCCCTGGGACTATCTCCTCGGCTCGGTGCACTGGATCGACGGGCAGGCGGTGGATCAGCAGCCAGGGCTGTGGGCGGAGGCTTCGGTCGACGAGGTCTGGAAGCGCTACTTCGGTGCCCTGGCCGAGCTCGCCTGCTCGGGACACGTCGACGTGCTTGCCCATCCCGATCTCGCCAAGATCTTCGGCATGCGACCTGACCGCATCGAGTATCCGGCGCTGGACGGCGTCGCGCTCGAGATCTCGACCGCCGGCCTGCGCAAGCCCGTCGGCGAGCTGTACCCGGCGGCGCCGATGCTGGCCTCGCGTCCGCCGATCACCCTGGCATCGGACGCGCACGTGCCGGCGGACGTCGGCCGGGACCTCGACCGCGCGGTCGAGCACGCGCGTGCGGCAGGGTACGAGACCGTGACGGTGTTCGACGGCCGTCTGCCGCGCCAGGAGCCGCTCGGATGACCGGGCGTGTCCGGGGAGAAACCGGCGCCGAATCGGCGCAGTTCGGGCGCAGACGCGTGCGAACTTCGCGGATAGGATCGGCCGTGGGAGGCGGGTGGACATTCCATATCCCCTCCCCGGGTGGGGCTATGGAAGGGGGTCGCCGGTGACGGGCGAGGGGGAGCTCCGCATCGGGCTCGGCGTCGATGCGCATGCGCTCGAGGAGGGCGTCCCGCTCGTCCTCGGCGGGGTGCGCGTCGAGAGCACGCGCGGGCTGGCCGGCCACTCGGACGGCGACGTGATCACGCACGCCCTGATCGACGCGCTCCTCGGCGCCGCCAACCTGGGTGACATCGGCTCTCTCTTCCCCTCGGACGGGAGCACGCCGCCCGGCGTCTCCTCGCTCGTGCTCCTGGAAGACGTGGCGGGGCGACTGCGGGCGGCCGGCTGGCAGGTCGTCAACGCCGACTGCGTCTTCATCGGCGAGGAGCCGCGGCTGGCGCCGATTCGCGATCGGATGAGGTCGGCGCTCGCTGCGGCGCTCGGCGTCGAGGAAGACCGGATCGCCGTTCGTGCGACCACGACCGACAAGCTCGGCTTCACCGGCCGCGGCGACGGGCTCGCGGCCCAGGCCGTCGCGTTGGTCCGCCGGGCCTAGAAGGCTCGACCCTGGTGGAGAGCACCGCCCGGATCGCGTCCTCCAGCCGGTCGAGAGCGAGATCGAGCTCCCGCGGCGAGTAGTCGAGGCGCTCGTGCACGCGCGCGACCGACCCCTGCAGGGCCGGGAAGGCGCTCACCGTGTGCCGGTCGCCGGTCTTGGTCACCTCGAGCAGTGACGACCGGCCGTCGTCCGGGTTGGGCCGGCGCCGGATCAGGCGGCGCGCCTCCAGCCGGCGCAGGTACGACGACAGCGTCGTCGCCGGCATGCCGAGCAGGGCGGCGAGCCGCGAAGGCGTGACCGGCTGGAACGCCCTGATCGCGCTGAGCACGGCGAAGTCGTTCGGCCGCACCTTCAGGCCGGCCATCGCGCCCGCGAGCAGGTTGTCGGCGAGCTGGCCGAGGATGAAGAGACGGAAGAGGACGTTGCGGCCGCGAGACGGATTGGTGCTCATAAAGTGCGATGTCGCAGTAGGTTGATGCGATGTCGTACTACATCGGGATGTCTATCACCGGAAGAGCCGCTCTTGTCGGCCATTCTGCTCCTCGTGGTGGCCGGTGCCGCTATCGCCGCGGCTCCACGTCGGCTGATCCGGCATCATCGAGGCGTGGCCGTGCAGCTCCGTCCGTCGATCGAGTTCTCCTACGGCGAGCTGGCGTCGCTGTTCACCGCCGCGTACGAGGGGTACTTCGTCCCGTTCTCCGTCGACGAAACGACGGTCCAGTTCATGGTCGACGTCTTCGACATCGAACCGGCGCGGTCGCTCGTCGCCGTCGACGACGGAGTGCCGGTCGGCCTCGCCAATCTCGGCCGTCGCGGCGCCCGTACCTGGCTCGGTGGTGTCGGCGTCGTCGTGACCCGTCGGCGCGAGGGAATCGGTGAGCTGCTCACTCGTGGCCTGCTCGAGGAGGCCGACGCGGCGGGCGCGGCCGCGATGGCGCTCGAGGTGATCGTCGAGAACCGGGCGGCGATCTCCCTGTACGAGAAGCTCGGCTTCGTCCGGACGCGTGAGCTCGAGGTGCTGTCCCTCCCTGCCGGCGAGTCGACCGTGAACGGCGCCGAGACGGCGCCCGGCGACGTCGCCCGGTCACTCATCCGGGCACACCGCGACACGGACGAGCCCTGGCAGCGCGACGATGACACGGTCGACCGTCTCCTCCGACGCGATCCGGCCCCGGAGGCGATGGTCGCCGGCGGCGCCGCGGCGCTCTACCGGGTAACCGGCGACAACATCGGCCTCGTCCAGGCCGCGGGCGACGAGCACGACCTCGGGAGGATCCTCGCCTCGCTACGTGCGCGGGGATCGGTGTCGGCGCTCAACTACCCGGCCGGCGGGGAGGTCGCACGGGCGCTCCGGTCTGCCGGCGCCGATGTGTCGCTGCGCCAGTACGAGATGGTCAAGCCCCTGGTGGTCTAGGTCGGGTCCAGGGTGTAGCCGCGCACGAGCATCGCCTCGCCGCGGTCGAGGCAGGATTCCCAGGTCGGCACATCCCAGCCGAGCGAGTCGGCCATGCGGACGATCATGTTGAACAGCGCGGCGACGTGGATCGCCTCGACCATCGCCTCGTCGGAGACACCCGCTGCCCGCACCTCGGCTGCGTCATCCGGGCCGAGCTCCTGCGGCCGGAGCGTCAGCTTCTCGAGGAAGCCGAGCATCGCGCGCAGCGGCCCGTCGACCGGCGCCGTGCGCCAGTCCGCCTCGACCGCCTTCCAGACCTCGTCACCGAGCGCGTACGACGCGACCGCGCCGTGGGAGTGCGTTCAGAACGGGCACTGGTTGAGCGACGAGACGAAGCCGGCGAACAGCTCGCGCTCCCCGGCCGACCAGTCGGACGGCCCGCGCATCGCGGCGTCCAGCGCGGCCGAAAAAGGCCGCCCGAACAGCTCGGGTCGGTAGTAGAGCGTCTTCAGGACGCCGGAGGCACTCGGCAGGCCGCGTGCCTGGGCGATCTGCGCGAGGATCGCGGCCTCGGCCGGAGCGTGCCCGTGGTCGACGACGTCGAGTCTCACCCGAGCGCCTTCAGGCCGGCATCGAGCCGCAGCAGACCGGCCGCCACCGCCGCCGAGACCGTCTGCTCGAAGATCTCGTCCTCGGAGTGCCCCGCGGCCTTCAGCTTCTCGACGTCCGTATCGGTGACCCTGTACGCACCCGTCCGCACCTTCTCCAGGTAGGCGGCGAATGCGGGCGGCGCGGGCCGATCGGGCCGGGCGGCGTTGCTCAGCGCCGCAATCAGGTCGTCGTAGCGGGTCACGAGGGAAGCGTAGCCAGGCCGCCGTCCAGGACGACCAGGCCGTCGGCGACGAGGGACTCCACCGCCTGCGGGTCCTGCTCGACCGGCTGCGGCTCCGCCGCGACGAGCCGGAGCAGCCGCGCGCGTCGCTGGCGGAACGACCCCTCGAACGCGCGCTGCTTGCGGGCCGGCTCGTACCGGCGGCCCGCCGAGGGACAGCAACGCGCGAGCGGGCAGTCGCCGCAGCGAGGCACACGGGCGAGGCAGATGGTCGCGCCGAGGTCGAAGAGGGCCTGCGCCGCTTCCGGGCCGAAGTCGCCTCCGCTGCGCGAGAGCACCCGGCTGACGTTGACGTCGACCGGCAGGATCGGCCGCCCGAAGGCGAAGTTTCCGATCGCCGCGGCCGTGTACGGGCCGACTCCCGGGAGCTCGGTCAGGTCGTTCGGCCAGCCGTGCTCCGCGACGAGACGTGCGGCTCGATGGAGGGCCAGGCCGCGACGGTTGTACCCGAGCCCTTGCCACGCCCGGATCGCGTCCGCCGGCGATGCCGCGGCCAGCGACTCGACCGTCGGCCAGCGGTCCAGCCATTCGAGGTACCGAGGCACGACGCGCGAGACCTGCGTCTGCTGGAGCATGACCTCCGAGACCAGGATCGCGTACGGGGCGCGCGTTCCACGCCACGGCAGGTCGCGCCCGTGCTCGGAGAACCAGACGAGAAGCGTTTCCTGCACTACTCGGCGCCGATGAACGCCAGCACCCGGTTCCAGGCGTCCTCGGATGCTGCTCCGTACTGTTCCTGCTTGCGGTCGAAGAAGGAGTGGGGGGCGCCGGGGTAGGTGACGACCTCGTGCTCGACGCCTGCGGCCGTCAGTGCCGCGTCGAACGCCGCGTTCAGCTCGGGAGTGATGTTCTCGTCGTCCCCGGCCTGAAGCGCGAGGATCGGCGCCGTCATCTCGCCCGCGCGCTCGGTGGGGCTCGGTTGTCCCCCGCGTGGCTCCGGTCCACCGTAGAAGCCGACCGCACCGGCGAGCTCGTGACCGCCGGCAGCCGCGAGCCACGAGTGGCGGCCACCCATGCAGAAGCCGACGGTGAAGATCGACGTGACTCCCCGGTCGCGTAGCCACGCCGCCGACGCCCCGACGTCGGCCTGGATGCCCTCGGGGGTCGTCTGCGCGACATGGTCCCTGAATGGGAAGTCGTCGTCGCGCGCTCCGACCCCGGCCGAGCGCCCGAAGTAGTCGAATGCGATCGCAGCGACGCCCCGCTCGGCGAAGCGGAGCGCAAGCTCCTCGTAGAAGCGGTACAGCCCGCGCACGTCGGGGAGGATGACGACGCCCGTCGTCGAGGGCGGATCGGGTGTCGCGGCGAACCCGGCAAAGCGGTTGCCGTCGCTCGCTTCGAGGACGAGCTCCTCGTGCGAGACCGCTGCGCCGGAGATCGGCGGAACCGGCGGCGAGGAATCGAGATCGAAGCACACGCGTGGAGCAGACTAACCGCTGTCCACCTGGTTACCCGAACGGTTCCCCTTCGTCTCGAGCTCTGCCGCTACCTTTTTTGAAGCATGAATGAGCAGTACCTGATCCTGATCGAGCAGCTCGTCCGCGAGGGGCGTCCCGAGGACGAGATCGAGGCGATCGTCGGCCGGACGGTCGACGAGGACATCGAGTCCCTCGAGGACGAGCTCGACGAGCTGCCCGCCGCGGCCTAGCTTTCGCGACCCTCGAGCGCGTCCCAGAGGCGCGCGACCTCGTCTTCGAGCCGCGCAATCCGGGTTTCGAGGCCGGCGTCGTCGGCCCGCGGCGACTCTGCGTGCTCGGGCGGCGCCTCTGCATCGCCCGAGCCGAGCAGCTGCGCGAACCGCTCGCCCCGTTCTCCCGGCCGGTTGGGATGCCGAGCGGCGTACTCACGCTCGATCAGCCGGGCGAGCGTCGCCTCGGCCTCGCCCTCGTCGAAGCGGTGCAGCCGCTCGGTCCGTTGCCTGAGCTCGGCCGCCGTCTGCGGCCCGCGCAGCATCAGCACGGCGAGGAGCGAGAGCTCTGCGCCGTCGAGTGACAGCGCCTCGTCGAGCAGGTGCCGGTACTTGACCGCGCGGCTGCCGGCGCCGCTCGCCAGCCGCACCCAGCCGCGCCGGGACAGCCCTTCGAGCGCAGCGCGGATCGTCGGCTCGTCGTACTCGACGACCGGATCGCGGCTGGTCGACTGGTTGCACGCGAGCCGCAGCGCGTTCAGCGACAGCGGGTACTGGTCGGGGGTCGTCCGCTGCTTCTCGATCAGGCACCCGAGCACCCGGATCTCGGCGGCGTTCGCATCCACGCCGGGAGCCTAAGCCACGCCCCCACCCAGGGTGGGGAAGCCTTCCCGCCGCCCTCGGAGTCGACGATACCCGCCGATGCGTTCCGTGGCTGTGACGGGATTGCGCCGATAGTGGAACTCCTCCGACCGACCCTGCGCGAGGCGGCAGAGCAGGGAAGCGACGCCGACGATGTGTGCTCCCTCCACGAGCCGCACCCGGCGCACCGTAGGCGTTTCCTCGTGACGCCAGGCTCGCGCTCCGGGCAGTACGCTCGTGAAAGTGCGAGCGATCGTCGTCACCCGGAGCGGCGGGCCGGAGGTCCTGGAGCTCCAGGAGGTCGGCGCGCCCGCGCCCGGCCCGGGAGAGCTGCTCGTCGACGTCTCATTCGCAGGCGTCAACTACCGCGACATCTACGAGCGGCGGGGTGGGTACGGGACGTCGCTGCCGGTGGTCGCTGGGATCGAGGGCACGGGGCGCGTGGTTGCGTTCGGCGACGGGGTGACGGGAGTGGCCGTCGGCGACCGCGTCGCCTGGAACAACGCCCAGGGAAGCTACGCGGAGCAGGTCGTCGTTTCCGCGGTCCGCGCGGTGCCGGTTCCGGACGGGATCGGCGACGAGCTTGCGTGCGCTGCCCTCCTCCAGGGGATGACCGCGCACTATCTGACCGGCTCGACGTACCCGGTGCAGCCCGGCGACGAGGTGCTCGTCCACGCCGCCGCCGGAGGCGCCGGTCGTCTCGTCGTCCAGCTGGCGAAGCTGCGCGGCGGCCGGGTGACGGCGACCACGTCCGGCGGCGACAAGACCGAGCTCGCGCGCAGCGCCGGCGCCGACGAGGTGATCGGCTACGACGAAGTCCCCGAGGGCCGCTTCATGGCCGTCTACGACGGGGTCGGCGCCGCCACCTTCGACCGCTCGCTGGCCGCGCTCCGGCCGCGCGGGATGCTCGTCCTCTACGGCGCCGCGAGCGGACCGGTGCCGCCGCTCGAGATCATGCGCCTGAACGCGGGCTCGACGTTCCTGACCCGGCCGACGCTCGTCCACTACGTCGCAACCCGCGAGGAGCTCCTCGACCGTTCCGGCGAGGTATACGGCTGGATCGCCGACGGTTCCCTCGACGTCCGCGTCGGGGCGATCTATCCGCTCGAGGATGCGCGCAGGGCGCAGGAGGATCTCGAGTCGCGCCGCACGACCGGGAAGCTCCTGCTCTCAGTCGCGCGCATCTGATCTGCGGGCGAAGGCGGCGAACCGTCCGCGCTGGCAACACGTAAGCTGGCCTGGGCGGGAAGGACGGAGGTTGATGTCGGATGAGCGTGAGCAGCTCTCGCCTGACGCAGTGGGCTACCCAGGATCGGGAGGCGCGGCCTGCGGTCGTCCTGAGCCAGTGGACGACCGGGCTCAGCTACGTCCGCAGCCTGCACCGGCGCGGCATTCCCGCGCTGCTGCTCACCGATCGAGGGCGGCTCGGGGCGCCCAGCCGCCACGAGCTCGCCGTCGAGCTGCCCGGCATAGTGGAGGAGCCGGCCGTCTGGCTGGAGGCGCTGGTCGCCGTCGCGGAGCGATCGAGCCGGCGCCCGGTGCTCCTCGTCGCCTTCGATCACGCCGTCCTGTTCGTCGGCGAGCACGCCGCGGAGCTGGAGCGCCACTACGACTTCCTGATCCCTCCGCTCGAGACCTCTGCGGCGATCGTCGACAAGCATCGCCAGTACGAGCTCGCGGCCGCCGCGGGGATTCCCATTCCCCGGACGTACTTCCCCGAGAGCGGCGAGGCTGCGGTCGAGCTCGCGAGCGACGGGTCGTATCCCTGCCTGATCAAGCCGTACGTGGGCTACAACGTCGCCGGTCACTTCGGCGACAGGAAGAACCTCGTCGTCGAGGATGCCCCCGCGCTGCGCTCGGAGTTCGACCGGCTCGCCGCTGTCGGCGTCCCATGCCTGGTCCAGGAGGTCGTTCCGGGCGGCGACTCTGCCTTCTACGGCTACCTGGGGTTCTGGGGCAGCGACGGCAGCGAGGTGGCCTGGATCACGAAGCAGAAGCTGCGCCAGGAACCGGCGCTGTTCGGCGACGGCACCTACCAGCGCACCGTCGACGTCCCGCCCGTCGCAGAGCTCTCGCGGCGGTTCCTGAAGGCGCTGGACTACGTCGGCGTCGCCGGCGTCGAGTTCAAGTACGACCTCCGCGACGACTCGTACCGCCTTATCGAGGTCAACCCGAGAGCCGTCTCGGGCAACGAGCTGGCCGTGGCCGCCGGCGTCGACCTCCCGTACATCAACTACGCCTACCTCGTGAACGGAGCCGCACCCGCGTGGGAGCAGCGCTGGGACGTCCACTGGATCAACGAGCTGCTCGACCTCAAGACGCTGCTCCGTGAGAGCCCCACCCGACGTGCAGCGACGCGGGAGTGGATTCGCTCGATCCGCCGGGCGGACGCGTTCGCGCTCGGCGCCTGGGACGACCCGGCTCCGCTGATCGCGACCTTCGGCAGCGCCGCATACGGGATGGTCGCGCGGCGGCTCGGGCTCCGCTGACACGAACCGCTCGACGGACCGCCGGGCCAGCACCGATACTCAGTCCCGATGACGGCGCCGACCTCGAGCGAGCTCCAGGCAGGCCTGTCCGAGCACCCCGAGGACGAGATCGTCGAGGTGGAGCTCGAGGGGGCCCGGCGCAAGAAGAAGACGGGCAAGGGGCGGATCGTCGCAATCGTCCTCTCCGTCGCGGTGATCGCGGCGGTGTTCGCCTTTGCGCTGCCGAGGATCGCCAACTACGGAGACGTCTGGGATGTGGTCAAGGGAATGTCCTGGAAGTGGATCGGGGCGCTCCTGCTCGCGGTCCTGCTGAACACGGCCACGTACGGGCCGCCGTGGGTGGCCGCGTTGCCGGGGCTCCGCTACCTGCAGGCGACCCGGGTGACGCTCGCCTCGACCGCGATGACGATGGTCGCCCCGGGCGGCGCGGCGGTGGGCATGGCGACGTCGTTCGCGATGCTGAAGGCGTGGGGCTTCCGCGGTCGTCCGGTCGGCCTGGCGGTCGTGGTGACCGGCGTCTGGAACCAGCTCGTCATTCTCGGCATTCCGATCTTCGCGTTCGTGGGAGTCGTCGCCGAGGGCGGCAGCAACCACACGCTCGAGGTCGTCGCGTTGATCGCGCTCGCCGTCTTCGTCGCGATCGTCGTCGCCTTCGCGATCGGCCTCTCGAGCGAGCGGCTCGCGCGCAAGGTCGGCGATCGCGCCGCCCGCGTGATGACGTGGGCGAAGGGCCTGCTCGGGAAGGCGCCGGTCAAGTGGCGAGGAGAGTCGTTCGTCCGGTTCCGCGAAGAGACGATCGCCTTGATTCGCCACCGCTGGGCGTTCCTGACCTTCGCAACCCTGGCGGGTCACCTGACGGTCTTCCTCGTGCTCCTCTTCTCGGTGCGCGCCGTCGGCACGCCGAACACCGAGGTGACCTTCGTCGAGGCGTTCGCGGCCTGGGCGATCGCGCGCGTGCTCGGCTCGATCCCGATCACGCCGGGCGGGGTCGGCTTCGTCGAGCTCGGTCTCACGGGCGTGCTGGTCGCGTTCGGCGCGAGCAACGACGAGGCGGTCGCGGCCACCCTGATCTACCGATTCCTCACCGTCGTCCCGACGCTCCTCTTCGGGTTGGTGGCCGCGGCGACGTGGAAGCTGGGGCACCGAGCCCGGGAGGGAGTCGCAGGATCGACAGCGTGATGCCCGTCGGCGCGATCGAGGCCGGCGGGACGAAGTGGCTCTGCGCGGTAGGGACCGGGCCGGACGACCTGGTCGCCACCGAGACGATCCCGACGACGACGCCCGACGAGACGATCGGCCGTGCGCTCGCGTTCTTCAGGCGCCAGAGCCCGATCGGGGCGGTCGGGATCGGCTGCTTCGGGCCCGTCGACCTGCGGCCGGGGTCGCCGGCGTGGGGCTCGATCACGACCACGCCCAAGCCCGGCTGGGCGGACACGGACGTCGCCGGCGTCGTCGGCGTCGAGCTGGGCGTGCCGGTCGCCTTCGACACCGACGTGAACGCCGCCGCTCTGGGCGAGCACCGCTGGGGCGCGGGCCGGGGGCTCGACACGTTCTGTTACGTCACGGTCGGCACCGGAATCGGCGGCGGCGCGATCGCCGGCGGGGCCGTCGTCCACGGCCTGGTCCATCCGGAGTTCGGCCACATGCGCATCCCGCACGACCTCGACGCCGACCCGTTCGGCGGTCTGTGCCCGTACCACGGCGACTGCTGGGAGGGCCTGGCGGCCGGGCCGGCGATCGAGGCGAGATGGGGCCGGCCGCCGCGCGAGCTGGTCGACGTGGAGGCCGTCTGGAGGCTCGAGGCGCGGTACGTCGCCCTCGGGCTCGTCAACGTCGTCGCGGTGCTCTCGCCGGAGCGGATCGTGCTCGGCGGCGGCGTGATGGAGGTGCCTGGCCTGCTCCCGCTCGTCCAGGCGGAGGTCGACGACCTGCTCGCCGGCTACGTCGCGACCGAGATCGTGCCGCCCGCACTCGGCCCGCTGTCCGGCGTCCTCGGCGCATTCGCGCTCGCCCTGGGCCTCAGTGCTCGACCGTGACCAGGGTGCCGATCGGCGTGTACGGCCAGACCTTCGCCGCCGCCTCCAGCGGCAGCTCGACGCACCCGAGGCTCTGCGGCGTGCCGAACGACGCACGGGTGAAGGCGTGGATGCCTTCCCCGCCGTTGAAGTAGCTGATCCAGCGGATGCCGGGATCGTGGTAGTGCGACCCGTCCGGGTTCGTGCCGCTCATCGTTCCGACCGGGATGTGCTCGAAGACCGGGAAGGTGCCGAGCTGCGTCGGAGCGGCCGGCACGCCCGTGTTGCCGGGCGAGGTGAGGATCAGCTCTCCGTCGTGCCAGAGGTTGAGCGACTGCGGGACGGACGAGTGGACGTAGACGTAGCTGTAGCCGGTGTCGCGCGGCTTGCCGGCGATCACGTCCGCGATCAGCTCGCGCCAGACGTCGCGGCCGGCGAACCCGTCGACGGTCAGGCCGTGCTCGCTCTGGAACGCCATGATCGCGCCGCGGACGATCACGTTGTAGGTGCCCGGCTGCCAGAGGCGAGCGAGCTCGGGCGGGATGTTCGAATAGCGCCAGGTGAAGCGGCCACGCGGTGGGTCGACGGCGGCGGCGAGCTGGCCGGCCGTCGTCCGGGACGCGTCGGCCACGTCCGCCTGCCACTGCAGCGGCAGGTAGCGGAGGAGCGCGAGCAGCTGCTCCAATCGAAGCTCGGACGCCTCGGGCGTCGTCCAGGCGAGCGTTCTGGTCGGGTGCCGCGAGCCGCCGACGGCGACCGTGACGGGAACGGGCAGCTTCAGCTTCACGTGCGAGTCGAGGCCGAATCCGTAGCCTGTGGGCCGGAACTCGAGCGTGTGTGCGTCGGTTCGCCGCCACCGCCCGGGAGTTGGGGGATCGAGCGCAGGCAACCTGCTTCCCAGCGTCTTCGCGACCGGATCCGAGAACCGCAGGCGGAGCGGGGCGTTCGCGGCGAGCACCCTGCCGGGGAGGGCGGACGGCAAGACCATCGCCGTGCGGCCGGGCGGGAACCAGGTCACCGCCGTCGGGACGGGCAGGAGCTCCCAGTCCAGGGCGACGGCGCGGACGCCGACCGAGCCCGCGTCTCCGAGCCGGCCGAGAGCGACCGTGCGAGCGGGCCGCGCCAGGTGGATCGTCTTCCGCGGCCGGATGCCCGTCACCTGAACCTCGCGGACGGGCCGATCGAAGCTCACCCGCACGGGCGCGCCGCGTTCGACGCGGAGCCAGCGCGAGGCGAGCTGCGCGGTGGGCGCCGTCAGCTCCAGGCGTGCTGTCTGCTTGCGCCCGGCGATCCACCCGACCCAGCCCGGCCGGCGGAAAGTCGCCTCGGCCACGAGTCGTGTCCCGGCCGGGACGGGGCGCCTGGGCCGGAGCGTGCCGTCGGGGCGGAGGTCGACGGGGATCGCGTTGCCGCCCGCGTCGTGCAGCGACAGCCGGGCGAGATCTCCCGAGAAGCGTGGCTGCTGCACCTGCGGCAGGCCGTTCGTGTCGACGCGAAATCCGCCGCTCGGCCACGCGAAGAAGGCGAAGGCGAGCGCGCCCAGGCAGAGCACGCCGACGGCGGCCAGCGCCCACGGCCACACACGCCGTCTCGATACGGCCTTCGTGGCGAGGAGCGAGGACATCAGAGGATCGGGAACTGCACGGCCTTCGAACGGTAGCGGCTCGTCGGGCGACGTCGACTGTCGCGGTGGCGCAAGATGCTCCGGTGAGACGCGTTCGCTTCGCGCCGAGCCCGACCGGGACGCTCCACGTCGGCAACGCCCTGTCGGCGGTCGCCAACCGCAGCTTCGGCGACCGGCTGCTGCTCAGGATCGACGACACCGACGCGGCCCGCAACGTGCCGGGCGGCGAGCAGGCGATCCTCGACGACCTCGAGTGGCTCGGCGTCGGCTGGGACGAGGGCCCGGTGCGGCAGTCGGAGCGGGGCGGGCGCTACCGCGAAGCGGTCGAGCGGCTCGGCGTCACGCGGTTCGAGGGAATCACGCTCGTGCGCGAGGACGGCTCCGCGACCTACCAGCTCGCCAGCGTGGTCGACGACGGCGACTTCGGGATCACCCACGTGATCCGCGGCAACGACCACCGGCCGAACGAGGCGATCCACCGGCGGCTGCACGCGGCGCTCGGAACACCGGCGCCCGAGTATCTCCACCACGGGCTGATCCTCGGCGACGACGGAAAGAAGCTCTCGAAGCGGGCCGAGGGCGCGACCGTCGCCTCGCTGCGCGATGCCGGCATTCCCGCCGAGGCGGTACGCGCGTACCTGGAGGAGCTTGGCCTCCCGCGGCACGACGTCCGCCTCGACCTGCCGCGGATCCGGCGGCTCGCGATCGAGGCGCTCGAGGCGCTGCCGGCGGAGGAGCTGGCCCGGCGGGCCGGGGCGGATCCCCAGTACGTGCCGGTCATGCGCGGCGCGCGGGACCTCGTGGAGGCGCGCGCGTACGCGGACCTGGTCGCGGAGCCGCTGCCGTACGCGGCTGAAGATGTGGAGACGCTGGCCCGGTTCCGCGAGCTCGCGTCGTTGCCGCCGCGTGATCTCGTTCGCGAGCTACGCGCTGCGGGCGGGAACCTGAAGGAGCTGCGGCTCGCGCTCACCGGACGTCCCGCCGGCCCGGAGCTCTCCGCGATACTGGCTGCTCTGCCGAAGGAGGAAGCACTGCGCCGTGTCGATCAGGCTCTACAGCACGCTCAGCCGTAGGCTCGAGGAGCTCCCCGACCCGCCGGGGCCGATCCGCATGTACGTCTGCGGCTCGACCGTCTACCAGCGCATCCACGTGGGCAATTCGCGTCCGTTCGTGCTGGCGATGTGGCTGCGGCGATGGCTGCGCTCGCGTGGCTACCAGGTCACGCTCGTCCACAACATCACCGATGTCGACGACAAGGTGTACGAGGAGGCGGCGAAGCTCGGCAAGGGCAGCCGTGAGCTGGCCGAGGAGGCGACGGGCTGGTTCGTCCAGGACACCGACGACCTCGGGCTGGGCCGGCCCGACGTGGAGCCTCGGGCGAGCGAGACGATCCCGGAGATCGTCACGTTCATCGAGGCGCTGATCGCGGACGGGAAGGCGTACGAGTCGCAGGGCAGCGTCTACTTCCGGGTCGGCTCGTATCCCGACTACGGGCAGCTGTCGGGTGCGCGTCTCGAGGACATGGTCGCGCAGGAGCCGAACCCGGCGAAGGAGGACGAGCGCGACTTCGCCCTCTGGAAGTCGCAGAAGCCGCACGAGGATGCGGCGTGGAAGTCGCCGTGGGGGCCGGGGCGTCCCGGCTGGCACATCGAATGCTCGGCGATGGCGGAGAAGCACCTCGGGCCGGAGTTCGAGATCCACGGCGGGGGGCTCGATCTGCGCTTCCCGCACCACGAGAACGAGCTCGCTCAGTCGCGCTCGCGCGGCTACCCGTTTGCGCGCGTCTGGCTGCACAACGGGATGCTCGAGCTCGGCGACGAGAAGATGTCGAAGTCGCTCGGGAATGTGGTCACGCTGCGGAACGTGCTCGACACCTGGGGCCGCGAGGTGCTGCTCCTCTACCACCTGAGCGGACACTGGCGGAAGCCGGTCGACTTCAACGACGCTGCGCTCGAGAGCGCCCGCACGCAGCTCGCCGGGTTCCGGGAGGCGCTGGTCATGCCGGTGCGGGCGGCCGGCGACTGGGGAGCCTTCGAGGAGGCGCTCGGGGACGACTTCAACACGCCTGCGGTGCTGGCGCTGCTGCACGGCTGGGCCTCGACCGGCGCGCGCAACGAGCTGGCGCGCGGCCTCGACCTCTTCGGGATCGGCACGACGTTCGACGTGCCGGCCGAGCTCGAGCAGTTACGCGTGCGCCGGGAGAGCGCTCGGGCCGGGAAGGACTGGGCGGGCGCCGACGCCGCCCGGGACGAGATCGAGTCGGCGGGCTGGGCCGTCACCGACCATCCCGGCGGCACGGCCGTCTGGCCACGGCCGTGACGGCCACTGCCGAGCTCGTCTACGGGCGGCGGGCGGTGCGCGAGGCGCTGCGCGGCCGCCGCGAGGTGCTCGAGCTGCTCGCGACCGAGCGTGCCGCCCGCGACGGGTGGGAGCGAAAGCCGAAGATCGTTCCCGAGCGGACGCTGACGGAGCTCGCGGGGACGCGTGACCACCAGGGCGTCGTCGCGCGCGTCGAGCCGTTCCGCTACGCCGACGCGTACGAGCTGGCGGCGGGCGAGCCGCTGCTCGTCGCGCTCGACCAGGTGACCGATCCGCGGAATCTCGGCGCGGTGATCCGCTCGGCGGACGGGGCGGGGGCGACCGGCGTGATCCTGCCGGCGCACAACTCGGCGCGGGTGACGCCTGCGGTCGCGCGCTCCTCCGCCGGCGCCGTCGAGCACCTGCCGGTCGCGGTCGTGCCGAACCTGGCGCGCTACCTGAACGAGGTGAAAGGGCCGCGGCTCTGGGTCTACGGCGCCGACGCGGCTGGGACTCCCATGGCCGATGCGGACCTGTCCGGGGGACTGTCCCTGGTCTTCGGTGCCGAGGGAAAGGGGATCCGGCCACTCGTCCGGCGCGCCTGCGACGCCAGCGTCTCGATTCCGCTCTCCGGCCGGGTCGAGTCGCTGAACGTCTCGGTCGCCGCCGCGGTGCTGCTCTACGAGGCGAGGAGGCAGCGCGGCGATGGCTGATGTGACCCTCTACCTCTTCGACGGCTACAACCTGCTGCACGCAGGCGGCTACGCGGACGTACGGGAGCTCGTCGACCGGCTCGCGAGCTTCGTCGCGCAGGCGGGCGCGCGCGGCATCGTCGTCTTCGACGGACACGGTCAGGATCTCGAGCTCGGGCCGCTGTCGGTGCGGTACGCGCCGCACGCCGACACGCTCCTCGAGCGGCTGGCGGCCGAGCACCGCAGGCGCGAGCAGGTCTGCCTCGTCTCGTCCGACATCGCCGTCCGCGGCACGTCCGGGGTCGAGGTGCGCAAGCTCTCGTCGAAGACCTTCGTCCGCGACCTCGGCTCGACCGAGCACTCCGAATGGGCGCCGCTGCGTCTCTCGGAGCGGCTGGACGAAGAGACACGCGCCAAGCTGGAGAAGCTGCGCAGAGGGCAAGAAAACTAGCGAGCGGAAAAAATGCAAAACCCCTTGTAACTTCTGCAAGAGGGTGCTATGTTCCGCCTCAACCTGAGGGTGAGACTTATTGGGCGTCTCACCTGCTTCCTGCCCCAGATTCCAGGAGACTCCAATGCCCGCACGCGTCGCAACCGCAGTTCGGACACAGCAGAAGTCTCAACGTGAGCTAGAGGATTTGCAGCTGGTCATGCGCGTCCACAACGGCGACGAACGCGCCCGGGAGACGTTGATCCAGCGCTACAACGGCTTCGTCCGGATGAAGGCGAGCTCGTACTTCATCGCCGGCGGCGAGCCGGAGGACCTGGTGCAGGAAGGCCTGATCGGCCTCTGCAAGGCGATGCGCGACTTCCGCGCCGACAAGGAGACGTCGTTCCGCTCCTTCGCCGAGCTGTGCGTGACCCGGCAGATCATCACCGCGATCAAGACCGCCACGCGCTACAAGCACGCCCCGCTGAACACGTACGTGTCGTTCTCGCAGACGCCGGCCGGCCAGGATCCCGATTCCGACGTGACGCTCGGCGACGCGCTTCCCGGCTCCCACGTGAACGATCCGTCGGTGGCGGTGATCTCGACCGACGAGCTCAAGTCGCTCGTCTTCTGTCTCGGCACCGGGCTCTCCCCTCTGGAGGCGGACGCGCTGCGCATGTACCTGGAGGGCTCGTCCTACGAGGACATGGCGGAGGTGCTGGGCTGCGACACGAAGGCGATCGACAACGCCCTCCAGCGCGTCAAGCGGAAGATCCTCCAGCACCAGCGCTCGCGCGAAGTCCTGCAGTAGTCAGGGTCGCCGGTCGAAGGGACGGGCTTCAGCCTGTCCCTTGCCTCTCGTCGGGATCACTCCAAGCCGGAGGAGGGACTCGAACCCACGGCCTGCTGATTACAAATCAGCTGCTCTACCAGCTGAGCTACTCCGGCGTCTCGACATCATGGTACGGCCTGCCGCTGCCGCCCGAAGGCAAGGGACAGGCTGAAGCCTGTCCCTTCTAGCTGGTCGCCGCCAGTGCCTGTTCGAGATCGGCCCAGAGATCGTCGGCGTTCTCCAGCCCGACCGACAGGCGGAGCAGGCCGACCGGGACGCGGTCGCCTTCCCAGCGGTGCCGCGACTCCAGTGAGGAGTCGACCCCACCGAGCGAGGTCGCGTTCTTGATCAGCCGCAAGGCCCGTTCCACCGGAACCGGGTTGCCGGCGACGTCGAACGAGAGCAGCCCGCCGAAGCCGGGGTAGCGCACGTTCGCGACCGCCGGGTGAGCCCCCAGGCGCTCCGCGAGCACCGCCGTGGTCTCGGTCTGTCGCTCGACGCGCACGCGGAGAGTCTTGAGCCCCCGTGTGACGAGCGCCGCGACGTCCGCGGCGCACGCCGGCCCGGTGCGCTGGCGGAACTGCCAGAGGCGCTGATGGTCGGCGGCATCGCGTGAAACCACCGCGCCGGCCAGCGCGTCCGAATGACCGGTCAGGTACTTCGTCGCCGAATGCAGGACGAAGTCGGCGCCGAAGTCGAGCGGGCGGAGGTAGACGGGTGTCGCCGCGGTGGAGTCGACGACCACGCGGGCCGGATGCCGGACGGCCGCCTCGAGATCGGGCATGGTCAGGAACGGGTTCGACGGCGCCTCGAGCCAGACGAGGTCGACGTCCTCGGGAGGTGGACCGGTCTGGTCGAACTCGACCGTTTCGAGACCCCAGCGGCCGAGCTCCTCCCGCATCATCACACCGGTGCCGAAGTAGCAACCTTCGGCGAGGGCAACCGACTTCCCGGGCTCGAGGAGCGCGAGCAGCAACGCGAAAGTGGCCGCGGAGCCCGAGGAGAAGAGGAGCGCTTGCCCGTCCGGAGCACCTTCGAGTGCAGCCAGCTTCCGCTCTGCCTCGACTCCGGTCGGGTGCGCGTAGCGGGAGTAGAGGAACTCCCCAGGCTCGCCGTCGAGGTACGGCCAGACGCTGCGCCGGTCCACGCTCACGTGGCGAGACTACCCGCGGGCTCGGGCCGCAGGTCCTCCAGTTTCCCCATGTGTGCCAACTCGGGGAAGACCTTGATCGACGCGACTGCGATCCCGATCGTCGCGATGCCCCCGGCGACGACCGTCGCCACCGTTCCGATCAGCGCCGCCACCGCGCCCGACTCGAAGGCGCCGAGCTCGTTGGAGGCGGAGACGAACACCATCTCGACGGCGCCGACGCGGCCGCGCAGCTCGTTCGGCGTGACCAGAGCGACGGTGGTGGAGCGGATGTTGACGCTGAACATGTCGACGAACCCGGCGACGGCCAGCGCCACGAGGGTGATCGGCAGCCACGTCGAGAGACCCCAGACGATGTTCGCCGCCCCGAAGAGGACGACGGCGGCGATCAGCGTAGGCCCGGCGGCGCGCCGAAGCGGTCGCCGCGTGAGGATCAGGGCGGCGCCGAGCGCCCCGACCGCGGGCGCGGCACGGAGCACGCCGAGGCCCACAGGACCGACGTGGAGGATCTCCTGCGCGTAGATCGGCAGCAGGGCGACACCACCGCCGACCAGCACCGCGAACAGGTCGAGCGAGATCGCCCCGAGCAGCATCCGCGTGTGCCAGACGAACCGGACGCCGCCGACGAGGCCGGCGAGGCCGGGCGGGGCATCCACCACGTGCGTCCGGACCCGGAGCGCCGCCATCGAGATCCCGGCGACCGCGAAGAGCAGCGCCGCCACCGCGTAGACCGCCTCCGACTTCCACGCGAAGAGCAGTCCGCCGACCGCCGGGCCGGCGATCACCGCGATCTGGCCGGCAACCGATCTCAGCGCGACCGCGCCCGGCACCAGGTCGGGCGGGACGACCTCGGGTGTCAGAGCCTGGTACGCGGGCCAGCCGATTGCGCTCGCCGCGCCGGTCAACGAAGCCAGGAGGAAGTACGGCCAGACGACCTGCGCGTCCTCGACGGTGACGACCAGCAGCGCCGCGGCGACGCCGACCATCACGGCCAGCGCCAGCGCGCCGACGAGCCGGCGCGGTAGCCGGTCGGCCAGGTGGCCCGCCGGCAGCGCGAGGAGCAGCAACGGCACGAACTCCGCCAGCCCGATCAGCCCGAGGTCGAGCGGATCCTTGTGGATCGCGAACACCTGCCAGCCGACGGCGACCGCGATCATGTTCTCGGCGAACCGCATCGAGAAGATCGCCGACCAGAGGAACCGGAAGTCGCGCTCCTGGAGCGCCGGCGGGAGTCGCTGCGGCATCGAGCGAACCTAGCAGCGGCCGCCGTTAGGCTCTCGCCGTGGACGAGACCACGGCCGGCAAGCTCGCGCGCATGCAGGCGCTGCGCGACGAGGCGCTCCACCAGGGCAGCCCGAAGGCGGTGGCGAGCCGGCGGGAGAGCGGGCGCCTCCTCGCGCGTGAACGCTTGCTGAAGCTCCTCGACCCGGGCTCGTTCGTCGAGCTGGACCGCTACGTGCGGCATCGCGAGGTCGAGTTCGGGATGCGCGAGAAGCGGCCGTGGGGGGATGCTGTCGTGACCGGCCACGGCACGATCTTCGGTCGCAAGGTCTTCGTCTTCTCGCAGGACTTCACCGTCTTCGGCGGGTCGCTGAGCGAGGTCTTCGCCGAGAAGATCTGCAAGGTCATGGACCTGGCCGTCAAGCTCGGCTGCCCGGTCGTCGGGATCAACGACTCCGGCGGCGCGCGGATCCAGGAAGGGGTGGTGTCGCTCGCCGGGTACGCGGAGATCTTCTGGCGGAACGTCCAGGCTTCCGGCGTGGTGCCGCAGCTCTCGCTGGTGATGGGGCCGTGCGCGGGCGGCGCCGTCTACTCGCCCGCGATCACCGACTTCGTCTTCATGGTCGAGGGCTCGTCGTACATGTTCATCACCGGGCCTGACGTGGTGAAGACGGTGACCGGGGAGGAGGTGAGTTTCGAGGATCTCGGCGGCGCAGCCGCCCACGCCACGAAGTCGGGGGTCGCGTCCTTCACGTCACCCGACGAGGAGGCCTGCCTCGAGGACGCGCGCTACCTGCTCTCGTTCCTGCCGCAGAACAACCTGGACCAGCCGCCCTTCGCCGAGCCGTCGGACCCGGTCGGACGCGAGGCGCCGGAGCTCGACGCGCTGATCCCGGACGAGCCGACGAAGCCCTATGACATGAAGGAGGTGATCCGCCACGTCGTCGACGACGGCGACTTCCTCGAGGTGCACGAGCGGTGGGCGGAGAACATCGTCTGCGGCTTCGCGCGTCTCGGCGGGAACCCGGTCGGCGTGGTCGGGAATCAGCCGCGTTCGCTGGCCGGCGTGCTGGACATCGACGCCTCGGTGAAGGCCGCGCGCTTCGTGCGCACCTGCGACGCGTTCAACGTTCCGCTCGTCACCTTCGTCGACGTGCCCGGGTTCCTGCCCGGGACGGCTCAGGAGTGGGGCGGGATCATCCGGCACGGGGCGAAGCTGCTGTACGCGTACGCGGAGGCGACGGTGCCGAAGCTGACCGTGATCACGCGGAAGGCGTACGGCGGCGCGTACGACGTGATGTCCTCGAAGCACATCCGCGCCGACTTCAACTTTGCATGGCCGACCGCCGAGGTGGCGGTGATGGGGCCGGAGGGTGCCGTCAACATCGTCTTCCGGAAGGAGCTCGAAGGCAACGGAGAGGCCGAGGTCGCCGCGCGCCGTGCGGAGCTGATCGACGACTACAAGGCGCGGTTCGCGAACCCGTACACGGCGGCGGAGCGTGGTTACGTCGACGACGTGATCGAGCCGCGGCGGACGCGGCCGGTGCTCGTCGACGCGCTGGAGACGACGCTGACGAAGCGCGAGCGCCGCCCGCCCCGGAAGCACGGCAACATCCCGCTCTGACGTCCGCTTCTTTTAGGGACTGTCCCCGGAGGGGACTGTCCCTGCAGAAACGGTCGCATCACCAGTCGGTCGGGTCAGACCCCTCCGGGGTCAGACCCTTGACCCGTCTAGAGCCCTGCTTCCGCCAGCGGGCGCCGGGCCCACGCGAAGCGGCTCGAGTACCAGGCCGAGGTGAGGGGCGAGAGCGCCACACCCTGGTCCGAGGACTGGATGAACCAGCCGCCGCCGAGGTAGATGCCCATGTGGTTGATCTGGGCGGGCTTCGACCGCGGGCCGGCCGATCCGAAGAAGAGGACGTCGCCGGGCTGGACCTTCCCCAGGGCGATCCGTTTGGCCGGAGGCACCTCACCCGCCATCGCGTAGGTCGTCCGGCCGCGGAGGACGCCCGGCAGCGTGGCGGCGCCGGCGTAGGCCTGGAGCTTGAAGACGCGCCAGACGAACCCCGAGCAGTCGAAGCCGCCGGGAACCGTGGTGCCCGTCCTGAACGGATCCTGCGGGAGCTCACTCGTCCCGCCCCAGACGTACGGGTAGCCGACGAACGAGACCGCGGTCTGGAGCACGGAGCGCTGGAGGCCGGCGAGCGGCGTGGGCCTGAAGTTGGCGGCCAGCGACGCGACGGCGTCGAGATCCCCGGTGTGCACGTCGAGGATCCGCGCCGCGGAGTAGGCGGCCTCCGCCCGCGTCGCCACGCTGTCGGGCCCGAGCTCGAGGAAGTCTTGTGCGGCCGGGTGGTTGACGCGCAGCCCGAGCAGCCGCGCGACCGTCTCGGTGCCGAACGCGCTGGTGGGCACCAGGCCGGCCGCCCGGATCGACGCGGTGAACTGACGCGCGACGGGCAAGAGTCCGAGGCCGCGGACGAGCTGGGCGTCGAGCTGGGCGATCGTGACCGGGACCGCCGGGTTTGCGACCGGAGTCTGCTGCTTTCCCGTCAGGCCGGCGACGAGGTCACCGAGCTCGCCTGCGGTCAGGGCGTCGTCGGGCCGGAAGGCCGTCGCCTTCCCACCCATCAGTCCGCGGGCCGTGACGACCTTGATCTGGGCCTGCGCCCACGAGGTCGCCGCCGACGCCGGGGCTGCGAGGACGAGGCCGAGAACGGCACAGGCGAGGGCGCGGCGGATCATCCCCCTGTGTTTCGTCCGTCCGTCCGCGCTCCTTTAGGCTGAACCGGCCGTGTCCTTCGAGATCACCCCTGCCCCGACCCCGGAGGAACGCGAGGTGCTGTTGCGCGCGCTCACCGCCCGGAACGGCGTAAACAAGCGCTCGAGCCGCTGGTGGGAAGCCGGGATCCGCGAGGCGATCGACGCCGATCCGGACGAGAACGAGCCCGGTCAGGCGAGCGCGCGCCCGCGCAGCAGCGCCGGCGCGTCGCGGGCGTAGTCGAGCCCCGAGACCCAGGTCAGCACCACCGCGACCAGCAGGCCCCACCAGGCGACCGACGTGCTCCAGGCCCCGGCGACGGCGAAGCCGCCGAGCGCGGCCGCGACCGCCTGCGACCACGTCTTCAGCTTGCCGAGGTCGCGCGCCTGCAGCACGACCCCGCGCTCGACAGCGGCGAGCCGCAGCCCGGAGACGAGCAGCTCGCGCGCGACGATCGCCGCCACCATCCACCCGGGGAACGCGCCTTCGCCGACGAGGACGATCATCGTCGCCAGCACGAGCACCTTGTCGGCGACCGGATCGAGCAGCGAGCCCAGCGTCGTCGTCCGCCCCTGCCGCCGTGCCAGCCAGCCGTCGATCTGGTCGGTCGCCATCGCGGTGATGAACAGCGCGGTCGCCCAGTACGCGTGGCCGGGGAAGTCCCAGATGAAGAGGATGACGACGAACGGCGTCGCCACGATCCGCGCAAGCGTCAGCTGGTCGGCCAGGCCGATCATTCCGTGGAGAATACGTCGCCGGTGAGCGCCTTCTCGAAAGTCCTCGTAGCCAACCGCGGCGAGATCGCCATCCGGATCTTCCGGACGCTGCGCGAGCTCGAGATCGAATCGGTGGCCGTCTACTCGGAGGCGGATCGAGCCGCACTCCACGTCCGTGTCGCCGACGAGGCCTGGCTGCTCGGCGGCGGCCCGCCAGCCGAGAGCTACCTGAACCAGGAGCGAATCGTTGAGACGGCACTGAAGGCCGGAGCCGAGGCGATCCACCCCGGGTACGGGTTCCTGGCCGAGAACGCGGCGTTCGCCCGCGCCGTCGAGGGCGCCGGTCTGACCTGGATCGGGCCGCCGCCCGAGGCGATCGAGGCGATGGGCTCGAAGACCGAGGCGCGCGAGCGGATGAAGGCCGCCGGCGTCCCGATCATCCCGGGAACGACCGAGCCGGTCGAGACGGCGGCCGAAGTCGTCCGGCTCGGCGCCGAGCTCGGCTGGCCGCTCGCGATCAAGGCCTCCGCGGGCGGCGGGGGAAAGGGCTTCCGCGTCGTCCGTGAGGGCGACGACGTCGAGCGCGCGCTCGAGACCGCACGCAGGGAGGGCGAGGCCTACTTCTCGAACCCGGCCGTCTACGTCGAGCGCTATCTCGAGGATCCCCGCCACGTCGAGGTGCAAGTCCTCGCGGACGCCCACGGTGGCGTCATCCACCTGGGCGAGCGCGATTGCACGATCCAGCGCCGCCACCAGAAGCTCGTCGAGGAGACGCCCTCGCCCGCGGTCGACGCCGAGCTCCGCGCCCGGATCGGCGCGATCGCCGTCGAGGCCGCCCGCGCGGTCGGCTACCGCTCCGCCGGAACCGTGGAAGGTTTGCTCGATCGGGACGGCGCCTACTACTTCATGGAGATGAACACGCGCATCCAGGTCGAGCACACCGTCACGGAGATGGTCACGGGTCTCGATCTTGTTCGCGAGCAGGTGCTGATCGCGGCAGGAGAGCCGCTATCGCTGCGCCAGGAGGACGTTCGCCTCGTCGGGCACGCCTTCGAGTGCCGGATCAACGCGGAGGATCCGTCCGCCGGCTTCCGCCCGACTCCCGGGCGGATCGCGGGCTACCGGGAGCCGGGCGGGCCGGGCGTACGGATCGACTCGGGCGTGGAGGAAGGGTCGGAGATCTCGCCGCTCTACGACCCGATGATCGCCAAGCTGGTGGTGCACGGCGTCGACCGGGAGCACGCAAGACGGCGGATGCTGCGGGCGCTCGACGAGTACCGCATCGGCGGGATCACCACGCTGCTCGGGTTCCACCGCGCGCTGCTCCGCCACCCGTGCTTCGTGGAAGCAGGCACCTGTCACGGCGTGGTGGAATCGGAGCAGCTGGCCCAACAGGCAGAGCAGTTGTCGCATGAGACAACGATAGATACAGCTCCGGACGGTGGGCTCAGGGAGCGCGTCACTGCTGTCGAGCTCGACGGCCGCCGGTTCGACGTCACCGTGCTCGCCCCGCAGCCGCCGTGGGCCGCGCTCGCCGAGCGGCGGCGGGAACGCACCGCCGCGCGGGCGGGCGGCGCCGGCGGGCGGGACGCGATCGTCAGCCCGATGCAGGGTACGGTGCTGTCCGTCGAGGTCGAGGACGGCGACGCGGTGACGGCCGGCCAGGTGATCTGCGTGGTCGAGGCGATGAAGATGGAGAACGAGGTGCATGCGCTGCGCGCCGGCGTCGTCTCCGAGCTGTCGGTTCGGGCGGGGGAGCCGATCGGAACGGGCCAGGTGATCTGCGTCGTCGAGCCCGAGCAGGAGCCGGATGCCGGAACGTAACGCCCTGTTCTGCGCCGAGGTCTCGGTCGAAAACGCGGAGTCGCTGGCCGCCACGGCCAGCCGGGTCGACCACTGGATCCTGGTCGAGTACCGCGGCCTGTGGGGTCACGATGCCCTTGCCGCGAGCGGTCTCTCACCGGAAGTGAAGGCCCGGCTGGTCGAGCAGCGCGACGCGCAGCGCAACACGAAGCTGCTGTTCCTGCGGCGCCCGCACCGGCGCGATCACCCGAGCCTCGCGGTGTTCTGGGGCCGCTCCGCCGGAACCGAGCCGGCGCTCTACCACGCCGAGATCGAGGCCTACGACGAGCTGCTCGACCTCGATCTGACCGCTCCGGGCAGCGAGCCGGTGGGCCGTCCGCTGCTGATCGTCTGTACGCACGGCAAGCACGACCGGTGCTGCGCCCGCTACGGCCGGCCGCTGTACGAGGCGCTCGAGGAGCAGGCCGACGACGGCTGGGTCTGGCAGTCGTCGCACGTCGGCGGCGACCGCTTTGCGGGGAACGTCGTCGTCCTGCCGGAGGGGCTGTACTTCGGGCGGGTCGAGCCTGCAGACGCCTGGTCGCTGCTCGACGAGTATCTCGCCGGCCGGATCGCCCTCGAGCACTACCGGGGCCGGTCGGCCCACACCTTCTCCGAGCAGGCCGCCGAGATCGCGATCCGCCGGATGACCGGGCTGAAGGGATTGGCCGAGCTGGAGCTGGTCGACCACGACGGCGCGCATGTGCGGTTCCGCGCGGGGTCACGCATGTTCGACGTCGGCGTCGTCTACGAGCCTGGCGAGCTGACGTACCTGACGTGCGACGCCGAGACGCTCAGGCGTCCCCGGCGCTACGCCGTAGAAATCCTTCGCGAATCAGCCGCCTGACGAGCACGAGCCGGCCCTCCTCGTCGAGGTTGCCCGGCAGCTCGGCCGCCGTGAAAGGCCACTCCGACTCGACGATCGCCTCGAGCTCCTCGCGCGCCTGGGCGGGGAACTCGAGGTGCTTGCCTTCGAAAGAGAGTGTCGTCTCCGCGAGCTCCGCGATCACGGTCGGCCGGCGCTCGAGCGGCGAGTCGACCGTGACCGAATCGAGCTCGCGCACCTCCTCGAGATGCCCGTCGAGGATCGCACGGCGGCTCGCGACGAACTTCGCCCGTGCCCGCAGCCGGACGTCCTCGGCGTCGAGCCGGGCGGCAAGCCGCGCGACCAGATCGACGTCCGGCTCGCCGTCGCCGGGCACGGAGCGACGGAACTCGACGTCGTCCTGGCACTCCTCGAGCGCCGCCCGGAACGCGTCGATCCAGGTGTGGTTGTTGACGCCGACCGTGACGTGCAGGGAGTCGGTGTCCGAGGTGAGCGCGTCGTGCAGCCAGCCGCGGGGGAGATACAGCGTGTCCCCGGCACGCAGTGTGAGCTCGAGCACCATCGGCCCCGGCTCGCCGAGCGACGACGACCAGCGCTGGGCCTTCAGCGGCAGCTCGAGCAGCGGCTCGTACACGCGCCAGTGCTTCTCGCCGGCGACCTGGAGGACGAAGACGTCGTGCGTGTCGTGGTGGACGGCGAAGCCCTGTGAGCGTCGGGGCGTGTAGTACGAGTTCGCCTGCACGCCGCTGACGAGCTCCGACTCGAGCTCACGGCAGAAGCGTGCGAGCGGAAGCCACGTGTGGTGGAGGGCCTGGAGGACGATCGTCGAGCCGTCCGCGAAAGCCTCCGCGACGCGATCCGGGTCGACGACGCCGGTGAACGGCTTCGGCCGCCAGGAGATCTCGCGCGCGTACTGGGCCTCCGAGATCGTCCCGCCCTCCTTGACCAGCCGGAGGCCGGGCGTGCGCAGCCCGCCGGAGGAGACCAGCCGCTCGACGTCCGCGACCGAGAGGAGATCGTCGAAGCGCCCCTCCTCGGCGCGCGGCACGGCGAGCGGCCGCTGCTCCCAGTGCTCGGCGAGGAACTCGTCGGCGTCGACCGGCTCGACGCAGCGGGCGAGTGCGCTCGATCCGGAGCCGGCGCCAGACCCGGCGCTCGCTCTAGCTGGCTTCTGCGCCGGCGTCCGAATCGGTGCCGTCCGTGTCGGAGCCGCCGCCGGCGTCGCCGTCCGTGCCGTCGGTGCCGTCGCCGTCGGTGCCGTCGGCGTCGCCGTCGGTCCCGTCCGTGTCGCCGTCGGTCCCGTCCGCGTCCGTCTCCGCTTCCATCCGCGTGATCCCGCCGGTCTCGATCTCGGCGTCGGCCAGAGTCTGCTCGGTCATTCCGTGCCTCCTTTGCCTGCTCGGGTGCGGTGAGTATTCCCTACAGCGTCCGCTCGTAAGCGCGGAAGCACCAGGTCGCCCAGAGGGCGGTCGCGCCCGAAAGGACGAGCAGGAACACGAGGTAGAGGCCGACCGTGCTCCACGATGTTCCGGGCAACACCACCTCGCGGGCGGCCCGAACGCCCCAGTCCATCGGGTTGCCGTGCGCGGCCACGCGCATCCAGTGGGGCATCTGGGACCGCGCGAGCAGGGTGGTCGAGACGAAGAGCAGAGGGAGACCGATGAAGTTGGCCAGCGCGATCATCGTCGCCTCGCGCCGGGTGAGGAGGGCGATGCCCTGCGAGATGCCCGCGAAGGCGCTGTTGACGAGGATCGCGGCGAGGATCACGATCGCCCAGCCGGCCGCGCCGGTGTGCACACGGACGCCGAGCGCGAGCGCCACCACCAGGATGATCACCGCCTGGATCGCCGCGGTCAGCGCCGACCGGACGATCTGCGAGAGGACGATTGCGAAGCGGCTGGCCGGCGTTGCCAGCACCCGCTCGACGAACTTGTGGTCGAGGTCGTAGATCATCCCCATGCCGCTCCAGGTCGCCCCGAAGAACGAGTTCATCACCACGATCGCCGGCGCGAGGAAGGTCACGTACGAGGTCGTCCCGAACCCGCCGAGATGCGTCACGTTCTTGAACAGCTGGCCGTAGAGGACCAGCCAGACCATCGGTTGGACGAGCAGGAGCACGATCCAGATCGGCTCCCGCATCAGGTTGCGCGCCTGGCGCACGACCATGTACCAGGTGTGGCGGAGGACGGTCACGCTACGCCTCTCCCCGGTCCTCGGCGGCGAAGTCGCGGCCGGTGTAATGGAGGTAGACGTCGTCGAGGGACGGCCGCGAGAGGCTCACGGACTCGACGCCGATTCCCTCCTGCTCCAGCGCCGACAGGATCCCGGGCAGTGCGCGGTTCCCGTTCTCGACGCGCGAGACCAGGGTCCGTCCCTCGCCCGTGCTCTCGGGCAACGCGCCGACGCGTTCGAGGATGCGGCGGGCGTCGTCCATGCGGCCGTCCGCCAGCTCGAGGTGCACTGCGTCGCCGCGGAGCGTCGCCTTCAGCTCGCGCGGCGTTCCCTCGACGACGATCTGGCCGCGGCTGACGATCGCCAGCCGGTCGGCCAGCTCGTCCGCCTCCTCCAGGTAGTGCGTGGTGAGCAGGATGGTCAGCCGCTCCTGGCGCGCGAGCCGGCCGACCTCGGCCCACATGCCGGCGCGGGCCTCAGGATCGAGGCCGGTGGTCGGCTCGTCGAGGAAGAGCACCCTCGGGCGATGGACGAGACCGAGGGCGATGTCGAGCCGGCGCCGCATGCCGCCCGAGTACGTCTTGACCACCCGGTCGGCCGCGTCGGCGATCCCGACGAACTCGAGCAGGTCGGAGACACGGTCGCGCAGCTCCCGGCCGCCCATCCCCTGGACCCGTCCCTGCAGCATCAGGTTCTCGCGGCCGGTGCCGTTCTGGTCGATGCCCGAGTCCTGTGGCACGTAGCCGATCGCGCGCCGGACCGCGCTCGCCTGACGGCGAACGTCGCGGCCCGCGACCTCGGCGCGGCCGGCGTCCATCCGGCTCAGCGTGGCGAGGATCCGGACGGTCGTCGACTTGCCCGCACCGTTCGGTCCGAGCAGCCCGAAGACCTCGCCCTCGCGCACCGAGAACGAGACCCCGTCGAGCGCCTGGACGCCCTTGTACCGCTTCTCGAGCCCGTCGACGACGATCGCGTCCATGTCGCGAGCGTACCGCTCGCGGTTAGGCTCACTTCGTGCGCTCGATCACACGTGGCACGTTCTCGATCGTCGCCGCCGATGTCGAGGCCGGGGAGGTGGGCTGCGCCGTGCAGTCGCGCTACTTCGCGGTCGGCTCGGTCGTGCCGTGGGCGAAGGCGGGGGTCGGCGCGGTCGCAACGCAGGCGGCCGGGGTCGCCGCGTACGGGCCGAAGGTGCTCACGCTGCTCGAGGAGGGGCTCGAGCCCGAGGCGGCGCTCGAGCGTACGCTCGCCGAGCACTCGGCGCGCGAGATCCGGCAGCTCGGGGTGGTCACCGGAGACGGCCGCGCCGCCGCCCACACCGGCACCGACTGCCTGTCGTGGGCCGGGCACCGGATCGGCGACGGCTACGCCGTCCAGGGGAACATCCTCGCCGGCGAGACCGTCGTCACCGAGATGGAGCGGGCGTTCCTCGAGACCAGGGGCGAATCGCTCGCCGAGCGGCTCGTCACGTGCCTCGAGGCAGCGCAGGCTGCCGGCGGAGACCGGCGCGGCCAGCAGTCGTCTGCGATCGTCGTCGAGCGTTCCGGCGCCGCCGCCGAGTCCCGCGAGGGCATCGACCGCATCTGCGAGCTCCGCGTCGACGACCACCTCGAGCCGATCGTCGAGCTGCGGCGGCTGCTCGGCATCCACCAGGTCTGGGATGCGCTGCGCCGCGCCAGCCTCTTCCACGAGGCGGGCAAGTATGCGCAAGGGGTGGAGCTGCTTCGCGAGGCGCTCGGCCGCCACGGCGACGACCCGGTGCTGCTGTATGACCTGGCGTGCTTCGAGTCGCTCGCCGGGGAGACGGAGGAAGCGATCACGCACCTCACGCGCACGCTCGAGCTCGACCCGCAGCTGCGCCCGGGCGCCGCCGCCGACTCCGACTTCGAGGCGCTCCGGCAGGACCCACGCTTCCAGGCGGCCGTCAGCTAGGCTCGCCTGCGGCTTGGACCTCTACGAGTACCAGGGCAAGGAGCTCTTCCGTCGCGCCGGGATTCCCGTATCCGACGGCAGGCTCGCGACCACGGCAGCCGAGGCCCGGGCGGCGGCCGAGGAACTCGGAGTCCCGGTCGTGGTGAAGGCGCAAGTGCTGACCGGCGGCCGCGGGAAGGCCGGTGGGATCAAGCTCGCCGCCTCGCCGGAAGAGGCCGAGGCCCGGGCGGAGGAGATCCTCGGGCTGGACATCCGCGGCCACGTCGTCCGCAAGCTCTGGATCGAGCAGGCGTCCGACATCGCGAAGGAGTACTACCTCTCGGTCACGTTCGATCGGGGAGCGAAGCAGTCGCTGTTCATGTTCACGACGCAGGGCGGGGTGGACATCGAGGAGGTCGCGGCGTCGTCGCCCGACGCGCTGGTGAAGCTGCACGTCGACCCCTTCGAGGGCTTCCAACCCTGGCACGCCCGCGCGCTGGTCTACGGCGGCGGCGTCGACGATCCGGACGAGCAGAAGCAGATCTCCGCGATCGCCGGACGCCTGTATTCCGCGTTCGTCGACCAGGACGCGATGCTGTGCGAGATCAACCCGCTGATCGTCACGCCGGCCGGCGAGGTGAAGGCGCTCGACTCGAAGTTCACGGTCGACGACAACGCGCTGTTCCGCCATCCCGACGTGGCCGAGATGCGGGACCCCGAGGCATACCCGCCCGAGGAGCGCGCCGCGCGCGAGAAGGGCGTCACCTACGTGAAGCTCGACGGCGCGGTCGGCATCCTCGGGAACGGCGCGGGGCTCGTGATGTCGACGCTCGACGTGATCGTGCTGGTCGGCGGCACTCCTGCGAACTTCTGTGACCTCGGCGGCGGCGGCGACGCCCAGGGAGTCGTCGATGCGCTGGAGATCATCACCGGCGACCCGCAGGTGAAGTCGATCCTGTTCAACATCTTCGGCGGGATCACGCGCTGTGACGAGGTCGCACGCGGGATCCTGCAGGCGCTCGGGCAGATGGAGATCCCGCACCCGATCGTCGTGCGGCTCGACGGGACGAACGCCGAGGAGGGGCGCCGGCTGCTCGAGGAGGCGGCGCCGCCGAACCTGCATGTCGAGCCGACGATGCTGGACGCGGCGCGGCGCGCGGTGGAGCTCGCCGCATGACGGACGTCTGGTCGGAGCGCGCGCAGGCCTACCGCGAGAGCGAGGCGCACCGCCAGGGCCGCGACCTCGACCTGATCGTCGAGTGGGCGACCGGGGCGAAGACCGCGCTCGACGTCGCCACCGGCGGCGGCCACGTCGCGCGCCGTCTGCGCGAGGCAGGGTTGAAGGTGGTCACGACGGACGCCGCGCCGGGAATGGAGCCGGACGTCGTCAGCCGGAGCGAGGAGCTCCCGTTCGCCGACGGCAGCTTCGACGCCGTCGTCTGCCGCGTCGCGGTGCACCACTTCGACGACCCTGCGCTCGCGGTGCGCGAGCTGGTGCGGGTCAGCGGCGGGCTCGTCCTGATCTCCGACAACCTCTACGGCGGCGATCGGCTCGAGCAGGCCGAGAAGCTGCGCGACCCCTCGCACGTCCGCAACTACAGCGAGCAGGAGTGGCGCGCGTTCCTGGAGAACGCCGGCGCCCGCGTCGAGGTGGTCGAGACGATCAGGCATCCGATCGAGCTCGAGCCCTGGCTGACCCGCGCCGGCTGCCCGCCCGAAGATGCCGCGCGTGTCCGGGAGCTCGTCGCCGACCGGGTCGAAGGAAGCAAGGTCGTCCTCGACCGGGTCGTGATCAGGGCGGTGAAGTAATGGCGATCGTCGTCGACCGGGACACGAAGCTGGTCGTCCAGGGGCTGACCGGACGCGAGGGCACCTTCCATGGGCTGCGTAACCGCGCGTACGGGACACAGCTGGTGGCCGGGGTCACTCCGGGCAAGGGCGGCCAGGACGTCGAGGGCGTGCCCGTCTTCGACACGGTCGCCCAGGCCGTTGCCGAGACCGGCGCGAACACGACGATGATCTTCGTGCCGGCGCGGTTCGCGACCGACGCGATCTTCGAGGCGGTCGACGCCGGGATCGCAACGGTGATCTGCATCGCGGAAGGCCTCGCCGCGCACGACATGCTGCGGGTCTACAACTACATCCGTCCGCGCGGCGTGACCATGCTCGGCCCGAACTGCCCGGGCGCGCTGTCGCCCGGCAAGGCGAACGTCGGGATCATCCCGGCCGAGATCTTCCGCGAAGGCGCGATCGGGCTCGTCTCGCGGTCCGGGACGTTGACGTACCAGATCGGCCACGAGCTGACCGGGCTGGGCCTCGGGAACTCGACGATCGTCGGGATCGGCGGCGACCCGATCGTCGGCTCGTCCTTCGTCGACGTGCTCGAACGCTTCGAGGCAGACCCGGAGACCGAGATGGTGGTCATGGTCGGCGAGATCGGCGGCGACGAGGAGGAGAAGGCGGCGCACTTCATCGCCACCCAGATGTCGAAGCCCGTGGTCGCGTACATCGCCGGATTCAGCGCGCCCCCCGGGAAGACGATGGGCCACGCCGGCGCGATCATCACGGGCTCGTCCGGCACCGCGCAGGCGAAAAAAGAGGCGCTCGAGGCGAACGGCGTCCGGGTTGGCACCTCTCCGACCGAGGCCGCCCAGATCGCGGCCGAGGTGTTGCGCAGTACCTGACCACTTGCTCACGTGCTGCAGACGCGCGAAGGCGGCAACACGTGCGGGCCGAGCGACGCGCACGAATCGGCGCTGAACCGACACAGACACGCGAGCCTCGACGAGGTACCGTCGCCGGCAGGGGAAAGGGGTTCAGCCCCCACCCTAGGGTGGGAGTGTGGGGACGGTCGGTTGCGCCGGTGGGAAGGGGATCGGGTCGGCTGCGACCCTTTCCCCCCGCTTCCCTCACCGCGAAGCAACCTCCTCGAACTCCGGCACTTCGAGGCGGGCCCTGGCCCGATGCCGGCCGGCGTCGGGCGGCTCCGGGTACGTGCGATCGAGGTGGGCGCGAATGTCCTCGTCGCCGTGGAGGACACGGTCACCGTCGACCAGCACCGGGATCGAGTCGGCGCCGACGGCGCCGCGCATCGCGTCTCGCCGCTCGGGATCGGCAGGCACCTGCCGCGCCACGAAGTCGAGCTCCAGCTCGGTCAGTCGTTGGCGGACGCGATGGGAGTACGGGCACCACTCTGCCTGGTAGAGCTCCATGCCCTGGCCGTACCCGCGCGGCAGCGGATGGAATCACCGCCCCTGACTAGACTGGAGCCGTGGCCGTGATCTCCTTTGCGCGCGGCGTGCCCGCGCCCGACTGCCTGCCGGTGGAGCAGGTCGCCGACTGTGCCCGCGCCGTCGTCGAGCGCGACGGCAGGACGATCCTCAACTACGGGCCGGTCGGCGGGTACGAGCCGCTCCGCGAGTGGGTGGCGGTGCGGCACGGGGTCCAACCGTCGCAGGTGCTGATCACGAACGGGTCGCTCCAGGGGCTCTCCTTGATCGCGGGTCTCCTGGTCGATTCCGGCGACCGTGTGCTGGTCGAGGGGCCGACATACGACAGGGCGCTCCACATCACGGCCCGCCACCACGGGCAGTCCGTGGTCGTCCCGACCGACGACGAGGGCCTCGACCCGGACGCGCTCGAGCTGCCGGCCGCATTCCTGTACGCGATCCCGACCTTTCAGAACCCGAGCGGCCGGACACTGTCGCTCGAGCGGCGGCGGGCTCTGGCTGCGCTGGCCCGGGACGGGAAGGTGCTCGTCCTCGAGGACGACCCCTACTCGCTGGTCCGGTACGAAGGTGAGCCACTGCCGAGCGTGTTCGACCTTGCCGGCGGCGAGGGCGTCGTCTACTCCTTCTCGTTCTCGAAGATCGTCGCGCCCGGACTTCGCGTCGGCTATCTGGTCGGCAGCACGGATCTGATCGGGCGCCTCGAGGACCTGGCCGTGCAGACGTATTTGACCCCGGCGCTGCTGCCGCAGGCGACCGCATACGAATTCGTCGCGCGCGGCCTGCTCGACGGGAACGTCGAGCGCGTGGTCGGCCTGCTCCGCGAGCGCCGCGACGCGATGCTCGCCGCGCTCGAGAGCGAGATGCCGGAGGGCGCACGCTGGAGCCGGCCGCAGGGCGGGTACTTCGCCTGGCTCGACTTCCCCGACGGAACGGACGCGGGCACGCTGCTGACGGCGGCGACCGAGCGCGGCGTCACCTTCGTGAAGGGGACCGACTTCTACCCGCCCGGAGCGGGCGGCGAGGCGTCGGCGCGGCTCGCGTTCAGCTTCGTCTCGCCGGCCGAGGTGACCGCGGGTGTCACACTGCTCGGTGGGCTGCTGCGCGAGCTCGGAGCGGCGCCGGTCGCCGTCTAGCGCCTACGCCGGCGCGACCTGGGGGGCGAACGCACTCAGCGGACGCGGCACCAGTTGCGGCTGCAGCGGAGGGACGATGACGCCGCGATGTGCGTTACGGAAGGTCGGGCACGGCGACTCGAGCAGCAGTGCGCAGAGCCCCGCCTTGTGGAAGTAGCAGTCCTCGCAGGTGACCTCGACGCGCTTGCCCAACGTGCTGCCTCCACTCCTCCCGGGGACGACGAACAGACAGCGATGATAGGGCGGTGGCGCCATGGTTCAAGGGGCCGCGTCGCGAAAAACCTGCTCTTTGCGGACGATTCCAAATCCGTCGATTTGCAGCAGTTTTATCGCTTCGGCGGAAGCGTTGCCAGTGCGTGCAACGCCTGTCGAAAACTCTCCACAGGAATGACCTTGACCGGTCCGGCCCACTTGCGGGCTTCTTTCGCGTTATCCCCAGCTGGCACAAGGAAGACGTCCACCCCGGCACGGCGCACTCCGATCGCCTTCTGCTTCACGCCGCCGATCGGTTCAACGGTTCCGTCCGTGTCGAGCTCGCCGGTGGCCGCCACCTTGTAGCCGCGGGTGACGTCGTGCCGAAGCTCCTCGAGCACGTCGAGAGCAAATGCGAGCCCGGCGGACGGGCCGCCGATCTGGCCGGCGTCGATCTTCACCGGGATCGGCAGCTTGATCTGGGCGGCGGTCTTGACGACCACCCCGAGGATCGCCCGTTTCGGGTCGGGAACGCATTCCGTCCCGCCCGGCGGAGTGGTGCAGCCCTCGACCGTCGCCACGGTCCTGGTCTCGAGCCCCTCGCCGGTGCGGATTCCGACTCGCACCCGGTCCCCCGGCCGGTGTGCGGCCATCAGCCTGCGCACGTCGCCGATCGTCCTCACCTGCTTGCCGTCGATCGTCTCGATGATCTCGGTCGGCTCGAGCTGCGCCTTGGCCGCCGGCGAGCCGGGTGCGACGTCCTCGATCAGCGCGCCTTTCGCCTGCACGACGACCTTGTAACCGAGGTACTTCAGCGCGACTGCGCCGGCGATCTGCTGCGAGGACGCCATCTCGCGCAGGTTCTCCAGGTGCACCTGCTGGTCGCTTGCCCCGGGCGGGTTGACCTGGTCGGCCTTGACCAGCGTCTCCCCGTCGTGGACGAAGTGGAATAGCTGCTCGAACAGCTTCGCCCGGCGGACGATGACCGCGTCGTAGTAGATGCCGCCCTCGCCGGAGGGATCCTTCCCGCCCTGGACGGTGACGAGCGGCGCCACCGGCTTCGCCTTGTCCGGGAGGAAGAGGTAGTAGTCGGACGGGACGATCCACAGGATCGCCGCCGTCGCGACGAGGAGCGCCAGGCCCGCGCCGAACAGGGTCAGGGGGGACGGAAGCCGGAGCCGCATGTCTCAGAGCAGGTTGCGCGTGACCCCACCGTCGACCGGAACGACCGTCCCGGTGACGTAGCCCGCGCGGTCGGAGGCCAGGAAGCAGGCGACGGCTGCGATCTCGGACGGCTCGCCGACACGACCGAGCGGAATCTGGGAGACGTCTCTGAGGCCCGGGATCGAGCGGAGCCGCTCGGTGTCGATCATGCCCGGCGCGATCGTGTTCACGGTGATCCCCTTCGCGCCGACCTCGCGTGCGAGCGTCTTCATCCAGCCGACCACGCCCGGCCGGAGCGCGTTCGAGAGCGCGAGGTTGTCGATCGGAGAGCGGACGGAGCTCGACTCGATGTTGACGATTCGCCCACGCCCGCTCGCTTCCAGGTACGGCAGGCAGAGGTTGGTCAGGCGAATCGCCGAGAGCAGCAGCAGCTCGACCGCACCCTCGACCGCCTCGTCGGCGACGCCCGCGGCCGGGCCGGGGGGAGGGCCGCCTCCGTTGTTGACGAGCACGTCGACACCGCCGAACGCGTCGACGGTCTGCTCGACGAGTCTCTGGAGGTCGTTCGGGACGGTCAGGTCGCCGCGGACGCCGAGCGCGCCGATTCGCTCTGCCTCGCGCTCGAGCAGGTCGCGGCGGCGCGCGAACATGGCGACGTTCGCGCCCTCCGAGGCGAGGGCTTCCGCGATCGCAAGGCCCATGCCGGAGGACGCGCCGCAGACGATCGCCGTCCGACCGGCAAGCCCGAGGTCCATTGGCTTCAGCTTAGAGGCGCTTCCCGCAGCGCCGCGCGACTCTTACGTCCCGTTCAGCTTGCGGTGCCCTAGACCGTCGCCGGTCTCGTTGTCTCCGGCTTCACGGCTCTCGGCCGTGCTGTGTGATCACAGCCGCTATTTCTTCTTCAGGACGCCGACGACCTCGCGGACCGCCGCCGCGGACTCCTTGAACATCCGCTTCTCCTCGGCGGTCAGTTTCAGCTTCACGATCTCCTCGACGCCGCCGGCGCCGAGCTTCACCGGCACGCCCATGTAGAGGCCGTTCACGCCGTACTCGCCTTCGAGATAGGCAGTGCAGGGGAGCACGCGCTTCTCGTCGAGCATGATCGAGTCGACCATCTGGGCGGCCGCAGCGCCCGGCGCGTACCAGGCCGAGGTGCCGAGCAGGTTGACGATCTCGCCGCCGCCCTTGCGCGTGCGTTCGACCATCTTCCTGATCGCTCCGGCCGAGACGAGCTGGTCGAGCGGCACCCCGCCGACGGTGGTCGCCGAGACGACCGGCACCATCTGGTCGCCGTGGCCGCCGAGCACCGTCGCGGTCACGTCCTTGACCGAGCAGCCCGTCTCCCACGCGATGAACGCCGAGAAGCGCGCCGTGTCGAGGATCCCGGCCATGCCGAAGACACGGTTCTTCTTCCACCGCGAGTGTGCCTTCGCGACGTGGCACATCGCGTCGAGGGGGTTCGAGACGACGACGATGATCGCGTCCCGCGAGCGCTTCACCACCTCGCGCGTGACCGAGCCGACGATCGCCTCGTTGGTGGTGACCAGGTCGTCGCGGCTCATGCCCGGCGAGCGCGGCTTGCCTGCCGTGATCACCACGACCTCGGAGCCCTCCGTCTCGTCGTAGTCGTTCGCGCCGGTGATGTTCGGCTCGAAGCCCAGCACGGAGCCGGCCTGGTTCATGTCCAGCGCCTTCCCCTGCGGGAAGTTCGGGATGATGTCGACGAGGACGACGTCGGCGTAGTCGCGGCGCGCGAGCTCCAGCGCGCACGTGGCGCCGACGTTCCCGGCGCCGACCACCGTCACCTTCCTTCTCATTGGCGCCTCCTTCTAGCGCTTTCCGGCGGAGACGGAAAGCGCAAGCTTTTCGATGATCGCGTCGGCGACCTCGCTCGTCCCGACCGCGGTCGGGTCGTCGCGGGTCGGCTTCATGTCGTAGGTCACGCTATTGCCCTCCCGGATCACGTCCGCGATCGCCTCCTCGAGGCGGTCGGCGGCCTCGGTCTCCTCCAGGTGGCGCAGCATCAGCATCCCGGAGAGCATCTGCGCCATCGGGTTGACCTTGTTCAGTCCCGTGTACTTCGGCGCCGAGCCGTGGGTCGGCTCGAAGACGGCCGCGTGCTCGCCGAAGTTCGCGCCCGGCGCCATCCCGAGGCCGCCGATCATCCCGGCGCACAGGTCGGACAGGACGTCGCCGTAGAGGTTCGGCAGCACGAGCACGTCGTATTCCTCGGGCCGCTGGACAAGCTGCATGCACATGTTGTCCACGATCCGGTCGTCGAACTCGATGTCGCCGTTCTCCGCCGCCACCTCGCGCGCGACGCGCAGCCAGAGCCCGTCGGAGAACTTCATGATGTTCGCCTTGTGCACGGCCGTGATCTTCCGGCGGCCGTTCCGGCGCGCGTAGTCGAACGCGAACTCGAAGATCCGCCGGGTCCCGGTCACCGAGATCGGCTTCACGGAGATGCCGGCATCGGGCCAGCGGAGCCGCCCGCCCTTCGACTCGATCCATGCGATCAGCTCCTCCGCATCGGGCGTGCCCTGCTCGTATTCGATCCCGGCGTAGAGGTCCTCGGTGTTCTCGCGGACGATGATCAGGTCGACGTCGTCGAAGCGGGTGCGCACGCCTTCGTAGGACTTGCACGGCCGCACCTGCGCGTACATGTCCAGCTCCTTGCGCAGGCCGACGTTGACCGAGCGGAAGCCGCCGCCCACGGGTGTCGTGATCGGGCCCTTGAGCGCGATTCCGTTCTCGCGGATCGAGTCGAGCGTGTCCTGGGGGAGCGGGTTGCCGCCGTTCTCCTCCATCACGTCGGTGCCGGCCTGCCGGACGTCCCAGTCGAACTCGACGCCGGTTGCCTCGAGGACCCGGCGGGTCGCCTCGGTCAGCTCGGGGCCGGTGCCGTCGCCGGGGATCAGCGTCACTTGGTGCGCCACGAGCCTGACTCTACCGGCGTGTCTTCTTCGCTGGTCCGGGTAGATTCCTGCCCGTGAACGACTTCAAGCCGGGCCTCGAAGGCGTCGTCGCCGTCGAGACCGAGATCGCCGAGCCCGACCGCGACGGCGGGCAGCTGCGCTACCGCGGCATCGACATCGAGGAGCTGGTCGGGCACTACCCGTACGAGCGCGTCTGGGGCCTGCTGGTCGACAACGACCTCGACTCGGTGATGCCCGAGCCGGAGCACATCGAGCCGCCCGCGCTCTCGGGCAACGCGCCCTCCGACCTCCAGGCGGAGACCGCGCGCCTATCGGCGCTCTGGAAGCTCGGCAAGCTCAACGAGATCTCGGACGAACAGGCCCGGACGGATCTTGGGCGGCTCTCCGCGCAGATGATGGCGATCGTCGCCCGCTCGGCGCGCGTCGCCGACGGGCACACCGACGCCGTCCCGGACGACGTCGTCGCCGGGGGCACGACCGCGGCCGAGAAGTTCCTCCTGCGCTGGCGCGGCAAGGCCGACCCGCGCGCGGTCAAGGCGATCGACACCTACTGGATCTGCACCGCCGAGCACGGCCTGAACGCGTCGACGTTCACCGCGCGGATCGTCGCCTCCACCGGCGCCGACTGCGGCGCCGCGCTCTCGGCCGCCGTCGGCGCCCTCTCCGGCCCGCTGCACGGCGGCGCACCCGCATACGTCAAGCCGATGCTCGAGGAGGTGGCCGCGACCGGCGACGCCGAGGCGTGGGTGGCCGACGCGCTCGCGACGGGCAAGCGGATCATGGGCTTCGGCCATCGCATCTACCGGGCGGAGGACCCGCGCTCGCGGATCCTCAAGCGCACCGCCCAGGAGCTCGGCTCCGACCAGGTCGAGACCGCGGAGAAGCTCGAGCAGGCGGCGCTGAAGGCCCTCCACGAGCGCCATCCCGAGCGCGTGCTGGCGACGAACGTCGAGTACTACTCGGCGGTCGTGCTCGACGTGGCCGAGATCCCGCCGCCGCTCGCCCCCGCGATGTTCGCCTGCTCCCGCGTGGCCGGCTGGTCGGCGCACATCCTGGAGCAGAAGCGGACCGGTCGGCTCTTCCGGCCCTCGGCCCGCTACGTCGGGCCCGCACCGCGCTCCCTCGAGCCGGCTTGACGCTCGCCGAGGCCGCGGCCCAGGCTGACGCCCTCGCGCAGGCGGGCGACGAGCGGGCGGTGGCGGACCTGCGACGACAGTGGGAGGACGAGGTCGAGGCCGAGGCGCGCAGCGCCGACTACCGCGAGCGGGCGGTCGCCTACCGCGCGGTCGGCCAGTTCCGCTTCCGTCAGAAGATCGAGCTGCTCGCGCGCGGACTGGACGACGAGAGCCCGGCCTGCCGTGGCTCGGCGCTGATCTCGCTGGAGCTGCTCTCGCGCGACGCGCCCGGGGCGGTCAACTCGGTGCGGTCGGCGCTGCACCGGCTCGCGACCGCGGACGACAACCAGGCGGTCCGCCGGCTGGCGATCGTCTGCCTGAAGAACGGCTCGGCGCACCGGGACACGATCGTGCTGCTCGAGGGGTTGGCCGACGACGAGCGTTCCGAGCGCGACCTGGCCGAGACGGCCGCGAAGGTCGCCGCCGGCTTGAAGAAGAACTTGAAGAAGAAGTCGCGCTAGGTCTTCGCGCGCCGCGCGTGCGGATGCGCCTCGAAATAGGCGTCGCGGCGGCGGCGGTCGCTGACGTGGGTGTAGATCTGGGTCGTCGCCAGGTCGGCGTGGCCGAGCATCTCCTGCACCGAGCGGAGGTCGGCGCCGCCCTCGAGCAGGTGCGTCGCGAACGAGTGGCGCAGGAGGTGGGGGTGCACCCGGTCTGCCTCGAGCCCCGCCTTCTCGGCGAGGCGGCGGAGGATGAGGAACGCGCCGGCCCGGGTCAACGGCCCGCCCTTCGCGTTCAGGAAGAGCTCGGGCCGGAGGCGGCGGTCGAGGTAGGGGCGACCCCGGGCCAGGTAGCGCCGTAGGGCCTCCGCCGCCGAGCGGCCGATCGGGACGATTCGCTCCTTGTTTCCCTTGCCGATGCAGCGGACGAGGCGCTCGTCGAGGTCGACGCCTGCGCGTTCGAGACCCACGGCCTCGCTAACGCGCAGCCCAGCGCCGTAGAGGAGCTCGACCAGGGCCGCGTCGCGAAGCGCGCGCGGGGTCGTCCCGGCGGCTGCCTCGATCAGCCGCTCCGCCTCGCGGGGCGAGAGCGTTCGCGGAAGCTTCGGCCGGCGGCGGGGAGACTCCAGCTCGGCGGCGGGATTGTCGGTGCGGACGCCGAGCAGCACCTGGTGCGCGAAGAAGGCGCGTGTCGCGGAGATCCGGCGCGAGATCGTCGCCGGCGCCAGGCCTTCCGCGCGCAGCTCGGCGAGGTACGTCCGCAGGTCGTCCGTGCTCGCCGAGGCGAGCGGCTTGCCGATCCGCCCGGACAGGTGGGCCAGGTCGCGCCGGTAGGCCTCGACGGTCCGCGGCGCACGCCTGGTCGCGAGCAGGGCAAGGAAGCCGTCGACTTCGGGATCGCGCATCTCATGCCGCTTTCGCGGCTACGGGCGGATTGCCTCCCGAGCTACGCGACCGGTCGCAGCCGACCCGTCTCGACCTCGTAGACGAAACCGCTGACCGCGTCCGGGAGCAGCGGAGACTCCCGGACTGTCCGGACGCTCTCGCTCACCCGGTCCTCGACGTTCGGGAACGCGTGGAGGACGATGTCGGTGTCGAGTTGCGCCTGGACGTCCGCGTCATTGAACGTGACCATCCCGCAGTCGGTGTGACCGATCACGAGCACCTGTTCGGTCCCGAGCAGGTTGTGCGAGATCACGAGCGAGCGCAGCGCGTCGTCGGTGACGATGCCGCCTGCGTTCCGGATGACGTGCGCGTCGCCCTCCTCGAGCCCGAGGAACCTGGCGGGATCGAGGCGCGCGTCCATGCAGGTGACGACCGCGAACTTGCGGGCCGGCGGCATCGGCTTCTTGTTGTTGCCGTGCTCGGCGGCGTAGCGCTCGTTGGCCGGCAGGATCTCGTTGTCGAGCAGGTCCGTCACGTCCCCCTCCTTGGTCCGGATGCACGTTACTTCAGTTCGGAAAGTAACAGAGCTACGAGCGGGGGTGCGCACGGTCGTAGACGCGCCGCAGGCGGCGGCCGTCGACGTGGCTGTAGATCTGCGTGGTCGAGAGCGAGCTGTGCCCGAGCAGCTCCTGGATCACCCGGAGGTCGGCACCCCCCTCGAGCAGGTGGGTGGCGAACGCGTGGCGCAGGCGGTGTGGGTTGGGCGTCAGGCGGCGGAGGGTGCTGGTGTCGAGGCGGCGGCCGCGGGCGGAGAGGAAGACCGCGTTCTCCGCGCCGCGCGCGAGCTGCGGGCGACCCTCGCGGAGGTAGTGCGTGAGCCGGTACGCCGCCTCCTCGCCGAGCGGCACCGTCCGTTCCTTCCCGCCCTTGCCGCGAACGTGGACGAGCTCCTGGTCGAAGTCGACGTCCTGGAGATCGAGCCCGACCGCCTCGGCGCTGCGCAGGCCGGCGGAGTAGACGAGCTCGATCAGGGCACGGTTCCGCAGGCCGAGCGGCCCGTCGCGCTCGACGCCCTCGAGCAGCGCGTCGATCTCGCCGGCCTTGGGCGCGACCGGAAGGCGGCGCGGCCGCTTCGGCGCGAGTGACGCCTCCGGGACGCGGGCCGGGCCGAGCGCGGAGCGCAGCAGCGCGCGGACGGCGGTCAGCTTCCTGCCGATCGTCGCCGGCGCGAGCTTCGGCCGCCGCCGCCCGAGGTCGGCGACGTAGTCGGACAGGACGCGGACGTCCACGTCGTCCAGCTCGAGGCGGCGATCCCGGAGCCACGCAGTGAACTGCACGAGGTCGGTCCGGTAGGCGCGCCGTGTCGAGTCGGACAGCGCCGGGCTCGCGAGCAGGCGGTCGATCTCGTCCATGCCTGAGAGTTCGGTTCGGCGGCGGCGACCCCTACGGCCAAGCTTGTAACACTGTGTTACTTGTGTGGTAACGGCCCTAAGGGCCGGTATCGGCCGCGTGGTACGGATCGAACGGCGTTCGTGGGCACGCGCCCCACAGGCCCCGGTGGGCGGCTCGTGCGGTGCGCGCCGCAGTCATCAGCTCGGCGGCGTAGCGGCCGCGGTCGTGGTCGTAGAACCAGACCGTCGCAGCGCCCTGGCGGACGAGCTCCAGGTTCAGGTTCGTCGGGCCGCGGAAGAGGTAGCGGAGCAGCCGGCCGTAGCGGTCGACCTGGTCGAGCCGCGGGTCGGCCTCGACGCGCACGGTCGTGCCCGGCGGGATCAGCCGTCGCAGCAACGCACGGGCCTGAACGCCGTAGCACTCGCGCCCCTGGAGCTCCGGCGTGTCGATCTGGACCAGCCGAACGTGCTCGCCGTTCGCGAGCACCACGGTGTCGCCGTCGATCACGTACTGGATCCGGGCAAACGGGGACTGCGTCGGTGCCAGAGCTTGCTCTGGCTTCGACTCGGTTCCCATACGCGACGCAGACGCGGGTGCGGCGAGCGCGAGCACCAGCCCGAACAGGACGAGTCCACGCCGCACAGCCGCAGTGTAGGCTCCGCCCCTGCCGATGAGGCTCGAGCACATCTTCGACCTCGACCTACGGTACGAGGGCGAGTACGTGGTCGTGCGCCCGTACGGTGGGCTCGACGGAGTCGGCTACGCCGCCGGAGCCGGTCGCGCGACCGGGCCGCGCGTCGAAGGCGACGTCAGGTTCTCGAACAATCCCCGGTACCGCGGCGACGGCGTCGTGCTTGCCGACCTCGCCGGAGCGATCGCCACCGACGACGGCGCGCGAATCGTCTTCTCGATCATGGGCCTGGGGCGCAAGAACGCGAACGGCCGGAGCTTCGACGTCGCGCTGGCAATGACTCTGGAGTCCGACGACGAACACTACGACTGGGCGAACGAGACGCTGTGCGTCGCCCGGGCAACCGTGATCGGGCGTCACGTGAAGATGCAGGTGCACCGGCTGCTGGTCGAGGGCATCTAGGATTCGGATCCGAGGAGAGCTGCAATCGCGATTACGACCGAGACTCCGCTCGACCTGCATGGGCTGAACCCTGAGGGCCGCGTTCACCGGCAGCCGACCACCGCGCTGCTCTACACCCACGCCCTGGAGCGCGGTGACGGGCGCCTGGCCGAGGGCGGGCCGCTCTGCGTCGACACCGGACGCTTCACCGGCCGCTCGCCGAAGGACAAGTTCGTGGTCGAGGAGCCTGGATCCGAAAGCCGCATCTGGTGGGGGACGGTCAACCAGCCGATCTCGGAGGAGCGCTTCGACGGGCTGCGCGACAAGGTCGTCGCCTATCTCGAGCACCAGGACCTCTACGTGGTCGACGCGTTCGCCGGCGCCGACCCTGCCCACCGGATCGCGGTGCGCGCGATCACCGACCGCCCCTACCACGCGCTGTTCGCGAAGACGATGTTCATCGACCCGACCGCGGAGGAGCTGGAGTCCTTCGAGCCGCACGCGCTCGTCCTGCACGCGCCGGCGGTCGAGGCGGACCCGGACGAAGACGGCACCCGCAGCGGGACGTTCGTGGTCCTGCATCCGGGTCGGAACGAGGTGCTGATCGGCGGCACGTTCTACGCGGGCGAGATCAAGAAGTCGATCTTCACCGTGATGAACGACAGGCTCCCGCTCGAGGGCGTACTGCCGATGCACTGCTCGGCCAACGTCGACGACCAGGGCCGCGTGGCGATCTTCTTCGGCCTCTCCGGAACCGGCAAGACGACGCTCTCCGCCGAGCCGGAGCGCTCGCTGATCGGCGACGACGAGCACGGCTGGGGAGACGGCGGGATCTTCAACTTCGAGGGCGGCTGCTACGCGAAGGTGATCCGGCTCTCCGCCGAGGCCGAGCCGGAGATCTACAGGACGACGGAGACCTTCGGGACGATCCTCGAGAACGTGGCTGTCGACGAGAACGGCGTCCTCGACCTGGACGACGCCTCGAAGACCGAGAACACCCGGGCCGCCTACAAGCTCGAGCAGATCGGGAACGCGCTCCCCGCCAAGCGGGCAGGCCATCCGAATGCGGTGGTCATGCTCACCGCCGACGCCTTCGGGATCCTGCCGCCGATCGCACGGCTGACGCGCGACCAGGCACTCTTCTACTTCCTCTCCGGCTACACGGCGAAGGTCGCCGGGACCGAGATCGGCGTCACCGAGCCGCAGGCGACGTTCTCGACTTGCTTCGGCGCGCCGTTCCTGCCCCAGCCGCCGGCGGTCTACGCGCGCATGCTCGGCGAGAAGCTCGAAGCCCACCCGGAAGCGACGGTCTGGCTCGTGAACACGGGCTGGACGGGCGGTCCGTTCGGCGAGGGCCACCGGATGCCGATCGCGGCGACGCGCGCGCTGCTGCGCGCGGCGCTGGAGGGCGAGCTGGGCGACGTCGAGTACCGCAGTGATCCCGTCTTCGGCTTCGAGGTGCCCGTCTCGGTGCCGGGCGTCGACGCCGAGCTGCTCGACCCGCGCTCGACCTGGCGCGACCCCGACGCGTACGACCGCAAGGCGCGCGAGCTCGCGCGGATGTTCCGCGGCAACTTCGAGCAGTTCGCCGAGTCGGCCGGCGACGCTGTCACGTCCGCAGGCCCCCGCGTTTAGATAGCGTCAGCTCTCGTGGACGCGAAGTACGACGTGGTCGTCGTCGGCGCCGGCCTGGCCGGGATGCGGGCCGCAGTCGAGGCGTTCGACGTCGGCGCGGACGTCGCCGTCATCTCGAAGATCCACCCGGTCCGCAGCCACTCCGGCGCGGCCGAAGGGGGCATCAACGCCGCCCTCGGCAACGCCTCCGAGGACAGCCCGGAGATCCACGCGTACGACACCGTGAAGGGCTCCGACTACCTCGGCGACCAGGACGCGATCGAGGTCCTCTGCGACGAGGCGCCCGACGACGTGTACCAGCTCGAGAACTGGGGTGCGGTCTTCTCGCGCACCGACGAGGGGAAGATCGCCCAGCGGCCGTTCGGCGCCGCCGGCGCGCCCCGCACCGCCTACGCGGCCGACATCACCGGCCACGTCCTGGTCCAGGTGATGTACGAGCAGATGATGAAGCGCGACGTCCTCGTGCTGGAGGAGTACTTCGCGTGGAAGCTCGTCGTCGAGGACGGCCGCTGCCAGGGAGTGATCTGCTGGGACCTGCTCAACGGCGGCCTGAAGACGATCGGCGCCAAGACCGTGATCCTCTGCACCGGCGGCGCCGGCCGGCTGTACGTCGGCACGACCAACGCGTATTCCTGCACCGGCGACGGGATGACACTGGCGCTGCGCGCGGGTGTGCCGCTGAAGGACATGGAGATGATGCAGTTCCACCCCACGACGCTCGCGCCGTCGGGCGTGCTGATCACGGAGGGCTGCCGCGGCGAGGGCGCCTACTTGCTCAACTCCGAGGGCGAGCGCTTCCTCAAGGACTACGCCCCGAACACGATGGAGCTCGCCTCCCGCGACGTCATCTCCCGCGCCGAGCAGACCGAGATCGACCAGGGCCGCGGCATCGACGGCAACGTCCTGCTCGACCTCCGCCATCTCGGCGCCGAGAAGATCGTCGAGCGGCTCCACGGCACCCGCGAGCTGTCGATGACCTTCGTCGGGATCGACCCGATCCACGACCCGATCCCCGTTCGCCCCGGGGCCCACTACCACATGGGCGGCGTCGACACCGACGTCTGGGGCCGCACCGAGCTGGAGGGCCTCTACGCCGCCGGCGAGTGCGCCTGCGTCTCGGTCCACGGCGCGAACCGGCTGGGCGGGAACGCGCTGATGGAGACGATCACCTTCGGCAAGCGCTCCGGCCGCCACGCCGCCGAGTGGGCGCTCGCGAACACGACGGTCACCGTGCCGGAGGGCATCGTCTCGGACACCGAGCGCGAGCTGAAAGAGCTGCTCGACCGCACGGACGGCGAGCGGCCGTGGCGGATCCGCGAGGAGCTGGGCCAGACGATGCACGAGAACTTCGGCGTCTTCCGCCGCGAGGACCAGATGCTCGAGCAGCAGGACATCGTCGCCGCGCTGCGCGAGCGCTTCGAGCACGTGGTCGTCGAGGACAAGGGCGACGTCTTCAACAGCGACCTCACCCAGGCGCTGGAGCTTGGGTTCCTGCTCGAACTTGCCGATTGCATGATCGTGTCCGGTCTTGCCCGCAAGGAGAGCAGGGGCGCGCATGCGCGGCCGTACGACTACCCCGACCGCGATGATGCGAGCTACATGAAGCACACGATCGTCCGCTGGATCGCCGATCGCCCCGTGCTCGACTGGAAGCCGGTGACCGTGACCAAGTGGCAGCCACAGGAAAGGAAGTACTAGCCATGAAGGTGACAGCAGCCGCGGCGCTCGCCGCGCTGGCGCTGGCCGCCGCCGGCTGTGGCAGCTCGAGCGTGTCCGGGATCCCGGCATCGCCGTCTGCACAGAGCGGCGCCCGCTTCCTGGCGTCGGCCGCGACGAAGTCGACGGCGACGCCGAGCATGAAGACCGACCTCACGGTGACGATGCTGTCGTCGCAGCTCCCGGGGGGGCGGATGGAGATGAGCGCCACCGGCGCGCTCGACAACCAGAACCACCGCATGAGCATGCGCCTCGACATGTCGAAGCTCGCGTCACAGCTCGGCGCAGCCGGGGCGATGGGATCTGCGGCCGACTGGGTCGGCCAGGAGGTCGCCGACTTCTCGAACGGCCAGGCCGTGATCTACCTGAACCTGCCGGTGCTCGCGAAGGTCATGCCCGGCGGCAAGCCCTGGATCAAGGTCGACCTGAGCGCGGTCGGCAAGCAGGCCGGCATCGACCTCTCGCAGTTCACCCAGCTCGGCACCGACCCGTCGCAGATGGTGGGCTGGCTCCGAACCGTCAGCGGCGACGTGACCACCGTCGGCACCGAGCAGATCGACGGCGTCGACACGACGCACTACCGCGCGAACGTCGATCTCTCGAAATATCCCGACCTCGTGCCGGCCGACCAGCGGGAGGCGGTGCGCAAGGCGATCGACCAACTGACCAAGACCGCGCACATCAGCTCGGTCCCGGTGCACGTCTGGGTCGACAAGGGCGGCCTCGTCCGTCAGATTCGTGCAGTGCTGACGGAGTCGATCCAGGGACAGACGATGAACGTGGTGACGAACGAGCGGTTCTACGACTTCGGCGCCCCGGTGGACATCCAGATCCCGTCCAGCGACCAGGTGACGGACATCTCGAGCATGGCGGGAGCAGCGACGGGGTGATGGACGTCGCCCTGAAGATCTGGCGGTTCGACGCCGAGTCCGGCGAGCGGGAGCTGCGCGACTACCAGGTCGAAGCGCCCGAGTGGGCGTGCCTGCTCGACGTGCTCGACATCGTCAAGGACCAGGTCGACGGGACGCTGTCGTTCCGGAAGAGCTGCCGCATGATGATCTGCGGCTCGTGCGGCATGCGCATGGACGGGCGCGCCGTGCTCGCCTGCAAGGAGCGGATGCTGCCGATCGTCGAGGCCGGGCACGTGCCGGTGATCTCGGCGATGGGGAATCTGCCGATCGTCAAGGACCTCGTGGTCGACATGGGCCCGTTCTGGCAGAAGATGCATGCGATGAAGCCGTGGCTCCAGCCCGGATATCTCGAGGCGCCGGAGGACAAGGAGTTCCACGTCTCGCCCGCAGAGACCGAGGTGATCCACAAGGAGGCGCTCTGCATCAACTGCGGCTGCTGCGTCTCCGAGTGCAACTCGATGGAGTCCGACCCCGAGTTCCTCGGCCCCGCTGCGCTGGCGAAGGGGATGCGGTTCGTCGGCGACTCCCGCGATCAGGCGACCAACGAGCGGCTCGAGTCCTACAACTCCGAGCACGGCATCTGGGATTGCACCCGCTGCTACTTCTGCACCGAGCGCTGCCCCAAGGGTGTCGACCCGCGCGACGCGATCGCGAAGCTCGGCGCCGAGTCGATCAAGGCCGGAATCGACCGCGACATGGGCGCGAAGCACGCGAACTGGTTCGTCACCTCGGCGAAGACGACCGGCTGGCTGCGCGAGACCGAGCTCGTGCCGAAGACTCAGGGCGTCGTCTCCTCGATCAAGGAGATGAAGTTCGCGATGAGCCTGGCCCGGAAGGGCAAGGTGCCGCTGCCGTTCCCGCCGCACGTCGCCGAGAACCAGAAGCAGGCACGCGACCTCTACAACCTGGTCAAGGAGCAGGGCCGCGACGGCGCCGCCGGGATCGTCCAGGGCGAGAAGGGGCTCGCATACATCGAGTTCGCCGAAGAGGCGGAAAAGAAGGAGCACGAGGAGAAGGGCTCGTGAAGGTCGCGTACTACAAGGGTTGCCTCGCCTCGCTCTCGGCGAAGGAGCTCGACACTTCGACGCAGGCACTTGCGCCCAAGCTCGGCATCGAGCTCGACGAGCTCGAATCCGTCACCTGCTGCGGCGCCGGGGACATCCACGAGGCCGAGCCCGACTACTACCTGCATCTGAACGCGCGGATCCTCGCGTACGGCGAGGCGACCGGGGCGGACACGCTGATGACGATCTGCAACGTCTGCACACTCAACCTCCGGCAGGCGAACTGGCAGCTGAAGAACGACGACGCGCTCCGCGTGCGGGTGAACGAGAACCTGGAGCGGGTCGGGGTGCCGCCGTACTCCGGCGGGATCGAGGTCAAGCACTTCCTCTGGCTGATCGCCGAGGGCGAGGGCTTCGAGCTGCTCAAGCAGGTCGCCCACAAGGGGCTCAAGGGTCTGAAGGTCGCGCCGTTCTACGGCTGTCAGATCCTGCGGCCGTCGAAGATCCTCGGCTTCGAGGATCCCGACCGGCCGTGGTCGCTCGAGCGGATCATCACCGCCTGCGGCGGCGAGCCGGTCGACTACCCGGCGAAGATCAAGTGCTGCGGCTTCCCGATCATCCAGGCGCGCGAGGAGACGGCGCTCGGCGAGCTGATCCAGCCGATCGAGCAGGCGATGGAGGCCGGCGCAGACGCGATGGTCACGCCCTGCCCGCTCTGCCACCTGTCGCTGGACGCGTGGCAGCAGAAGCTGGAGGCGTCCACCGGCAGGACGTTCGGCTTGCCGATCATCCACCTCTCGCAGCTCGTCGGCGTCGCCGCCGGCCTGGCCGAGTCGAAGCTGAAGTTCAAGCGGCACGTCGTTCCGGTCGACCCGGTCGTCGAGCAGCTTTCGGTCTGACGCGCGAAGCCCTCAGGACCGGAGCGGCGGCGGTAGTGGGCGTCGCGACCGCCGGCATCGCCTGGGGGCTGTACGAGGCCGCCTGGGTGCGTCTGGGCGAGCTCCCGGTGCCGATCGCCGGCCTGCCGGAGGAGCTCGCGGGGCTGCGGATCGCCCACCTCGCCGACTTCCACCTCGGCGTGCCCTCCCCGGCGCGCCTGGCGATCGACCGCGCCGTCGACTGGGTGGCCGAACGGCAGCCCGACCTCGTGCTGCTCACCGGCGACCTGCTTGCCCGGCCCGAGGGAGCGGAGCGGCTGCGAGAGCTGATCGAGCGCCTGCCGCCGGTTTACGCCGTGCTCGGCAACCACGACTTCGCCGACAGCCGCGACCCGTTTTCGAAGCCGGTCGGCGAAGTCGATCTCGGGCGAGGCACGCTCCTCTCGGACGAGGCGGTGACGCTGGAGCTGCACGGGCGCCGCGTGCAGCTGGTCGGGGTCGACCCGCGCACGTACCTGCGCTGGGACGCGCGGCCGTGGGAGCTCGCCGAGCAGGACGCCGACCTGCGCATCCTGCTCTCGCACTTCCCGCGGATCGTCGACAGGCTGCCTCAGGGCGCCTTCGACCTCGTCGTCTCCGGGCATATGCACGACGGCCAGATCTGCCTGCCCTACGGGCGCGGCAAGGTGCGGATCGCCCATCCGCGCGCGCCGTACAACCACGGGCTCTACCGCCGGGCCGGAGGGGTGCTGCACGTCTCGTCCGGGCTGGGCACGACGTTCGTCCCCTTCCGGTTCTTCGCGCGGCCGGAAGCAACGGAGCTGATCCTAGAATCAGCGTGATGGAAGGTCACGCCAGCATCTCGGCCGACGTCCTCGCGCGCTACGCCGCCGACGCGGCGCTCGAGGTCGACGGCGTGCGTTCGCTCGTCGGCAGCCACCTGCCCAGGCACCGGCCCGTGCGGATCGTGGTCGGGGACGACGGCCGCGTCTCGGTCGAGCTGCATCTGGTCGCGGAGTGGGGGGCGCCGTTCGGCCCGGTCGGCTCGGAGGTGCAGGCGCGCGTCGCCGAGTATCTGGCCCGGATGGCCGACGTCCAGCCGGCCCGGGTCGAGGTGGTCGTCGACGAGGTCGGCCCCGTCCGCGCCTGATGGCTCCCAAGGTCGCGGGGCTGACCGGGGCGACGCTGGAGACGGCGCCGTCGGTCTGTCACGACTGCATCTGGTGGCAGACGGGCGGCCTTCGCGGAGTCGACAAGCGTCGCTGGATCCAGAAGGCCGAGGAGGAGTGGGGCGCGTGGGGCACGGTCTACTACGACGCCGACGGGCGGCTCCTCGGCTCGATGCAGTACGGACCGTCCGGGCTGTTCCCACGGGCGGCGCGGCTGCCCGCCGGGCCTCCGTCGCCCGAGGCCGTTCTCGTCACCTGCGCGTACGTCGTCGATTCCACGACGCCGTGGGTGATGCAGTCGCTCTTCCTCGCGGCGATCGGCGACGCCAAGGACCGCGGCGCGAAGGCGCTCGAGGCGTTCGCATACCGCTACCCCGAAGGCGAGTCGACGTACGAGCGCTTCCTCGTCCACCGCACCGTCTTCCCGGCCGACTTCCTGGCCGACTTCGGGTTCGGCACGGTACGGGCACAGGGGCGCGTCGAGCTCACCCGGCTGGAGCTGGGGGGCCTCATACCGGTGCACGAGGGCATGCGCCTGCGCGTCTTCCGGGCGCTCAAGGAGGCCCTGACGCCGGCGCCCGTGCCGCAGCGACCGTAGAGCAGTGACAGGCTTAAGCCTGTCACTGCCGTTCTCCGGCCCAAGCGGCGGCCGTATCTGTGCCGCGCCGTCGGCGGGCCGCAAAATCCCCGCAGTAGGGGGTTGACGCGGCCCGGCGAGCACCGCACGATGAAGAGAAGGCCGCCCCCCCAGCGGCCGGTGTCACCAAAGGGAGAGAGAACAACTTGCGGCTATTACTTGCCGGCGCGCTCGTCGCGCTGGCCACGGCTTGGCCTGTCGCTGCTTCTGCGGCCGCGACGGGATACTGCTACGCGGGCCTCGTCGGGACGAAAGGCCCGCTCGGGATCTCGGGCACCTTGACCGCGCGCGCCCCGGCGGTCGTCCAGGCCGGGCATGTCGCCGCCTGGGTTGGCGTCGGCGGCCCGAACGAAGCCCCGGACGGCTCCGCCGAGTGGCTCCAGGTCGGGATGAACAGCGCCCACGGCAGCGTCAACAACCACCTCTACTACGAGTACGTTCGGCCGGGAATCCCCGTCCAGTACGTCCAGCTCGCCGCGAACGTCCCGGTCGGGCAGTCCGTGCGGGTCGCAGTGCTGAAGACCGCCACGGGTCGCGACCTCTGGCGCGTCTGGGTCGACGGCAAGCCGGTGTCCGACCCGATCTCGCTGCCCGGCAGCGAGGGCAGGCTCACCCCGGTCGCCACCGCCGAGAACTTCGACGGCGGCGCCCCCGGCGTCGTCAACACGTTCTCCTACTCGGTCGCCGGCATCAAGGTCGCGACGCGGGCCGGGGGCGTATGGCGCTCGTTCACCGGCGGGCAGCTCCGCCAGGACGACGGTGTGCAGGTGATACGCAGCGCCGCCGCCAGCTTCGTGGCAGGCAGCGCCGTGGCCGGACGCTCGGCAGCGGCACGGGACGTCCTCAACCGATAGTCGACGGGGCCGGAACGCCGCCGCCTCCGGCCCCTCTTCTCGGCGACCGCCGTGGACGCGCTGGGGACGTGTCCTCTCTCGGCAGGCGCCTTGTTTGTCGACGTCTACACGGAAGCCAGGAAGGCGTTGAGCTCCGCGAGCTGGAGCTCGCCCAGCTTCAGGCGCTCGGCCGCCTCCCACAGCGGGTTGGCTTTGGCGCAGGTGAGCTTGTGAGCGGCCTTGAAGGTAACGCTCGAGCAGCTGGAGCGCCGCGCCGCCTGGCCGGTCTCGAGCTTCTGCTGCTGCTGGAGCTGGATCGCCAGCAGTGTCCCGACCCGGGCCTGCTGGGTCGCCGGGAGGGCTCCGACCTTCGCGATCGCGGCGTCCAGAGCGGTCCGGTTCTGGCTCGCCAGCGTCTTCAGGCCGTTCACGCGCCTGGTGCAGGCGGCCCTGAGGACCGGGCGCCTCGCGCCGCAGTTGAGGGCGGCCTGTAGGTCCTGGTTCGCCTTGATCACGTACTGCTGGAAGGAGGTCAGCGCCTGGACCGGGGTGATGCCCGGCGGCAGGTACTGGTCGGCCGCGGAGGTCTTGCCGGGCTGGAGCGCGTTCAGCACGTCCGCGGAGGGAGCCGGCTTCGCCGCCTGCGCCGGCTGCTTCGCGACGAAGACGTGCTTGACCGCGACCGCGGCGTGCTCGACGCCCGAGGCGGCGTAGGTGGCGCCTCCGAAGGTGGCGAGGGCAACAGCGGCGCCGATCGTGGCGGCGACGAACGCGACGCGAAGCCCGCGAGGCCGCACCACGCCAGGTCGATCGCCCTCGATGTGCGAGACGATCCCGTCGACCAGCTCTTCGTCCGGTAGCGGCCGGCCTCGCTTGAGCTTCGCCTCGAGCTTCGATTCGTGGCTGCGCTTGAAGATCATCTCGCTCCACCCCCTGACCTGGACTACCGGTAGTACCGGCGATCGCGCCGTTTCCTTACGAGGCCAGGACTTCGGACCGGCGGTCTCTCAGAGATCCTTGACCCGTGCGAGGAGGCGATCCTTCTCTCTGTGTGGCCGCACAGCAGCAGCTCGGCCGAGGAGCCTTCTCGCCGGCGAGGGCAACGGTGGAGAGGAGTGCACGTCATACGTTCGGCTGAATGCGCAGAAGACGTACTGGTTCACGGCTTCGAGCCCGTACCGCTCGAGCGAGAGAGGCTCCAGACCCTGGGTGGCTGCCAGGGCCACGATCTCGTCGGCGCCGACCGCCTCGTCGATGACTTGCTGGCTGTCTTCGGGATTCCGAAGCGAGAACAGCTTCGACGGGATGTTGACGGCGAGCACGCCTCCGTCGGCGAGCGCCGCGCCGATCCGTTCGAACACTGCGGCCCTGGCTTGCGAGGGGAAGTGCTCGACCACGTCGAAGGCCGTGACGAGATCGAACGGGCCTTCGGGCAGCGTCTGGCCGGGCAGGTTGCAGGTCTCGAAGGACGGCCGGTCGTAGAGCGCGCGGGCGAAGGCAATCGATCGCGGCGATACGTCGACGCCGACCACGTGATCGATCCGCGCCGAAAGCCAGTCAGTCTGGATACCGATGCCGCAGCCGATGTCGAGCGCGCCGCTGGGGGCACGATCGAGAAACGGCGTGAGACGTCGCCTGATCTCCTCGAAGCGCGGATTGGGACGACTCAGGAAGGTGATCTGGTAGTCGACGAAGTCGTCGTAGAACTCCCGGACGGTGTCGGTTGATGTCATCGCAACTGGTGTCGCCGGTCGAGTGTCGATGAGCTTGCGCCCCTGCTCGTGCTTCCGTCCACATTTGCCCGTCGGCCGGACTGTGAAACGGCCCCATCCTCGGGCTCGAGCTGTGCGCGGAGCTGTTCGAGCGCTCGGTGCAGTGCGACCTCGACCGTGTTCGTCCGCTCGCCCAGCACTTCCGCGATCTGCCGCGCCTTCAGGTCGGCGCCGTACCGGAGCGCGACCAGCTCGCGGCCGCGCGGGTCCAGGGTGAGCACGGCGCGGCGGAGGTCGAGCCGCTCGATGCTCTCCGCCTCGAGGTCGCCGGGAGCGGCGACCTGGTCGAAGAGCTCCAGCTCTCCCGCCCTCACGGCGTGCGCGTCCGCCATGCAGCGGCGCGCGATGCCAAGCAGCCAGGCGATCGGCTCGCCCTGCTTCGGATCGAAGCTCGAGCGGTAGCGAAGCGCTCGTGCGAAGGTCTCGCTCGTCACGTCCTGGGCGTCAGGCCCGTCGCCGATCCGGTACGCGACGTAGGCGTAGACGCGGCGGATCAGCGGCTTCGGGTCGGCGAGCGGATCGCGTGGCATGGCTACGGCCTCGTGTTGAACCTCGGGTTGAGCCGGAACGCCTCCCGGAGCGCGCGGACGCGCTCGTTGCCCTGCGCGACTGCGGCCAGGCCGAGCCAGTAGCGGTAGTTGGTCGGATCGTTGGCGACGGCCTTGCGGAGGCTGAGCACCGCCTGCCGGTCGCGGCCGAGGCCTGTCTGCGCCTGGCCGAGCAGCAGCAAGGAGCGCGCGGACCAGGGTGTCCAGGACGTCGCCCGGCGCGCGTTGCTCTCCGCCTTCGCGTAGCGCCCTGCGTTGACGGCGTCCTGCGCGCGGACGATTGCGATGTTGCCTACCAGGGCGACGAACGCGAAGGCCGCACACACCCCTGCAGCGACGAGCAGGGCCGCCCGCCCGCGAGTGCCGAGCGCCGGCGCGGCGCGCTCGTCGCGCGCGGAGACGAGAGCCGCGAGCCCGCAGAAGAGGCCTGCGAGCGTGACCGCGGGCAGCTCCCAGTCCCAGTCGTAGGCGAAGTGGAAGAGCAGTGCCGTGTATGCGCCGAGCGCGACCGGGACGAGCGGCTGCCCCCGCGCGCGCACGCCGGTGAACGGGACCGCGAGCGCGGCGACGAGCAGCACGAGCCCGACCAGGCCGAGCTCGGCGAGCGTCTCCAGGTAGACGTTGTGCGCATTCCTGACGGTCTGGATCGACGGCCGGTTCCGGTTCCAGTACTGCTCGAAGCTGCCTGCGCCGCCGCCGAGCACCGGGTGCGCCTCGAACTGCCGCCAGGCGACGTGCCAGAGCTGGGTGCGGCCATTGCTGGACAGGTTGAACAGCCGCTCGTTCAGGTTGCTCGATCGGACCGGGCTCGAGGTGAATCGGTCGTAGCCTCGCTTCGCGAGGTGGACGGGCCCGCCGCCGGCCGTGAGCACCGCGCCGATGCCGGCCGCCGCCAGGAAACACAGCGTGAGCGCGTAGGCATGCCGCGTCCGAGCGGAGATTCGGACCCTACGCTCGGCGGCGTGCAGCCCGACCGCCGTCGCAGCGGAAAGCAGTGCGAGGAGCGCGATCCAGACAGCGAGCCGGTGCCCCTGGTGAGCGGCCGCGCCGAGCGTCGACCCGCGGTGGGTGAGCGCCGTCGACCGCGAGGCGAGCCACACGGCGAGCGTCACCGGGACGGCCAGCGCCAGCCCCGCCGTCACCAGCCGAAGCCGGCGCGGATCGATCGCGATCGCGAGGACGCAGCCCGCAGCCAGCGCCACCCAGGCCCCGCGGCTGAAGGTGAAGTACAGGGTGCAGATGAGGACGGGCAGGGCGGCCCCTGCCACTGCCCGCTCGGCCGGACTGCGCTGTGCCGCGGCGAAGCCCAGCGCCGGCAGCGCGCCGATCGCCGCCAACAGGCCGAGCCCGTTCCAGTACCCGACCGGCGTCGAGAGCCTGTACCCGCCGAAGACGTCTGTCGACAGCTCCCGCGGGAACAGGCGGGTCGCGAGCGCATACGCGCAGATGCCGACCGCGGCTGTGACCAGCGCTCCGAGCAGGAGCCCCACCGACCGGGCCTGCGCGAGCAGCAGGAACGCCGCCGCTCCGGTCACGTAGAGCAGCGCGCGCTGAACCTCGTCGATCGTCCCCGGCGTGGTCGCCGACCAGGCGAGGGACACCCCGATCCACACGGCGAACGCCGCCAACAGCCCGAGGAACGCCATCTCCGCGCGGGACAGCGCCAGGCCGGGCGCGAAGGCAAGCGCAAGCCCGGCCGCCCAGGCGAAGCCGAGGGTGCCCCAGTTCCAGGCGCTCGGGAAGTACGCCCCTTGAGCTGCGGCGAGCGCGGCCGTCGCAACGCCGAGCCCGATCCCGACGGCCAGCCGTCCTTCGTGCGCAAGGGCGACCCTGCGATGACTCGGCGCCGCAGTGGCTGCCCCTGACGTCATCGACCCCTCCGGGTCTATGTGACGATCGGCTTTCGGCTCCCGATCCCCGTAGATCGACCTTCGCTACCGGGCAGGGTAAGGGAATTGGGCGCGCGACGACGGAATCGGGCTCTGGCATAGTCCCAGCGCGTGGCTGGGGGGCCCGTCAACGACGCGCCGTATCGCCTGATCGACGAGGTCGAGTTCGGCGAGGGCGTGGTCGTTCATCCATTCACGAATCTCTACGGCTGCACGATCGGCGACAACACACGTATCGGCCCCTTCGTCGAGATCCAGAGCGGCGTTCGAATCGGAGCCAACTGCAAGATCCAGAGCCACGCGTTCGTCTGCACCGGCGTGACGATCGAGGACGAGGTCTTCGTCGGGCACGGCGTGGTTTTCGTCAACGACAAGCGGCCGCGGGCGACGACGGACGAGGGGCTGCCGCAGACAGCCGCGGATTGGGAGCTCCTCGAGACCCGCGTCGAGCGTCGCGTGAGCATCGGCTCCGGCGCGGTGATCCTCGGCGGCCTGACGATCGGCGCAGAAGCTCTAGTCGGCGCGGGCGCCGTGGTCACGAAGGAGGTCGAGCCGGGGGCGATCGTCGCTGGGAACCCGGCGCGTCACGTTGCAAGTCGGTCGAGCAGCGCAACATAGCGCTGCGCCTGGTTGGGCCAGCTGTAGGCCTCGTACCGGCTCCTCGCATTTTGGGCTCGGCGGCGGGCGTCGTCCGGGTTTGCGGCGATGTCGATCAGCGCCTCGGCTAGCGCCGAATCGTCGCCGGCCCGGAAGAAGCGCACCTCGTCGTCGGAGAAGTGAGCGCGCAGCGTCGGAAGCTCCGCTACGGCAACTGGTATGCCGAGCGCGACGTACTCAAAGAGCTTGGAGGAGAGGGCGAAGCGGTTGAGTTGCGTCGGACGATTCGGAATGACGCCGACGGCGGCACCCGACACTCGCGCCAGCACCTCCCGATGGGGGAGATAGCGGCCGTTCGCGTGGAGCAGACCGGCTGGGCCGACCTTCGCGGCTAGCCGCTCCACAGCGGCCAGGCCGTCGCCCTCCCCATATACCTCGAGCGCGAGATTCGGGATCCTCGCCGCAGCCTTCGCTGCGGCGCTGACCAGCAGGTCGACGCCATACGGAGGCGTGATCGTCCCGTGGTAGACGACCCGGAAAGCCCCCGTCTCCGAGGGCGTGCCGTTCGTCGTCGGCAACTGTCCCTCGTCGACGCTGTTCATCAGAACGGCGACCTTCTGCGCTGGGGTTCCGCGGCGCTCGAGCTCCGTCCGATAGGGCTCGTGCACGGTGATGACTGCGTCGGCGAGGCGGGTTGCCGTCCTCTCGACGAGCCGCAGCATCCGTTCGGCCATCTGCGCGCCCGGCCCCTTTCCGAAGCGCATTGCGAACATGTCTGACGATAGGTCGTGCACATCGAGGACGAGACGCGCGCCACGCGCGCGTTGCGCGAACGCTGCGGCGAGCAGGAAGTCGGGGGGCGTGTGTACCTGGATGACGTCGTAGCGACGCCGGTCCGCCAGCTTCAGCGTTGCGAACGCGGCGAAGGCCACGTATTCCCCGACGGTGTCCAGGAACCCCGTCCCGCGGCGGTGCTCCAGAGAGAGGCGCCGCACCCGGACGCCGGCGACGCTCTCCTCAGCAAGCTCGCCCGGGCGCCGCATGGCGAGGACGTCGACCGCCCACCCGGCGTCGCGGGCGGCGGCCGCTTCGCGCTCCACACGCGGCTCGCCGACCGGATACGGGCCATGCACCACCATGCAGAGACGCCTCATCGTGCGGCGACTGCCTGCTCGTAGACGTCGAGCACCTTTAAGGCCATGCGGTCGCGCGAGTACTCCTCCGCCCGTGCGCGGAGGACGCCGGAGCGGCCGGACTGCAGGGCGTCGAGCACTGCGCCGGCGAGCGCGCCCGGATCGCGCTTGCACACCGCGCAGCCGGAAAGCCCACGGAGGAGCTCGGGGACGTCGCCGACGGCAACCGAGACGACAGGCGTCTCACAAGAGAGCGACTCCCGCACGGCGACTGGCGAGCCTTCCGAGACCGAGGTCATCAGCGTGACGTCCACGGCGTTCATCACCAGCGCCGCCTCGTCGCGCGAGAAACGCTCGAGCGCAACTGCGTTGGGACGGATCCATGACGGAAGTGCCTCGAGCGTGGCGTCGAACAGGGCCGCATTCTTCATCGGGCTTCGGCGGGAACCCGGAAGGAGGACGTAGATGCCATCCTCGTCCCAGCCGAGCCGTCGGCGAGCTTCGTGCCGCGGCCGAGGCTGGAACCTCCTGGTGTCAACGGCGGACGGCACGATTGCGGCGTCCGGCCGTCTGAGCCTGGCGCGTCCCTGGGCGCTGACGAAGAGCGGGACGGTGAGCCTGGCGACGACGTAGGAGACGCGCCGCTGCCAGGGCACGAACGTATCGCTCCCCCAAAAGGTCGTCACCACGGGCGCTCGGCGCTGGGTGAGCGCGACGGCTCCGGTGAGGCCGTAGTGTGCATGCACGAGATCGAACCGATCCCCGGCGAGTCCGTGGAGCGTCCCGGCAGCCCGTAGGTACTGCTTCCGGTCTCTCCGACCGTCGAAGGAGTGGACTTGGACTTGGACCCCGAGCCGACGCAGATCTTCGATCTGCTCGGCGACGAATACACCCGACCACGGTTCGGCGGAAGTCGGATACATGTTCGTGACGACCAGGACCCTCATCGCCAGCGCGAGGATCGCGATACCCGGAAGACAAGTTTCTGACTGAGTGCACGTGCACGATTCCGTCGGTTGTCGTACGCGTGCCATCGCTGCGCGGCGCCGTCAAACTCAGCCCGACCAGTGAGGTGCCCCATTGCTTGCATCTGCGCTACGTGTAGGCGGTGGTAGAACGGTTTGGCCAGGTCGGCGAGGGGATGTGGGTAGAGGCTGTAACGCGTCCACCAGCCAACGTCGTACCGGTCGAGGATTCCTGCGAGCGCATTCGCGCTGTCGCGAAATCGCTCTCCCGCCTCCGCTTCGCCGAGGCCTACGTGGACGTCCCACAACCCCCAAAGCGCAAACACCCAACCGTTCAGGATGTGCGCCCGCGGTTTTCCGGAGACCTCCTCGAGGACGGGGCCGGCTGGGAGAAGGGCCACCAGATCGCTCTCGTCTTCGACGAGTAGCGGTCGGATGGCGGCGTGCGCGAGCCCTTGCCAGCGACGGTCGCCGTTCGCCAGAAACGCTCGCACGAACACGGACGCGACCAGGCCCTGGGCCATTGCAGAGAACCAGGGAGGGCGAAGCTTGTATTTCAGTACCGCCGTCAAGTACGGCCAGCGAAGGCCGTCTACCGCAGGCGTCCCGCGCCGTGCGAGCACCAAGCAGACTTCATTGAATCGGGCTGTGGCTGCCGCGTCTCCGTCGAGCGCGCGCTCGTGCCAGCCGAGCGCCAGCTGGGCGAGTCCAGCTGGCGGGAGTTGGTCGGATGCGTTGGGGGAAGCAGCCGTCTTGTAGCTCAGGTCGATGTAGTAGCCGCGGATCGAGCTGGGGTCGATGCGCGCAGTGAGCGGCCGAGGCTCGTTGCCGGCTCCGATTCCCAGTAGCTCGTCAAGCACGCGCACCTGTCAGTACTCGCTTCCAGACGTCGCCATCGACTCCCGGCCCGCCCGCATCCTCGACTTGCTCGATGACGACATGACCAACGAAACGTCCTCCCTGTCGCGGACATGTCCTTGAAGGATGAGGATCCGCATCACGCCGCTACGGGGTTTGAACGGTGGACGTTCGTGCGCTCAGATGTCCTGCGGTCGTGATGTATCGTCGCGGCGAATCCGAGGAGAAGCCACAGTACGGCGCTTGCCGCTCGCGATTGGAGGACGGTCGAAAAGAAACCGAGTAACCCGACCGCTAGAACAGAGGTGGTTAACGCCAGACCAACCCAATGATGCGCGGACACCAAGATTCCGAACCGAACGGTGAGCAAGAATGCAAGACCAAAGGCTGTAGCGCCGACGATGCCGGTCTCGAAGAGAATCAATCCCCAGTTGCCATCGAAGAAGAACCTGAACGCAACCACTTGCCGCCCAGCAGACGTCCGGTACGCGCTACTCGTTCCATCGGCTATCCGCCGCGGGTCAGTGAGTGAGCCCAATCCGAATCCGACGATCGGCGCGTCTGCCTTGACTGCGTCGAATTCCGACTTCAAGAGATAGAAACGGGAATTGCTATGAACAGTCGTCGACCAACTCTCCGAACTGAGTAACGACCGCCACCGTTTGCCCAGGGATGTGTATGCGACGTTTCCTTGCGGTGCCGTCGATTGAACTGTTGCCAGTGCCGGCGCGAAGAGTACTGCGCCGAGGACCGCAAGGGTGGCCAGCCAAATGACAGGCAAATGGAACCGTTGACGCGCGATTACCAGTCCCGAGAGCGCAAGGCCGGCTGCACCTTCACGCGAGCCCGAGAGAAGGATCGCAATGGCGAACATCGAGCCCAACACAACACCCCCGCGCCGGCTGAATCCGAGCGCCTGGCTTCCCGCGGAGGCGAGTAGGATCCAGGCAATCACGAGGAAGGTCGCCAGTCCGTTTCGGTTCGAGAAGGTTCCGAAGACCGTCCCGAGGTACGCTGCCGAGTGCGAGACCGTCACGCCGGAAACCTCCACTTTCCAGTTCGTTGCGAAGAAGGATCGCACCCCGTATCCTCCGACGAATTCAATGCAGGCGATCAGGCTCTGGGCTGCTGCAACCCAGATCACGACGCGAGCAACGAACGTGAGGTCCCGCTGCGGATTCTTGAGCAAGAGGGGAACGAGGCACAGAGGAGCGAAACGAAGTTCACTCCTCATACCGATGAGCGCGGTGCTCAGCCCATTGCCACTGACGAGTGCCGAAAACAACCAAGGAACGACACAGATGGAGAGTACGGCTAGCAGGCGAGTGGCACGAGGAGCAAGAGCGCCAATTCCTATGAGCACTGCAACGGTCACGAAAAGCTGGGCCGCGAGTTCCGGCGCATAGCGCACGACCGCGGTATGCCCACCCGCAAAATGGGTGAGGATGAACTCTTCAAACGCAAGGTAGACCAGGAGAAGCGCCACCGCATATCGGGCAGGGAAATAGGCGAGAAGCCCGACCGCAGCAAGTCCACCGACTGCGAGCACAGCGAGCGGCTGGAATGCAATCCCCGCAGCTCCGACGACTGACACGACCACAGCCAGCAAGAGGGGATGACTCGAATTCAGTCTATCGTTCGCATGCGCGATCATCCCGTCCCACCTTGGTGCGGAAACCCAATGCTTGCCCAATGCGTTCGGATCCTGGTGATCATTCGCTCAGGCTTGTGGAGTCCGATACCGCAGTGAAAGGCGTCGGCGTTCCGGCTCTACAGACCGACGCCGCAGCGTTCGCGATCGCCCTTGGGCGCGCATAGGCGTACGTCCATACGCCAAGGCGCCGCCGTGCCAGCAACAGCAGGATGATGTTCTGCCCGACAATGCCGATCACCATCGTGACTGCGAGACCCATCATCCCGTACGCATGAGCGGTGGCGATGGCAACGCCGAGAGTGGCCACTGCAAAGGTCGTCGCAACCGCTGCCGTCAGGTGCTGATGGCCCGTCATCCAGAGGAGGAGACCGCAAGACCCAGTCAGCACGAAGGCGAGATCCCCGATGGCGAGAACCGCGAGGACTGGCCAGGCCTGCTCGTAGTAAGAGCCGTACAAACCGCCGAGGATCCAGCGGCCACCGGCGAGCACGCCGATCGCTCCGAGCAGAGTCGGGATCATTGCGATCGTTGCGCTACGGCGAAGGACGAGTTCGAGTGCGCCGACCTCGCCCCGCGCATTCAAAGCACCAATTAGTGGCGAAACGACGAACTCCACCAGCAACAACGGGACTGACAGCAACATCGCGAACCGAGCGGCGGCGCCGTAGAGGGCCACGTCGTGTCGAGGTGCAGCGGTGGCGAGGATCACTAGATCGATCTGGTCCATCGCCTGCCACATGACTCCGGTGACAAGGATGGCGAGGCCTGCTCCTGCGAGAGCGCGATGAGACGTGGGCGGACCGACAGGGAAAGACCAAACCCGGGGGGCGAGGACGATGGCTCCTAGCGCCAGAAGAACTCCAGAGACCCCGATCCAAAGCCAGAGTACGGCCTCGACGTCGACATGTCTCGCTGCGAGCCAGAGTACGGTGACGCCGGCCGCGAACGCCGCCTTCGGTCCGAAATCGTTGAGGATTACTGCGGCGCGGATGTTGCCGAGTCCCCGCCAGATGTTGCTGGCTAGGATCGTCGCCATCAGCAACACCGCCCAGACCGCGACGAGCGGCATGAGGTGGGCGAGGCGCGGGGAATGAAGAACGTCCTCGGACAGCAGTTGCCCAACAGGGGAAGCCAACAATCCCGCTGTCATGACTCCGCTTACACAGGCGAGGAGTGTTGTCGCACCGATCGCCGAGCGAGCGCGGTCGCGACGACCGATGCCGATCGCTGCCGAGACCTCGCGCATCGCGACGCCGCTCAGTCCCATGAGCGCGAGCAACGAGGCGACGGTGGCGATCGTCAGTGCCAGGAAGTAGTCGCCCAGGCCGTCGGGTGTCAGCATCCTCGCGAGCAGCAGTCCACTGACGAGCACAGCGGCGTACCCACCAATCCGGCCCGCGGCCGCCCAGGCGAACCCGCGGCCGAGCTGTTGTGAAGGAAGCTGTCCGTGTGGGCCCTGCAGCCCGAGGCTGGTCACACCCGACGGCAGCCCGGCTTCGGATTCGGTTTGCCGGGCAGTTGCAGCGTGGGCGCCCATCAGCCCAAATCCGTTTCATTGGCTCCGTGAACCGAGCGGATCAGGCAGATCGGCCGGGGGGTGACCACTGTTTCCGTCAACGAGCGGATCATCTGTCCCTTGACGGCGAAGGGGTTCGCACGGTTCTGTCCCAGCAGACGTCGCGTTCAGGTGGCGCGATGTGCACCAGCACGCCCGGGTTGTTAATGGCCTGCTCGGCCGCTTCGATCATCTCGACGACCTCGAGTCCGATCTGCGACGACGACGTCGGCTCGATGTTCTGTCCAATTGCACGGCAGAAATCGCGGAGTTCGAGTACGAGTGGCTCCGTCGCTTCCATTGGCGGCGAGAGGATGTCGCCGGTGCGATAGGTCAGTCTGTACTCGCCGAATGACTCGGGGTCGTCGAGCACGGCACCCGAGTCATGGATGCGTACTGGTTCTCGGCTCCCGTCGTCGTACACAACCATCTTGCGGGAGCCGACGACAACCGTCTGGCGAAGCTTCGTTGGCGCCAGCCAGGCCAGGTGGACATTGGCAATCGTGCCCGAGCGGAAGCCGAGGTTCACGAACGCGACATCCGGCACGGTCGGCATTACGCAACCGCGGCCCGTGGCGGAGACGGACGTAGGCCGTTCGTCGAGCCAATACCGGAGAATCGAGAAGTCGTGCGGAGCCAGGTCCCAGATCACGCTGACGTCGGGCTGGTGCAGACCGAGATTGACCCGAGTCGACGAGATGAAGTAGATGTCGCCAAGCTCGCCCGACCGAATCAGATCGCGGATCAGATTGACCGGGGGGCTGTAGAGGAACGTGTGCCCTGGCATGAGCGTCAATTCCTGCGCTGCCGCGAGCGCGACGAGCTCTTGCGCATCGATCGACGACGACGAAAGAGGCTTTTCCACGAGAACGTGCTTGCCCGCTTCGAGGGCTGCCCTGGCCAGCTTGAAGTGCGTGCCGACAGTGGTGGCAATTGCCACGGCCTCGACGCTCGGATCGTCGAGCAGCTCGTCATACGAGGTCGTCCGCCGCACGTCCGGGTAGCGGCGGCCTATGCGGGCCAGCCGCTCCTCCGTGAGGTCGCAGACGCCGACCAGTTCGGCCTCCGGCAGCTCGTACAGGTTGCGGACGAGGTTCGGCCCCCAGTAGCCGAGGCCGACGACCGCGACCCGCACGGGCTCGCGGGGGACCGCGCTCACCGCGTCCCGCCCGTGAGCAAACGCATCGGCGTGAGCAGGAGGAGCCGCAGGTCGAGCCCGAACGACCAGCCACGCGCGTACGCGACGTCCATCTCCAGCGCCTCGCCGAAGGTCGAGTGCGCCCGCGCGGTCACCTGCCACAGCCCGGTGATTCCGGCCGGCACGAGGAAGCGGTCGAAATGGTGCGGCTCGAAGCTCTCCACCTCGTACGGGATGCAGGGCCGCGGACCGACGAGCGACATCTCGCCGCGGAGGACGTTCAGGAGCTGCGGGAGCTCGTCCAGGCTGGTCTTCCGCAGCCGGCGTCCGAATGGCGTGATCGCGTCGCGTCGCTCCAGTTTGTACAGGCCGTTGTCCTGGGCCGAGATCGTGCGGCTCATCGCGGCCTGCACGTAGTCGCGGTGCACCGAGTCGTCGGTGTCCACGTACATCGTGCGGAACTTGAGCGCCTCGAACTCGCGCATGTTCATCCCGAGGCGCGTCTGCCGGAACAACACGGGGCCGGGCGAGTCGCGCCTGATCCGGAACGCGACGTAGGCGAAGAGCGGCGCGGTAAGGAGGAGGCCCAGCGACGCCCCAGCGATGTCGACCGCGCGCTTCAGCAGCAGCGACGAGCGCGACGGCTTCGCCGGCGGCAGGCCCACGAGCGCGAGCCCCTCGAGCGTGTGGATCTCCGCCTTCGGCCCGATCAGGTCGAACATCCTCGGGACGACGTCCATCTGCACGTCGAGCCGGCGCAGATGGCGGGCGACGTCCAGGACGTCCCAGTCCGGCTGCCCGGCGAACGCGAAGATCACCCGCTCGACGTCGAGCAGCTGGACGAACGACTCGAGGTCTTCGATGCCGCCGAGCAGCTCCTCGCGGTGCTCTCCCTGCCTGGAGTCGACGAAGCCGACGACACTCAGGCCATACTCCGGGTGCTGACGGATCTTGCGCGCGAGCAGCGACCCGACCTCGCCTGCGCCGACGATGATCGTGTTCTGGAGGTAGCTGACGCTCCGGTGGCACAGTGCGCGGGCCGCCACTCGAAACAGCGCGACCAGGGCAATCGAGAGCGCCCAGAAGAACGACAGCCGCTCGACGCTCGGCGACGCGAGGTTGGACAGGTACATCGTCGCGAAGAACAGCCAGGTCCCCGTGGTGACGAGGTAGAAGACGCCGACCAGGTCGTCCGCGGTCGTGTGGTCGGTGCGCTCCTCGTCGTGGTCGTAGAGGCCCTGCAGCTTGGCCGTGACGACGAAGAACGGCAGTGTGAGGACGAAGAGCCCGATCTCGACCGCCGGCTCGAGGCGGTCGTGCGCGTCACCGGGCAGTGCCAGCTCTGCGATCACGAATGCGATCATCAGGCCGAGCAGGTCGGCTGCCAGTAGGGCGCGGCGTACGAGCCAGCCCCGGCGGTGGACGAACGGCGTGCGCTCGGGCACAGCGGCCTCTGCACGCCGACCGACGCCGACTGCCGCAGCCTGCTCCTGTGCCGTCCGCATCGCTATCTCAGCCCGATCGCCTCCGCGCCCTCTCTCTCCTCCGGCCGTCTCGCGTAGCCGGCGTAGCGCCCCTTGTAGGAATAGCCATATCCGTAGGTCTCGTCCGAGTCGGCGGCGGTGACGATCACGCCGAGCGGCCTCGCCGGCGACGCCTCGAGCGTGCGTTGCAGCTCGCGGACGATAGGCCGGCGCATTCGGTCGATCCGGGCGACGAGCAGCAGCGCCTCGACCCTTGCGCTCAGTGCCAGCGCGTCGCCGACACTCAGGAGCGGCGCTGCGTCGATGAGGACGAGGTCGGCGCGCTCTGCGAGCTCGGCCAGGATCTCGTCGACGACGTGCGAGCTGAGGAACTCGCCCGGGTTCGGCGGTAGCGGCCCGGTTCCGATCACCTCGAGCCGGCCGGCGATCGTGACGGTCCCGTTCCCCGACGTGCGGTTCTTGAGCGACCAGCTCGGGCCGTCGGTCAGCGGGTAGGGGGCGAGCGCCTCCTCCACTGAGACATGGCGGAGCGCGACGTCGGTGAGCCCGGGTCGCCTGCCGAGTGGGAAGAACTTGTTCAGGAACGGTCGTCTCAGGTCGAGGTCGACGAGGATCGTCCGCTTCCCGCTGCGCGCGAACGCGACGGCGAGGTTGGCGGCGGTGGTCGACTTGCCTTCCTCCTCGACCGCGCTCGTCACCATCATTGTCTTCGCCTTCACCTCGAGGTTCGCGAACTCGACGTTCGTGCGGAGAACGCGAAACGGCTCCGCGTGGACGCCTTCCGGGTCGGCGAGCATCGCCAGCTTGTTCGCGCTCCGGAGCTGCCTCGGCGGCGCCGGGATGCGCGCGAGGATCGGCAGGTCGAGCTTTCGCGCGACCTCGTCGCTCGTCCGCACCTTCGTGTCCAGAGCCTCGCGCAGGAAGGCGAGACCCACGCCGAGGACGAGCCCGAGGAACAGCCCGAGGACTGCGTTCCTCGTCGGCCGCGGCTGCACCTTCGACGCCCCTTGCGCCTCGCGAACGAGCGACGCGTTCGCCGTCTGGAGCGCCTGCATCGTCTGCAGCTGCTGGTCGCGCTCGACGAGGCTCGCGTACAGCGCCGACTTCGTGTCGCCGTTCAGCTCCAGCCGGCCGATCCGGTCCTGCACCTGCGTCCGTGCCTTCGCCAGTGCCTGCGTGTCGAGCTGCGTGCGGTAGGCGATGTACTGGCGGGCGTACTCGGTCGCGAGCCGCGCCGCGAGCGCCGGATCGTGGTGCGTGAAGTTGAAGGTGAGGAGGTCGGCGTCGGTCTTCGCCGACACGCTCGAGTCGGCGGCGAACTCGGCTGGCGTGATGTTGCTTGCGCCCGCAGCCTTCAGCGTCCGTTCGATCACCGGCGGAACCTGCGCGAGGTCTGCCTGCGTCTGCGCGAGCCGGTCGGGCTGGATCGAGAGCGTCGGGTCCTGGACGCCGTTCAGCGACTGGCTCAGGTTCTGGCGGCTGAGGAGCACCTCGGCCGTGGCCCGGTACTTCGATTGCTGCTGCGCCGAGAACAGGTAGGCAGCCACCGGCACGACCACGACCGCCGTGAGCACGATCCACTTGCGGCGGCGGAGCACCTGCAGGTAGTCACGCAGCGTCGAGTGCTCTTGACCCTGCGCATCCATCAGCGGGCCTCCCCGCTGCCGGCGCGACGATGGTGCATCACGACAAACCCCCGTCTTGCTCGGTCAACCTTTCCCTTTCGGTCGAGGTCCCCAGTGACCGCCGCAGTCGGATGCCCCAGCAGGATTACAAAAAATACGAGTGCGTGGGAGAAATCAGATCAGCAACGTCTTGAAGACGGCTAATCGAGCCGATTCCGTCTTCTGATGACACAGTCAGCCGCGGCCGAAAGGGCGAATTGCGCACGCGCTGTTCGCGCCACGACAATCGCACCGTGGAGGGTGTGGCCACACGGTTGTGGAGCGCGATTGATACCCGCGCGTCCGGCTTGCCCCCGGATCCGGTTCGACTCCGGTGCCCTCCGCGCTGCTGCGGCGCGCGGCCCTCCGGCGGTTGGCATCCGCGCACATCCGGCGGGACGCGCTCCGCGCTACGATTTTGGCCGGGTATCAGTCGCGTTCCAGGCGGCCCGCTCCGGCGGGCCGCTTCTCTCAGGCGGCCCTGGCGGCGGCGCGGCCCAACAGGAGCTCTGCGATCTGGATCGCGTTCAGCGCCGCGCCCTTGCGTAGGTTGTCGCAGGCGAGGAAGAGGACGAGCCCGTTCGAATCGGTCGGATCTTGCCGGATCCGGCCGACGAGAACCTCGTCGAGCCCGGCGGCCTTGCCGGGGGAGGGAAAGTCGTCGAGCCTGACGCTCGGGGCGGCGGCGAGCAGCGACCGCGCGTCGTCCGCCGAGAGCGGTGAATCGGTCTCGACCCACACCGTTTCCGCGTGCCCGACCATCACCGGGACGCGGATGCAGTTGGCGCTGATCGGCAGCTCGGGCAGCTCCATGATCTTGTGGGTCTCCTCGCGGAGCTTGGTCTCCTCGTCGAACTCCTCGCCGTCGAAGTCCCACTCCATCAGCAGGTCGAGCTCGTGCGGCTGCGTCTCCGCGAGACGCTGCATGTTCGACGCGCCGGCGCCGGACATCGACTGGTAGGTGGCGACGCGGACACGCCGCAGGCCGGCCGCCTCGTGCAGCGGCTTCAGCACGCAGGTGAGCGGGATCGTGCAGCAGTTCGGGTTGGCGACGATCCCCTCGTTCTCGGGCGCGCGCGCCCCGTTCACCTCCGGCACGACCAGCGGCACTCCGTCGGCCAGGCGGTAGGCGGACGACTTGTCGACCGCGACCGCGCCTCCGCGCACGGCGTGGGGGACGAGCTCGCGCGAGCTCGACGTGCCCACCGAGAACAGGCAGACGTCCAGATCGCCGGCGGAGAGGGCCTCCGGCGTCGCCTCCTCGATCACCAGCGCCTGGCCGCCGAAGGCGACCCGCTTGCCGGCGGACCGGGCCGACGCGAACGCGCGCACGTCGTCGTGGCCGCGCTCCGCGAGCAGCTCCAGCGTCACCGTCCCGACGGCGCCGGTGGCGCCGACGACGCCGATCCTAGGCACCGGCCCGCTCCTCGGCGAACAGCCGGAACTTGTCGTGCACGACCTGCACCGCCCGGTCGACGTCGGCCGCCCGGACGACGCAGGAGATCCGGATCGAAGAGGTGGAGATGATCTCGATGTTGATCCCCGCTTCGGCGAGTGCCTCGAACATGTCGGCCGCCACGCCCGGGTGCGAGCGCATGCCGGCGCCGATCAGCGAGACCTTCGCGATCTCCGAGTCCTGCGACCACCCGGCGGCGCCGACGTCCTTGCAGCCGTCCTCGAGGATCGGCTCGGCGACGGCAAGGTCGGACTTCGGCAGTGTGAACGAGATGTCCGTGAGCCCCTCGGACGAGACGTTCTGGACGATCATGTCGATGTTCACGCCGGCATCGGCCAGCGCCCGGAACACCCGCGCGGCGACGCCGGGGCGGTCGGGCACGCCGATCAGCGTGAGCTTCGCCTCCGAGGTGTCGTGGGTGACGCCGGAGATGATCGCCTTCTCGAGCAACTGCTCGTCCTCCTTCTGGATCCAGGTGCCTTCCGAATCGGTGAAGGTCGACCGCACGTGCAGGCGTACGCCGTGGTTGCGGGCGAACTCGACGGAGCGTAGCGCCATCACCTTCGCCCCCGACGCGGACATCTCCAGCATCTCCTCGTAGGTGACCACCGGCAGCTTGAGCGCCTCCGGCACGACCCGCGGGTCGGCGGTGTAGACGCCCTCGACGTCGGTGAAGATCTGGCAGCTCTCCGCGCCGAGGGCGGCGGCGAGCGCGACCGCGGTCGTGTCGGAGCCGCCGCGCCCGAGCGTGGTGATCTCCTGGCCGGTCGAGACGCCCTGGAAGCCGGCGACGAGCACGATCTTCCCCTCGTCGAGCGCCTCGTGGATCCGCTGCGCCCGCACCTCGACGATCTTTGCCTTCGTGTGCGTGGTGTCGGTGACGATCCCCGCCTGCGAGCCGGTCAGCGAGATCGCCTCGTGGCCGAGGTCCTCGATCGCCATCTCGCCGAGCGCGCACGAGATGCGCTCGCCGACGGAGATCAGCATGTCCATCGCCCGCGGCTTCGGGCGCGCGGAGACGCGGTACGCGAGCTCGACCAGCTCGTCGGTGGTGTCGCCCATCGCCGAGAGGACGGCGACCACGCGACCGCCTTCCTCCTTGACCGCGACGATCCGGCGGGCGACCGCCTGCAGCCGGTCCGGGTTGCCGACCGACGTTCCGCCGAACTTCATCACCAGGGTGCCGACGCGCTGCTCGTCTGCCGGCGCGATCCCGGGAACGGCTTCGTAGTCGGCGGTGGCGGCCACTGCGCACAAGCGTAGCTGCGGCGGAAAACGGCCCCACAAAAGCCGAACCGGCTGACCCGAGGGCCAACCGGTTCGACGCCGGGGAATCTAATCCGCTGGTGCAGCGCGCACAAGGGGGTACCGATCGAAAGTTCGCACTTTGCGAGCTTTTTGGGGTCTGACCCCGGAGGTGGTCTGACCCCGAAGGCTGAGCTCGCTTCGGCTTCTTCAGGGACAGTCCCTTCCGGGGACAGTCCCTAGAAGAGGGAGCTAGATCTCCCGCCTGCCGGTCAGCGCCCGGCCGAGCGTGACCTCGTCCGCGTACTCGAGGTCGCCGCCGACGGGCAGGCCGCTCGCGAGGCGCGTGACCCGGACGCGACCGCGCAGCCTATCGGCGAGATAGGCGGCGGTCGCCTCGCCGGTCATGTTCGGGTTGGTCGCGACCACGACCTCCTCGACGCCGTTCCGCTCGACGCGCTGGATCAGCTCGTCGATGCGCAGGTCGGACGGCTCGACGCCGTCGATCGGCGAGAGCGCCCCGCCGAGCACGTGGTACAGGCCCCGGAACTCGGCGGTCCGCTCGACCGAGATCAGGTCGACGGGTTGCTCGACCACGCAGATCACCGAGTGGTCGCGGCGGGCGTCGAGGCAGATCGCGCAGACCTCGTCCTCGGTCAGGTTGCCGCACTCGCGGCAGAAACGGACGCGCTCCTTCACCTCGACGATCGCCTCGGCCAGCGCGAGCGCCTCCTCCTTCGTCGCGCGCAGCAGGTGGAAGGCGAGCCGCTGCGCCGTGCGTTGGCCGACTCCGGGCAGGTGGGTGAGCTGCGCGACCAGATTCTGAACCGCTGGAGAGAGCACGACGAACACCGTAGGCTACGCACCCACTCTGACGAAGGAGGCATGTCCGATGGCAGTCATCTCGATGATGCGGATGTCCGGCGACACCGACGAGCTGGCCCAGAAGCTCCAGGGAATCGCCGAGGTCGGCCGTCGTCTGGCGCCGAAGCACGGCGGGCTCGGCACGATCGCCGCCAAGACCGACGACGGCATTCTCGTGATCAACCTCTGGGAGAACGAGGAGGGCCGGCACGCGATGGCCGAGGAGCCCGAGGTGAAGGAGGCGCTCGAGACGGCCGGCCTGCCCATGCCGAACTTCGAGGGCTACGAAGTGCTCGACATGCGCATCCTCCCGGAGGCGGTCAGGTAGGAGGGCTCGGCCTGCGACGCGGGCCGGATCCATCAGGGCTCTGACCCGAAGGGGCAGAGGCCGCCTTTGCGGCGAGGGCCGTGTCCTACAGACCGGGCAACCCGAGCCCGCCCAGCGAACCGCCGAGCTTCGACTCCGCCAGCGCCTGCGCCGCGCGCAGGGCCTCGTTCACGGCTGCAAGCACCGTGTCCTCGAGCAGCTCGGGATCCTCCGGATCGATCGCCTTCGGGTCGATCTTGATCTCCTGGATCACGCCGGTGCCGGTCGCCTTGACGGACACGAGACCGCCGCCTGCCGAGGCCTCCACCGTCTCGTTGGCGAGCTGCTCCTGGGCGCGGGCCATCTGCGACTGCATCTCCTGCGCCTGCCGCATCAGCTGGTTCATGTCGAAGCGCTGGCCAGCCACTACGTGTCCACCTCCCGGGCGTCGAAGGTCTCCTTGAGGAGCGCGACGAAGTCCTCCTCGCTCTCCGGCTCGAGCTCCTCCTCCGGGTTCTCCCCGTCTTCGCCGATCGCGAACGCGAGCTGCAGCTTCCGGCCGGTCACCTCGTAGAGCGCGTCCACCATCAGTGACGCGTACTTGTCCTCGGCGAGGCCTCGGTGGAAAGCGTTCGACGCGGGGAACTCGAGCGTCAGCGTGTCCTCCTCGAGCGCGACGGGGCGGGCCTCGCCGAACACGGGGGCGGCGGGGATCGAGCGCCGCTCGACCGCGGGGATCACCGAGCGCTGCCAGGCCTCCTGGAGCTGGGAGAGCTCGAGGGATGGGGGTTCACGCGGCGTCTCTGCAGGGACAGACCCTTCAGGGTCTGTCCCTAAAGGGTCGGCTGCTACCGGAGGAGGGGCGACAGTGGGTCCTCGTTGCTCGAGCAGCTCGAGCCGGTAGGCCATCGACTCGCTGGAGAGGTCGGCGCCGGGTCGGGTCACCTTCACCAGCGCAAGCTCGAAGGGGAGGCGGGGATCGCCGCCCTGCCGCATGTCCTCGACCGCGACCGCGAGCAGGTCGCACAGCCGGAGCACGGTCGCCTCGGGAAGCTGGTTCGCCTGGGCACGCAACCGCTCGCGCGTCTCCTCGGTCACGGGCAGCGAGTCGGGCACCTCGCCGAGGTGGTGAACGAGCATCAGGTGCCGCAGGTGCTCGAGCAGGTCGGTGACGACCCGCCCGATGTCCTGTCCCTGCTCCGACAGCTCCTCGACGAAGGTGAGCGCGCCCGCGGTGTCGTGGTCGACGATCAGGTCGCAGAGCCGGAACAGCGCCTCCTCCTCGACCGCCCCGAGCATCTGGAGGACGTCCTGGACCGTGATCGTGCCCTCGGTCGCGGCGGCGAGCTGGTCGAGGGTCGACTCGGCGTCGCGGTAGGCGCCGCGGGCGCTGCGGGCGATCAGCGACAGCGCGGCGTCGGGGACGTCGATCTTCTCGCCGTCCGCGATCCGTCGGAGCTTCTTGACCATGTCGGGCAGCCGCGGCCGCGCGAAGACGAAGGTCTGGCAGCGCGACCGCACGGTCGGCAGCACCTTCTGGAGCTCGGTCGTGCAGAAGATGAACAGGAGGTGGGGCGGAGGCTCCTCGATCAGCTTCAGCAGCGCCTGCCAGGCGGCGTCGGTGAGCTGGTGCGCCTCGTCGAGGATGTAGACCTTGTACCGGCCGGCCGGCTGCAGCATCGCCTTCTCGCGGATGTCCCGGATGTCGTCGATGCCGCGCTGGGAGGCCGCGTCCATCTCGACGACGTCCATCGATGAGCCGTTGGTGATCGCGACGCAGGCGCCGCAGGTGTTGTCGGGCGTCGGCGTCGGGCCCTGCTCGCAGTTCAGCGCCTTGGCCAGGATCCGCGCCATCGAGGTCTTCCCGGTGCCGCGCGGGCCGGCGAAGAGGTAGGCCTGGCGCACCTGCCCGGCGCCGATCGCGTTCTTGAGGGTCCTGACGACCGCCTCCTGCCCGACCACCTCGTCGAAGTTCTGAGGCCGGTACTTCCGGTAGAGCGCGGTCACCCTGTCGATTCAAGCAGAATCGATCCAGCTCGCCCCAAGGGCGTCGGAGTTCGCCGCTCGCCGACCCGCGCGGCGGCGGCTCCCAACCGCTCTCGGTCAGCCGCAGTCTTCCCCCGAAAGTCGTCGAGCCCGAAGGGCTCGGACTTTCGGGGATGAGGCCCGGTCACGCAACCGGCTTCGAAACGGCTTCCCCGGGAGGAACCCGATTCGCTTGCTCGGGCCAGGCCTGACCGCGGCACCTGAGAGGAACTCCTTAGCGCTGCTTCCTTCCGGACCTGACGCGGTTCGAAGGCTCCCAGTGCGCGGAACCTGGCCGTCAACGCTGCGCTTTCGGGCCCAGGCCCCGAAGAACCCGCCCCTCGGACGGTATTCGGCCCCGCTGGAGCGGATTGCGGGTTCAGGGAACCGCTAGCTCCCCGCTTAGCGCGACCGGGCGTCGGCATGGTAGCGCGCGCTGCGCGCGCTCACCATGCCTTCGCTTCGTGGGGGAACCCCTGGTTCCCCCACGAGCCCTCTCCTTGCGTTGCGGATCGTTTGGGCCGGATGTGGTCTGAGCCGGTGGAGCTGGTCGTGATTCGGATGTCGGACTCAGATCTGCCGTAGGGGCCGAGGCGGGCAAAGCCCGCCTCGGCAAGGAAGTCGTAGACTCGTTTCATGGCCAAGGCCGTTCGGCAGGAGTCGTGGCTTCGGGTTCCGGCCGAGGAGGAGGCGCCCGAGGGCGTCCAGGCGCTGTTCGGCAAGGCCGACGAGAAGCTCGGTTTCGTCCCGAACGTGCTCCGCGTCTACGCGTTGCGGCCTCGCCACCTCGAGCTCTGGAACACGTTCTACGACGAGCTGATGCGCGGCGAGTCGACGCTGACGAAGGTGCAGCGCGAGATGATCGCCGTCGTCGTCTCGACGGTCAACCGCTGCCACTACTGCATGGTCTCCCACTCGGCGTTCCTGCGGAAGCTGACCGGCGATCCGCTGCTCGTCGAGCAGCTGCGGACGAACTACGCCTACGCCGACATCGAGCCGCGCGAGCGGGCGATGCTCGACTTCGCGGTCAAGCTGACCGAGCGTTCGTCCGCCTGCACCGAGGACGACGTCCAGGCCCTGCGCGAGGCCGGCTGGGGCGACGAGGACGTAATGGACATCGCCGAGGTGGCCGCCATGTTCAACTTCACCAACCGCCTCGCGAGCGGGCTCGGCTGGGTGCCGAACGACGAGTTCGTCACCCTCGGCTTCGACGAGCAGGGCTGATCTCCGCCACGGCCTGCTTGTAGGCGGCGAGGCCGGCGGGGGCGAACCTGAGCGTCTGCTCGGAACCGTCCCCCAGCTCGACGGTGAACACGATCTTTCGGCCCGCCCGCGTCCCCGTCCATGCCTGCGGTGCGTCGTCGCCGACTTGGAGGGACACGTCAGTGCCGTCGATGTCCCCTACGACCGGTGCGACTCGCGTGGTCACGTCCGCGCCGGTCGGAAACGCGACCGTCAGAGTCCCGTCGACAGCATCTCCCCGCTTCTGCCACTGGAGGTAGTAGACCGCCTTCGGCTGCTGCTCGGGGTAGGGGGCCAGGTAGCTCGGGAGCTGCGTCGCGGGTCCGGTGGGGAGATCCGATCCGCCGCCGCCGCAGCCGGCCGCCAGCACCGCGCCGGCGAGCGCCGCGGCGAGAGCGGGCCGCCGGAGATGCGTGGTCGACATGCCGCCGCAGGTTCGCACACGGATCGCGGTACCCTGTCGGTTCTTCCGGGCGCGTAGCTCAGCGGGAGAGCGCCCGCTTCACACGCGGGAGGTCGCTGGTTCGATCCCAGCCGCGCCCATCGGTTGCATCCGCTTCGTTGAGCGGAGAATTTGGGCCCTCGACGGCTTCTGTCCCAGCGCTGTCCAGCTCCGACCGGATCAGCCCCTCCAGCTTGCGCGCCTGGACGCGCTTTTCCGACTCGTACAGGTGCCGGTAGCGCTTCAGGAACAACGCGCCACCATCCGTGTGACTAGCTCGCTCGGACGCCACCGCGGGGTCCATCCCTGCCGCCGCCATTAGTGAGCACGCGGTGTGACGGAGCAGGTGGAAGTTGAACCCCGTAAAAACGGATCGCTGCCCGGGCGCCAGCTGTGCGTTCGTGACTGCGGCCCTGACCGCCTTGCTCCATACCCGTTCGCGGAAACCGCTCTCGGTCCACTCGCGGCCTGTCGGTGTCGGGAAGACGAGCGCAGTTCCGGGCGCTCGCACCATCAGCTGTTCGCGGAACAGCGCCACTTCTAGCTCGGTGAAGTAGATGCAGTGCTCGCGGCCATTCTTGGAGAGCCAGTCCGGGATCGTCAATGTGCCGGCGCGGAGGTCGAGCAGGTCGTCGGTCATTTCGAACCAGACCCGCTGACGAGCCCCGACCATCCCCGCCAATAGGACGAGGCGCTTGGAGTGCTCCGGCACCCAGGACGCGAGCTCGTAGAGCTGTTCGACGGTCAACGCCCGCCCGCGCCGCGCCGTATGCCTGATCGGAGGAATGCCAAGTACGGCCTCGTCAATGCGGTGCCCACGTCCCCGAGCGTCACGCAGTAGCCGCTTAAGGAACTCCAGCTCGTTCTTCGCAGACCGCGGATGCTCCGACGCCCGCACCGCGATGAAGTCCTCGATCGGCGCCCGTCGCAGCGCCGACAGCTCGGTATCACGGAAAGGCGCCCAGATCTTCGACGAGCGCGCGTTGAACTTCGCGGTCGGCGTACGGAGCCCGCTGACGGCCTTCTTCCGCGTGAGCCAGGCGTCTAGCTCTTCGCCCAGCGTCCGGTCCTTCTCTACGAACCGATCCCCCTGGGCGCGACGGAGCATCAGTTCCAGCTCATAACGCCCTGCCGCCTCGCGCGTCGGGAGCGTCTTAGCCGGAAACGGTGAAACGCGTACCTGATATGCGCGCGGGCCGCGCTTCCGGATGCTCATGACCTGCGACCTCTGCCGTCGCCTCGTTCTAGCCACTCCCGTACCGCGCTTTCCGCGTATCTCCGCTCGCTGCCGACACGCACGGACTTCAGTTCGCCCCGTTCTGCTGCTCGGCGAATCGTCTCGGGGTGGACAGAGAGCAGTGTGGCGAGACTCCGACCCTTGTAGTACCTCTCGATCGGTGGCATCAGGCGAGTCGCCTTTCGCCCTCGGGCCGGCTACCAAGCGATTCGATGATCGCGTCGCCGCGAAGCGCTATGCGCGTCGAGGCCGACACTCCACGCTTGAACCAGGTTGCCCCCTCTTCGGCCTTCAGTACGTCGACGAGACGCTGCGGTGTGGCCTCGCCTGGAAACGCCTCCCGGAAGCGAGCTTGCTCTCGAAAGACCGTCGACCGAGACGCGTACCACCAGTCAGCGAACTCCTCCAGCGTCGGCGGATGACCAAGCGCTTCCTCTGTCATTGCCCACTGGACAACGAACGCGACTACCTTTGCGCCGGCAACCTGACCGACGTTTTTCGACGCCAGCTGCTGCAATGTCGGGCGCTTCTTCCCTCTCCCGGGCACAGTCTCAGAATGACACTTATTGTCCTTTGTGTCAAATTGGGACTCTTCCCCACAGCTAAGCCCTGAGGCACTGTGCGTTAACTGCTTTCAAGTCACTTCGCGTCTCGGGTGTCCGACGGTGAGGCTAGCCTCGGCATTCGTGCGTGAGGGGCAACCAGCGCTCCTCCGGATCGTCGGCAGGTTTGCCTACGGTGTTTCACCGGGACAGCTGGCCCCGGGCCGCCGAGAGGAGATCGCGTTGGAGATCTTCTCCGATCGCCCGGGGCAGTTACGGCGGTATGTCTCGCGCTTGATCACGCTGACGGCACTCTCGACGGTGATTGCTGCCTTTGGTCTGATCGCGAACTCGCCTGCAGTCGTGATCGGGGCGATGTTGGTCGCGCCGCTGATGCAGCCGATCATCGGCATTGCTGCTGCGCTGGTGCTCGGACGACCACGCGCCGAGTTCATCTCGGCGGGCTTGGTTGTGCTGACCACGGCAGAGGCATTCGTTATCTCGCTTTTGGTCGGGCTCGCGGTTCCGAGTTTTCGAGTGATCACCCTCACTCCCGAGCTACTAGCACGCACGGCGCCGACCCTTCTCGATCTCGGGATCGCCGTGGCCGCGGGCGCGGCGGGTGCCTACTTGACCGTTCGCGGCCCGACCAGTGGGGCGATCGCCGGGGTAGCCGTCGCCGTGGCGCTCTTACCGCCCCTCAGTGCCTGCGGGATCCTGCTTGCGCACGGCAACAATAGTCTGGCAGGCGGAGCGTTCTTCCTCTTCCTGACCAACCTCGTCGCGATTGTGCTCTCGGCGGTCGTAGTCTTCCTCCTCACCGGCCTGGTCGAGCGTGGAAAGCTCCGCGGACTTCGCTGGTTGGCAGTTGCGGTCCCACTCTTTGTCGTGCTCGCGGTTGCGTATCCCCTCGCTCGCCGTAGCCTGCACACATTCCGACTCTCGAGCGACGAGGGTCGGGTACGTTCGCTGGTGCTGCCTCGACTGCGCGACGCGGGGCTCGGAATCCAGAGCCTGACGGTGATCAGGCGAGACGGCCTTGTTGTTGCCAGTCTGGATGTCGTTGGGCCGACCGCTCCCCCGGACGTCCGCCCGCTCGCGACGCAACTAGCCGACAGTCTGGGGAGTCCTGTTCGGATAATCGTCCGCTGGACGAAACGAGAAGAGTTGACCGGCGATTCATGACCAGTTGGCCGACGGCTCAGCCCGCTCTTCACCTGACATGCCGGCATCGAAAGGAGGGGGCCGTTGTACGGCCCCCTCCCTTGGGTTGGTGCTGTTAGCTGTGGAGGTTGACGGGCACGGAGAAGAGACGGCGGGTGGAGATGCCGCCGAGGATGCTCTCGCCGGGCTTGCGGGCCCGGGCGAAGATCGCGATCAGCTGCTGCTTCGAGCTGACCGGGAAGCCGGCGAGCATGCGGAAGTCGAGCTCGGCCCAGCCGCTGTTGTTGGTCGTCCGCTCGGGCGGGATCGAGAGCTGGTTGAAGGGCACGGCCGTCGCGTAGACCAGCGCGCCCTGCACCGAGCGGCCTCCGCAGGCGGTGACGTGGTAGCGGACGATCAGCCGGCCGGTGCCCCGGTGGACGACTGACGGGCTCGTCTGCTGCCTGTCGATCAGCAGCCGGGCGGGCGACTTGATGCTGTTGATGTTGACGGGCCCGGAGCCGGCCGGACAGCCGGCAGCAGTCGGGGGTGGCGCCACGGCGCCGCTGACGACTGCGGTTGGCGTCGATGTTGCCAGCGTCGAGCCGCCGGGATTCGTCGCGGTCACGCGGGCTCGGAGTCGGTGCCCGGCGGATGTCGGCAGAACTTGCCAGGTGGTGCCGACAGCTCCGGGGATCGCGGCGCAGCCGCCGCCGTTGCTGTCGCACCGCAACCACTGATAGTGGTAGGTGATCGGTTGCGTGCCGTTCCACGCGCCGACTTTGAGTGTGAGCACGCTGCCGACGCGGGCGCTTCCGGTGATCGTCGGCGGGGACGTGTTGTTCGGCGCGGGTGTGGCGATGGCCACGATCACTGCCGTCGGGACGGAGGACGCGAAGGTGCTGCCCGCCGCGTTCCTCGCCTCGACCTTGAACCTGATCGAGTGTCCGACGTCGGCCGACGTCAGGATGTACCCGTTCCTGTTGTTCGCGCCGATGATGTTCGCGCAGTTGCCGCCGTTTCGGTCGCAGCGCACCCAGAAGTCGTTGTAATCGGTCGGTCTGCCGGTCCAGTTGCCCTGGTCACCCCTGAGTGTCTGGCCTTGACGCGGTGTGCCCTTGATCGTCGGCAGGACCGTGTTCTGCGGCAGCGGCGTAGGCCCGGTGGTGATCACTGCGGTCTGTCCCGACGATGCATACATGCTGCCGTCGTTGTTCCTCGCCCTGACCCTGAGCCGGATCGTGTGGCCGACGTCGTCCTGTTTGAGCGTGTAGGTGAGCGAGCGAGCGCCTCCGATGTTCGAGCAGCTGCCCCCGTTCGGGTTGCAGCGCCTCCAGAAGTAGTCGTACCTGGTCGGACTATTGCCCCATGTGCCCCTGGTTCCGGTCAGCGTCGCATCCTCCTGTGGGGTACCCGAGATCGCCGGCGACGAGAGATTCACCGGTTGCGCCAGGCTGGCCGCGGCTCCAGCACCGGCCAGGACCCCAAGTCCAATCACCGTAGCGAGGGCGACTCCCGAAGCGATCAGCGACCCCGAAAGGGTCCATCGTCTTTGTGTCTGACCTGCCATATCAGTGCTCCTTTGCTCTTCTCGTGCCTCGAAACAGAGGATCTGCGCCCACGTACGTTACGCAGGCATCACGCAATCGACCGTATCCATCATATTGCGTGTTTAAACATGTGAGAATTGAAAACATACTATGATGCAATAGAGTTGTAGCGTGCACGACCTATCGATTCCCTTTCCTAACGAGGAGCCAGACGATGCGACGGAAGCGGCACGATCTTCCAGCAGAGGAGTACGTTCGCGCCGCTGAGCTGCGGGGGGCTTTACGTGGGTTCCTTCGCGGAACCGAGGAAGTGTCACGTGCGCATGGCCTAACGGACGAGCGCTACGAGTTGCTCCTCGCGATCAAGACCGAGGGCGAACGCGATTGCCCGGTGACGGTCACGAGTCTCAGCTCCTCACTACTGCTCAGTCAGAGCGCCGTCACCCAGCTCGTCCGCCGCGCCGAGAACGCAGGCCTGATCCAACGCCAACTCTCCAGCCGCGACGCCCGCGTTCGCCACCTGCACCTAACCAGCGAAGGAGAGCACCGCCTAGCCGCCGTGGTCGCAGAACTCGGGCCTGGACGAGACCATCTCGCCGCCGTGCTCTGGGCAACACCTTCATCTGACGACCCAGCGGCAATCGAACCCGACCTGAGAGGCAAAGCCACGCCCACACAGACGAAGAGCTAAATGCGCCCGAGTCGTGGATATGCCGCACTCGCCTCCTCCATTAGGCGACTTTGCCTCACCAGTGCGTGTGTCTGGCTTGCCCTCATACCGGGCGCAGCTTTCGCGAGGCGACCAGCCACGCCTGTCGAGCGACAGGCGATCTCCAAGTCCGTACGGCTCTACGCAGCGACCAGCGGCTGCTGCGCGACGTCGCGATTCCGAATCCTCTCTCCGATCTGGATCTCGACCAAGGACCGCGACTTCGCAGCCGCACGAATCCAGGCACTGGGTCAGAACGCCTCCACCGGCCCATCCGCGACCGTTGTTCTTGTCCATACCCACTCCCACAGATGGGTCGTGATTGCACTCGGAAGCGCCCGTCTCGCCTGCGCTCTTCCCAACGCGATCCGCAGCGACCTCCGGCTCCCCAGCTGCGGTTAGGAAGCGCCCAGAGCCACCAGCAGGCGGGGCTGCCGGATCGGTTCGGCCGGACGGGTCCGCCGGCATGCGCCGGCAGTCCCCTTTCCGGCCGTCTCGGCCTCCGGGCCCGCCACGCTTCAAGCAGCTACCGACCCGGCGTCCAGCGTTTCTCGCGCCGCTCCGTCGCCGCGATCACGGTCCCTGGGCTGGAGCTGCGTGCCCGTCGAGCAGGTATCCGACCTTGAGCGCGGTTTCCCAGTCCCAGCTCGGGTAGTCGCAGCGTCCCTCCCGTGCGGCCCACAGCCGGCGGGTTTTTCGGAGCAGAGCCATCGTGCACATGGACTGGGCGATGACCCTTCGAGAGACCGTCACAACTGGCCCGCTGAGTGATCGCAGGAACCACGGTGGGTGATCTTTCGTGAGGTACTTGCACAGATACGCCGCGGCCCTCGCAGCCTCGAAGACAACGGACCGCTCGGCGTACTGCCAGCCCTGGACGAAGCCGAAGCCGCAGCGCGGGGCCCATTTCTTCAGCGAGTCGATAAACGCTCGCGCGAACACTCGCTCGGCATCGGTTGTGTAGCCGAGGGCCAGGTGTGCGTGCAGCGCTCCGCGTTTCTGCAGTTCGAGCACACAGACCAACACGGGGGGAAGCCGGTCGGTAGCGTAGCCCGCGGCCTTCAGCGCAGCTCGCCCGTCGTTGTACGCCCGCCGCTTCAGCCAGCGCATCCGCTTCTTGAAGCGGCCGTTCGCCCGATAGAGCGCTCGCGGGTCGACGACACGTGCGTGGCCGGCTGCCCAGGGCAAGTAGTTGCGCCGGCCGCGCACTCGACCCGCGGCTGTCGGCCCCGCACCAGGGAGGGTCACGTCCGTGAGGATGATGATCGGCGAGGCCGCCTTGAGCGCTTCGCGGACGACGCGTCGCTGGTCGCGTGACCACCCTTTCCAGACCGCGCTGCACCAGCGGCGGTTGCAGTGCGGAGCCTTGATCGAGATCACCTTTCCGCAACCGACACAGCGCCCCTCGTATGGCTTGAGTCCTTCTCGTTGCGCCAGGCGTTGATCGAGGAACGCATTCGATCGGCGGATCTGCTCGGTCTCCTCGTACTTCGGCACGTAGCCGCCGCGCTTCCTGCGCCCGTACTTGCCTATTGGCTCCTTGCTAGGGACAGCTGACCAAGCGAAGAGCGCAAGCTGATCGCCTGCCCCTTCCATCAGTCCGGCTCGCCCGGTTGATCGAAGAGGGTTAGCTGGCCGTCATGGATGGACGGCCCATCGCTGTCCACCTGGCGTCCAACCGCAGAGCGAAACCCGGTGGGTCGCGGTCGATCGTCGCCGTCCGCCGCCGGCTCGCCTTTGTCCTGCAAACCGGCCGAAGAGTCGCTCTCAGTCGAGCGCAGTACGTTAGTCCTCAGGTT
>CAVTFN010000008.1:0-55655 GCA_963734065.1 uncultured Actinomycetes bacterium
CGCTGGAGCTGCAGTGACAGGCTTGAGCCTGTCACTGCAGCTCGACGTGCGCTGTGGCCGCGTCAGCAGACGGCGATTGCTTCGATCTCGATCATCATCCCGGGCAGCGCGAGCGCGCCGACCTGGATGGCGGTCGAGGCGGGCGTGGGGCCGGGCATGAGCTCGGCCCGCAGGCGTCCGTAGTCACGCAGGGTGGCCATGTCGGTCAGGTAGACGGTCAGCTTGACGACCGACTCGAGCGACGCGCCCGCCTGCTCGAGCACCGTCGCGATATTCGCGAACGTCTGCCGCACCTGGGCCTCGAAGTCGCCGTCTCCGACGACCTCGCCGTCGGCCGACACGGAGCCCTGGCCGGCCAGGAAGACGACCGCCTCGGCGCCGTCGACCCGCCACGCCTGCGAGAAGCCGAACCGGTCCTGCCAGCTCCACGGGTTGATCTGCCGCTTCTCCACGGCCCTCACCCTTCCTTTCCGGAAGCGACGAGCGGCGGGCCGACGATCTCCGCCCCGTAGAGCGAGGCCACCTGCTGCAGCTTCGGGACGTCCGGCGGGCCAGGCGGCGGCAGGCCCGGCCCCTCCGGCGTCCGGCCACCGTCCAGAAAGAACCCCTCGCCGCCTCCGGGTGTCAGCAGCGTGAGCATGTGCGCGTCCTCGTCGCCCTCGACGATGAACGTGTGCGGAACGTCGCGCGGCAGGAAGACGAACGAGCCCGGGCCGCCCTCGAACTCCTCCTCGCCGGCCCTGAACCGCAAGCGGCCCTCGAGCACCCAGAACGACTCGTCCTCGCGGTGGTGGACATGGAGCGGGGGCCCCGAGCCGGCCGGGATGAACGACTCGACGAGCCCGAACGCGCCTCCGGTCGTCTCCGCCGTCGCCTTCACCGTCATCCGGTTCGGCTGGAACCACGTCGTCTCGCCTTCGCCCGGCGCCGAGAACGACGCGGGCACCTCGAGCGCTTTCATTGGAGCTCCCTTCTCTTGATTGCACAAGTGTGTAATTACTGCGCAGATGTATACTCTCTCCGACCGGGGTTTGTCAAGGAGGTGAAGGCGGTGCCGGAGGCAACGGAGGGCGGTGGGCGGGAGCGCCAGCGACGGCGGACGCGGAAGGCGATCCTCGATGCCGCAGTCGAGCTGCTCGGCCGGGGGGAGGAGCCCTCGGTCGCCGAGATCGCGGAAGCCGCCGACGTGTCGCGCCGCACCGTCTACCTCTACTTTCCCACCGTCGAGCACCTGCTCGCCGACGCCGCGCTCGAGGCTGCGCGCGCCTCCGTCGAGCCGCGCTTCGAGGCCGGCGGAGACCCTGCGGAGCGGCTCGAGGCGCTGGTCCGCGCGGTCCAGCAGGGATTCGCCGAGACGGAGCAGCTCGGCAGGACGATCATCCGGCACACCGTCGGCGCCGCCGACCCCCGGCCGCGCGCGACGCCACGACGGGGCTACCGGCGGGTCGAGTGGATCGAACGGGCGCTCGAGCCGCTCCGCGGCGCGGTCCCCCACGAGCGGTTCGAGCGGCTGGTCTCCGCCCTCACGCTGGTGATCGGCTGGGAGGCGATGATCGTCCTGGAGGACACACGCGGGCTCGACCATCGTGGGGCGGAGGAGATCTGCGTCTGGGCGGCACGCACGCTCCTGGCCGCGGAGACGACCTGAATCGTCGAGCCCGTTCGAGCTGCCGAATACACTCGCGCGGTGCTGACGGAACTGGGCCTCTACAAGCTTCTGAACGAGAACCCCGAGCGGACGTGGCCCATCGCCCGCGGGGTGGTGATCCCGGTCGCCCGTCTGATCGTGCCTGCCTGGGGGTACGGGCACGAGCGCGTGCCGGTCGAGGGGGCGGCGGTGGTCGCCTCCAATCACTTCTCCGAGGTCGATCCGATCGTCGTAGGGCTGCACTGTCCCCGGACGCTCTACTACATGGCGAAGATCGAGCTGCTGTCGATTCCGATCGCCGGCGAGATCCTCCGCTGGACAGGTGCATACGCCGTGCGCCGGGGCGAGAGCGACCGCGATGCGCTGCGGGTCGCCCGCTGGTCGGTCCAGCAGGGTCACGTCGCGGGCATCTTCGCCGAGGGCACGCGGCAGCTGTTCGGCTACCCCGGGCCCATGCACCCGGGCGCCGCGATGCTCGCGATCCAGGAGGGCGTGCCGCTCGTCCCGTGCGGAATCGACACCTTCGGCTGGAATCTGAAGAACCGGCGCAGGTGCTGCCTCGTCTGGGGCGAGCCGGTCGAGCTCGACCTGCCCCGCACCGGCAAGGGCTACAAGGAAGGGGCCGTGATCGTCGAGCGCGAGATCACGCAGCTCTGGCGCCGGGCGGCGCAGGCCGCCGCCGACGGCTTCCCGAAGACGCTGCCCGACGGTCTCACGCGCGCCGGCTACCTGAACCCGTGGGACACGCTCTGGTACCCGGACCTCGCCGGCTGGCCCGACGACGAGTGGGCGGCCGGCCCGCTCGGACCCGTGTATCCGAAGCGCCGCTGATTACACGTCTCTGACACGGACTTTACGTCCCCATTGCACGACGCTCCCAGACTCCCCGTGGAGGCAGCGGACAAAGGGGGCGCGATGAGGCGGAACGGCGTCGTAGTGATCAGCACGCTGGTGGGGGTGGCCGCGATCGCCGCGGCCGGAGCGGCCTCGGCCGGCTTCGGCTCGCAGAGCAGCGTCCGTTCGTTCGCGCATCTCGCGAAGCGAATGGGGCCGAGCACCACGGGCACGACAGCGGCCGGGCCGGCGCAGCTGCGCGGGGTCAACTTCGTCAGCGGCTGCCGGTTCAGCCACCGGAACACCGACGACCCGATCGTCTATCCGGGGCAACCGGGCAAGTCGCACGACCACACCTTCATCGGCAACGACACGACGAACGCCTTCTCGACCCTCGGGTCGCTGCAGGGCAAGTCGTCGTCGTGCCGCCGGGCCGGCGACACCGCCGCGTACTGGGTGCCGACGCTGATCTCGGCGTCGGGGCAGATGATCCTGCCGCGGGCGGCGACGGTCTACTACCGCCGCCACACACTCGCTCCGGTGCAGGCGTTTCCGCCCGGCTTCCGAGTGGTCGCCGGCAACTCGAAGGCGACGAGCCCGCAGGGGCTGAAGATCACGTACTGGAACTGCGGCCCGCTGGCCGGCGTCCGGCCGCAGGCGACGATCCCGACGTGCCCGAACGCCGGCCGGATGGGCCTGGCGCTGCACGTCGCGTTTCCCGACTGCTGGGACGGCGTGAACCTCGACTCGGCCGACCACGTCAGCCACCTCGCGTACTCGATGCGCGGCCGCTGTCCGGCGGACCACCCGGTCGCGGTGCCGGCCGTCCAGGTCAACGTCCGCTATCCGAGCGCGGGCGGAGCCGGTTTCGCGCTCGCGTCCGGCGGCCAGTACTCCGGCCATGCCGATTTCTTCAACGCCTGGAACCAGACAACGCTCCAGAGTCTGGTCACGGGTTGCCTGAACGCCCTCAGGCACTGCCAGCAGGGCGTCTAGCACAGCGTTAGACGGGGACGACCTGACGTGGAGGGCCGGCGGGGCCGGCCCTCCACGAGGTTGCTCGGCTAGGGCGTGCGGGTGGCGACCTGTACGAGCCGCGTCCCCGAGATACCGGACAGCGTCGGATCGCCCTGGCGGTAGGCCTTGACGAAGAACTGCACGCTGTGGCTGTTCTTGATCGGAAAGTCCGAGCGCGGCTGGATGCTGTATGACACCGTTCCGTCGGCGCCGGTCGGGGCGTCGGTCGGGGTCGAGGTGACGATCGGCGTGGAGCGGAGGAAGACCAGCGCGCCCTGCACGAGACGGCCCTTCGTGTCCTTGACCGTGATCGTCACCCGGATCGGAACGCTCCTCGACGTGACCGGGTTCGGGTTGAAGACGACCTTGTCGACGGTGAGGCGCTCACCGGCCGGGCCGACGTCCTTCACGTTGACGGCGTTCCCGCCGCCGCCGCCCCCGCCGCCGCCGCTCGAGGCGACGACGTCCGTCGTGTCCGAGAGCCCCGAGGAGCTCCCGACACTGTTTTTCGCCGTCACCCGGACCCGGATGCGCCGACCGACGTCGGACGCTGGGACGTTGTAGGTCTGGTCAGTCTTTCCGGTGCCCGAGCAGCCGGTGACGGATGCGTTGCAGGTCTGCCAGACGTAGCTGTAGCTGATCGGATCCGTTCCCTGCCAGGTGCCGTTCGTCGCGGTCAGCCGCTGGCCGACCACGGCGCTGCCGGAGATCGTGGGAGGCGTGATCTCTGCGGGGGCGTTGGCCTTGCTCGGCACCTCGCCCGTCGCGTTCGACATTGCGGTGGCGCTGCCCTCGGAGTTCTTGGCGGTCACTTGGAACCTGAGCGTGTTGCCCTGGTCGGACTTGACGACCGTGTAGGTGGTCTCGTGCGCACCGTTGATCGACTTGCAGTTGATTGCGTTGTCGTTGCACCGTAGCCACTGGTAGGCGTAGGTGAGGGTGCCCGACCCGTCCCATTTGCCGCGGTCTCCGGTCAGCTTCGCGCCGACGACGACCGCGATCTTGGACGAGATGAACGGCTCCTGCACGTTGCTCGGCTTGGCCTGGCTCCGGCCCGTCGCGCTGGACGCCAGGAGCAGAGCGCCGAGCACGACCGCGCCCGTGAGGGCGAGGCCGATTCTGGGGATGCGTGGCACTGGTCGACCCTCCTTCGTGTTCGGGTAAGCGAGGGATGATGACGAACGGGGCAGCCGGGGCCCGCCGCGCGGCGGTCGAACGCGCGCAGGAGCGGCGCGCCGCGCGGCGTACCTCAACCCGACACAGTCGATCCGGAGGTGCAACTCATGGCAGCGCTCGCCCCGACGCTTCTCGGCGCGGACTACCCGTTTCTCGACGTGATGTGGACGATGTTCATCTTCTTCGCCTGGGTGATCTTCATCTACCTGCTGATCCTCGTCCTCGCGGACAACTTCCGCCGGCAGGACCACTCGGGCTGGGCGAAGGCCGGCTGGACCGTCTTCGTGATCTTCCTGCCCCTGCTCGGGGTGCTGATCTACATGATCGCCAGGCCACGGGAGGACCTGCTCGAGGCGTAGAGCTGTCTACGAGCCGGTCAGCGAATCGCAGGCGGGCGCGTCGGAGAACGCCTGCCGCACCTGGTCGTTCGCGTCGAGCTGCTTGACCTGGCCGAACGCGTCGGAGATCTGCGTGCCGGCCTTGGCCAGCGTGCCCGCGACGGCGGAGATCGCGTTGAGGACGTCGGCCGGGCCGGACACGTTCGCGGTCGCGCTCTTGATCGCGTCGGCATCGTCGCTGAGCTGGCCGTGCAACGTCTCGAAGATCTGCTTGCCCTTCGAGTCGGACACCGGCGGCGGGCCGAGCAACTTGACCGAGTCGGCGAACGCCTGCGTCGACGCCTTGGCATCGCTGACGACGGCGTCCAGCGTCTGCTTGTTGAGCCCTCCGCTCTTCAGGGTCGTCCCCATCGACCGCAGCGATGCCGTGTACGTGGTGGTTGCGGCGCACAATCCGTTCGCCCACTGCTGGGCTGCCGCGGCCGCCGTCGTGGTGGTCGAGCCGTTCCCGGAGCCTCCGCAACCCGCGACCACTGCGGCCGTCGCGACGACGAGGAGGACGGCGATCGGCCAGCGGCGTCTCACTCCGACATGGTTGCACGCCAGGGAACGGACTGCAGCGCCGTCCTATGATCCGAGCGGCGATGACCGCCGACCCCCGAACGATGCGAAGGCATCCACTGCTCCGCCGCATCGACGCGCACCACGCGAGCCGGAGCTTCGGCACGGTGCTCGTCCTGATCGGGGCATCGTTCGTCTTCGGCGCGACCGCGTCGGACGCGGCCTGGACGACCGGCGTCCTCGTCGTGCTCCAGGGCCTCACGCTGATCGCCGCTCTCTGGACGTCCGGGCTTGCTCGCGCGCGCTCGTGGCTCGTGTTCGGGCTCGCCATGCTGGCGATCGCGATCGGACTGGCGGTGGTCTCCTCGGCGGTGGGCGGCGCTGATCTGATCGGGGGCGTCGGCCTTGTCTCCGGGCTGCTCAGCATCGGCGTCGTGGTCGTGATCGCGCGGAGCATCGCGCGGAGCCCCGAGGTGAGCGCCCAGACCATCCTCGGCGCGATCTGCATCTACGTCAGCATCGGCATCGTCTTCGTCTTCGCCTACGGTGCGGTCGCCGACATCGGCTCGAGCCCGTTCTTCGCGCAGGCAGGCGACGGCACGAGGGCGCTTCGGCTGTACTTCAGCTACGTGACGCTCGCGACGCTCGGCTACGGCGACTACACACCGGCGACGAACCTCGGGCACATGCTCGCGGTGGTCGAGGCGCTGCTCGGCCAGCTCTACCTCGTCACTGTCATCGCCCTCCTCGTCGCCCGGCTCAGGGTCCGGCCGCGGGAGTCGCAGTGAGCGGCGAGCACCAAGAGCCCGAGGGGATCACCGCGCGGCTCGGCCGCATGGCGCTCGGGCCTGCGCGGGCGGCCGCCCGCTCGGGCCGCTCGGCGCTCTCCGGCGAGGCCGAGCGTGCGGTCGACGCCGTCCTGGCCGGCCCGCTCCCCGAGACCGTCGCGCAGTCGATCGTCGAGCATCACGTCGTCGAGCGGGTGCTCGCCGAGTGGCTCGAGGCGATGGCGGCCGCACCGAGCGGGAGCAGCCCCGAGCGGCTGCGGCTCGAGCAGGCTCTGGAGCGGGCGCTGGCGAGCCCCGAGCTCGAGCGCCGGCTGTCGGACGCGATCTCCAGCCGGCTGACCGAGACGCTGGCCGATCGGGTCGTCCAGAGCGAGGCGTTCCGGACCGCCCTGGCGCGGACGCTGGAGAGCCCCGAGGTGCGGGCCGCGCTCGCCCGGCAGACCGCCGGGTTCGGGGCGGACCTCGCCGCGTCGCTGCGACGCCGGGCCAGGGCAGCCGACGACGGAGCGGAGCGGAGGATCCGTCGCGCCGTCGGCCGGCGGCCGCGCGCCGCTTCGGCCCCGGCGTACGGCGGCCTGGTGGCGCGTGCGGTCGCGATCGTCGCCGACGCCCTGCTCGTCCATCTCGCCTTCCTCGTCGTCGCCGCCTCGATCGCGCTGATCGAGTCGCTGTTCGACGCGTTCCACCCGGGCTGGCTGACCGGCTCGCTGCTCGGAGCCGGCTGGGCAGTCGTGGTCGTCGGCTACTTCGTCCTGTTCTGGAGCACCACCGGCCAGACGCCTGGCATGCGCCTCCTGAGCCTACGGGTGCTCACCGGCTCGGGCGGGCCGCCGTCGGTGTGGCGGGCGCTCGTCCGGTTCGTCGGGCTGATCCTGGCGGTGATCCCGCTCTTCGCGGGCTTCGCCCCGGTGCTGTTCGACGACCGGCGGCGTGCGCTCCAGGACTACCTCGCCGGCACGGCCGTCGTGTCCGAGACCGAATCGCTCTCAGCGTGATGCATAGGCGCGAGATCGGGTACGTGCCGGTATGTGATCGCGCACGAACCAGGCCGATGACGGGCTCGTCGTCACACCTGCTCCTCGCGATGGTGCTGAGCGGCGGGGCAGGCGCGCTGATGCTGCGGATCGGCGTCCAATCGAAGCTGCTCGAGTGGCGGAGCCGGCGGCGCCGGTGTCCGTCGTGCGGCCGTCTCCGCACGGGCGTCTGCAAGCACTGCGCCGGCTGAGCGGGCCTGCGCCCCTCCCGGGGTGATATGACCGCTCCGTGATCCTGATCATCGCGATCCTGCTGGCGATCCTCCTGGTGCCCACGCCCTGGAGCATCCTCATGCTGGTCGTCGCCTGCATCCTCGAGGCGGGGGAGATCACGCTGCTCCGGCAGTGGTCAAAACGGATCGGCCGGCGGACGAAGGCGACGACGGGAGCCGAGGCGCTGGCGGGCAAGGTGGCGGAGGTCACGGACGATTGTCGTCCCGTCGGGATGGTCCGGCTCGACGGCGAGCTGTGGGAGGCGCGCTGCGAGGTGGGCGCCTCGCGCGGGGACTCGGTCGTGGTCGAGCGGCTCGACGGGCTGACGCTCGTCGTTTCGCCGACGACCTAGTGCTTCCTGCTCGGGAGCTTGCCGAACTCGTCCTTGGTCAGGGACAGCCCGATCGCATTCGTCTCGAGGGTCGCGACCGACTCGATCGGCACCGTCACGGCGTGATGCCACCAGAGGTGGCCGTGGTCGACGACGACGTGGGTGATCCGGCCGTCCTCCACGACGACCGCGTCCACGGCGCCGACCTCGTGCTCGTCCGACGAGGCGACGACGCTCGCGCGGCGGATCTCGACCTCGCCCTTCGGGACCCGGTCGTAGGTGACGCCGACGTTGGGGTCGATCTCGGCCGTGTAGACGCCCAGGTCGGCTCCCTGGTAGCTCGGCATCATCACCACGTCCTCGACGCCGACGTCCCATTCCGAGTCGGGCGCGGGACGCTCGTCGACCGGCAGGTACGCGTACCCCTGGATCGACTCGAGCTGCTGGAACTGGGCGGTCGTGCATTTGAGGGACAGTGCGTCTCCCGCCTCGACGACGAGCTGCAGCGGCACGAGCCGGGCCGCCGGGTCGGGATCGCCCGCCCGGACGACCACATGCGTGACCGCCCGTTTCACCGGGTCGAGGACGACGTCCGCGAGCGTGCCGGAGAGCCCGTCGGTCGTCTGCACATGCGAGTCGAGCCGAAGGTGCATGGCCCGATCCTAGGACAATGCAAGGACAAGGGCGTTGCCGGACGGGTCGCGCACCAGTGGCTCGCCGTCCTGGTCGTCGACCGGCAGGCCGGCCGACTCGACCGCCGCGACCACGCCGGCGCGGGCCGGTTCGTCCGGAAGGACGACCGTCGCGTGCCGGAGGCCTGCGGTGCCGGGAGGCGGAGCCGTGGCTCCGGCGCTCTCCCACGTGTTCGCGCCGACGTGATGGTGGTAGCCGCCCGCCGAGAGGAAGGCAGCCTGCTCGCCGAGCTGCGCCGTCAGGTCGAGGCCGAGGACGTCCCGATAGAACTCGATCGTCTCCGGGATGCTCGAGACCTTGAGGTGGACGTGGCCCATCGCGGTCCCGGCAGGCAGTCCGTCGAACGGCTCCGTCGCCGGGTCGTCCAGCACGCCGAGCAGGTCGTCGACGTCGAGCGGCATCGTCGTCAACGTCGTGCCGACCGTGCCCTCCCAGATCTCGCGCGGACGGTCCCGGTAGATCTCGATCCCGTGGCCGTCGGGATCGGAGAGGTAGAGCGCCTCGCTGACGAAGTGGTCCGAGAGCCCGACCAGCGGCACCCGGTCGCGGGCCGCATGGGCGAGCCAGGCCGCGAGCTGGACGCGCTCGGGAACGACGAGGGCGAAGTGGTAGAGGCCGGTGTACCCGGCGGCCGGCCGGGCGCCGCGCTCCTCGACCAGCGCGAGCAGCTCGCGGCCGTCGGTGCCGAGAGACGCCCGCCCCGCGCCCTCCTCGAGCACGCGGAACCCGATCGCGCTGCGGTAATAGTCGAGCGAGCGAGCGAGGTCGGAGATCGTGAGGTGCACGGCCCCGACGGTCGTCTGCGGCGCGATCCCGTCCATGCAGACGAGCGTAGCGGGGCTATGGGCCGGTCGCGGCCGGCGGAAGCACCATCGACGCGCGCAGCGCCTTCAGCGGCGCGTCGGGCACCTCGATCAGGCCACGGGTGGGGCGGTCGAGGTCGAACGTGACGAGCAGGAGCATGGTCACGAGCGCCGCGGCGGCCAGCATCGGCAGGAGGCCGCGCCCGAGCAGCGAGATGTGGACTGCGAGCAGTCCGAGAGCGACCGCGGCGCCGATCAGCTCGACCGCCAGCACCGCCGCCGGAACGCGGTTGGCCAGCGCGCTCAGACGGACGGACTGCTGGTCGATCGTCGAGTTCAGGCTGTCGACGTAGAGCCGGGGGGCGCTTGCCACCGGCGCTCCCGCGGTCGCCTGTCCCGCGAGTCGCCAGAGCCTCCGCTGGATGACGCCCTCCTCTGCGGTCGTGCGCCGCTGGCCGTCGCTGCTCGGCACCTCGTGCGCGACGCGCAGCGCCAGCGTCGCGTAGCGGCGCAGCAGCGCCAGCGACTCGCTCCGCTGCGGCTCGGCGAGCAGTTGCGCCCGCAGGAAGGTCGTGCCGATCGCATTCGACTCCTCGACCAGGGCGGCACGCCGGTTCTGATAGCGGTCGACCGCGAGGCTGAGGCCGAAGGCGAGGATCAGGCCGACCACACCGAGCAGTGCGGCCTGGAGCACCCCGAACGGCTCACGCAGCGAAGCGGAGTGCTCCCGGAGGTACCGGCCGCCCACGAACCCGGCGACGGTTGCGCCGCCGACGATCGCCAGGATGATCAGTGCGAGCTCCGAGCTGTCGAGCCTGAAGAACATGCCCAAGTCAGCGCCTCATGCCGGCGGGGGGCTCGACTGCGGCCGCGCGAGCGTCATCGTGGTCGGGACGTCCTCGAGCAGCGAGGCGACGGTGTCGAACAACGGGTACGGCAACAGGAAGGGGCTCCAGGAGATCACCACCCACACGGCGCCGAGCCACCAGCCGACGAAGACGAACCAGACGACGCGCGCGAAGGTCGAGAACGGCTTGGTGCGGCGCTCGACCCAGCCGGGCGGCAGGTAAGGGCGCGCGCGCTCGAAGAACGGCTTCTTCTTCGTGCCAGACGCCATCTTCGCATCCACCTTGTCCTTTCCGGGCGGGTCCTGGCCGAGGGTGGAGGTCCAGATCCCGAGGCGGTAGATCCGCCTGGCCAGCGGAGCGCCGACGAAGGTGAGGTGAACGACGTAGCCGCCGAGGAAGATGAACAGGGGCAGCACCGTCCCGAACGACATGAACCAGCCGTAGCCGACCCAGTGGCCGCCCGAACGGACGGCGCTGCGCGCCTTGGCTCTCTTCGAGCGCGGCGATTCCCCGGGGGCATCCACGGCCTGAGGCAAACCTCAGCAGCAGGCTCGGACATCGCCCGCCGAGGACGGATCGATACAGGCTTGGTTCGGAGGTTTCCTCGCTGCAATCGCGGGAATCAGCAACGACGTGGCGGACGCCTCCAACATCCTCGTCCTCCTCGTCACCAGGCGGACCTCGGGGGTGGGCAGGCGGATGGAATCGGTGCTCGCCCGCCTGCAGGTCCGCGAGCGCGACCGGGTGCGGGTCGCCCGCGTCGACGCCGACGATCGTCCCGATCTCGTCCAGCGCCTGGGGGTGCAGGAGATCCCGTCGATCGTCATGTTCGAGGATCGGAAGCGGTTCGCCTGCCTCCGCGGCCGCACCACGCTCGGCGACGTCGAACGGACGCTCTCCGAGCGGGTCCGGCCCGAAGAGTCGCGCGCGCAAGCCGGCTGAGGCGCCGGCAACGTTTGCCGCAGCGGCGGCTGTGGTATCCCTCCCGCCGTGGACGAGCCGTCGAGCAGGAACGCGGTTTCGATCAGCCTGCCCGTCGAGGGCTTCGTCAATGTGGCGCGGCTGGTGACGGCCGGCTTCGGGTCGCAGCTCGACCTCGGCTTCGAGGCGATCGACGATCTGCAGCTGGCGATCGAACTGGCGCTGCGGTCGGTGCCTGCACGAGACGGCAGCGCGACCGTCGCCCTGTCGAGCGACGAGAGCGGGCTGACGGTGATCGTGACAGGCGCCGAGGGAGCGCCGCTCGACCGGCGCTTCCCGGACAGTGACGACGGTCTCGACCTGCTCAGCTGCCTCGGCCGGCTGGTCGACCGCGTCGACTTCGTCGACGAGGGAACGCCCGCGGTCGTTCTGCGCAAGAACAGGCAGGCGGCCGAGGTGGTGCCTGGGGGTTGACGAGTCCCGGCTCCGTTTCGGAGACGGATCGCCGGGCGCTCCTGCGCGCCTACCGGGAAAAGGGCGACGTCGCGGCCCGCGACCGCCTGATCGAAAGCTTCATCCCGGTGGTGCGCAGCATTGCCTACCGCTACGCGGGACGCGGTGAGCAGCTCGACGATCTCGAGCAGGTCGCGTCGGTCGGGCTGATCAAGGCGATCGAGCGGTTCGACCTCGACCGCGACGTCGAGCTGATGACGTACGTCTTCCCGACGGTGGTCGGGGAGCTCAAGCGCCACTTCCGCGACCGGGGCTGGTCGGTCACCGTCCCGCGGCGGTTGAAGGAGCTGCACTACCGGCTGTCTCGCCTGATCGAGGAGCTGACCGCGACGCTCGGGCGCTCGCCGACGATCCCCGAGCTCGCCGAGGAGGCCGGGGTGGACGAGGAAGAGGTGGTGGAGGCGCTCGAGGTGGGGCGTGCATACGCGTCCCGGTCGCTCACGCGCCAGCTCGACTCGGACGAGGGGGCGGGGGCCGAGCTGATCGACCTGATCGACGATGAGGAGCGCGGCTACGAGGCTGCCGAGAACCGCGAGCTGCTCGCGTCCGGGTTGAAGGCGCTCGACGACCGCGAGCGGCGGATCGTCCAGCTGCGGTTCGTGGAGGGTTTGACGCAGTCGCAGATCGCAGTAGCGATCGGAATTTCGCAGATGCACGTTTCCCGCCTGATCCGGCGGGCACTGGAGAAGCTGAGCGAGGAGATCGAAGAGCCATGAACGACGTCACGAGCCCGCCTGGACAGACAATCGAGCTGACGCTCGACGCGCGGCCCCAGAACCTGGCGCTGATCCGGCTGGCGCTCGCCGGCGCGGCGGCCAACGCCGGCGCACCCCGGGAGATCGTCTCGGATCTCAAGCTGGCCGTGACCGAGGCCTGCACGAACGTGATCCAGCACGCCTACGGCGGCGACGCATCCGCCGGGGAGATCGTCGTCCGCTACACCGTCGAGCCCGGGATGCTGGCGGTCGAGGTGGAGGACACCGGCTCCGGCTTCGAGCTCGACGCGCCCCACGGCGGACACGACCGGAACGGCGGCGGGGGGAACGGCCTGATGATCATCCGCGTGCTGACGGACGAGCTGAGCGTCTCCAGCGCGGGCACCGGCACGCGCGTCGCCTTCGTGAAGCGGTTCAGCGCCGAGGACTGAAGTCCGAGGCGGTTGCTGCGCCGACCTCCTGCAGGTGCTCGACGCCGGCACCGGGCGTGTCGAAGATCTCGAACACGCGGTCGAGCATCGTGATCTCGAAGATCTTGCGGATGTTGGGGTCGTGGCAGGCGATCGCCAGCTCGCCTCCGGCCGGCCGCAGGCGCTTGACCGCTCCCATCAGAACGCCGAGGGTCGTCGAGTCGATGAAGGTGGCGTTCGAGAGGTCGACCAGCACGCCGCTCGCGCCGCCGTTGATGACCTCGGTCAGCGCCTCCTTCAGCTCGGGCGCGGTGGCGAGGTCGACCTCCCCGGCGACGCTGACGGTGGCCACGCCGTGTCCGAGGTCCGCGGTGGCGAGCTTGAACTCCAACCGGCTCAGCCTACCCACTCGGCTCGCCGTCCCAAACGCTGCAACGGTCAGGCGAGGTCGATAATCGAGAGGCGGATCGTGATCGTCGTGCCGAGCGGCCCGGTGTCGATCGACCAGGCGTCGGCGAGCGCGTCGACGATGTCGAGGCCGCGGCCGCCGTCCCGCCTGCGCCTCCGCAGCCTCTTCAGCGTGAGCCGCCCCCCGCCGTTGTAGACGCGGAGCTCGGCCGCGTCCTGGAAGAGCTTCGCGTCCATCCGGATCACATGGACCGCGGAGCCGTGCACGAACGCGTTCTTCACCAGCTCGCTCGCGACCAGCCGCAGGTAGAACGCGAACTTCGGGTTGTCGAGCTCGCCGAGCAGGTCGTCGATCGCCTGCCGAGCCTGGAGCGGCGCATGCATGGAGGGCTGGAGCCGGACCGACGACGTGCGGATCGGGCCCGGGATCACGGCGAGATCGTGCGCGGCGCTCGCGCGCGCGCCCCGGCGCACCTGGGCGAGCACGCGACGCAACGTCGCCACCTGCTCCTGGTCATACAGACGCTGTCCCCGATGGCCTCGTTTTGGAACCACCAGGCGGTATCGCCGCTCCCACGTGCGGAGCGTGCTCGGCGCGACGCCGAGCTCGCGCGCGACCGCGCCGATCTCGAGGAGCTCGACCGGATCCCGCTCGGACGCGGCCCTCAGCGCTGCGCCGTGACTAGCCGTCGCGAGGATTCTCGACCTCCGCGACGATGGCAGCCTCCCCGAGCTTCTCGACGATCTCGTAGGCGTCGCTCTCGTCGACGATGCGCTCGATCGACGGATCCGCGTGACCTCTCACGACGACGAACTTCGTCGGCTCCGACCTGACCGCCTCGTACTCGGCGATCAGGATCGGTATCCGCAGCGTGCAGTCCTCCCGGGCGCACTCGCAGACGATCTCGAACGTGCTCTCGGGCCCCGTGTCGGCCGCACGCTTCTCGAGGCGCTCGTTCAGGAGACGGAAGAGGCTCTCGTTCATGCCCCTCCGGAGCTCGGAATTCATAGCGACCCTTTATCCGCTTTGAACAAGGCTTGAACATCGCGCTCGACCCTACCGATTGCGTGGAGTACCCTCAGCGGAATGGGGGAGGGGGGCCCTTGGACATGAGCTGGTTTCGGCGACACCGAGCGGAAATCTCCGGCGTTCCCGTCTCGGTCGACGTTCTGCAGCGTGACTCGAAGGTGCTGCGCCGGTGGATCGTGGCGGCCGGTTGCGCCGCCGTGCTCCTGCTGGCCGGCATTTCGATCGTGCTCGCCTGGCAGCAGTACGACGACGCGAAGAAGCAGGCCCGGAACGATCTGCGTGCCCGCGCCGTCGCCGTCGCAGCGCTCGTAGACACCTCGTTCACCGGCCAGATCCAGACCCTCACCTCGATGGCGGAGGCGCCGTCGGTCGTCCAGCGGCAACTGCCGCTGATGGACAGCTACTTCCGCCGGGTGAGCCGTCCGGGGGCGCCGCCGTTCACCGCCGGGATCGGGTGGATCGACCGGACCGGGATGGTGCGGGCCACCAACCTGCCGGGCTCGCCGATCGGCAGCCTGTCGAGCCGGGAGTACTTCCGCTGGGTCGTCGCCACCCACAAGCCGTACGTCAGCGCCGGTCTGGTCGGCAAGAAGATCCGCCGGCCGGTGATCGTCGTGGCCGTGCCGACCTTCGGCCCCGGGGGCGACTTCACGGGCGCCCTTGCCGGGAGCATCCTCCTGAAGACGGTGGGTGAGAGCCGTCAGGCTCTCGAGCTCGGCTACGGAAACCTTCAGCTGGTCGATCGCAACGGCCACCTCCTCCTCGGGGGACTTGCCCACGTGACCAACACGGCCCTGCTCGGGCGCATTCGGGGCAAAGGGGCGGGCGTCGTCTCCGGGCGCGGGCTCGACGGCAGCGGCGACCACGTGGTTGCCTTCGCCGCCGCGGCTGTGCCGGGTTGGGTGACCGCGATCGACCGGTCGGGCTCGTCGGTCTACGCGTCGGCCCGCCGCGCGCTGTTCCTCGAGCTCGCCTCCGTACTCGCCGCCGTGCTGCTGGTTCTGGCGATTCTCGTCCTCGTCACCCGGCGGGCGCGCCGCGAGGCCGAGCTCTCCAACGAGCGCGCCCGCGCGTGGAGCAGCCTGGGCGGGGCGCTGGCGTCCGCCAGCACGCCGGCCCAGGTCGCCGACGCCCTGCTCGCGTCCTTGAGCGGGTCGTTCCCGAACGCGGTCGCGATCGTCGGGATCGAGAGCCACGGCCGGTTGCAGGTCCGGGCTGCGTCGCGCATGGTCCGGGCAAGACGGATCACCGAGAGCGCGCGCATCCTCGAGCTGGCCGCGCCGCTCGGGCTGGAGGGCCCGAGGACCGTGTCGCTCGAGCACGAGCCCGAGCTCCGCGACCTCTACACGAAGACCGGCAGGGGGATGCGGGCGGTTCACGGCCTCCCGATCAGCGGCTCCGGCGACGAGCCCGCCGGGACGATCGCCCTGCTGAGCACGGCCGCCCACCTCGAGTCGCACGACTGGGCGGTGCTCGGCTCCTTCGCCGACCAGGCGGCCCGGGCGCTCGAGCGCGCCTGGCGCTTCGTCCAGGAGCACGAGCTCGCAGTGCGGCTCCAGCGAAGCCTCTTGCCCGAGCGTCTGCCGATCAGCGACGGCATCGAGCTCGCCGGCCACTACCGGGCCGGCGCAGACGCGGTCGAGGTCGGAGGCGACTGGTACGACGCGGTCCGCCGGCCCGATGGAACCCTCCACCTGTGTGTCGGCGACGTCAGCGGAAAAGGCATCGGCGCCGCGACCGTGATGAGCCGTCAGCGCCACACCTTCCAGGTCTACGCCCACGACCTCGCCTCGCCGGCCGAGATCATCAGGCGGATGCTCCGGCACGCGGACGGCGAGGAGATGATCACGTTCGCCGTCGTCACGCTCTATCCGTACGCGGGCGAGTTGAAGTACTCGTGTGTCGGCCATCCGCCGCCGCTCTTGCTCGACCGCGACTCGGGTGAGGTGACGAGGCTCGACAGCGCCAGCGCGCCCCCCGTCGGCGTGGCCGTGCCGATCGACATCGTCGAGGCGACACTCCCGCTGTCCAATCACGCCGCGCTCCTGCTGTACACCGACGGGCTGATCGAGCGCCGTGGACGGAACATCGAGGACGCGATCGCCCTCCTCGGCCGCGTGCTCCAGTCGGAACCGGTCCTGACGCCGGACGCGATCCTGGCCAGGATCGGCGACACGATCGGCTCCCCGGACGACGACGTCGCGCTGCTTCTTCTCTCGCTCGACCGGGAACAGGTCTCGTTCGACGTCGAGCTTCCCGCCGACCCGGCCGCGCTCCGGGACATGCGCACCCGCCTGCGCGCGTGGCTGGCCCACTGCAGCATCGATCCCGACGAGGCCGCCGGCGTCGTCCTCGCCGTCAGCGAAGCCTGCAACAACGCAATCGAACACGCCTATCGCGGCAACGGCGGCGGTCCCGTGAAGGTGAGTTCCGCGCCGGCCGAGAATGGGTTGCTCCGCATTCTGGTCGAGGACCACGGGACGTGGCGGGACGATGCTCCCTCCGCCGACCGCGGTCGCGGGATCGGCCTGATGGAGCACCTGATGCACTCCACCGACATCCAGACAGGGCTGCACGGGACGCGCGTGACCCTGGAACGGCGGCTTCGGATCGAGCCCTCGCTCGAGCCGGACCATGCGCCCGCGACCCCTTGACGATCCGTGGTAGCGTCGCTCGCGCCATTTCTCAGCAACACGCCGCAGCCGTGAGCGAAATCCCCTTCCAGCTCAGGTCGTCTCGCGTCGGCGACGCCGTCGTCCTTGCCGTCGTCGGCGAGATCGACATGGCGACCGCCCCCGAGGTCGAGCGGGCGATCGACGCCTGCAACGACGACGCCCGGCGGGTCGTCGTCGACCTCACCGAGGTCACCTTCCTCGACTCGTCGGCGCTGAACGCGCTCGTCCATTCTCAGCGCAACCTGGCGGAGCACGACATCGCGTTCCGGATCGTCAGCCCGTCCGACCACGCCGTGCGGAACGTCTTCGACATCACGCACCTCACCGGGCCGCTGAGCGTCGTCGACTCGATCGACGACGCGCTGGCCCACTAGCTCCGGGAGGCGGACGGGAGCGCCGAGGCGCTCTGCTCCCAGAATCAGCGGCTCGCCTTCTTCCGGTCGACCGCTCGCTGGAGCTGGGCCTTGCTCATGGTCGACCGGCCGGAGACGTCGAGATGCCGCGCCTCCTCGTAGAGCTGCTTGTACGTGCGCCCCCTGGGGCGGTTCGTGCCGGAGCGCAGTCCGCCGCGGCGGCCCGACGAGATGTCGGTGCGGGACAGGCGCGAGCTGGTCTTCGCCTCACCCGAACGGGCACGTTCCTTGTTCACGGTGCGGGCCGCGATCTCCTCGGCGCGGTCCTCGGATGCGCCGCTCTCGAGCTCGCTCTCCTTCACGTGCTCGTACTGGCGCGCCCGCTTCGTGCCCTTCTTCACTCCACGCGGCGGCACGGCTACCACCACGCCCCGCGCGTGCGGCCGCCGACTCCGCCTGTGAGCAGCGAGATCAGCCAGATCACGGCCAGCACGATCGCGACGATGAACAGCCAGTGGATCGTGAACCCGACGCCGAACGCGACGATCGTCAGAAGTGCAAGCAGAACCAGGAGAAGCATCAGGAACTCACCTCCTCGTATTGGCCCTGCCGATCTACCCTGGCCTCCGGCGCAGAAACATCGCCGTCGACTGCGGCCTGTTGGAGGAGCTGGACGACGTGCAGATCCCTGATCGTGCTTCTTCGCGCGCAGCAGCGCGTGGACGTGGGCACACGGCGCTGAGTAGGGTTGGGAGGACATGGCGACGCAGACCGACAAGACTCCTCGCTCCGTGCTCGTCAAGACGCTGACCGACAAGGAGCTGCGCAAGCACGCGATGCGGCTCGCAGCGGACGCGATCGCGCTCGCGCGGATGACCGAGCGCGCCTACGCCCGTGCCGAGCAGAAGAAGGGCTCCGGGAAGCGCAAGGCGATCGTCGCAGTCGGGGCCGTCGTGGTCCTGATCGGTCTGGCGAAGGCGGCGAAAACTCTGCTCAGCCGGTCGTAAACGGTTTGGCGACGCTGCCGTGGGGGTAACGAGCCGCCATGGGCATCACGGTTTCGCTGCTACTCACCGCAGCCGGAGCGACTCTCATCTGGGCGGTCGACGCCGGCACAGGCGGCTTCGGCGGCCCTCGCCGGACCGACGAACGCGACACCACGACGATTGTCCACTGAGTCGTCAGTGACCCACGGCCCTGATGAGCCGCGCGAGGTCGACTTCGACCTCGTCACCCACGAGGTGGGCGACGGCACGTTCGTCGTCGCGCTCACCGGCGAGGTCGATCTCTACACCGCGCCCGAGCTGAAGGCCGCCCTGCTGCGGCTGGTTGCCGAAGGGCCGTCGCGGATCGTGGTCGACCTGAGCGGCGCCACCTTCGTCGACTCGACCACGCTCGGCGTCCTGCTCGGGGCCGTCAAGCGGCTCCGGCTGATCGGCGGCGAGCTCGTCCTGGTCTGCGCCGATCTGAACATCCGCCGGATCCTCTCGATCACCCTGCTCGACCGGGCGTTCACGATCTACGACACGCTGCAGGAAGCCCTGGCCGAGCCTCCGCCGGCCCCGCTCGCGTCGCCTCAGAGCTAAGCCTGCTCAGACCGGGTTCGGGCTCCGCTCGGAGAGGCACTGCCGTGCCCAGCGCTCGGCCTGGTCGACGAGCCAGCCCTCGAGCTGCTCGGGAGACGTATCGGCCTCGTGCGGCGGAACCTCGATGCGCACCTGGTGAACGGCCGCCTCCGAGTGCTTGTCGATCTCGTGGCGGACCTCCGAGACGATCGTCACGTGCGGAACGCGGTCGAGGAGCGCCGCGGCCAGCCGGTCGATCTCGGCCAGCGTCGCCTCGCGTCCGGTGAAAACCCCGAAATTGACGTGGACGGCGACTTCAGGCCCCGGCGGCTCCGGCTCGGCCTCCGCGGCGAACGCGATCTGCGGTGAAGGAAGCTCTGCCATACGACGACCGGTGCCCGCCTGCGCGGCCCCCTAAACGCGCTGCCGGGCTGATTCAGCGGCGGCCGTCCGGCGGCCGCTCGACGATCAGGCGGGCTCCTCGGCCGCGGGTGACGAAGCTGATCGTCCAGCGCAGGAGGACGAGCAGCCTGTTCTGGAAGCCGATCAGGTAGACGATGTGGACGGAGAGCCACAGCGCCCAGGCCGGGAATCCGGCGACGTGCAGGCCCTTCAGGTCGGCAACGGCCTTCGAGCGGCCGATCGTGGCGAGATTGCCCTTGTCCACGTAGTGGAACGCGCCCGGTACGCCGCCCTCGAGCCGGGCGCGGATCGCCCGCGCGGCGTAGCGCCCCTCCTGCATCGCGACCGGGGCCAGCCCGGGTAGCGGGGCGATCGTCCCGTCGGGCGCCTGCACGCGCACCATGTCGCCGAGCGCCAGCACCTCCGGATGGCCGGGCAGGGTCAGGTCGGGAGAGACCGTGACCCGCCCTGCGCGGTCGAGCTCCGCGCCGGCAGCGTTGCCGAGCACCGCCGCCAGCGGCGATGCGTTGACCCCCGCCGCCCAGACGGCTGTTCGGGCGGCGACATGCTCGACCTCGCCGTCCTGCCGCTGGATCGCGACCGAGCCTTCCTCCACGCCGACAACGGTGTGGCCGGTCAGCGGCGTGACGCCGAGCTGCTCGAGGGCGTGCGTCGCCTTCCGCGAGAGCGACGGCGGAAAGGTGGCGAGGATGCGGTCGCCCGCCTCCACGAGCAGCACGCGCGCGGCCGTCGTGTCGATCTCGCGGAAGTCCCCTCGCAGCGCGTCGCGGGCGACCTCGGCGATCTGCCCCGCCATCTCGACGCCGGTCGGCCCGCCGCCGGCGACGACGAACGTCAGCCAGCTGCGGCGCCGTTCCGGGTCGGGCTCGACCTCGGCTGCCTCGAACGCGCCGAGGATCCGGCTGCGGATGTCCAAGGCACCGGCAAGCGACTTCAGCTCCGGCGCGTGCGTCGCCCAGTCCTGGTGGCCGAAGTACGAGTACCGCGACCCCGTGGCGACGACCAGCGTGTCGTAGCCGAGGCGCGTCTGCCCTGCCCCGTTCGGGAGGTCGTCGAGCACCACCTCCCGCGCGTCGAGGTCGAAGCCCGTGACCTCCGCCAGGACGACCCGGGCGTTCCGCTGACGCCTGAGGATCCGTCGCAGCGGCACCGCGATCTCAGCCGGCGACAGCGCGCCGGTCGCCACCTGGTAGACGAGCGGCTGGAAGAGCGTGTAGTTCTGGCGGTCGACCAGCGTCACCTCCGCCGGTGCGTCCGCCAGGCCGCGCACGGCCTGGACCCCGGCGAAGCCGCCGCCGACAACCACCACCCGGTGCGCCACCGATCCGTTCATGCCGCTACCGCCACTTCTACCCGTCTACCCGATGCGACGGGGGTGTGTCACAGCGCGCGGGCGGGGAACGTCCAGGGAGCAACGACCAGGAAAGGAGCTCACATGCGGGTCTTCGTAGCGGGTGCGAGCGGAGTGATCGGCCGGCGGCTGGTGCCGCAGCTGGTAAAGCGAGGGCACGGGGTGGTGGCATCGACGCACGACGCTGGGAAGGTGGACGGGCTGCGGGCTCTCGGCGCGACGCCGGCGGTGATGGACGGGCTCGACCCCGCGTCGGTGGGCGAGGCGGTGGCGCGGGCCGAGCCGGACGTGGTCGTCCACCAGATGACCGCGCTCGCCGGCTTCGCCGACCTGAAGAGCTTCGACCGCGGGTTCGCCCGGACGAACGAGCTGCGGACGCACGGGACCGACAACCTGCTCGCCGCCGCCGACGCGGTCGGCGTCCGGCGGTTCGTCGCGCAGAGCTTCACCGGCTGGCCGAACGAGCGGAGCGGCGGCCCGGTGAAGACGGAGGACGACCCCCTCGAGCCGAACCCGCCCGCCCACCAGCGCGAGTCGCTCGAGGCGATCCGCTACCTCGAGCGCGCGGTCGTGGACGCGCCGCCGGTGGGGCTGGTGCTTCGCTACGGCAGCCTCTACGGCCCCGGCACCAACGTGGCCGACGAGTTCGCGGAGCTGATCCACCGGCGCAAGTTCCCGCTCGTCGGCGACGGCGGAGGGATCTGGTCGTTCGTCCACGCCGATGACGCCGCCGCCGCGACGGCTCTCGCCGTCGAGCGAGGGGACCGCGGCATCTACAACGTTGTCGACGACGATCCCGCCCCGGTCGCGGAGTGGCTGCCATACCTTGCGGAGGTGCTGGGCGCGCCACGGCCGCGCCGCGTTCCCGCCTGGCTCGCGCGGTTCGCGATCGGCGAGGTCGGGGTGGAGATGATGACCCGGATCCGCGGCTCGTCGAATGCGAAGGCGAAGCGCGAGCTCGGCTTCGAGCCGAGCTGGCCGAACTGGCGCGAGGGCTTCCGGGACGGATTGCACGACCGCGCTCTCCGCCCGGCCGCCTAGGCAGCGGCCAGCGCAGCGCGCAGGGCCTGCGCCATCGAGCTCGGCAGGTTCGCGACCAGCTCGCTGCGTTGCGCGGCGGTCAGGCCTCGAGCGAGGGCCGTGCCCAGCACGGCGGGCGCACAGTCGTGGCTTCGGAAGCGGGCGAGGTCGTCGCGGACGATCACGTAGTTGAGGTCGGCGGGGTAGGGGCCTGCGCGCCCGAAGTGCGCGATGAAGCCGTGGGCGTCGCGGGCAAGGGTCTGGGCGTCGGTCCGGCAGACTGCGATGGACGCCGGCGCCGTCGTGGCGGTCCTCTCGGGGGTGACGCCGTAGGCTCCCACGGAGATCGGGCCGGTGGTCACGGCCTGGCGGGACGAGCTGCCGCAGCCGGCGAGGACGACGGTCGCGACGAGCACGGCAACCAGTTTTCCCCTCACACGGACATTGTTCCTTCGCCCGCCAGGGCCACGGAGGAGTTTCGGCACGCGGTTCGAACGAGACGTCATGCGCCGCAAGAAGAACACCGACTTCTACGCAAGAGATCTCCGGCTCCTGCACGACCTCGCGGTCTTCCACGGGGCGATGGCCCGGGACCGCGTGCCCGCGCAGGAGCGCCTGGAGCGCGAGCTGGGCGTCGACTTCGCCCGCGCGCTGCGCTCGTCGTTGGCCGACTCGGCCGCGAAAGCCGCGTAGCGGGCTCCGGCAGCCCGACCGGTAGTGTCCGGACATGGGTGCCGGACGGGAGGGTGGCTGCGCCTGCGGAGCGGTCCGCTATCGGCTCGCCTCCGATCCGATCTTCGTCCACTGCTGCCATTGCCTGAACTGCCAGCGGCAGACGGGCAGCGCCTTCGTGGTTAACCTGCTGATCGAGGCCGACCGGGTCGAGCTGCTCGCCGGGGAGCCTCAGCCCGTCGACGCGCCGCGCGACGACGGCAGCGTGCAGAAGGTGTATCGCTGCCACGACTGCCAGGTCGCGGTCTACAGCGAGTACGGCCGGCCGGAGGTGCTCTTCGTCCGGGGCGGCACCCTCGACGAGCCGAGGGAGATCGAGCCCGACGTACACATCTTCACGAAGTCGAAGGTGGGCTGGGTGACGATCCCGGAATCGCAGGCTGCGGTCGAGATCTACTACGACCGGCAGGAGCTCTGGCCGGCCGAGAGCCTCGAGCGGCTCGACGCGGTCCTGTCGCCGTCGCGGTAGCGGTTCTCAGGACGGCGCGGCCGCACGCAGGGCCAGGAACTCGTCGACGTCGATCAGCCCGAGGATCCAGCGGGCGGGGATCGGCACGGGCCCGCGCGTCGGGTCGGTGAAGCGCTCCGGCTCGACGAGCCGGACCATCCGGCCCCGCGTACGGATCTCGCATCCGCCCGCCGCGACGACGTTGCGGACCCACTCGGCGCCCGGTCCGTAGGTGAGCGCGAACACGTAGCGGTCCCCGGCGCGGAAGACGTTCACCGGCGTGTGGTAGGCCTTGCCGGAGCGGCGCCCGACGTGCGTCACGATCGCGAAGCCGGGCAGCCGGCCGGCAAACGGACCCGTGAGGTGGTTCGTCACGTGCTTGTTGAACCGTGCGACCCGTAGTGAGATCGGCATCCGTGGTGCAGGATACGGAGCCAACCCGGGCGGGCTGGCACGAAAGGAGAGCGTCATGGCGGAGAAGTCGAAGGTCGTGATCAACCTGGCGACCGGGCTCGAGGATGCCGAGCGCGTCACGGTCGCCTTCCTGGTCGGCGGTGCGGCGGCCGAGCAGGGCAAGCAGGTGACGATGTTCCTGACGAAGGAGGCTGTGCGCCTGGCGCTGCCGGGTCATGCCGACGCGGTCGCGTGCGACGGCTGTCCACCGCTGGCCCGGCTGTTCGAGCAGTACGCCGCGGGCGGCGGGCGGCTGCTCGTCTGCCCGATCTGCTTCCAGGCGCGCAAGCTGGACGAGGGCGCGCTCGTCGAGAACGCCGAGATCGGCGGCGCGACACCGCTCTGGAACTGGATCGGCGAGAGCGCCACCGTCTTCAGCTACTGAACGGGAGCGGAGGTCGGACCGCGGGCATCGACCGGGCTTGACCTTCTCCCTGGGGCAACCCGCAGCATGGGTGGATCCGATCCTGGAGGACGATTTCGTGACCTACATCACGATCGGCGAGTTCGCGGAGCGGACGCGTCTGTCGCCGAAGGCGCTCCGGCTGTACGGAAAGCTGGGGCTCGTCGTGCCCGCACGGATCGACCCGGACTCGGGGTACCGGCTCTACCGCGAGGTCCAGGTCGAGGAGGCCCGGCTCGTCGGCCTTCTGCGCCGTCTCGACATGCCGCTCGCGACCATCGCCGCGGTGCTGCCGCTCGACGGGCCCGACGCGGCACAGGCGGTCGCCGACTGGTGGGCCGGCGTCGAAGCGGCCGCCGACGAGCGGCGAGGTCTTGTCGACTACCTCCAGGTCCGACTACGAGGGGAGGACCACCCGATGTACGAGATCGAGCTTCGTTCCATCCCGGAGCGCACCGTGCTCTCGATCAACCGCCATGTCGACCTGTCGGGCACCGAGCACTTCTTCCGGGACGCGTTCGCGTCGCTGCGCGCGGGGGGGCCTGGCCTCGAGGGAATCGCCGGGGCGCCGTTCCTGGTCTTCTACGGCGAGGTCAGCGAGGACAGCGACGGTCCGCTGGAGCTCTGCCGGCCGGTGGCTGCCGTCGGCGAGGGCGCGGAGCCGCAGGGCGACGTGCGGCGCCGCGTCGAGCCGGCGCACGAGGAGGCGTACATCCGTCTCCGGATGAAGGAGATGGGCTGGCCCGCGCTGCTGCCGGCCTGCGACGCGCTCGAGCGCTGGGCGAGGGAGCAGGCGCGCGAGCCAGCAGGCCCGCTCCGGCAGGTCCTGATCGCCGACCAGCGCACGGCCGCGCCCGAGACGCCGGTCTGCGACCTCTCCGTGCCGCTTCGCTAGGGAGTGGCCGAAGCGTCCGAGTCCGGCGCGGGGCGATCGCCGCCTGCGCGGCGTCGCCGGAAGCGCGGGACCAGCCACATGATCAGGGCGCCGAGGGCCATGCTCAGGAGGACGAGGAAGAACACGCGCGTCCTGGCGTGGAAGAACACGAAGTCGACCTTCACCTGCTTCGAGTTCAGGATGATCAGCACGAACGCGTAGATCGCGAGGACGATCAGGACGATCGTCTTCCAGCTGACGCTGGACTTCCCGTCCCCGCCCTTGGCCGCCTTCTGCCCGTCCGCCATGCCCGGAATGTAGCGCCGTCGCCCGACGCCGGTGTCGGGTTTTCCGCACCCTCGAACGTCGGCTCGCCCCACTGGCAGGCGATTTCGCGCCTGGCAGCCTACGACGTGTGACTGACGAGCAGCGACGGATGAGGATCGTCAGCCGCCACGAGCGCCTGATCGCCTCGTCGCCGGAGCGGCTGGCAGAGATCGTCCGGGACTTCGACCGCATCTGGCCGACCGAGATCGCTCCCGCGCCGCAGGCGGTCGGCGACTCCCTGTTCGACGCCGGCCCGATGCTCTGGCAAGAGGTCGACCGCCCCGGCGCCTCGCGCGCGTTCGTGGTCGCCGGCCCGGGAGGTCTGCGGGCCGAGCACTGGTTCGAGGTCGAGCCGGTGGACGGAGGGGCGCTTCTCTGCCATACGGTCGAGGGCGAGGCGCTCGGGACGTTCGAGGCCGTCTGGGCGGAGCGGGTCGAGCCGCTGCACAACCGCGTCCTGGAGGCCCTGCTCGACAACGTCGAGGAGGCGGCGACCGCCGAAGCTCAGATGTCGCGCGTGGGCTAACCCGACCGGGAATACGCGGCGGCTCCTCGGTGTCTGAAAGAGGAGAATCCGTTCTTTCACTCCGCCGAGGATCACACCTCGGCTCCGGCTACGATGGCTTGGAGAAGCCTGATGCGACCCCGTTCCGAGAGCGAGCCGCGCGAGGAGGAGCTGGCCGCGCTTGCCGACGGCTCGCTGCCGCGCGAGCGCCGGGCCGCGGTCGAGGCTCTGGCCGGGAGTTCACCCGAGCTCGGCGTCCGTCTCGACGAGCAACGCCGTGCGCACGACCTCGTCCGCGAGGCCGCGGCCGGCGTGGAAGCTCCGACCGCTCTGCGGGAGGGGATCGAGGCGCGGCGCCGGCCAGCGGCCGGTCGCCGGCTCAGGTATGCCGTCGGAGGGGCCGCCGTCGCGGTCGTCGCCGCGGTTGCGCTCGTGCTCGCCCTCGTGTTGCCGTCGAACGTCCCCGGTGGGCCGACCGTCGCGGAAGGCGCGGTCCTCGCCGCCAGGCCTGCAACGGCGCCGCCGCCCGCGGCCGCGAGCCCGACGCTCCTCGAACTCGCGGTCGAGGGCGTTCCGTTCCCTCACTGGGCGAAGAAGTTCGGCTGGAAGGCGACCGGCGTGCGGACGGACACGGTCGGGGGACGGCGGGCGACCACGGTCTTCTACGAGAAGGCCGGTCGCAGGATCGCCTACACGATCGTCGCCGGCGACGCGCTGAGGACGCCGAAGAGCTCCACCTCGCTGGAGCGAGAAGGCACCGATCTTCGCGTGCTGACGGTCGACGGCCGCACCGTCGTGACGTGGAACCGCCTCGGCCGGACCTGCATCCTCTCCGGAGGCGATGTCGACGTTGCCACGCTCGCCAAGCTGGCCGCCTGGAAGGGCAAGGGCACCGTCCCCTTCTAGGGGCTTGAGCCAGGCCCGCCCAGCCGGCGCGCGACCTGCTGCCGGCCGCGGTAGAGGCGGCTCATCACGGTTCCCTGCGGAACGCGGAGCGCGCTTGCCGCCTCCGCGTACGAGAGCCCGACGACGTCGACGGCGACGACCACGTCACGGAAATCGTCGGCGAGCGCCGCCACCGCCTCGAACACCTCCTTCGTCTCGAGCACCCGGTCCGGTCGCGTCGAGATGCGCTCCTCGACCGGCTCGAATCCCTCGGCGATCGGCTGGGTGCGCGGACGGCGCTGCTCCGTGCGCTTCGTGTTCAGGAACGTGTTCCTGAGCACGCGGAGCAGGTAGCCGAGGTCGTCGTCGCGCCGGAGGAACCGGGGCCTCGCGAGCACGCGCGTGTAGGTGTCCTGGACCAGGTCCTCTGCGTCCTCGCGCGACCCCGTGAGCGCCCAGGCTGCCCGGTAGAGCCGATCGAGGTGATCGCCGAGCGTGGCCGTATCGAGCCGACGCGCCATCCAACGCTTCCCCCCAGATCGCCGTGCGTGCTGCCGCCGAGCATAGAACGGCGCTCGTCGATCGGTGGGAATAGATCCGCGCCGCCGGTGTCCCTGGGGAGGAGCAGGCAAGACGACCGAAAGGAGCACCGATGTCCCGCAGGATCACCAACAGGCGCTCGCTGTTCGCCGTGGTCGCGGCCGCACTCGTGGTCGCGGCAATGTCCGCCGTCGCCGCCTACGCGGCGAGCGGCACGACGAAGACGAGCTTCGACCTCGTCCCGAACCCCAAGTTCGTCAACTGCCTGGCGCGATATCCGGGCGATCCGTCCCGGGCGCCGACCGCCAGCGTCGACGTCCAGAAGGGCAACCTGAACGATCACCTGACGCTGCACCTGAAGAACATCAAGCCGAATCTGGCGTTCGACCTGTTCACCGTGCAGCGCAGCACGCTCGACGCACAGGGCAAGCCGATCAGCCCGGCGCCGAGCTTCGGCCTCGCCTGGTACCAGTCGGACGTGCAGGCGGACGGCCACGGGGGCGGCAGTGTGAAGATCCAGACGATCCTGGCGGATCAGATCTTCGGCATGAACCTCGACCAGTCGCCCGTGACTCCGATCAACACGTTTCACGTCGGCTTCTGGTTCAACGACCCGAACGACGCGGCCGCGTGCGGATTCGACGTCACCAAGCCGACGCCGTTCAACGGCGAGCACCAGGCGGGTCCGCTGGCGATGATCAGCCTGCCGGGCGCGACCACGGGCCTCGGCCCGCTCTGCCTCAACCCGGACGCCTCGCAGCCCAGCGGCTGCGACGCCTGAGCCGGCCTTTCACCACCGAGGGCGCCGCTCGCGCGAGCGGCGCCCTCGCGGTGCCGGCTCGCCGCCGCGCTCGGAGCTATGCCTCGGCCGCGAAGGCGCGGTCGAGCAGTGCGGTCATGTCCGACCAGATGCTCCACGAGCCGAGGACGACGCCGATCACGTCGCGGCCGCCTCGATGCTGGGCGACGATCAGGCACCCACCGGCGCGCGTCGTCCAGCCGGTCTTCAGGCCGAAGACGCCCGGCGTGGTGCCGAGCATCTTGTTGTGGTTCACCCAGACCTTGGCATACGTGGGCGCGGACCAGCGCGTGCGGTACTCGCGGGTGCCGACGATCCGTCGCAGGGTCGGATTGGCGAGGGCGTAGCGTGCGAGGCGGGCCTGATCCAGCGCGGTGGAGAGGTTGTGGGTGTCGTCGAGCCCCGACGGGCTGGCGTAGGTGGTGGAGGTCATCCCCAGCGTCCGCGCCTTCGCGTTCATCAGCGTGTAGAACCGCCTGAGCGATCCGCCGCCGGCGTCGATCGCCAGCGCCGTGGCCGAGTCGTTTGCGGAGACGAGCATCGCCGAGTAGAGCAGCGTGATGCGGCGATAGTGCTTGCCGACCACGAGCCCTTCCTTCTCGGGCTCGACGGCGGCCGCGGCGGGCGTCACGAGGAGTCGCCGGTTCAGGTCGCCGCGCTCCGCGACGAGCAAGCCTGTCATCACCTTGGTCAGCGACGCGATCGGCCGTCTCGCGGTATCCGCCTTTGCCACGAGCACCCTGCCGGTGGCGCTGTCGACGGCGACGTACGACGCGGCGGTGATCTTCACCGGCGGCGAAGCCGTGGACGAGGGCTGCGCGGAGATCGCAGCGGCGGCGACGGCTACGACCAGACAGGCAAACGCTTTGCGGAGACCCACGTCAGACAGTTCGGTCGCGATCGCGCCTATCCTGCCGATCCGGTCGGACCGCGATGATTCGCGGCCGGCCGCACGGTCGATACTGACGACGATGCCGCTCCAGGATCTGCTCGAATCGGCTGTGACCGACGGCACGGTGCCGGGGGCGGCGGCGCTCGTCGCGCGCGGCGACGAGGTCGAGACCGCGAGCGCCGGCGAGCTTGCACCGGATTCGATCGCCCGGATCGCGTCGGTGACCAAGCCGATCATGGCCGCCGCGGTGATGCTGCTCGTGGACGAGGGGTGTGTCTCGCTCGACGATCCGGTCGCGCGCTGGCTGCCCGAGCTGGCCGCGCCGCACGTGGTGCGCACGCCGGAGAGCCCGATCGACGACGTCGTCCCGGCCGCGCGGGAGATCACGGTCGAGGATCTCCTCACCTTCCGCGCCGGCTGGGGCTTCCCGGCCGACTTCTCGCTGCCGGCGGTGATCGAGCTCTTCGCGAAGCTTCCCGTGTTCGGGCCGGGGGAGGCGCCCGACGAGTGGCTGCTCACGCTCTCGCGGGTGCCGTTGCTTCACCAGCCGGGCGAGGCGTGGCTCTACAACACCTGCTCCGACATCCAGGGCGTGCTCGTGGCTCGCGTCTCGGGGCGGTCGCTGCCCGACTTCCTGGCCGACCGCATCTTCGAGCCGCTCGGGATGGTCGACACCGGCTTCTACGTCCCCGCGGAGAAGCGAGACCGCCTGCCGACCCAGCACGGCTGGGACTTCGTGGTGCCGGACGAAGGCCTCTGGGTGGAGCCGCCGATCTTTCCCTCCGGCGCCGGCGGCCTCGTCTCGACCCTCGCCGATCTGCACCGCTTCGGACGAATGCTGCTCGCGGACGGCGGCGGGCTGCTGTCGCCGGAGTCGGTGCGCCTGATGACGACCGACCACCTGACGCAGGGGCAGCGCGATGCGTCGTCGCTGTTCCTGGAAGGCGCCGGCTGGGGCTACGGCGGCGCGGTCCGGGACGACGGCGGCTACGGCTGGACCGGCGGCACCGGCACGACGGCTCACGTGCTGCGGTCGACCGGAACGGTGGGCGTCCTGCTCACCCAGGTGATGATGACCGGCCCGACGTCGACGCCGCTGATGCGCGAGTTCTGGCGGTACGCGTTCGGCGAGTCGTGACCGCGCGTCGCACACTTTTCGTGGCTGTCCTGGCCCTGGCTGTGCCCGGAATCGCCGGCGGTGCGACCGGCGACCGGCACCACTCGCAAGTCGCGCGCACGCCGGGGCTCACGACGACCTTCTCGTACGTGGAGACGGGCGGGGAGCTACCGCATCACTACATGGACGGCCGGGTGACGATCGTCCGAGCCGACGGACGGCGGTTCGCGTTCTCGCTGCGACCGCTTCGTCCCGGCTACGACGTCGCCCCGACGTTCGCCGGCCCCGACGAGAAGGCGATTCACATTCGTCGCCTGGACAAGCAGGGCGATCCCGAGGTCGTCGTCGACCTGTACTGGGGCGGTGCGCACTGCTGCTTCTACACGGTGGTCTTTCGGTACGACCCGGCGGCGAAGACATACGTTCGCGCCTCGCACCTCTGGGGCGACACGCCTCCGCGTCTTCGCGAGCTCGGCCCGGACGGCCGCCTCGAATTCGTGAGCGGCGACGACCGATTCGCGTACGCCTTCACGAGCTTCGCCGACAGCGCCTTTCCGGTCCAGGTCTGGACGTTCGCCGACGGCCGGTTCGTCGACGCGACCAGAAGTTTTTCGGCGCTGATCCGGGCGAGCGCGAAGCGACACCTGGCCGACTACCGGTCCGAGCGACGCTCCGATCGCTCCGTGCGCGGCATCCTCGCCGCCTACCTGGCGGAGCGGTACCTGCTCGGCGAGGCCGACGACGGCTGGGCTGTCCTGCGCAGGGCCGCCGCCCGCGGGGAGCTCGCTCACACGTACGACGGCCCCGACACCGCCGCGACGTACCTCCACCGCCTGCGGGCGTTCCTCGCGAGGAACGGCTACAGCCGCTGAAGGCTCGTCGACCGGGCTCCGCCAGGCGTCAGGCGATGACGGGCAGGAGCACTGCCCCTGATGCCGCCGCGGCGCACAGTGCCGCACCCGCCAGGGCGAAGCGCAGGCGCCGCCGGGTGGGGGCCGGCGCCGCCTCGCAGGCGACGAGCGCGGTGGAGGCGAGGCCGTAGGTGACTCCGACGAGCGTCTGGACGGCGTAGAGGACGAGCCCGGCTGCGATCGCGGCCGTCGGGTCGACGCCTGCCCGCTCGAGTGCCAGGGCGACCGCTGCGCTCGTGACGCCGACGTTCCCCGGCGTGAACGGGAGCATGCCGGCGAGATCGAGGGCGGCGGTGACGATCAGGGCGACGGTCAGCGGCGAGTGGACACCGACCGAGGCTGCGACCGCGGCCGCGGCGCCGATGCGGCAGCTCGTCGCCGCGAGCTGCCATCCGATCACCCGGGCGCCGCGCCGCCGGTCGCGCAGCAGCGCATCGGCTCCTTCGAACAGGCGCCGGATCCGCCATCGCTCCAGGCGGCCCCGCAGGAGCACTGCCAGGGCAATGAGCCCCGCGGCGGCGCCGGCGGCTGCCGCGACCGGCACGAGCGGGAGCCCGTAGACGGCCGACGCCACCGCGACGAGCATGGCCTGCACAGCGACGTGAGCGACCTCGATCGCCGCGAACGCGCCCGCGCTGACGAGCAGGACGCCGTCGCCGGCGGGAAGCGTCCTGGCGAAGAGGGTGACGCGGGCCGCATCGCCGAGACGGGCGGGCAGAAACGAGTTGAGCAGCGAGCCGACGCCGTAGCGGGCGCAGGCGTCGAGGCGGCCGACGCGGCTGCCGCAGCCGCCGAGGGTGGTCCGCCAGGCCCCGGCGCTCGCCACGAGCGAGCCCAGGAAGGCGACCGCCGCGAGCCAGAGGTACGCGAGGTTGGCGTCCTGGATCAGCGCGACACTGCCGGTCAGTTGCCCGCGGTGCAGCAGCACCATGACGCCGGCGGCGACCACCAGGGCGCCTCCTGCGGCGACGGCGGCCCCGCGCGGGAGACGCCGACGTTCCCGAGGGAGCGCGTGTGGACGGAAAGCAACGAGCGTCGGAGCCAAGCGGAACGACGGTAGCGCCGCCAGATGAGGAAACGATGAATGCCGACGTGACCGGTTGAGTCACCGGCGAAGACCCGTCTGACATCGCCCGCGCGGCGCCGACCCCGTCGAGCGGCGATCCTGGACCTGTGCACCGCGACCCGGGGATCGGTGCATGAGGACCGGCGCGAGGGCCTGACGCTGCGAGTGGGGTTTTCCGCACCTTCGAATGTCGGCCCGCCCCACTGGCAAGCGGCTCCCTGCCTGGCAGCCTGCGTCGAGGACATGGAAAGCCAAGGCAAGGAGGGTGCGATGGCGGTCGAGAGCGAACATCCGGAGCTGCGCGAGCTGGACCACCGGAGCGGCGACGGCTTCGACGTGACGCTCCTCTGGAGCGCGCGCACGGGTCGCGTGTTCGTCGCGGTCGAGGACGCGCGGACGAACGATGCGTTCCGGATCGCCGTCGACCCGCGCGACGCGCTGGAGGCGTTCCATCATCCGTACGCGTACGGTTGCCGGCGCGGCCGTCCGATGACCGTCGCCGGCGAGCGGAGGGCAGCGGCCGAATCGCACGAGGGATGAGCAAACGGCTGCATGAAGCATCGTCACCGGGAGCCGGAGTGCGACTAAGGTGCCGTCGAAGGGGGTCGCGATGAACGTGGCGCACCGGGCGGCGGGCGATCAGCTTCGGCCGCCACGGCGCGTCCTCGTCGTCGACGACCATCCGAGCTTTCGCCGCAGCGCGAGCGCGCTGCTGGCTGCCGAGGGGTACGAGGTGGTCGCTGAAGCAGAAGACGGTGCATCTGCAGTCGCTCTCGCGAGCGAGGTCGGGCCGGACCTCGTCCTCCTCGACATCCAGCTTCCCGACCTGGACGGGTTCGCAGTTGCGGAACGCCTCCTGGCGAGCGATCCGGAACTCGAGATCGTGCTCGTGTCGAGTCGCGACCGCTCGTCGTACGGGTCCCTGATCGAGGCGAGCGGGGCGCGCGGCTTCCTTTCGAAGGGTGATCTTTCCGGCGCCGCGTTGGGAAGACTTCTGGAGTGACCCGGCTGAGCCACGCGCGCGACAGGCCCGCCGCGGTGACCTGGGGGGAACCGGCACTCCTGTTCGCCGTCGGGCTCGCGGCCACCGGCGGGGCGGTCTACGTGATCGCCGTCAGCAAGATCTCGCCGCACCCGGTTGCCCAGTCGCTGGTCACGGCGGTCGTGTGCCTGACGTTCGTCGGCACGGGAGCAGTCGCGTTACGGCTGCAGCCGTACGCGCGCTTCGGTCTGCTCCTCGCCGCGGTCGGCTTCGCGTCGCTGATCAGCGTCCTGCACGAGGCGAACGGCGCCGCGGCCTACACGATCGGCGTGCTCGCCTCGAACGTCGTCTTCGCCCTGCTGGTGCACGCTTTTCTGGCGTTCCCGAGCGGCCGGCTGCGCTCGCGGAGCGCCCGGCTGCTGGCGGTCGCGGCGTACCTCGACGTGCTCGCGCTCCAGGTCGCCGCCGTCCTCTTCGACCCGCTGACCCGCTACCACAGCGACCATCCGCGCAACCTCGCGCTCGTCGACGCGCACGCAGCGCTCGCAACCGGCCTCCAGGAGTTCGAGGCGGCGATCGCGGTCGCGATCGCGCTGGCGGTGGTGATCGTTCTCACCCGTCGTGCCCGCGCGGCGACGCCGGCCGCGCGGCGCCAGCTGGTGCCGGTGCTCGTCGGGGGCACGTTCGCGCTGCTGTTCTTCTCCCTCGGGCTCTTCCTCGCGCCGCTCTCGTCGCACGCCGGCCTCGTCGGCTTCGGACTGGGGCTGCTCGCGGCGCTCGCGCTTCCGGGCGCCTTCCTCGCGATGCTCGTCCGGGAGCGGCTCTCGCGGGGAGCGGTGGGCGACCTGCTCCTGGAGCTCCGTGACCCCGACCGGCCACCCGACCTCGAAGACGCGTTGCGGCGGGCACTGGGCGATCCGTCGCTCCGCCTCGGCCGCCTCCGGCCCGAGGGGGGGTACGTCGACGGTGCCGGCGCACCGCTCGTCCTTCCGCCGCCGGGCGGCGTCGAGGTGACGACGTCGATCCTTTATCAGGGAACGACGATCGGGGTGCTCGTCCACGACCGCTCACTGAGGTTGCGGCAGGAGCTGCTCGAGGCCGTGAGCGCCGCTGCCGGCTTCGCGCTCGCCAACGAGCGCGCGCTCCACGACGCGCAGCTGGCGGAGCAGCGCAACCGTGCCCTGCTCGACGCCATTCCCGACACGATGCTCCGAGTGGCGCGCGACGGCACCTACCTGGACATCCGCCCGGACGCCAACACGGCCCAGCTCGGCCCGCCGGAGGAGATGATCGGGCGTAACGTCCGCGATCTCGTTCCCGAGAGCCTCGCGAACGACGTCCTCGCTTGCATCGAGCGCACGCTCGAAAGCGGCACCGTCGGCGCGATCGAGTACGAGCTGGCGATCCGCGGCGTTGCGCACTGGAAGGAGGCACGGATCGTCCCGAGCGGCGACGGCGAGGTGGTGGCGATCTCGCGCGACTTCACCGAGCAGCGGCGGGCCGAGGCGGAGCAGCAGCGACTGGCGGCGGAGCAGGCCGCGCTCCGGCGTGTGGCAACGCTCGTGGCCGGGAACGCCGCCCCCGAGCAGGTGTTCCAGACGGTGACGGAGGAGGTCTGCCGACTGCTCGAGCTGCGGACGGCGGTGCTCCACCGCTTCGAGGACGCGCAGACGTCGACGATCGTCGGCAAGTTCGGCGAGCCCACCGGCCGGTTCGAGCTCGGTAACGTCGTCGAGCTCGAAACCGGCGCGGCGCTCGAGGTGCAGCGAACCGGAGCTCCGGCGAGGTCCGACTACACCGAGCTGGCCGGCACCGGCGCGGTCGAGCTGCGAGCGCTCGGCTTCCGCGGCAGCGTCGGCGTGCCGATCGCAGTCGCAGGCGACACCTGGGGCGCGCTGGTCGTCGCGCTCCGCGAGGAAGAGGTGCTCCCGCTCGAAACGGAACGGCGGCTCCAGGCGTTCGCGGAGCTGGTCGGGCTCGCGGTCGCGAGCGCGGACGCACGAGACGAGGTGGCCGCCTCGCGGTTGCGGATCATCGAGGCGAGCGACACCGAGCGGCGCAGGCTCGAGCGCAACCTCCACGACGGGGCGCAGCAGCGACTCGTCGCGCTGATGGTGGGGCTCCGGCTCGTCCAGGCCGAGCTGAAGTCGAGCCCGGACGAGGTGGGGCGGCTGATCGAGACCCTCACCGAGGAGCTCGGCGAAGCGCTGACGGAGCTGCGCGAGATCGCACAGGGAATCCACCCGGCTGTGCTCACGGAGCGAGGTCTCGAAGCAGCGCTCGAAGTCCTGGGCGCGCGCACGCCGCTCCCCGTCGCCCTGGACGTCCGGCTGCCCGAGCGCCTGCCCGAGCCTGTGGAGACCGCTGCCTACTACGCGGTCTCGGAGGCGCTCGCCAACGTCGTCAAGCACTCCCATGCGTCTCGTGCGTCGGTTCGGGTCGCGCGCCCCGACGGGCTGGTGACGATCGAGATCTCGGACGACGGTGTCGGCGGTGCTGATGCCGATCGTGGGTCCGGGCTCCGAGGGCTTCGAGATCGGGTGGACACACTCGACGGCGTCCTGGGGCTCGAGAGTCGGCCCGGTCGCGGCACGCTGATCAGGGTCGAGCTTCCCGTCCGGACGGAAAGCCTTGCTGCGGTCGAGCTGGAGCGATGACACTCACCTTCCTCTTCAGCGACGTGGAGGACTCCAGCGGTCTCGCCGATCGCCTGGGCGGAGGCTACGCGGGGGTGCTTGCCGAGACACGCGAGCTGCAGCGCAGTGCGATCGCGCAAGCGGGCGGCGAGGAGGTCGACTGCCGCGGCGACGAGCTCTTCTGCGTCTTCTCCGAGCCCGGTGCGGCCGCCCTGGCCGCGCTCGAGATCCAGCGTGCATTCGCCGCCCGCTCATGGCCGGACGAGGAGCGCGTGCGCGTGCGGATCGGCCTGCACAGCGGCGAGGCGGAGCGGGCAGCCGACGGGTTCGTCGGCCTCGACGTCCACCGGGCCTCGCGCATCTGCCAGGCCGGCCACGGCGGACAGATCCTGGCTTCGCAGGAGGCGACGTCCGAGCTCGGCGTAGCTACGCGGGAGCTCGGCGAGTTCGAGTTCCGCGGCCTGCGTGACGCCGAGCGGATCTTCCAGCTCATCGCCGACGACCTTCCGGAGGAGTTTCCGCCCCTCCGGAACGTGCGGCTGCGGGAGGGAGGGCTGTCCGCGGTGGTCGCCGACGACTCGACCCTCCTGCGGGAGGGGCTCGCGCGGCTGCTCGAGGAGGCCGAGATCGAGGTCGTCGGGCAGGCCCGCAACGCCGACGAGCTGATGCTGAAGGTGCGCAGCTACCACCCGGACGTGGCGATCGTCGACATCCGCATGCCGCCGACGCAGACCGACGAGGGAATCCGGGCTGCACGCGAGATCCGGGCCAAGCATCCGGAGACGGGCGTCCTCGTGCTCTCCCAGCACGTCGCGCACACGTATGCCGTGGAGCTGCTCTCCGAGAGCGCGCAGGGGCTCGGCTATCTGCTCAAGGATCGTGTTGGGGACGTGGACGAGTTCATCTCGGCCGTCCGGCGCGTGGCGGAGGGAGGGTCGGCGCTCGACCCGCTCGTCGTCGCGGAGCTGGTGGGGCGCGACCGGGGCGACGACCCGCTCGAATGGCTCTCGCCGCGCGAGCGGGAAGTGCTCGAGCTGATGGCGGAGGGCAGGTCGAACCAGGCGATCGGAGCGCGGCTCTTCATCTCCCCGCGTGCCGTCGAGAAGCACGTGACGAGCATCTTCACCAAGCTGCGCCTCCCGGCTGCGCGCGAAGACCACCGCCGCGTGCTCGCCGTCCTGCGCTTCCTCGGCTCGTAGCCATCGGCGCCGCAGAGTGCGGCTAGCCGTACCCGCGAAAGCCTGAGCACCGTACGCGGGGACGACGGCGACTGAGCGACCCTGCAGGGGTGGATGCAAACGGACCCACACGGCGCGGGCCACGCGGAGAGCTCCAGGCCTGGTACCTGTCGAGCCTCTACCCGAAGCTCGCCCGTGCCGTGGGCGGCGGCGCGGTCACGCCCGCCGCCGCCCGCGAGCTCGACCGGCAGGTCCGAGATCTCCTCGACCTGCGCGGCGAGGCATCGTCCGAGGCCGCCTGACCTGGCGGCGTCGCGACAAACGACCGATGATTCGCGGACCGGGAAGCAGTCTGAACCGGCATGGCGAAGCTGATCTACTCCGCGATCGCCTCGCTCGACAGCTTCGTCGAGGACGCTGACGGAAGGTTCGACCGGGCGGCGCCGGACGACGAGATGCACGCGTTCGTGAACGACCTCGAGCGGCCGATCGGGATGTATCTCTACAGGTACATCGACGCCTGACCGTCCACGAGTACCGTCTCCGGATGCACCCCCTGACCTGGATCCGCGCCACGGCGGATCGCGCCACCGCGCGCCTGGCGCTCGTCGGCGCAGACCCTCTCGACGACGACGACCTGCGCGCCCGAAAGGCGCTGCTGGTCCTGATCTCGGTGCTGATTCTCCCGGTCGCGGCGCTCTGGGGGGCGCTCTATCTCGCACTCGGATCGCCGGTGGGCGTCGTTCCGCTCGTGTACTTCGGCGTCCTGCTCGGCGGGATCGCCGCGTTCTCGCGCACGCGCGACTTCCCGCGGCTGCTCCGGGTCGGCCAGGTCGACATCCTGCTCGCGCCGACGCTGTCGATGATCCCGCTCGGCGGGTTCATCGCCTCCGGGGGCGTCGGCCTGTGGGGGATCCTCGCGCCGCTCGGGGCGCTCGTGTTCAGCGACGTCCGGTCGGCGGTCCGCTGGTACGTCGCGTACCTGGTCGTGTTCCTGGGCTCGGGGATCGCAGGCGAGGTGATCGGCCCGGTCTGGGCGCCGCTGCCCAGGTGGTTCACGACCACGATGCTGGCCCTGAACATCGCGGTCGGCGGCACGATCGTGTTCACGCTGCTCGCCGTGTTCGCCGGCCAGCGCAGCGCTGCGCTGGCCGCGCTCCGGCAGGAGCAGGCCAAGGCCGAGAATCTCCTGCTGAACATCCTGCCGCGCTCGATCGCCGAGAAGCTGAAGGCCCGGACTCAGCTGATCGCAGATCACTTCGGGTCGGCCTCGATCCTGTTCGCCGACGTGGTCGACTTCACGCCCTGGTCGGAGCGGCTCCCGCCGGCCGAGGTGGTCGGGTATCTCGACCGGCTGTTCAGCCGCTTCGACGACCTCGCGGAGCGGCACGGGCTCGAGAAGATCAAGACGATCGGCGATTGCTACATGGTCGCCGCAGGCGTCCCGACACCACGCACCGACCATGCTCACGCGCTCGCGCTGATGGCGCTCGACATGCTCGAGGCGATGCGCTCCGACGACGAGGTCGGACGCCCGGGCCTCGAGCTGCGGGTGGGCATCAACTCCGGCCCCGTGGTCGCCGGCGTGATCGGCCGCAAGCGCTTCCTCTACGACCTCTGGGGGGATGCCGTGAACACGGCCAGTCGCATGGAGTCCCACGGGACGGCGGGGCGGATCCAGATCACCCGCGCGACCTACGAACTGCTCGCCGACGACTTCGAATGCGAGTCGCGCGGCCCGATTGCCGTCAAGGGGAAGGGCGAGGTCGAGGCCTGGTATCTCGTCCGTCACCGGGGCGACCGCCACCCGGCCGCCGTCGACGAGGCGATCGCCTAGACGTGCGCTCGACCTCACGCGGTCTCGCGGCCTAGTCGTCGAGGACGGTGAGGTCGAGCCGGGCGACGCGCTCGGGATCGGCGAGGAAGTCGATCTCGACGATCTTTCCGTTCTCGACGGTGAAGGCGCCGACCGAGAAGGGCTTGCCGTTGCGGATCGCGACGACTCCGGGGATGCCGTTGACGAGCACCCGCCGCAGAGTCAGGTCGGCTTGCTGCTCCCAGAACAGCGCCTGGCCGGCGACGGCCTCCGCCCCCTGCACGTGCCGCGAGAGGCCGGTCGTGCCGCCGTCCGCTCTGAGCACGACGTCGGGGTCGAGAACGGCGACGAGCGCGTCGAAGTCGCCCTTCCGGGCTGCCGCCTGGAACGCCTCGACCACCTCCCACTGGGCCTGGAGGTCGGCGTCCGGCACCGGGGCGGCGCCGCGGACTCGGCGGCGCGCACGGCTGGCGAGCTGGCGCGTCGCCTGGGGCGAGCGCTCGACGATCGGCGCGATCTCCTCGAACGGGACCGCGAACATGTCGTGCAGGACGAAGGCCAGCCGTTCGGCCGGGGTCAGGGTCTCGAGCACGACCAGGAGCGCGAGCCCGATCGAGTCGGCGAGCAGCGCTTCGTGCTCGGGGTCGGTGCCGTCGGCGGGATCGACGATCGGGTCGGGAATGTGGACGTCGAGCGACTGCTCGCGCCGCGTCCTGCGCGAGCGGAGCATGTTCAGCGCCACCCGGGCAACGATCGTCGTCAGCCAGGCACGGAGGTTCTCGACCTCGCTCGTGTCGCTGCGGCTGAGCCTCAGCCAGGCGTCCTGGACGGCGTCGTCGGCCTCCGCGAGCGAGCCGAGCATCCGATAGGCGACTGCGCGGAGGTGCGGCCGCTGATCCTCGAATTGTCCGGCGAGCCATTCCTGCTGATCCATGTCACATACCTCCAGAGCAGCGTGTCACCAAGGTAGACCCGCGAAACCCGCGGGCTGTGACCGAAGGGGGGCACGATGCGTGTTTTCGTCACAGGTGCGAGCGGCGCGATCGGCAGCCGGCTCGTTCCACAGTTGATCGACCTAGGCCACGAGGTTGTCGGTACCCATCACTCGCCCGCGAGCGCTGAGCTGCTGCGGACGCTCGGCGCGAAGCCGGTGCTGCTCGACCTGCTCGACGCGCGCGCGGTGCGCAAGGCCGTGCTCGAGGCAGAGCCAGAGGCGATCGTCCACGAGGCGACCGCGCTGGCGGACGTCAAGTTCTCCCGCAAGATGGACCAGGTGGTCGGCACGACCAACGAGCTCCGAACGACGGGGACCGACGCCCTGCTCGCGGCTGCCCGCGAGGCCGGCGTGCGCCGGTTCGTCGCGCAGAGCGTCGCCGTCTTCTCGCGGTACGCCCGCGAGGGCGGGCCCGTCAAGACCGAGGACGATCCGGTCGAAACCGCGACGCCGGCCAGCTTCCGGCAGAGTGCTGCCGCACTGGACCACCTCGAGCAGGCGGTTACCGGCTTCGGCGGGATCGTCCTGCGCTACGGCGCCTTCTACGGCGCCGCCAACGACGGCTTGATCGAGCCGGTCCGCAAGCGGCAGTTCCCGATCGTCGGCGACGGCGGCGGCATCTGGTCATGGATCCACCTCGACGACGCCGCCGCCGCAACCGCTCTCGCTGTGGAGCACGACGGGCCGGCGATCTACAACGTCGTCGACGACGATCCGGCGTCGGTGCGCGAATGGCTGCCGGTGCTCTCCCAGCTCCTCGGAGCGAAGCCGCCACGGCATCTGCCGGTCTGGCTCGCACGGCTGCTCGCCGGCGAGTTCGTGGTCGTGCTGTCCACCGACGCGCGCGGAGCCTCGAACGCGAAGGCGAAGCGCGAGCTCGGCTGGACGGCGCGCTATCCGAGCTGGCGGACCGGGTTCGCGGCTGCCTATTCGGCGCTTCTCGTCGCCGACCGGCCGGAGCCTCGCCCGGCCGCACGTGCGAGCCACTCGCACGGGTAGTCGCTCGAGTATCGGATGGCCGAGGGCGTCCGGTGGGCCACGCCGGGCGCCCTCATCGGGCACCCTTGTCCGATGCTCACCGTCGGGCATTCGACGCATCCCATCGAGGAGTTCCTCGAGCTGCTGCATGCCGCCGAGGTGGAGCACGTGGCCGACGTGCGCCGGTTCGCGGGGTCGCGCCGGTATCCGCAGTACGGGGCGGGGGCACTGTCCGCCGCTCTGGCGGAGCAGGGGATCGGCTACGAGCATCTCGCTGCGCTCGGCGGCCGGCGGCCGGTTCTGCCCGGGTCGTGCAACGACGGCTGGCGGATCGCCGGCTTCCGCGGCTACGCAGACCACCTCCGCTCGGACGAGTTCGCCGAGGGCCTGGCGCGCCTCGAGGAGCTCGCCGCACGCGGACGTGTGGCCGTCATGTGCGCGGAGGCCCAGTGGTGGCGCTGCCACCGCCGCGTGCTTGCCGACGTCCTCGTCATGCGGGGCTGGGAGGTGCGCCACCTGATGACCGGAGGGCGGTCGATGGATCACCGGGTGCCGGACTTCATGGTCGCCGCCGACGACGGCCTGCCGTGCTATCCGGCCGAATCGACGGAACCGGCTGAATCGACATGATCTCGGTGTGGTCGAGGCGTCTGGCAGCGTGAGGGACGAGCGGCCGGCGATCGTCGCGGTCGATCCGGACGAGGATGCGATCGGTCGGATCGCCGGCGAGCTCGGGCGGTACGACCGCGACTACCGGATCGTCTGCGAACGCTCGGTCGAGAGCGCGCTCGGCGAGCTCGAGGCGATGCGCCACGCAGGAGACCGCGTCGCCGTTGTCCTGGCTGCCCGCGGAGACGAGCGTCTGCGCGGCGAGGCTCTGCTCGAACGGACGAGCGACCTCCACCCGCAGGCGAAGCGCGGCCTGCTGATCGAGTTCGGCGCCTGGGGGGACCACGAGACAGCCGTCGTGATCCGCGAGGCGATGACTCGCGGCCACATCGACTACTACGTGCTGAAGCCGTGGAGCGAGCCCGACGAGCTGTTCCACCGGACGATCTGCGAGTTCCTGCACGAGTGGAGGCGCGCAACGGACAAGGGCCGCCGCGAGCTGACCGTCGTGGCCGAGCGCTTGTCCCCGCGCGGCTTTGAGCTGCGGAACCTGCTCGCCCGGAACGGCGTTCCGCACGCATTCCACGGGAGCGACTCCGAGGAGGGTCGGCGGCTGCTCGCCGTGTGTGGGCGCGACGAATCGAGCGAGCCGATCGTCCTCCTCCCCGACGACAGAATCCTCGTCGATCCGTCCAACCAGGACCTCGCGGAGAAGGGTTACCGGGTTCCGACCCGGCTCGAACAGGACTCTGGTCCGTTCGACGTCGTCGTCGTGGGCGCAGGCCCCTCCGGCCTGGCGGCGGCTGTGTACGCCTCCTCGGAGGGGCTGCGGGCGCTCGTCGTCGAGCGCGAGTCGATCGGCGGGCAGGCGGGCGCGAGCGCCCGGATCCGGAACTACCTCGGCTTCCAGCGCGGCATCGCGGGCGGCGAGCTCGCGACGCGCGCCTACCAGCAGGCGTGGGTCTTCGGCACGAACTTTCTGCTGATGCGCGAGGTGGCGGGACTCCAGACGCACGACGGAGGCCACGCCGTCGCCGTCTCCGACGGGTCGGAGATCGAGGCTCGCAGTGTCGTTCTTGCCACAGGCGTCGCCTATCGCCGGCTCGGCATTCCGGCGCTCGAGGACTTCGGCGGACGCGGAGTCTTCTACGGCTACTCGAGCTCGGATGCGCAGCAGTTCGCGGGGGCGAAGCTCTTCGTCGTCGGCGCCGGGAACTCGGGCGGGCAGGCGGCCGCGGACTTGAGCCGCTACGCCGCCGACGTGACGCTCGTCTGCCGGCGTCCGTCCCTCGCAGACAACATGTCGCAGTATCTGCAGGACGAGATCGAGGCCGCCGGCGTCAACGTGAAGCTCTCGACGACCATCGTCGGTGCCGTGGGCGAAGGGCGGCTCCAGGAGCTCACTCTCCGCGGCCCGTCGGGCGCTCGGGAGGTGGTTCATGCCGACGCGGTGTTCGTCCTCATCGGTGGCTGGCCGCGGTCCGACTGGATTCCGCAGGAGGTCGAGCGCGACGAGCGGGGGTTCATCCTCACGGGGGGCGGGGAGCACCTGTTCGAGACCTCGCTTCCGGGCGTGTTCGCGATCGGAGACGTCAGGGCCGGGTCGGTCAAGCGCGTCGCCTCGGCCGTCGGCGAGGGCGCGGTCGTGATCCAGCAGGTTCACCGGTACCTGGACGAGGCAGCAGCCTCGAGCCGTCCGATTCGTGAAACCGCCTCGTGAACGAGGAGTCGAATACGCTATAGTGAACTTGATGGTTCAGTATCTGACGACCGTCGACCGCGCCTTCGCCGCCCTCGCCGATCCGACCCGCCGCGCCGTTCTCGAACGGCTCGGCCTCGGCAGCGCGACGATCAGCGAGCTCGCCGCGCCCTTCGGCATGTCGCTGACGGGAATGAAGAAGCACGTCCGGCTGCTCGAGGAGGCGGAGCTGGTCACGACCGAGAAGGTCGGCCGTGTCCGCAGGTGCATGCTCGCGCCCTATGCCTTCGAGGGGATCAGCACGTGGTTGCGGCGGCTCGACCGGTTCGCGCAGGTCGTCGAACGAACGAAAGGAGTCCGATGAGCACCGCCAGGAAGAAGGAAGGCTTCTCGGCCGAGGAGAAGGCTGCAATGAGAGCGCGCGCGAAGGAGCTGAAGAGCAAGACGGACGGAGAAAGCGCCGTTCGCTCCGCGATCGCCGCGATGTCGCCGCCGGACCGCGCCATCGCCAAGCGGGTCCATGAGCTGATCACGTCCACAGCCCCGGACCTGACGCCGAAAACCTGGTACGGGATGCCCGCGTATGCCAGGGAGGGCAAGGTCGTCTGCTTCTTCCGCGACGCGGGGAAGTTCGAGGAGCGGTACGCGATGCTCGGCTTCAACGACAGCGCGAAGCTCGACGACGGCTCCATGTGGCCGGTCGCCTACGCACTGACGAAGCTGACCGCGGGCGACGAGAAGAAGATCGGCGCGCTCGTGAAGAAGGCGATCGGCTGATGAACGAGACGACGGTCACCACCCCGAACGAGCTCGAGATCCGGGTCGAGCGGGTCTTCGATGCGCCGCGCGCGCACGTCTTCTCGGTCTGGACGGACCCGCAGCTGATCCCCGAATGGTGGGGCGACGGCACGGTCGTCGAGGAGATGGACGTTCGGCCCGGCGGCACCTACCGCTTCCGCACGGCGTTCGGCGTCGTCGCGGGCCAGTTCCGCGAGGTCGAGCCGCCCGAGCGCCTCGTGCAGACGTTCCAGAACCACCTGCAGACGCTGGAGTTCGAGGACCTCGGCGAGCGGACGAAGCTGACCCAGACGATGAGCTTCGCCTCGATCGAGGAGCGCGACACGACGATGCAGTACGGCGTCGAAGAGGGCGCGAAGGGCGGGTTCGCGCGGGTGGACGAAGTGCTCCAGCGGCTGAGGACTGCGCGAGCTGTCCCCTGACGTGAATCTCGATCGTCGTTCCACGAAACGACGATCGAGAGGAGGCAGTCATGCAGTCAGCAAGGAAGATCGCAGTCACGGGCGCGACCGGTAGGGTCGGCCGCCACGTCGTCGACGTGCTGGAGGTCCAGGGTCACGACGTCGTTCCGATCTCACGCTCGAACGGGGTGGACCTGATCACCGGGGAGGGGCTCGCCGCGGCTCTCGCCGGGGTGGAGAGCGTCGTCGATGCGGCCACCCAGCCCCTCAACGATCAGGACGCCGCCACGGCGTTCTTCACGACCTCGGCCCACAACCTGCAGGAGGCCGGCGCGGCTGCCGGCGTGCAGCGGATCGTGGCGGTCTCGATCGTGGGAGCCGACCGGTTCACGGGTGGCTTCATCGCGGCCTCGGCCGCGCACGAGCAGCTGATGCTCGCGGGGCCGATCCCGGTGCGAATCCTGCGCGCGACGCAGTTCCACGAGTTCGTCCCGCAGATGGTGGAGTGGGGCAGGCAGGGCGACGTGATCTACGTGCCGCGAATGCGCACCCAGCTCGTGGCGGCCAGGAGCGTCGCCGAGGCGCTCGCCGGCCTGGCGACCGTCTCGGGAAGTGGGCCGGGGCCCGACGGCGGAGCCGTCCCCGAGATCGGCGGCCCGCGGGAGGAGCGGCTCGCCGAGATCGCGAGACTGCTGGTTTCCCGGCGCGGCGACGGACTTCGCGTCGAGGAGATGGGCAATCCCGCCGACCCGGACGAGGAGCTCCTCGAGAATGGTGCTCTGCTTCCGGGTTCGGATGCGACTCTCGCAGGCCCGACGTTCGAGGAATGGCTAGACGCCGAGGGCCTGGCCGGTGTCCCCCTTGGGGCCGGCCGTTCGTCGGTGGAGTGACACTTCGTCCGAAGGAGGAGAAGCCATGAAGTACGCGTTGCTGATCTACCCGGGAAGAACGGTGGAAGAGTTCGAGCGGCTGCCCGAGGAGGAGCAGCGGTCGCTCGTGGCCGAGTTCCTCGCGCTCATGGACGAGCCCGGCGTTCTCGGCGCGGAGCAGCTGCAGCCGCCGGAGAGCGCGACCACCGTCCGGGTGGAGAACGGGAAGACGCTGACGACGGACGGGCCGTTCGCCGACACGAAGGAGATCCTCGGCGGCATCTACCTGTTCGAGGCCGACGACCTCGATCGGGCGCTCGAGCTCGCCGCCCGGATTCCGGTGACGCGGATGGGCGGCGCGGTCGAGGTGCGGCCGGTGGTGGAGCGGTAGCGCTGCTCGAGCAGGTCTTCCGGGAGGAATGGGGGCGTGTGCTCGCCAACCTGATCGGCTTCCTCGGCGACTTCGATCTCGCCGAGGAAGCCGCGCAGGAGGCGTTCGCGATCGCCGCCGAGCGCTGGCCGCAGACCGGCGAGCCTGCCAACCCGGGCGCGTGGCTGACGACGACGGCGCGCAACCGGGCGATCGACCGGATTCGTCGCGACCGCACGCTCGCCGCGAAGACGCACCTGCTGGAGCCGCCCGAGGCGGTGGAGGAGGAGATGGAGGAGCAGACCTTCCCGGACGAGCGGCTGGAGCTGATCTTCACCTGCTGCCATCCGGCGCTGGCGCTGGAGGCGCAGGTGGCGCTGACGCTGCGCGCCCTGGGCGGGTTGACGACCGAGGAGATCGCGCGCGCCTTCCTCGTTCCTCCGGAGACGATGAAGCGGCGGCTGACGCGGGCGAAGGGCAAGATCCGGACGGCCGGCATCCCCTTCAGAGTTCCCGCCGACCACCTGCTCTCGGACCGTCTGGCCGCCGTGCTGGCGGTGGTCTACCTGATCTTCAACGAGGGCTACGGAGGCCGGGTCGACCTGGCCGCGGAGGCAATCCGGCTCGGGCGGATGCTCGCCTCGCTGATGCCGGACGAGCCGGAGGCGCACGGCTTGCTCGCTCTGATGCTGCTCCACGACGCCCGCCGTGAGGCCAGGTTCGTCAACGGCGAGCTGGTCCTGCTCGAGGATCAGGACCGCGCGCTCTGGAACGACGCGCAGATCGCCGAGGGCCGCGCGGTCCTCGACCAGGCAGTCGCCTTGCGCGGCCGCGGGCCGTACGTCCTCCAGGCGGCGATCGCCTCCGTGCAGACCGACGACCCGATCGGCTGGACCGAGATCGCGGCCCTGTACGGCGAGCTCGCCCGCCTGACCGGCTCGCCCGTGGTGGAGCTCAACCGCGCCGTCGCCGTCGCCGAGATCGAGGGGCCGGCCGCGGCGCTCGAGATCGTCGACGCGCTCTCGCTCGACGACTACCAGTATCTCCACTCCACCCGCGGCGACCTGCTGCGCCGGCTCGGCCGCGCGGACGAGGCTCGGGCCGCGTACCGGCGGGCCCTCGAGCTCGCGACGGCGGAGCCGGAGCGCCGCTTCCTCGAGCGTCGGCTCGCCGAGCTCTAGCAAGGCAGTGACAGGCGAAGCCGGCTGTCCCCTGGAGCGCCGTCCGTTCGTCGCTGGACGAGACCAACGTCCAGAGGAGGAACCGATGAAAACGAAAGTCGCTCCCGACTCGGAGCGGACGCGCTGGCTGGTTCTCGCGGTGACTGTTGCCGCGCAGTTCATGGTCATCGTCGACGTCGCGGTCGTGAACGTCGCCCTGCCGGCGATCAAGCACGACCTCCATTTCACCCAGGAGAGCCTGCAGTGGGTGATCACCGCCTACTCGATCCTGTTCGGCGGGACGCTGCTCCTGGGCGGCCGCCTTGCCGACCTGCTCGGACGCAGGCGGCTGTTCATGGCCGGCGTGGCGGTGTTCACGCTCGGCTCGCTCCTGTCCGGCCTCGCCTGGTCGGAACAGGCGCTGATCGTGACCCGGGCGCTCCAGGGCCTCGGCGGCGGACTGCTCGCCCCGGCCGCGCTCTCGATCCTCGTCACCACCTTCCGCGAGGGGCGTGAGCGGAACATCGCCCTCGGCGTGTGGGGCGCTGCCTCCGGCAGCGGCGGCGCCGTCGGCGTGCTGCTCGGCGGCATCCTCACCTCGTACCTGAGCTGGTCGTGGATCTTCTTCGTCAACCTGCCGATCGGCGCAGCCGTCCTCGCCGTCACCCCGTGGCTGGTACGCGAGAGCCGGGCCGCGCTCGCACACAGGCACTTCGACGTGGCCGGCGCCACCTCGATCACGGCCGGCCTGATGGTGCTGGTCTACGCGATCACCCGGACGAGCGTGCATGGCTGGAGCGACGGCGTGACGATCGGGCTGCTCGCGACCGCCGCAGCACTGATCGCGGCGTTCGTCGGGATCGAGGCACGCTCGCCGGCGCCGCTGCTGCCGCTGCGGATCTTCCGCCTGCGGACGCTCTCGGCGGCCAACGCGGCGATGCTGATGATCGGAGCAACCGCGTTCGCACAGTTCTTCCTGCTGACGCTCTACCTGCAGGAGGTCCTGCGGTACTCGGCGATGGAAACCGGTGTCGCCTTCATCGCGATCAGCGTCACCATCGTCGTGTTCTCGAACGTCAGCCAGGCGCTGACCACCCGGCTGGGTGCACGACCGGTGCTGACCGCCGGCCTGCTGCTCACTGCGGGCGGCGCGGCGCTGTACGCCCAGATGCCCGCCGGCGGGCACTACTTCTGGGACGTCTTCCCCGGGCTGATCATCAGCGGGATCGGGCTCGCGCTCTCGTTCGTGCCGGTGACGATCGCCGGTCTGAGCGGCGTCGGGCCTGCCGACGCGGGTGTCGCCTCCGGCCTGATCAACACCACCCGGCAGATCGGCGGCTCGGTCGGGCTGGCCGCGGTGACGACGATCGCCGCCACCGCGACGAGCCACTACGCCGACAGCCACGGGGTGCTCGCCGTCAGCGGCCCGGCGCTCACACACGGGTTCCAGGTCGCCTTTTACGCGCTGGCAGGCTTGGCCCTCGTGGGCGCGGCGCTCGTCGCAGCCTTCGTCGAGTCGAGGCCGAGGGTTGCTGCGGTGGCCACCCCGAAGGAGGAGACGGTCGAGGCCGAGATCGCGCTCGAAAAGGCAGCGTGATCGCAGCGGTCGGACGCACGAGCCTGTTAATCGGAAGGGTCGCCCTCGAGGGCGGCCCTTCCACCCGCTGGACCTCAGGCAGCGACGCGGGTTGCCGGCGCGGCCGGTAGTTGCACCGTGACGCGGAGCCCGCCCGGGGCCCGGGGGGTGAGGGTGAGGGTTCCGTCGTGTGCCTGGGTGATGCTCTTGACGATCGCCAGGCCGAGGCCGACACCTGCGTGGTCGGTGCGTATGCGTTTGGCGCCGCGCTGAAACGGCTCGGCAAGCATGGCAACAACCTGTGGGGTGAGCTGCTCGCCGGTGTTCTCGACGGTGAGCACCGCACTCTCCGGGTGAGCCTTGGTCGTGACCCACACGGTGCCCTGTTCAGGCAGGTTGTGGACGATCGCGTTGTGCACGAGGTTCGTGGCCATCTGCAGCAGGAGCGTGGGTGAGCCGAGGGTGGGGGTCAGGTCGCCGGAGGTCTCGATCGTGACGCCGCGCTCTTCTGCGAGGGGGAGGAGCGTCTCAGCGGCTTCTTCGGCGACGAGGGAGAGGTCGACGTGCTCTCGGGTGAAGGACCGTTGGTCGGCACGGCTGAGCAGGAGCAGTGCCTCGGTGAGGTCGATCGCCCGGGTGTTGACGGCGTGGAGGCGGTCGACGAGCTCGCCGGTGTCGCGGTCGCCGCTCGGATCGTTGCGGGCGACGTCGAGCAGTGTCTGTGTGATCGCCAGCGGGGTGCGTAGCTCGTGGGAGGCGTTGGCTGCGAATCTCTGCTGTTCGGCGACGTGCGCTTCGAGCCGCGCGAGCATGGTGTCGAAGCTGTCGGCGAGCTCGCGGAACTCGTCCTGACGGCCTTCCAGCTCGATCCGGTGCGAGAGCGACCCGGTCGCGGCCAGGCGTGTGGCGTCCGTGATGCGGGTCAGGGGGGCGAGCATCCGGCCGGCGAGAATCCACCCTCCGAGGAGACCGAACACGAGCAGGAACGCCAACACTGCGGCCGCCCTCGGAGCGAAGTAGCGCACGAGGTCGGTGTGGCTGCGCACCATGAAGATCACACCCGGGTGCACCCCACGCGAAAGGGAGAAGTACCCGACGACGAGCAGCACGGCGCCCGCGAGCATGAGGAAGCCGGCGTAGCTGAGGGTGAGCTTGAGGCGAACGCTCAAGCCAGGGGCTCTATCCACGGTCTCCTCCCGCGCGCCCGGTGTCCAGTTGAGTGTCGATGCGGTACCCGGCGCCGGGCACGGTAGCGATGATCCAGGGCTCGCCGAGCCGTTTGCGAAGTCCCGAGACCGTGATGCGCACGGCGTTCGTGAACGGGTCTGCGTTCTCGTCCCACGCCCGTTCCAGCAGCTCTTCTGCGCTGACGATGCCGCCTTCGGCAGCGACGAGGACTTCGAGCACTGCGAACTGCTTCCGGGTCAGCGCGACGTAGCGGCCGTCGCGGTAGACCTCGCGGCGGAACGGATCGAGCCGGAGACCTGCGATCTCTCGGACGGGCGGCCTGTTGTGGGCGCGCCTGCGGTCGAGCGCTCTGAGACGGAGCACGAGCTCTCGGAGCTCGAACGGCTTCGTCAGGTAGTCGTCGGCGCCGAGCTCGAACCCGGTGGCCTTGTCGTCGAGACGGTCCGCAGCGGTGAGCATGAGGATCGGCATGCCGCTGCCGGAGGTGACGATGTGGCTGGCGATCTCGTCGCCGGTGGGTCCGGGGATGTCTCGGTCGAGGACGGCGATGTCGTAGGCGTTGACGCTGAGCAGCTCCAGAGCGGTGTCGCCGTCACCCGCGATGTCCGCCGCGATCGCTTCCAGGCGCAGCCCATCGCGGATGGCTTCTGCCATGTAGGGCTCGTCCTCGACGATCAACACGCGCATGCTCCGATGCTAGAGCGGGCGCGTATCGTCGGCATATCGAAAACCACATACGTGCTGGCAACGCCACGCCGCCGAGGCTGGAGGCATGGCCTACAGCAAACCAGCACGAGCAACGACCCGCCGGATTCGGATTCGCTGGATCCGTGTCGCCGGCCTGCTGGTCGTCATCGCCGCGATCGCCGCAGCCCTCGGCTTCCAGGTGCTGCCGTCCTCGTCCTCGCCGGCCGCATCATCCACCGACGTCCTTCGCAGTGAGCACGGTGGTGCGTTCGGCGAAGCGCTGCCCAGCACGGTGTGGCCGGCATATGGCCAAGCCGCCGTCCAGGTAGGACAGGCGAAGGCTCAGGCCGGCCCGAACCAGCACGCGGCTGCGATCGCCAGCGTCGCGAAGGTGATGACGGCCAATCTCGTGCTCCGTGACCACCCGCTACGGCTCGGCCAGGAAGGCCCGACGATCACGCTCACCGACGCCGATGTCTCCGACACCGATCGCCGCCGCCGACAGCAGGAGTCGGTCGTGTCCATTGCGGCCGGAGAGCAGTTGACCGAACGGCAGGCTCTGCAGGCGCTGCTGCTGCCGTCGGCGAACAACATCGCCGCAGTTCTGGCGCGATGGGACGCCGGCTCGACGGACCGGTTCGTCGCCCGGATGAATGCCACCGCACGGTCGCTCGGCATGACCCACACCCGCTACACCGACCCGAGCGGCTACGACGACGCCACCGTGTCGACTGCCGCCGACCAGGTGCGCATCGTCGATCGCGCCATGCGCCTGCCGGTGTTCGCGAGCATCGTCGCCACACCGAGCGCGACGCTGCCGGTCGCCGGCACCGTGCACAACACCAACGCGTTGCTCGGGCACGACGGCTTCGTCGGCGTCAAGACCGGCTCGACCGCCGCGGCCGGCGGCTGCTTCGCATTTCGGTCGATCAGCTGGATCGACGGCAAGCGGACGACGATCACCGGGGTCGTGTTGGGGCAGCCGGGCCTCGGGGCAGCTTTCGCGACGGCCGATGCCATGGTCGGCCGCATCACCGGTCAACAGGCTGAGCCGGATCCACAGCCACGAACCCTTCCAGCACCAACATCATGATCATCTCGGTTCTGGAGCGCCGCTCGGAGATCGGCTTCCGTCGCGCCCTTGGTGCGACAAAGGCCCAGATCCGGACGCGGTTTCTCGCGGAGTCGATCCTGCTCGCCGGCATCGGCGGTGTCGTCGGCGTGCTCGAGCCGTCGTGTCTCGTCGCGGTTTGCATCACCGTGCGACCCTGGTGCGACCTCGACCAGGTGATCGGCGAAGGGTTCGGGCGAGAGGACGTTCGCCCAGGCCAACAATCCAGACCGCCTGGAACATCGATCCTGGCGCGCGAACTCCGTTAGCGAGGCACTACGCAAGCGCCGTACCCTTGGTGCATGTTCCGTCGATTTCTCGTCGCAGCGGTCGTCGTTCTCGCGCTCGTCTCGAGCGCGACTGCAGTCCCGGCGGCGGCCAAGACGAACGAGGCAGTTGTCACCCACAAGCTGATCGTGGCCGTCAAGACGAACCTGGCCCCGGCGGCCGAGAAGAAGCTTGCGGTTTTGGTTCTAATCAGCCAGAACGGCGGCGCTCCTGCCGGAGCCGTGGCCACGCCGAGCAAGCCCCGTACTATTCTCCTCGACAAGAGCGGCCTCTACCGTGTAAAGGCCGAGATCGACTCCGCCTGCAAAGGCAGCTGTGATGCGAGCTATCGCATTTCCGGCTCGGTCGACCACAAACTCGAGATCGATCCCCAGCTGTCAGCCCAAGGGTTCAGGCTTCGTCTGCAGCAAGGTCAAGATCGTCAAGGTCTACTGAACACCGGCGTCCGGTTATCCACGCTCAAGTCAAGACCCCGCGGCCTGCTAGTCGATCGGTCGGCCCCGTCGTCGGTCGGGTGCAATCCCCAGCACTGGCACATCCGGGTGCGCGTTGTCTCCTAGACCGATTCGGCTTCCAGGCTAGGGGTGAACAGTCTCCATTGCCCCTCGGAGATGACGTCGACGATGCCGTCGACCACTGTGATGGCGGTCTGGTCGTCGATGGCGTACGCCGGACCCGCGATGTCGGCGGCCCACCGTTCGGCAGCGGCCATGGTGTTTGTCGGCAGATCCGGGTTTTCGACGTGCGGGAAGATCGAGAAGTCGACCACACCCAGCGTGCTGTCGCCGGCCGGTGACTGCCAGGTGACGAAATCCGCCCCGACTCGAGGGGTCATCACCATGCTTCCGGCGCTCACGCCCACCCAGACCGTCTCGTCCAGCGACGGCAGGAGGTCCGCGAGGCCGGACGCCCGCATCCAGTGGCACAGGTACGCGGCGTCGCCGCCTTCGACGAGCAGGACCTCCGTCTCTCGGACCAGCGGGACCCAGCGCTCCGCGTCGAGGCTCGGCAGCGCGGTGAGCTCAAGCACTCCCACGGACTTCCAGCCCAGTCCGACCGTGGGAGTGCCAGACTCCTGCCCGCTGATGCACCGCCACGCCTGGTGGGGGCCGGCCCAGGGATGCCCGTACAACGCCGTGGGAATGCATAGGGCGTCGCACTCGGCAATCGGCTTGCCCAGCAGCTCAACCAGTGCGTCGTGGATGCTCGCGTTCTTGATGCCGGCGGATGTGAGCAGAAGCTTCATGCGGCCTCCCGGGTGTCGTTGCTGCAGGTGAACGGTCAAGGCGCTACGGATTCGTCCGCGGTAGAGACCGCCAGTCCACCGAAAACTCATCGGCTCGAGCCAGACGGCCTTCGCGTCGCTGGTCAGGGAGCGGTTGCCGAGCGCCGAGGAGACAGTCGTTGCTTAGCATCCGAGAATGCTTCCCGAGGGCGTGTACCACTGGACCGCGAAGCATCCCGAGTGGGAAGGGCCGGTGTCTGCGTACGCAATCGACGACGGCGCGCGGCTGATCCTCATCGACCCGATCGCTGTTCCGGACGACGTGCGCGCGCTGTTCGGATCGCGCGAGGTGGTCACGGTGCTCACCTCCACGTGGCACGAGCGCGACGCCGCCGCGCTCGGCTTCCCGGTGTGGGCGCCGGCGCCCGATCGCCCCGAGGACCAGCTCGTCCCGGCGACGCGCTACGCGATCGGCGACTCGGTGTTCGGAATGGAGGCGTATCCCGGCCGTGAGGGCCAGCTCGACCTCGTGCTCTGGAGCGAGCGGCTTCGCGCAGTGATCGCCGGCGATACGCTGATCAACCTCGGCAACGGGCTCGAGATCCCCGCGAGCTGGCTACCGGAAGGCATCACGGTCGAGCAGGTCGCGACCGGGCTGAGGCCGCTGCTCGACAGGCCCGTGGAGATCGTGCTGCCGACGCACGGCGAGCCTGCCGACCGCTCGGCTCTTGAACGCGCCCTCGCCTGATCCGTTCTTTGCGAACACGACAGCCGGCGCGGAACGAACGACGAAGTCATCGTGCCGACGCCGAACCCGGCCGGTACGCTCGGCCTGAGGGGTGGCGAAGCGACAGGACTGGGGTCGCGTGACGGTTCGAGGATGAACAACGTCGGCATCGTGGTGGAATCTCTCGAAGCCGCCATCTCCTTCTTCGGCGAGCTCGGCTAGCGAGCGTGAGCAAGACGGAGCCCCGTAACTCGCGTGGAAGTGAGGCGGATGACGGTCGCGGCAATAGATCGCGATCACGACTGTAGAAAGCGCTGATCCGCGAGCGCGAGCAGCGTCCGACCGTCGTGGGACATGGCGGAGACGGCACATGTGGTCACTGTGCGAGCGCCGCGCGCAGCAGCGCTACGTCCCGCGCCAGGCGTTCCTCCGGCATCGGCTCCGGGTCCGGCTCTGGGAACGGGAAGGGCCAGCCCGGGCGCAGGTCGTCGGTGTAGCGCGGAACGATGTGCGTGTGCAGGTGCGGCACCCAGTTGCCGAGCAGGTTGTAGTTCATCTTGACGGCCGAGAACGTCGATTCCACCGTGCGGCCGACGGCCAGCACCTCGCGGCCGTACGCGGCGGCCTCCTCGTCGCTCAGCTCGGTCGGCTCCGCGACATGTCGCCCGCGCCACACGACGATCGACAGCCCTCGCTGGATGTCGGCCCGTACGAGGTACGCGTCGGCCACGGCGCCCGCGAAGTACCGCACGCCCATCGGCAGTTCGTCTGGCCGGCCCCCCGCACACGACGGGCAGCCGTCACCCGCCCGCCACGCGTACCACCGCTCCGGCCACTCCACGGGTCGATCGTACTCATCGGTTTAGGATGCCCCGCATGCCCGAGCACGCCCAGGATCCACGCCGGCCCGACACCGGCGGATTGCGGACTCCGGCCGTCGAGGAGTGGGACTCCTGGCCGTTCGCCGGCGGGGTCACGCCCAAGACCCTGCGCGCGCTGGAGCCCGAGCCCGACCGCAACGGCGAGGGCGCTCGCCCGTGCGCCGCGTGCGGCAAGCGCGACGACGAGTACATCTGGACCGACGAACGCTGGCGACTGCAGTCCTTCCCGCCCAGCGGCTTGCCGGTGGTCCTGATCCTGGAGCCGCGCGTCCACGTCGACGGTCCGCGTGACCTGTCGGACGACATGCTCGCCGACATGGGCATCATGCTGGCCCGCGTCGAGCGCGCGGTCCTCGCGGTCGAGGGCGTCGAGCGCGTCCACATCCTTCGCTACGGCGAGGGCTCCGCGCACCTGCACTGGTGGTTTATGGCCCGGCAGACGGGACTGCGCCAGACGGCCAGCGGCTTCGCGGTGATCTGGGACGACGTGCTGCCGCCGACGCCGGACGACGTCCACCGCGCCAGCCTCGCGACGGTCGTAGCGGCGATGGACGCCTCCGCGCCGAGCTGAGCGTCAGCCGACGGCGGCCGCCGGCGCCTCCGGCGTCGCGCACACCTTCTCCTTCGACGAACCGGATCATCGTGCCGCGGTTTCGCGCGGTCCCTATCTCGACGGAGACTGTCGGCTGGCTCAGCTGATGTCTGCCGCCAACTCCTGATAGGGAGGGACGAGTTCTTGCCAGCGTGCCTCGACGTCGTCGGGCTCACGGCCAGCGAGGTACGCGGCGAGGTTCTCGGCGTGGATCTGCCAGCCGGCTCCGTAAAAGGCGATCTTGTCCAGGGGCATGCCCTTTACCTCGATGACCAGGATGGTCTGGTCGCCGTCGGCGGTCAGTGTGATTTCCCAGACCGCGTCGAACGGCGGCACACCCTGTCCTCTGCGGTAGGACTCGTCGGTTTCCCTGGTCGTCACCATGACCCGCTGTGGAGGCTCGCAAGCCTCCACCTGACCTGTGCGCTCTCCCGCGTCGGCGATGCGCACACGGAACTCGCCCCCCCGAGAAAGCTCGCCATCCACATCGCCGAACCAGCGGGCCAGGCGGACGGGATCCGTGATTGCCGACCAGAGGTCGTCGATGTCGGTCTCGTAGCGGTCTTCGATTCGGACGACGCCTGCGCCGTCTGCTGATCGCAGGCTGCCAAGAATGCGGGTGCCCGGACTCGCGTTGCTCGTCATGTCGCGCTCCTTCGTTCGCGTTTTCCTCGCGCCACCTCGGTATGCAGGGCGTCCAATCGCTGCTCCCACAGAGACCGGTAGCGGCCAAGCCACTGATCGACTTCTGCGAGCGGTGCGGGGCGAAGACTGTAGACCCGACGCTGCGCCTCCTGGCGAGCTTCGACCAGCCCCGCCTCCCTCAACACTCGCAGGTGGCGGGAGACGCCCGGACGAGCGATCGGCAGCAACGCCGCCAGCTCACCCGCGGTCGCCGGGCCGCGGGCCAGCGTCTCCAGCAGCGTCCTGCGGCTCTCGTCGGCGACCGCCCGCAGAACAGCTTCCATGCCGCTAACGTACCAAGGCGGTTACGTAACTGTCAAGGTACATACACAGCATCGGCTCGCTGATTTCGTCCCGAAACCCGCGAGAGCCAGCGTGCGACCTGGGTGCGACCTCGACTACGCCGGCGAGGTGAAATGAGCCGTTGCAGGAGGAAGAAGGGCCTGCAAACGGGCAGTTTCTTCTGTCTTGCGCTGACCCCTCCTTACTCGCGAGTCAGCACAGACAACACCCAAATCCCTATTTGCTGGGATTTTGAAGCCCTCTGACGGACTCGAACCGTCGACCCCCTCCTTACCATGGAGG